>NZ_JAKILC010000004.1 GCF_023283845.1 Shewanella marinintestina
TCTGGAAACCATAGAGTTGTGGCACCACCTGAATCCATTCCGAACTCAGAAGTGAAACGCAATATCGCCGATGGTAGTGTGGGGTCTCCCCATGTGAGAGTAGGTCATTTCTAGGCACCAATTTATTCTCGAAAGAGAAGCGAGAAAGCCCGTTGCTAACGCAACGGGCTTTTTTCGTTTGTCTAGACTCTTTAATTACGAGAATTGACCACTCGAACATGGGGAAGTAAAAAGTCTGAACCTAGTGTGGTTCAATATTCATGTGAAGTAAGACGAATCAAGCAGACTATTTTCATACCGCCATTTATGACAAACTTTTAAAATATTTCGCTTAGTCAACTTCTTATGCTGATAAGTAGAAGTATTTTGTATTCTTGATATTTGGGTGTAAGTTTGTAGCTACCAATGGCTAATGAAGAGCATTGTAAGAGCTCATTGGTCGACAATTCTTCAAAGGGTTAAGCTGATATCATGAAAAAGACATTACTCACCTTAATACTCGCTTCTACTTTTAGTTATGCAGCTAGTGCTTGTACCGGTATAACTTTATCAACCACAGCGAATGAACAGATCCAGGCTCGAACGATTGAATGGGGTCATAGCGATCTAAACAGCAAACTTATCGTTTCCCCCCGTAATCATCAATACACAGCAACTATGCCTGATCAACAGCAAGGACTAAGCTGGAACAGCAAATATGGCTTTGCAGGGATCTCTGTCAGCGATGATCGTTTTATTGCTGAAGGTTTGAATGAAAAGGGACTAAGCGCAGGCTTATTTTATTTCCGCAATTACGGCTCACTTGCTAAGTATGATCCTAAACAAACTGCGGATAACATTACCGATATGGATTTTGTTCGTTGGATGCTAACGCAATTTGAAACGGTTGCAGAAGTCGAGGCAGCATTAGGTAAAATTAAGATTGTCACTGTTTACTTTGATCAGCAAGGTAATCCATCACCGACAGCACATTGGCGAGTATCTGATAAGCAGGGTCACAGTATTGTGATTGAGATAATGGAGCACGGCAAAATCAATATCCATAAAAATACGGCTAAGGTACTAACTAACTCGCCCGACTATAGTTGGCAGGTCACAAACCTTAACAATTATATCAACCTCCATCCCGGTATCAGTCCGCCACAAAAGATAAATGGCGTTGAGACACAATCCTTCGGGGTAGGCTCTAACTTTGTCGGCCTTCCTGGTGATATTTCACCACCATCTCGTTTTGTTCGCGCGGCTTTCTATGTCAATACTGCTCCGGTAATGGAAAATGCTCAACAAGCTGTTTCGCAAGCATTCCATATTTTGAACAACTTCGATATTCCAATAGGGAGCGAATTTAACAATAAGTCTCATATCCCTGATTTACCGAGTGCCACTCAGTGGACGTCAGTGATAGATCAAAGTAATGGACTCTTGTTTTATAAAACAATGCATAACAGTACAATTAAAAGAGTGGATCTTAATCAATTAGATTTTACGGCTAAGAGTGAAGTTAAACAAAAGTTAGACAGTGACCAGTTTAGCTTTCAAGAGGTGAGTGTAAACAGATAACCGTTTATGACGCCTCCAGAGCTTTTGGGGGCTTTGTTGCCCTAGCTAGAAACCTCTATGCTTCCAAAAAGCATCAATCTTGTCTTGCTCATCATTCATATGCACTTTAAAGGTCTTTTCGGCAACCACCTTGCCTTTGAGTTCTAACGTCATTCGCCAGTTACCGACTTTGTTATGTTCAGGAGCCCAGATGGTGTCGCCTAAATAGAACTTCCAATCGTTTGATTGAACGAATACTTCGCCTTCAAAAGGTGGGCGAACATTACCCTTATCGTCGGGGATATTAGGGTGATAAATGCAATATCTTAGCTTTTGGTTTTTAGCTTTTTTGATGTGAGCGATAAAACCGAATTCGATATCGATTTCAGCTGGAACATGCACCGTGGCTTTTAATTGCCGTGGCAAGTCATCACTTGCATCATCCCACTGGGTGAATATTCCGCTGCGGATAATACTTATATTAGGTTTGAGTTTGGACACTGCTTGTCTTTTTGCTAATGGCTATATTGGTAGAATACTTAAACTTGCTTAGCTTTTCATGCTTTACCTATATCAGTGTAAAGTTGATGGTTTCAATTGTTATCATTTTTGTGGTGCCAATGGCTAGACTTTTTTGTCTGCCTAGGTAGTCTAAGGAATATATTGTAGTTAAAGAAATCATTTCATGAACTTGGCAATTCTTTATTATGTTTACGACCCTATGTGTAGTTGGTGTTGGGGCTATAGACCTGCTTGGTCCGCATTACAAACTCAGTTAGCACAAGTTTACCCTGAGCTTAAAGTTGAATATCGATTAGGTGGTTTGGCGCCGGATACTGATGAACCTATGGCTAACGATATGCAGGAGTTGTTAAAGCAAACCTGGAGCAAGATCTCTCAGCAACTAGGTACAGAGTTTAATTTTGATTTTTGGCAGCAAAATGAGCCTAGACGCTCAACTTACCCTGCTTGCCGTGCAACCTTGATTGCACGGGAACAAGGTTTAGAGAAAGAGATGCTGCTGGCTATCCAGCAGGCATATTATCTTGAGGCTAAGAACCCTTCTGATGATAGAACCTTAATAGAGCTTGCAAGTAATCTAGGAATAAGTGCCGAGCTTTTTGCTAAAGCGTTAACAAGTGAAGTCGTAGAGGCTAATTTGCTAGAAGAAATTAATCGCACGCGTCATCTGCCTTTGCAAGGCTTTCCTTCACTGGTGTTATTAGTTAACGGTGAGCTCTATTTAATTGATATTGATTATACTGACGCGAGTAAGAGCTTTGAACAAATCAGTCATTTAGTTTCCAATTAGTCATATCACAGGGTTGGATGTATCCGCAATTTACTCAATACAATTAACCTTGTTTTCACTATCGACAATTAGCTCTAGTACTTTCATGTATTGATCGTGAGTCACGCTGCCACACTGGCCGTTTAAATAGGCACCTGAGGATAAACGAATTTGATAGGCATACTCGCCGTCAGCTTGGTCTGTCTTGTAGTGAATTCGCATAGTTTCTGTTGGCGCGATATTATCAAACACTAAGCGATTACTAGGTAAGTTGACTTCGACACGAGTTAAGATTTGTCCTGATTGGTTCACAATCTTAACGCTTGGCATCATAAATAGGTAAATATGATAGCCAATAAATAAGAGTAAGCTTGTGACGATAAAAATGATTAGGCTCGTGCGCATTCCTTGTCCTTATTTATGACTAACTGCCAAGCGAATTTTAATCGATGTTTGCTAAGTATAGAAAAAAGCTCGAAAACTTCCTGTTATTTACTCGCTGTTTTTATCTGTAATCAACCGCGAGTGATCGTGAGATCTGAAATATAACCATGAGCTGTGCTTTGTAAGGCTTGCTTTAACATACCAGCCGCTTCATCTGCAGCCATAAAACTATTGGTATCTGTTTGTTTACCACTGGTTGGCCAGAAATCAGTATCCATACCGCCGGGGTATACTGCAATTAGCTTCATTGGGCTGGACTTTAGCTCCAAACGTACGGATTCTATCAAGCCTTTTACCGCCCATTTTACTGCGCAATATGTTGACTCTTCAGCTTTGGCTGCCAATGCTGCGGTAGACATAACTATCACCACTGTGACAGCTTGATCCTTGTAGCGTTTAACGGCTTCTCGCAACACTAAAATAGCTGAGGTGAGGTTGTTATCAATTAGCGTCTTGATAGCGTCAGGAGACTGATTCTCGATTGGACCAAAGTAACCACTTCCAGCACAATGAATGATCATGTTTGGTGTGCTTGGTAAGGCGTCAAATAGCTGCGTAACCGCTTGCCCGTCGCTTAAATCGCAAACATAGGAATTAATAGGACGTTTAATTGATTCCGCAACTTGTTCTAAACGTTCAGCATTACGCCCTGTAATCGCAATATCATCTTGCTCGGCATAAAGTTGAGCTAAAGAAGCTCCTAAACCACTGCTAGCGCCGGTAATTAATATCATTGCATTAGAGTCCTTTATTGAAGCTTGTTCAGCCGAATATTTAGATTGGTATAGCTAACCACTGGGTTGATCGTTTTCGTTATTATTCGATTTCGATTAGCGGCTGTTCAAAATCAATAGCTTGTCCGTCATCAACTAAAATGGCACTAATCACACCGTCTTTATCAGCTGCAATACGGTTACTCATAGTCATAGCGTCAATGATACAAACGATATCGCCAGCCTTCACGGTTTGACCCACATGGCAAAGTGGAGCTTGGCTTTGTTTATCGATTAAATAAACTGTGCCGACCATAGGCGAGATCAGCTGGTGTGGCTCATCGTCGATATCGTTATTGTCTGAATCACTATTATGTTTGATTTGTTGGCTAGGTATTGCTGCTGCAACGCTACTTGCTGGGGCAAGGTAAGTCTGGTTATTAGCTTGTATCGGCACTGGGCTATGCCGGCAAATACGCACAGACTCTTCGCCTTCTTTTATTTCAAGCTCTGCAATATCTGACTCTTGTACCAGCTCAATAAGCTTTTTTATTTTACGAATATCCATTGGGTAAGCTGACCTTAATGTTTGTCTGTGGAATGTAAACGGGCAATGGCTGCTTGCAGAGCAAATTGGTAGCCTTGGGCGCCTAATCCACAAATCACGCCGATGGCTTTATCTGAAAAGTAAGAATGATGGCGGAACGGTTCGCGACTATGCACGTTAGAAAGGTGCACTTCAATAAAGGGGATCGCTACACCAAGTAATGCATCTCGCAGTGCCACACTGGTATGGGTAAAAGCCGCTGGGTTGATAATCACCATGTCGGCATCACTGTTGTGAATCGCCTCAATCAATAAATGTTCTGCATTGGATTGAATATGCTCAAGCTCCACATTGGATTGGGCTGCACTTTGCTTAAGGTCATCGACAATTTGCTCAAGGGTATGGTGGCCGTAATGACCAGGCTCACGACGGCCGAGTAAATTTAAATTAGGACCATTAACGAGTAAGATTTTTGTTTGGCTGCTCATGACTATTCCCTTGGTGTACTTAAGTGCACGCAATCGCGCTAATATCGTTTTGATTTCAACAAATAATCAGTCATTTGTCGATTGCTGTAGCGCGAAAGATAAAATGACTAAGGCATTTGGACTTAGTGCTAAAAACTGCTTTTGTTCTGTCTTAGTGCTTTGGTGGCACCTTTTTGCTTTTTTGCATCGACTCGGCGGCGTTGGCTACCTTTAGTCGGCTTGGTTGCGATGCGTTTTTTCTGCACCGCATTTACGCTTACGACTAAGGCGATAAACTGCTCTAATGCTGTTTGGCGATTAAAATCTTGGCTTCGGCTTTGCTGACATTTAATGATGATTTTGCCACTTTTAGTAATACGGTGATCAGCCTTAGCGAGCAAGCGCTGCTGATAGTACTCTGGCAAAGAAGAGTTTTTGATATCGAATATCAACTGGGCAGCTGTAGAGACTTTATTGAGGTGCTGACCTCCTGCGCCACTAGAGCGGATAAATTGCCACTCAAGTTCGCTGTCTTGAATTGATACTGAGTTTGATATTTTTATGGTTGCCAAAGCAGTACGCCTAATAATTGGTGGTTTACCTAACGCAAAACTAGGCGTAGGCTTTTAATCCTTTGCTCAATATTAA
The DNA here is from genome assembly GCF_023283845.1 of Shewanella marinintestina. Taxonomy (GTDB): domain Bacteria; phylum Pseudomonadota; class Gammaproteobacteria; order Enterobacterales; family Shewanellaceae; genus Shewanella; species Shewanella marinintestina. Next base: position 5,650 of record NZ_JAKILC010000004.1, read on the forward strand.
CAGACTTTTAGCCGAAATAAGGGCGCGGTCCACTTTTCCTTCATGGCGGGTTTGCTATTATCAAGCAATGTTCCTCTCTAAATTGAGCATTATGGAGACAGAGTATGCTGTGTAAGATCCCTGATATAACGGCTGATGTGATTAGCTTATTTGCCAGCGGCCGTTTATCTACAGAAGATTACGGGCAGATCATGCAGCCGCTAATTGAGCGTTGTCGTGACGATAACGCTAAGATTTGTATCTACGTTGAAGCCGATGTCTTGCTCGAAGGCTGGCAACAAGAGTCATTAGCGGGCAGTGGTGAAGTGCAATTACCCAATTTTGACGCCCTTGTACTTGTAGGTGGCCCTGACTGGTTCGGTAATGCTGTAAGGTTAATGGGCCCATTTATGCAAGGTGAGGTCGCTTGGTACCCACTAGAGCAAAAAGAGTCTGCAATAGAGTGGATTGCAGCAAGAACTTAATTCGAATCTTGTTATAATCCAGTAAAATATATTTTTAGTCATCGTAATAGAAGGATTTACCAATGTCGTTATCTAAGCTCTCAGGGTTGTCGTTAGTGTGTGCATTAGTGTTTGGCTTGAGTGCCTGTGCCCCAGAAGTTGGCAGCGAAGCCTGGTGTAAGCAGATGAAAGAAAAGCCGTCTGGTGACTGGTCTGCTAACGAAGCGACTGATTACGCTAAGCACTGCGTTTTTAAATAATAATTTCTTTATCAGGCCTAAATTTAAAATGAGACCAAGTTCACTAAGGGCTCTATAAAATCTTGTTTGCAGTGAACTTTTGTTTATGATGCGGGTCTGATTTGCTACAAAGTATCAATGTTTACACTTTTACATTAATCGATAGGTGAATTTTGCGTCTATTTACTCCTCAATCTCTGTATAAAATGGCAGCTGTATTAATTGCTGTTGTTGTACTGCAATTCGCAGGCGGCAACCTAGGCATGCATCAGTTACATTTAGGAGATCATGAAGAAGAGAGCGCACCTCACCCACATATTCAATTTACTGCTGACGTTACCACGTTATCGCAGTGTGTAGATTGCGCTTGTGCCTTTGACTCGATTATTGACAGTGCAGCAGCGGATGTCGAGCCACATAGCCACACCGTTGCGAAAACCGAATCAAAAAGCTTTGATCTTTGTTTAGATTGTCCTTGTCATGGTGGCCATGTAACCGCCATGTCTACAGTGTCAATTGTGCCTTCAGTGCCTGTGAGTGACGCACTTACCAGTATTGATGGACAGTATTTACCTCCAGAGCAACTTCCAGACTATCGCCCTCCAATCGTTTAACCCTTAAGAGGTTGAAGTTGGCAAGATTTTACATCTTTGCTTGAATGGCATTGCTGCCTTAACTTCCGCTTCGCTAAATCTTTATTTAATCACCGTGTATTTATTGCATCGCTGCTTTTAGCTCAATTTTTCTTGGGTATTAACTGGCTGCACCTGCAATGTTTACGCGACTGTTATATTGATTTGTACCCAGGCAATATCACGTAAAAGTCCGTCTTATGTTTAGCCTAAGGTCTGGCTAATAGCCATGACTTCGTGATAGCCGGGTCGATAGGATCCGCGATGAAAAAAACCATAATCGCCAGTCTACTCTTGGGCCTTTTAACGGTACCTGTAACGACTGTAACCGCTGCTGAGTCAACTCTCAGTGGTGCAATGAGCCAAACAGGGCTTGCTGCGACAACAAATAGTCTTGACCAATTTAGTCACTGGCTACCGCAAGTGATGCAACGTTTTAATAGTCTGCCAGAAGTGCAAGCGCAAGCAGCGCGCCGTCAGCAAGCTTTATTGAGCGTAGAGGCCGCCGACAAAGCGGTGTATAACCCAGAGTTAGGATTAGGCTACCAAAATGCGAGTGAGGATACTTACAGCTTGGATATTAGTCAGACAATAGACTGGGGGGATAAGCGTGGAGTAGCGACACGTATTGCCCAGTTAGAAAGTGAAATCCTTTTATCTAGCATTACGCTTGAACGTAACCAAATGTTAGCCGAAAGGCTGCAAGCCTTGACCAATCAAAGTCAGGCACGTAAAGCATTAGAGTTTCAAAAGCAGCAATTTAACTTAGCTAAAGGCCAGCTTGATATCGCCCGTCAACGTACAGAGGTGGGTGATTTGTCGAGCGTTGAATTGCAACTTATGCAGCTTGATGTTGCTAGTAATGCAGCCGATTACGCATTAGCTGAGCAAGCCTCTATTGCGGCGGACGGCCAAGTATTAGCTTTGTTTGGTGAGTTTGAGTTGCCGTTTGCAGACTTTGTTAATGCCTTAACGGTGCAAGCGGCGCATTTAAACATCTCGCCTGAATTACCTGCACTTAAAAGTGCTTATCAGCAAGTATTAGTTGCTAAGGTGGTGGCTGAACAAGCCAAGGCTGATGGCAGCGCCGATCCGAGTATTAGCTTAAGTGCTGAACGAGAAGGTGACGAAAACAAGTTTGGCGTCGGTGTATCTATTCCGCTGCAGATCCGCAATAACTACAGCGAAGCGATTGCTGTTGCGAGCCAGGGGGTAGCCATAGCTGAGCAAACTTATTTAGCCCAAGAGCGCGTACTACTGCAGCAGCAAAAGCAGTTTTTATTAAGCCTTCCAAGGCTCACTCAGCGCTATCAAGATTGGAGCGAGTTGGTGCTGACCTCTGGCACCCAAGCCGCGCAGTCTTTGTCTCAACAATGGCAAGCGGGTGATATCAATACCAGTGACTACTTGCAAAGCCAAAGACAGATGAGTGGCAGCTATTTAGCTGGACTAGCGCTCGAGTCTGCTCTTTACGAGAGCTGGCTTAGCTGGATGGGGACAAGTGGACAATTGGAAGGCTACCTCAATAGCCAGTTATCAACTCAGGGTGCCAATGCGGCAGCACCTGAACAAGCTCAGTAAAGGCTTTGATTATGAAAACGAACAATAAAACAGTGGTACCAACAATGATGCTGACTAATAGCACGGCAAAATCTAGCGCATTCGGACTTAACGCCATTACCCGCGCAATGAGCTTTGGTTTATTGATGAGCCTGACAACTGCATTGGTCATCCCGACTCTGGCAACTGCTGGAGATGGTCATGATCACAGTGCTGAAGAAGCTGTGTTAATTAAAGATGATGGTCACGGTCATAACGCTGAGGAAGCAGCTGCAGAAGAAGACGTTCACGGTATTGAGTTAACGGCTGAGCAATTAGCGTTGGCAAAGATTGAAGTGGCGCAACTTAGTGAGCAAAGCTTTAGTTTAGAAGCCGTTGCAACGGCAACCTTAGTCGTTGATCGCGACAGAACTGTGACCATTGCACCGCAGGTGGATGTACGCGTACTTAAGCGCAGTGTAGTACCGGGGCAAGAAGTGAATAAGGGCGATGTGTTACTGACATTGGGCGGTGTTGCCGTTGCACAGGCACAAGCTGACTATATTAATGCCGCTGCTGAATGGAGCAGAGTTAAACGCATGAGCGCTAGCGCTGTCAGTGCGAGCCGCCGCTTACAAGCGCAAGTGGATGCAGAACTTAAGCGTGCCACGCTAGAAGCGATGAAGATGACGTCTGCTCAAATTACCGCGCTTGCTGATGCACCTGAAACCATAGGTAGCTATCAGCTAATCGCGCCAATCAGTGGTCGTGTGCAAAAAGACATCGCTATGTTAGGGCAAATTGTGCCTGCAGGCACAGCCTTGATGCAGTTAACTGATGAGTCTCACTTATGGGTTGAAGCTGAGTTAACGCCTGTACAGGCTGAAAAAGTCAGCATCGGCAGCAAGACTGTGGTTAAGGTCGGCGATAAGAGCCTAGAGGGTACCATTATTGGCCGTTCTCATGAGCTTGATAGTGTCACCCGTACTGAGCAGATCTTAGTGGCATTTGAAAACGCAGGTCATGTATTGCATGCCGGTCAATTTGCGGAGTTATACCTACCTGATGCGTCAGAAGGCGGAGTTATTTTGCCGGATTCGGCATTAACTCGCAGCAGCGATGGTCATTGGCAGGTATTTATTCAAGGCGCAGAAGGCTTTGAAGGGGTTGAGATTGAAGTGGTTGAGCGTCAGCGCGGTATGAACTTAGTGCGCGGTTTAGCTAAAGATGCGCAGGTGGTGATCTCTGGAGCGTTCTTCCTGGCATCAGAGCAAGCCAAATCTGGCTTCGATATCCACAACCACTAAGAGGCGACAGCTATGTTACAAAAACTGATAGACGTTGCCATACGCAATCGTCTGATGGTGGTGCTTGCGCTGCTGGCCTTAGTTGTTGCCAGTATCGCCATGTTACCAAAATTGAATTTAGATGCTTTTCCTGATGTGACCAACGTACAAGTTACCGTTAACACAGCGGCTGAGGGCTTGGCGGCTGAAGAAGTAGAAAAGCTGATTAGTTATCCGGTCGAATCGGCCATGTACGCTTTACCTGCGGTAACTGAAGTACGTTCACTTTCACGTACTGGTTTGTCGATTGTGACGGTCGTATTTGCCGAAGGCACGGACATTTATTTCGCGCGTCAGCAGGTGTTTGAGCAGTTACAAGCGGCTCGTGAAATGATCCCTGATGGTGTTGGGGTACCTGAAATTGGTCCTAACACTTCTGGTCTTGGGCAAATCTATCAATACATCTTACGTGCGACTCCTGAATCGGGTGTAGATGCGTCAGAGCTACGTAGTATTAACGACTACATGGTTAAGTTACTGATGATGCCTGTTGGCGGTGTCACCGAAGTGCTGTCATTTGGTGGCGAAGTTCGTCAATACCAAGTGCAAATTGAGCCTAATAAACTGATGAGTTACGGCTTATCAATGGCGCAAGTGACTAGCGCATTAGAGAGCAATAACCGTAATGCTGGCGGTTGGTTTATGGACCAAGGGCAAGAGCAATTAGTGGTGCGCGGCTATGGCATGTTGCCTTCTGGTGATGCGGGTCTTAAAGCGATTGCACAAATCCCGTTAACGGAAGTCGCGGGTACTCCAGTGCGTATTGGCGATATTGCTAAAGTCGATTACGGCAGTGAGATCCGCGTGGGCGCGGTGACCATGACTCGCCGTGACGAGGCGGGTAATTCGCAAGATCTTGGCGAAGTGGTTGCCGGTGTTGTACTTAAACGTATGGGCGCTAATACCAAGGAAACTATCGACGACATTAGTGCGCGCACTGCCATGATTGAGCAAGCACTACCAGACGGTGTGTCGTTTGAAGTGTTCTACGACCAATCAGACTTAGTTAACCAAGCGGTAAGCACGGTACGTGACGCGCTATTAATGGCGTTCGTGTTTATTGTGGTGATTTTAGCGCTGTTCCTCGTCAACATTCGCGCGACCTTGTTAGTGCTGCTATCTATTCCAGTTTCAATCGGTCTAGCATTGCTAGTCATGTCTTACTTCGGAATGTCGGCTAACTTGATGTCGCTTGGTGGCTTAGCTGTAGCGATTGGTATGCTCGTTGATGGCTCGGTGGTGATGGTAGAAAATATCTTTAAACACCTCACGCAGTCGAGTAAAAACAAAGAGTCAGACGTTGGTTCAAGCAGCATGATCAATCAAGTGATGCTGGCCGCCAAAGAAGTGTGTAGCCCAATCTTCTTTGCGACCGCGATTATTATCGTGGTGTTTGCGCCCTTGTTTGCCCTTGAAGGCGTAGAAGGTAAATTATTCCAGCCAATGGCTGTGAGTATTATCTTAGCGATGCTATCGGCACTATTAGTGGCGTTAATTGCTGTACCTGCGTTGGCGGTTTATCTGTTTAAGCGCGGCGTTGTATTACGTAAAAGCCCAGTGCTTAAACCGATTGAAGCGCTATATCGTAAATTGCTGAGCACGACGATGGCACATCCAAAGGTACTATTGAGTGCTTCTGTGGTGATGTTCGCCTTGAGTATGTTATTGCTCCCAAGACTGGGTACTGAGTTTGTGCCTGAGCTTGAAGAGGGCACGATTAACTTACGCGTCACGCTAGCTCCAACGGCAAGTTTAGGGACATCTCTTGATGTCGCGCCAAAGCTTGAGGCGTTAATACTTGAGTTCCCAGAAGTTAACTACGCACTCAGCCGTATTGGCGCTGCAGAGTTAGGTGGTGACCCAGAGCCGGTGAATAACATCGAGATCTACATCGGTCTTAAGCCAGTTGAAGAGTGGGTTAGCGCGAGCAATCGTTTTGAGCTACAGCGTAAAATGGAAGAGAAACTCAATGTCTATCCGGGCTTGTTGTTCACCTTCTCTCAGCCAATTGCCACTCGCGTTGACGAACTACTATCGGGTGTTAAAGCGCAGCTAGCGATTAAGATCTTTGGTCCAGATCTAGATGTGCTGTCTGAGCGTGGCCAAGTATTAACAGATCTCGTGGCGCAAATTCCTGGTGCGGTGGATGTATCGCTTGAGCAGGTGAGCGGCGAAGCACAGTTAGTCGTACGCCCTAAACGAGATCAACTGGCGCGCTATGGTATTAGCGTTGATGAAGTGATGGCCTTGGTTAGTCAAGGTATTGGTGGCGGCAGCGCAGGCCAAGTGATTGATGGTAATGCGCGTTACGATATTTATGTACGTCTAGCTAAGCAATACCGCAGTTCACCTGATGCGTTGGAAAACTTGTTACTGACAGGTGTCAGCGGAGCAACGGTACGTCTTGGTGAAGTAGCTGATGTGGTGATTGAAATGGCGCCGCCTAACATTCGTCGCGATGATGTGCAGCGTCGTGTGGTGGTGCAAGCTAATGTTGCTGACCGCGACATGGGTTCAGTGGTAAATGATATTTACGCGATTGTGCCAAAGGCTGACTTACCACCGGGATACACCGTAGTGGTAGGTGGTCAATATGAGAACCAACAGCGTGCACAGCAAAAGCTAATGTTGGTGGTACCTATCTCTATCGTGTTGATTGCCTTGTTACTGTTCTTCTCATTCGGCTCGGTAAAGCAGGTGGGGCTGATTATGGCTAACGTACCATTGGCATTAATTGGTGGTGTTGTGGCCTTGTACGCCAGCGGCACTTATTTGTCGGTACCAAGTTCGATTGGCTTTATCACCCTATTTGGCGTGGCAGTGCTCAATGGTGTGGTGCTGGTGGATTCGATAAATCAAAGACGCGTCAGCGTGACTGAAGAAACAGATGCTTCGCTTTATGACGCAGTTTATGAGGGCACGGTAGGGCGTTTACGTCCAGTACTGATGACGGCGTTAACCTCAGCACTAGGTTTGATCCCGATTCTACTGTCTTCGGGCGTAGGCAGTGAGATCCAGCAGCCTCTTGCTGTGGTGATCATTGGCGGTTTATTTAGCTCAACCGCACTGACGCTATTAGTGTTACCGACACTTTACCGCTGGATTTACCAAGGCGGTAAGTCTTAACAGGGGACTCGGCGCCCTTAGGGCGCCAAATATTGATTTTTAACGATTATATTTCCATTAGGGACAATGGAAAGGACTTGAGTAAGGCGTCGATGCATTCGTCTGCCCTCGGCGTTACCTCTGGTTTTTTTGCTACGGTTTTCTTGCCAAAGTGCAGTGTGTTATTGATTAAAGTGAGTGACCATTAGTGGTACTTGCGGTTATGCCTAACCTGTTTGATTAATCACACTGATGTGGCGAGTATATTTAGTACGCGGAGCAGGCTTGCTCCGCTTTTTTGTCAGTGCTTGGGCGGAAACACAGCACACTGGGCTTAGTGAGCTAGCTATTTGTGCGACTCTAACTACACTAAAGAAACGACAAAGGATTGTTGTTTAATGCTGCGATCGATACAGGGAGGTCAATATGTTATTTAAATTACGCTGGTTACTAGCGGCTCTTTTCGTTACTTGCTTTAGCTTATACCTTTATTTCAGCGTAATAGATGCACCAGTAGCTGCATTGAAAATCGATGAGCAAAACCTTGTTGTCAGCATCAGCTCCCCTAAAGTCCAATCTCTTTCTGTTTCCCCAATCCCAATTACAAGTTTTTCAAGCCAAGATAAACCTTTAATTAAGCTGGGAATGCAGCTATTTTTCGATCCTCGGCTTTCTTCAAACGGTAAGGTGAGTTGTGAGTCATGCCATCACTTGAATGATAACGGTGCTGAGCTAATTGCTGTGTCTACAGGGGTCAATGGTACAGGTGAACGTAATTCTCCTACTGTATTTAATGTTGCTTTTAACACGCGTTTCTTTTGGGACGGTAGAGCGAATAGTTTGCAGGAACAAATTGATGGCCCTATTCATAATCCGCTAGAAATGGACAGTAGCTGGCATGAGGTCATTCAGCAGCTAACGACAGACCCTTATTATAAGCAAGCTTTTGATGAGCTTTATGATGAGGCTATTACCGAAGAGACGATTAAGCATGCTCTAGTCAGCTTTATGTTACAGCTAAATACACCAGGAGCCCCCTTTGACCGATATTTAATGGGAGACGAACAGGCCATATCAACTGCAGCAGTAAATGGTTGGCATAAGTTTCGTTCATTAGGTTGTATCTATTGCCATCAAGGTCAAAACCTCGGTGGCAATCTATTTCAAAAATTTGGCAATGTACAAGCGTTAACAGAGCAAGGTAGTGATCTTGGCCGATTTACGATTACAGGTAATCGTAGCGATAAACATGTTTTTAGGGTACCTAGTTTAAGAAATGTAGCGACTACACCACCGTATTTTCATGATGGACGAGCGGCCAGTCTAGAAGAAGCTGTAGTGGTGATGGCAAGGACACAATTGGGTAAAGAGCTTGAGCCAGCAACACTTGTTGAATTGGTCGCTTTTCTTGATTCACTTTCAGCTCCTACACCTGCTGTACTGGAGGAGCTTGAACAGTGAAAACGCTAATCTATAAAACGATAAGTTATAAGGCAAAAAGTTACGCTTTAGTTGTGGTTTGTATTACGGCATTGATGGTGTTGTTGATGCTGTTGGTCAAAATTAGTTTGGTACAAAAGTATCAATATGCTTTTACCGACTTAAGTCATCAGGTGTTATCGATTAGGGATGAAGTTTTTAAAATAAAAATCAGTGATAGCTACAGTTATGACGATATTTCGCAATCATTAGTGGAGGTCGAGCGCCAAGTACAAGCCTTGCAGGCAAGTTTGCAGAACGATAGGTCTGCATTATCGCTAGCATCGTTAATTGTCGATAGTGAAATGCGAAATCATGCAGATGAGATTTCAACCATAGTCGTTGAGTTAGTTGCCAATTTAGAAACACTGCTGCGATTAAAAATTTCACAGCAATACTCCCTGCACACTGAAGAGTTATTACAGCAAGAGTTACTGACAAACTTTATTGATGCTGAAAGTCGAATGCATATATTTGCACTAGTAGCAGGTCACCCCTTACAGGTAGCGACAACAAACTCTCTTTTTAACACAAATCAATACCAAAGTTTAGCTATACATAGCAGGCTTGGGACTGAGCTAGATGAACAAATTCGATTTAAAAGTCAGCAAGTATTTCATAGCAGTGTGAGCGAAGGAATGGCGCAGCAAGCCATGTTTTGGCTGAGTCAGGTTGATGATAGTAAGGTTTATCTGTTACTCAATATTCTAGTTTTAATTGGTATTTACAGTGTTAACTATCGGGTGCAGCAAGCAGAGCAATATCGTAAAGAAGCCAAAATACTCGCAAGCCTTTATGAGGTTGAAGCCGAGAAAGCTCAATTATCCTTAGTTGCCGAGCATGCTCAGGATGCGATTATTATTACCGACGATAGCGGGCATGTAACTTGGGTTAATAAGGGGTTTGTTACTTTATCGGGGTATCAAGCTGACGAGATAAAAGGCAAAAAACCCGGACAACTACTGCAAGGAGAAAACACCTGCTGTGATGAGGTCGATAAAATACGTAAAGGGGTGACTGCACAGCAACCAGTAACAGCTGAACTGATTAATTACCATAAAGATGGCAGTGAATATTGGATTGATATTGCCATCAACCCGATCATTGATGTTAATGGCGAGCTGACTAATTTTATCGCAGTAGAAAGGGACTCCACTGCGCGTAAGAAAATGGAAACTGAACTGGCGCAAGCCGTGGTTAAGGCCGATGTTTCCAATAAAGCCAAGTCGACATTTTTGGCAACCATGAGCCATGAATTAAGAACGCCGCTCAATGGTATTTTAGGCATGGCGCAGATCATCGAACCCAACTTGGAAAACCCTGAGCATAGGCAACAAATTCAAATACTATTGGAGTCTGGTAACCATCTCACCTCTTTACTGAATGATATTTTAGATTTCTCAAAAGTCGAAGAAGGAAAGTTATCTTTAGAGCATGAGTTATTTGAATTTAAAACGGTGATCGAGCCGATAATTAATACCTATCAGCCTATTTGTAATGAGAAAAATATTGGTTTCATCGTAGAGAACTTGATTGAAGAACAGCAGGCTTTTAAGGGAGATAAAGCAAGAGTCAGGCAGATTATTTATAACTTACTGAGTAACGCTGTAAAGTTTACCGAATCGGGACAAGTGACGCTTAAGTTTAAACAATCAATAGGTTTGTCTGGGCAGTCTGGCATCGCTATGACGGTTGAGGACTCTGGCATAGGTATAAGAAAAGAGCGGGTTGACTCGATTTTTGAGCCATTTGTTCAAGCCGAATCATCAACGACTCGACAATATGGCGGGACAGGACTAGGGCTGTCTATTGTTAAGCAGCTCGTGGAGCTGATGGATGGCAACATCACTATTTCAAGTCAAGTTGGCACAGGCACTCAGTTTGAGGTTTTTCTTGCATTAGAACGAGGCCAAGCAGAGTCTAAAGAAGCTGAAGTCGGGATGCTACAAACCGAGGCGCAGCCTGAGAATATCCATATCTTGATAGCTGAAGATAATAAGGTGAATGCGTTAGTTGCCAAGACTTTTTGTCAGCGCTTAGGTCATAGTGTTGAAATCGCCTTTAATGGTCTTGAGGCTGTTCGTGCGTTACAGCATGAGCATTATGACTTAGTCATAATGGATAACCATATGCCTGAAATGGACGGAATAGAGGCAACGGAATACATTAGGAAGACTTTAGGTTTGTCTGTGCCAATTTTTGCTTGTACAGCGGATGTGTTTAAAGAAGCACATGACAATATGATAAAAGCAGGGGCTAACCATGTACTTACCAAGCCTTTGCAAGAGCAGAGTTTTAGAGATGCATTGAGTCAATACTGTCATTTAATTTGCCAAGCTCAACCTGCTGAAAATCAGCATAAAGTTGTGTGTTTAGCGCGGCATCAAACTAAAGAGCTTAATACCACTGAGGCTGATATTAATTATCAGCAATTGCGAGAGTTGTTTAACAATGACTTGGCAGAGTTTACGCGCAGTATTAGTGAGTTTAATGAATTTGCTGAGTTAACAATTACCCAGCTAATAACTGCTTATGATCAAGATGATGTCGCACAGATCTGCCATTTAGCTAAGCGAGTTGAGGATAAAGCGAGTGTACTTTTCTCGACTCGAATGCAGGTATTGGCAAAAGAAGTTGCGAGCCGTTTACTCAACACTGATTCAGTAAAGGCTGAGAAACCTGAATTAGAACGTTTGCAGCAGTTGATTAACTTATTAGAAGTGAACATCCATCAAAATCAAAGGTTTGTTCAAGGGTTAAATATTGACTCAGCAGATGAACAAGCCAGCTAAACTTAATAAGATTAATCTATTGTGTCTAATCTTAAGTTGGTAGCTTAAGCTCAAATCCAATTGATTAAGACAATTTAAACTTAAGAGAGTAAAGCTGATGCAAGTCAGAACGAACTTGGTGGTTGAGGTCAATAAATGTTAAATCATACTCGCTGCTTGCTGACTCTAACTACAATATTAATATGTCTTTGTGCTTTTATGGGAGGAGCGATAGCTAACCCATGGGAGTCCATTAAAACACCTTATCATTCTCGGCCTAGTGCGATAGGTAGTTACGCGAATGGCTGCTTAAAAGGGGCTGAAGCCTTACCCGTCATTGGTGAGGGATATCAAGTGATCCGTACTCAACGGTCACGCTATTATGGTCACCCAGAGCTAATCGAATTTATTACTCAATATGCGGTTGAGTTAAAACAACAAGGTTTAGACGATATTTTAATAGCCGATATGTCTATGCCTAGAGGCGGTAACTTTAGTCATGGTCATAGCAGTCATCAAATAGGTTTAGATGTTGATGTGTGGTTTAAACAAACCGATAAACAGCTAACTAATGTAGAGCGTGAGCAACCTACGCCTTTAAAACTAGTCAATAAAAAGCAATTTTCCCTCGATACTCAGTTATGGTCTGACGCGCAAACCAATATGGTTAAGTTAGCTGCAGAAGATGAACGTGTGGCACGTATATTTGTCAGCCCGGTAATTAAGCAGTACTTGTGTGATTTAAAGTTAAAGGACGATGCTTGGCTGAATAAAGTTCGGCCATGGTGGGGACATACCTATCATATGCATGTGCGATTGAACTGCCCAAATGGCGATAAGTCATGTCGAGATCAGGCGGCTATTCCGAGTGGCAATGGTTGCCATGAATTGGGCTGGTGGAAGCAGCAATTTACTCAGACTCAGCCTTCAAAGCCAAAAGTTCCTAAAAAACCTCAACCTAAGCCAAAACCTAAAGCTAAAAAAGTGAAGCCTAAGCAATGTTCTGTAGTGATGGCTGCACCTTAAGATAGCTATTCGGTATTTTGCGTTATTGTTAAAATAAAAAGCCAGCAGACAATACATATCTGGTGGCTTTTATTTTTCAAAAACAAGCCTTCGAGTTTCTAATTGAATGGCTTGCCTTAATATTTAGTGACTCAAGGCGTAGCCACCTTTTAGGTGAGATATTTTAGCAAAACCTAGCCTATGCATTGCTTGAGCTGCAACCATGGAGCGGCTACCACTGCGACAAACTAATACCCAAGGCTGGTCTTTTTGATGTTGATGTTCTTGAATAAATTGCACTAAGCGGGTTAATGGCACATTTTGGCTAGAGTCTTGTGAGTGCGTTAGTGCATATTCGTGAGGCTCTCTAATATCAATGACTTTGACGCCTGTATTACTTGCGATTGCGTCGGCGAGGCTTGACGCATCGTACTCACGAATTGCTGATTTATTGCAACTTCCGACATAAGCGCCACACATAATCTCACTACCCACTTGGTCGTTCAAATGGCTATCTAGTTCGGCTTTACGCTTAATAAAGTCAGCCTCAGAGATTAGATCAAGCAATGCTGAGTTTAATAAAGAGTTACGTTTACTCTCAGCCGCTAAGGTCGTTGTAAATTCGTTATTATAATCATGGCTTGCACAAATAAGTGTATCTTCCGCAAGGGTATTATTGAGCAGTTTAAGGCTGCTCAATAGTGCTGCACTTGAGCTAGATTCAAAGTTTGTTCTACCCAAGCTGCCCATTAAAATGGTGTCACCACAAAAGGCATATTTAGCTTGTTGTGCTGAGCATAAAACTAAGCTGATACTGTCGCTTGTATGCCCAGGAGTCGGCACTTTAAGCAGTTGTAATTCACCGACGTTGATAGCCTCACATTCTGTGCCAGCATAGCTAACAGTCTTGCTATTATGCGGCCAACCTAACATATCGCTATCTTGGTCTGCTAAGTAGCGGTTAGCGAGTACTTCTCGACCCGAAACATGATCCGCATGACCATGGGTATCTATAATGGCAATGGGGGTAAGCTGTTGGCACTGCAGCAGGGTATCAAGCCTGTGTTGTAACTCTGGCAATGGGTCGATAATCAAAGCTTGCTTAGTGCTTGTATCGGCATAGACCCAAGTACAGCTTGCCCCTGAACGCAGTTGCAATAGGCCCTCTAATTGGGCTTTGTCGTTAATATCTGCGCCTATTTTAGAATTGTCGAGCACCATGCAGCTATGTGTTAGCGCCAGAGAAGCTGTTTTTATGCGTGCGCAAGCTGTATCAACATCGGCTTGAGTCATTGCAGGACCAAATGACATACGAATTGCTGATTCACTTTGCCACGTGGGTAATCCCATCGCATCGAGAACAAAGCTACCAGTAACTTTGGAGCTGCAAGCTGAACCTGAGCTCACACGAATGTTGGCGGCATCAAATAGGTCCATAATCTCTTTGCTGCTAAAGCTTGGAACCGCAAAGTTAATGGTGGTTGGTACACTGTGCTCGAAGCTGTTATTGAAAATAATGCGCGGGAAGCAATCTGTCAGTGTATCGGCAATTTGCTGTCGAAAGCTGTGCAGCGTTTGAGTGTCGCTAAAAGCTGAATCTTCTGTGCGTAATAGCATCTCGAAAATAACATTAAGTGCAGCCATTCCAGGCAGGTTTTCTGTGCCTGAGCGTAAACCCGCTTCCTGACCTCCACCGGCAATAAAAGGTGTAAAAGGTGCGTTATTACGAATATACACAAAGCCAATGCCTTTTGGAGCATACAGTTTATGGCCGCTAAATGGCGCATAGTCGATACTCGTGTGTTGCAGATCTAATGAGGTTTTACCTAAAGCTTGTACACAATCGACCATCCAAAAAATACGTGGGTTTGCATCGCGTATTGTTTTTTCTAAGTGGTTTAGATTTTGATAAACACCTGTTTCATTATTAACTGCCATAGTACAAATCATCAATGCATCAGGTGCGTGCTGACGAATAAATTCATCATCCAAAATACCAAACTCATTTACAGGGATCGCCAGAACTTGTGCTGGAATATTTAGCACTTTAAGCCAATGTTTTAGTGATTCTGGTACCGCTTTATGTTCTGTCGAACCGTAGAGTACGCTATAGGTTTTTCCTTGCTGGATAAGTTCTTTCGCTGCAATAAGAGCTGATAAAATTGAGGTTTGGATCCCTTCTGTTGCGCCACTGGTAAAGATTAACTTTCCCTCTCCTGTGCCCAATAAGGTTTTAGCTCTAGCACGAGTCTGCTCCATTAAGTGTTTAGCTTGTAAACCGGTAATATGGCTACTACTTGGATTGCCAAACAGTGTTTGCATTGCGGATAAGGCTGCATCTGCAGCTTGAGGTAGCACAGGAGTTGTTGCATTGGCATCGAGATAAACTTGGGTTAGTTCATTGTGGTTTGGCATGGCGTAAGGCTCTTTATTGTTATTTTATTTACAATGAAAACTTTATATTCTTTTTGGGTATAACTAATTCTAGTTGGCTATATTAGCAGTTTGGTAATAATGATCAAGATCACATTTTATGCACGAAGGGAGTTCTATTTTTAGTTTTGAACAATAGGTTCACTAGAGCTAAGTTCAGTGGTTGCCATGAAGGAAAATGAGGGGAAGGTGAATACCAATCAAAATTAAAAAGCGCCTAAATAGGCGCTTTTTAAGAAGAGGTAGTCAGCTTGGTAAACCAAGTCTATTGGGCTATGTCAGACTTTACCTGCTCAATCAGAACTTGCCATTGAGGGTATTCTTGTAAGCTTGTCGAAAGCTCTCCCCATGGTGCCATGACTTGTTGCTGGTAAGCCTTAGAATCACTCTGGCCGCGTGTTAACTGATACAAATAATAGAAGGCTGACGCTCTATAATTGGCAGCGCAATGCACTAAAATTTGTTTGTCTTGGTTAGCGTCCATAATGGCAAAAAACTGCTGAACATTTGCAACTGTAGGCTGTTTCCAGTCCACATCAATCTGCGCGTAATCCATACCTGCCTGCTTAACTAGTTCAGCTTCATTGGCATAGCCCATCTGATTATCTTTAGGGATTAAGTTAATCACTAGCTCTACACCAGACTCTTGAAGTGCTTTGAATTGAGATTGCGTAGGTAAGCCAGCAGTGATGACTCTATCGCTATTAAACTGAACATCTTTAACTTGCTGTAACGCATCCGGTGTTATCGCTGCAAATGCCAAAGGGCTAAGCAAGCTTGTTAGCAATAAAATAAAGCGCATCTTGGTTTCCTTTTATGTAATCAATATCAACGGGTATAAGAGTAAGACTTAATGCATAAGTTCAGATGCAGAACAGATAGTTAGTCTTAATACTTAGACTTAATCGTTAGACTTTGACTTTTATCACGACTTTACGCACTTGGCTGGCATTATCGCCCGTACCAGGCATATGAATATCATCCGGGAAAAACAAGGCAAACATACCGGCTTTTAGGGGAATAAATGCCGCATCATCTTTGTTGGATTCATAGTCGTAGTTAGCGTAGTCATGTTCAGCAAAATAAGCTTTAGACGGTGTTTGGTTTACCAGTGGCAGGTAACCAAACTCTTCTTCTCCGCTGACAACATATTGCACATCAATGTATTGCTGGTGGACTTCAAAGGGCTGCTGCTCTTTAGGTTGTGTTTGGTAGTCATTAACAATCACAAATAGATCTTTGCCTTCTAGTTCGTACTTACCGGTTTCTAGTTGACTAAAGTCAGTGGTTGCCAGGTGTTCTAGTGCTCTAGCAATACGTGGATTAATGGCTTTGTAAATGTCGCGGTTAGCTAAAGTATCAACAATCATGATGTTTACTCAAAATAATGCCTAGTGACTTTGGGTCAGCGGGAACGATTAGACGTAGACAAACCAGTGAGATTTGTCATTTATGTTGGCAAGTGTAGCGCTAACTTATCTTTGACGAAACAAGAGTTACTCATCTTATTGCCTGAGTCAGCATACAAGTTTAGGCTAAGGGCATTGAAGTTGAGTATTTAAGGATTCATGTGTCTTCATTACGATTTATCGCAGGCCCTAAAGCTTATAAAACGCTGAGCGAAAATGCCTTTAAACCTGAGCTATTTACTCAGCTACTCGCAGCATCTGGTGGTCCTAAGTGGATAGGCATTGCGGCGTTAGATCGGTATTTGTTTACTGAGTTTTTTAAAGACTTGAACCAACCTCTACATACGTTAGGCGCTTCGTCAGGTGCATGGCGCTTAGCTTGTTTAGCGCAAAGTAATCCAAATGCGGCTTATGACCGATTAGAAGAGCTGTATATAGGTCAACGCTATGATACTAAGCCAACGAGTGTGCAAATCTCTGCTCAGGTCAGCGGTATTATCACTGGGCTATTAGGTAGCACTGGAGCCAAAGAGGTGATTGGGCACCAACACATAAATAGCCATTACATTGCATGTAAGGGGCGCCACTTTAATCGCATGGGCAGCCGCGCTGGTCTCGGTGTGGGGCTCACTGCGGCTGCGATGACCAACCTTGTTAATCGCAAGAGTTTATCTTTGCATTTTACGCGCTGTGTATTTGGTGTTGAGCAGCAACTATCGCCTTTTGCAAAGCTTACCGATCTGCCGAGTCAGTATTACTCTTTAACGCAAGCAAACATTCATCAAGTGTTATTAGCTACCGGTTCAATCCCTTTAGTACTGGCGCCTGTTACTGAGATTAACGGCGCACCGAAAGGGCATTATTATGATGGCGGCATTACCGATTACCACTTTGATTTGCCACTTGATCACAGTAAAGGGCTGACCTTGTACCCACATTTTTACCCGAGAATGTCACCGGGCTGGTTTGATAAATCTTTGTCGTGGCGCTTTGCTAAGCATAATTATGACAATGCCCTTATCTTAGCGCCGACCGATGCTTACCTGCAGAGTTTGCCTTATAACAAATTGCCAGATAGAGAAGATTTTACCCAATTAGATAGTGATAGCCGAATTAAATATTGGCGCCAATCAGCAGTGATGAGCCAAGTGTTAGCTGATGATTTTGCCAATGTTATTGCAAAGGGGAGTCTGCTTGATAGGTTGGAACATTTATAATTTAACTGCTTACTATTGTAATAAATCCCCCTTAAACCCTGTCTAATAATTGAACTGCTCAGGTGTTTGGCTTGCTGGCTGAAATTGGTTCAGCTGCTACACTTTAGCTTTACTTAAGTTACTACTTGAGCATAGCCAAAATGATACAGCCTACCTAGTTAAGGGGGGAGGTGATTATGCAAACACAAGAAATGGCGTTATTAACACACGACACCTTGTTGTTACCTGAAGGTCGGGTAGAGATCAGGGTGATCGATCCGCGTTACTTAAGCATGATTGCAGAGATCCTTAAAGGGCATTACTCGTTGGTATTTGGTATGAGCAAGGCTAACAGTGAGCTACCTTGCTATGAGATGGCAACTCAATGTGAAATCATCGACTTTAATCAACTTGATGATGAGTCATTAGGTATAGTACTCGAAGGTAAGCAGCGAGTAAGGGTGCTTTCAGCGGCGCAGCGCCGTGATGGAGTGTGGATAAGCCGAGTACTTCGTAGTCATAATTGGCAGCAAGAACCTATCTATGGTGAGTTTGAGTTAATTAGCGCTGCGTTAGAGCAGTTTTATGAGGTTAACCCAGACCTATTCGGCCTATATGAAAATGATGTTCATCTTGAAGATGCATCGTGGGTTAGTCAGCGTTGGCTTGAAGTGTTACCGCTTTATAACCAAGATAAGCTGCGCTTGATGAACCAGCCTAACTGCCATAAAACCATGAACTTTGTGCTTGAACTGATTAAATCGCACGCTAGAGATAATCAATACTCTTGAGACTACCTAATTAGGCCGTTTTCTCGATCCTGGCAATTTATGATAAGCCTATTTTGACAATAGACAGGCGTTTGCTACAGTAGCGCCACTTTTGTTTTGACCTTATCTGATAATCGAGTCCTATGAGCTCTTCTGTACGCGCCGCCCAGGCTTCTTACGTTGTACTATCTGAAACCGTCACTGATAAACCGACAGTGTTGAGCTTTTTAGTGAGCCAATTTCCAGCCATTACAGCTGCTGTTTGGCAACAGCGTATTGTTGATGGCAAAGTACATTGGCGTGACGGTAGCTTGGTTACTCTAGAGTCGCAATTTATTCCTCGCGAACGTGTTTACTATTACCGAGAAGTCGCCCAAGAAAGCCTCATTCCTTTTAAAGAGCAATTACTGCAACAAACTGATGAATTTATGTTGGTGTTTAAGCCACACTTTCTAGCGGTCAATCCTAGTGGCAACTTCGTCAATGAGTGCTTAGTGAATCGTTTACGTCTAAAAACCAATAATCAGCAAATAGTTGCTGCTCACCGTCTAGACCGAGCCACAGCCGGTGTTATGTTGCTTAGTGTTAATGCGCAAACACGTCATGAGTATCATGAGCTTTTTAAGTCTGGAAATATTAGTAAGACTTATCAAGCCATTGCGTCTTTATCGGCCGAAGTAAAGCAACTGCTAGAGCAAACTGAATTGCCGTTGCAATGGACAGTGAAAAACCGCATAGCCAAAACCATTCCTAGTTTTAGAATGTGTGTCGCTGAGGGCGAGGCAAACAGCCATTCAGAAATTCGTTTGATTGAAGTATTTGATGGATATGGGTTATTTGAACTAGAGCCTGTAACAGGCAGAACTCATCAATTGCGAGTACATATGATGAGTCTGGGGATGTCGATTGTTAACGACAGGTTGTACCCAGAGTTACTCGATAAAGCTGATGATGATTTTGATAAGCCGCTAAAATTGATGGCAAGACGTCTATGCTTTATCGACCCCATAAGTCGTAAGCAAATCGATGTGAGCTGTGATGGCTTTAACCTACAAGATGAAGTAAAAAACCTATAAATATTATTACTGACTCTTTGATAGCTTTATTCTTGCTAGGTCCTAGGATCTCAAATCTGCTTTTCCTAGGCCTATGATCTAATGTCTTGGCGGTAAAAACTCAGTTTCAGTCATATCACCATGCAGTACCGCAACTTTAGTCGGCGCGCCGCTTGGGGCAATTTCTACAATGCCAATGCCGCTTTTATTGACTAGGCGTTTACTGCGTTCGCCATTAGGGCGGCGACCTCTGATCGACATGCGTTTACGCTTGGTGAAGAAGTTAAGCGGTGAAAAATGGCCGTAAAGCCAACCGTTTAGCTTATCAAAAACTGGTAATAGCTTTTCTGGGAACTGGTTTTTAAAGCCACTACAAGTAATTTGATAGATCTGCGGCCCGCCATGACGAAAACGAATACTGACATCGTAGCTAAATGAATAGTGCACATCGCCGGACAAAATAATAAATTGCTCAGGTGTTTTTCTATGCTGGAAAATACTCAGTAGCGTATTTGCCGTGCCAGGGTGTGCCATCCAGTTCTCGGCGTCCACTAATAACGAGCCGCCGCATAAGGTTGCCATTCGTTGTACGGTTTCAATCAGTTTGACGCCATACATTGGTGCTGCAGATACAATAATCACATTGGGCTGGTTAACGAGTTCTGCCTGAAACTCCATCAGCGCTTCCCAGTCC
Source organism: Shewanella marinintestina (assembly GCF_023283845.1). GTDB lineage: Bacteria > Pseudomonadota > Gammaproteobacteria > Enterobacterales > Shewanellaceae > Shewanella > Shewanella marinintestina. Next base: position 25,766 of record NZ_JAKILC010000004.1, read on the forward strand.
ATTAATCCAGACGGCTTACCTAAGTTAGACTCGCTACGCCAGCGACGGGTACGAGTATCTAGCACCAGCAGTTTTGGCGTGGTTTGCAAGCTGTAATGCCAATGTTCAAACGCCAATAATTTTTCTATCAAGGCATCTTGCGCTGCTGGGTTTGGGGTTGCAAAGAATGCATCCAAATCTGGGGTAATTTCGCTATCAAAGCGAGCAGGGGCGTTGCCCAAACCTTGAAATACCGTATAGGCAATTAAAGCATTACCTATGATGCGTTTTGAAAACGCATGCTGATACGCTGCTAACTCCCACCTTGCGGTGAGATTCCAATCATCGGTGACGTCATGATCATCAAAAATCATATAAGTCGGTACATGCGCCATTAAGCGGCGTACTTGCTTGAGCCCTGCTTTAAATGCTAACAGATGGGTCCATTCGCGTTGCCACCTTTGGTTATGCGCCGCGCTAAGCCCGGGGACCTCTTTAGGTATGTCGATTAACTCCCATAGCTCTGGTGACCAATAAAGCAGATATAGCGCCATTAATTCATTGAGGCTAATTAAATGATTCTCAGCCAATGACGAGGTAAAAATAGGATGGTTGATATACCAACGCGTAATCGCTGTCTTAGCTTTATATTGGGTCTTTGGCAGCAGATGGAGGTGGCGCTTATACATGGCCTCAGGTTGATAATTTATCTGAGTTGAATCTGTAATTGGCGCATCCACAAACTGCTCTTGCTGTAGACCAAGTAACTTAATCACTTCGCCAATGGCATACAGCATAGGCCCCGCAATATCATCGACATAAACTTGGTCGCCACTCATCATTAGTAATGCTGGACGTTGGTTTATATCGGTACAGCTTGCTAGCTGTGTATCGGCAGCCACTAAGGCATCGCTACTGTGATGGTGGGCGTTACGGCATGAGCCATGTAATAACTTGTCGATGTGCGGTTTGACGATAAATTCGCCTGAAGACCGTTGTGGATAACTGAGTTCATCTACATCGGCGAACAGCGAACGCTCAGAATTGGACTCGAACAGCTCATACGTGAGTGGGGTATCTTTAGCTAACAGCGCCGCTTCTGAGACGCGAATTAAATACTGATATGCATGCAGGCCAAGGGGGATGCAGTGGATTTCGCTAGCATTTAACTCTCGGTCAAAATCAGCACCTAATATCGCCAAACGTAAACAAGATAAGCGCTCACGGCAAACAAACCACAGGGTAAAGTGTTGCTCATCGCAATGACGTAAAGTGGGCCCTGCAATGATGTGTGGAATAGGTTTAGCTGCTGGCATAAATCAGTTCTTTAGCAAAAAGTTATCTTTATCAAGAGTAAACCAGTGCTTAGAAGATGAAAAGCCCTTAAGCTAGATGGCAAAGTTTTGCACAAGGGAGCAGCTGTTATGGCGAAAATCATGGTTACTGGCGCGACAGGCTTATTAGGGCGTGCGTTGGTAAAGCAATTGCAACAAGTTAATGTACACCAAGTTATTGCGTGTGGTTATAGTCGTGTTGGCGAGGGGGAGTTTCAAGTTGATTTAACCCAGAATCAGCAAGTAACAGATTTTATTGCTCTGCATCAACCTGAAGTGATTGTGCATTGCGCTGCCGAACGCAGACCTGATATTTCAGAGCAAGATCCACAAGCTGCATTGGCGCTTAACGCGGATGCCACTCGTACTTTAGCCCAAGCCGCGCGCGATAATAGCGCTTGGTTACTGTATATCTCTACCGACTATGTGTTTGACGGCACGCAGCCTAAATACACTGAGAAAGCAGCCACTAATCCGGTTAATTTTTACGGTGAATCTAAGTTACTGGGTGAAAAGATCATTGGCGAAGTCGCTGCGCAATTTGCAGTACTACGCTTACCTATTCTTTACGGTGAGGTGCAAACCCTAGATGAGTCTGCTGTAACGGTATTGCTGCAAAGTCTGCAAGATGGCTTCAAGTCGAGCGTCGTCAAACCAGCGACTTTACCTGTGGATGACTGGGCAATAAGAAGCCCTACTTCGACTGAAGACATTGCATTAGCGATAGAGAAATTACTCAATCTGCAACTGGCTGGCGAGCCGATTACAGGGTATTACCACTTTAGTGCAGCGCAAACCATGACTAAATACCAGATGTTATTGCAGATGGCTAAAGTGCTGAATGTATCGACTGAGCACCTACAGCCTGTGACTTCCCCCACAGATAGCGCTAAACGCCCTAAAGACTGCACCTTAAGCTGTGAGCGACTTATGAGTTTAGGGATTAAAAGCACGCTACCTTTTGCAAGCGGCATAACCAAAGCATTACAGCAGTCGGTCGTTGTTCAACAATGGCTAAAGCAAATCGACGAACGCCAAGGTTAATGCTAAATATTAATGTTTAAAATCAATAACAATAGATTAAGAAAACCTTCTCATGCTAAACCTGCGCGTTAAAAATTTACTCATCCGCAATCTTGGTGCAGTCGATCAGTTGGCCCTATTAAGATTTGCTGGGCTGTTATTAAAAATTGGTCTGACATTTTTTGCGGCAGACACCTTTGGTTTGTCATTAACGAGCCCAGTGTTGTATTGGGGCATGAGCTTAGAAGCCTTGTATTTAGGTTTTACCTTTTGGCATCGTAGCGCTATCGCACGGTTAGGCTCAGGTTTATTTATCGTACTCTTGCTCGACACCCTATTTTGGATCTCTTGGCTATATTTCACCGGCGGGGCAACGAACGCTTTTATCTCGCTGTTGTTGTTGCCAACGGCAATCGCTGCGGTTGTATTGCCAACATGGGCGCCTTGGGTCTTAGCATTGATATCGACATTAGCTTATAGCCTGATGATTTTCTCCGTGCCTGAAAGCCAGATGAAACACCATGGCATGGACATGAGTTCTCACTATCTAGGCATGTGGTTTAACTTCTTAATCTCGTCATTAGTACTGACTACCAGTGTGGCCTATATCGCGCAGCGTATGCGCAAGCAAGAAGTCGAGCTGGGTTATATGCGTGAGGCACAATTACGCCAAGAGCGGTTAATTGCGCTAGGAACTGCATCGGCGCAAATGGCACATCAACTCGCAACACCATTAGCTAGCTTGCGTTTATTGGTCGATGAAGCCGTTGAGGATGCGGTAAGTGAGCAGCAAGTACTGCACGAGATGGATACTGCATTGGTGCGCTGTGAGCAAACGCTTAACTCTTTGCGCATGGCAACAGAATCTATTCGCCAACAAAGAAAAGCCTTAATGAGTGCCGAGCAACTCGCGGCGACGATTAAGCAGCAAGTGTTGCTGCTCATGCCTGAAATCAATTTAGAGTTGAGTTTAGCCCATGAGATTGATGAGTCTGAAAATGAGCGAATGATCCAAACCGATGCAAGTTTATTGCCTGCCTTATTAGCCTTAATTGAAAATGCCGGCAGTGCTAGTTTGGCTCACAGTGGCGAGTCGCGAGTATTGGTGTCGGTAAAGGTTGATGCTGGCAGTCACCGCTTGTGTATTTCGGTAAAAGATTTTGGCGCAGGGATCCCAAAAGAGATGCAGTTGCAGTTAGGCCATAAGTTGGTTGAAAGTGAGCGTGGTATGGGGATGGCACTCCTGTTAAGTAATGCCAGTTTCGAACGTTTAGGTGGTCAGTTATTACTGAGCAGTGCTAACGAAGGTGGGACGATTGCTAAAGTCTGTTTCCCAGTCAGTGAGTCTGTATCTGCCTCCCAAGTTGGAGCTGCATAATGACGACTACCACAGCAAAGAAGTTATTAATCATCGAAGATGATATCGCTTTAGCGAGCGTTTTGACTCGGCGGATGATCAAGCAAGGCTTTGAATGCCAGCAGTGCCATGATGCGACTCAAGGTTTATTAATCGCTAGGCAGTTTAGGCCGACGCATGTACTGCTTGATATGAAATTAGAGCAAGAGAATGGTTTGAAATTAATCTCGCCGCTAAGGCAGTTATTGCCCGATGTCACTATGGTGCTGTTAACTGGATATGCGAGCATTGCCACTGCAGTAGAGGCTATTCGTCTTGGAGCTGATAATTACTTGGCTAAACCTGTTGATACCCAGACCTTGCTCAGTGCGTTGTCAGTGACGCAGTTTGACTATGAGATAGAAACATTAACAGAGGAACCGTTATCGCCTAAGCGGTTAGAATGGGAGCATATACAACAAGTTCTTACCGCTAATAACGGCAATGTGTCTGCTACCGCAAGGCAGCTAGGAATGCACAGACGTACTTTACAACGTAAATTATTGAAAAAGCCTACTGCTGATCATCGAGAACCGAGTGTCTAGTAAGTTAAGATGAATCTAATGTCGCAGAAAATATAGTGTAGCTTTTTAAGGAGAGTATAGGCTTAAACAGTGTTTGGCTGCCGAAATCTAATGAACTAAAGTTATACTGTGTACATTGGCACCAATATTGGGATGGCCGTTTGACTATGGAAAATAAAACTGTATTTGCTACCGACTCTTTTTTGCTCGATAACCCTAATGATCTTATTTCGGTTGATAAGTGGCAGAAAACAGTAAACCTATTGGCTAAGATTTTTAATGCGCCAGCAGGTTTTCTTGTGCAATACACCACGGCAGGGTTCCAGGTGACCCTTGCAAGTCAGCAAGTCTCGAATCCTTATCCGGCGGGGGTAATCATTGAGCCTGAAGTTAATATTTTTTGCCGCAAAATAGTCGATACAGGTAAGCCCCTTTATGTTGGAAATGCCCCTTTAGATCCTTGCTGGGATACTAACCCTGAAGTGCATAATGATGGTTTTCGCTCGTATCTTGGGGTTCCTGTTTTTTGGCCATGTGGTACCCCTTTCGGCACGTTTTGCGTGATGGATTACCAGGCTACGAATTATGAAGCCACTTATCTTGAATTAATTACTCAGTTAAAGGACTTGCTAGAATCTGATTTAGCTTTGCTTGGTAGTTATGTTCAATTGCAGCAATTGGCAATAACTGATCCTTTATGTGAGGTCTATAACCGTCGGGGTTTTGATGTATTAGCGCAGCAAAGAATTGAGTTTGCGACTCGCACATCAAGCTTATTAGGGATGCTTTATCTGGATGTCGATCAGTTTAAACATATAAATGATCAATATGGACATGGCATTGGTGATGCAGTGTTAAAGACGGTTGCTAAAGTACTAACAGACCATACTCGCGAGGCCGATGTCATTGGGCGTTTAGGTGGTGATGAGTTCGTCGCTTTGATCGCAATTGAAGATGAGCAAGCATTGCTGTTGGTAAAACAGGAGCTTAGCGCTGCTTTTTCGGTTCAGCGTGAGGCGTTATCTTTACCGGATTTTTCTGTTTCAATCGGTGCCACGATTGTTGATAGCAATATCGACATAACCAATTTACTAGATAGAGCTGATCAAGACATGCTTAAGCGAAAGCAACGTCTAGCTGGATAACGGCTTGCGCTAAACAACCTTGCTCTATCGGTTGGTAACAGCCTAGCGCATTTGTACAAGTTACTAGATTAGTGGATATTGCTGGGTAAATTGCTGACATTTTTCCTTAAGAAAATCGATCACAGCCCTGACTTTATGGCTTGGGTAATCTGTTTGTAAGTACACTATTTGTAAAGGTATTTTAGTTGAGGCTTGCTCAGTAAAGAGTCGTTTGAGTTTGCCTTGATGTATTTCTTTAGCCACATCAAACCAACTTTTAAAAGCAATTCCTTTCCCTGCTAGCGCCCAATCTTTTATGACAGCGCCATCATTACTGCTTTTACATCCAATAAGCTCGACATGATAATCTGTATCTTGGCTCGAAAACGGCCATTTACTCCAAGGTTGGCCGCCTCTATTTAAGATTAAAGTCTTATGGTTAACCAGCTCTTTGGGCTGGTGTGGTTGTCCATACTGCTGAATATAGCTAGGCGCAGCAACGGCGACTCTTGGCATCATCGCTAATTGCCTGCGCATAAGGCCTGAGTCTTCTAGTTGACCATATCTCACAGCCAAATGGACGTTTTGACTAATCAGATCTGTCATCTGGTCGCCGAAATAGAGGCTGATGTTTAACTCCGGTGCACGCAGTGAAAATTCATCTAACCAAGGGCGTATGATATTACGCCCAAGATCTGACGGCAGCGCTATTCTTAGTTCTCCTTGTAGTTCGCCGCGATTATCCGCAAGTGCATTGCTGGCATTGTTTAGCAGAGTTAATGCTTGGCGACCTGAATCTATAAATAGTTGCCCCTCTTCAGTAAGAGTCATTTGCCGCGTTGATCTCGCAAATAACAAGCAATCTATTTTCTTTTCTAGCCTTTGCAATGCTGCGCTGGCAGCAGCGGGTGTCATGCCTTGTTCGCGTCCTGCGGCTGAAACGCTTTTTAGGTCAGCGATACGAATAGCTAGCTGTAGGTCATTGAGATGATACATATCAAATATTTTTTGAAAATGATTTTAATATTAGCCTAATTATCAAAACTTGTTAACAGGCGTAAGCTCGATTTATGTTTTCAATTGGAGCAATAGAGGCGATGGCTATTACGTTTAATCATCTCAATATATTGGCACCAGCAGGTAACCAATGTACGTCATTATTCATTGATGTTTTAGGACTTAATGTCGGCGAACGTCCTAATTTCCCTTTTAATGGGCACTGGCTCTATCAGAGCGAGCAAGCGCTTATCCATGTTGTTGAAGCAAACGATATCGAAGCGGAAGCCATAGGCCACATCGCCTTTGGTGTTGATATGAACTTGAAAGAGTTAACCGATAAACTGCAGCAAAAATCGCTGCCATATAGAATTCACCAAGTCCCGGATAGCGATGTTGTGCAAGTTTTCTTGCGTATGGGGGGATGGGTGTTGGAGCTGCAAACAATAGATCAATCCCAACAATACGCCTTTCCCATTTTTAGTCAGCTACAGGAGTTAGTATGAGCCTTTTTTCCCCGTATCAAAAACACGCCTTACACCTAAGAAATCGTATGGTAATGGCACCAATGACCCGTTCTCGAACTACGCAACCGGGTAATATCCCAAATGCTATGATGGCAACATATTACGCTCAAAGAGCGTCAGCAGGGTTAATCATCACTGAGGCAACACAGATTTCTGACGATAGCCAAGGCTACTCTTTTACTCCTGGTGTTTATACATCGGAGCAACAGGCTGGCTGGCAATTAGTGACTGATGCAGTGCATCAGGCTGGTGGAACAATCTTTAATCAGCTTTGGCATGTAGGCCGAGTATCGCATCCGGTATTTCAACAAGGACAAGCACCTATGGCACCGTCAGCGATTAAGCCTACAGATACGCGAGTTTGGTTGGTGGATGAGCAGCATCCCGACGGACAAATGGTTGAATGCTCTATACCTAGGGAAATGACTCAAGCAGATATCGACAGAGTTGTTAATGATTTTGCTAATGCTGCAAAAAATTCAGTAGATGCTGGTTTTGACGGGGTTGAGATCCATGGTGGAAATGGCTATTTAATCGATCAGTTTTTACGAACAAATTCAAACCACAGAGTTGATGCTTATGGGGGAACTCCCGCTAAAAGAGTGCGATTTTTAATCGAAACAGTCCGGGCGGTAAGTGCCAAAATAGGCGCTGATAGAGTCGGAGTGCGTTTAGCACCTTTTGTTACTTTTAAAGATATGGCTTGTCCTGAAATTGTAGAAACTATTTTACTAGCATCTCAGGAGCTAGAAAAGCTCGGTGTCGGCTATATTCACCTTTCAGAAGCTGATTGGGACGATGCACCGCAAATTCCCGAGTCGTTTCGTATAGCCTTACGTAAAGCTTATAGTGGTACGATTATTGTGGCTGGGCGTTATGATGTTATTCGTGCTGAAGAAATGATGGCTAATGGATATGCTGATTTAGTTGCCTTTGGGCGCGCATTTATTGCAAATCCAGATTTGCCTAGTCGATTGCAACAACAGCTACCGTTGGCTGACTTTGATAAAGGGCCACTTTTTGGTGGTGGGGCTGCGGGATACACGGATTACTCCAACTATCTAGATTAGTTTTATTCGTCAGTAGATAACAGGCGATAAATATTAGTTTAGAAATTTAAAGCTTAATCTATGGCTGCACCGGGTTAGTGGCGAATTTGGTGTTAAAGGTATGACGGGAAGTGAGTAGGTAAGACTAGTATAAACGTCAATAAATTACGTATGTACTAGTCTTACACCATTATCATTTTAACTAGCTGTTATGACTTAAGATCAGAGTAAGTTAGCCATTGACGTCGGCCCATTTCAAGCACTATGCCTGTTGCTAAACCAGCAGCGGTATTAACCAGTAAGCAAATCGCTGCCGTTGATAAAATCACAAAAATACAGAAAGGTTTACCATCGATAAATCGCTGTGACCATGCTAATTGCGTACCCGCAATGGCCAGTAAACTACCTAAAACGGCCAGCGGGATAAGTGATAGCACGCCTGCGATACCTTGCCCCCAGAACGCAGCTATCAGTAAGCAACTGCTACCGAAAATTGTTGGCGCTAGCCAAGTTCGCGCGCCAAAGTGATGCTGCACAGCAAGGCCGCCCGCACCGTGACACATAGCGGTAGCGCCAAAAGGTGCTAGCAATAAATTAGCCCAGCCTGAGCTGGTGGCAAAGCGCTTAGGGGCAAAGGCCGCATCACCATCTTCTGGGAACTTCTGTTTTGCCATGGCTGAGGTGGCAATAACGGCATTGGTTAGTGTTAGCGCGAGTTGCGGTAGCACTAATAAGCCTGCCGCTGAGGTCCATTCATCAAGGCTTGGCCAAATAAATTGCCAAGGGGTTGATACTGATAGATCAAAGCTAGGTGCTGTGCCGCTATTAAGTTGCCAAACTATACCCAACACAATGACTAATGGCATCGTTAAATAACGCATCGGCAAGAACTTACTGGCAAATAACGCAATGAAAGCAATAAGACCCACAAGCCAAGTTTGACTCATCATCTGACCGCCCATCCAAATAAGCTGCAAACCAATGGCTAATTGAATACCGATGCTGATGGCGGGGGATAACTGCTTGGCCATCCAAGTAATGGCGCCGCTGTAGGCCAGCACAAGTAAAATTAGCCCCATTAACATGCCACTGGCTTGTAACATGCCTGGAGTTAACCCTTGCGCAATCACTAAAGCGGTGATCACCTTCATCGGTTGCACAGGAATAGGGCGGCGATAATAGAACGCGGTAAATAGGGCAAATAGACCAAAGCCCATAAATATCCCTTGTGGGGAGAAATGATTAAGGGCGATTAAACCTAGCGCGAGGGGAAGAAAGGTACCTAGATCGGCAAAAGCGCCGCTAAACTCTCCTGAATACTGGTTAACACTATCAAATTTATTGGTCTTACATCTCATATAGCTTGCCGTGGGAAAAGAACGCTTTAACTATCGCAAGAATGATGCCAGTTTTAATGCCGAAAATGGGGAGCAAAATGCTGTTAAGACGGCAATAGTCCAATCGAGTTGAGACAAGTTGGCTCCCGCTTTTATTTTAAATGGTCAATTGGTCTAATATTCGTAATAACTGAATTTGACGAGATCTATTTTGCTAGTAGATTGTAAAGTATAAATAGAGCAAACTTTATACTTTACAATGAGCTAGCTATCATTTCCCTGCTTTTTTAAAGTTGGTTATGCATATCGTTTAGTGCCTGATGCAACAAGTCATCATCACTAACCTGATCGTGGTGAGTATTATCTATGTTGTCATCGAGTGTTGTTAAGTCGAGCGTTTGGTGTTTATGTTCGTCATCGAGAAGTGGGTTTTCAAAAGCATCTGCCTGAGTCACATCTAACATATCTACATTGATATCACTGCTGTTTAGCACTTCGAGCGCAAGCTCTTCGGTTGCAGGTTTGTCAATAGAGGGCTCGATATCTTGGTGAGCAACGCCCACCATGTTGAGATAGTGGTCTATTGGCGCGCATGCTTGATTACTGGCTATAGGCTGTAACTCGTCAAGGCTCTGTTGGTCTGTATCATTATGCGCCTCGGTGTATGCGCTGCTGTCTGCTTGCGGGGTTGTATTGAGCTCATTGTCTTGCAGAGTATTTTCTTGATCAAGCTGGCTGGAGCTATCAGGCGTATCCTCTCGATATGAAGCTGTATCATCTACAACAATCAAATCATCGACACTGACTGTTCGCGCAGAGTCTATTGGTTCATCATGCATGACTGGGGCCGGTGGAGGCGGAGGAGGTGCTTGATGACCAATGACGGGAGTGACCGTCATATCAAGCACTTCAGAGCCTAAAGTGAGCTTGCCACTGTGGCCAGGACCATGGCTCAAGATGCTGACCTGAACATGCATGACCACATCGTCGTGATGTGAGCCCTGCAAGGCGACTTCAAACCTGTCTTCATGCACGCCAACATTCTGAGCACTACCATGAGGTCCTGTATGGGTATTTCCATGTTCTTGATAACTTAATTGTCCAGTCTTAGGGTCAATCGTTAGGGTGCCCCATTGACTGGTATAAGAGGTTTGATAATGGCCGTTGACTAAGATTTTCCAGCCTTGTTCAGCTATAGGTACAGGAGTTTGACCGGGAATAACTGTTGGTACGCCTAATGAAGCACCAATGTGGTGACTGCCTGGTGGTGCTGTGACAACGATTGGATCTGGTTTCGCACTTGCAGCCATGCTTAAGGCAGAGTTCACATTGCCGTGCTCATCAGTCATTATGGCTTTGACTATGCTACTAGGTGTGACTTCGAGCTGAATTCCGTGGACTAAGCTGCTTGCATCGAGTATGTGGTCAACTCCGTTAATGTTTAAGTGTTCTCCCATCTTGGCATCTGCCGCAGCATGCACTGTCGCGGTAATGGTTCCAGCATGTCCTTGAGCAATTTCAGTTTTACTATAAAGATTGTCGCTACCAGGAGATTCGAAGCTAATACTCGGCCTTCCTACTTGAGTGTCGGTATCATAGTGCAAAGTTTGGGTTGCATGAGCGGTATTTCTTACGTTATCAGTGGTGGTGACAGAGGCTGATATAGATGATTTTGAGGCTAATTCGCTGCCAGCAACGGCTATACTGTAGTGTCCTTGCTGATTGACTTGGCCACTGTATTGATTGCCATTAAGAGTGAGTGTCACTGTGTCACCAGTATGATAATCGCCTGTGACGCTACCAGTGATATCAATATTGGTTTGGCTCTCATGAGCATTAATTACATTATCGGCGGTAATTGGGTTAATGATGATAGCGGCACTTGCTTGGGTATCGATAGCAAACGCTTGGGTGCCAGTAGTGGCTGAACCTAGATTGCCAGCACTGTCTGTGGTGATAACGGTGGCTTCAATCGAATGAACGGGTGATTGCCCGTTAACTGCGCTGTTATGAATATTTGGATTGATTAAGGTTTGAGCCGGAACAGAAATGCTGTAATGACCACTGGCATCAACTACGGCAGTTAAACTACTTATTGTGGCGCCATTGATACTTAAGCTCACTATATCGCCAACATTGAAATCACCACTCACCGTACCCGTTATATCAATGTTTTGTGCCGATTCAGCCAAGTTAATAACGTTGTCGGCAGTGACACCATCTACGCTGATATGTGGAATAGGCCTTTGGGTATCAACAATCAAGTTGGTTGAGATCTCAGGGGTTGCGTTGCCGGCAAGATCCACTGAACCGATTTTGATCGGGTGGTTGCCATCGGCGCTGAAGTACCTTTGATGATCGCCTGCACTGACTGTTAAGCTCCATGTGCCGTCACTGTGTATACTCGCTTCGCGGAAGTGGTTGTTGCCAAAGTCAATGTAGACTCGATCTCCTGCTGCGATATTGGAGGTCGTTCCTGTGATCACTAACGGTTGGTTATTCTCTAGCGCATTCAGTGCATTATCTGCTGAAATTGGGTTAACCGAAACTGTACCTGGGGTGGTGTCTAAGGTGAAACTAAAATGCGTCGCAGCAGACTGATTGCCTGCAATGTCTGTTTGCCTGACGAGTAAATTATTTACCCCTTCACTTGGATTAAACACCGTACTCCAGCTGTGGCCACTATCTGTGGAATATTCAATCTTAGCGCCTGCTTCACTTTGAATGGATAGCCGCGGATCTCTGGTGATCAGGTCTGCACTCGGATTGAACTCGCCACTGGTATCGTTACGCAGCGCAACAGTGGGGGCATTGACCTGGTTGTCTAAGGTAAAGCTCATTGATGTGCTAGCAGATACGTTACCAGCACTGTCGGTTTGCCGCACTGTTACTGTGTTGGTGCCTGCAATAGGGGTAAAACTTTGACTCCAATGTGTGCCATTGTCAGTTGAATATTCAAGCGTTGCCCCAGCCTCTTGGCCACTAATGGTTAATGCACCGTCGTTGGTAATTAAGTCCCCCGATTGGCCGCTATCTTGGGTCAAGCTGAGGCCGAGTTTCGCAACAATGATATCGGCACTCGGTGCCACGGCACTGGTTAGATTAGAGTGGTTGCCGACCGAGTCGACCATACTTGCGGTGATAGTGGCTGCAGGAGCAACTTCAATATCGACCTGACCAGCAAGAAACTCAGCGTTGGTAATGCTATGAGCGACACCATTAATGACTAAGGAGCTTGATGAAGAGGCATCACTGGGCAGGTGAATACTTGCTGTGATGGTATGGGCTGCGCCCGCAGCAACTTCAGCGGCATTGTAGATATTATCGCCACCAGCACTTTCGAAAGTAATGCTGGGGGGGTTAGCGTGTGTATCTACCGAGAAATGATCGTAATTGCCAGTGTATCCTGATGGTGTTTGGTTACCAGCGTTATCGGTTGCTTGAATAAAGGCGGTATAAGCGCCATCGGGTAGGTTCGTTGCATCAACACTGTAGCCACCTTTGCCGTCTAAAGTCGCGTGCAAAGTCTCGATAATATGGCTACCTTGCTTGATAACAATATCAACCTTAGCGGTATCTAAACTTACAGTACCACTGAAGGTGGGTTGATGAGTGGTTTCTGTTTTGAGGTTTACTTTGCTGATTGTTGGCGCGCTGTAGTCGACCTCAATTGCAAGTTGTTCTCGGCTTTGATTACCTGCGTTATCGGTTGCCACTATGCTTAGCGTATGTAGGCCTTCGCTAAGTTTATTGGTGTTAAATTGATACTGGCCATTGGCATTACTGTTGCCGGAAGCCAGGATGTTACCGTGCTCATCAGTAACATTGATACTGGCATTGGCCTCAGCAATACCAGTAAAAATCGGACTGTGGATGTTGGTGAGGTTATCTGTATTTGAAGCCCCTGAATCTGAGTGAGTGGCTAAATCAATTGTTGGCGTTGCAGTACTGCTATCGATATTGATATCAAGTACAGGTGATACAACTGGTAATACCGATGAAGGGGCAAGCGCTTTGGCAGACAAGCTGTGGCTGCCGTCTGTTAGCGTTGCCAAGGTGGCGGTGAAATTGCCGTTAGTATCAGATATCGCGTGGCCTACAGGATTATTGCCGTCATAAATCGTTACTTTAGAGAAAGGAATATCGGTATGGCCGCTAATATCTGGTGTGGTATCCGAGGTTAAGTTGTCATTATCGCTGCTGCCAGTATCACTGCTTGCATTGAGATCAATACTGACATGATTGGTTGGCGGTGTTGCCACTATATGACCCGTGGGGAGCTGGCTAGTAATTATTGGCTGATTCGGGATTGTGCTGGTTATTACAATATTGCCAGTTGAGGTGTTGGATACCGTTGCTTGAGGGTTGAAGCTGATAAATTGGCTGGTAACGCCGCCGTGGTTATCGCTAACCTGTACCTCAAAAATATCGATACCTGAGTAGGTCGCAGTTGCGCTGTTATAGCTCATATGTGCCACAGAATGATTCGGCGTATACAAGTAAGCTCCTGTTTGCGTATCGACGCTTAAGCTACCAAAGGCACCTGTGGTTAATGGCGCACTAAACGTCAGGATATCGCCAGTATCAACATCGGTTGCCACTAAACTACCTTGTGTATGGCTGGTTTGGTGGATTGTCAGCGTTGGTAAGTCGTTTACCGCCGTAACATTCAGGGTGGCACTGTGGGGCGCAGAGTCTTGGTGCCCATCGTTTACCGTGTAACTAAAGTGAGCATCACCATTAAAATTGCTCGCAGGTTTAAAGGTTAGTGCGCCTATGTCGCTGGAACTGATCGTTTGCCCTTGAGTAACAATTTGGCCATTTAACATCAAGCTACCGGCAGTTGGGTCGGGTAACTGAGTAATAGTGAGGTGAGCTAGGGGATCATGATCGCTATCTTGGTAACCAAAACTAGCAACGGAAAACTGAAAGTCTGTGTCCTCGTTTGTGCTGGCCCTTAGGTTTTGCACACTCGGCTGGTGGTTGGCATTGATATGAATATTTAAGGTGTTTTGGCTCTCGTCCTGATAGTCACCATGGGTATCCACTATCCGATAAATGAATTCCGGTACGTCGCCACTAAAGTTAGCATCTGGGGTAAATTGATAGTCACCATTGCTGGCAATATGGATTTGACCAACACCTGTGATCGACACATCTTGGCCCGTATGAACCGTAATGTAATGATGGGTTTGCGGATCTTGAAACTGCACATCTTGCAGAATAAGCGCAGAGCCATCATCTATGTCAGTTGCACCTTGAAGTAAGTTACCACTGACAGGGCCGCTATATTGATCTGAGTTGGCACTGAAACTATGAATAACCGGTTTATCACTGGTGCCGCTGATAACCACTTGTGCCTGTTGGCTAGAGAGGTGTGCGTGACTGCCACTGCCTTCTTGTAGCTGGTAATTGACCCAGATTTTGTGCTGGGCGCCATTGGCTAAATGATCGTAACTTGAATGGGCGGGATCAACTTCGAGTGTGTGTCCATCGGCAGCTAAGCTAAAGCCCGCTGGTATTTGGCTAGTAAAATTGACGCCGTCTGTAGAGTATTGCAACTGGCTAATTTGGTTACCTTGAATACCGGCATAAAGATCTAACCCTTGGGTTGCGCCCGCCTCTTGCAGTTGCAGGGTCGGGGTGTCGCTATGACCGTTAATGGTAATTGCAATAGTCTTACTAGCTGTGCCATCGGGCGAGGTAACCGTTATCGAGTCTGTTAATTGCTGCCCTGCGTTCAACATATTCACAAGGGGGGAGGCGTTATTGAGTGCGTAATGCCAGCTGCCATCTTCATCAACTGCGAGCTGACCATATTGACCATTGAATAGGGTATTGGCTGCAAATTTGTCTTCGCCAGTATCAGGATCCACTAACGTTAATTGGCCCGAAATTGTGCTGGTGGCTGAATCTTCAGTAATTGAAGCACTGACTGTGGACTGTGTTTGTCCATCAATGTTGGCTGCATCATTGACAGGAGTTATATGCAGAGTATTAGTCACTTTGGCTGAATCAGCACGGCCGTCGTTAACTGTGTAGGAGAAGTTAACATCGCCATTAAAGTTATGTGCGGGTACAAATTGTAGTTTGCTGATGTCGCCTGTAGCAATGACTTGATTGGCATGAATTGCTTGGCCATCGAGTACAAATAGACCTTGAGCGGGATCGGGTAAGTCTGTTATCGAAATAGAATGTAGCGTATCTTTGCTATCCACATCAGCAAATCCAAACTGACTGGCCTGCATTTGGTAATGAACATCTTCAGTGCCGTGGGCAAGAGTTTGCACGTTAATGGTTGGCGCATCGTTGGTTCCGACTACATCAATGGTAATGTTGTGGGTATCACCGCCTCTTGAACGAACTTGATAAGTGACTTGTACCGTTTCCCCCTCCGCGAGATGATTTAAATTGGCATTTGGCACTGAGTATGTCCAATCACCCGCGCGGCCAATGCTCAAGTTACCACCGAACGGATCACTCACTGCATGAACATTGCGACTAGCAACAAATTCACTTTCATTTGCATCTGGATCAGTAACATTTAATACCCCTGAAACTGCAACACTTTGATCTGCATCTCCCTGAACATGTCGATCTTCTTTTATTGAGTCACTATCGTTACCGCTGAAAGTGGCGCTATCTGCTACTGCTGTTAGTGTGCTGATGGCGCCAGTGTGGGTAATACCTCCATGGGCATCTTTTACGTCATAACTAAAATGGACTTGGCCGTTGTAGTCTTTTTCTGGTGTAAAGGTGTAGGTACCATCTTGGTTATCTTGAATTGAACCGTGATCAACATGCAGATTGCTAATGGTGAGTTTACCTGCATCGTTGGCATCCACGTCTACTGTGTTTGCTAATAGCTCTGCAGCTGATAAGGTTTGGGCTAGGTCTTCTTTGCCACTGTTAAGTTGTACTTCTGAAGAGCAATAAGGGCGGTCATTATCACCATGAATAGTAATAATAATATCGTGTGTGGTGCCATCTGCTGACTTTACGGTGACAGTATCAGTTAATGACTCACCTTGCCCCAGATGATCAATCGCTCTCCCTGTTGCATCTTGGCCGATGGAAACGTAGTAGCTCCAGTCTCCGTTATCTTGAAGTATCACATGACCGTGAGTGCCGTAATAAGTGCCTGTTTGGGCATGGCTTTCCCCCGTATCTGCATCAACGATTGCTAGGTGGCCGTCAGTATGGATTTCATCGTTCCACAGTTTCCCTATGTTTCCGTGCTTGTGGTCAGGTGAGCGATCATCAACACTGCCGCCAGAAATACTGCCATCAGCAGCGGTGTAATAGTGGCCTTCATGCACATCTCCTGTACTAACACCTGTTATTGAAGCGGAATTGTTTACGCCAGTGATTGTAATTGTCAGATCTTGAGTACTGCTGGCATTGTGTTCATCTTTTACGGTGACAGGAATCGTGAGCGTTTTTGTCGCCCCTGCGGCTAGAGACTGATAACTTGCATGACTAGGGTCAAAGCTATAGCTTCCATCAGAGTTAAATATAAGCCCATCGATTCTTGGGGCTGAGTAATGAAGTTGCGCACCCGTATCAATATCTTGGCCGACCATCTGTCCCTGTAATAGAGTGCCGCCTTCAACAACTGTATGCGATTGTGCCGCAATCGTTGGCTTATCATTGGTTCCGTGTACCGTGAGCTCTATGGTGTGGGTTGTACCATCGGCAGAGCGAATAACCGCTGAATCTTGTTTGGTCTCTCCTGCGGCGAGATTCTGAATATTGCGATTATCTAAGGTGTAAGTGTAGTGGCCATCCCGCATTAGCAGTATGTGCCCACCTAGCTTGGTGTCGTAACCTATGCCTTGGTAAGTTTGCGACCCGATATTGGGGTCAAACGAGCCTTCACCTTTATCAGGATCTTGAATATTTAACTTACCATCATAGTGCAGGTTATAGTGTGTATCGATATAACCACGATCTTCGGTGACACCTCTAGCGTCAAGGTTTGCTTGAGCGTCGCTAATCACCGCCTTATCGTCAGTGCCGTTAATGGTTACACTAATCTTCTGTTCGGTACCATCAATAGAGTGTACCAGTAGGGTATCGGTGAGTGACTCACCCGTTTTAAGCCCTTGAATACTGGCCTGCGAGTTATCGGCAGTATAAGTCCAATGACCAAGATTGTTGATTGATAGCGTGCCGAATTGACCTTGTAGTGACTCAGCAGTGAATTGCGCTTGGCCATTGTCTAAATCGGTGACGCTGAGTGCGCCATCGACACGAAGTTGCCCTGAATGAACATCTTTATCTTCGGTGAGGGTTGCAGTACTGGTGCCAGAAATCACAGCCTTGTCGTCACTGCCGTTAATGGTCACCGTGATTTTCTGCTCGGTACCGTCAACTGAGTGAACCAGCAGGGTGTCGGTGAGCGATTCACCTGTCTTCAGGCCTTGAATGCTGGCCTGCGAGTTATCGGCAGTATAAGTCCAGTGACCAAGATTGTTGATTGATAGCGTGCCGAATTGACCTTGTAGTGACTCCGCACTGAACTGCGCTTGGCCATTGTCTAAATCGGTGACGCTGAGTGCGCCATCAACACGAAGTTGCCCTGAATAAACACCTTTATCTTCGGTAATATTTGCCGTCGAGGTCCCTGCGAACACTGCTTTATCATCAGTGCCATTGATGGTTACGGTAATCTTTTGCTCGGTACCATCAATAGAATGCACCAATACTGTATCAGTGAGCGATTCACCTGTCTTAAGGCCTTGAATACTGGCCTGCGAGTTATCTGCCGTATAAGTCCAGTGACCAAGATTGTTGATTGATAGCGTGCCGAATTGACCTTGCAATGACTCCGCACTGAACTGCGCTTGGCCATTGTCTAAATCGGTAACGCTGAGTGCGCCATCAACACGAAGTTGTCCTGAATGAACACCTTTATCTTCTGTCAGAGAGGCGGTTGATGTGCCCGCACTGCTTGTGGACGAGATATGTGCTTTATCATCAGTGCCATTGATGGTTACGGTAATCTTTTGCTCAGTACCATCGACGGAGTGCACCAATACTGTATCAGTGAGTGACTCACCCGTTTTTAGCCCTTGAATACTGGCCTGCGAGTTATCTGCAGTATAAGTCCAGTAACCAAGATTGTTGATTGATAGCGTGCCGAATTGACCTTGTAGTGACTCAGCAGTGAATTGCGCTTGACCATTGTCTAAATCGGTGACGCTGAGTGCGCCATCAACACGAAGTTGCCCTGAATGAACACCTTTATCTTCTGTCAGAGAGGCGGTTGATGTGCCTGCACTGCTTGTGGACGAGATATGTGCTTTATCATCAGTGCCATTGATGGTTACGGTAATCTTTTGCTCAGTACCATCGACGGAGTGCACCAATACTGTATCAGTGAGTGACTCACCCGTTTTTAGCCCTTGAATACTAGCCTGCGAGTTATCGGCAGTATAAGTCCAGTGACCAAGATTGTTGATTGATAGCGTGCCGAATTGGCCTTGCAGTGACTCAGCAGTGAATTGCGCTTGACCGTTATCGGTATCAAGGACGTTAAGTGCACCATCGACTCTCAGTTGGCTGCCATGAACGTCTTTATCTTCGGTAAGATTTGCCGTCGAGGTCCCCGCGATCACTGCTTTATCATCAGTGCCATTGATGGTTACGGTAATTTTTTGCTCGGTACCATCAACGGAATGCACCAATACTGTATCAGTGAGTGACTCACCCGTTTTTAGCCCTTGAATACTAGCCTGCGAGTTATCGGCAGTATAAGTCCAGTGACCAAGATTGTTGATTGATAGCGTGCCGAATTGACCTTGTAGTGACTCCGCACTGAATTGCGCTTGGCCGTTATCGGCATCGATGACGTTGAGTGCGCCATCGACACGAAGTTGTCCTGAATGAACATCTTTATCTTCGGTGAGGGTTGCAGTACTGGTGCCAGAAATCACAGCCTTATCGTCAGTGCCGTTAATGGTTACACTAATCTTCTGTTCGGTACCATCGATAGAGTGTACCAGTAGGGTATCAGTGAGTGACTCACCCGTTTTTAGCCCTTGAATACTGGCCTGCGAGTTGTCGGCAGTATAAGTCCAGTGACCAAGATTGTTGATTGATAGCGTGCCGAATTGACCTTGCAATGACTCCGCACTGAACTGCGCTTGGCCATTGTCTAAATCGGTGACGCTGAGTGCGCCATCAACACGAAGTTGCCCTGAATGAACACTTTTATCTTCTGTCAGAGAGGCGGTTGATGTGCCCGCACTGCTTGTGGACGAGATATGTGCTTTATCATCAGTGCCATTAATCGTGACAGTGATCTTTTGCTCAGTGCCATCAACGGAGTGCACTAGCAGGGTGTCGGTGAGCGATTCACCCGTTTTTAGCCCTTGAATATTGGCCTGCGAGTTATCGGCAGTATAAGTCCAGTGACCAAGATTGTTGATTGATAACGTGCCGAATTGACCTTGCAGTGACTCAGCACTGAACTGGGCTTGGCCATTGTCTAAATCGGTGACGCTGAGTGCGCCATCAACACGAAGTTGCCCTGAATGAACGTCTTTATCTTCGGTAAGATTTGCCGTCGAGGTCCCTGCGATCACTGCTTTATCATCAGTGCCATTGATGGTTACTGTAATCTTTTGCTCAGTACCATCGACTGAGTGCACCAATACTGTATCAGTGAGCGACTCACCCGTTTTAAGGCCTTGAATGTTGGCCTGTGAGTTATCTGCAGTATAAGTCCAGTGACCAAGATTGTTGATTGATAACGTGCCGAACAGGCCTTGCAATGACTCCGCATTGAACTGGGCTTGGCCTGCATCAGGATCGGTGATGCTTAGCTGCCCGCTAGCATGCAATGAACCCAAATTATCTAAGTTCTTGTCCTCAGTGACAGTTGAGCTGTTAACGCCTTGGAGCTGTGCAGTTTGGTTACTGCCTGTAATATCGATAGTGACAAGCTGACTCACGCTTTGCCCTGAGCTGTCGGTAACCTTGACAATAAATTGCTCTGAGGCTTTATCACCTTCATTTAGTGCTTGGGTATTAGCTGATTGATTATCAAGTTGATAATTCCATTGGCCTGTTTGTGCGTCGATAACGAGTTGGCCAAATTGGCCTTGGCTCTGGGTTACACTCCAAGCTGCTGTGTCATTGTGATCAGGATCAGTAGCAAGTAACTGACCAGAAGCGCTATCGATGCTGCCCATTTCATTTAACGACGCATGATGAATACCTGAAATAGCGGGCAGATCATTACTTCCTTCAATAGCAACAGCAATAACACTGTTAACTTGATGGCCTTCAGTATCTGTCGCGGTAACAACAAACTGTTCAGTCTGTTGCTCTCCTGCAGATAACGAGTTTGTTGAGTTTAAGGCATTGTTGAGACTGTAGTGCCACTGCCCCGTTTTTCCGTCAAGAATGAGTTCGCCAAATTGGCCTTGGGTTTGATGGCTTGACCAAGTAATCGATTGGCTATTATCGCCATGAGCCACTAATGTTCCTTGAGCGGTATCGACAGACGAATCCTCTTTAACTTGTTGAATTTGTTGTTGACCATCGATAGTTAATGGCTTTTCATTAGTGCCAGTGCCAGTGCCAGTGCCAGTGCCAGTGCCAGTGCCAGTGCCAGTGCCAGTGCCAGTGCCAGTGCCAGTGCCAGTGCCAGTGCCAGTGCCAGTGCCAGTGCCAGTACCAGTACCTGTACTTGTGCCAGTACCTGTGCCTGTGCCAGTACCAGTACCTGTGCCAGTACCTGTGCCAGTACCTGTGCCAGTACCTGTAGGTAAGGGCGCAGTTGTTGCCGTGGTACTTGGTAAAATATCGGGTGTGTGTGACGGCGTGCTAGTTGTCGGCTGAGAATGATGCAGTTTTAAGGTAACAGTAAAATGCGGTTGCTGATATTCATTGCCACTAAGCGTCAGTGCTTGTTCTAAGTTTGTGAGTGCTGGCGCTTGGGCGTTTTGATAGTGGAAATTAGCCCCTGAACCCAAGCCTGTTGTTTCGCTCGATCCCGTTGGTCGTGCAGCTTTATTGGCAGCGGTTTGCTCTGTAGGCGAGGTTTGAGTTTCTGCAGCATTTTCGGGCTCAGTAACACTGCTTGTTTCTGCTGCAGTGCTACTGTTGTCGAGAGCCGTTAACGCCTGATTGCCTTGTTTAAGATTTTCCGCTGGATCTATGACATTCGCGGTACTAGAACCATCAAGCGCATCTGTTGAGGCCGTCGATTGACTGGACCATGACTTATCGGCAACCAAATCTTTATTGCCTATGTTAGTGGTGTTTGCTGAATCTCTTAATTCTTTAGCTTGCAGACGCGCTACATCTTTATCGAGCTGCTTGGCTTTATTTTTTGATGTTTTATCACGTTTACTCTGTTCGCTTTCAAGGTTGTTATCTCTATCTTTGTTATTAAGATTACTAGCAGAATTGCTGTGCGATTCAGAGGCAGAACTATGTTTACTATCATGCTTGTTATCATCATGGCTCATTGTTTACGTCCTCTTTATCGCTCACCAAAAGCTTCTGTTACGTTGGTAAATACAGGCTTCCAAAGATACTGAAAAACAGTTTTATCGCCAGTGACTATATCGGCTTCCCCCGTCATTCCTGGGATCAGGTCAAATTGTCCCGGTTTATCAGAGAAGTAAGGCTTATCGATTGCGATTTGCACTTTATAAAACACACCACCTTTTTCATCGGCGTCGGTGCTAGGGGAAATACGCTTAACTACGCCATCTAAAGCGCCGTAACGGCTGTAATCAAAAGCATCAATTTTGATGCGCACTGGTTGGCCAACCCTTACAAAGCCAATATCCCTAGGTGATAGTTTTGCTTCCATTAATCCGGTTTTAGTCATAGGCACAATGACTGCCACCGTTCCGCCTGGCTGAATAACACTGCCTGATGAAGTTGATGGAATTGATTGGATAATGCCGTCAACTGGCGCAGTGATGGTATTTTGTGAAACCAGCGATCCTGAAGATTTTAATCTGGCAATAATTCCTAACAGTTCTGCTTGAGCTTCGGTGCGTTTTTCTCCGACTTCTTTGACTAAAGTGGCCTGTTTTTGGTTGAGCTGTCGCTCCAGGTTAACCACATTTTTTGCGAGTACCTGCTGCTTACTCTCCATGCTTTTTAACTCACGCATGTAAGAGTCGAGTTTCTGTTGCGATTCTAAAATACGTAACTTAGAGACAGCTTGCTCTTCTGTTACTGAATTCATCATTTTTAATGTTTGTTTCGCGGTGTTGATTTGGTCGCTAAGCGGTTCTATTTCTGCTTTTAAACCATTCAGTTCGGCTTGTGATTTGGCAATGTCAGACTCAGAAAGGCTTGCCATAGCTAGGCGCTCTTCATTCATACGCTTTAACGATGAGCGATGTAGTTTAACTAATTGCGGATATACCTCGAGGAATTCACTAAAGTCGGCATCACGCTCATCAATATAGGCATCGTAACGCTCAATTCTTAGGAGTAAGTTAGCTCGTTTACTGGCTAATTCCTCTTCTGCTGATTGGCTATCAATGGCGACAAAACTTGCGAGAACATCGCCTTTTTTTACAACATCGCCTTCTTCTACGATGACCGAGGCAATAGTGCCACCGGTTTGGCTTTGTATGACTTGCCTATGGCCTAAAGGCACAACTTGCCCCTTAGATTTTGAGATCTCCTCTACCTGAGTAAAGATGGACCAAAGCAGCATGACGAGGACTGAACCGGTAATTAACAATATAACTCGCTTAATAAATTTACGCTCAGTGGGCGCCTCAATCGCATCGGTAAACTCATGCGCTGGGTAGACTCTATTTGCCAGTTGACGATTATCCATGTGAGTTTTCCTCTTGTGAGCCAGCAGCTTGAGATTGATTTTTGTCGGGAATAGGACCAGCGTAAACAACAGCGCCTTTATCAAGGATCACGACCTTGTCAGCCTGTTGAATCAGCTCTTGATCGTGACTGGTAAATAGCACGGTAGCTTGGCCCTTTAATTCGTTAAAGGTATTAAGTAGTGCCGCTTTAGCTGCAGGGTTACGGTTGGCAATGGGCTCATCTAAGATGATAAGAGTTGATTGTTTTAACAGAGCCCGAGCTAAGCTGATATAACTGCCTTCTACTGCTGATAATAATGTATGGCCGCGATTAAATAGGTCGATATCTAGGTCATTATTGAGCGCTGTAAATAGCGAGCGACCTCCCGCTGCGGTAAGTGCGTTAATCAGTTCTTCATCGCTAGCATCGGGTTTAGCTATCCTTAAGTTTTCAGCTAGGCTTCCCGGAAACAGATCGGGTTCTGCAGGGCAAAAGGCTGCCCATAACCTAAAGGATTCAGGGTCGTACTGTTTAAGGTTTTTCTCATTGACTGTGATGTAGCCAGCTTGCGCTTCTGCAACGCCCATTGCCGCGAGTAACATAGATGTTTTGCCACAGGCATTAGGGCCGATAATGGCAACATTTTCACCAGGAGCAATATCCACCGATACGCCAGTGAGAGCTGGTTCTGTTTCGGCGCTATAGCGCAAGGTTACATGCTGGAAGCTAATCGTCGGAGCGCGATCTGTAGCGGGAGTATCCAAGCGTAATTCGCTATGCTCGGTACCAGCTTGCATAAAGCGATCAAACTGCTTAATTGCCGAATCCATCATGGTGATCTTTTGACTGGAAGAAAAGGCTAATTGTGCTGGGCCGGTAATACGCCAAATAAGCATCACACACGCAATTAAGGCCCCCGGACTAATACTTTGATTTAATACTAAGAAAATACCTGTGAAAACCGTCACTAGTGCGGTTAATAGACTCATCGCGTGGGCCACGGCCGCATTAAGGCCATTACGTTTGGCGTATAAAAAGTTTTGCCGGCAGTTTTCTTTGCATTGTCGGGCAAATTTAGTATTCCAGCCCTCGGTATCACCACTGGTTTTTAGCTGGAGTAAGTTTTTAGCGAGCTCGTTTATTGAGTTTTGGTAATCATTACTGATTGTTGGCGAGGCTGACTGGGCATATTTATTGACTGCCTTCATAACAAAATAAAACAGCAATAACATCACTATCGGCACCAAGACTAACCAGTCACTTAATAGCGCAATAGTGACAAAGGCAATAAGGGTAAAGGGGAGATCCACTAAGCCAGCACCACCAGGACCTGACAATAACGTTCGCACTTTTTCTGCATTGCGCATTCGTGCAATATGATTAGACACACCTACTCGTGATAGCACCATTAATGGCATGCTAAGCAAGCGCCTGAAGGTGATATCTGATAAGTCTCGGGCAAATCGATTACTGACGGTAGCGAGCAGGTTGGCTCGGGCTAGTCGACTCGAGATTAATACCGCTAGCGCTAGCGCTGCGCCAAGGGCAATGCTTGGTAATACGTTAGGGGCTTGGCCGCCGATAACCTTATCGTAAACGGCCATAGTGAATAGTGGCACGGCAAGGCCTGTAATACTCGACAGTAAACTTAACCAAAACACGGGTCGGTACCACTTGGTTCTCTTGCTCATGTGGGCTGCAAAAGCGCGTGCATTTTGTTTGCTACTGGGTAGTGACTCAATCACAAAGATATGGCTCGATTTTGGCAGCTCAGCGTAAGCTATTTGTTGCCATTGATTACTGGAACTATCAAGCCGCTCAATTACTTCGCCATGTCTGCGTGCCAAAAAGGCCGGTTCACAATCAGGTACCACAATAAAAGGGTGGATAGATTGAGATAGTGCGCTTTGATGCAGTTTATAGACAGAAAAGTTCAGATGGTGTTTCTTAAGTAATCCTGCAAGTTGAGCTGTATCAATACTCGTAATCGCTTTATCACTAATTAGATTTGTGGCTTGAGCATATAGACCAAGTTGCTGCAATAGGACGATTAAAATGGTTTTTAATTCAGTACTCGCAGACTGTTCTGTTGTGAATCGAGCCGGGCTTTCTGGATGAATCATGGTGCTATCAGTCATTGTTTTCATCCTTTTGTTGCTGCAGTTGCAGTCGTTGGTGTTAGAAGCTCAGCTTGGCCCTTGGGATTAATATTGACTCTTAAATCACTTATATCGGCGAGTGCGGCAAAGTGAGATGCACAAATAATGGTCATTTGACCTTTATATCGAGTCAATAGCGTTAGTAACCTCGATTGGGAGTCTGCATCGAGTGAGATCATCGGCTCATCAAGTAATAAAATTGAAGGGGATTGCACCATTGCGCGCACGATAGCGAGTAGCTTTATGGCACCTTTATTGAGCATTTGGCTGTCATTGACACCCACCTCTGTTTGGTAACCGGCGGGTAACTTGGCAATACTCATTGTTAGTCCCAGTTGCTCTGCAATCTCCATTGCGAGTGACTCTTTTTCTGGTCTAAATAGCGTCATGTTCTCTAACAAACTGCCCGCAAACAAAGTTGGCCAAGGAGCAACGTAGGTAACGGATTGGCGATACTCGTCTGCGCTATGTTCATGTTGCGCAACTTCAGCAATATAGATAGCCCCCTGCTCTAGGTGATGAAATGCACCGACTACACTGAGTAACAAGCTGGCATGAGTGAGTGGATCTGAGGTGATACAAACTAAATTTCCGGGTTTAATCTCAAGATTAAACTTATGGAGTGTTGCACCCACTTGGTGGCTCGCTACATCTGTAAAAGTGATGGGACCGAGAGGAAGTTTTTGTTGATATTGCACATTTGCTTTAAATGACTCTTGCGGCAACTTAGTTAGATCATCCACATGTGACATGGCAGTTTTCGCACTAGCGAGTCTTGAACGTAGGCTTATGATGGCACTTAAAGGAGCAATGGCGCGTCCGGCTAATATTGAACAAGCTGCTAATCCACCGGTTGTTAATGTGCCATTGAGCACCTCTAGGCAACCAATGAGTACAATCAGCAATGTTGTTCCTTGGGAGGCGCCTTGGATTAACTCTTGTAATTTAGAGGACAACCAGTCTACTTGCTGCTGCTCCGCCAAGCGCCGATAGTTGATTTTGCTGTAGCTTGATGCGAGGCGTGACTCCATGGCTAAGGCTTTAGCTGTGGTTAATCCTGATAATACCAATATCAACATGCGTGAGCGTTCGCCTTCAGAGAGCGCGAGCTCCTGCGTTGCTAACGTTAGTTTTTTGCCGATTAAAAATACCATCACACCAATTAGCGCCCAAACCGCGATAGGAATAAACACTAAAGGCCCACCTATGTAGGCAACTAAGGCTAAAAATATAAGCACGAACGGAAAATCCATTAAGGCAACTAAGGCTTGGCCAGAATAGAGCTCGCGCATGGCTGCAATGCCTGAAAGGCCGTTATAGACTTTACCAGTCCCCAACTTTTCGACGTGATGATAATCAGACTGCATTAACGCTGACACGACCTTGGTGGTGGTCTGTAGTTCAAAGTTAGCAGCTGAAGAGGCGAGCATCCAGCTGCGGGCATAACGTAAAATGAGTTCCAGTAAAATCGCCACCGCAACAGCCGATGCCAGCACACTGGCGGTGCCATAGCCTTGATTAGGCAAGATACGGTCGTAAATTTGTAGCATGGTGAAAGGCAAGGCGAGAGATAGGAGATTGATAAATGTTGATGACAGCAATAGCTCTGTCCAAGCGCGGTTAGCTTTTATTAGATTGAAGTTTTCTCTCATTGTTTACCTCATCCTTGGATAAATCAAATCATAGTTATAGACAAGTCACTTGCCGGTTAGCTCAAATGCATCGATGCACTTTTGGTGATTGGATACTATTTAAACCTAACAGCAAAATTGTGGTTTGTGTACGGATTTGTAGATGATTTTTAAACCAATTTTCATGGTCTATTGAGCATAGCAGAGAGCAGATAAAATGAAGGTTTACAGTAAAGCCAAAAATGAAACATAAAAAAGCTCTACTTGTCATTTCAAGTAGAGCTGATTTTTACAGTAATAAGGTTAAGGCTGTTGACGCGTAGGTGCTAATACGATTTCACGTACACATACGTTTTGTGGTTGCTCGAAGGCAAATACCGCTGCATCTGCAACTGCAGTTGGGTCCATTACACCGCCCATAAACTCTTTCCAGTCGTTATAGCCGTCTTTAATTTCTTCGCTGGTGGTATGGCTTAGCAATGCCGTCTCAACCGCACCTGGTGCAATTGTTATCATGCGTACGTCATCCATTGCGACTTCTTCACGGATGTTTTCAGTTAGTGCGTGTACTGCAAACTTAGTTGCACAGTAAGCTGCGTGGTTCGGGAATGTCTTACGGCCTGCAACTGAGCTCACGTTGATAATGGTGCCGGTTTTACGGGTTTTCATATCAGCTAAAACAGCATGAATGCCGTTTAGTACACCCATAACGTTGATGTTAAGCATGCGGCTCCATTCTGCAGGATCTTGCACGTCTGCAGCGCCTAGAAGCATAACGCCAGCGTTGTTAATTAAGCAGCCCACTGGGCCGAATTTTGCTTCTGCTGTTGCGATTGCTGCTTTCATTGCATCGGCATCGGTTACATCAACGCTAATAGATAAGCTGTTTTCTAAAGCTAGTGCCTGCATCGGTTCAACACGACGCGCCAATAAAAGAAGAGGGTGGCCTTTGGCGCTGAATGCTTGAGCCATGGCTGCGCCAATACCAGAAGATGCACCTGTAATAACGATTAATTGTTTCATATCAGCCTCAAATATGTGGGTCTTAGTAATTGGTGAGTATTCTAACTAACAGATTATTGTTGATATATAATGTATAGAGAATATGATTGTTTACATATAACTCCTAATGCCAAGCTGTATTCTGAGATAACACGAGTTTCTACTTATGTACCAAGACCTAAATTTAGCAGATGTACGTGCTTTTACCGTGATTGCAGAAAAGGGCAGTTTTACCTTGGCTGCTGACAAGCTCGGATGTTCACGCTCACACCTTTCTAAGCAGTTAACTCAACTTGAGCGCTATCTAGGCGTAACCTTGATTACCCGTACTACAAGGGCGCAGCGGTTAACTGAGCAGGGGCAATTTTTCTATGAACGCTGCCAGCATGCGCTGGATGTGATGGAGCAAGCGGTAGCTAAGACTGTCGATGATGCTCATAACCTTCAGGGTAAGATCAATATCAACTGTGTTGGCGGCTATATCGGTGAGGAGATAGTCAATCAATTGGTGAATGACTTTATGAGTCTGCATCCTAATATTCAAATCCACCTCGATTTTAGTAGTCAACGTGTGGATTTAGTGCTCGATGAGTTTGATTTGGTATTTCGTATGGGTGAGCTTGAGGATTCAAGCCTAGTCGCCAGAAAGCTGATGGATATTGCGAACTGCACCCTAGCTTCACCTAGTTATATTGCCCGCCGGGGCAGACCTGAACACCCGAAAGAGCTCAAATCCCACGCTTGTATAACTGGCTCTATCTATCATTGGAACTACCACCGCCGTGCTGATAAAACTGAAAAGACAGAAGTCACCATTGCTGGCGCATTTTTGTGTAAAAACGGTAGGGTGATGAAAAGTAGCGCAATAGCAGGTAATGGGATTGTGCGACTGCCTGAGATTTATTGTAGTAGCGAGTTAAATAATGGTGAGTTAGTGCATGTGTTCGATGATTGGACCATATCCGACACTCCACTCTACCTACTCTATAGCAAAGACCAATTTCAACCTGCTAGGTTAAGACGGTTTATTGAGTTTACGATGGAGAACTTTATGAATTATGTAGATTTACCTAATATTTAGGTTAGTCCGCCGCGAAACAAGATGTCGCTAACTTCTGTTTTAAAAATGTTCGTTTTAAGTTGTTTATTTTCCTCCTCACTAGAAAATTTTGTCTTAGAATATTCTAAGAACAAAAATTAACCTTTTTTCGATTTGAGCCGTATTGCAGCTTAAAGCGTTAAGGACATAAAAAGGGTGAGATGGATGAAACGATCTGAAATAGCGTTATTTTTAGTCTTGCTTCCCTGCTTTTCTGTCCTAGCAGATCAAGAATACAGTGAGGTTCGGATTAATGGTATTAGCGGAGAATCTGTTGCCGCCACCTATCTCGATAGCGCCATACTTGTTAATCCAGCCTTGCTTGCGCTAAATATCCGCAAAGACAACGCCGTTGTTATGCCGGTTCGTGCTCCTGCTCTGGGCGTAGAAATGGTCGATCGCGATAGAATGAGTGAGATAATTGATTCATTCAGTGATGCTTACAATGAACTTGCTCTAGCTATTACGATAACGGGCAATAACAATAGCCGCTATCATGACCAACGTATTCGTGATTCAAGAGCGCTAAAGGGTAGCTCTGCCTATGTTAGCGCTATCTCTGACTTAAGTGTTGCTTTCCCTTATCAAAACATGCCAATGGCTATTTTTTTTCAGAGTGAGCTAAGCGCAATCGATGTTGAGGATATTGCTTTCTCTGATAATGGCCAATCAGACACCGCTCAGTCTAATGCTGCCATGTCTAGAATGGGCAGTTTGAATAATCTCGATGTGAATATAGCTGCAGAAGTTGATGCTCTTGAACCTCAAGGACAAATGATTGGTGGTACAGTGTCAGATTTAGGTGTTGCGCTGAGCTTTCCTCTTTCTATAGTGAATATGCCTATTTCGATGGGGATATCGCCCAAATTACAACGCATTGATACTTATAGTTATGTTGCTAATGGCAACCACTTCGGAGACAGTGATTTTGATGAAGCGCAATACCGCAATGATGAAAGTCATTTCAATGTCGACATAGGTATCGCCATACAGCCACTTGATGGCTTAACCTTAGCTGTTTCTGGGCGTAACCTTATAAGCCAAAGCGTTGATTCTATAAAGGTCGATAGGCAAAGTTTTACATATCAGGTTGAGCCGTTAGTGACAGCAGGTGTGGCTTATGACTGGAGCATGTTATCAGTCTCCTCTGATATTGATTTGATTGAGAATCAAAAGTTTAAAGAGCTTGATGGGGCGCAATATTGGCGACTTGGTGGTGAGGTGAGAGCTTTTGATTGGATGTCAGTGCGTGTGGGGTATCGTCATGATATGAAAGACTCATCAGCGGACATTTATTCTTTGGGTTCTGGCTTTATGATTGGGGAGTCTTTTTCTTTAGACTTTACCGGCATGTTTGGTGACGGTGACGCAATAGGAGGCGTGTTGCAAACCTCCTATCATTTCTAGTCAGATTTAAGCTAGTTCAATAATCGATTTAATCGTTAAAACAAGCGCACTGACAGCACATAAGGCCAAAGTGAGTGATCTGGTTTTCTGCTTATCGACTCTTCCAACCAACCGACCCGCTACTAGATAACCCAATATCACTGAAGGTAGTAGCATTAGTGAAATATAAAAATGTTCAAGGGTGAGTAGGCCTGCAAATGCTAAAATTATCAATGCAATCATTGAGCTGAAAATAAAGAAGGCTGATAAAGCCGCTCTAAATTGCCCCGCGTCTTTACCTGATAGCAATATCGCTAATGGTGGTCCACCAATAGCAGCGATATTACCAAATACCCCAGACAACACGCCGGCAATAAATAAGCTAAATCGATTAACCGGTATACTAAATTTCATCAAGCTTAAACCTACAGCTAGCGCAACAATTCCGGCAATGGCCAAGCCTAAGATCGGCTGCGGTGTGATAATAATTAAGGTCGCACCAATAATACCGCCTGGGATCCTTCCTAAAAGCGCATATTGCAGGCCATTGAATTCCAACTGACCTCGTTCTCGAAATAGTGTAAGTAGTGCAATAGAGAACCCCATCATAATCACTGGAGCAGGGACTAAGCTTGGGTCGATAATATAAAGTAAAGGGCTGGCAACAACGGCGAGACCAAAGCCTATTAAGCTTTGGGTCAATGCACCACAAAAAATAATCAGTGAGGCGAGTAGAAGAGTGATGGGCTCTATCATTAGTTTGTCCAGTCGCAAATGGCTAAAGTGGAATGATTCTTAAGATTGTGCAGATGTCAAAAACAGATAAGGACTGCTTAGCAGTCCTTATCTAGAAAGTATATTTGGATAATCGATGAAGATTATTCAAGTTCTTCCCACTCAATGCCCATCTCATCCATCAAACGCTTCACTTCTGCAGGCATGCTGTCAGGTTTATCTTTGGTAAGATCTGCATCGTTTGGTAGTGGCTGGCCTGTATACGCATGCAAGAATGCTTCGCATAACAGTTCGCTATTCGTGGCGTGACGCAAGTTATTCACTTGGCGGCGGGTGCGTTCATCGGTAAGCACTTTAAGTACTTTCAAAGGAATGGACACAGTAATTTTTTTTACTTGTTCATTCTTTTTGCCGTGTTCAGCATATGGGCTGATATAATCGCCATTCCACTCAGTCATTGACTCACCTGTTATTTCAAAATTCGGGGCAGATTTTAACCCTTTAAATTGTGCAGTCAAATTATTGCCTCTTATTTATGACAATTGCAAATAGATTTCTATATGCATGGACGTCTAAACGTCTAAAGTGGTTGACGGCGAGGTATGGCTTCGGTACATTTAGACGTCCAGACATCTCTAATAAGAAAATTAGCATTAAAAGGAGTAGTACATGACTGAGCGTAAACTCGCCACTGCGGCAGTGCGTCAAGGCATTGAGTCCGATAGCCAACATGGTGCCGTTGTTCCGCCTATTTATCTATCTACTAACTACTCTTTTGATGGGCATAAAAACCCACGAGATTTTGACTATAGCCGCTCAGGCAATCCAACCCGTTCAATTTTAGGTGATGCAATTGCAGAACTGGAAAAAGGTGCAACAGGAGTGGTGACTTGTACCGGAATGGCTGCCATTACTTTAGCTACTAGTTTACTCGGCCCAGATGATCTTATTATTGTCCCACACGACTGTTACGGTGGCAGTTACCGTTTATTTACTAATCTTGCCAAAAAAGGCCAGTTTAAGTTGATAGTCGTAGATCAAACTGACTCGAAAGCTCTGAATCAAGCCATTGCACAAAAACCTAAGATGGTTTGGTTAGAGACACCATCAAACCCTCTACTGCGGGTGGTTGATATCGAGGCCATCAGTGCTGCAAGTCATGAAGTGGGCGCACTTGTGGTGGTTGATAACACTTTTCTTTCGCCAATCTTACAGCAACCTCTTTTACTGGGGGCTGATATCGTTATTCACTCCACCACTAAATACATTAACGGCCACAGCGATGTAGTTGGCGGGGCCGTAGTTGCAAAAGACCCTGAAGTCGGTGAATTGCTGCATTGGTGGTCAAATACTTTAGGCTTAACCGGCTCTGCATTTGACAGCTATCTCACTTTGCGCGGAATTCGCACACTTGCAGTGCGAATTCGTGAACATCAGGCGAATGCGCAGCGAATTCTTGATACTCTTGTCAACCATAAAGCGGTATCAAAGATTTATTATCCAGGGCTTAAAGATCACCCTGGTCACAAGATTGCTGCAAAACAGCAAAAAGGTTTTGGCGCTATGTTGAGCTTTGAGCTTGAAGGTGGCGAGCCAGAGTTAGTGGCATTCTTAAAAAATCTTAATTATTTTTCAGTTGCAGAAAGCTTAGGTGGCGTGGAAAGCTTAGTGGCTGTGCCGGCAACCATGACCCACAGAGCGATGGAGCCAGAGGCTCGTGCTGAAGCAGGGGTTAAAGATACGCTGATCCGTCTTTCTGTTGGTATCGAAGATGCTGACGATCTTGTTGCTGATATTGAAGCTGCGCTAAATGCTGCGGCTGCTTGTTAATTAAAGGGGTATACGATGGCACGCTGTCACTTACATAAATTTGGTGGCTCTAGTCTGGCTGATGCAGATTGTTACCGTCGCGTTGCTCATATCTTACTGACGCACGGCCATAGCGATGACTTGGTTGTGGTGTCTGCTGCGGGTAAAAGCACTAACTTTTTATATAAGTTGCTTGAGTTAAGCTCAACTAAACAGTTGTGGCAAGAGGAGCTGCAAACGCTTATTAGCTTCCAGCAAAACTTGATTGAGCAATTGCTATCGAATGAGCAAGCGCGTTCATTACGCGAGCGCTTATCGACAGACCAATCGCAACTTATTAGCTTGTTGTCTTTAGGGCAGATTAATGATTACCAAAGTAGCCAAGTGGTGAGCTTTGGTGAGCGTTGGTCTGCACGTCTGTTAGCGGCGTTATTACGCGAATCTGGTGTTGCGGCATCAGACGTTGATGCGCGCACATTATTAATTGCTGATGAAGCCGCTGTGCCGCAAATTCGTCTGCAAGAGTCACGTGCTAGAGTGCAAGCATTGATTGAAGCACACCCTAATGAGCGTTTAATCATTACCGGATTTATCTGCGCCAATGAGCGTGGCGATACCTTGCTGCTTGGCCGCAATGGTTCAGACTTTAGCGCAACGTTAATCGCTAGTTTGGCTGATATTGAGCGTGTGACAATATGGACCGACGTTGAAGGTGTATTTAACGCAGATCCTAATAAAATTAATGACGCTAAACTACTAAGCAGCTTGTCGTTAGCTGAAGCTAATCGTTTGGCGCATTTAGGCTCGCCAGTACTGCATAATCGTACTTTACAGCCGCTGTTTGATACTAAAGTGAGCCTAGCGGTTCGTTCCAGTTATGCTTCTCATACTGACTTTACTTTAATTGCACCTAAAAGCTCGTCAGCGAGTGCACCGGTAGTGACGAACCTAAATAGCGTGGCGTTGTTTAACCTGCATCTAAATAGCGATTTTAAACAGTTTATAGCCTTGCTAGAAGAGGCTGGGCTCAGTCCGCTTGCGCATTGGGAGCTTGGTCAACAGCGTGTTGAGTTTACCGTAACGCTAGAAAACCAAAAACAGGTTCTAGCGCTATTGGAAACCAATGCTGAAGCGCTAGGTGTAAGTGACATTAAAGTTACTGACAATCTCGGACTTGTCGCGTTAGTTAGTGCTGATGCTAACCTTTATCGCCGTGGGTTTGCTCGTCTACTGAGCCGCAATGCTAGACCGTTATTTAATGACGGAATGAGTCTTGTGACGTTAGTGCCACAAAGCCAAGTCAATTTGCTGACCCAAAAAGTGCATCGTCGCTGTGCGGGTCCGCGGAAACGTATCGGTGTATTACTGCTCGGTGTGGGTAATATTGGCGAGGCTTGGGTTGAATTGTTTGCTAATGCTCAGGCTGCGTTAAATAAAGAGTTAGAAGCTAGCGTTGAACTGGTTGGTTTACTGAGTTCAAAAAAGGCCCTCATTAGCGATGACGGGATTGAACTTGATACTTGGAAGTCTGTATTTGAAAACGATGCTAAATCTTGGCAGTACGACAGCCTATTTGAAGAATTACATCAGCTTGAATGTGATGAAGTTATAGCGCTCGACATTAGTGCAAGTGCCGACTTGACCTTGCAATATCCAGAGTTTTTTGCTCGTGGTATTCATGTGGTAAGTGCTAATAAGTTAGCGGGATCCGGTCCATTGCCGTTTTATTTAGAGCTAAAGCAACAATTAGATAATCGCCGTTTATTTTGGCGCTATAACGCTAGTTGTGGTGCTGGCCTGCCAGTACAGCATGCGCTGAATGATTTGCATAATAGTGGCGACAGTATCGAAGCTGTTGGTGGTATTTTCTCTGGCACGCTTTGCTGGTTGTTTGAAAACTTTGATGCCAAAAAGCCATTCTCAGAGCTAGTACTTGAAGCCAAGGGCTTGGGGATCACTGAGCCCGATCCTCGCGATGATTTATCGGGCCGAGATATGCAGCGTAAGCTTCTTATCTTAGCGCGTGAAATTGGTTTTGAAATTGAGCTAGAAGATATTGAACTTAAATCGCTCGTGCCAGCGGCTTTGGCTGAACTGTCATTAGAACAGTTCTTAACACGCATTAATGAGCTTGATGACGATATGCTACAGCAGTTTGTGACTGCTGCAGAACAAGATAAAGTCCTTAGGTATGTGGCGTCTCTAGATAAAGTGGATGGCAAGTTGAAAGCGGGGGTGGGGATCCAGTGGGTTGATAATAGTCACCCATATGCCAACCTCACTCCTGGCGACAATGTATTTGTTATTCGCAGCGAGTTCTATCAAGAAAATCCGTTGATTATCAGGGGGCCAGGTGCAGGGCGGTTAGTGACTGCAGCTGCGGTGCAATCTGACCTCGCGCATATTTGCCGAGATCTGCTACAAGAATAATTTTCATGTTAATCAATAAAAAAGGACTCATTTGAGTCCTTTTTTATTGGCTTATTTATCGGAAAGGATTGTTTTAGGAAAAAAACTCATTTGCCTGCTTTTTAGGCTTGACTTCAATCTCAGTTTCTCTAGTATATGGACATATAGACGTCCAAACGTCTATCTAACAAAAATTTAATGCTGAAGTTGAGGAATGTAGAAATGGGTTTTCATCACGCACAACATGCTACGTCACTAAACCAGAGCTTATCTGAGCTAAATGGTGACATTAACGTTTCTTTTGAATTTTTCCCGCCTTCAACTCCAGAGATGGAAACTTTGCTTTGGAACTCGATTCGTCGCTTGGAGCCGCTTAACCCAAAGTTTGTCTCAGTTACTTACGGTGCTAACTCAGGAGTTCGTGATAGAACTCATAGCGTGATTGAGCGTATTCAAAACGAGACCAACTTATTAGCTGCGCCGCACCTTACATTGGTTGACGCAAGTGATGAAGAGTTAAAAGAGTTAGCTAAGCATTACTGGAATAGCGGTATTCGTGACATAGTAGCATTACGCGGTGATTTACCGGATGGTAGCCCTAAGCCAACACGCTTTGCTAATGATCTTGTGCGCCTACTTCGCTCTGTTGCTGATTTTGATATTTCTGTGGCTGCTTACCCCGAGGTGCACCCTGATGCGAGCAATGCACAGGCAGACCTTATTCATCTGAAGAAAAAAATTGATGCGGGTGCTAATCGAGCCATTACTCAGTTTTTCTTTGATGTAGAGTCATACTTACGTTTTCGTGACCGTTGTGCGGCGGCAGGCATTGACGCAGAAATTGTACCAGGTATTTTACCTGTCACTAATTTCAATCAGACTAAGCGTTTTGCCGCTATGACTAACGTGTCTATCCCAAGCTGGTTACATCGTCAGTTTGAAGGGCTAGAAGATGACCCTACTACCCGCCAGATGGTCGGCGCCAACGTGGCTATTGATATGGTTAAAGTGTTGTCTCGTGAAGGCGTAAAAGATTTTCACTTCTATACCCTTAACCGCGCTGAACTTACGTATGCCATTTGTCATACATTAGGTGTACGCCCAGGCAAGTAATTTTATAGATAGTGTTCGTAATTAAAACCAACAGCTTTTTGAGCTGTTGGTTTTTTTATGCTTATTTGCCGTGCAAATAAAACTAAAGTCACGATATATAAAGTTTACATTTAGTTGAGCCTATAGTGACTAGTTGATACGGTTGTTTGTGTTGAGGTTTTTTTGGACAGAGTAGATTATGGATAATCAATTAAAATGTTTTATTATTTTTGTCACTGTAATAGGTCTTACAGCGTGCCAAGGAGTCAGGTTTAATACAAATTTGACACCTGATTACGTGGTGGATTCCTATGAAATCAGCAAGGTCATCGAATACTCCGCAGAAGAAGTGTATAACTATGACTCTCAGATGCTTGGAGATGTAAGCGCGTCATACTGCCAAACACTTAATAGTCCAGCGCCTTCTTATTCTAAAGTGGTTGGTGCTCTTAAGTATAAGGTGCAGCAACTTGGCGGTAATGGCGTTGTGATTATGGAGTGTTCAAAAGAGGACCCTTTCGCATCATGCAAGGCGAGACTTGAGTGCAGAGCACTGGCTTATGAAGTTAATTTCTCCTAAATTTATCTTATTCATGCTTATTTTTATGCTCAAGGTAATAGTGCTATCTCAAAAAGTGAGGTCAAACAATGAAACGCAAATTAATAATATTGGCTCTGCTGATATCTAGCGGGTCAACCTATGCCGCTATGCCGCCATCTGCAGTATTGTGTGGCAGTTGTCATGGTCCACAAGGCCAAGGTGTCGAGCCTCTAGGACCTAGACTCGCTGGCCTCAGCTCTGACTATATTGCTCAGCAAGTGAAGCTTTTTCAAACGGGTAAACGACAAAATGTCACCATGGCGCCAATGGCTATGACACTGCAAGGACCAGCAATCAAAGAAGTTGCAGACTACTTTTCCACGCAGGATGTTCCTGTTGTTACGCCGCATTTAAGAGGTGAGAAGGTCAGTTATACGGATCCGACAGAGCAGTTGGTATATCAAGGTGACTGGGAACGAATGATCCCGGCTTGTGTGACTTGCCACGGCCCATCTGGTGTTGGTGTTGGTGATTTCCCTCGCTTAGCTGGTCAACAAGCGTCGTATATTAAAAACCAATTAATTGCCTGGCAACAAGGCACTAGAGGCGGTGATCAAGATGCTGTCATGGGCACTATTGCAGGCAAGTTGACCGCTGCTGAAATTGAAGCATTAGCACAGTACTTTTCGACTATAAAATAGGGAGCTAACCATGAAATTGACTCACATTAGTTTGCTGCTTATTGTTGCCAGTTTTACGTCTAAAGCTGAAACCTTGCCTGACAAACAAGCCGAGCTTGATGCCAGCGCGAAAAAAGAGGGGCAGACTTATTTGCAGCCTCGACCATTGAGCACTATTCCTGAGGGGGAATTTGGTGACAAAGTGCGTCGGGGATATCAATTGTTTGTTAACTCGCAGCAGATGCGAGATAAATACGTTGGCAATAATCTAAATTGTTCAAATTGCCATATGGATGCGGGCCGTAAAGCTAATGCCGCGCCATTATGGGCCGCCTATTTTGCCTACCCTGCGTATCGTAAGAAAAACGATAAAGTTAATAGTTATCAAGAGCGCCTTCAGGGCTGTTTTACCTATTCGATGAATGGTAAGCCGCCGGCGTCTGGTAGTGAAGAGCTCGTGGCTTTGTCTGCCTACTCTTATTGGCTGGGCATGAGTGGCTTAATGGACCAAGTCGGTGTTTCATGGCCCGTGCCAGCGCTTAGTGATGATGAGCTACTAAAAGGTGGTAAGCGTGATGACTTTGCTATGCCTGCGGCTGTGAAAGCGGCGATGACGCTAGAGCAGCGTGCTAAATTGCCGGGTAAAGCCTATCCTAAGATCCCTGAACCAGAGCAAGCTTACTCACCTGAGCGTGGTAAAGAGGTTTATCAAGCTCATTGTCAGTCTTGCCATAATGTAGATGGTCAAGGTTATGAAACTGCGGGAGTCTATTCTTTACCACCATTATGGGGACCTCAAAGCTTTAACTGGGGGGCAGGCATGCATAGAGTGAATACTGCTGCTTATTTCATTTATGAGAATATGCCTTTTGGTAAGAGCATTCAGTTAACTAATCAACAAGCTTGGGATGTGGCGGCTTATATTAATTCGCAAGAACGCCCACAAGACCCGCGTTTTAAAGGTGATATAACTAAGCTTAAACAGCAATACCATCAACACCAAGGTTACTATGGTCAGAGTGTTGCTGGGCAGGCTGTTCTCGGTAGTAAGGCTTATCCAAATAATCCTAATAAAGCACAGTAATCAATATTAATTGTTAGGGTGTATTTAAGGGCGCGTGATTACGCCCCTTTTTATTTTTTGATGACATTTTTAGTAAGAATAGTGATTGCTGCTGTGGGGAGAATGAAGTGCAACATACTCATAAAGCCAGTTGTTATTGTGGCGCTGTCCAATTAGCGTTGAGCTTACCCAAAGGCTTGGTTTAGTTACGTCGTTGTGATTGAACGATGTGCCGCAGAAGAGGTGCTGTGGTAGCCTTTGTATCACTTGAAGGTATTAAGTGTTAGAAAGGGGCGGATAAGCTTTCTCTCTACCAATTTAACACCTTAACGGCGAAGCATTGCTTTTGCCGAGCCTGCGAGATATATACGCACCATCAGGGGCGTTCCAATACAGAACAGTTTGCGATAAACGTAGCGTGTATTGAGGGGGTAACCACCCCGCAGACCGTTAAGAATTTGAGGTTGTCAATGACGGATAAAACAAAGCTTTGCCCTTTATGCCAAGGATTTAATCTTTGTGGCGCGAGAGTCGGCAATAGCATTGAACAGTGCTGGTGCAGTAAACAAACATTTCCAGATAAGCGCTTATTAGCACAAGTTTTGGAAAGCGATAAATTGGCTAAATTGAACGGAACTACTTGTATTTGTGAGTCATGTCTAGTGTCGCTGCAGGCTGATATCACCGCGCAGCAGACTTTATATAAAAGAATCGACTAGCTCTCTAGACCAAGGCAGCTGATTCAGGCACTATCTGCGATCTTGTTATATCTTCAATGAGCCACCTACCATGGATACGCTTACTCAGCGTGCCGAGTTCAAACTCGGATTTATCTTTATTTCAGTTGCAGTACTTTTTTGGGGGCTATTACCCATCGCACTTAAACTATCGGGGATGTTTATCGATCCAGTTACCTTAACTTGGTTTCGATTTTTAGTCGCGTTAGTGGTGAGTTTTGCCATCCAATGCCTTAGTGGCAGCATTAAGCAGTTTAAAGACTTAGATAAAACGTCTTGGATTAAGTTGACCTTAGCAGGGATGTTTTTAATTTTTAACTATGTGTCTTTTGTTTATTCTTTGCAGTATTTAGCGCCCGGTTCTGCTCAGTTAAACTTTCAAACCGCGCCGTTCTTTTTAGCTTTCGGTGGCATGTTATTTTTTAAAGAAAAGCTTAATGCGATACAGCTAAGCTGCTTTGCGACGTTAGCGTTAGGTATGTTGATGTTCTTTCATCCTTATCTAGGCTTTTCTGCTGGGCCCTCAGATGTATGGAAAGGTGTGTTGATTGTTCAGTTTTCCGTTTTATCTTGGGCAAGTTACGCGCTAATCCAAAAATCGATGATTAAACGATTGTCTCCAAATAACATTCTGCTGTTCATCTATTTGTTTGGTATTTTTGCCATGGCACCTTTTAGCGATTTGAGTCAGTTTGCCTCAATGGATCAAAATGAGTGGGCTATTGCTATTTTTTGTGCGATTAATACCTTGATTGCGTATGGCTGCTTTGGTCAGTCAATGAAGTATTGGCCTACGGGACAGGTAAGTGCGATGTTGGCATTGACTCCAGTGATTAGCTTTACCTTAACTGCGATTGTGGTGAGCTTGGGTTGGTGGAGCGACTTAATCAAAGGGGCGATTATTGATCC
This sequence comes from Shewanella marinintestina, assembly GCF_023283845.1. GTDB lineage: Bacteria > Pseudomonadota > Gammaproteobacteria > Enterobacterales > Shewanellaceae > Shewanella > Shewanella marinintestina. The sequence continues at coordinate 66,110 of NZ_JAKILC010000004.1, forward strand.
GTTATCCTTTAGCGGAATTGTATTGATTATAGCGTCAGTAATTGTTGTGCAGTTATCGCCTATTTGGCAAAAGCATAGAGCGTTGAAACAAGCTACTGTGATTTAGAGTTAGTGTGTTTGTATATATAAAAAAGGAGCCGTTAGGCTCCTTTTTTATAGCGAGTTACTCTAGACGAAACTGTAAGGTTTCTAGTCCCCAATCAGATAAAAGTACATCGCGGATCCTATCGCTATCTTGCTCGGTACTGCATCCCCAAGACTTAGCACATGTCATACCTTTAATTTTCGAGCCTGTACCGCTAGAGGTATCAGGAATTGATTTATTCAGTCGAGCAATCTCTGCATCAAAATACTCGGTGTATTGTGGTGCAGTAATGGTGATGGTTTCCATTTCATTGACTGGCGCAAGTGAGCCTGCACTAACCTTTGTCGCTTGTTGCTCATCGACTAGAGCATACAATATAGGTAGTGCGAGGTCTTCAGTATTCTCTGAAGCTTTGAGTTGATGGGCTAGTTGGATTGCTTGCTGGTTATTGAGGTTAAAAGCATTTGATAGCCATTTATCAGCTTGCGGAAGATTTTGAACGACAAAGCCGCCATTGAGATAGACTTTGCCTAATGCGAGTGATGCGGGAGAAAAATCTATCTTAGATGCTTTCTTAAGAAGTGAGATTCCTTTATCTATATCCTGAAAATCAGATTGTTGTAGATAGAGAATACCTGCTTTGTATTGTGCCGTTGTGACACCAAACTTAGCTGCCCGCCGAAACCATTTTAATGCCTGCTTAGTATTTTTTTCCGTACCGTAACCGGCGTAATAAAGTTCACCTAAGGTCGCCATTGCTTCAGAATGGCCACGTTTTGTGAGTATTTTATACGCTTTAAAGTATTCAACACATTGAGACTCCATACACGGTTCTAACGTTGTAGAAGCTGATGCAAAGGTTGGTAAAGTGCTTGTCACGACAATAGACAAGGCTAGCAATAAGTTTCTCATTTGAACTCCATATCAAATTGGCTCCGTAAACAGCATCGTTCGACATTAATCAATCACTTATGTGGGTCATATAGTGAGCGTCTAATGCTATTAATATTTTTTATCAGGAAAAGCTAATTAATGCAATTTGTACTTTTTCTGCAATATTTATCTCACCCAAGAGCTGACAAAGTGTCTGTGTTTCAATCGAGCATATGCATTGGTGTAGTCAACTAATCTTCCTAGTTATTGTACTAAGGATAAAAAATAGCTGCTATTTTTCCCCAATCGCTAAATGAAAAGTCCCTTTGTTTTTGTTCATCATACTCGCCACTGCAACCCCACATGTCGGCACAAGTTCTGCCCGCAATTTTGCTGCCAGTGCCGCTAGAGGTATCGGGTATAGAGTTATTTAATCGTGCGAGCTGTGTATTGAAATAGGCCGTTATATCCGGTGCTGTAACTTCTATGGTTTCCATTTCACCGGTCGGGAATTTGGTGGTACTTGTGTCCGTTTTAATTAATGAATTTTGATACATCTGAGTCAGTTGAGGAAGTTTACTTAGGCCATCAATTTCTATTAATTGTTGAATAAAGCCCTGAGTCCTAGGGTACCCCTCAGTGAAAGCTTGGCTTAAGTATTTGTCCGCCAGTTCATGATCAGCTTCTGCAATAGAGCTACCGTAATAGATTTTCCCAAGCATATAAGAGGCTGCTGGAAAGCCCTTTTTTGCAGACTTCTCTAGGTAGTTAATCCCTTTATCGACATCCAAATATTCCGGCTCTCTTAAATAGATCACAGCAGCTTTGTATTGTGAACTTGCACTGCCGAATTTCGCTGCTCGGCGAAACCACTTCAAAGCTAATTTTGTATTTTGTGCAGTTCCATAACCTGCAAAATAGAGCTCTGCCAACGTTGCCATTGCCTCTGAGTGTCCTCTGCGAGTATAGATTTTATAAGCATCAAAATATTCTTTACATTGTTTGGTTGCGCAAGGCTCTAATGAATTAGCTTGGCTTGATGGGGAGAGTAGTAATGTTAGTGATACTACAATGATCATAGTGAGTAATGTTTTCATAAACCTTTCCTTGGTTAAATAACAATCATTACTATAAGGGGAATAAATTTAATCATCTATCAGCCAAAAGAACTACGTTTTAGGCTTTATCACTATTTTCCAGATATGTTAATAACAAAAAAGGAGCCACTAGGCTCCTTTTTAGGTTTTGTTATGGAACTGCAGTTCCTAACATTAAGACTTATTCAGCGTCTTTTGGACCTTTACGGTGCGGCTTTCTATCACCAGAAGGACGACGATCACTACGCTCACCACTTGCTGGGCGACGGTCGTTACGTGGTCGACGTGGTGGACGGCTATCGCCACCAGAAGTATTAGCAAAAGTTTCGCCAGCAGCTTCACGGATGTTTAGTGGACGGCCACAAACACGTACTTTCTTAAGGTGCTGTAGAACTTCTTTTGGCATGCCATCTGGCAAGTCAATTGCGGTTACTTGGTCGAATAACTGGATTTGACCAATGTAACGGCTGTCGATGTTTGCTTCGTTAGCGACTGCACCAACGATGTTACCTACACCAACGCCATTGTCACGACCTACATCGATGATGTAACGGCACATCTTAACGTCTGGATTATCCTTAAGAGAATCAGCAGCACCTAAGTTTGCAGGTGTTGGACGAGACTCACGACGTGGACGGTCGCTGCGATCACGTGGGCCACGGTCGTTGCGATCATTACGGTCACGAGAGTTACGGTCATCACGGCTATCACGTTGACGTTCGTTCATTGCAGGTAATTGCAGTGGACGATCTTTCTGAACTTGGTGCAGTAGTGCTGCAGCAAGCATATCAGTATCAACTTCTAGCTCTTGACAAAGAGTTGCCACAGCACCCTTCATGAACTCAAGATCTTGAGAAATGATTTCAGCAACTTGCTCGCCTAGACGAGAAAGACGGCGTTCAGTCACTGTCTCTGGACTTGGTACGTCCATTGGTGAAATGCGGCTCTTAGTTGCACGTTCAATAGTGCGTAGCATACGCATTTCACGGTGTGTAACGAAAAGAATCGCCATACCTGAACGACCAGCACGACCTGTACGGCCAATACGGTGAACATAAGCTTCAGTGTCATATGGGATATCGTAGTTAACTACGTGTCCAATACGCTCAACGTCAAGACCACGCGCCGCAACGTCAGTTGCGATGATGATGTCTAGTTGGCCACGCTTAAGTTGGTCAACTGCACGCTCACGCGCTTGCTGGTTCATATCACCGTGTAGTGGTGAAGACGCATAGCCACGAGCTTCTAACTTTTCAGCTAGTTCAACACAGCTGTTACGAGTACGAACGAAGATAATGATACCTTCAGTCTTCTCTACTTCTAGAACACGTACAAGTGCTTCTAGTTTGTTGTGCTGTGATACTTGAACAAAACGCTGCTCAATTGTTTCAACCGTTGTATGAGTCGCAGCGATGCTTACATGCTGTGGTTCATTTAGGTATTTGTTAGCAACACGCTTAATCTGCTCTGGCATCGTTGCAGAAAATAGTGCTAATTGGCGAGACTTAGGCGTGTGTTCTAGGATCCATTCGATATCATCGATGAAGCCCATTTTCAACATTTCATCAGCTTCGTCCAAAACCATAGCTTTAAGCGTATCAAGCTTAAGTGTGCCACGACGCATATGGTCCATAACACGGCCTGGAGTACCAACGATGATTTGAGGACCACGACGCAATGCATTTAACTGCTGGTGCATGCTTTGTCCGCCGTAAATTGGCAGAACGTGTAGACCTTTCATGAATTTTGCGTAGCTACCAAACGCTTCAGCAACTTGAACTGCAAGTTCACGTGTTGGCGCTAGTACTAGGATTTGTGGAGCATTGGTAGTTGGATCAATGCTGTTTAGTAGAGGTAGTGCAAAAGCACCAGTTTTACCTGTACCAGTTTGCGCTTGACCTAAAATATCTTTACCAGCCATTAGAGGCTCGATACTTGCTGCCTGAATTGGAGTTGGTTTTTCGTAACCTAACTCGTCAAGAGCACGCAACAAAGGCTCGGCAAGACCGAGTTCGCGGAAAGTTTTTTCATTGGATGACATGGGTTGTAGCCTTGTGGAATAGCAGAGCACAAAAGTATGTGCTTAAGTGTAATAGACAGAAAATCAACCCCGTGTCGACTTCCCGCACCGAAAACGTATCAGTAAGCCGACTAGTATAGCAGCTTACAATTGGTAATACCAATTAATCCTCAAAATTACTTGAGTTTTAAAGCAAATAGCAGGCCAATTAAGGGCTTACGATGTTAAAAAAGTAAGTCATTGTTCACGTTAGTGATAATTTTGTAGCAGTAAGCTGTCTATTTTTAGCAGTTGATAGGCTGATTCGCTAACTGCGGCAATAAAGTTGATATCTATTTTATCTACTGTATCTGTTTTTTGGTGATAGTCACGGTGAACGGGGACGCCAAAGTAAAGCCAGGCAATCCCTACCTTATGCATAGGGTAGTGATCGGAGGCGCGCAAAAAGTCGGTTGCAATGACTGAACCATCGAATGTTTTTGGCTGTTGGGTTCGAATACAAAGCTGGTTTTCTTGGGTAATTTGCTTGCGTATTGCGGCAAACTTCTTAAAACGTCTCGATCCTTCAATATAGATAGCTTTATGGCGATTAGGACGACCAATCATATCGAGATTTATGGCCAATTCAATCTGAGCAATCTGTGGTACTGTGCTGTTTATGCCTAATTGTTCAGCTAATGCATAGCCACCATAGAGGCCTGGTTCTTCGGCGTCGGTGGCGACAAATAGCAAGTTTACTTCACTGCTTTGCTTTGTTGCGCGCTCAGCTAATTGTAGTAAACCCGCCACACCCGATGCGTTGTCATCTGCGCCGGGGTAATAGCGTTTTCCTTGTCCGCCTAAATGGTCATAATGGGCAATGACAATACGCCATCGGTTGCTATCAGTAGTGCTTGGTACTACCCCAATCATATTGATCCCTAGTTTGTCGCTAAAGCCGCTACGATAATTAAATGGATGTTGATATTGGCCTTGCCAAGGCTGAATTCCTATTTGCTTAAAACGCTTTTCTAGATAGGATCGAGTTAATGCCGCTCCGGCTGTTCCGGTTTTGCGACCTGCCATTTCCGCTCTGGTTAGCTGACGTATATCGGCGTCGATACTTGTGGTATTCGCCCAAGTTAGCGTGGGGTGTTTATTGCAACTTGGGGAAGAAGCACATGAGGTAAGTATTATTGAGGTGGCTATCAATAGCAGTGTGCGCAGCATCCATTTTGCCCTTTGTCGTTAACTTAAATAGTTTTAACTTTTTTAAGTTAACGGGTTAGGACTGAAATGGCGACAATATTTTACTCACCTGCATGGTGTTTTTTGTGGTTTGAGGGAGATCGGTTGCTTTAACTTTATAAACCTTAACCCGAGAGAAAAGCCGGCGTTTAGCTCCTACTTTGATCAGAGACTGTTCTTTTAGGTTACCGACATCAACTCGAGCAACAGTGCCATTGGATAGCGCAATAGTGCTTGATTCGGCAGCACTACTTATCACTCGAGCTTTATGAATAGAACAATTGCCAATTAGCGGGTCGATGACGGCGGTGAGCAGTAGGCCAAGTGATAACACAAGGCCTAAACTTAATAAAATATTACTAAAATGCATTTTGTTTTTTAAACTCTAATTACTTGCCTAAAAGAGGTTTTAAAAAACGCGCTGTATGCGACTCAGTATGCTCTGCAACCTCTTCAGGCGTGCCTGCAACCAAAATTGTGCCGCCGCCAGAGCCACCCTCTGGACCAAGATCGATAATCCAGTCAGCAGTTTTAATTACATCAAGGTTATGCTCAATAACAACAATAGTGTTGCCGTGAGACTTAAGGCGATGCAATACATCTAGCAGCAGCTGAATATCAGCAAAGTGTAGGCCGGTTGTTGGCTCATCTAGAATATACAGTGTTTTACCCGTATCACGTTTAGAAAGCTCTTTAGCTAACTTCACTCGCTGCGCCTCACCACCAGATAAAGTGGTAGCACTTTGCCCTAAACGAATATAAGACAAACCTACATCCATTAAGGTTTGTAGCTTACGGGCAACAGCTGGAATCGCTTCAAAGAACGGACGCGCTTCTTCAACGGTCATCTGTAGCACTTCGTGAATATTCTTGCCTTTAAAGCGTACATCTAAGGTTTCACGGTTATAACGCTGACCTTTACAGCTATCACAAGGCACGTAAACATCCGGTAAGAAGTGCATTTCTACCTTGATTAAACCATCGCCTTGGCAAGCCTCACAGCGACCGCCTTTAACGTTAAACGAGAAACGACCTGGCTGATAACCACGAGTTCGCGACTCTTGAGTTGCAGCAAATAGCTCACGGATTGGCGTGAAAATACCTGTATAGGTTGCCGGATTCGAGCGTGGTGTACGGCCAATTGGGCTCTGGTCGATATCGACTACTTTATCGCAATGGTCCATACCAACCACTTTCTTATAAGGTGCGGGCTCATCAACGGTCGCACCGTTAAGTTGCATATGTGCAATCTTATAGAAAGTATCGTTAATCAGTGTTGATTTACCTGATCCAGAAACACCTGTAATGCAAGTGAATAAGCCAACAGGAATTTGCAAATCAACATCTTGAAGATTGTTACCTGAAGCGCCAAATAGCTCGATTAGCTTAGTTGGATCATACTCAGTACGTTCAGTCTTGATATGAATTTGCTTTTCACCAGACAGGTACTGACCTGTGATGGACTCTTTGCAGTTCAGTAAGTCTTGCAGTGTACCTTCACCAATCACCTGGCCACCGTGCACGCCGGCACCTGGGCCGATATCAATCACGTGATCTGCCATGCGAATAGCATCTTCATCGTGCTCAACCACTATTACAGTGTTGCCTAAGTCGCGCAGGTGGATAAGAGTTTGTAGTAAGCGCTCGTTGTCACGCTGATGTAGACCTATTGATGGTTCATCTAGCACGTACATCACACCCACAAGGCCGGCACCAATTTGGCTGGCAAGACGAATACGTTGCGCTTCACCGCCTGATAACGTATCAGCTGAACGTGAAAGGCTTAAGTAATTTAAGCCAACGTTGACTAAGAAACCTAAGCGGTCGCGTACCTCTTTAAGGATTTTTTCGGCAATTTGCGCGCGTTGACCGGTTAGCTCTAGTTTGTCGAAGTAATCCATGGCTTCGCCAATAGACCACTGAGTCAAAACAGGAAGATTGAGCTCTTCAATAAACACGTTACGTGCTTCTTCACGTAGGCGTGAACCGCCACAGCTTTGGCAAGACTGAGTATTAATAAACTTGGTTAGCTCATCACGTACAGCATTGGATTCAGTTTCACGATAGCGACGATCCATGTTGTTTAGAATGCCCTCGAATGGGTGATTTCTAACAACGACATCGCCGCGGTCGTTAATGTACTTGAATGCGATGCTTTGTTTGCCTGAGCCGTAAAGTACGATTTTACGTACTTCATCGCTTAGCTGCTCAAACGGTTTTTCAATATCAAACTTGTAATGGTCAGCAAGCGAAGTGAGCATTTGGAAGTAATAGAAATTACGTCTATCCCAGCCTCGAATGGCGCCGCCGGCTAACGAAAGCTCGGTATTAGTAATGACTCGCTCTGGATCAAAAAACTGCTGTACGCCTAAACCATCACAGGTTTGGCAAGCACCTGCAGGATTGTTAAACGAGAAAATGCGCGGCTCAAGTTCTGCCATTGAATAGCCACAAACTGGACAAGCAAAGTTAGCCGAAAACACTTGTTCTTCAGTTTTTGTCTTGCCTTCAGCTGGATCCATGCTGGCAATTTTGGCGATACCACCGGAAAGCTCTAACGCAGTTTCAAATGACTCTGCTAGGCGCTGCTTTATATCTCCACGCACTTTAAATCGGTCAACAACCACTTCAATGGTGTGCTTTACGTGCAGGTCTAGCTCTGGCGGATCGGTTAAGTCGCAGACCTCTCCGTCGATACGGGCGCGAATATAACCTTGTGCTGATAAGCTCTCTAATAGCTTAACGTGTTCGCCTTTGCGGTTATTAACAACTGGAGCGAGCAGCATTTGACGGCTGTCTTCTGGCAGTTCAAGTACCTTATCGACCATCTGGCTTACGGTTTGCGCGGCTAAGGGCTCTCCATGAGTTGGACAGCGAGGTTCACCCACGCGGGCAAACAACAGACGTAAATAATCGTAGATTTCAGTAATGGTTCCCACGGTTGAGCGCGGGTTATGAGATGTTGATTTTTGTTCGATAGAAATTGCAGGGCTCAAACCTTCAATATGATCAACATCTGGCTTTTCCATCAAACTCAAGAATTGACGCGCATAAGCAGATAAAGACTCAACATAACGTCGTTGGCCTTCTGCATATAACGTATCAAACGCTAGAGAAGATTTGCCTGAACCCGAAAGTCCCGTGATCACGATAAGTTTGTCGCGGGGAATGGTCAGGTTGATGTTTTTAAGATTGTGGGTACGAGCACCACGTACTTCAATATTTTCCATCTAGCGTTCAGATCTCAAAGCCGAAAAAAGTGGTTAAGTATCTCACAAATTTGGCTATGTAAATAGCCAAGACTGGCTAACAATTGTAGGAGAGAACTAAGATTTTGCCACGTTAACTGTGGTAATCCCCTTGATATCGGGGCTTTGAGAACCAGTCACTTAAAACATGGTTCAAGTATACATCTTCAGTTTTTACTTTTGGGCTATGAAAAACTTCGTGATAAACTCCGCGGCCTATTTCAAGTTCACAGATCAGGGCGGGGGCATGGCCAACCAAGGACTTTCCAAGACTGAGAAAAAAGTCGCATTTTCTTTAGCCAGTGTATTTGGCTTGCGCATGATGGGCTTGTTTATGATCATGCCTGTGTTTGCACTATACGGCCAACACCTCGAAGGTTTTTCACCTTTGTGGGTTGGTATTGCTATTGGCGCGTATGGTTTAACGCAAGCGGTTCTTCAAATCCCAATGGGGATTTTATCTGACAAATTTGGCCGTAAGCCTATCATCTTAGCCGGATTATTAATCTTTGCATTAGGTAGTTTAGTTGCCGCTAATGCTGAAACTATTTATGGCGTAGTCGCTGGCCGTGCTTTACAAGGTATGGGGGCGATTGCCGCTGCTGTGCTAGCACTTGCTGCAGACTTAACCCGTGATGAACAACGCACTAAAGTGATGGCGATTATCGGTATGTGTATCGGTTTTTCATTTGCCTTATCACTGCTAGTAGGTCCCATTGTAGCGCAGCACCTCGGATTGTCTGGACTGTTTTTTATGACGGCAGGCCTTGCTTTGCTAGGCATGATAATTGTGCAAGTCTTAGTGCCTAACCCAATATCGCAAGCACCAAAAGGTGATACCGTCGCTGCGCCAGAAAAGCTTAAGCGCATGTTAATGGATCCACAGTTATTTAGACTTGATGCGGGTATTTTCATCCTGCACTTAGTCTTGACTGCAGTTTTTGTCGCCTTGCCGCTGGATTTAGTCGATGCGGGTCTTGCTAAAGAAGAGCACTGGATGCTGTATTTTCCGGCCTTTATGGGCGCGTTCTTTTTAATGGTGCCACTGATTATTATTGGGGTTAAGCGCAATAATACTAAAGGTATGTTTCAAGTTGCTTTGCTGATTATGATGGCCGCCCTTGGTTCAATGGCGATGTTTGCCGATAACCTGGTGGTTTTGAGCATTGCTGTAGTGCTGTTTTTTACCGGATTTAATTACCTAGAAGCTTCGTTACCAAGTTTGATCGCCAAGTTCTGTCCCGTTGGTGATAAAGGCTCGGCAATGGGTGTTTATTCTACCAGCCAATTTTTAGGTGCCTTTTGTGGTGGTTTATTAGGTGGTGGTGCCTATGAATTACTGGGGGCATCTGGGGTTTTTGCCGTTGCTTTAGGCTTGATGGTTATTTGGTTTTTATTGACCTTTGGTATGAAAAATCCAGTGCTTTTGAAGAGTTACACATTAGAGGCGAATGTTACCGATAAACAGAGCGCAGTGACCATGGCAACTGAGTTGTCGGCACTTACCGGTGTGTCTGAGGCGATAGTTGTACTTGAGGAAAAGGTCGCTTATTTAAAAGTAGATGACCATTTCGATTTGAGAGAAGCCAGAGCTGTGTTACGCTCTGTCGATTAGTGAAAATTTAATATACGTTCCAGGAGATTTCAATGGCTAGTCGTGGTGTCAATAAAGTAATTTTGGTCGGTAATTTAGGACAAGATCCTGAAGTACGTTACATGCCTAATGGCAATGCCGTAGCCAACATTACCGTGGCGACAAGTGAGTCTTGGAAAGACCAGCAAGGTCAACAGCAAGAGCGTACTGAATGGCACCGTGTTGTGATGTTCGGCAAACTAGCTGAAATCACTGGTGAGTATTTACGTAAAGGCTCTCAAGTTTACCTAGAAGGCAAACTACAGACTCGTAAATGGAAAGACCAAAGTGGTCAAGATCGTTACAGCACTGAAGTGGTTGTCGATCAAAGTGGTAGCATGCAAATGCTAGGTAGCCGTAACCAGAATGCGGGTGCTCCATCGCAAGGTGGCAACCAGAACTATGGTGGTCAGCAACAGCAACAAGGCGGTGGCTACGGCTCACAGCAACAACAGCAACCACAACAAAACAGCTATCAGCCGAAGCCACAAGCTCCAGCTCAACAAAGTGGTTATCAGCAGCAGTCACAACCGCAGCAGCAAGCACCTCAACAAGGTGGTTATGCGCCTAAGCCACAAGCTGCTCCAGCTCCGCAGCAAGCGCCACAACAGCGCCCAGCTCCGCAGCCACAGCAGAACTTCACTCCTGACTTGGATGATGGCTGGGATGACGATATCCCGTTCTAGATCCATTGAGCCGTAAATGGTAATAGGATTTAACTGGACATGAAAGCCCAGCTAATTAGCTGGGCTTTTTTATACCTGTATTTCAATAAAAGCAGTCAAAGCGCTAATTTATTGTGAACATAATTATACCCAAAAGTATTACGCCTTTTTTCCATGTTTGATTGTTTGGGCTTAAACCTCTTTGCTCATTCGTCAAAACTAATCCGATAGCTGTTAGGGTAGAAAGTCGAGAAATGTTGAGGCCTTGGTTAGTACTGGCTATCTAACATTTAGACTAGAAATCTACTCTAGGGTTGTATTGGATATGCGCGCAAGAATTTCAATATTGTTACTGGTTTTTTGCTGCTCTCTGCCTATTAGTGCGCAAGATGCTGATATTGAAATTAGTGGTTTAGTTATTGATAGAACCCTCACCCGTTTTGGTAAAGATTTCAGTTTTTACTATTCAAGCTATTGGCGTGATTTACCGTTTACACAAGGGTTTAACGTGACCTTATATGAAACTGTATTTCCTCAAGCTGGCACCTTGCTTACGCTTGAAGTTAATGGCATTACGATTTACAAGACTCACTTTGGGCGTAGAGCTAGCCCGATAAAAGAAAGAGCAGAGCAAGCGATTTTACTCACTATTGATCACTTAGCACGTGTTAGGGCGAATGCCATTACTGGTGAGTTAGCCGATAGTTCTGACGGATATTAGGATAACTACAATGAATAACAGGATGTTAATTGTTGCTGGGCTACTCTTTGCTGGATCTAGCCATGCAACCGAACTGGTTTACACCCCTATTAACCCCAGTTTTGGCGGTTCAGCGCTAAATGGCTCTTATTTGCTAAATAAAGCTAATGCTCAAAACGACCATACTGCTAGTTCTGAAGAGAAAGATTTTGTTAGCCGCTTTAAAGAGTCGCTAGAGCGAAACATTATGAACACGATTACACGTGGCGTGGCGAGTGGAGAGATCACCGACGGCACTTATGATACTGGGGATTTTAGAATTGAAGTCGCATCCATTGGTGGTGGAGTAATGTTGACCATTACTAACCTATTGACCGGTGAAGTGACTGTTATCGAAATGCCGACATATGGAGGCTAACCGATGAAATATATTCTCACTATTATGACCGTTATCGGCTTGTCGGCTTGTAGTCTAATTCCTAAGCCAGAGCTAAATATTAGCCAAGCAAAACTTAATCCCACTAGCGAAACCATGCAGGCGTTAATGGCGAAACCTGGACCTAAATATCCAATCCCAGTCGCCGTGTACTCGTTTAGAGATCAAACAGGCCAGTACAAACCCCAACAGAATGTAAGCTCTTTTTCTACAGCCGTCACCCAAGGCGCGACTTCGATGCTAGTGCAAACCTTACTCGATTCTAAATGGTTTACACCGGTAGAAAGAGAGGGACTACAAAACTTACTGACGGAGCGCAAGATTACTAAGAAGCAGCCGGCAAAAGCCAGTAAAGAAGAAGTACCGCAACTAACCAATGCTCGCCTGCTTTTAGAGGGCGGAATTATTAGCTATGAAACTAACATTAGCACAGGCGGAGCAGGTGTTGAGTATTACGGGATCGGTGCCTCAGAGCTGTACCGTGAAGACCAAGTCACTATCTATTTACGCGCCGTAGATGTGCATACAGGGAAAGTGATGATGTCGGTATCAACAACTAAGCGAGTTTTTTCCCAAGAGATGCGTGCTGGACTAATTCGATTCACTAGTTTGAATCGGTTAGCTGAGGCTGAAGTCGGGTTTACCACCAACGAACCCGTGCAGTTTTGCGTATTGCAAGCCATTGAGTTAGCTGTATCTGAACTGGTTGATAAAGGCGTTGCCATGGGATATTGGTCACCAGCTTAAGTTAGTATTATCGTTATCTGCACCATGAGAAGGGCGGGTTCCACCCTTCTTTTTTACTACCAATAAGTTTTATTTTGTATTCATTATCCAGTCCTTTCTACCGAGTATTAATTTATTTGCGGATAAATTGGTTGTGAAGGTCGCTTTATGTAGCTATTCACTTCGCAATGTTATATTAATGTTGCAAGCTTATTGCCGTTTTACAGTCATAGATACTAAGGAAGAGTGTCTTTATGTCTATCTCTGTTTGTCTCGGTCAAATTCATGGAGAGAATTCAATGAGTAAAATCGATGAGTTAGTGTTTATTCATCAGGTTGCATCACCTTGTCATTTAGCTATTTTGGCTGAATCAATAGGGCTAAAAACCCGAGTGATCAAGAAGCCATCAGATTTGGTTATGGCCAAAGAGTGTAATCGCTTTTATTTGGTTGCCCAGAAAGGCACTGCACTTGATAGTAAAGGGATCCCCTTAGTTGCGGCGCGGCTAGTTTCACAGTTTCCAATCGCTCTATATCAAGTTGAGCGGGGTACGCTAGATCCCAAAGCTGCAATGCTACTTGGTATAAAAGGCTTATTGTACGCAGATCAGGGCATGGACTTGCTATTAAATGGCTTGCGTAAAATGGTAGCCAATGAACTTTGGTATGACAGATTATTACTGAGCGAGATGTTTAATCATTTGGTCAAGCGGTTAGATAGTGGCGGTGAGGTATTACAAGATACGGTTGTGATGTTGCAAATGCTAACGGGGCGAGAAAGAACGATTATTCAATTGGTTTCAAGCGGTGCGCGTAATAAAGAAATTGCCCATCAGCTTTGCATTAGTGAACATACAGTAAAGGCGCATATATCTTCTATTTTTAGAAAAACCCAATCTCGTAACCGAGTTGAACTATTGCGTTGGGCGCAGACGTACCAAAGTCAGTTTGAGTTGTGTTCCTAAAGCTTTAGCTCTTCAGCTAAGATTGGAGAGTTAATAAAACTAGCGCATCAGATAAGTAAAAAGAAAGGGAGCTTAAGCTCCCTTTTTTGGTAGTGACTCTTTGAGTTAACTCTTAATTTTGCATCACTGTAGCGGTATTGAAATCACCGGTTTGAGTAACGCTAATAACATTACCAGAGCCTGATTGTGAGCCCATAACTAAGTTATCGTTGCCTGTTTGCGCGATGTTTAGGCTGTTATCTACACCGTTGACTTCAAAGGCTTCAACACTTTCACCACCTACCCAGTTTCCGTTACCTGTTTGAGCGATAGTAGCGATATTCTCGTCGCCGACAATAATCAGGTCGATAAGGTTAAGATCACCCTCTTGAGTCATTTCTACTTCAGTATTATCGAAACCAACAACCGAAACTAACGCTTCGTTTTGATCGCCATCTTGCTCAATATCAACGTCATTACCGAAACCAAGTACATCAGCGTAACCGAAGTTTTCATTACCTTCTTGCGCAATTTCGATGCCGTTATCATCTAATTCTGTGAAAGCGACGGCTTGGTTGTCATCACCGTCAGACATGATTGAAACATCATTATCGTCACCATATTGACCTATGGTTGCAAAGTTGCCAGTTCCTTCTTGGTCTAGAACTAGACTATTTTCGTCACCAAAAACTTGGAATTCCGCACCATTATTATCGCCATCTTGTTCGATACGAATCATGTTGTCGCTACCTTGAATTTCAGCGATCAGTGTATCGCCGATAGTATTAGATAACCCATCTTGTTCTATTTCGATGTCGTTATCATCACCAGTCGCAAGCGCTAAATAAGCGGTGTTACTTGTGCCAACTTGTTCGATTTCAATTTCATTGTCTGAGCCAGTAAGCTCATAGACAAAACCTGTGTTGTCGTCACCTTCTTGGGATACGATGAAGTTGTTGTTGTCGCCTGCAACACCTTTAACCGCACCTAGGTTGTCATTACCTTCTTGATAAACTTCAACATCATTGTTATTACCCATGTTAGGTGTGATGTCCAATGACACAAAACCTGCCACGTTGTTATCACCATACTGAGTAATATCACCGTCATTAGCATCACCTTCTACACGGAAAGTGGCAAAGTTACCGTTGCCGTCTTGCTCAACGTAGCTCGTGTTTTCGTCACCGATTAACTCAACGACTGCACCGTTCTGCTCACCTGCTTGCATTACTGTTGCTTCATTGCCGTCACCAGAGAGATCGATATCAGTTTCATTAAAGAATCCGCTTTGGTTTACAGTAATTGAATTGTCATTACCTGTAATGTCTGCATTGGCTATATGCCAGTCTTCAGTTTGGTCTATATCAATTGTATTTCCTTCGCCAGCAGAGTTTACGTAAGCCTCTTGCCACACACCATCTTGAGTCACGTTTGTTTCTTGCGCATCGCCAGTTTGTTTAACCTTAGCTACGTTTAGATCTCCTGTTTGACGAACTGTCGCATCTTGGCCTACAACGGCTCCTGAAGCTGCTGTCGTTTGAGTGATTTCTGCAGTATTACTTGAATCTGCTAAAGCGCTACTGCTAATGCCTAGGCTTGCTGTAATCGCCAGCGCAATCATTGTTTTAGTTGTTTGTGATCTCATATGACTCTCCCTGTTTAATATTGAGTAATTGTCATTGCAGCACCATCTGCAATTTGTTCAATTGAAAAACTGGCACTTCCCAGTTGATTAATTTGTACTAAATTGTCATCGCCAATCTGGGTAATAAAAGCTTGGTTATTTGCACCAGACTGTAAGAGTTCTACTTCATTGTCTTGGCCAAGTTGGATGATTTCAGCTTGGTTATTACTGCCTATTTGAAGTAATTCGGTGATATTGCCTTCACCCATCTGACTTAGCGTCGCTTGGTTTAACACACCGGCCTGCACAAGGTTAATGACATTGCTACGGCCTGAACTCTCGAGAAGTGTTTGTAGTGTTATGGGTAACTCATTGTTCTCGAACTCAGATTCAGCAGCAAAACTGCCGACTGAATAAAGGACAAGGGCGGTGATGATCCCCAGGGTTTTGAAAACGGACACTTAACGCTCCTTTTTTCATCGTTGCAAAGTAAACCTAAGCCACTTTGCTGCTTGCTGGTGAGCGGGTTTGCACAACGTTACTCGCCAGATAAGTTCCTCAAGTTACCTTGCTACTTTTTTGTCGCAATCAGAAAAAGGTCTACTTATTTGCGCGGTTAGTAAATGTTCTACCTTAACTACAGCTGTATCTTACTTGCTGAAAATAAAGCTGTTTAAGCTTTACATTATGCTTTTAACGTCAAAAGCCTAATGCCATGGGATTAGTAGTTTAGTGCTAAATGAATTAAGCCATCTTTCAAATCGACACTCTCTGTGGCAACAATTCTAACGGTTACAAATACCGGGTTATTACTGCACGTTTTTATCAGTCAGTTTTGTGACTACGCATAGCGTGTTTGTTTTTTGCAGTACCGGTTCGGGGATACTTAAAGGATTAAAAGGGACTAGTTTATGTTTAAAAAATTAACACCGTTAGCAGCAGCGATCGCAGGAGTGATTGCTGTTTCGTCTACGCCAGTGCAGGCAAAAACACCAACGCAACATGAATATATTAAAGACTCGTTAATCGTTGTTTATAAAGACAATGCGACTAAGAGCGAGCGAGAATCTGCCCAACGTTTGGTACGTGCGTCAATGAGAGATATGGATGCTAATGGCATCGATGACCGTTTTGCTAATTTGCTTGATGGCAAGCTGGCAAAGTTAACGCTTCGTGCAGGCTCTAATGTTGGTGAGGCGATTAAAATCATTAGCCGTCATCCAGCAGTAAAGTACGCAGAACCTAACTATGTGATTAAGGCGATTGGTACACCTGATGACCCTGATTTTGTTTCGCTTTGGGGTTTAAACAATACAGGGCAAGACGGCGGTACAGCTGATGCTGATATCGATGCAGTGGAAGCTTGGGATGTAACAACGGGTGATAGTTCAGTTGTGATTGGTGTCATCGATACCGGTGTCGATTATAACCACCCTGATCTACAAGCTAATATGTGGACCAACCCAAATGAAATCCCTGGTAACGGTATTGATGATGATGGCAACGGGGTCGTGGATGATATCCATGGTTTCAATGCTAACAATAATAGCGGTGACCCAATGGATGGCAATGGTCACGGTACCCATGTAGCGGGTACTATCGGTGCATCAGGTAACAATGGCGTCGGTGTTGTTGGTGTTAACTGGGATGTCAGTATTGTCGGTTGTCAGTTCTTAGATGCAAGCGGTTCAGGTTCAACTGAAGGGGCGATAGCTTGTATTGATTACATGACTGACTTAAAAGTGAACCATGGCGTTGATATTAAAGCGACAAACAACTCTTGGGGAGGCGGTGGATTTAGCCAAGCGTTAAAAGATGCAATTGAGTCAGGCGGTGATGCTGGGATCTTATTTGTTGCGGCGGCTGGTAACGGAGCTTACGACAATGATGCTAGTGCAAGTTATCCTGCAAGTTATGACTCTGATGCTGTAATGGCTATTGCTAGTACAGATCGTAACGATGCAATGTCTAGCTTCTCTCAATGGGGCTTAACTAGTGTTGATATGGGCGCGCCTGGTTCAGCTATCTTATCAACTACGCCGGGCAACACTTATTCAACTTTCTCAGGTACTTCAATGGCAACGCCACATGTTGCAGGTGCAGCAGCATTGGTGTGGTCAATTAACCCAGATCTGTCTGCAACAGCAATGAAGCAGCTATTAATGGACTCAGGAGATGTAAATGCAGACCTAACGGGTAAGACGGTTGCAGGTACTCGACTGAATGTCGCCAATGCACTTGATCTTGCGGATCCTGATCCTGGGTACCGCTTTAGCGTTACGCCCGCCTCGCAAACTATCGAAGCCGGTAGTTCAACGAGTTACGATTATAGCGTAGGCAGTGTTGCTGGTTGGGATGGTACAGTCGCACTTTCAGTTGCAGTATCGCCAGCGCTTGCAGGTGTGACGCTATCTAGTAATAGTGTAATGGCTGACGATACCTTTATGGTAAATGTTGCTACAGATGCGAGCACTCCTTGGGGAGATTACACCATTACCGTTACTGGTGATGATGGAAGTACTGTTAAAGAGAAGTCGGTTTCATTGACTGTGTTGCCTGAAGGTCTACAGGATTTCACGTACTCAAATACTGATTCTGCAGCTATTCCAGATAATGACCCTGCAGGTATTGTAAGCACGATAGTTGTTGCTGATGATGTGCAAGTGTTTGGAGTTGATGCCAATGTGGATATCTCACACACTTGGATTGGTGATTTAGTGGTAACACTGACTTCGCCAGCGGGTACTGAAGTGGTATTACATAACCGTGAAGGTGGCAGTGCAGATGATATTGTTAAGAACTGGGATCTAAGTGCATTTAATGGCGAAATCGCGACAGGTACTTGGAGCTTGTTCGTTAATGATAACGTTGGTGCCGATACAGGAACGCTTAACAGTTGGGGTATAGTGATTTCTGGTGTTGGAGAAGCTGCACCTGCAGCCCCAATTGCAGGCTTTAGTTATGCAGTAGACGGTCTAAATGTTGCCTTCACTAATTCAAGCAGTGACGTCAATGACGATATCGTTAGTTACAGCTGGGATCTTGGTGATGGCAATGTATCGACAGATATGAGCCCAGCACATACTTACGCAACAGCAGGAACTTATACTGTTTCTATGATGGTTACAGATGCTGAGGGTAATAGCGATAGCGCAATGATGGATGTTGAAGTATTTGAACATACCATTACAGCGGGTGTAGTGCGGGCTAAATTATCTCGTCGTGGTAGTGCGCTTGTTGATCTAACATGGGATGGTGCTGCGGGTGATGATGTCGTGGTTTACCGTGACGGCGTCGCAGTTGCAACGACAAGCAATGATGGCCGTTATCGTGACCGTTTCTCTGGTGCTTCATCATCAGTTGAATATAAGATTTGTGAAGCATCATCTAGCCTTTGTTCTGATCCAATGACGGTGAACTTCTAACTCTATAAATGTAGCTAATCAATAAGCGGCCTTAGGGCCGCTTTTTTTACTTTTATAACAGCGATAACACTGCAATTGAGTGTTAGTTAGTTTTTGAAATGATATTTTGGGCATAGAAATAATGCAGTTTAAACCTGCGGATATATTACTCTAATCACCGCATCTAAATTGTTAGCCAATATTGGTTTTGTTTTCACGACTAAAAAGCCTAAACCTCTCTTTTTACGGTATTACGTTTTGTGCCATTCTCTCTGCTGAATGTTGAAATTTTATTCATTGCCTAAGCGACTGACATACGCTTGTCATATTGCACTAACACTATAGTGATAGTACTTTTTCGATAGAAATTTTGCTTGTTGTCTTTCATTGGTACTTGTTACCTAAACGGTTGATGTTGTGAGCTTTGTTAACTATTGCAGTGATTTTTTGCATTTATTGATAACGAAAAACTTGAATAACCGCTGCTTTGAACTAAATTCGATAAGAGCTGAATAATTTATGTGATTTATTTCAACTTTGAGAGGCATATTTCGCATTTTCAACTATTGATATTCGGCAAGAATCTGTAAAAATACCGCTTCTGTCCCTGATGAAAAAATATAGGGAAAACGGAGGTAAATGTTAGCGCAAATTACCTCTTATTTAGTTTGTATGTGTTGATTTAAGGGCATTAACATATATGTATAAGACGACAAAAAAAACAGTTTGGTACGGTGAGCTAAGAACAGCTCGTGGTAATACCATTCTAATTCATGATAAACAGTTTCCAGATGCTTCTGCAGGGCGTGTTTACTTCTATAACGCAACTCGCGAAGCAATCATCGAGTATGCAGAGGATATCGTTAAGCCTAATCTGCATGAACTTGATGATCAAGCCATTGCAGAAGTTGAGAAAAACTTCGGTGCAGCTTGGTTTGCCGCAAGAGAAGAGTTTATGGCTAAGCATCAGGGCTGGGTTGAAGCAAATAACCCAAAAAGTGCGGCAGCGCCAAAAAAGGCCAAAGCAGCACCTGCTGAAGATGACGATGAGCCAGAGTTAGCATCTGCCGATGGCGATGACTACGATGACGATTGGTCAGACGATTACGACGATTAGTTTAATAAAAAACAGCGCCTACTAGGCGCTGTTTTTTTATCCGTATATTTTACTGCTCAGATTAATCACATTCAAACTGATAACGACTAATGTGGTGGTAGAGCTCACCTGGGGCTATTAATGAGTTGCCTGCAATGCTAGGTTGATTCGGCGCATCGGGTATTTGCTGAGGCTCCATGCACACACCTTGGTATTGTTGCAACACCTGCTGATTTTTACCTACCGTCCCCTGTAAGTGGTTAGCACCATATACTTGCACGCCGGGCTGATTAGTATATAAGGTCAAACTACGTCCGCTTAATGGAGAGCTTAGCTTGCCAAATCGTTGTAACTTTGATTCTGTTTTTGGTAGTAAGTAGCAGTGATCAATACCAGATGTTGTCGTAAACTCTTCTTGACCAATTAGTGATAGTAAGTTGGTCGGTAATGATAGATCTAGACTGCTAGCGAAAGTATCGCAAATACTAACGGGGATCCCGCTATCATCCGTAGCTAGGTATTGCTTCGCATCAACCTGTAACTGATGCTCAAGAGTTGAGTCGCTGGCATCAAGATTAAAATAACTGTGCTGTGAAATGCTGATTGGGCAAGCTTTATCTGAGCTGGCTAAAATCTCAACATAAAGGTTATTACCTACTAAGCGGTAATCTAACTGCACATTACAATTACCAGGGAAGCCCATGTCACCATCAGGGCTCTTTAGACTAAGACGCACGCCATCGGGTAGGGTTCCAAGCTGCCAAACTTTTCGATGAAACCCCTCTATGCCACCATGCAAGCAATTACCTGCTTGATTAACATTAAGCTGAAAATGATTGGGCTCAACCGTAAATTGACCTTTAGCTACCCGGTTTGCGAACCGCCCTGTAACAGAGCCTAAATAGGCATCTTGAGCTAAGTAGTCGCTGGCATTATCACAGCCTAATACTAAGTTTGCACGTTCGCCATCTCGGTCGGGGGCCCATAAAGAGCGAATAATTCCGCCTAGACTTAATACCTCAACCGCAATTGTGCCATTATCCATAAGCACTCGTTCAATTTGTCCACCGCGTGGGTCATCCCAGGCTTCGAGAGGGCGAATACGTACCATGTTTAGTCCTATTAAACGTAATTTAATTATCGATGCGTCGAGCACCGTCGCTAGCTGAGCACAGGTATATATTGGCTTCTAGCCCCGTTTTGTTTGCATACTTCTGTTCAATGGTAGCGACAACTGCGTCGGTGAGTTCGTGGTCGACCAGCGCGACAACGCAGCCGCCGAAGCCGCCACCTGTCATACGCACACCACCACGATCACCAATAACTTCCGATACTATCTCAACAAGATAGTCGATTTCAGTGGTAGTGATCTCAAAGTCGTCACGCATTGAATTATGTGATTCGGCCATTAATAGGCTGAGCTTGGCAATATCATTAGACTCCAATGCCCATGCGGCATTTTGGGTACGTCTATTTTCGGTAATGACATGCCTAGCCCGCTTATAACAAGCATCACTGAGTTCTGACTTGCCGGCTTCGAGTGTCGCTAAAGTTAAATCTCGCAGTGATTCAAGCCCAAAGTGTTCGGCGGCTTGTTCGCATTGTTCGCGGCGAAGGTTATATTCAGATTCTACCAAACCACGCTGTACATTTGAGTTGATTATAATAAGGCTCAGACTGTCCGGCATATTCACCGCTTCACTGTCTAGATCTAGACAATCAATTAATAGGGCATGGTCTTTTTCGCCAAGAGCACTGATCATTTGATCCATAATGCCGCAGGCGCAGCCGACAAATTGGTTTTCACCACGTTGTGCAAGTTGTGCAATAGCAAGCGGAGACAGCTTTATTTGGCTACAGTCATTCACGGCGGTCCCAAAGGCCACTTCAAGTGCTGCTGATGATGATAAACCAGCGCCCATTGGTACATTACTAACAACTGCAATGTCGAGCCCTTTAGGGGCTAAGCCTGATGTGGCCATTGCTGCAGTAAAGCCTTTTAAATAGTTTGACCAGTGATTTGCAACGGGGTTGCCTTCTTCACCAAAAGTCCATTCTTCAATTTCGCCTGGATAGGCATCAGACACTGCGCGAAAACGTAGATCGTCACGGCGTTTTACAACAATTGCTGTATGGAAGTTGATGGCCGCAGGCAAAACAAAACCATCGTTATAGTCGGTATGTTCACCTATAAGGTTAACGCGTCCAGGGGCACAATAAAGCTCATCTGCTTGGGTGCCGAAAGTTTGCACAAACAATTTGTTTGCTCGCTGAGAGGGGTTGGACATAATTTAAATTCCGAATGTTAAAATTTGCGTTCAGTACAAAAACATTGCTGTAAACTGATTGGTTTAGCTGCGGTTTGATTCTGACGACCAAATTAATAACAGCGGTACACCTAAACTTGCTTGAATAAGTCCACGGTAGAAAAGTGGCTCAGAGCGATAAGCGCTTTAAGCATTTCCCTGTGTCATATCTTTTTTGTGCTAAATATCCATCTATTGTTTTATATCATGACTTTGTAACTTGTGTAACTGAGTTTTTCAGCTCATAACTATTTGGCACTAATGCTAAAGCTTTAACCTAAGGTGTCAGTTGATACCTTAGGTTAAAGTTCGCAATCAAACATGCCTTAATAAGGAGCTTAGTCACTGATTAGCTGACCGCTTGCTGTTTGCGGACCAAAAATAAGCTTGCTCAGTGCTAGGGTGACTAAAATTGTTGCTGCAAGAGTAATGGCCATCATGTGAATAAAGTGCAGCGGACTCCAAACAAAGGTAAATACTGCATAGACGACCACGCCAAATACTAGCCCTATTTTAATTGCTTTAGCATTTACATCTTTAAAAGCGAGGGCGCAGATAAATGCCGCGAGTACTGGCATTGAATAGAGACCATTTAACTGTTGCAGCAGCGATATAATGCTGCTTGATTGGGCAAATATAGGTACCAAGCATAATGAAATCAGCGTAAAGACCAATGCGACTCGGGTACCTATTTTTCGTACATCGGCGTTAGAATTGACATAGTTTTGGTGGATATCGCAAGTATAAAGGGCTGCTGCAGAATTTAAGCATGAGTTAAATGAGCTCAATACCGCACCGGCCATAACGGCTGCAAATGCGCCTGACATCCAACTTGGTAAAATATCGCCAACGAGCTTGCCGTAAGCCACATCGCCGACATCTCCGTAGAGCTTGAAGGCTACAAGGCCTGGAAGAACAACAATGATTGGAATAATGAGCTTCATGACAACCGCTGCATAAAGACCTTTTTGCGCTTCTTTTATAGACTTTGCTGCTAAAGCTCTTTGGGTGATCACCATGTTGGTACCCCAATAGAATATTTGGATAAAGATCATCCCTGTTAATAGGGTGTGCCATGGGATGTCTGATTGAGTATCACCAACAAGTGTGATGCGCTCGATTGGGATCCCTGTCAGGTCCCAGTTCACCGCATTGAGTGCCAAATATGACACTATAACTCCCATTACGAGTAGGCCTACTCCATTTAGGCTGTCTGAAATTGCAATGGCTCTTAGGCCGCCAAAGATGGCGTAAACTGCGCCCACAACAGCAAAGATGATTGCTAAAAAGGTGACAGAGATAGATAGGCCAAACATCGACTTCATAAATAATGAGCCGGTGTAGAGCACGACGGGAAGCAAAATAAAGGCATAACCGAGCATAAAAAGTATCGATACCATGGCACGGATCCCTTTATCTTGGTATTTGCGCTCCAGAAGTTCGGTAGTCGTGGTGCAGTTATATTTGTAATAAATGGGAATAAGCCATTTAGCTAGAATGATAAGGCCGATCGCTGCTGCAATTTCCCACCAAGCAACAAGTAAGGTTTGAGCGCCATTCATGCCCACTATTTGCTCGGCGCTAATATTGGTCATCATTAAAGAGCCGGCAACAACAACCCAGCTTAATCCCCCGCCAGCGAGAAAGTAGTCTTTACTGTCACTGCTATCACGGGTGATTTTACGGCACTTTAAATAAGTAATTAAGCCTACTAGGCTTGTTAGCCCAAAAAAGATAATCAGTTGAATAGTCTGTTCCATGTTGATCCTTCACTGTTATTTTTAGTTTTACTTTCTTTACTCTGTTTATTTATTCGCTGTAGTTAATAAATAACTATAATCTCGACAAAAATTTGATCCATAGGTAATGTTTAGGGATAAGCGACCAGCTATTGCCTAAAGTTCGTAGCCCTAGGTTACCGCTGGAGTCTCGCCTGCTGCTGAATGTTTTTTGTGGTTGAGATTGGCGTGAGGCTAAAGCTAAATTCCATAGGCTTTGGCGCAATACGATAAGGCGTATGTACAGGTCTGCCCCATGATGTGTCACCGCCAACGCCCATTTGCTTGTAATCAATATTCCAAGTGACAAAGTTGCGCACTGGGATCTCTGCGCCGTGGTTAGCGGTAACTGGGACTAATCCTGAAGCAGAGCCTTCGGCATCGCCAGTTCTAAAGTCGATATCTTTTTGTGCAAATGGCCATAGACTAGTTTGTAGGTACTCATCTTTCATCGCTGTTTGTGCTAACAAACCAGTACCTTTGCTATTGGTAACAGCGACGTATCGTACGTCGGTTCGCTGTCCTGTTTCTTGTGGACGAGAATATCGGTGAAAGGCTTTCTCTATTGGTAGTGAATACCAGCCAAGAGCATTACCAGACTTTCTATCAGCATAAGTTTCTTCAGGTCCACGGCCAAAGTAGTGCATAAAGCGCATAGCAAAAGGCAGTCTTACTTGGAAACCAAAGCGTGGCATGTCGGCGATCTTTTTCGAAGCAGGGGTAAATCGGCTGCTAACAAACAGCTTACCTTGCTGAGTTATTTGGTAGCGGGTTGTTAAAGTAAAACTAAGTTGAGGGTGCTGATGCGTCACTTCGAGCGTCGAGGCTTTATCCTCAATCAGGCTTATCTTATTTAACGTTAGCTCTGCTGCAGCGTCTTGCCAGATCCCAGCCCATTTAGGCATTTGATTGCCAAGATCATTGTCGGTCGGCGCACGCCAAAAGTTAGCCATTAACGGACCATCAAGTTGAGTAACGCCATCAACGCGAATATCGGTTAACCAGCCACTTGTGTTATCTATCTGATATTGCGTATGACCATTAACTAATAACCAATGTGTCGCTTTAGCTTGGATTCCACTTTTGCCTGTTGAATGCTGCTCTAGTGACGAGTATGTAGGAGTTTGTAGGGTGAATTGCTCGAAAGCGATCAAGTGGTCGCTAGGCAGCATTGGCTGCGGCGTATCGACTTTTATTTCGAGTAACAGTTGGTATTCAAATTGCGGGCTTTGCACTAGGGGAGCAGTTGCTGTACTCGGTAAACTAAAATTAATCGCTGCTGATTTTCCTGCTAGCACTTCAGGTAATCGAGCCAGTCCTTTTGCTATTGCTTGGCCATCTTGCTGCAGTGTCCATTTTAGTTGTAGACCACGGGTGTCGATAAAGTCGTAGCGATTTGTAAGAGTAAAACTGATGCGTTGTTGTTTGTGGTTAAAATCGCTGAATTTAAATGGTTGATATACCTTTTTTACCTCAGATAAGTGAGGGTGTGGGTTTCTGTCTGGATCGACTAAACCATTATTGAGAAAGTTACCATCAGTGGGCATATCTGGGTGGTAGTCTTTACCGTATGCCCAGTAGCGTTGACCATTTTTATTCGTAAAGGCTAATGACTGGTCTACCCAATCCCATATAAAGCCACCTTGCAGCTGCGGATACTTGTCTATTACATCCCAATAGTCTTGTAAGTTGCCGACAGAATTCCCCATTGCATGAGCATATTCAATCATGATCAGTGGTCTGTCTTTGTGAGTCTCGGCATATTTTTTAATGCGTTCGATTGAAGGGTACATGGGGGCAACAATATCGGTATAAGCATGTTGCCCTGCAGGCTCATATTGCGCTGGGCGGCTAGGGTCGCGCTGCTTAATCCAATCATAGAGTGCAGCGAATAGTTTACCTTCTCCAGCTTCATTACCCAGAGACCAGACGATAATAGAAGGATGGTTCTTATCGCGCTCGACCATACGCTCTACCCGCGACAGATGTGCTGGCAGCCAGCTCATTTCGTTACCAAGTTGGGTATTTTTATCGATAGCGAGAGGGTGTGATTCGATATTTGCTTCATCGATAACATACAGGCCATACTTATCGGTGAGTCTCAACCAGTATGGATCATTAGGATAATGGCTAGAGCGCACTGCATTGATATTGTTTTGCTTCAGTAGGCGAATGTCGGTTTCCATGCTGGCTCGACTAACGACATGACCCGTATTAGGATCGGTTTCATGCCTGTCGACTCCGCGTATGGTGATTGCCTTATTATTAACAAGCAGTTGACCATCTTTTATCTCGACTCGGCGAAAACCTAAATATTGACTACTGGCTTGTAGCAATTCACCTTGGTTATCGTTAAGGCTAACAATAAGCTGATATAGATGAGGTGTTTCAGCGCTCCACAATTGTGGCCCAGTAACAGTAAAGTCTATTTTCTCAAGTTGTTGTTTGTTTATCACAGCAAATGTTCTAGCGCCTTGACTGACGGTTTTGCCCTGTGGTGATAACAATTGATAACTGAGATGATAACCTTGGTTACTTGCTTGAGAGGGGTTATGGTTTTCAAGTTTCAGCTTGAGGTTAATGTTGGCTTTATCTAAGTTTTTAGAGAGTTGGTATTCGGCATCTATATCACTAACCCTTTGTTTCTCTGTAGCATACAGGAACACATCACGCTCAATGCCACTGACCCTAAGCATGTCTTGGCTTTCAAGATAACTGGCGTCACTCCAGCGAATAATTTTTAGTGCTAGCAGATTATTACCAGGATTTAGGTAAGAGGTAATATCAAATTCCGCGGGCGTTTTAGCGCCTTGACTGTAACCGACTTCCTCTCCATTTACATAGATGGTGAGTGCTGAACGCGCCGCACCAATATGCAAAAACACTTGTTTGTCTAGCCATTCTTGCGGTAATTGTATTTCGCGGCGGTAGCTACCTGTAGGGTTATGCTCTTCAGGCGCATCAGGCCAAGTAGTTGTAAACGGGTAGCGCTCATCGAGGTAAATTGCATGACCAAAGCCTTGGGTCTCCCAGTTACCAGGGACTTGAATACTTTGCCAGTCATCGAGGTTGGCATCGATTTGGGCAAAGTCTTTAGGGACGCTAAAAGGGTTGGCTGCATAATGAAATTGCCAGCGGCCATTAAGGTCATAAAAATTAGCACTAGTTCGATAGTCATCTTTTAATGCTTGGCTAAGGTTGGTATAGGCAAAAAAGCTGGCATGTGGTGGCAGCTTATTTTGTTCAAACAACTGATGGTTTTGCCAACGTTCACCTTTCGCTTGAACATGGCTAATGGAGCTAATATATAGAGCGACTAAAAGGCTTGTAAAAAAGGTACAGGCAACGAGACTTTGCTTATAATTTTTATTAAACATCGTATGTTATTGGTCATCTTATATTCGATGCCAATAACATACGTTATAAAAAGGATAATGTATACAATCAGTCTTTTTGACTAGCTTCTAATGGCTCCGCCTCATTTTTATGGTTAATGGCATCAGGGTTGTCTGGCGCATTACCACTCGGAGTCAGTAGCTCTTTAACCAAGTGTTCAACTAAACCCGCACCGGCAGCTTCATAGAGGTTGTAAACGCTATGTACCCCTGATTCACTGAGGGACTGAGCATCTTCTTTATACTTTACAATTGCGCTTAACTTGCCTTGATAATCAAGTAGTTTCAGCTGTTCTACCGCAAATTGATTACCCACGTGATGAGGCATGGTGAGTAACACGAGTTCTAAGTTAGGTGCTCTATCTAATTTTTCCCAAAAGTCAGTATCCGAGGCGTCGCCTTGTACAACATTACGTCCCTCGTTGATATGAAAATCCACTAACTCTTGTTTATGCTCAATGCCTAAGATCTCGCCGTCGTAACGAGCTCGAAGTTCATCGTAGGCGCCTGAACCGATACGACCCATACCTAAAATTAAGAAGCGCGGATTACCGACAGGAATAGGTCTGTCTTCAGGGTGAAGAGGGTGTTTTTCTAGCCGTTTAAGTCGACTTTGATACTTTTGATAAAGTCGTCCTGATGCGGTGTTTAACGGCGCTGCAAACAAAAAGCTAAAGCTTAAGGCTACGGCTAAAATTACCATCCATTGCGGTGGTAGCCAGCCTTTTGATGTCGCTACTGCAGCCACAATTAAACCAAATTCACTGTAGTTTCCTAAAGAAAAGGAGCTCAGTAACGCCGTACGTGAACGCAATTTAAAGTGGGTTAACAAGTACATAAATAAGATGAGCTTAATCGGCACAACCAGCACTAAAATCGCCGCGACACCAATATCGGAAAATGTGGGTAAACCATTGAGACCAACAGTTAAGAAGAAGGCGACCAGAAATAGCTCTTTGAAGTAAAACAGTGACTTAGCAAGTTCTGATGATTTAGGGTGACCAGCCAGCAAAATACCGATAATCAAAGCGCCCAAATCGGGCTTTAAGCCTACGAGTTCAAATAAGCCTGCGCCCATAACAAGCGCCATGACCAAGCCAAATAGCACCAATAATTCGCCATGACCTACGCGATCAAAAGCTTTGTAGATTAATGGTTTTGCAAGCGGTAGCAGCAATAGGCACAGTGCCCAGTAAGACGGGACGTCGCCCTTTGATATTGTTAAGAATGCAACAGCGAAGATATCTTGCATAATCAAGATACCAATGGCTACGCGGCCGTAAAGCGACTGCATATCACCTTTATCTTCGAGAATTTTTACAGCAAAAATGGTACTTGAAAAACTCAATGCAAATGCGAGTAATGCTAATTGATTAAGCTCTAGCCCGGTTAGCTGCTCTAAACCGAGTAAGCCAAGCAACTTTAGTAGCGGAATAAAGAACAGCATAGAGCCGAGTAAATGTAAACTCGAACCAGCCCAAACCTCTGCTTTAAATAAACTGCGTAGATCGAGTTTTAGACCGATGGCAAACAGCAATAAGGTCACACCTAGGTTGGCAAGTTGTTCCAGCATTGGCAAGCTGGACTCGTCGATACCAAATAGAAACAGTACAAATCCCGCAACTAAATAGCCAATTAATGGGGGCAGTCCCACACGGCTAACTAACATGCCGCAGGCTAAGGTGATAATGAGTATGGCGGGTTCCATGATGCTCCTTTTTAAATATGGAATGATGCACCATTGTATAAGAAATTTATGAAGTTGAGCTGAAAAATGTGAACAAAAGTGATGTTTGTTAACGCTTTTTATTAAAGTACTATCTAGATACAAAAAAGCCCCTGTTCATTTAATGAACTGGGGCTTTTAATACTTTATTCAGTGATAAGTCGTCATCAGCTGAGTAACGGCATAAGTGCTATTTCGCTAATGCTTGTTTAACCACAGTTATTTCACTAGGTGATCTAAGTGCTCTGCAAATGCTTTTGGTCGCATAAAGCCTGTAACCCGCAGGTCGTCACGAATCACGCCGTTTTCGTCAAACATTAACAAAGTAGGTAAACCGAGTATGTCGTAGTACTCCAGCAGCTTAATATCAACCGCATCGTTTTTGGTGACATCAGCTTGTAGTAATACCATTTGATCCATGCGTTCGATGACGAGTGGATCTTTAAATGTGATCGCTTCAAACTCTTTACAGGCGACGCACCAGTCAGCATAGAAATCGACCATTACCGTCTTGCCTTGTGCTGTTGCAGCTGCAACTTCAGTATGCAGGTCGAGAAGTGACTTAATACGGATAAAACCATGATTTTCAGCAGTGCTATTAGTGGCTACATTGGTGTGAGTATTAAAGCCAAGCTTGGTCATGACCGCTTGCATACCGTAAGAGAAACTACCCAGTAACGCTAACATCAGTAGTACTGAACGCACGGTTTGCTTCCAGTTAAATTCGCTGAGTTTGTTTTGGTGCATCAAGTAACCGACTAAAGTAATAGCCCAGATTGACCATAACAGATCTGAGATAAAGTCTGGCCAAATTCGGCCTATCATCACGATTGATACCGCAATCAGTAAGAAGCCAAAAATAGTCTTGATGATATCCATCCAACTACCTGCTCTTGGCAACAACTTACCGCCTGAAGTGCCGATAATCAGTAACGGTAGGCCCATACCCATACTCAGTACGTACAGTGCTAAAAAGCCTTGCAATAGATCACCGGTTTGCGCCACATAAATCAGTGCGCCTGATAGGGGAGCTGTGGTGCAAGGCGAGGCAACTAAGCCTGAAATTATCCCCATTACGAATACACCAATCACGTTGCCGCCTTTTTGGTTATTCGAAAATGCATTCATCTTTTCTTGCCACTTCGATGGCAGTTTAAGATCGTATAGGCCAAACATCGATAAGCTAAGCACAAAGAACAGTATTGCTAGGCCGATAAGCACAGCAGGGTGTTGCAAGGCTGCTTGATATTTCATCCCCGCAGAGGCAACGATTAAACCTACTAGAGAGTAGGTAATTGCCATACCTTGAACGTATACCATTGAAAGCGTAAATGCTTTAGCGGTAGACAGCTTTTCCCCTTGGCCGACAATAATGCCAGACAAGATAGGGTACATAGGGAA
This sequence comes from Shewanella marinintestina, assembly GCF_023283845.1. GTDB lineage: Bacteria > Pseudomonadota > Gammaproteobacteria > Enterobacterales > Shewanellaceae > Shewanella > Shewanella marinintestina. The sequence continues at coordinate 96,494 of NZ_JAKILC010000004.1, forward strand.
TACACAAGGTGTTAAGGCAAGGCCAATACCTAAACCGAAGAATATTACCAAGGTCCAAATCAGGCTATCGCCCGATAACATGGCACTTAAGCTGTCTTGTTGAGTAATTGGGGCGCTGTTTTCTGTCGCTGTATTGTCAGTAGCAAGAGCCGTATCAGCTTGAGGAAGTGTGCCGTCATTGGCTGCGACAGCGGTTAACTCCGCTGTGCGTTTGGTCGGTGGAAAGCAGAGTTTGCCTTCAGCACAACCCATAAAAGTGACATTTAAGCTGGCACCAGTAGCGGCTTGTTTAATTGCAACAGGAATATCAACATAAGAATAATAGACTTGTTGCTCGCCAAAATACTCATCATTGTGCATTTTACCTTGAGGTAGGGCTATTTCACCCAGCACGGCGCCGTCACTCGTTTCGAATTTCAGTTTGTCGCGGTACATGTAGTAACCGTCGGCAATGACCCAGCTTATTTTGACTTGTTCGCCTTGCTGTTTAAAATCGAAAACAAAGGCTTGATCAACCGGCATGAGCTCGGGCTCACCCTTTAAAAAGTCAAACTTATTACTGCTGAAAATCCCCTCTGCATGGACCAAAGGAGTTAATAGCAATAACGAGGCTAAAAACAGGTTAATGATTCTTTTCATGGCTGTGTAGTTTCTTTTATCCAATCAAAATAGGCTGGCAGTCCTTGGGTAATAGGGACCGCAATTAGCTCGGGTACATCATAAGGATGCAGCGTAGAGAGTGTGTGCTCTATGGCACTGTAATGCTGCGCTAAGCATTTAATTTGCAAATTAAACTCTTGCTCTTCACACAACTCACCTTGCCACTCATATACGGACGTAATCGCTTGTGAGATCTGTACGCAGGCGGCAAGTTTGTTTTTGACCAGCTCCCGGGCAAGATTTTTAGCATGCTCGGCGCTAGGGCATGTTGTGATAACTAACAAAAATTGGTTTTGCATTTAAACTATTTCTATTGTCCAACAGATTAAAATTGTATTAAGCCAAATAAGTTACAATGGCTGATAATAAAGCTAATTGTTACTTTACGTGTTTTAACTTAGCCTTGCATTAAGGCATTGCTAAAATAGTGATGCCAGTAGTTTTTGCTTACAATTACTGGGTTAAAGGGCACGTTTGAGGCAATTATTTTTGTTAATTAACTCAGCCCATCAAGCTACGGCTTGAAAATAGACCGAGTAACCCCAATTTAGTTTTCATCACCAGCAAAAAATGTGAGGTCAGTGTGTTTTTTATTTTGTTATTAATATTTGTTGTCGTTCCTGTGATGGAACTATCAGTACTGATCCGCGTGGGCGAAGTACTCGGTAGTTGGACAACTGTTGCATTGGTGATTTTTACGGCTGTAGTCGGGGTTTCGCTAGTGCGTAGCCAAGGTGTTAGTACGTTAATGCAGGTTCAGCAAAAATTGGCTCGTGGTGAGGCGCCAGGACAAGAAATTGTTGAAGGCATGATGTTAGCGGTTGCTGGGCTTTTATTGCTTATACCAGGCTTTGTGACTGACTTTATTGGCCTAGTATTATTAACGCCATTTACACGTATTCCCGTAGCGAAGTTTTTCTACCAACGTATGCAGCTAAAAGTGCAAGCTAATGGTGGTTTCCAGTCAGGGTTTGGCGCGGGCTTTGGCCCAGGAATGGGACCGCAAGGACAAAACCCATTTGGTCAGGGAGGTCAGTCGCCATTTGATCAAGGTAATACCTTTGATGGTGATTTTGAGCGTAAAGACGACCCAAGTGATAAACGCCCTGAGAGTCATCAAGTAAAAGGGACAACCTTTGAAGGTGAAAAGGCTAGTGATGACACTGATAAAGCTGCTGACGATAAACAACCAAAACCTTAACACTTTATCTGGCCGTGATCTTGTCCGGTTTTTCATGTTCTAATTGCTTAGGATTGCGCGGATAAAAGCGGTCTGCTCTGCGCTCTATTAGGTTAAATTTTCGGGTGTTTTTATAGGGGAGTTTCATAAAACCCGAGACTCCTTTACCTTGGATCTTATCGACATGAGATAAGATCCTGTCAAGACTGGCCCTAAAGGCTGCCTGTTTTCTGGGGTTGAGCAATCGTAAATAGCTGTGGATCTTCATGTGATTAGGCAGGACCTCAAAAATAATGCAACCGGTGTGGTGAATTTGGTTTATCCAGCCAAGCTCAGTCATAATTTCTTTGGGGAGCTCTAAATTCTCTTCTGGATCTCGACCATCTTCAAAGTAAGAATGTAAGCGCGATTTATCTTCCAATGACGGCACGTCCCCGACTTCAAAAGGCAGTTGTTGATCACTGCCACAAACAAAGGGCTGTGAGCTGTTTGTTCTTTCAATATGCAACGTGTCGCGTGCATTAAAGAAACAAGCCTTAAATACACCAATACGACGGATCCCACGGGCTAAGGTCACCATGTTATTAACGGCAATTGTAATAGCGTGCTTTTGTTCAGCCTTGTAAATCGCTAGGTTAGAATCAATAAATACACCCGTTTCGCGCCAGTGAATTGCTAGCCCGCCGACAATGGCATATTGACTTAGGCGGCCCACCGCAGCAATAAAACCTTTTTCTGTATCCCCCATGCCAGCCATAAAGTTGCGGTAGTATTTTTCTAATTGCAGATCGTCCATTTTAGCAATGGGGTCATCGCTATTGTGTTCTTTTAAGAAAGCTTTACGCGAGCTATAGCTAACGGTTTCGACCTCTTTATCTCGTGGCAGATTCCATATTGGTATTTCAGGTATGAGCGGGCCATGGTTGACTTCAGGTAAATGCAATCTATGGCTGTGGGCCATACTTTTTAAAAAGTAGTCACCCGCTTTTTTCCGTTGTGCAGGATCTTCACTGAGCATGGCATCTAAGGTGCGTGCAAGTTCAACTGGTAAGCCTATGCTGGTGGGAGGAATAACTTTACTGCCAAAACGGCTAGCTTGCCCTGAAGCTAGAGCATATAAGGTTGCGGCAACGCCTTGTTCATCAAATCGTGGACTAGACAGCGCACCATTGAGTTGCTCATCACCGATAAAATAAACATCCCCCATGCGTGCGTTGGTATGTTGATGATCGCTCGACATTAAGTCCATCACGCTGCCATTAACCGGATTACCTTCAATGTCTCGCTGAGCAAATACTGCTGAGCCCCAGTCAATTAATGACAGGTGACCTGTATTAATGTCGTAGACTAAATTAGAGGGTTTTATATCACCGTGGATAAGCGGACGGCCATTATGAAGGTACTGCAAAACTGCGGCGAGCTGTCGGGCAATATTCATCACCATTGCTACGGGGAGAGCACCAACTCTAACGCACAGCTGTTCTAGATCTTCCCCTGGCGCTCTAGCCATCACTAAAATCCCTTGCTTACCGACGTGTTCAAACTTAATCACTGGTGGCACATTGGGGTGGATTACTTGCGATAGCATAAAGGCTTCTTCTTCGAGCCTATCTTGAATATGCTGCGGTAAGGTTAGACGGGAGAATTTAAACACATGAGCATCACCTTGCTGATTGATGCCTGCAAATACAAAGCCGTATGCACCTTTACCCACTAGCTCTATATCCGTATAACCAAGCTGGCCAAGTTGTTGCTTACACAGACGGATCCAAGCTTTGTGTTTACGTGCATCATTAGCACCCAGTAGATAGATAGATTGCTCTTCTGAGATGTAAAAATGCTGCAGTTCAGGTGTTTGCAATAGAGTCCCCTTCTTTATTTAATTCCATTAAATCAATTAGAGATAATAAAGTCCAAGCAGATTGACTGGATGGTGCTTGTTCGAGGGCATAAAAATACGATTTTGGTGACACCTAACTAATATTTTTGGATTAGATATTGATGCATATCAAATCTACCAGAATAAGACAAAGGTAATCTTAAACGCAGTGCTAGTATAAATGGTATAAGCCAAAGAAAAGGCTTAGATATCAACCCGAGGTGGCTTTATGTCAGGACTAGATAAATCCGAACTAATAAAATTACTTGAGTATCCAAGACGGCGTATTTTGTAGTCGATGGAATTAAATTATTGTCCGCATGCAGGTTTTTTTAACCCAACGGATATGGAGTGCATTAATTGCCATCAAGGCATGGAGTGTACTTGGATGAACCATAACGATGAAACTATTGCCGTTGAAAGAAAGTCTGTAGAGGACTTGAGACAGCAATTATTGGTCGCGGTTGATTTTATTGATTCAAGTTTAACGCCGCATCATCTATCTCGACGTAATTGTGAATGTGAAAACTGCATCTGGCTTAGAAAGGTCCAACAAACACTGAATATTTAGATTTACTGATTCTGAGTACTCAAAATGAGTAAACAGATGAAAGCACCTATCCTTTAAAGACTTGGTTAGCGGGTTGCTACGGTTATTCATTAGATTATTCTTTTGCTTATGGTTAGCTCTGTCTATACAGTAATGTCCATAGCGGTATGCCAAGTCTTGAAGTATCACTTGTTTAGGAGTGAGGCTTTACTCTCTTCCCAGTTCCCTTCAAGCGCACAGTCATACCTAATTTAGCTAAGTTTTTTCGTTAGGACTTCGATTATGCAACCAAGTTTTTGGCATGAAAAGTGGGATGCCCAGCAGATAGGCTTTCATTTAGATGCAGTTAATCCGTTATTAGTTAAGTTTTGGTCACAATTAGGTCTTAACCCCACTAGCAAGGTGTTGGTACCTTTATGTGGTAAATCATTGGATATGTGTTTTCTCGCAGAGCAAGGCCATGATGTTGTTGGTTGCGAGCTAAATGAGCTAGCTGTAAAGCAGTTTTACCAAGAAAACGGCTTACCCCTAGAAGTTAGTCAAGTTGGCGAACACCAAAAGTTCTCAACTGAGCAGGTTACTATTTATCAAGGCGATATTTTCACTCTTGATGCGCTAACATTACCAAATATTGAAGCTTTCTATGATCGCGCCGCATTGATTGCTTGGCCTGAAGATATGCGTATTGCTTACGCTAAACAGCTGGCTAAGCTTATTCCGGCTAACAGTGTAGGTTTACTTATTACTTTAGATTACCCACAAGCAGAATTAAATGGTCCGCCGTTTGCTGTATCTGATGATTGGATTAATGCAAATCTTAGCGATGATTTTGAGATTGAATGCTTAGCAAGCGAGGATGTACTTAGTGATAATCCGCGCTTTGTTAAAAAGCAGGTGTCTTGGCTAACTGAAAGTGTGTACAAGTTAACCCGTAAAGTCTAGTTAAGCCGCTAAAAGTGAACTATCGAAAATAGCCAATAGCGAAAATAAAAAAGCGACCTTAGGTCGCTTTTTTATGGCTTAAAATCGCAGAGTCTACAGACTCAATCGATTAGAAGTTGTAACGCATACCAACAGTGAATACGCTATCGTCTTCTAGATCAATTTTAGCACCAGCGATTTTGTAATCGCCTTCGTACATAGCGTAGTGGCCATATACCATAGTTGATTTAGAGATCTTGTAGTCAGCACCTACTGTGATGTTTTGAACGTTAACATCAGATGTATCTAAGTGAACACCGCCAGATTTCTTAAAGTAAGAACCTAAGCCTGATTCATCAACACCGTATTGAACTTTCAAGTTAACACCGTTTAGGTTGTAAATAGCATTTACAAAGTAAGTGTTACCGTCTAGGTTGCTATTCTTCTTATCGCCAGAAGTAATCACACCTTCTGAATTTTGGAAGAAACCACCCACTTTAAAGTCACCAAACTTAGCTTGAGCTACAGCGCGGTATGCATCAATGTTTGAAATGCCTTTGTTGTAAGCTGCTGCGAAGTAGTAGTTTTGTGCTTTGAACTTCTTGTCACCAAGAGTTGCGCTTAACGCGTACTGAGCTTCAGAACCAGTGTCTGCATCTTGGTTGTCAGTCATTAGGTAAGTCGCGTTCAATGTAACTAGGTCAGCGATCTTTGGAGAGTAGTACCAGATACCATCTGCAGCACGAGTTTGACCAGATACTAGACGGTCGATATCTGCGTTAGTGTTACCGAATGCATCGATGCCACCTTCAGCTTGCTTAAATACAGTGTCGTTACGACCAACAAGTACAGTACCAGCTTGAGACTTAAGACCTAGGAAAGTGTTACGCGCTTTAAATACATCACTAGAAGATGAAGTATTTTCTACTTGGAATTCCATTTGGTAGATAACGTCGATGTTGCTAGTTAGGCTTTCGCTACCTTTAACACCGATGTGAGAGAAGTTGTTTTCTAAATATGTACCACTTTGACCTACTTCAACACCGTGAGTGCCACCTTGAAGAGTCGCACCTTGATCAGAGTTTGTAACAGCTAGGTCTAGACGACCGTAAAAGCCTGGACCATCGGCTAGCGCGCCGAAAGAAGCTAGGGTTAAAACTGATGCCACTGATGCAGAGATTAGTGTCTTTTTCATTTCATTTGCTCCCAGAACCTAAGTTCCTATTCGTTTCTTATGGTTTTTTACATAAACTTTTGTTTTTGTTACTTGCATCCAAGCTCATAACAATTGTGGGGCTAAATATTACAGTTTTATGGCATTAAGATTGTGGACTAGATCATGTTTTCGGGGTTCAAGGCCTTTATTGATACTTTTTTGTGACGATTGGGGAACTTTGACTGATTAATTGGGAATATCTGTAAAAATAAACACTTAAGACTATCTCTAAAGTAGTATTTATGCGGCTTGTAAATATAATAGCTTTTACTTTTTAAGGACTTACTAAGGTTGTGTAAATGTTGATTTTTGGTTTGAATGTGTGTAGATAAATTGACCAGTAAGCAATTGGGCCGGAAAAAGCCTAATAACCAGTATAAATGTTACTTTTTTGTTGTAGACCCTTTGTTTATCTAGACTTGCTAAAGATGCTTAAAAAATAGGCATTAAAAAGGCAGCCTTAGCTGCCTTTGTTTTTTATATGCAAAATTCGAACTGCACAAACTGTGCAGGTTTACCTTTCAATCAACTTAGAAATCGAAACGCATACCAACAGTGAAGATGTCATCGCTTAGATCTTGTGTAACACCAGTTAGCTTAATGTCACCGTCGTACTTCGTGTAGTGACCATATACTAAAGTATTTTTACTTAAGCGGTAATCAGCGCCTAAGCTGAATTGCTGTAGATCAACGTCGCTAACAGTTTCTAGACCACCATTTACGTCGCCAACATAACGGCTAACGTATTTACCTAAACCAGAATCATCGCTACCGTACATAGCTTTAAGTTTTAGGTTACCCATAACATATGCCGCGTTTACGAAGTAAGTGTCACCTTCTAGATTGGCGTACTTGCTATCAACGTGTTCACTGTTTTGGTAGAAACCACCTAAGATTACTTGGCCGAGTTTAACTTGAGCAACACCACGGTAAGCTTTTACGTTATCAATGCTGTCGTTGTAAGCTGCAGACACATAGTAGTTCTGTGCTTTAAGTGCTTTATCACCAATAGTTGCACTAAGTGCATACATATTGTCAGCGTCGATGACTTCATCGCCTACTTTTTGCGCGTAGTTGTCGTCCATCAAATAAGTCGCATTTAGTGTGACTAGGTCAGCGATCTTTGGCGAGTAATATGTGAAGCCGTCAGCGCTACGAGACTGGCCAGCAGCTAAAAGATCGATATCTGAGTTAGAGTTACCGAAAAGGTCAAAACCACCTTCAGCAGCTTTAAATACAGTGTCATTACGACCAACAAGAATAGTACCGGCAGTAGCTGATTTAAGACCTAAGAAAGTGTTACGTGCAGAGAAAGTGTTACCTGAGTTATCGAAGTTGCTAACGCCAAACTCCATTTGGTAAACCACTTCAAGATCGTTATTGATCGCTTCAGTACCTTTAACGCCTAACCATGAGAAGTTGTTCTCAATGATGGTGCCAGATTTTTGATTTTGAGTTGCAATACCCATATCAGAGTTTGTAATTGCAAGATCAGCACGACCATAGAAATTTGGGCCATCAGCTAATGCTGTAAAAGAAGTGGCGGCTAGTGCAGAAACAATCGTGGCAGACAGAACAGTTTTTTTCATTTTCATCTTCCTGTAGCGAATCGCTATTTATAGTTGCAGGCTATCAATATTTGTTAGCCCGGATTTATAGGCCAACAAGCTGAAGCTGTATTTGTCGGGCGAGATTTTTGCACGGAAACATAAAAGTAGTTAGTGATCTAGATCATGATTAGCAGATCTTTCGTGATGAAAGTCATCGGTATTTACCGCTTTTAAACAATGACTTAAAATAAATGCAACGCGAAAAACAAGTCAGGTGTCTAGTTGTTGGCATGGTTACCAATCATTCACAAATGTGTGTTTTGTCGGATGATTTATTTTAGAGTTTTGCACAGGTTTAAGATAAAATAGTTACATATCGAGCTTATAACTTTGTCTGTTTTTTCCTACATTGAGTATCACTTTGAATAATCACACTTTATCTGACGCTTACTTAAATCGTTTTGCTGGTATCGGCCGTTTATATGGCCAACAAGCTCTTAGCTACTTTGCTTCAGCCCATGTGGTGGTGGTTGGTATTGGTGGAGTAGGGACTTGGGTAGCAGAGTCTTTAGTAAGAAGTGGGATTGGGCAGATCACTTTAATCGACCTCGATGATATATGTGTAACTAACACCAACAGACAAGCCCACGCGTTAAAAGACACCATAGGTGAGTCTAAAGTTGAAGTTATGGCTGATCGCTTAAAGCAGATTAATCCAGAATGTATCGTCAATGAAATAGAAGACTTTATTACTCCTGAAAACCTATCAGAGTATTTTCAAGGTAAAAAAGCGGGCGGCAATATCGATTATGTTGTTGATTGTATTGATGCTGTAAAAGCGAAAACAGCACTAATTGCTTGGTGTAAGCGTCAAAAATTGCCAATCGTAACCGTTGGTGGTGCTGGCGGACAGATGGATCCTACTCAGGTGCAGGTTACAGATTTAGCTAAAACCTACCAAGATCCGCTATTAGCTAAGGTGCGTAACATGCTTAGGCGTGAATATAACTTTTCTAAGAATGTAGCACGTCGTTTTTCTATTGAAGCGGTGTTCTCTACTGAACAATTAGTATACCCACAAGCTGATGGTAGCGTTTGCAGCACTAAGGCCACTGCTGAAGGCAGCATGCGTATGGACTGCGCTTCAGGATTTGGCGCTGTGACAGTCGTTACAGGTACATTTGGTTTTGTTGCAACTAGCCGTGTATTAACCAAATTGGCCGCTAAGGCGAACGCTAAGTAGTTTTGCATTGATGTGGTTAAAAATAGCGCTATAGTGGCGCTTTTTTTATACCTAATATTTGATTTATGCCCGTTAAATTAGCGTTTTAGCTATATGTGAAATTATTAATTGGAAGATGATGTATTGGCATCATTATTGCTTTTAATTGACTAGGAACAGATTTCTGACACTGGGTACATTGGGTATGCAAAACGTAGCTTTTAAATTGTCTTCTTTTAAAATGATGTCGGCTAAAAAATTCTTCTTCACAGCAATGCTGTGGCAAGCATTGGCATGTGGCGCTTTATTGTTTGCCCCAGAAGCTTTGCTTACGTCATTAAGTTTGCATGATTTTTCACAGCAATATGCACACTTTATCGGACTAGGGCTGATTATTGGCGCTGCTTATTTATTAACACAAATTTTAAGCTATTTCCTAGATGAAGCTATTAGTTACTTAAGCGACAAGCGTTCAGTGGAGATCATCGAAGAGAAAGTCAAATTATTGGATCCAACTGAAAGAGCATTATTAAGAGAGTTTTTCTTACAAGGCGAAACGATTTTGACCTTGCCTGAACAAGAACCCGCTGTGAATAGCTTATTAAAAGCTGGCATTTTGGAATGTTTAGGTAATCAGAAAAATTATGCAATTCAAGCTTCTACTGCAGATTTCAAGATATCAATGCGTGCCCGTACACATTTGAACCGCCAAGTTCTGCGTTTTCCTGTGGGAGAACCAAGTGCTGAAGAGATGAAAAACTTAATTAAAGCACGTCCACATTTTGTGAACAGTTTTGCCGCTCCACGCAAGCAAGCTGCTTAATGGGCTTATTGGATACTTAGCTTTAAGTGGTGTAGCTCTTAAATTTACGGACAAAAAAATGGGGGCAATAAGCCCCCTGCATTAGAAAGAACAACTCAGTGTTAATTCTCGGGATCCGCAGACTTGGTATAGAACATCCACATCAGATATGAAATGATGCCAATAGTACTAAAGATAACAATCATTGATAGCAATCCAATTGGGTTGCCAAACATCAAATCTAACCAGAATGCCATTTGCGAAATCCTCTTTCTTTTTAATTCCTAGTAACAATACCCGTGTACAGTCGGTTGTTTTTTGATCTGAGTCAAAAACGAACTCGGTTATTAATTAATTGGGCGTTTGTTGTTAATGAATATGGTGTAGATCACGTTTTGCTAATTTTTGATGTCTATAACGATTAATCCAAATCTAAGCAATTTGCACGGATAGTAAGCGCTTCCTGACTGTTGAGCATGAAAAATGCTCAGTTGATACAAAACTCAATTCAAAGTACTTGCCATTCGTTTCTCTGTAGGTATAATTCCGTTCACTTACTGAGGTCGAGCAGATTTAAGTAAGTGTTATTGATAATGCCTGAGTGGTGGAATTGGTAGACACGTCGGATTCAAAATCCGATTTCGAAAGAAGTGACGGTTCAAGTCCGTCCTCAGGTACCATTATCAACAAAGCAACCTGCCATCGAGCAGGTTTTTTTATGCCTGAAATTTGGCTATTTTAGCAACCTAGTTAAGTATCCTTCTACCAATCCCCACATTTGCTTTAGCGATATTAGCGAGTAAACCTTGCCAAATTATAATTAGTCGAAGCAGTTATGTTACCGCAAAAGGATAAATAGACTTAAGTCATCTTCTGCCACAGTGACGCAGTAATATTGTGCGACATTGATGTCGTGTTGATAATTGGTATTAAGCGTATCTAAAACTGACTAGCAATAAATTGCCAGTCAGTTATTGGTTAGCAAACTAAGGGCTAGAACCGATAGTTAGTCATCACTCCAAAGAAATGGATTGCTGCAGAGTAGTCTCCTCTGAGTGTTGAGTTCGCTAACTGAAATTCAATACTCGGCGTTCCAACATCAAGATACTCATAGTAAATGTTCATACGCCAGCTCTGGTTGATGTCGTACGTTGCACCTATGGCATATTTCCAAAGCTCGCCGGTGGGGACATCGGGATACTGCATCGTAGGGTCATCTTGTGGTGATGACTCGTAAGATACACCGCCTTCTAATCGCCATTTCTCATTGAGTCGGTAATAACCGCCTAAGCTTGCCGTTACCGTGTCATCCCACTGTCTTTGGATCTCGATAACTCGCTGATCCAGCGCAATATTGGTGGTCTCAATCGTACTAAATTGTGTCCAACCTAAGCTCCATAGCAAAGCGGCTTTATCGGTGACATTGTGGTAACCACTTAAGGATGCATTGGCTGGCATAATAATACCAACCGAGGAGTCTAGCCCTTGATGGGCTATGGTTAAATTGCCATCCATATCGTGTTCTATTTCAGAACGATATGAAAAACCGAGTCGGTGATTATCGCTAAACTCATAGAAGGCACTGAGCGTATAACCAAAGTCGAGATCACTGCCAGTCGCTTCGGTTTGAAACTTGTCTGTTCCTGCAAAGTTTTGCTCTAGTTTACCGTATTCAGCCACAAGCCCCACACCCAGTGATAATTGCTCATTAACCTTGTAAGCAACACTTGGGTTTAGCTGTGCGGTGATGAGTTTGGCATCTTGTAATAACAGCGCGCCTGAAAAGTCAGCTCCGTAATCAATTATTGAGCCGCCGGTAGATACTAACGCGATACCTGCGCTCCACTGCTCATTAATTGGCGTGACATAATACATGGCTCCTGCAGGCATTGCGGTTCCTGCTTGAGTTGTTGCTTCTCCACCAGAAAATATGCCATCGGATCCCGTGTCGGTGTACTGAATATCTGACGCCATACCTTGTAGGTTAAATGCCAAGGTAGGTTCTGTGAGCTTTGTCATTGCCGCAGAGTTTGCAAAAGCGGTTTCAGCGCCTTCTGCCAGTGCTTGAGCGCCTGCGCCCGCAGTACTGACATTAACCCCACCGAGCTCAGGGAACATGTAAGCGCCAGCCATTGCATTGTGGGCGACCAACAGTGAAAGTACTAACGGTACGGTAATTTTGGTATTCATAAATAACCTTAATAAATAGTCAGCAAATTTGAGGAGACTCGCCTCGGGTTAGAGGCGAGTGAGCCAGTTACATTGCGTTCAAGTAAGACTTGTAAGAGTGAAGACGCACGGTTGCTGCACCAATGACATCAATGAAGCTAAAAAATGGATGTGGTTTATTAGCTGCAATCCAAGCTGAACCCGTAGCACCAATAGGAATAACCTTGCCATCTGGCTCAAAAATTTCGAGGATCACAGTACGACCATGACTACTGGTATTCGCGCCAACATGTTGCCTAACGCTTTGCGGACCTTGGATTGGTGAAATCGACGACTCGCCTGTGCCTGCGGTAAAACTGTGGACGCGAGCGCGAAATATTTCACCTGGATAAGCATCGACATAAAACTCTGCAAATTGGCCTTTTTCAACGTAGCGAAAAGTTTGATCGGGTATACGCATTTCAAGAAACTTTTTGCCAGTGTTGTAAATATGCATATTACCGACGCGGCTACCATCAGCGACGTTTACTACCGCAACTTGACCATCAAATTGGGCACGCACTGTTTTGCGACTTTGCTCAAAATGGGTTTTATCTAAATCAGCGTGAAGCGAGATGAGCGTCGCCTCGGCAATACGCAGTTGCGACTGGTAATACTCAACATCACGTTTTTTGAATATCTCTGGCGATGTTTTTGTGCGCTCTAAGTCCCTAATAAATTGAGCAATAGCTTCTTCTTGAGTAACGATTGAAGACTTTATTTTCGCAACTTCTGCGCTAGATTTAGTGTCGACAAGAGAGTAAATAATATCGCCGTGTTTGACGATTTGATTATGCACAACATGGACCTCATCGATTTCCTCTCCAAATAAAGGTGACATCACGGAATGTGGAGCCTTAATGGTTGAGGAATACGTCAAATCAACGGGAGCCCAAAGGCGGGAAAGTACCCCTAATATCACCAGAATAAATACTCCGCCAGATACAATCCAAAAGCCGTTGCGTAAGGTCCACTTGACGACGCCTGTCGAAACAAGGATCCACATAATTAAGATGTAAGGGATCATGACTTCTTTCATAGTGTTATTCCTCTACCTTGTGAAGTTCATTGTTGCTAGCTTTTAAGTCATTGCTTTTATTACGGCTATTTCTTATTACGCCGCTTAGCGCGTCGCCAATTTGCGACCAGTTAGCAAACGCGATGATGATGGCTAACACCCACCAGGCTTTATGAATAAATAGGCCACACAATGACAGTGCAAACACCAATTGAACGTGAGAACTGCGCTTTTTTTCAGCTCGGTGAACAGCAACTTCATGCAGTGACCAAAGTAGGTATAAGACAAAGACCACAAGAGCAATAGTTACTGAGAATAGGTAGCCGCTGAAATACTCAGAGTTAAAGATCACCATCATGGTGTCGTTTGGAGTATTGGTAAAAAGGCTCATATCGATATCTTTAGAGTTAATGAGTCCCATCGGCGCGAGTAGATAAGCACCGCAGAGCATCAATGCCATAAAAGACAAGAACTTGATAAGTACCAATAAGATGGTAGCGATTTTGGATAAAATGGTTTTCATAAGATTCCTTAGCAAATGCAATATGCATTAATTAACGCGAGTCGATGAAAATAGAGTTGCTAACCAGCGTTCGAGCATTGCTATGTCTTGGGCTTGTCCATTGATGCGCACTAAACCGAGGGTCTTTGCATCTGTCCAACTAAGCTGTTTAATGGCTAACGCTTCAAGCACGTCTAATTCAGCTATCAATAAAAGCTCTGCAGACGAAGGTCGTGTTTCTCGGTCTTGTAATTTGGCTTGTTCAGCAAACAATACGTTGCTGTAATGGCCTTTTACCGGTTGAAATAGACTAAAAGGTATTTGTTGACCGTTGTCTGTTAGTGCATTGATGAAATGGTCTGCCATGACGTTTTCAGAACGGGTTGAGTGGCTGAGCATGCCGTTTTGTCTTTGGTTTACGGTGCGTTCAAATACAGGGAGCGATCCGGGCTCCGTAATAAGGAATAAACCTGTATTTTGATGCACTCCGCATGCATTGGCGAAAAACGGCAGCAAGCATATAAGCATTAGTAATAGACGAGACATAGTGACCACCTAAAACGGAGGGGCTAAGTAGCCCCTCGGGTTAACGTATTATCGAACGATTAGTTTCAACTCTTCAGGCGTCATCGGCTTGTCGAAGTAGCTCATGAATAACCCAAAGGCTTGTATGTCACCATTAGCAAAGTTGAATTTGCCTGAGCTCAAGTTCTTACCAATCACCTGCTGCGACTTAGGGCCAGCAATCAGGATTTGGTTTAACACTTCACGAGTGGTTTCAATCTGCACATCTGCGCCGGTATAAGGCGTTGTATGTAGCTGAGCGATACCATTACGGATCTCGATAGTCATCGACTCATTGGTGTCGGCAAAGTTGTAGGTCATTGCCATTTCAACATCGAGCGTTTTCTCTGCAATTAACGTTGCCGTCATCATGTCGAAAATTTGTTCGCTAGGCAGCGCGGTTAATACATCGACGGAAGCGAAGCTAATCATGTTAGAAAAGTCGCGTGTGCCTTCTAATTCTGCAGCGGCATTAAGTGCCCAGTTACGCCAGTTGATGTTCACTTGATCCGCAGCCCATGTTTTGTAGGCTTTAGCTTTCAATTCGCGTGCTTCAGTATCTTGTTTATTGATGGTGATGGGGTACGACAATATCTCTGCTGCAAAGGTGTAGTTTTCAGCGTCAATTGCCGCTTTTGCCGTTGTGATGATGTTGTCTCTGCCACCCATTAGCTCAACAAATGCCTTGGCGCGTTGCTGGTATGCCATTGGCTCTAGCTGCCATGGGTCGGCTTCAAAGAACCCTACATAGCCAACATAAATCTGGCGTACTGCATGAGCAACTGTGCCATAGTGCTCGCCTAACCAAGGGTGCTCTGCTAGATGCTTAGGCAGTTTCACGACTTCAACTAACTCGTCCGGTGTCATGCCTTTATTCATGTAACGAATAGATTGGTCATGGGTAAACTGAATGGCGTCACGGTATGCTGTTAATACATTGGCTACCGCCGCTTTACCTTCTACTGGTCGGCCGTGAGAGTTGATCATCACTTCGGTATCAAATTGGCGCATCACATCTATGCCTTTGAACCACATAGCTGGGTCGCGAAACTTGGTGCCACGAATAGTGTGCAAGTTTGGAAAGTTCTCACCTTGTAATACTTCAGCAGCGTGCAGGATTTTTTGCTTAGGTAAGTAAACCACGACCTCATCTTTTGTCTCTGAAGGCACATTGACGATTTGCAGTTCCACACCAGCAATGGTGATGTCTAATCGATCTTTCAGGGTCACGTTTGGCTCTATGAAAGAGATATCACCTTGCATGAAGCGAGGCCCTAAACCATCATTCACCGTGCCATGTTCACCTTCTTCCACATGTTTTGCGCCGGTGTAAGAGGTACGGTGACCAAATAGTGTGCCTAGATTAGATGACCAGTTAGCCACGGCTGCGGTTAGTCCTTCTTGAGCAATGATTTTGACCTCACCTGATGCCACTTCTTCATCGGTGACCCATGCTCGAACGCCTGAAATATGGTCAATGTGATTATGAGAGTAAATAATGGCTTTCACTGGCTTGTCGGTGATTTTCCTAAACTGCGCTTTTACAGACGCTGCCATTTGAACTGATTCACCTGGGTCGACGATAATAATGCCATCATCACCCTCGATCATAACCGGGGTATCTAGACCAAAACCGTAGCCTAGGTATACGTTATCATCGACTTGGACAATGGCTTGGTCCATCTTACGACCATGCTTTGTCAGTGCGTCATGAACAAGGGGAGAATCTTCTACGTAAGCAAGAGTATCGCCTGTTTTTGAAAGCACCTTGATGCGCTCGCCTTTACCCCAGAATAGGTTTGATTCATGTTCAAACAATACGCCATTGTTATAGCGCTTTTCGAAGTCAATATTTTGATAGTGAGCCGCTGAGCTTGTTTGCAGCGATTGACCGTTAGTTGATGTCGCTTCAGTTGTTGGGGTCGCAAATGATGCTGATACAGGAACTAAAGCAGCACTTATCGCGACAGAAAGTAAAAGTTTTTTCAGTGAAGAAGTCATGTAATACCTCAGTGTTTTGAATTGATGTGAATTTCTTTTACTTAATGTTAATTGGGGAGTAGTCTTCGATATATAGGCTATTACGATTTCGTAATATCGAAATTACGATGTATTGGCAACTCCTAGCTAAACTCAAGATCTTGGACTGCAGATGAAAAACGATATTCCAAACTTTAATTTGCTCGCGGTGTTTTCTCAGGTCATGGAAGATGGCAGTTTGAGTAAAGCGGCAGAAAACCTGAACACCAATCAGTCGACAGTCAGCACTATGTTAAGCAGGTTGAAGGAGGAGATTGGTCAAGATCTTTTTATTCGGAAAGGGCGTGGGGTAGTCCCGACCAGTTACTCAATTAGCTTATATCAACAGATCCAAGCACCGATAAATCAGCTTAATGGTGTTTTCACGTCTTTTTGGAAGTTCGATTCATCCAGTTCTCACCGTAGGTTTGTGATAACCGCCCCAGAGCATTTACAAGGTGTGTTGTTAAAGCAGTTTTCGTTAATTGAGAATAAAGAAATATCGTTAGAAGTTTTTGATCAAATGGATAACGACGAAGGGTTTTATGAAGTGTTACTGCAGCAAAAATTTGACCTGATGATTGATATTTTACCGTTTGACCACCCCAATATTGAAAGCCTAAAACTGTTTGATAGTGAGTTTGTGGTGATCTGCAGTGAGGAACACCCAAGAATACAAGGGAGCATTACAGTGGAGCAGTACATGCAGGAGTCCCATGCTATTTTGGAAAGAACCCGCAACCACCTCTACAGTTTGAGCCACTATACAAACTTGGATTTGTCTAAGCGTAAGGTGGCTTATCATGGACGCTCATTATTCAGTAACTTATTGGTTGTTAGCCAGTCGGATTATATCAGCGCGGTTCCGCTGTCGTTAGCGCTGCAGTTCAAAGAACAGTTAAAGCTGCAGGTGTTTCGGCCTCCCTTTGAATATAAAAAAGTCACTAACTACCTTATATGGCTGAAAAAACTCAATCAGGATCCCGCCCACACTTGGCTGCGTGAAGAGCTATTGAGCATATCTAATAAGATCACTAACTACTTGCAAGACAACTTGCCAGAGTAAGCCAATGTGCTGATTGACACTGAACGTATTGGCTTTTGAGTGAGTACTGATGATTAATAATAGAGATTGAAAATAAAGTATAGAAATCGTGGGAAGGTATGCTCTTGCATTAATTAGTAATTAATGAGGCAGTTTTTATGCTTGAAATTGAGGTTTTGAGGGAAATCTCGAGTATTCTCGTGTGTTCGATATTTATAGACTAGGCATTTCTGCCTAGTCTCGGGATGACAGTTGACTCGTTATACTGACCATTCAAATGGGTCGTGATTGGCTAAGACTTTAGCGTAGCTTGGTTTGATGCTTTCCGTTGAGAAGTAATGCCCGATACCATTATCTCCTTGCTGGTAGCCAATATCGGCAAACTCTGCGATAGCTATGAACTGCTGAGGCAGAGTTTTTAGATCCGCTTGTGCTAGGTTGTAAGGTGCGTGGATAAAGTTATCCTCCGGTACTAACTCCCCTAGAGCAGAGTAACGTCTTATATATTCTGCCATAGTTGCATTAAGTTTATCTTCGTTGACACCTAACCACTGCTGCGCATAGCTATTAACTATGTACCTATCGGAATAAAAATAGCTATCGAGCTCCCCCTGTATAAGCAGAATATCTTGGTATTTTTCATCTTCAATTAGTTGCTGGTACTCTGTATTTACATCACTTATTTCAAGCTCCAACCCTGCAATGGCAATCAATTGATTGGCCGTCGCGAGACGGCCGTGTTGACTCAATAGGCGGATAAAATCGACTAAAGATTCCATAGGCTTACGCAGGTAATAAGCCGAGGCTTTCTAATTTGTTTGCAACATAACCAAGCTTGAATTTCTCTAAAGTTGCTCTAGTCGGTGTACCAGTTGCTTGATCCCAGCCCATTTCGGCATAGAATAGGTCAAGGCCTAACTGCATATCCTCTCGGCTCATCTTGATCGTTCCTTCATCGCCAAATACTTTATCCGGATCAAGGTCGTAAACCCACTCAGTTAGTACGTCATGTTTATTACGCTGATCTATTTCCTGCATTTGTAATACCGACAGTGCTCTGTGCAACTGCAGAATACCTTCAGCTTTGTCATCTAGCTCTTGTTCACTAGTTTGGATCCCAGTAACTAGGCTAAACATTTGCGCCTCAATCGAGCTATCACCTTGATAGTTTTTCTTTACGTCTGGTGAGACGATCAAAGGGAACATCCAATTACACAAGGTTAATGAGTCATGAAGTACGTTTTTTACTAGACACCATTTAGCGAACTTAGCCTTGGGGATATTCATAGGTTTGTAGTGTTTGACTGGGTCAAAAGCACCTGCGCCCCACATTTTATCGGCAACTTCTGAGATCTTGCCGTAAGGCAGACCACAGTTAACTAGGTTGATGTGAGAGTGGCACTGAGGATCACGGTTAAAGACTGTATTGAGTAATGCTCCTACTTGCCCTGCTGTTTCGCTAGCGTGATGGGTGCCACCTACCATTGAACGGTTAAAGACTTTTACGCCTTTATCGAGGAATACACTGTAAGTTTTACCCGTTAGGCCGTAGGCTGCGTCACCTTCTAGGTTAAACACTAGATCAGCCATACGTGGGTTTTCTATGCCATCAAGGATATCTTGGATGTTATAGAGCTCACCTTCTTCATTAATAAATTCATGTAAGCCTTTGCCTAAGAACCGACCTAGTACGTTTGAACCTTTATATTGCGTGCCCAAAGCTAGGCGCGTATAGAAATCTTCCATGAAATGAGCATCAAGATCTTTCTGTTGCTGCCAATTTATCGCTGCAAACTCAGCTTCCGGTAGCAATTGCTGCCAAAAGTTGCGGGTAATAAATTCGCGCATGATATGGGATAGCTGGCCATATGCACTCCAGACGCCATAGTTATCCATGTAATACGCGCCTACTGTTTGGATGTCTGTGCGTTTTTCTGAGTTGGCAGGTAGTCCCATAACATACCAAGGGTCAAGGAAACCCATACAAGTATTGGAAATATTATCGGTGGGCAGTTTGTATTCTGTCTTCATTTTAGGGTTTTTGACCTCACAGAAGCAGCGGATTGGGCAAGAGTGACAGCCGCCTGGACGCTTAAATACTCTATTCGCTTCTTCACGACCGAAATACATTTCAGCCATTGAGGTACGCATACCAACTTTTTGACGATCGTCCCAAGGAGTTTCACCCACATCTACAGGGTTGTCTGCGGCTCCCCATTTTACCCCAGGACCACCACGCCAGCGGCTAATGCTTGAGCTGTATTCTGCCCATGTTTGCGGTTGATGCGGAACAACCCCCTGGTTGTTGGCGCCAATAATACCGAGAATATGGTCGTCTAACTTTCTTAATTGCTCATTGTTAGCTACAACATCGACGACCCCATTACCTATAATGCCAATCGCTTTTAATTGTTTTGATCCGAGTACTGCACCGTGGCCGCCAGCTGAATGGCCGCCTTGAGTTTGGATGGTTGATTGAGATACAAGGTTCTCGCCTGCAGGGCCAATCGCGGCAACTTGAGCTTGCTGCCCCATCATTTTACTTATAGCTGCAAAGGTATCGAACATACCTTTACCCCATAATGTATTGGCGGGTTCTAAGCTAACTTCGTCATCAACAATTTTTAACCAAACAGGAGTAGGAGATTTACCTTCAATAATGATGGCATCATAACCTGCATATTTCATTTCTGGAGAGAAATGGCCGCCAAAATGACCATCAGTGATTAAGTGTTTCTTAATTACAGGGCTTCTTGATGTAATAGTTGTTCTTGCTGAACATATTGCACCAGAACCACTTAGTGGTCCTGCTGAAATAACAAGTCTGTTTTCTTCATCTGTTGCTGTTATTCCATCTTTATGATTATCCCATAATACTTTATAACCTATCCCCATCCCTCCAATATAGTTATGGTAGGTGCTTGTTGGTTCCTTTTTAATTATGTTGTTTGTGAGATCTACACGTAGTACATGTCCGGCCCATCCGCCAAATTCGGTATTCATATATAAGTTCCTATGAAATTATAAAATTATAAAAATAAAATTAATTAAATTAGTTTTAAATATTTCTCATGGTGTTCAACTTCAGCGATGGCTTCTTCCCATGTATAGAACTTAATTGCACCTGTTGGGCAGACTTCTGCACAGTTAGGTTTTCCTTGGCAAAGATCGCACTTCAACGCTTTTTCAGTATTCTTATCGATTGTAATGACCTGTTGGGGGCAGTTTTCTGCGCAGTAACCACAGCCTATACAAAGCTCTTCATCAACAAGGCGTGCGCCGGTTGTTTCATCGATATAAATAGCTTGTTGAGGGCAGGCGGACATGCACACATTACATTGTCGGCATGTCTCAGGAACAACCGTACCATCGCCTTCTTCACCACGCTGTTGATGGTAGTTGTCTTGTACACCATGAGGGCCAAAGTTGAGGTTTTTGGCTACTTTAATCCTTGCTGTATTTGGGCTTACAGCAGATTTGCCATGGCTCCAGCTACAAGCTATTTCACAGCGTCTACAGCCCACGCATAGCACAGGATCAACGACCATTAAACCGCCAGGTAAAACCTCAATAGTCTTATCATCGTCATCATCGCTACTACAGCCAGTAAGGAAGCTAACTAATGATCCACAATATACAGTTCCGACTGCAACTTTAGCTCCATTGGCAAGCAGCGCTCTCCTTGTAATCATTTTGATTTCCTCTCAGTAATATTGAATTAAAATTTTAATTAGTGGTGCAATTTCTAATTTGGAGTATTTACTAACGAATAAAGAAACAAATTGATTGTGGTCACAATTACCCATTTGTTGGTATTTATATTTAAACTATAGGTATTTAGTCACAGATGTAATGTTGGTATTTCTGAAATTCAGAAATGATGTGGCTAATTTATTTCCGTTATTCTTATTTACTTAAAGCTTGATTATGTATCTTTAATTAATTCGTTTTGAATTTCTCTATCTTGTGTTTATTCTATTTTGTTGACTTCGTTCACAGCATTGTTTTATTTGGTTTATTAATGTTGTTTTTATTAAATGTCTTGGTTGAAATTTAATTTTTGTATTTTTAACTGACCTTCTTTATAAAGGTCTGTTGTTGCATTAATTATTGACTACCAAATATGGTATTTATATAACCCTTGCCCGTGACTAATTTAGACGCTATTGCGGTTAATAATAAGTAGGTTGATATGAATAATATTAGTTTTATAACCAGTTGGGGTGCATTGTTAACTTTTACGCCACCGATGACAGTTAACGCTGTGCGTTCGTTAGGGATTGAGTGCCAAGAATGGCAAGGTTACGCAGATTTAGATCATAGTGCAGCCACACAACTAGCGCAGAAGTGTGCTATGCGTTTGCCTACATCCGCTGAATTATTTGAGCTTCACCTATGGATTAATCAACAAGTTAACCATGAGTGGCCGCCTCATAATATATATCGCTCTTCTACCAGTATTACTGATGGCGAACATTACTCTGTACGTTTAAAAAATGGCAAGTCTTATAGTGTGAATGATGACTACTACGGGTTTGTGTCTTGTGTTTTTGATTCATAAGAAAGGGTAGAGGTAAGGCTATGAATGAGATCACGTTTAAAACTAGCTGGGGGACTAAGTTACGCTTTTCTCCCCTAATATCTAAAGCACTTGCTGAGCAATTTGAAGTCGAGTCAGAAGAGTGGCAAGGTTATGCTGATTTGAGCTTTAGTAGTGCTAATTGTTTGGCTAAAAAGCTAGGCAAGCGCTTACCAACCTCTACAGAGCTACATGAATTACACGTATGGTTAACAAGAAATCCAGATAGAAGTTGGCCGATAGGTGCCAATGCTCTTTGGTCATCGACGGTCTCTAACACTGGGGCGCATTGTTCGGTATTACTTTTTAACGCGAGTTGCGACAGTGATAATGATGAGCGCCATTGTTACGTTTCGTGTGTGAGTAATGGTTAACGTGTTCGTTTACGTTATTGCTCGAGCCTACAAAGGCGCTTTATGGGCTCGAGTCATTAAATGAGATGTTTTTAGCTTTTCAAGATCTCAAGTGGTAGTGCCAGCATTTCATCACCACTTGCCGCAAAGTACCAGATAATGCCCACTAGTGCGCCAACGGTTAAGAAGTACCAAACTGCAGAAAAAATCTGTCCATATCTATCAAGTGGCAATAGATGGCTTTGGTGACGCGTTTTCCACTCAAATACAATCTCAGCGCTACCAATCAGTAGTAAAAAGCCTAGTAAGGCTAACCCTAATGAATAACTGATATAAACCCCAACCGCAGCACCAAGAATACAGGCCACCAAGCCCATCATACTGTTCATTGAAAAGCTGATGCTTTTTAAGATATGACCGCCATCTAGTGGCAATATCGGGAGTAGATTGAATAGGTTGAGTAGGGCATTAAAAGTTGCTAAACCAGCAAAGAAAATATTGCCTGTTACCCAATAAGCAATCAATGATGCAATTGACATCAACAGGCCAAAAGTTGGGCCCATTATTGAGATCACTACATCTTGCCAGCGAGTATTTATCTTTTCGTCGCTGAGTGCCAAGCCACCCATAAATGGGATCAGGTAAATACCTTTGGTTTTCATGCCAAAGTATTTCATTGCACGGATATGACCGTATTCGTGAAATACAAGGCAAGCGATAAGAGCAAGTGCAAACTGAAACGAGAATAACCAAGAATATGCCGCCACACTGGCGCCAGCCAAAAGCACTTTAATGACTTTGGCGCTTTTTAGTAATTTAAAACCAAGTGACGCTAGGCCGACAAGACTAAATTGGCGTTTTTCGGTAATAGGTGTCGTTGGGATTTGACGCTCAATATCTTTGGCGTTGCGTTGACCGCTGGTGATCACTTCATCGTCTTTAAGCAAACGATAATCAATGACAAAGGGCTGCCATTGTAGGTCGGTCTCAAGGGTGATCTTTATACTCTGAGTTGGCACTTGCTCACCCTCTGCGGTTTGTACAGAGGCGCTCCCTTGAGTTGCTAATTCAAAGTTATGGTTTTTAAGACCTTCATTATCAGGGCTTGCTTGAATAACAGAGACTAAAGTGTCACCCCAAAACAGTTGTTGCCAACCTGCTAGCGACCCTTCTAGGCGCAGTGGTTTTCCAAGGCAATCGATTTTCAATAATTCCACGTCATAACTCAAAGGACAAATGTGACCTAATTATGCCGTGAATAACCAGCCTAAGGAAAGTCGAATACGACTTGAATTTCCTATCTAGATATTTATTAAGCGTTAATTGCTGTAATTAATACTTATCTCTTGGTTTTCGTTTTGAACACGACAAGGGCCGTGCTCTCTTTGGGTTCGATGAAATGCAGGGCCTATATGCAGTTCGACATTAGAAAACACGTGCTTTAAAGCATGAACGCAGTTTTGCTTATAGTAATTTTCTATGGTGTGCTTTAGCGTGTCATATTCAAGCTCTTCTTGTGCTCTTATTACATTCATACGGCGCTTTTCATCGAGCATCACTGTAACTTGCTCGACCATCATCGCGTCATCTTGCCATTGCTCTTTTGGCGGCAGCTTTCTTAACTGCGCTTCAATATTGAGTGTTGCGACAACCATGGACTTAATGCTGTGATCGAGTTGTTTAAGTTGCTGCTTAAGGTCACTAAGCTCCATCGCGCAGTAAACTTCAGTTTTGGTGTCAGCTGTTGCGCCAATGGCTACGGCTTTCACACCACCATTAGCCTCAGCTTTGCCGCCCACAAGGTCACCACGACGCCCTGTTGCATCGCTAACGATAAGTTGTTGTTTAGTATGAGTATGGCTATGTAATAGCTGTTTAGTCACAAGGATATTACCTTGCGCGTTTAAATTAGAGTACTGCACAAACTGAGCGCTAATCTGCCCTTGGGCGGTAAGCTTTGTCGATAAGCTGAGATCTTTTAATTGCCGACCTATGATACCTTTACTTACGGTAATATCGCCTTTTGCTTCCAAGGTTGCGGAGTCTACAAATCCCATAACGGTAATGTCGCCGCTACTTTTTACTATCATCCCCTCTCCGACATCCCCCGTAATGAGAATGCTGCCTTTAAAGTCAACATGGCCGTAACTGACATCGACATTTTTGATTTGCAAAACATCATCAACTTGCATGCCTGACTTCGCTTCGACGGGTTGCCCTGCAACGCTGGCAAGTAGTTGATTCGGATTATTAGGGTTAAGCTCTGTGCCGTTACCCACAATCAACCTTAGGTCTTTACCTGGCTTAGCGATAATGTTTTCGCCATAAACGTTGTAGCCATTTACACCTGATGTTGCAGGGGTTTTCTCGATCAGCAAATTACCTGGCTTTACCATTATCATGGCACCAAGGTTACGCATATCAACACTGCCATCACTATTTTTCTGTGGCTGCAACAAGCGCTCTCTGGCTAGGGATACTTTACGGCTTAATTGCGCTGCTACACCATTTACGGGGGGGCGACCTCTGGCTATGGTGCCATAGCAGCTTGCTCCAGGTGCGAGTTGTGAAAACTCGGTAAGTAGGCTATCTATTTTAGGCTTACTCAGCCCCATGCTTATTCGTTGTAGTTTTAAGTTTTTGAGT
Source organism: Shewanella marinintestina (assembly GCF_023283845.1). Taxonomy (GTDB): domain Bacteria; phylum Pseudomonadota; class Gammaproteobacteria; order Enterobacterales; family Shewanellaceae; genus Shewanella; species Shewanella marinintestina. Next base: position 121,408 of record NZ_JAKILC010000004.1, read on the forward strand.
ATGTCTTTAATATCGAGACTTTTACCGCCATAAGCTGCCGTAAGCATCATAGTGGCCTGCATTTTATCGTCTGAGACTTCAAAGCTAATGCTTGCATCGCGTCTATCAGCAATTTCAAAAAATAGTTCAACATTACCTTTATCTTGAGGGTGTAGTTGGTTCACCTTTATAACGGCTTGAGATATTTGGCTCTGTGATGGGCAAAGGCTAGAAAATCCTGGTAAGCCCAATAGCTGCAGTAGATCGTTTTCACTGATCGGCCCGTGGGTACTGGGGACGATTTTTAATTCGGCTTTTTGCTGATCTTGGCTTAATTCTATGAGCTCTGGATGAAGCATAAAAATCCCTATCAATTTGATTGATTGCGCGGTTATTTTCTAATAGTTATTACCGTGTCTAATTGAGCTTTCTGGCTAAAGTAGTTCTATAGTATTGGGCGAATATACAGCTAAAAATCCATTCCTGCTTTAGGCTTAATGTAGCAATGCTTAGTCCGTTTATTGCCGTGCTATCTGTTTTTTTATCGTTGTTTTATACCAACTTATCGTACAGGTTTTAGTCAATTTTAAAACCTCTAAATGACGAGTAAGCTGCAGCGTTATGCAAAGTGATGAGAGAATATAACCATAGAAAAGATGGGGAAAAAAGTAGCAGAGGCAAATAGTGTGAATCAAATGATTAACCAAATATTTCAAGCCTAGAGTGTCATCTAGGAGCACTCTGGGCTTGTTGGTCGTAATGATGGCGAGTTAAGGTTTTACGTTAGAGTAAATCTTGTATTTGTTGTTTTCTGCAGCAACATTAACTGTTCCGAAATTTTCAGCAATGATATCTGAATAAGGCAAGTGACGGTTGGCAACGATATGGAATAAGCCACCAGTGGTTAAGTTGTTAGCGCCATCTTTGACGAAGCTATTGACGATTTGAGTTGTGCTGGCAAGGCCATCATGGAATGGCGGGTTTGAGATAATACCATCGTAGCGATTATTGGTTTGCGCTAGGCCGTCTGATGCAAATACTTTTGCATCAAAGCCGTTTGCTGCTAATGTTAATTGGCATGACGCTAGTGCCATTGCATTAATATCGACGCAGTCTATTTTCAGCTCAGGTTGTACTTTGAGTAGTGCCGCTGCAATCACACCTGCACCACAACCGAAATCAAGCACCTTACCTTTCATTTTTGGCAGGTTCTCAAGTAATAGTTGCGTACCTTCATCGAGTTTTTTCTCGCTAAATACACCGACTAAATTACAGATGGTAATTTGCCCTTGTGGGGTCTCTAGCTGATATTTACTCTGCCAATCGGTTAGAGTTAACTTTGGCGCATCTGCATTTAGTTCGCTCAAAAATACGATACAGTGACGGGCATTGTCGGCTTTAAATGGCTTGTCAAAATAGCTAGGTAGCTGTTTCGGTAGTGATTTTATGCCGCCCTTGTTTTCACCAACCACTATTAACTGACCTTGTGGTTTTAAATGCTTTGCAGCTAAATTAAATAGGTATGGTGCAAGCGCTTTAGCCTTTGGAAAATAAACAATCACACTGTCGAAGATATCTTCATTAGGAAGCTGGTGACCAAAATGCAGTGTTAGATTTGCAGCAGCATAAGGCTGCATCATCAAGTGGTGATGGTAATCTAATGCTAACCCGCAAACACGACTTGCAGTGCTGAGTAGCTCTTTTGGTAGGTGATCGCTTTCATAGTTAATGACCAATACTGAGTGGTCTTTGACTAATTCACTATTTCTAAGAAGGACTTGCGAAGCGTTGGTTAGCATGAGTTTTCAAGGTCGGAGTTCAATTGTAGGTAATTATACCGTAACAACCTTGGAATGCGAGTTGGAAGAGGGGCGCAACAGAAATAAAAAAGGCCGCTAAGTTTAGCGACCTTTTGATGTTGCTATCAATCTAAGTTTATTTAACTCGTGGCAATAAACTCATCATTTTTTCAGCAATATCGGTATTATCTTGATTACCCTTAAATAGGTCTGCGGCCGGACCAGCGGCAAAGACTTGTACGTCTCCACCAGTATGGCCACTGGTAGTCCAGCCGGTAAAGCTGCGGCTATCAATAACTTGCTTTAAGCTTGTTTCAAAAGCTGCTTTGCCCTGCATGCGAGCATTACTAAGGCGTTGTAACTCATCCTTGTTGACCTCAAACCCTAAGGTTTGTTTAAGCTGAGTTTGCCAGTTATCTATGGCAATGGCTTGTTCGGCAATGCTTGCGGGACTGGCTTTAATGCCTTGCAGCAAAGCAGTGTCCCAAGCGTATTCGCCATTAGCACCAATCGATAATCCACCGGTATTATGGTCAGCTGTAACAACCATTAAGGTATCAGGATTCGCGCGCACAAATTGCTCAACCACTTCAATAGCATTTGCAAAACCATGCATTTCGCTCATAGCTGTTGCGATGTCATTGTTGTGACCGGCCCAGTCAATTAAGCTGCCCTCGACCAACAGCACGAAGCCTTTATCATTTTGCGATAATAAATCGAGTGCTTTTTGGGTTAATAGACTGAGTTGAGTAGAATCTTGTTGGTCGATAACCCAAGGAAGTTGCACATCGGCAAACAAGCCGAGTACTTTACCTTGGTTAAGGTTTTCTAGTTGGCTAAAGTCGTCAATGTGCTGATAACCTTTAGCTTTAAATTGTGCAAGAAGATCTTCAGAGAAGTACTTTTGGCCACCACCTAGAATTACATCAGCATCAGAGCTTAAGTAGCTTTGGGCTATTTCATCGTAGTTACGACGACTTTCATTATGCGCGAGAAAAGCCGCTGGCGTGGCATGATTAACTTGAGAGGTGACGGCAACGCCAATTGCCATGCCACGAGCTTTTGCCATCTGCATAATGCTAGTGAGCGGGCGCTTATTTACATCGACACTAATAGCACCGTTGTAGCTTTTAACGCCGGTCGCTAATGCGGTTGCAGATGCTGCCGAGTCTGTTACATAGCCACTTTGTCTTGCAGGGTAAGTTGACGCCATACCCACTAACAAGCGGTCAAATACTGTTTGCTCAATCTCTTCTGTGTCTGGGTTGTTTTGGTAATAGCGATAAGCACTGGTATACGCAGGGCCCATACCATCCCCCACCATGATAATCATGTTTTTTGGGCGCGATGGTGCCTCATGAATATCGATATTGGCCGATGCAAATAGTGGTAACAGAACAAGGGCACTAATGGCCCATGTGCATGTTTTTCTCAAGTTCATGCCGAATCCTTTGGCTAAGCAGTTTTGTTAATTCGTGCTTCTATGGCATCCATTAGCATGCCTGTAATGTCGACATCAAATGCCGCTTCAATCTCTTTAATACAAGTTGGGCTCGTCACGTTGATTTCGGTCAGCTTGTCACCAATAACATCTAGACCTACAAAGATAAGACCACGCTTTTTAAGCTCTGGGCCAATAGTACGGGCAATGTGCCAGTCAGACTCTGATAGCGGCTGAGCTACACCACGACCACCAGCGGCTAAGTTGCCACGGGTTTCACCTTTTTGTGGAATACGGGCAAGTGAGTAAGGCACAGGCTCACCATCAACCACTAAGATACGTTTGTCACCGGCAGTGATATCAGGGATAAATGCCTGCGCCATCGCATATTGTGAACCTTCAGCGGTTAAAGTTTCGATGATAACCCCTAGGTTAGGATCGTCTTTTTTCACTCTGAAAATAGAGCTGCCACCCATGCCATCGAGCGGTTTAAGAATAATATCACCTTTAGCTTGATGGAAAGCGCGAATACGCTGTTCGTCACGAGTAACAATAGTTTCGGGGGTAAATTCAGAGAACCAAGCGGTAAACAGTTTCTCGTTCGCGTCACGCAGACTTTGTGGCTTGTTTACAATTAACACGCCTTGCTCTTCAGCGCGCTCAAGCATGTAGGTTGAATAAACAAATTCAGTGTCGAACGGCGGATCTTTACGCATTAAGATCACGTCTAAGTCAGCAAGCGGAGTATCGACTGCTTCTTCTAATTGGTACCACTCGAGTGGATCATTCTTAACGGTTAATGCGCGCATGGTTGCCATTGCTTGGCCGTTAACCATCGCCAGATCGTTCATCTCCATGTAGAACAGCTGATAACCACGAGACTGCGCTGCCATTAACATGGCAAAGCTAGAATCTTTTTTGATATTAATGTCGCTGATGGGATCCATCACGATGCCGAGTTTGATCATGGAGCGGTTTCCTTATCTTATATTCGTTTCAACGATAAATATGGGGGCATCAGCCCCCGTTTTCTAGCGTGCTACTAATAAATCTTCTATCTGGCTGTGTTTGCCATATAACGGTTTTAGCCGATATCACCAAACTTTAGCTGCAATGCGCTAATGGTGGTCAGTGCTGCGGTTTCGGTGCGCAGTACTCGTGGGCCAAGCAATACATCGGTAAATTGGTGCTCTTCTGTCATGACGATTTCAGGCGCAGATAGTCCGCCTTCAGGACCAATTACTAATCTAACGCGATTATTTGGTAGCGTTAAGCCGTTAACGCCGTGGGATGCTCGCGGATGTAAGTTAAGCTTAACGGCATCTGAAGGCTCTGCACACCAGTCAGCTAACTGCATAGCAGGGCGGATAACAGGCACCACACTGCGGCCAGACTGCTCACAGGCGCTAATGACAATCTTTTGCCACTGCTGAATTTTTTTCTCTAAACGCTCACCTGTTAACTTGACGCCACAGCGCTCAGAAAACAATGGTGTAATCGTATTCACACCGAGCTCAACCGATTTTTGGATGGTGAAATCCATTCTGTCGCCGCGAGAAATGACTTGGCCTAAATGTAAGTTAAGCGGTGATTCACTATTATTTTCCTCACTAGAGAGGACCTTAACTTCGACGTTTTTCTTACTGGCACTAATAATTTCAGCAAGATAGTCATGACCGTCACCATTGAACAAGCTAACCTGCTCACCTGAAGACATTCTTAATACGCGGCCAACATGACCTGCGGCTTCATCATCTAATGCGACCGATTGGCCGACAACTAATGTTGATTGTTGATAGATTCTTGGCACTCTCATGATGTTGCTCGCCTTATTCTGCGTATGTTTTGGAGTCGGTTAAGCCTTGGCATTGAGCTTGTACAAACTCATTATGGTTGCCTTGCACTTTAGCTATTTCGCTATCACGTCGACATTCAATAGTATCAACTGGGTAGGTTTTATCCCATGCTTTAAATAACTTTAATTGGCTGCCGGATATTTTCAAACCATAGGTTTTTTGCATATAAAAATAAGTGCGTGCAATTTGGCCACGAGTTTGCGCTGGTGGTTGTACTTTGCGGCCTTTAAAATCTACGCTAACTTGGCATTGACCATATTGATTCGGCTTAGCGTTCCATTGACTAAAACGATAGTTACTGCGATCACCGTTAACTTCCCCAATAGCCGGTACTAAGTTGTGCAGATCGGATTCCATCTTTTTAAAGGTGCGGTCTTTACGACCGCAATTTTTGCGCCCACCTTCTTGCCAACATAATAGCTGGTGGCCAAACTCCCACGCAGGTACAACATGTTCCCATTCTATGCGTGATGCACGCACTTTTTGCTTACGTATTTCATAGCCGCAAGTATTAAGTTCGGGGATCCACTTCTTACCTTTCACAGTGATATCACAACCACAATAAAAGCTGGTTTGTGGCAGATGGTTGAGATAGATCTTACGAACATTTTTTTTTGCTTGATTGAAGCTTTTTGCATGACCGTTGGAAGCATAAGTTGTTTGAGGTAACAGCCACAAAAGGCCGAGTGCTACTGTGAGCACTTTAATAAATGACATCTAAAAAATCCCTAAAAATATCGCAATTACGAAACGTATGTTCGTTTGCGGGGATTGTAAGTGAGGGGGCGGTTTGTCGCAATGATAGAGATGCTTGCCAACCACAACAAAAGTACTGTAAGTGGCTTATAAAGGTCTTTTCAGCAGAAAGTCTGTGGCTAATTGCTAACTATGCATGATGCACTATGTGCTCATTGTAAGTAGGTTATGTGGAAAATATTTTAACTTGTCGTATTGGTTTCAATAGGAGCACATTAAAACGAATGCGCTGAATACCGGCAAGCTTAAGCAAGGATTTGATTAAATTAGCTTGATTGCAGCGTACTACCACACTTTCGACAACGATATTGGGTTTCACCGCGCAGCACCTTGTTATGACGGCGAATACTAAGCTCTATAGGACCGCATTGGCAGAAATACTCGAAAGTTTTGCCCTCCACGGCGCGAGTATCGAAACTATGAGTAGTGCGCGGGGAAACCTTAAACACGCTCAACATAATGCTTTGCCATTCTCGTCCATGAGGTTTTACTCTGCCATAAAGCTGCGATGCTAATAAGTGGCTGATCTCATGGGGAACGACATCATTTAAAAATGCTTGAAGATTATCTTGAAGTAGCGCCGCATTAAAACGCAGTTTATTGAGTTGCAGATGTGCTGTACCTGCGCTTTTTCCGCGTAGTGCAAAGCTTATTTCTGGTCGTGGAAAGGTTTGCCCTAGATACGTCTCTGCGACTTGGTAGCAATGCTCAACTTGTTCTGCGATTTGTTGCTGTAGTGGGTCGCTAAAGTGGCTAGCTGGAGCGTTATTTACCGCCTGTTTAGTCTTGATAACTGACTTAAATGGATTGCGAATTTTAAGCATGGCGGCGGTTTCTCAAATGGGACTGCAAATGCGGAGCTAATCTAATTGAGGTATTTTAACTGAGGCTGAATATTCAGGCCAGCGTTGTACTGCTGGCCCACTATCATAAACAGGGTTAAATGAACTTGTAATCGCCGCTGTGGCTACAAGGTTGCCGCTGCTGCTTTAACCATCCCTTTGACTTGATTGACGATATCAGCTTCAACTTTTACATCATAAGCGCTAATACGTGGTGTATGAATATGACCAACGGGGATCTGACTATTGAACTGTTGTTGGAGTAAAATAGCTCGGTAAGAAATTTCATTTGATAAATAACCACCGCCAGAACCTTCAACTGATATTGCGTTTTGCAGCTGCGCCAATGATGTCGCTTGAAACTCACCGCCTTTTAAGGTTGATACGGTGTGATTATCATTAACTTTCCAAGGTCCTTTTACAGTTTGCATCGCTTTAATAGGTAATGAAAACTCAACAAATTCAGGGCCATTGAGTATGCCTCCATTGAACTTTGGCGCAATCGGCTTTTGTTTATTGGCACCAGTCAACACATTAAGGTTATCAGGTGCCGCTGCGCTGCGGTTTAAGCCTGGAAAACGTTCAATATCAAAATCATCGCGCCCCATACTAACGGTAAAAATCATATCAATACTGTTGTCACGATAGAAAGGTGTAAATAGTGACTCAATCATTCCTTCATCAAAGTCAGCAAAACGTACCGGGATCATCACGGTTTCAATTTGGGCTTGTTTGCCATTGACTTTAAATCGGTAACCATCAAGTGCTAGAGCCGCAAGACCAGATGGATTACTTTGGTCTATATTGCGATCGAGAAAGAAAGGGTCGAATCCAGTGAGAAGAATTTTTACTTCTGCATCTTGTTTAAAGTCGATGTCGCTAAAGCCGCGAGATGACTTCTCTACTGCATCTAGCAAGATTTCTTGTTGCCAGCCGGCAATCGCAAAACCTGGTTTTTGAGTTTTCAGTAACTCACGCATTGCCAAACGATTCCAATATAAAGAACGGTCATCTAGGTGGCCAGATTGAACATCCCGCACAGCTTGCTGCCACAGTCTTTGGCCCTGATGAGCCACCATTTGGGTGACTTTTAGTTCATCTGAGTGGCGACTGTATTTATCGCCCAATTGTGTTGCAAAGACTTGGTAACGACTAACAACCTCTGGGATCGCTTGAGTTGCTGTTGTTAGTCGGCTTTCTTCTATATTGAGTTTTGCTGAAACAGGCAGAATGTTGGTGGCTGTTGTGAGGGCTACAGCAAATAATGCCATATTAAGAGAAGCCATTACTAAATCCTTTGCAATTATAAGTGTTGTTTTTATCGCTGATTTTGAGTTTTCCAAATCATCGATTTTTTATATTTTCTAACAATAATTCAAGCCAGTATGCACTACAAAAGTAGTGATGAAAAGTTGTTCAATAGTGAAAATGTTCGCTGTAAGAGTATCTAAAATATCCCTGAGACCGCAGATTTATTGGGGCTTGGGCGCTCCTAGATGGTAGATCGTTACTATACTGTCTTACATCATCACAAGTGATGGCCTGCAAGTACTCACTCGAATTGGAGACGAGATATAGCTGCATTTCTGTGCTTTGAAAATATAGTGGCTGGCATTCACTTGGACTGATTAAGGTATTTAAGTCTAGGGAGTAGATGATGAAACGTATCAGCATCATAGGGAAAAATCATGATGATTTTTTATGTGAACAGCTCAAAAGGAAGGAAATATATGCCGATTTTTGTGCCGTTTCAGATATAGCTAAGTTTAGCTTCGATTGCCAACTGTTATTTTTGGACTTAAGAGGGCTTGAACAATTTGCTTGGGTTGAGTCGCTAGTAAGGCAGAGACATCAAAATACTTTGTTATTAGTACTGATAGAGCGAACTCAACTAAAGAGTAAACAAATTCAGAAGATTATTGGACAACATGCTTGGGATTACCATACTGCACCGTTTGAAATCGATAGACTTATTCGCTTAATGGGGCATGCACTGGGTGTTATTCGCATTCGTCAGCAGTGCATGTCTGATAGCAGCTGCATTAACCAAGGGGTTGAGACGCCATCTATAAAAGCTGTTACGCCAGTGATGCAATCGAGTGCAATGCAAATGCTTGCTAAAAATGTTGCTAGAGCCGCGCCAACCAATATCCCTATCCTTATCCGTGGTGAAAGTGGTACAGGTAAAGAGCTCATTGCCAGAAAAATTCATAACCAATCATCGCGTTCAAAAGCGCCTTTTATTGCTGTCAATTGTGGTTCGCTTATTTCCGGCGTTGTTCAATCTGAGTTATTTGGCCATGAAAAGGGGGCATTCACTGGCGCGGTTAATTGCCATAAAGGTAAAATATCTCAAGCTGATGGCGGCACACTCTTTTTAGATGAAGTGGGTGATTTACCGTTAGACCAGCAAGTCAATTTATTACGCTTCTTGCAAGAGGGCACTTTTGATACCGTGGGCGGCGTCTGTGCGCAAACCTCAGATGTCCGCGTGGTTGCTGCGACCCATATAAACTTGGAGGCTGCAATTGAGAGAGGCGAGTTTAGGCTAGATCTATTTTACCGATTAAATGGAATAACCATTGAATTACCCCCATTGAGAGAACGTACAGAAGATATTATTCAGTTGGCCAATCATTTTTGTGAGCGTTATGCCGAAGAATATAATGTTGGGAGCTGTAAGCTGAGTAAAGATGCATGTGTCGCAATGATGCGACATGAATGGACCGGAAATGTAAGAGAACTTATAAATAGGATCCGCAGAGCTGTGATCTTGTGTGAAAACGGACTGATTCAAACTAGAGATTTGGAGCTTGAGCCTATTCAAGCTAAGCCGCTGGTTCCTCTGGGGCTAAAAACAATTAAGAATCAAGTTGAGAAGCATGCGCTTGTCTCTGCGATTCAAAAGCATGATGGAAAAATGGATATCGTTGCTAATGACTTACAAATATCTAGGGCAACCTTGTATAGGCTCATTGATAAGCATGAAATATATGCGACAGAGTAGATCTCTTGTTATTTTCTCAATAATGAGAATATGACAACTTAGTTCGAGTCTCGTTAAATCAATCATTTACAAAAAAATCGGTCTCAAAAATGAGACCGATTTTTTTTTGTTTTATTTAACGTTATGTATTGTAAGACTAAAAATTATTGGCTTAGCACTTGCTACAAGGTTGGCACGGTTTAACTTTATATCGGGTGTTGGATGCAATTAAGTTTTTTTCAAAAATGCTTATGCATGTCTTTGGCGGGTTTTTCATTTGTTGTTTACTCAAACAACGATGATAGCCAGCTTATCCAACATGTTGATAATCATGCGACCGTAGGCACAAAGTCTTTTAGCAACAACAGTGGACGTATCGCAATTAACCAGGCAGCAGGTGATCGCAATCTACAATCCAATAGTCACGCTATTGCTGATCAAGTCATCATTTTATCGGACCAACAAAACCCTTACCTCAAACAGTTAGGTAGTAACACGGCATATAACCTTACGCATATTGAAGATCTCGCTTTTGAAAATGCTCAAGGACTGATTAGTGTTAACCAAGTGAGTGGTCAAGGAAACATACAGGCTAATCTTGGTGCGATTGCTCTGCAATCTGTAATTGGTTTAGGTCTTGATGATAGCGCACTTAATAACATAGTAAGCCCTACCGCTTTGCCTCTTGAACGTAACGATACAAACCACGCCGTTATTGCTCCAGACAGCTTTGAAAATGCTCAAGGCATAGTTCAGATCAACCAAGTTTCTGGCGATGGTAACAGCGCCATAAATCAGTTCTCGCTGCAGTTACCTAGTGGGAATTAAATTGCTCAAAATGGAGATATGAAAATGGAAATGAAAAAATTAACCCTAGTAATGTGTATCGGTGCGGCAATTAGTGCTCCTGCTTTTGCTGGTGGTAATAATGATTCAACTTCAAACTCAGAATCAGACAGTAGTGTATCGCTAACGAAAGAGGTCAACGTTAAAAAAGATCTTGAATACAAAGGAACAGTCAAAATTGATGGCAATATTCGAGCTGACGGTTTGGGCATGGCTGTGGTCGATAATGTTCAGGCGTCTGGCGGTAACTTAATTGGCAATGATTATTTGGAAAATGATGCCTCTATCGGTGATGCCGCCTTTGGTAATGCCAGCGGTAATATAGGCGTTAACCAAGCTGCTGGTGACTTTAATGTACAAGGTAACTCTGCAGCCTTAGCGTCTATTGATGCCAGTTTTGCTTTTGGTTCTGGTGATGCGGAAATTTTTAGTTCTCAGCGAGGCACATTTACTGGAACGGATAATTACGCTTCAACTAATACCGCAACCATTGATGGTGATGCTTTCAAAGGCGCCTCAGGTAATATCGGCGTGAATATCGCGGCAGGCGGTAACAATGTTCAGGCTAATAATATGGCCGCTTCAGCTTTTCAAGGTCGACTTGGTGAAGCGAGTGTTTCTAATAACCAAGTATCGGCTCATAACGGTATTTGGAATACCAGCGCTGTAGGTGCATCAGATGAAACCTTTACCGCTTCTGCATCAGTGACGAGTACCGGCGATTATACAGGGACTAGCACATTGCAAGAGGATTTCTATCCAGAAATTTGGATGGACGATGGTGAGCACGCTAATGGTGATGACGCGACTTTAGTCGGTCACTTAGATTTTGATGGCAACAATCCAAGTGGAGGTGAAATGGCGTTTGATGAGGTCGGCGAGCTAGATCTAGATGTTGAATTATCTATTGAGCTTCCATACATGCAAGTTATGCAAGGCACCAGCAATACAGCAACCTTAGCGGGTAATGCATTTAACGGTGCGTCGGGTAACATTGGCGTGAACATGGCATCGGGACACGGTAATTTGCAATCAAACAACCTATCACTAACGAGTATGACAGGTGGAGCCATCGTTTCAGAAGCTCCTTAATTAATACTATTAACTTAGTGTGAATAATGGCCTGGGCTTTGCTCAGGCTATTACATACAAGGACGTTATTTATGAAATATCAGCTTATTTTCGTAATGACTTTGCTATCTTCGCAAGTAACTGCTGCTGACATGATGCTAACTGGAATGATCCCGGGAATGGGCAATTACAGTAAAAATATCCAAAGTATTAGAGAGCGAAAGTTTGAGTTTGTAGTGCAACAAAAAACAGACTTTTCCTGCGGTGCGGCGAGTTTGGCGAGCATTCTTAAATATGGTTATGGCAATGAATCAATAACCGAAGAACAGGTGCTTTTGGGCATGTTAAAAGTGTCTGATGTAGAAGTGGTTCAGCAACAAGGGTTTTCTTTGCTGGATATGAAACGCTATTTGAATTCACAAAGCATGCGAGGACGGGGATACCGAGTTGGAGTCGAAGAACTTCAGCAGTTAAAAATACCTGCAATCGTATTATTAAACGATGGTGGTTATAGCCATTTTGTTGTAATGAGAAGATTTTCTGAACATCAGGTTTACCTTGGTGATCCTGCTCTTGGTAATCGTATATTAAGTTATGATGAATTTACCGATAAGTGGAACGGTATTGTGTTTGTAGTTATTGGTAATCAATACATCAAAGACAACCCACTACTTTATCCTCGAGCACAATTAACCTACAACATGCTGAGTCCGATGCAACCCTTGTCTGATGCTGAACTATTGGAGTTCGGTTTTGAGTATGCAGACATGCTCTAGGAGGCAAAATGAAATTTTGCTTAGTAACAGGGATATTATTAGTTAATTCAGTTTTTGCCGCAGACGCTCCTTTAGATGTTTTTAAAGGAAAAGAGCCGTTGTTGGATGGTGAATTGGCAGAGTTAAGAGGTAAATATACCGAAAATGGTCAAGATTTCTATTTTGGCCTACACATGCAAACCCATTATATCAATGAGCAAGGTGTGTCGCAGCAGGTACATATGCAAGTAGAGTTGGCGAACGCGAATAGCGGACCCGCTATGCGTATCACTGTCGCGGATGATGTTTTACTCGCCAATGATAACATTAATTTATCGGCATCTGGTCAGCAGCGAGGTTTACAGCAATCAATTCAAATCGCGGGTGACTTTAACCATGTTAATAATCAATTTGACTTTGAGCAAGGTAACCTAACCCCTTTGACAAATGGGGTCGAAGTGGTGTTTGGGCAAACATTGGTGAATAGTCGTGGTGATGTTGTCTATTCTACAGCAAGTGGCCAACTTGGCTATGAAGTTGCAATGTCATCAGCCTCTTTTTCTCAAGGGGTGGCTTCTCAAGGTGGTAATGGTCAACTCATTCAGTCTATTCGAGTCGATGGTGCGTTCCATCAAGTTAGTAATCACTCTTTGATCCGTTATAACGGTATTGATCTTGGCATAAAGCAAAGACAAATATTAGGTATGCAGGTACGCGACATTATTGGTAATGGACTATAGTTTTTGAAAGCATAATTAAGGATAAATAAATGGATTTTTCATGGACTAAAGTCGCTTTGCTAGTGTCAATTTCGTGTATGCCATTTTCAAGTTTTGGGGCGGATGCTGCACAAAAACCTAAAGCAACTATGACAGAAGCGGAAGAGCTGCAATTATTAAAAAAGCAGCTTATTTTACTTAATCAACAATTGCAGATGCAGCAACGAGCCATTAACCAAATGGCGCAAAAGGTGCTATCTAAAGAAGCTCAACTTAAGCAAGGTACTGCTGTAACCACGGTCGCCAAGCAACCACAAGCAAGTCAGTCCCAGCAACAATCAATTGAAAGAGCGCCTCAACAATCAACTAAAATTGCTAGTTCTAATGCATCAGCTCAGACAGCAGCACAGCCAAGTGTAAAGAAAGAGCCTGAACGTTCACGCAGTACAGAAGATGTGTTGCAAGAAGCGCACAATGTATTTGACCGTAAACTGACTATCGAGCCCTCTTTAACCTACAGCTACTACGGGCGTAAGGATTTAGTGTTACGTGGTTTTTTAGCCTTGGATGCGATTTTTCTCGGTAACCTAAATTTAGATAGAATTCGCTCTAATACAGTACAGCTGGATCTCACCACGCGTTATACCTTAAACGACAGTTGGCAATTTGAAATGGCAATGCCATTTGTCTATCGCATGAACAAATACGAGTCTGTTGGTGAAGGTAATTCGAGTCAGCTTTATGAGTCGGCAGATGTAGAAGGCGCGCAAATTGGTGACATGAGTGTTGCTGCTTACTATCGAATAATGACAGAAGGTGACGGTTGGCCTGATTGGGTGTGGAACGTAAGAGTGCGAATGCCTACTGGCGAGGACCCTTTTGGTATTAATTTAGAGTCATCCGAGTCGGGTAATTTAACTTATCCAGATCAAATCGCCACGGGCGCAGGTGTTTGGGGCATTTCAACCGGCTTTAGCTTAGCGAAAACCTATGACCCAGCAATTGTATTTTTTAACCTAAATTACGGTACTTTTCTTTCGGAAGAATATGGTGATTTATCGGGCCTTCCAGGATTATCTCCAGGAGAAATCGACTTAGGCGACTATATTGATTACAGCTTGGGGTTAGCGTTTGCCGTGTCAGAGCGAATGAGTATCGGCATGAGCTTTAATCAGCGTTTCTTTACTAAAACCCGCCAAAAGCCATTAGGCGGGCAATGGCAAGATATTGCACGTACTGATACTAACACGGCTAATCTAGGTTTAGGTGCAACGCTCGCGTTAACTGAAAACTTTTCTATGGTCACCAGTATCGGTGCTGGTTTAACGGAAGATTCGCCCGATTATCAGATCAGCTTACGCTTCCCTTATCGTTTTTAATCGGCTAAAGCTGTATGGATTGACCATATAAATTAAGCGCCTTGATAGGCGCTTTTTTACATAAGCAGGTTTATATAAGCAGATTTACATCAGCAGGTTTACATCATTAGTGACTGTAACGACTCTTGGCTAGTAAAGCGTTTATGGAAGAAGTCTAGAAACACGCTGATGTTAGTCGCTAATTGACGACGGCTAGAGTAAACACCATAAACCTTAAAAGCTTCCATCGGCCACTCTTGTAAAATAGGCACTAGCGAGCCGCTAGCTAGCTCATTTTTACAAACTGAGTTGGATAGCATGGCAATGCCAAAATCATCCATCACTAACTGCTTTACCATGACCGCACTGTTGACCCTGACTTTACGCTGAAAGTTAACCATGGTTTTTCTAGCGCCTTTACCAAGGGGCCAAATGGGCGCTGAGCGCGAGGTACCAAGCAAAATACCGCTGTGTTCAGCTAGGTCTTGCGGGGTTGCAGGGGTGCCGTGGACTTTTAAGTATCCGGGGCTGGCAACCAAAATAGGCTGACGCTCGAATAACAAACGCGCGACTAAGTCTGATGATTGCAAAGGGCCATATTTTATCGCAATGTCGTAGCCTTCACCAACCAAGCCTACTTCGCTGTCGGTAAACTGCACATCGAGCTCAACATTGGGATACAGGCGTAGAAAACCGCTACAAAGGGTAGCGATTAACTCTTGGCTGAAAGACACTGGAATAGCGATACGTAGCAAGCCGGATACGTCATTGTGGGTATTCTCAACCGTCGCTTTTGCAGCTTCAATCTCATCGTTTATACTGGAGCAGTGCTGATAAAATAGCGCGCCGACTTGAGTCAAGCTAAGGTTACGGGTATCTCGTTGCAAAAGTCGCACGCCAAGCTGTTCTTCTAGCTGGGCAACTTTACGACTTATGGTTGATTTAGGCATGCCTATTTCACGGGCAGCTTGAGAGAAACCTTTGGCTCTAACTACCGCCGCAAAGAGCATCATACCGTTTAAATCTGGCATGTTATCTCCACTGTCTCAAATATGGAACAAAGCGTCTAGCGCAGTTTAATAGCAATTGACAGGATAACAAAGTTATATTTACGGGCTAAAAATTTCAGAGGCTAAAAGCAGAGGATCTTTCGATGACCAGCAAAAATCAGCCCGCTAACATGACTCAAGTGCAAACTGCCGATCCGCTTTTTCTAAAAGCAGAGCAGTTGGCAAAAGACTTTTCACTGTTCCCTGAACACAGTAAGCAGTCGCTTTCTGATGAAGTTAAAGGTCTTTTAGACGACGATGCGATTCAAGCCAACCTAAAAGATTTGGCGCAGCTAGACGTCGACGGTTATGTCACTAAGGTGATTCAACCCACTCAAGATAAGAACCGCCCAGGTGCCAAGCGCATCATCGCGGACTTAAAAGGTAAGCTTGTTACCGAAACCCATATTGGCCCTTTTTATAGTGCAGAGATCGAACTGAATTTTGGATCTCGTACTCGCCGTATCGGTTTTGTCGCGCAAGAGCGTACTACAGCTAACGGTGCATGGATGCCTGAGCATCACATTGCATGCTGTAAAGCGATTCGTCATTTTGCTGAATTGTCTATGCCTATCGTTTACCTTATCGACACTCCTGGTGCCGATGCGGGTGAAGTGGCAAACAGCCAGAACCAAGCACACTCAATTTCTAAAGCGATTGCCGAGAGCGCGAACGTTGACGTACCAACTGTAGGTATCGTTATCGGTGCGGGTTACTCTGGTGGCGCTATTCCACTTGCTGCTGCGAACATTTTATTGTCGCTACGTGATGGTATTTTTAACACCATTCAGCCACAAGGTTTGCAAAGCATCGCGCGTAAGTACAACTTGTCTTGGCAGGAATGTGCTAAATCAGTGGGTGTATCACCTGAAGAACTTTATACCTCAGGTTGCATTGACGGTATTGTTGATTTCTCACCATCAGATAAAGATGAGCGTCAGCACAATCTGCGCCGTGCGATTATCAGCAGCATTGAAGCCGTAGAAAAAGCGGCGGTTAACTTTGTTCGTGAATCAGAAGATTTACGTGAGCATTATGACCGCAGTTTGGCGCGTTTCCTTAGCCCATCTAAGAATCTTGAAGCGTTAGAGTTAAATGCAGAGCTTGCGGTTGCTAACAACCCAACTATGCACTTGAACCTATTTGGTAGCACATACCGCTACTTACGTTACCTAACGCTACGTAGTCGTATCCATTCTATCTCGCAAGAGCAGTATGGTCGTCTATCCAAGGTCAGCGTACCTGAAGGTGACTTGCTAGCACGTATCCAGCAAGAGCAAGATCGTGTATTCCAATCTTGGTTATCAAGCCCTGATAAATTGGTTTACGACGAAGACCTAAACAAGCTTTGGGGTAACTTCATCGCTAAGCGTGATGATGTATCGACTGAGCGAAACATGCTAACGCGTTTGATTTTGGGTGAGCCAAAAGAGAACTATAAGAAAGCACGTAAAGCACTTATCTTTAACATCAGCTGGTCGCTATACCACCGCTGGAAAGGTAACGCAGAAAACAACTTTAAAGGTCTAATCAACTACCTAGAAACGCTTCCATCAGAAGTGACTCAAGCTGATTGGCCTGAGCTAAACAAACTGACGGTACTTGACGTGATCATTCACGACGAGCTACGTGAAGACTTTATTTGGCAGTGTCATAACATTCTTGTTTTCAACGCACTTTACGACAACGTAGTCGGTAACTTAGCGTCAATCGCTAAAGAAGCTATGATGTCTAAGAGCTTGTCACGTAACTCAGTTGATAACCTATTGCATGAGTCAATTGACCGCGCATTATCAACCCAAGACGTAGCTAACGATAAAAACAAGTTCTACAAGTGGCTGAAGTACTTTATGACTCAGTCAAACCGCGCTGAGCTGCTGACTCGTACTGAGCAGTGGAAAAGTGTTGGTTTCCCACAATTAAACGACAGTTTATTCGTTATCCTAACTTACTTCTTCGAGCGTCTATTGCCTGAGTACTTTGACAGTGAAGAAGAAAGCGGTGAATACACTGGCGCGATTAACCCTGTACGTATCGGTCGTCGTAAAGACTTCTGGAACCGTCTGACCATGGGTTATCAAGATTTGCTTATCCAAAAAGTGCTTCGCGATGAAAAGCGCGCAGGCAAAATGGGTTGGGACGCGATTGTTGCAAAGTTCTTCACTGAGTTTGAAGAGATCAACGGCGACAAGATTTCAGCTAATTTGCTTAACTTCCCTGGTTTCCGTTTATCAATTGAAGATGCGCTAGACAAGGGTATTCGCCCATGTGGTTTAATCACTGGTCTTGCTGATTTTGATCATAATGGTCAAGCAATGCGTGTTGGTGTAGCGGTATCAAACACAGCATTCCAAGCGGGTGCATTTGATATGGCGGCAGCTGAGAAATTCAGCGCACTATTGATCGAATGTGCTAAGCGTAAACTACCGGTTATCTGTTTCATTAGCTCTGGTGGTATGCAGACAAAAGAAGGTGCTGCGGCACTATTCTCAATGGCTGTCGTGAACGACCGTATTACTCGTTTTATTCGTGATAACGAATTGCCAGTATTAATGTTTGGTTACGGTGACTGTACTGGTGGTGCACAGGCGAGTTTTGTAACTCACCCATTAGTACAAACTTACTATCTATCTGGCACAAACATGCCATTTGCTGGCCAAATGGTTGTACCTGCGTACTTGCCATCAACCTCTACCTTGTCTAACTACTTGTCTAAAGTACCGGGCGCGATGGATGCATTGGTGACTAATCCATTCAGCGACACGATTGATGCACAGCTACAAAGCATTGACCCGTTAATGCCTAAACCAACAGCTAAAATTGTGGATGTGATTGGTAGTGCTGTATCGACTCTAGTCCCTGAAAGACTGATTACTGAAGAAGAAATTGTTCAGGACGATCCGCGTCAGCTAATGAAGCCAATTGAAAAAGTACTGGTTCACGCTCGTGGTTGTACAGCGGTTAAGCTTATCCGCAAGGCGCACGACAACAACATCAATGTGGTACTGGTAGCATCAGATCCTGATATGACTTCAGTGCCAGCAGACATGCTTAAAGGTGACGATAAGCTAGTTTGTATCGGTGGTAACACCTCTGATGAAAGTTACCTAAATGCATACTCAGTGCTGAAAGTG
This sequence comes from Shewanella marinintestina, assembly GCF_023283845.1. GTDB lineage: Bacteria > Pseudomonadota > Gammaproteobacteria > Enterobacterales > Shewanellaceae > Shewanella > Shewanella marinintestina. The sequence continues at coordinate 139,999 of NZ_JAKILC010000004.1, forward strand.
GCTGAATATGAAAACGTTGATGCATTGCACCCAGGTATTGGCTTCCTATCTGAAAGCCCACAGTTTGCAGCACTTTGTGTAAACAATGGCGTTAACTTCGTTGGCCCAAGTGTGCACAGCATGACCACTATGGGTAACAAGTCGAACGCGATTAAGACTTCGCAAGCGCAAAACGTACCAGTAGTTCCAGGTAGCCACGGTATTTTGAATAACGCAGAGCAAGCGGTAAACGTTGCGAGCGAAATCGGCTACCCTGTATTACTTAAAGCGGTACAAGGTGGTGGCGGTAAGGGCATTCAGGTTGTTGAACGTCCTGGCGACATGATCTCGTTATTCCAAAAGACTTCTACCGAAGCGGCAGCAGCATTTGGTAATGGCGACCTTTACCTAGAGAAGTATGTAACTTCACTGCGTCACATCGAAGTTCAGTTGCTACGTGACCAGTTTGGTAACACTAAAGTACTGGGTCTACGTGACTGTTCTGTGCAGCGTAACAACCAGAAAGTGGTTGAAGAGTCTGGCTCAACTATGTTGCCTGATGAGCTTAAGCAGCGCGTGATGGAATACACTCGTGCACTTGGTGATGCGACTGACTACATGGGCGCAGGTACGGTTGAATTTATCTATAACTTAGACGCGAACGAAGTCTACTTTATGGAGATGAACACGCGTCTACAGGTTGAGCATCCAGTAACAGAAGCCACTTCTGGCATTGATATCGTAAGCGCAGGTTTTGATATCGCAGCGGGTCGTTCAATTGCAGAACTTGAACCTCAAGATATTGGCTACGCGATGGAAGTACGTGTAACGGCTGAGAAAGCGGCTCTTGATAGCAATGGCGTACTGCAATTATTGCCTTACCCAGGTCTCATCACTGAGTACCAAATGCCTGAGCGTGATGACATCGAAATCATCTCAATTGCCGGTGAAGGTAAAGAGGTTTCTCCTTACTACGATAGCTTGATTGCACAGATTATTTGCCGTGGTGAAAGCCGTGAAGATGTGATTATAAAGCTACATGATTACCTAGCGAATCAAGTAGTGATTAAAGGCATCGCAACTAACATTCCGTTGTTAACGCGCATTCTTAAAGATGGCACGTTTAACGAAGGCGTATACGATACTAATTACCTACCGCGCTTTATGGCAGAGCTAGATGTGCCTGAGATGATTGCAGAAATGGAAGCCGCTGCAGAAACGGTTGGCGTAGATACAGCATCACTGCGTGTGGGCGAGAGTAACGAGCTTAAAGTGATGGCGCAGGGCGCAGGTATCTTCTATACCTCTCCAGCACCTGGTGAAGCAGACTTTGTTAAGGAAGGTGATATTGTTACTGTGGATCAGACTTTAGCGCTTACAGAAGCAATGAAGATGTTCTCGCAGGTAACATTAGCTGGCTTTAACCGTAAGGATGCGGTGTTATACCCAGAAGATCAGCAGTATCGTATTGAGCGTATTCTTAACAGTAACGGTCAACAAGTATCGCAAGGCGAATTACTATTTGTAGTATCGCCAGTGACTAAATAACCGTTTGCTAAAGTGGGGCCGTATTAGCGGCTCTGCTTTATGGAGCTAGTTTACAGCTCACTAAAAAGCCCACTCATACCAATTGGTATGAGTGGGCTTTTTGTTTTTAGCGTTTAATTTTTAGGGTATTTAGGTTGAGATTTAGCTTTTTGTTTAGCGATTACTCGTTGCCATTTTCCTTTGAGGCTAGCAAGTAAAGGGGAATGCACTCTAGATTCTGTTATTTGGCTAAAGACCTTAAATTTATTTGGGCCATGGCGACGGCTAATATTGAATTGTGGATACAGCTGTTGCAGTTTGAGTGCATCTTTTTCTGGTGATAATTCAGGGTTGAGTTTATATAGCTCGCCTCCTACAGGACGCGTATGGACAACGGTGGCAGCATCGATGACTGCAATCTTATTACGCTCTGGATTTTCAATTAAGTGTGGCCAAAGAGCATCTAAGCCCCAACCTGATGGGCTCTGGCCCAAGCTATGTTTTAAATGGGTTAACGCGTCACTTGAGAAAATAGGCACCATCACTTCAACAAAATTGCTGTAGCGTAAAATTGAGTTTGGTTGACGTAGTAAGCTTGAGTGCGAAAAATAGGAGTTCATCGTGAGCGCTGGTTGAGCTAACGCAAGATTAAACCCCTCAAATAAACTGAACATATTATTGATGGTCTTAGCATCTGCAAGAATGTCGTCATCTGGGATCCATACTGCATCATATTGCGAGATCACATCCCAATTCGCTTCAATTAGTTTATGAACGACAGGCCATTTCCCGCCTTTGACTTGTTCATAGTAATTCGCCTCTTCTTGAAAGTGCTTAGGTTTGTCACCGAAGTAGCTCAGGAATAAGTCGAAGTTGGCAGTCGCATTTTTTAACCAATGCGAATGCAGTGAGTTGTCACCGACCCGGGCAATGACTAAGTATTTTTTCATATCAATAGCTCTGAATATCTGGTTATTGCTCAATGAAAGCCGGCATAGTTTGCTTGCTAATTATCGATTCTTGGAAGCACTTACTGACGGTTAATGCCTCATCGATAGTGACGTCCATATCTAAGTAACGATATGTACCTAGACGACCAACAAAAGTAATGTTCTCTTGCTGTTTAGCGAGTGCGATATAGCGCTCTAATAACGCGTTGTCATCACTTAACCTGACTGGATAGTATGGCGTATCATCAGGCGTTGCTTCACGGCTATATTCTTTGAAAATTACAGTGCTAGCGTGCTCTTCCCAAGGGGTAAAGTGTTTATGTTCGCTAATACGAGTGTAAGCTTGGCTATTATCGCAATAGTTAATTACAGCGTTACCTTGGTAGTCGCCCTGATGGGTTTCTTTGACAAAATCTAGGGTTCTATATGGCAGTCTACCAAGCTGGTAATCGAAATAAGCATCTAACGGCCCAGAGAAAAAAACATGATCATAATTGCTCTTCATGGCTGCACTGAACGTTGAATTTAGCTTTACTTGTATATTTGGGTGAGCCAGTAGCTTTTCGATAAGTGGCGTGTATCCTTCAAGCGGCATCCCCTGAAATGGATGACTAAAGTAGTTGTCGTCGTAATTAAACCTAACTGGTAGTCGCTTTAAAATACTCGCAGGTAAGCTATCGGGTGAGCGACCCCATTGCTTGATAGTGTAATCTTTAAAAAAGGCTTGATAGAGCGATTCTCCAATCATTTTCTTTGCTTGGTCTTCAAAGTTTTTAGGCTCTTTAATCCTACTATCAGCTTGGTTCGCTATGAAGTTTTTAGCTTCAATTGGCGACATTTGCGCGTTAAAAAATTGATTGATGGTGTGTAGGTTAATTGGCAGCGAATAGATCTGGCCTTGAGTCCTCGCTTTTACCCTATTGGTAAAAGGCATAAATTGACCTAATTGACAGACATAGTTCCACACGTGAGCTTTATCAGTGTGGAAAATATGTGGGCCAAAATGGTGCAGCATTATCTTGCTATCAACATCTCTCGAAGAGTAGCAATTACCAGCAACATGATTGCGCGGTTCGTAAACGGTAATTTTATGGCCGGCTTTTGCAAGTTCATTGGCAATGACAGCACCTGAAAAACCTGCGCCTGCAATTCCAATCTTAAGAGTCATTCTTTCAGTGTTATCGATTGAGTTATAGGCCTTATAGTTTACATTGCGAGTATTTATTATGAGTAATTATTATCATGTTAAGCGTATTAAATTGAGTTTAGTTAGCATTCTTGTTGGTGAATTGTGTTTTTACGGGGTTAGGCATGTTGCAAGTAGTTTGTGTGTTATCTTTGCTTGTTATTTATACGCTATTTTAATCTGCCCTAGCTAGATTATTTCAAAGGAGTTATTTATTACTTTTACAGCTAAAAAGGATGAATTGTTAGCGCGGCTGGTGGATGAGAATAATGTATTACGTGAAAAAATCGATGCGTTGAGCAAACAAAATAAAACCTTAGAACAAAAACTTAATGCTGCACTTGATGGCACGGGACTTTGTCTTTGGGAGCAACATATTCCAACTGGCAATTTAACCATGTTCAATATGGAGTGGGGCTCACTCTTAGGTTATACCATTGATGAGCTCGCTGCGCATGTCGATAGCTGGAAAGGCAATCTTCACCCTGATGACAGAGAATGGGTTATCGCTAATTTTGAAGACCATGTTAGCGGCAAAACAGATTCTTACGATGTGACCCATAGAATGGTCCATAAAGACGGTACTGTTAGTTGGGTGTCAGACCGAGGACGAGTGATTGAGTTTGGCGACAATGGTGAGCCAATTCGTATCATGGGGACACATGTCGATATCACTAAAGAAAAACGCTACGAGTTAGAGTTAGCCAAGCTTGCCCATCGCGATCCATTAACTGATCTACTTAACCGTAAAGCATTAATTGAAGCATTTAACTCGCAAAGAGAGCAAACTGCATGCGGAGCATTAATGTTTATCGATCTCGATGACTTTAAGTCGAATAATGACCGCTATGGCCATAAATTTGGTGATAGTTTACTGATTAAAATTGCTGAGATATTGCAATTACAGGTTCCAGATTCCAAGGCAATTGCAAGAATGGGGGGGGATGAGTTTGTGCTCCTGTTTGAGTCAAATGATCGTGCACTGCTTTCAGAAATTGCTGACAGGATATTAAGCGCTTTTGGTTTGAGCGTTTTAGTAGAGAATAAAAGTATTAATATCGGTATGAGTATCGGGATTAGCTTATTCACTGTTCAATCTTTTGCCGAGATCTGTGAACAAGCTGATCACGCCATGTATGAAGTAAAGCGTCAAGGTAAAAATAGTTATCTATTTCACCAGTAATTAAGGCTAAAAGCGATAGATAATACTACACGGCAAAATCAGCTACACGACTAACCCCGAGTTATTTGGTAATGGCTAATCTTGCAGGGCTCAACTCTTGGCTTAAGCGGATAAAGCTTTCTGCTGCTGGGGTTAATGGTAAATTTTTACGCCAAATTAATGCTAAATCCCAGGTCAGTTGCGGTGATAGCGGTCGATACGTTAAGCGAGTCGAATTCACTTTATGACAAATAGGCTCTGGTAAGATCGCGAGTCCCATTTTTGACTCAACCATTGCGGCAATAAAATCCCATTGGCCACTTTGTGCGGCAATATTCAATTCGATATTGGCCTTATGGGTCAGTCGGCGAATAAGTTTAGCGAGTGAGAAGTCATCGTTATAAAGGATGAAAGGATAATGAGCTAAGTCTGACCAAGAAATCGATGCTTTTTTAGTGAGAATATGGTCTTCGGGTAAGCAAGCAAATAGCGGATAGCCGCCAAGGTTATGGCTACAGAAATCCTGAGTATGAGTGGTTGGCAAAGCCGTAAATGTTAGGTCAAGCGTGTCATTTAGCAAAGCTTGCTCTGCTGCAAAACCACCGAGTTCAACAATACTCACGTCTATTCGTGGGAAGCGCTTGCGATATTGTGATAGCAAATCAATAACCATTTCTCCCATCATAGGGCATACCCCTAGTCGCAGTTGTCCAGTTTGCAATCCGTTTAAGCTGTTCATTTCTTCTTGCAAACGATGCCATTGCCCAACGATCTGTTTCGCACTACTTTCGAGTAAACGTCCAGCCTCGGTTGCAATGACTTTTTGATTATTACGTATGAGTAACGGCTGTTCTAAATGCTCTTCTAATCGTTGGATCATCTTGGTTAAAGTGGGTTGAGTAAGGTGTAATCTTTCTGCCGCACGGGTGTAATTACCGACTTCAAGTAAGGTAATGAAACAGTGCAAACTTTTGATCTGTATGTTCATGCCTATTTGGAATCCATTTAATAATAACTATTCATTTTACTAATAACTTGGAGGCGGTTACTTTAGCACCAATTAAGCAGTTTTGTTTGTTTTTAATACATTAATGGGATCTAAAATGAAGTCATATCAAGGTTTATTTGCTCAAGCTCTGTATCTCGCAGCTAAACCATTAGACAAAGAGCAGAAGCAAAAATTAGCAGCGGCTTCAGCCCAGCGTAGTGACTCAGGGCAAGCAAGCACAAAGCAGGCTTAATATAGCCTGCTTGTATATTGTTATTTCCAGCCCATAAGCCAGTCCGTCTCTTGTGTTAACTCGCGCCAATTAATTGAAAACTCAGCGCGAGTCAGCACAGCTTCTATCAAACATAAGCTCACTTCTCCTTGCTCATCAAATTTCACTTTAGTCACCATAAAGTGTTTCTGCTTTTTCTGCGTATTAACCGCAGTCCATTTGCTCTGTAGTAGTTTTTTCGGGTTAATTTTATTCATAGGCTTGAATACGATTAGCGTAAAAAATAGATCATTTATCTATTAAGTAAATATCTCAATTTTGAATAGCTTTATTACAATGAGGCTTTAATTAATAGTCATTATTCTGTCAATTTCATCATTCTGTTTGTTTTTTATATTATTAATATGTTTTTTGTTTTTATTCCCGTGAATATTAATTTTTAAATAATGGTGTTCGGGCTTCTATATTTTTAACTAAGTAAATTTAATTGGTAGAGATTAAAATCTTAAATGTATATCGTTCTGAATGTTAATGTCGTCTTTTGCTGCGGTTTTAGTTTTTGCAACCGATAGGTGGTAATCGCTGGTTGGTGATATGTGTCACACATTAAGTTTTAAATAACAATTTATTTTTTAGTTTGCAATTATTGGCTCGTTTCTGGCTATAACGATTATTAGGTGTTTTTATTTTGTCACTCTGCTTAATTTGGTGATATATAGGTCCTTTAGCGATGAACTATTAGTTAAGCTATTTCGGATTAATGCGGGTTTTAGATAAGTGAATACTATTAATGAGTTTAAGTGAAAATAGAGTTAGAGCCATGTGTATATTTTATCGGCGGAATATCATATTTTCATTAATTGGTTTGTCTTATTTTTTTTCATCGATAACTTTCGCTAATGAGCAAGAACAAGTCATACCTTTTGAACTCGCTGCAGAGCTATTAGAAATAAAGCAACAACTAGCAGACTGGGATAAGCTTAAGCCTGCTATTGAAAGACTGGTTCATAATGAGGAGGACTTAGCACTGCTGATCTCTGAGTTAAGTAAAATATCAATGTTGCAGCATAAACCTTTGAAAGTCGTAACGCCTCAAGAAGTGGTATTGCCATCACCAGTTATTAATAAAGTAGAAAATACTGCAAACAATAATAAGGTGACCGAAATAAAAAATGGTCATAATGCTTATGGCATTCATCTATCTTCCTACTCTAATAGTAATAACCTAAAGGCAGGTTGGGTTAGTTATAAAAAAAGGTTTCATGATTTATTGGTTGATGGTCAACCAATGCAGGTCGATTTTGTTAGTAAAGGTAAGAGTTTCTCTCGGTTGGTCTATGGGCCATACTCGAGTAAAAAATCGGCATTATCAATATGCCGCCTATTAAAAGTCGAAGGGCAGTACTGTGCCGTAGTTGAATATAAGGGTGAGAGAATATAAAAGGATTTTATGAAGTATTATGGAAAAAGAACTTAGTTGTAAATTTAATTAAAGTTAAATTTTATAATGCCGATTAGTTATCTAGCTTTATCTTTTCTATTTTTAGCCTAAGTTTAACTTGGTTTGTTGTCACCTTTGGTTTTTATTTAATCAAAGTGTGTCTTGGCGTTATTTATTAAATACAATAATGTGTAAAATGGAGTTTTAAATGAAAAATATTTCTATGGTGGCAAAAGCTGTTGGCTTAGCATTAGTTATGGTTGTATCTGCACCAGTTATGGCTGCTGAAACAGAGAATGCTACAGCATCTGTTACTGTTAAAAATGCTTTTGAAATGGTTGTGGCTAAGCCATTAAACTTTGGTGAAATCACTGCAGTAGTCGACCTGACAGATACTGATGGCGTAAGTGCCAGTATTACAATGTCGCCAAACCCAACTGAGCAGGCAACTGTAGTTAATGGTGCTGGAAATGCGGCAACTATTAGATCACTAGTACCGGGTGAACCTGGTGAAGTTACCGTTGCTGGTGTTGCACCATATTCAGAGTTAAGTGTGACTTTACCGACAACTCCAACCAATGTTGTAGCAGCTTCAGCACCTCCAGGATCACCTAAGTTTGTATTAAGTACTATTACGGCATTTATTACATCAGGCGATAATGACGGCACGCTTTATGTTAATGATACAAATAAGTTGACTGCAGACGGTCAAGGTAATGCGAGCTTTAACTTTGGTGGCACGTTAACGACAGATGTGTACGTTGCTGATTCCAATGTTATTGATAGACAATATCAAGATGGTGAGTTTACCGGTACTTTTCCAATTACTGTTAGCTACTAAGTAAAAATAGACTTAGGTGGCGAAACATATGTTTAGCCACCTTATATAAAAGGCTAGCTTTGAAATCCATTTTATTTTTGGTTTTAACAACGGTCATTTTTGACGTAAGTGCAGATGTGTATTTTGAACAGCCGCTATCGTTTGGCACTATAGTGATACGTGATAACAGCATTCAAAGCAGTGTGATAGTGCCTACCTTTGGCCATAGCACTTCTTCAGGACAGCTGTTGATCATTAAGCCCGGAGAAGCAGCTGAAATGGTCATTACTGATTACCCACCTTATGTCGATCTTTCAATTACTCCCATGTTGCCTGTTATAACGACTGTTGCATCAGGAGATACTGAACAATTCACCTTAAGTGAGATCTATATTGAGCAGAGTATTCGTACAGACAGTGCAGGTATGGCTATCGCTCAAATGGGTGGCAAGCTGATGACCTCAGGTAATGGTAAGCATTATCTGAATACTTCCTATCAAGCCGTTTTTTATTTAGATATTAGTTATTAGTTCAGTCAACAACTACAGAGTAACTCTGTAATTTTATAGGGCCTAGATCCCATCACTAGAGTGAATTATATTCCATTTGTTTTGAGTATTTTCTATGTTTAAGCGCTTATTAAAAGCTACATTTTTTGGGTCAATATGCTTATTTTCATTTATCAATTCAGCTCAAGCTAGCTTATTGGTGTCTCCTATCCGGGTTGCTTTTGAGGGACGCGAAAGATCCCATGAGATTGTACTTATAAACAGCAGCTCTGAAGTCAAAACATACCGTCTTGCGTGGCAAGAAAAGTTAGCTTTACCAAGTGGTGGCTATAAAGACCTAACATCAGAAGAGGCAATTGGCTATCCCTCAGCTAGCAAAATGCTGCGCTTTAGTCCGAGGCAGGTGACTTTGAAACCTAATGAGCGTCAGATTGTTAGGTTGGGTCTAAGGCGCCCTAAAGATCTTGCTGATGGAGAGTATCGCTCGCATTTAAAGTTAGAAGCGTTACCGCCAAAACGAGCTAAAAAGTCAGATGGTGAAATGTCGATTAATTTGGACGTTTTGTTAAGTTACAGCCTGCCAGTAATCGTTAGGCAAGGAAAAGCTAACCCTAAAGTTGAGATTACGTCAAAGGTGTTACGCTTTGATCAACATAGTGGCAAAACCATGTTGAACGTTAATTTAACTCGAACTGGTGAATATTCTACTGCTGGGAATTTAGTTGCGTATTGGCTAGGTGAACAAGGGGATGAGCAAGTTGTTGCGCGCTTAAATAACGTCAATATATATCCAGAGGTCAATCAAGCTATTAAGTCTATGGCTTGGATTGCCAAAGATTTCACGCCGTCTAACGGCAAGCTGCGTATTGTTTATGAAGGACAGCAAGAATTTAACGGGCAAGTTTTTGCAGAGAAAGAGTTTGCTGTAACCGCAGAAGCATTTACTAACAACTAGCTATTTTTGTGGTGGATGTTGACCAGAGTTGGTGAATACTTTGCTGTTATTCGAATTTAAGGGAAAGTAGTGCGCTATCGTCTAAGTTACGCATTACTTTTATCTCTACTTCTCAGCTATGCAGGCTCCGCAAGTGCGCAGCCTGCTTTTATTGCTTTTATATCGTCTCAACACGCCTTACCTGTAGTTATTCAATCAGAGCAAAACGTTCAGCTTGCAAGTTTAAATAATGCCGACGTTGCGCGCACTTTAGCGAGGCTGAAGCAAAGTTACAGCTTGTCATTGCAGGAGCTACAATCCCAAGCTGCAGTTTTAGCATCTACAACTGATGACGCTAGTGTAAACGTAGAACTCTCTACTGAGCAGTTGGGTATTCCCGAAGGGGAGGAATTACTGCTATCTCTTTATGTCGATAATCATTATTTGTCAGATGTGTTTGCTATCAAAAGTAAGCAAAATGCGCAATTTAGTTTAATTGGGCTATTTGAGTTAATTGATTTTCCAATTGAAGGCGACTTTGATAATCGCATGGTTAAAGGCTGGTATTTAGATGAGACTCGTCAATTTTTAATGCGCCTACCTGAAGCGGGAGAGGAAGTCGTTAATGTCTCGGTTAACCAGCAGGATTTCGAATTAGAACCTAGTCATTACACCCTTATGGCTGATGATATTTATATTGCCGGCGATGAGATTGAACAGTGGTTTGGTATCACTTTTGACTATAGTTTTTCAGATTTAAAGGTAGATATTAGCAGCTCCTCGCCGTTACCTGTACAACAAAGGTTAGCACGAAAAAAGCGTCAACTAAATCAAGCTGTAAGTCGCAATAGAGAGGCTGTGTTGCCTTGGAAAGAATCTAATTATCAAGCGATATCCTCTCCTTTAGTCGATGTGCAGGTTAACGCTGCAGTGACAGAACACAACAATTATCAAAGTTACTCGATAATTGGCGGTCATGATTTCGCATTCTTAAGTAGTGAGTTTTATGCCAGCGGCAATAGTAACGATGCATTGACGGACTTACGTTTAACCTTATCAAAAGAATCGGCTGCTGGGGACTTACTAGGCCCATTAAAGGCGACAGAATTTAGATTGGGTGATATTACTCCTGTGAGCGTTGGAGTTGATGGCACGCTCGGTCAAAGTCGCGGTATTTCAGTAACTAATGATAAAACAGGTGTATCAGCCAACAATAGAACCATCAATCTCAGTGGTGATATTCAACCTGGCTGGGATATCGAGCTATATCAAAACGGTTTACTGATCAGGCAGGCACTTAGTTTGCAAAATGGTCGCTATGAGTTTAACGACATCGAATTGCTGTATGGTGATAACCAATTTGAGATGATCGCTTATGGCCCGCAAGGACAGGTTAAAACCGAAACTAAACAAGTTTATGTTGATAGTAATAAACTCAAAGCTAACGAGAGCAGCTATAGTGTTTCGCTTGCTGAAATTGGTAAAGGTTTATCTGGTATCTCTAGTACACCTGACGATAATGAAACGGGTTGGGTGCTAAGCTCGACCTATGAGCGCGGTTTAACTGATTGGGCATCGATTAATTTAGGTGTGCAAGAGCAGTTATCAGAACAGGGCACTTCTGTCGATACTTATGCCATTGGTGGTAATTTTAATCTGTTTGAACGTTTTCTTGTTGATGCTGATTATCAAATTAAAGGTCATCAAGACAGCACATTTGCTGTTTCTGGGCGAACCCAAATTGGTAACCAATCTTTAAGCTTGCGTTATCAGGCATCAGAAAAGACCTTAGAAGATTTAAGTCAGCAACAACATACAGAATATAATTTTGACCACAGTGGATATATTTTTCAAGGCTCTCCCTATCGTTTAAATTATCGAAATCATTGGCGACAAACTCAAACGAGTAATGGCGCAAAGCACGATGAGTTCGGCAACTTGCTCGCGATAAGTACTGGTTGGGCAAACATTAATAACCAATTAACTTGGTATACGGGCCACTCTTCAAGTGACGCAGCTTTAGATGACTCGCTTACAGGCCAATTACAGCTACAAAAGAGTTTTGGTTGGGCTTTTAGCAGGGTGAAACTAGATTATTTTATTCAGCCAGAAGCTGAAATTTCTCGATTTTCTACCGAGCTATCCATCCCAATTAACACTCATCTACAATCTGAACTTGAGCTTGATTACTACCCTATAACTGATCTGTTAAGTAGTAGTGCTAGCTTAAGCTGGCAGCATAATGCATTTAGTCTTAATTCTACTGTTTCTTATGATAATACAGGCGACTGGTCATTAGGTTTGTATGGCCGCTTTAGCTTTGGTTATGAGCCAGAAACTGAGCAAGTGTTTATGTCATCGCGTAGCTTATCTGGTGCGGGAGCCTTAATGGTGCGGGTGTTCGAGGATGATAACCTTAATGGACGGTTTGATGCTGGTGAGGCTGTTATTGAAGGCGCAAGAGTAAAAGGCGTGCAACAGTACCGCTATGGCACTAGTAATCAAGATGGCGTGGCGATGTTAACCTCAATGTCTAGCCAGAAGAAAACCGATATTGTGCTTGATCAAAAAAGCCTAGGTGATCCTTTCTTAATTCCCGCTATTCCTGGGGTCTCTATCACCCCAAGGCGTGGTCATATACAGACTTTAGATTTTCCTGTCGTTAACGCAGCAGAAGTTGAAGGTACTGTGTATGTGCGCGAAGTCGATGGTACTGAATCTATCGCACCTTATGCCACAGTCAACTTAGTCAATGCGGCAGGTGATATTGTCGCCACTACAGAAACAGAATTTGATGGATATTACTTGTTTACTGATTTAATTCCGGGCGATTACCAATTATCTATTGATGCTAATTACCTTGAACGTAAGAAGTTACGTGGTGAGTCACAAATGGCGATTACCTTGCAAAATAATGGCGATGTAATGAATGGTGCTGACTTTACGTTTGCAGAGATCATGACGAGCAAAGGCTATGTAATGAACCTCGGTAAATTTAATTCACTCGCCATGCTCAAAACCTACTGGCAGTTGGTGAAGCATAATTATGACGATGCCATGAGCCAACAAGTATTTTATATCGAAGATAAACAAACCAAGCGTTATGCGTTAAATGTAGCCTTTTTGGCTCGTAAACAACAAGCTGAAAACGGTTGCTCTCAAATTACAAAACAAGGTCTAAAGTGCAGTGTCGAGCCTTTTGAGTTCGAATTTGAATCATAATAAATTTAGGCTTTTTCTATTTAAATCATATTACTTTTCAGAGACAGTCTTGTGGAAATGAGTTTTAGAATGAATCTAGTGAACTATCGAGCTTGCCGTAAAGCAGCGGCTTTGCTTGTTGCCATAATGAGCTTAACTGGCTGTGCTAATCAGGCTGATATCGCGCTTGAAAAGCAACGAGTTGCAGAGCAAAAGCAACTAAAAGACAAAATAGAACAATTAGAGCAAGAGCTTGCTGAGTGGCATCAAATGAAGGCTGGTCTATCCCGTTTGATTGTTATTGAGGGCGACTTGAAGTTATTGGTTGAGCAACTCACTATGTTGGCGGCAGGAGGCCAAGCACCTGTTAGGCCAGCTCCAATAACGCCTAAAGCGACTAAACAAATGCCAACGTCCGTTTCGTCAGATTCAATAGCAGTAGCAAGTTCAACGATGGAGGTTAAACACCAAATTTCGAGCCAAAGCAGTGACAATAAAGTTGACGGAGTACAAGTTGACCACATGGCTGCAGCTGAGAGCACGAAAACAGAAGTTAATGTGCCAGAAGCTTTAGCTATTAGAAGTTACGCATCAGCATATCCGGGTGGGCCTGAGCAACCTATCGAGTCTAATCCAAAGGTTTTGAACTATGCAAATAAGACGCAAGCAGAAGCTAAAGCCGCTCGGAAGAAAAGTGGTTTTGCATTGCAGTTATCATCAGTGGATAAATTCTCTCGTATCGAGCCTACTTGGTTTGAGTTAAATAGTCGTTTTGGCACTCAGTTAGCTCGTTATGTGCCGAGGTATGAGCGTGTTTTAGTTAACGGAAAAACATATTACCGAATTAAAGTTGGCGAGTTTACTCAGCGTCAACAAGCATTGTCAGCGTGTACTAGCATGAAGCAAAGTGGTTTGGATTGTATTGTGGCGACTAGTGTTGGTATAAACCTCTATAGCAGCTAGTTTGTATGGCTAAAATGTGAGTGAAAATAAACTTGGCTAATGAATATTGCTATGTTCATTAGCCAATTGGGTTCCTCGATGTTTAGTTCAGTAGCTCATGTTCAGGTGGTAACTGGCGGCTTATCCAAAGTACTAATTTGTGCTTCATATTGGGACCATCTTCTTTGTCTTTTGGTAGTGCTTGAATTAGGTTGTCTTGTACTAATAAGCGGTAAATACATTCGACTTTATCTTTGGGAGAGATCCCTTGGCCAAAATCAGCAAAGCCTCTTTTTTTGGCGTAGCCAACACCAATTTCTAACGCGAGCTTCAGTAGTTGTGCATCGTGCTTACCTGACTTCATATAGACGCTTCTTATGTCGATTGATGTAGCCCTAACGTTACCTGAATATCAAATGATAGCAAGTGAGATTATGTTTATAAAATCGTTAAAATCCCACTTAGATACAGCCTATTATTTAACTTTATGTCGCTGCTTGTATTGAAGTGGTGAAAGTCCATGCCAGCGTTTAAATGCGCGAGTAAAGTTACTGGGATCTTTAAAGCCTAAACGAAATGAAATATCAATCACTGCCAACTGATTATTGGCTAAGTATTTGATAGCTAATTCTTTACGAACGTTTTCAACTAACTCACTGAAACTTGTACCTTCTTGGCGTAACTTACGTTGTAGGTTGCGGCTGCTCATATGAAATGACTGGGCTACCGTATCCCGTAAAGGATTGCCTAACGTCATAGAGAAAGTAATTGCTTCTGTCACTTTTTTACTGAAGGCTTGCTGGCTAATCGTTTGAAAATAAGCCTGAATAGCTTCATCGTTACTCAATGCTAGTTGTCTATTTGCAGACGGAAAAGGTCGTTGTAAAGCAGTGTTTGAGTAGTAAATTTTATTGCTGTTGGCCGCATATTTGATCGGACAATTAAACAGATCATTAAAGGGTTTCGAGTCGAAAGGCTGTCGACGTTCCAGTTCTAATCGATAGGGAATTATTTGTCCGTGGCTGACCTGAAATGCCATTAAATAACTAGTGGCCATAAATGCATCTATGGCTTCATCTGCATAATGCCTTCCGGCTATTTTATTAAAACATAATGCGGATTCATGTTCGCCATGCTCTATATCCATCTCTAATACATTACTAATAATGCTGTAATAGCGCTTTACTCTTACCCAGGCATCGTTGAGGGATTCACTTACTAGCAATGAGAAACTCAATGCATTAAAGCTAGTAGGCTGCACAAAATTAGCGACCTTTAAACCTATTGCTTCATCCCCTGTTAGCGTCACTGCTTTACGCCATAACAGTGTCATTTGGCTTACTGGTAAGCGGGCATTAGGATCAATTAATACAGAGGGGTCAATGGCAAGTTCATCTAGAATTTTTTGACTGCTAGCGCCAGAGGCATCAATGGTGCGACACACTGCTAACGCCCAAGATGCGATAGTTGTAGATTCAACTTTAGTTATATTCTTGTCCTTCAAAGTCATAAACCTGTCTCTCGCCGACCATTAATCCACTGCATCATGGTTTAGGTTACAAATAAAGCGGCTTAAGCTCAATCTTTATTCAGAGGAGGTGACACGTAGGATAAGGCTTGCTGCAACGCATTGAGGGAGTGGCACTTTTGCCGAGTAACTATAAGGAATAATAATGAATCATTACTCGTTTATATCTAAATCAGGTTTGAAAAAAGGCTCTGCAATATTGGCTGCTTGCTTATCGTTCATAATAGCGGGTTGCGACAGTGACTCGGATGGCGGGTCTCAAGGTAAGCAAATTGAGTCTAGTGCTTGCTTTTGGGTTGGCCCGTATAACATTGACCATCCTGAGCGTAACTTTGCCTACCCTGACACAGGGGCTAATTATTGGCATGCTGGGTACACTTTACCTGAAGGGGCAAGCTTGACTCTTCACGGTGAATATCCTTATGCACGTTATATTTCACTTAATAGCTATCGTGCCGATACTACGCCAGCGACAGCGATTACTGATAATCAAATAGTGGCAGATGACGGGTCTTATAATCCCTTTATTCAAGATGCTGAGCGACAAAAGCAACGACGAGAATTTACCTTAACAGTTGCTCAAGGAGAGCCCTCTGGCGATTTACCCGCTAATACCTTGTTTGATTATGCTAAACAGGGAGATAAAGCGGTATTGATCTATCGGATATATGTCGGTGATGAGGGGCAAGATGAGCAAGCAGGTTTTGAGCTGCCAGCGCTAGAGTTAACGCTAGCTACGGGGGAGCAACTTTATGGCCAGCAAGCTTGTGATATTCTGCAAGCAGATACTGAAGATCTTGCCATCCCACTAGTGCCTAAAGAAACCTATGCTAAAGTTCGTTCAAATCCCGCTTTTGACCCAGCTAAAACCCCCGCTATTTGGCGTGCAGCTTATAATGGTACGTATGGGTTTCAATGTAACTTTCTAGGGCAATGTGCTGGAGAGCCTGAGCGTAGCGTGAACTTTTACGCTAATGCAGATAACCAATATATCAGTACTTTCTTAGACTCAAATTTTGGTGAAGTGGCTGTGACTCGAGGGAAATTACCGCGTGTGCCGCAAACCTTTAAAGGCAATACCGTGTTTGATGAATCGGACTCGCAGATAAGGTATTGGTCAATTTGCCAGAACGAGTACTATTCGCAAGTGGTAACCGATTGTCTGTTTGATGAACAACTCGTTACCGATGAAGAGGGTTATTACACTGTGGTAACGAGTCGAGACTCTTTTAAACCGAATAATGCTAATCCTGATTGCGGTTACAACTTTTTACCTTGGACCGAGCAAGGCGATGGCTTTGGTCGAGCTGTTGAAGGTGGCAATAATAAGCTCAATGAAGCAATGCTAATCGTACGTAATATGCTTCCACAAGAAGGGTTTGCGCAAGCGATTCAAAATACCAGCACTCCAGGTGATGAGTACGTGATTATGGGGGAGTATTTGCCAACAACTGAATATATGAGTCGTGCAGACTTTGAGTCTTTGGGCTGTAACATCTAATCCTGCGGTTGCTATAATTGCTAAAAGGCCGCCGCAAGGCGGTTTTTTTGTGCAAAATTTAGTTTGATCCTGATCATGATTGTTCTCAGTTTAGCTTCCTTAAAGACGCGTTTTAGCTAAGCTAAAATTAGGATAAGGATAATCAGCAGAGGTGACTTCATGGGTAAAGTGTTAGTGATTTCGCAGCGGCAAGAAGCACATATTAATGCCGTGGTAAAAGGCGTTGAATTAGCTAAGTTACTTGGTAAACGCGCCGAGGTATTTGCATATAGTTTTGAATACTTTGGCGATGCAGAGTTTTATAATCCTAAGTTTGTCGCGGTAGCACAAAAGCACGTGATGAAGCAGCGTGAGGCAAAAATAGAGCAAATGCTGCAGGATATTGATGAACAAGACACACCGATCCACAGCGTGTGGAGTAAAGATTTATTTGAACATGCTTGTCATCATTCAAAGCGTCATGGCTTTGATCTTATCGTGAAAGCGATACATCACGCCGACCATTATCTGCCTGTAGACTGGAGTCTTATTCGCCACACTCGTGTGCCATTGATGTTGCTAACAGATAATCCGCTCAAACAGAACAACACTGTGATGATGGCGCTGGATCTAGACAGTAAAAAAACCTTAAAGCAACAGCTTAACCAAGCGGTGATCCGCCAAGCAACCGCGCTGGCACAAGCTACAGGCAGCCAATTGCATTTGGCCTACGTGATCCGCTTGCCACAGATTATCCATGATATGGAAATTGTCGATACCCATGCATTAGTGCGAGAAGCTAAGCAAAGGCATCAGCCATTATTCGATGAGCTTAACTTAACTGATGACTGTGTGCATATTACGGTCGGCGAGGCAGACTTATGTTTGTATCAGTTAGCTTGCGAGCATAAAGTGCAATATCTGGTGCTTGGTGCTGTGCAACGTCAAGGCGTTTATGCTTATGTGGTGGGTAATATGGCAGAGTCTATTTTGAGCCGCACTCGCAGCAATGTATTAATCGTGCCAGCAAGAGAAGGGCAACTGCTACCGATAGAGTGAGCAGCCAATCAGATAACAAACAAAAAACCACCTCAAATGAGGTGGTTTTTTGTGCTTTAAAACCCGCTAGCGCTTACTGAGCTGAAAAGTCGTTCTCGACTAATTCTTGCTTATTTTCAGCTTGAGGCGTGTGGCACTGAGTACAGTTGTAGTACTCGTTGTTTAACTTGCCGTCGGCCAACATATGCGATGGATCAACCGCAGTTGCCTTCATACGCTTTGCTTTTGCTGGGCTGTGACAGCTGATACAACCATTACGCTTAAGCGTAATTGGGTAGTCTGCTTTGTGCGGGATCATCGGTGGTTGATGTACAAAAGTACGTTCAATAGATTTACCACGTTTAGGATAAAGCGGCGCCGGATCGGCAGCGCGAATATCGGTGATCTCAGACTTACCCAGTGAGCTAATGTTCACTGGCTCGGCTTGAGTATTTGCTTGCTGACCAGAGCAAGCACTAAGCGCCATTACTAGCGCAGCTAAGGTGAGTACTTTTTTCATTGGTTGTTCTCCGCCTTTAGGGCAATTCGATTTTGATTCTTTCGATTCTGAAACTGGAAAACGCGTTGGGCGCAAACGTCGATACAACGGCCGCATTGAGTGCAATCACTGTTGGTGATCATAGGCTGCTTACCTTTGAGTGCAGGCTTTAATACCTGTCTTTCAGGGCATACAACAAAGCAATCCATACAGTTGTCGCAATCTTTTGCGTTTACAGCAGATACTTTTACCGGACTCACTTTGCCGAGTAGGCCAAAGAGTGCACCTGTTGGGCATAAATGCCCACACCATGCTCGCTCACTGATAAATAAGTCCAGTAAGAAGATAGCGGCCAAAATCCATAAACCGCTGCCAGCGCCAAAT
Source organism: Shewanella marinintestina (assembly GCF_023283845.1). Lineage (GTDB taxonomy): Bacteria > Pseudomonadota > Gammaproteobacteria > Enterobacterales > Shewanellaceae > Shewanella > Shewanella marinintestina. The sequence goes on from NZ_JAKILC010000004.1 coordinate 158,799, forward strand.
AGTGCCGCGCGGTACAGTACAGGAACGGGGTTAACCCACTCCCATACCGTTAGGCCGGTAACTACAGGCAATAGCAGTACGAGCGCAAGTAGGTAATAACGTAAGTTTCTTGGCATCTCTGAGGTGCGAGGCAAGTTCATCTTACGGCGTAACCAACTCGCTAAGTCTGTCACCATGTTCACGGGGCAGACCCAGCTACAAAATACTCGGCCACCTAATACTGCGTAAAACAGCGCAATAATAACGGCACCTAGTATTAGGCTTAACTCGGGTAAATGGCCTGTCATCAACACTTGCAATGTGGCAAGAGGATCTGACAAAGGCACAACGCCGAAGAGTTCGCTGGCAGAAAGATTACCTTTAAGTAACCAAACGCCAGCCCACGTTGCGATGAAGGGGCTAAGGGCAAACATGGCAAAGACACTGACTTGGCTTACACGGCGTAAGAACAAGAACTTGTGGGCGCGCCACCAGCCTAGTTCTTTCACTGCCGCATTAGCAAAGCCATGTGTTGTCGGTTTTTGCTTTAGTGTTTGGCTCATAGCTCAAGCCCCTTGTTTAACATCTCAAGCGTGGTCTCTTCGGTGTTGATATAAGTATCGTGTGCAGCAGCTTTACCAACAGCAATATGAGGCTGTAGCACTTTGATCGCAGCTTGTTCAAGCACGCAAGCATGTTCACATTTACCGCAGCCCGTGCAGCTATCGCTGTTGACTGTGGGTAAAAACATAGCATGATGACCACTGCGTTCATTGTGCTGCATTTCAAGGGTGATAGCGTCGTCGATTAGCGGGCAAACCCGGTAACAAACATCGCAACGTAGCCCTTTAAAGTTAAGGCAATTTTTCTCGTCTATTAATACCGCAACACCCATCTTTGAGTCTTCGATATCCGTTAGTTCATGGTTAAGCGAGCCCGATGGGCAGGCTTTAACACAAGGGATATCTTCGCACATCTCACAAGGGATAGTGCGCGCAGTAAAGTAGGGGGTGCCCGTTGGAACACCTTCAAACCAGCGAGCCAGTTTTAGGGTGTCGTAAGGGCAAGCATCTACACATAAACCACAACGTACACAGGCCGAGAGAAAATCGTTTTCACTTAATGCGCCTGGCGGTCGAATCGCGAGCGGGTCTAACTGACTAGATTGCTTAGCAACTGCCGTTAATCCCATTCCTAGCAAGCCCATCGCACAGCCTGCTTTTGCCGATGTGGCTAAAAACTGGCGGCGATTGACGCCTTTAGATGCGAACTTACTGTGATTGACCGTACTCATTTGCGTTAGTTTTCTCCGCTTTTGCTCAAGCGATTAAAGTTAAATTTATTAGTGAAAAGCTTACGCTTTCATCACTTTAACTGGACACTTCTTGAAGTCTGTCTCTTTTGACAGAGGATCAGTTGCATCAAGTATTAACTTGTTGACCAGCTGGCGCGCATCGAAGAATGGCATAAACGCCACGCCTCTTGGCGGCTTGTTACGGCCTTTAGTTTCAACACGGGTTTTCACTTCACCGCGAGGTGAAGCTACGATGACTTCATCACCACGTTTTAGACCACGTGCTTTAGCGTCTTCTGGGTGCATAAAGATCTGTGCATCTGGGTAGGCGCGATAAAGCTCTGGTACACGTGCTGTCATTGAGCCAGTGTGCCAATGTTCAAGAACACGGCCAGTTGATAACCAGATATCGTATTCTTCGTTTGGCTCTTCAGCTGCAGGCTCATATGGTAGGGCGAAAATAACCGCTTTACCGTCTGGCTTACCGTAGAAGTCGAACTCCTTGTCGCCTTTCACATAAGGATCACCCTTAGAGAAGCGGCGTAAGGTTTCTTTACCATCAACTACTGGCCAGCGTAGACCGCGAGACTCATGGTAAGCATCGAAGTTAGCTAAATCGTGAGCGTGGCCGCGACCAAACTGGGCATATTCTTCGAATAGGCCTTTTTGCACGTAGAAACCAAATGCTTCAGACTCGTCGTTGTACTCGCCTTTACATTCGCTTGCTGGGAACTTGTTGACGACGCCGTTGGCATAAAGCACGTCAAATAGAGTTTTATCAGCCAGTTCAGGTTGCTTAGCAATCAGCTCAGCAGGCCATACTTCAGACACTTTAAAGCGCTTAGAGAACTCCATTAGCTGCCACAAGTCAGACTTAGCGCCTTCTGGTGCTTTAACTTGCTGGTGCCACATATGGGTACGACGCTCTGCGTTACCGTAAGCCCCTTCTTTTTCTACCCACATAGCGGTTGGTAGAATCAAGTCGGCAGCCATTGCAGTCACTGTTGGGTATGGATCAGACACTACGATGAAGTTTTCTGGGTTACGGAAACCTGGGTACATTTCGTCGTTAATGTTCGGGCCGGCTTGCATGTTGTTGGTACACATAGTCCAGTAACAGTTCAGCTTGCCATCTTTAAGCATGCGGCTCTGAAGTACCGCGTGGAAACCAGGCTTTGGCGGAATCGTGCCTTGTGGTACTTGCCATAGCTTCTCAGTAATTTCACGGTGCTTAGGATTCATCACCACCATGTCTGCTGGCAGACGGTGGGCGAATGTACCCACTTCACGTGCAGTACCACAAGCTGAAGGCTGACCTGTTAGCGAGAATGGGCTGTTACCTGGAGTCGCGATCTTACCGGTTAGCAAGTGGATGTTGTAAAGCATGTTGTTGGCCCACACACCACGGGTGTGTTGGTTAATGCCCATGGTCCACAAGCTCATCATCTTAACGTTTGGATCAGCATACGCTTTCGCCATAAGCTCTAGCTTTTCTGGTTCAACACCACTCATTTCTGCAGCGTATTCAAGCGTGTAAGTGCTTACGAATTTAGCGTACTCGTCAAAGCTGATTGGTGCGAACTTACCGTTACCAGGGTTCTTGGCTTTCTTTTCAAGCGGATGGTCTGGACGCAGACCGTAACCGATATCGTCAGTACCCAATGCAAAGGTGGTGTGCTTGTTAACGAAGTCTTTGTTTACTGCATCGTTTTGAATGATGTAGTTAGCAATGTAGTTAAGGATCACCAAGTCAGACTGTGGACGGAATACCATCGCGTTGTCAGCTAAGTCGAAGCTACGGTTTTCGAAAGTCGAAAGTACATGTACGCGGCTTGTTGGGCTGCTTAGACGGCGATCTGATAGACGTGCCCAAAGGATTGGGTGCATCTCAGCCATGTTGGCGCCCCAAAGCACGAATTGGTCTGCCGCTTCTAAGTCATCGTAACAACCCATTGGCTCATCAATACCAAAGGTACGCATAAAGCCAACAACCGCAGAAGCCATACAATGGCGCGCATTCGGGTCGATGTTGTTAGTTAAGAAACCGGCTTTGTGCAGTTTAGAAGCAGCGTAGCCTTCCCAAACTGTCCACTGACCAGAACCAAACATACCAACGGCTGTTGGGCCTTTGGTTTTAAGGGTGTTTTTCCACTTGTCAGCCATGATGTCGAAAGCGCTATCCCAGCTGATTGGGGTGAACTCGCCTTCTTTATCATATTGACCGTCTTTCATACGTAGAAGCGGTGTAGTGAGGCGATCTTTACCGTACATGATTTTAGAAAGGAAGTAGCCTTTAATACAGTTAAGACCTTTGTTCACTGGGCTTTCTGGGTCACCTTTAGTGGCAACCACTTTGCCATTGTCAGTGCCCACTAGAACACTACAACCTACGCCACAAAAACGACAAGGTGCTTTGTCCCACTTGATGCTATCTTTTTGCTCTGCAGCTTCAACTATCTTAACTGGCAGAGTCGCGCCTACGGCTGTTGCAGCGGCAACGGCGGCGTTGGCTTTTAGAAACTCGCGACGGCTAATGCTCATGGTGTTCCTCACTCTTTTTTTCTACTGGATCGACTTGATGATAAATAAGACTGCTATTAAGCACGCCTTCAAGGGCGTTAATTGCTTCTACGCTATCGAGGATGGCGCGTTGGGTGTCACCTTCAACGGTGACAACAAACTTACCTTCGTCAGTAACGGCATGGATTTCGGTGCCTGACAGTGCTGAGATCCTGTTGTTAATCTCAGCTACAGCATGTGGTGCGGCGTGCACAACTAGGCTGGTAATATGAAATTCTTGGCTCATCTGTTTACCTTCTGTGATTTGGCAAATAACACTCATTTTGGAATAGTGTTGCGGTTACTTACCAAGGTTTATATCGAGTCTAGACCTCATGAAAATTGTGGGTATACCTCACAAGGGGTATTGGGAGTTTTTGTAGACCAAGATCAACTTTTTGAGGGTGATCTAGTTCTCAAATTGACCAATAAATATTAGGGGGTTGTTGGAATTTTGTCCATCCAGAATGTTAGCTTGCGCTACATTAAAAACTAAATATATTCAAAAGCTTGGTTAATGATAACCATTCTTATTTACCGGGTTTATTCTGGTTGGTTTCAGGCGTTTTTTATATTTATCACTGGGGAAAGTGACGCAGTTTGTCGAAATATAAACAGTACTTTAGCTAAGCGTTAATCTCGATCGTTAACGCGAAAAAAACAGTCGACTGCTAATTAAGGAATAGAGAGTGCAGCACCTAATAGATTGCCACGAATAAGCTGATTTTAATAACCAGTCAGTTCCATATAGCCTAAACCACTATGGCTGCCGCTTATGCTAACCGGTCCCTCCCAATAGGGAATGGACAATGGCATGCTGGCATTAGCGTTAAGCGCTTGAGTTGAGAGCTCAATGGTTTGTGAGGGAATAGATATATCCCAAGCTATCGGGTATCGACCTGAATCTGTTTGTTGCCAAGCAGTAGCAGTCATCGAGATCTGCTCACTATTGATCTGTTGACCACTGCCGTCAGGGTACATACGTCTACCACTATAAAAGTCTTGTTGTTCACCACTATTATCTCGCAGCTGAAATAGCATTAATGCAGAGCCATCATCGAGTCTAAAAGCAAACCAGTCCCAGCCTTGTTGAGTTTTCGATAAAAACTGTGAACTCCACTCTCTATCAAGCCAGGCATCACCGCTGACGTTTATGGTTTTGCCATCTCGTTCGATAGTGCCACTGACTTCGATAAAAGGCTGGCTGTAGTAATAGCTTGCTACCGTTCCTGCGGCATTTTTGCGGCTATAACCATTGTCGCCCTGTAGTTGAAATGGCGCCTGACTGTCGAGTTGCAGTTGATAGCTAAATTCTGTGGTGTTGGCAGACAGCGTGGCAGGGAACAACTGCTCGTTATGGCTTTGCCACTGCCAGTCGTCTTGTTGGATCCGCAGTGGCGACACCTGTGTGCCGGCAAAATGGGCATTACCTCGGGTCCATTTTTCTGCGGCAAGATGTTGCTGTTTACTGGTCATAGCTGTGTGCGACATATACAGCTGCTTAGTCTGCCAATCCGATGTCAATTGTGTTTGAGTCGGTGATGGTGGAGCAAGGGCAATGCGGAACTGAGTCCATTGTAGCCCCAGCGGCTCACCACTTTCGGTGGTTAAGTTAGCAGTTAAATACCACCACTCTTGACGAAAGCCATCGTGAGCTTGGTGATCGGCTGGGAAGCTAAGTTGCTTACCTGGCAGCACCGGCGAATAACCTTGAGTGTTACCATCTAATAGCTGCCCCATGCCACTTGATGCATGGCTAGAATTTTTATTATCTGCAGACTCATAGAAGCAAGCAGTTAATAGCAGGCTGAAACTGAGTACTGCAAAGCTGCGTACTATACAGGGAGCTATGCTGCGAGTGATAAGTGTTAGCTTTACTTTGCCTAGATAGTGGCTCTTTAGCTTCATAATGCCTCCTGCTGCAAACTGCTTATCAGTGGTTTTCGGGTCTGCCACAATAAAGGCAGAATCACAGCAACAGCACTGGCAATGATTGCGATAACCAGTACTCTAAAATAAGCCTGCCAATCCCACACCATGGCGATACTCCAGCCAAAGGCTTGTAAGGTCACTTTATTGATCAGCAAGTAACCCAGTAGTGCTCCCGTTGGCAAGGCCAATAAACAGGTAAACAGCACGATTAGTAACATCTGCCCTGACACTAAAGCGCGTAGTTGATTGCGGCTTACTCCTAATGCATAAAGCCTAGCTAGCGGGGCTTGCCGCGCTTGAGTCAGCATTAAGCAGGCGCTGAATAAGCCTATGGCGGCAACCAGTAAGGTTAAGCTGTTTAACACTAAAGTAATTGAGAAAGTTCGCTTAAAAATCTTCAGTGCGCGCTGTTTTATTTTGGTTTGGTTATACATCTGCGCAGCTGATAAAGGCACTTGTTGTTGCAGTATGGCTTCTAGTTCTTCAATGTTGTCGGCATAACTCGCTGCAATGCTGGTTGGGGGGACGGACAGGTTGAGTTGTTGCCAGGTTTGTTGACTCACAATTATTTGGCCTAGTGGATTGCCATAATCATAAAAAATAGCACTGACAGGCAGCGGGGCTAGTACCGCTTTGTCAAACTCAGGCACAGTTACCGCATCCCCAATATTTAGCTGGTATTTAATCGCCATCGGCTCGCTAATCATTAAGCTACTACCGGTAAAAAAAGTTTGCCAATGATTGTCTGATTGTGACTTTATTTGGTTACTGTTTCTAAGGGAATGATCATCCCGGGTCATTAAGCTTACAGGCGCTTTTTGGTAGTGAGTGCTGTGTAGCCACTGGCCGTAAATCGCGGTTACTTTTGGCAGAGATGCGAGTAACTTTTGAGTCGGTTCCACTTTGTCACTAGGTGGACGAATATAAAGATCAGCATAAAGCCGATCGTCGAGCCAATGTTTTAAAGTGATTTCAAAGCTGCCAACCAAAGTATTCATCGAAATATTCGCTGTTAAAGCTAACAACATCGCCATCATTGCAAGTGACAAAGGTGCAATTAGCTCCTTGCTTTCTGCGACCGCATATTGCCAAAGACCGTTTTTGGTTAGGCGCTGTACTAAAGACAATCCAACCTGCAATACTAGCGGTAAGAGCAATGGAATTGCTATGGTTACCACACCAAGCAAAGCGAGGCTTTGCTGATAATTTTGAGTAAATGGAAATAAAGCCATTGCCGCTGCGAGCAGCAATACCGCGATAGTGAATAGTTTTCGGTGTTGCTTGTTTGCATTGCTTTGCTGCTCAAACCGGCTTGCACTGCGTGCTAGCGGTTGCTTAGCCAAGGTATTAAACAGTGGGTAGCAAGCCAGCAGTGCTGCTGCAAAGGTTAGCGCTATCGCTTGGTACAGCCAGCTCCACTGCCAGATCCCCGGCATTAACCTTGCTCCATAAAGCTGTTCAAGCGTCAGGGCTATCATAGGCTGCAGCCAATGGCTCAGCTGTAAACCAAGAACAAAACCAGCTAGAGAGCCAATTAATACCAAACTAAACAGCTCTATCAATAGTGCCAGTAATAAGCAGCGCTGCGGTACACCTTGCTGCTGCAGTTGTACTAACAATTTTTGGCGTTTGAGTAAGCTATAACGCACGCCGTTATAGGCAATAAACAGCCCGACCACAAAGGCGAGCAAGCTCATGGCAGTAAGATTTAAATGAAAGCTACGAGTTAAGTCGGTAAGGGCTTCACCGTCATCTTGAACTGCCAAATTAAAGTGACTGCTAGTTTGTTGATTAAAGGCTTCATTTACTTGTTGGGTAAGGGCTTCGGCCTGGCCAAAAAGGGCGATATAACTAAGTTGATTAGGTTTATTGAGCAGCTGCTGCCCTAGAGAAATATCCATTAGTATCGCGTTGCCTAGACCCAAGCTATCATCTAACTCAATAACATCTAGGTTAATGCCGTTTAACAGCATTTTACCCTTAGGAGCAACCTGATTGGCAAAGCTTTGGCTGAGTAGAATTGACGGAGCGCCTGCCAACAGTTTAGCAAGAGGTAGATCTGCTGATAACAATGACAAGCTCTGTGCTTCATCGCTATTATCTGCTTTGTCATTACTGCTAGCTTGTTGACTCTGAATGGATAACGCCGCAACTAAATCGCTCGCTTGAATATCCCAATGCTGACCTTGTTCGTCGATTGCTGTACCAGCTATTACCGCTAATGCTTGAGTGACACCTGCTTGCCTAAGCGTGAAGTAAACAGATTCATCGACAGTCTTGCTACCAGTGATAGGTGCGAGCACTAATTGGGCTCGTTGGCTTAATAGTTCAGTCGCTTCTGAGTAACTGCGAACAGCATTGGCGTTGGTTGCACGCACACCAATAAGTAAAGTAACCGCAAGAATAATCCCTAATAAAATAGCGCCCGCTTGCAAAGGCGACTTTAAATAGTGCCGAGCGAACACTCCTAAGCTTAAACGTATGGTTAAGCCATTATCTCCAATCGCTTGGCTACTCATGGATCTTACCTTGCTCAAGATGCCAGCGCCGCTGCATAAAGCCGGCACACTCATTACTGTGAGTCACCATTAGAATGCTAGTTTGTGATTCATGGGCTAGCTGAGTTAACAACGCCATGACCTGCTGACCGGCTTTTTCATCCAAGTTACCGGTTGGTTCATCAGCTAATAACAGACTTGGCTTGTGGGCGAGTGCGCGAGCAATCGCGACGCGTTGCTGCTGACCGCCAGAAAGGGTCTCGACGTTGCGGGTTTTAACTTCCTCTAGCCCAAGTTGGCTCAAAAGGTAGTCACACCAAGGGCTCCAGCTTTGTTGATTTAAACGCAGCGAAAAGGCGATATTATCGCGGACATTGAGTGGAGTAAGTAGATTAAATTGTTGGAATACAACGCCTAAGTGTTGACGCCGAAATTGGCTCCATTGTTTATCTTGCCAATGAGTTGTGTCACTCGAATTGAGCAGTAACTGGCCTTGTTTGATAAATTCAAACCCACCAATAATATTTAATAGGGTGCTCTTGCCACTGCCGCTTGGCCCGGTGAGCGCCACAGTGTCTGCTCGGTGAATAGTAAGACAGATATCATCAAGTACTTGGTGATATTTATCCCCGTCATCAAAGCCTTTCGAGACTTTCTTTAGCCTAACAATCTCACTGCTCATTACAACTCCTGTCGTTGGCATTCCCTAAAAGGTTTAGATTAATTTATCATGCTTTTGAGCTTATACGTATCTGTTTCACAATAAGATCTTTTATAGGGTTAAAGCGTATTTGTTGAACTAACCTTAAAAAGGTAAAGCAGGTTTTAGCCTAAGTGGAACACTCAATTCGTGCTGGATAATTAAGCGTTTTTTTGTTGTGGTAATCGAGCTTAAGTGGTAACAATTAGGTGTAGGTAACTAAAAATGCTCTGGAAAAAGAAATCACATTCTTATTGGAGTGAGGTCGTAACTATAACGCTATAAGCTTGCCAGTATTTACACACTTCAACAGCTATTGAGTCCCGGTGGTTAGCTGGTGGATATATAACTCGAATAGCAACAGTAACCCAAATAAACTTAGCCCTGTGGAAAATGGATATGAGCAGACTTCGTACCTTTCGTAGCCGAATTTTAGCGCAAATGGCCTTGCCATTGATTGCGATAATGGCTGTAGTTTTCAGTGTAAATGCTTGGTTTAATTATCAAGCAGAAGAGCGTGATATTTATGCTCACCTCGGCCAAAAAGCACAAAACGTTGCCTTGCGTATTCAACATTTTTTACAAGGAGCAGAAACCAATACCGCCTCGATAGCTGATTTTTTGGCTCAAGCCGATAAACAGGAATTACTTGCTGATAAGAACAAGCTGCACGACATACTGACTCGACGCTTAGACAGGCATCCAGACTATTACGGCAGTGCTATTGCTTTCCAACGATTTTTTATTGAAAACCGTGAGCTCTATGCTCCTTATGTATACCGTAACGATGGCCAGATAGAGTTACTCGATATCGGTGTCGATAGTTATGACTACACCAATGGAGATTGGGATTGGTGGAGCAAGGCCATCGTGAACCAAAATGGTTTTTGGTCAGAGCCTTACCTTGATGAGGGCGCAAGCGATGTAATGATGATCAGTTATTCATTGCCCTTTGGTCAAAGTCCCTCTTTTGACGGCGTTGTGACCGTCGATTTAGGCCTAAATAACCTGCCGAAGATGGTAGAAACTTCTGCTAAACGCCTCGTGATTATTAATGACAGGGGTCAGCTGATTTACCACCATAACCGCAGTTTATTATTACAAAATAGCAGTGAAAAGTGGCTGTCTCCCTCTAAAGATAATCAAAGTTTTCTCGATCTAGCCAATCAAGGTAAATCAGGTTTTACTCATATAGAAGATAGTTTGGGGGAACGCTTCCTTGCGAGCGTGGCAGTGGTACCAGTGCTTAATTGGCGGGTGATTTTAATGACGCCTGAGGAAGAGCTGCATAATGAGTTTTTAAAAGGGTTTATTACGTTAGTACTTAACTTACTGTTGTTCTCGATTATTTTATTTTTAACCGGCTACGTTACCGCAAGCAGGTTGACTCGTCCTATTGAAGAGCTTGAATCAGGGATTATGGCGTTTGGTGCTGGTGACGCTAAACGTATTGAAAAGCCCAAAGGGGCTGCGAGTGAAATCGTTACCTTAACCGATAAGTTTAATGATATGGCTGAGGTGCTGGCGGAGCGAGAAGCGGCGTTGCTTGACTCTCGCGGTAACCGTTTTGCCAAGTTGATTGATGGCATGAGCGATAAATCATTTTATTGTTCACTAGGGCCCTCTGGTGAAATTGTTCGAGTTAGCGAAGGGGTGGAAAAGGTTCTAGGCGTATCGCCTGACCTACTAAAGCGCAAATATCAGCGCATGTTTTCTGATAACCCAATTAACGAGCAAAACTGGCAATATATGGATAAGGCGCTAAAAGGTGAAAATGTGCCGCCTCACCAAATAGAAATGATTGATGCCAGTGGAGCTACTCGTCATCTTGATGTGTTTATGCAGCCACTGCTTTCTGACAGGCAAGAGTTATTGTCGGTGGAGATGCTGTTTAATGATGTCAGTGAGCAGTTCTCTGCAGCTGCTTGGTCAAATGCGGTATTAGAATCCGCACCAGAGGCGATGTTAATTGTCGATGAGTCTGGTCAGTTAATCTTTACTAATAGCCGTTGTCAGCTGCTGTTTGGTTACGATGAAGCGCAGATGAAAACCATGACCGTGGATAAATTGGTGCCAGAAGCTAATCGTAGCGGGCATGCAGCGCAGCGAGCCAAGTTTGTGGCAGAAGGTCGTGACCGCAAAATGGGCCTAGGTATGGGCGCAACCTTAATGGCTATTAAGGCTGATGGCAGTGAGTTTCCTGTAGAAATTAGTCTTGGGTTATTGCCAGAAGATGAAGAGGGCAAGCGTCAGGTTGCTGCAACAGTGCGCGACATGACGTTAGAGCTAGCCACAGCACAACGAATTAAAGACAGTGAAAACCGTTTTCGCGGTCTAGTGACCAATATTCCGGGGGCGGTGTATCGCACGCGAATTGATGAGTCTTGGCTGATGGAATATGTCAGCGATAATATTAGCGATATTACCGGTTTTCCCGCTTCTGACTTTATCGAAAATACCGGCCGTAGCTATGCCAACTTAATACTGGAGCAAGATAGAGATTTCGCGCGACAGACTATTGAAGAAGCCCTTTTAGAGCAAAAGAGTTTTGAAGTGCAATATCGTATAAAGCATCGTGATGGCAGCATTCATTGGGTGCATGAAAAAGGCAAAGCGATTTACGATGATAACGCCGTTGCGCTTTGGTTTGATGGCAGTATTAATGACATCACCAGCAGTAAAATTGCGCAAGAGGAGATCGCGCAGTCTCAGCAGCAACTCGAAACGATTACCGAATCCATTCCAAGTACTGTGTATCAAATGCATTGGTGCAGTGATACAGAGCGTACTTTTACCTTTTTATCAAGCGCCTGTATTGCCACTTTAGGCTTTCACCGTGATGAAGTGCTGAATAACTTTGACCGAGTGGCAGAGTGTATTGTTAGTGAAGAGCGATCCCATATTATAGAGGCGCTATCAGGTAAAAGCAGTAAAGGGCTGCAATGGACTGAAGAGTTTAGGTATCGCCACCCAATAGGGGATATTCGTTGGCTACAAGCTGGCGCTCATGGTGAGCTACAGAATGACGGCTGTATTATCTGGAACGGTTACCTTATGGATATTAGCGACCGTAAACAAATTGATAAGGACTTAGAGGAACGGGAAGCCCATTTTAGAGCGCTATTTGATAATGCAGGTATCGGCATTGTAAATGTCGATGAGAATGGCGTGGTATTAGATTGCAACGAGCAATTTAGTCAATATATGCAATGTACAACTGATGAGATAAAAGGCCGCTCTTTCTTTGACTATCAATTTGATGCCGACCGTGATGCCACAAGAACCTTGTTTAAAGAGCTGACTGTTAACGGTAATGATTGTTTAACTTGCGAAGTGCGTTTGGTTAACCATGCATCCAAGTGTATTTGGATGGATTTGACCTTAACGCGATTACAAAATTCACAAGGCGAACTCAATTCGGTAGTGTTATCCATGGCTAACATCACCTCATTAAAGCACCTTTCTCAAGAGTTAACTCAAGCCAAAGATAGCGCTGACGCTGCCAGCCAAGCTAAGAGCGACTTCTTAGCTAATATGTCCCACGAGATCCGCACGCCAATGAATGCCATTATTGGTATGTCACAGCTTTGTTTGCAGACTGATTTGGACTCTAAGCAGCAAAATTACGTACAAAAAATTGACCGCGCCTCTAAGTCTCTGCTTGGGATCATTAATGATATTCTCGATTTTTCTAAGATTGAAGCAGGCAAGCTTGATATTGAGTCTGTGCCGTTCCAACTCGATACCATGCTCGAAGATTTGAGCGATATGTTCTCAACCAAAGCTGCTGATAAGCAACTAGAGTTGATGTTTGCTGTTGCCCCGAATATCCCAAGACACCTCGAGGGCGATCCTCTGCGCTTAAGCCAAGTGCTTATCAATTTAATGAATAACGCGATTAAGTTTACTGAGCAAGGTGAAGTCTTGCTGTCGATTAGCCAATTGGAGCAAGTCGATAACCATATTATGCTCAAGTTTAGTGTGCGTGATAGTGGTATTGGGTTAATGGAGGAGCAGCGTAATAAACTGTTTAAGTCATTTAGCCAAGCCGACACATCTACCACACGTCGCTATGGCGGTACTGGACTCGGGCTGGCGATAAGCAAGCAGTTAGTCGAGCTTATGGGGGGGGAGATCGGAGTCGAGAGCCAGTTTGGTTACGGCAGTACTTTTTACTTTACCGTAGGGCTTAAGGTTGCAGATAAGAAGCTATTAAAGGTTAAGCAAGAAGTTGAAGGCATGCGTATTTTAGTGGCCGATGATAATGCCACTGCACGAGACATATTGCGCACTACTTTAGATAACATGGGCTTTAAGGTCGATGTCGTCAAAAGTGGTCTTGAAGCGGTTGAACGCTGCCAAACTCAGGACTATCCGGTTGCACTTATCGATTGGCTTATGCCCGAGATGGACGGGCTTGAAGCCGCGCAAAAGATCTTATCCGACCACAGTAACCCGCCTAAAATTCTTATTGTTTCGGCTCATGCTAATAGCGAGTTTACCGAGCAAATCGCCAATAGTGATATCGCAGGCTTTATCACTAAACCTATTAGCGCCTCGCGATTACTTGACGGCATTATGTCGTCCTTGGGTAAAAACGGGGCTATGCCAGTCAGGCGTAGCGGAGTGGCGGTGAGTCAAGAACTGCTAGCGCAATTAAAGGGTAAACGTGTGTTGTTGGTCGAGGACAATGACATGAACCAAGAGGTCGCCAGCGAGTTTTTAGAGCAAGTTGGTATAGTGCTGTCGATTGCCGAAAATGGTCAAGTGGCGCTTGAAAAACTGGCGCTACAAAGTTTCGACCTAGTATTAATGGATTGCCAAATGCCAGTAATGGATGGTTATCAAGCAACACAAGCACTTAGAAAAATCCCTAATTTGTCAGACTTACCGGTAATCGCTATGACGGCTAATGCCATGGCAGGCGATCGCGAGATGTGTTTGCGCGCAGGCATGAATGACCATATTGCCAAGCCGATAGAGATATCGCTGCTCTATACTACATTATTGCACTATTTGTCAGACGATAAGAGTGCTGAAACCACCCTTGAAATCGCAGAGCAGGAACCAACTGAAGACGTTAACTTTTGGCCAACTCACCAAGCAATTGATGTCGATAAAGGTTTGCAACTGGTGCAAAACTCAGTGCGCCTTTATAGGCGGATCTTTGAGCGTTTTCACTCAGGTCAACAAGATATTGTTGCTCAAATTAAGCACGCTTTAAGTCAAGAACAGGTAGACGATGCTATTCGTTATGCGCATACCTTAAAAGGCGTGTCAGGCAATTTGTACTCGGCTCAATTGGCGGAGCTTGCAAGGCAGATTGAGAGCAAATTGATAGAGTCTGCAACCGCGGATGTCAGCGCCGAACTGACAGAGTTATCAGCGCTAATTGAATCGGTTTGTAAAGCGATTGAAGACTGGAGTGCCTTGTTAAATCAAGATATGGGCGTAGCAGTGAGTGCTTCGAGTGAAGCGCTCATGTCGGAGTCTGAACTTGCTGAGGCTGTAGCGAGTTTACTGCAGATGTTAGAAGATGCGGATGCCGATGCTGTGGATAAAATGCACACCATTCGTGCCCACGTATCCGAGTCCTTGTGGCAGAAAATGAGCCCAGCAGTCAGTATGGTTAATAGCTATCAGTTTGATGAGGCTGCTGAATTAATTGAAGCCCTTTTTAGGGAGCAACTTACGCCTTAATGACTCATTTTGAGACATTGATTGCGATACTTTCTGGTTTGAGGTTTACCTACTGAGGATATTTGCTTGGCTATACTTGGTGGACACCATTGCGCCCGAGAGGGGGATGCAATAGACCTAAATAGATGATGTTTTTATTTTGCTTATGATAGTGCTTCAAGTCTAAAGGAGATAAGGCTTAATGGACAAAGCAACCATTTTAGTTGTGGACGACACACCAGAGAACATAGATATCTTGGTAGGGATCCTAGCGCCCAACTATAAAGTGAAAGTGGCGATTGATGGTCCCAAGGCATTAGCATTAGCGGTCAAAACACTGCCTGATATTATTCTTTTAGATGTGATGATGCCTGGCATGAATGGTTATGAAGTGTGTAAACGGCTTAAGCTTGAGCCATTAACCAGTCATATACCGGTGATTTTTGTCACCGCCCTTAGTGATGTTGCCGATGAAACCCAAGGTTTTGAGCTTGGTGCGGTGGACTATATCACTAAGCCTGTGAGTGCTCCTGTAGTAAAAGCGCGAGTGAAAACTCATTTAGCCTTGTATGATCAAAAACGATTACTTGAGCAAGAAGTTAAAGCACGTACCAAGGAGCTGGAAGAAACCCGCTTTGAGATTATTCGTCGCCTTGGTCGCGCAGCAGAATATAAAGATAATGAAACTGGCTTACACGTAGTAAGAATGAGCCATTATGCTCGCTTACTGGCAATTGAATCGGGCTTACCCGCTCAATATTGTGAGTTGATTTATAACGCCGCACCTATGCATGATATAGGTAAAATTGGTACGCCAGACTCTATTTTAAAAAAGCCCGACAAGCTTAATGAAGAAGAGTGGCAAGAGATGCAACGCCATGCAGAAATTGGCGCTGAAATCATTGGTGAACATAGTGACCCATTACTAGAAATGGCACGTAGAATTGCAATTAGTCACCATGAAAAATGGGATGGCAGTGGTTACCCACATGGTTTAGCTGGCACCGATATTCCGATAGAGGGGCGCATTATCGCAATAGCGGATGTATTTGATGCGCTAACATCAATTCGCCCTTATAAAAAAGCCTGGTCTGTAGAAGAAACCGTTACGCTAATTGAGAATGAATCAGGCAAGCATTTTGATCCCGAGTTGGTAGAGCATTTTAAGCAAGTTGTGGATGAGGCGATAAAAATCCGCGATAGCTATGGCGAAAATACGTAGTGGCATTACTGAATCGGCATAACTTTGTATGAGTTAGCAAAAAGGCGCATTAAGCGCCTTTTTTATTAACTAACAGAAGTCAGGTATTAACTGCAGCTTAGTCTTGTTCTTCTAGCGAGTATGGCAATGCGATAAGGCTAAGTTCTGAAGCTTCATCACCAGCAATTCTTAATTTCGCATCAAGTTCAGTGTCGTTAGCCAATACAGCTGTTAGCAATATTTGGCCATCACGTTGTACGCTTTCAATAATGTTACCTGCACGGCGGAAGCCTTCGCCATCTTCTAAGGCGATTTCAAGTTGGCTGTCACTTGTTAATGGCGTAGATACGTTGCCGCTTACAATATAGAGTGCGCGCTTATTACCGCCGCGATACTTCATACGTGCTACCGTTTCTTGTCCCATGTAGCAGCCTTTCTTAAAGCTAATACCATTAACCGCCTGCACATTACACATTTGCGGTACAAACTGGCCTTGGTGGGCTGCGGCAATATTTGGGTAGCCAGCTAATACTTCCAGTGTTTGCCATGCGCTAGCATCAAAGATTGGCTGCTCGATTTTGGCGATTAGTGCATCGCTATCAGTTCTATCGATAGCTAGGATATAACGGCCGTTATCATGAATAATCATGCCATTATCAATCAAGGTTAGTTCAGCATTAAGCTCACCAAACTGTGTGGTTAACCAAGCTTTAGCTTGTTCGCCCGCAACACCTAGCAGTAACCAAGAGTCAGTGACGTCGGCTAAATCAGCTTTGCTAAATACTGCGTACTTTTGCAGTTGCGGCAAGTCTAAAGCTAAGGTGTCTTTTGGCATCAGCAAAAATAGCGTGTCGTCTTTAGCAAAGGTTCTAAAGGTCGCTAGCATTTTACCTTTAGGGTCGCAGTGTGCGCCCCAGCGCCATTGGTCACTTTCTAGCGAGCTAATATCGGTAGTGACTTGGCCGTGAATAAAGCTGCGACCTTGCTCACCTGTTACTGACATTAAGCCTAGGTGGGTTAACTCTGAAAAAAGGAGAACAGGCTGTTGTTCGTTAAGAGGCCAAGTTGGCTGAGAAGTTGACAGCGTCATGCGAGAGTCCAAGAAGTAAACCAATAAGGACAATGATTGTACCGCTAATTTTTTACTCTGCAAGCGCAGTAGCTCAAACTCTTTGTGCTTAGGTTGATAAAAATAAAGGCCGTATAAAGTGATTTATACGGCCTAATGTTGCGCTATTAGGTTTGTGCTAACGCATTTGGTTTACTGCTTCAATCAGTGAAGTAAACGGGTTCTAATCGTGCCTTCAATTGCTTGCAACTCAACTAAGGCTTCATCAGCTTGATCTGAGTCTACTTCCATCACTACATAACCAATTTCAGCGGTAGTTTGTAGATACTGAGCAGCAATGTTGATACCTTTCTCTGCAAACGCCGAGTTAATCTTGATTAGAATACCTGGGCGGTTGTGGTGAATGTGCAGTAAGCGTGACGTACCAGTATGCTGCGCAAGAGACACCTCAGGGAAGTTAACTGCTGTCATGGTAGAGCCATTATCAGAGTACTTAGCCAGTTTACCAGCAACTTCAATACCGATGTTTTCTTGTGCTTCTGCTGTGCTGCCACCTACATGAGGCGTTAGTAACACGTTATCTAGGCCACGTAATGGACTGATAAACTCATCATCATTTGACTTAGGTTCAACTGGGAATACGTCGATAGCCGCGCCAGCAAGATGATTTTCTTTTAGCGATGCAGCTAAAGCATCAATATCGACTACTGTGCCGCGAGAAGCATTAATTAAAATACTGCCTTTACGCATATTGGCTAACTCTTCAAAGCCAATCATGTTTTTAGTTTGTGGTGTCTCAGGTACGTGCAAACTTACTACATCAGAAATAGACAATAGTTGCTGTAATGAATGCACTTGTTGAGCGTTTCCTAGTGGTAGCTTGTCTTCAATATCGAAGAAAATCACTCGCATACCTAAGGTTTCAGCCAGAATACCTAGCTGAGTACCAATATGACCGTAACCGATAACACCTAAAGTTTTGCCACGAGCTTCATAGCTGCCTGAAGCGCTTTTTAGCCAGCCGCCGCGGTGAGCTAGCGCGTTACGTTCAGGGATCCCACGTAGCAGCATGATTATTTCGCCTAATACTAATTCGGCTACGCTGCGAGTGTTAGAGAACGGGGCGTTAAACACAGGTACACCCAGTTTTTCAGCCGCCTTAAGGCTGACTTGATTGGTGCCAATACAGAAACAACCAATGCCAACTAATTTTTCAGCGCGGGATAATACATCTTCAGTCAATTGGGTACGGGATCGAATACCAATGAAATGTGCATCTTTAACGGCAGCATGAAGCTCGTCTTCAGCAAGTGATGCTTTGTGATATTCGATATTGGTGTAACCGGCACGTTCAAATACATCTACCGCAGATTGGTGGACGCCTTCCAACAGCAGGATCTTAATTTTATCCTTGTCCAGCGAATGTTTCGCCATGATTTATGTACCCTTTTAGTTTATATGTATTATGTATACTTAATGCCACCGCAGAGACGACTAAACTCTACGTTGTAGGAGTGGTTTGGGTATAGACTATCAATGTACTAAGGACTGCAAAGCTTCGACAATAGATATTTACGTCAAAAGCGTAACAGAGGTAACAAAGTAGCACTTTTTTTTGGTGCTGTGGAGGGCTAGATGGCTAAAGTGTTTATTCTTAAATTAGAACAATATGGTATATGAGGGCATTATTTTGCATAAAAGCACTGTGTGGCTAGTGATATTCTTCGCTGTATTGATTTGGTCAGGGATTAACCCGAAAGATCAATTTACCTGGTTTTTAGAAGTGGCACCGGCAATCGTTGCCTTGCCGATTTTAATCTTTACTCGTAAAAGCTTTACGTTAACCAGTTTAGCCTACGTATTGATTTTAATTCATTGCGTGATTCTGATGGTGGGCGGGCATTATACCTATGCCGAAGTCCCTCTATTTGACTGGATTGCCGATTGGACGGGGGGGGATCGTAATAACTACGATAAGGTTGGTCACTTTGCTCAAGGCTTTATCCCTGCGCTGTTAGCTCGTGAAGTGTTTATTCGCCTAAGTGTGGTTAAGGTTGGCGCTTGGTGTAATTTCTTAGCTATCTGTTTCGCATTAGCATTTTCTGCTTTTTATGAGCTAATTGAGTGGTGGGTTGCCGAGCTTACCGGTGAAGATGCCGAAGCGTTTTTAGGTACTCAAGGTTATGTTTGGGACACGCAATCAGATATGGCAATGGCACTTATTGGGGCGATTGCTGCTATGGTATTGCTAAGTCGTTTGCATGATAAGCAATTGAGTGCAAAACTAGCAGAGTCTAAATCGTAAGAGGTTAAACCACTCTAGCGCAGCATCAGGGTCGTAAACTCTGTATACTTCTGTTGCTTTTAGCCGAACACATGATGTGATCGGCGTAAATGTTTAAAATAATGCCTTAGTCATTTCTGTTTCAAGTCGGCAAGCTCTTAGCGGTTCTGAGTTATTCAGAACTTCCACAGAGCTTGTTCTATTTAGCGGACAGGCAAAACTTTTCAGGGAGAAAAGTGATGAACAAAATTGACGAGATAGTCTTCCTTCATCAAATGGCGTCCCCTTGTCATTTGGCCATACTTGCAGACTCAATCGGATTGAAAACGCGAGTAGTATCAGACGTTGAGCAACTCGAACATAACAGTAATAAAAGCTGCTTTTACCTGGTTTCACAGCAAGGTGCAGCCCTCGACAGCAACGGTATTCCATTAGTCGCCACTCAGTTGGTTAAACATGTTCCAGTGGCACTTTATCAAGTGGACCGAGATAGGTTAAATGGTGAGGCGGCATTGCTAAGTGGTATTAGCGGTTTACTATTTTTAGATGAGCGTATGGATCTGCTGTTAACCGGGTTGAAAAAAATGCTCGATGATGAACTGTGGTTTGATAGACCTTTGCTTAGTAAGGTCTTTAAGCACCTGGTGAGTAAGGTTGATGTGTCGAGCAACCTAGCAAATGAAAGCTCTGAAACTTTAGAAGTGCTGACAAATCGTGAGAAAACGATTATTCAACTGGTTTCGAGTGGTGCACGCAACAAAGAGATTGCTACTAAACTTAGTATCAGTGAGCATACCGTTAAAGCGCATATATCTTCTATTTTTCGCAAAACTCAAGCCAGAAACCGAGTCGAATTATTACGCTGGGCGCAGTCGTTCCAGAGTCATCTAGATCTGTTCGCTTTGAGTCATTAATCACAACGTAGTGATTATATAGTGCTGTTCTTGCTATAAGCCTATGGCCTGCCGCTGAATTGCGGTAGGCGTTATCTACCATCATATAAAGACACTTTATCGGCTTATACTTGCTAAAAGCTCCAGCTATTTTTAAAAACGCCGGCGCTTAGCTCTATTTATTCGCTAGTTATCTATGTAGCGTCTAGGTTGATGAATTTATGATACAGAGATTAATGACTGTTTTAGCGGAATTTAATCTTGGTTTAATTGAATGCAATGAATAATAGCGTATCTCATGGTAAGTGCTGAAAATGTGGCTTTAGCAGTAAAATTATTATTTAGAGTTTATTTTTCCAGTTATAAACTTTCAGTTTTGTTGTTAGTTGATCTGTTTTTGTTCTGTTTTACTCGCAACAACCCCTTTCGTTAAATCTTAATTAGCTCTTTCAAATGTTGCTTTAGGTGGCTTTTTGTTTGGGGATGGTTGCCACCTTGTTTGGTTGATGTTTGGTTAGTATTGCCATTAGGTTCTATCATTTTTATTAGCTATCAATTCTCGCCATTAACCGCTAAAAATCATATTTATCTAAGCTAAATTGTCGCTATATCCTTGCAGCAAATTGCCGGCTGTATACACTGCGGACACATCAAGATTTAAATGGTAATAAAGTTATGGAAGTTTTCGTCAGTTTGTTCGGTATGCTTTGTCTTATGGGACTAGCAGTGGCCTTATCAGAAAATAGAAAAGCAATTAACCTTAGAACAGTATTAGGGGCTCTCGCATTCCAAGTGGCTTTTGGTGCCTTTGTTATGTACGTGCCAATGGGGCAAGTGGTGCTTGATGGCGCATCAAATGGCGTAATGCACGTTATTGGCTACGCTAACGAAGGTTTAACCTTCCTGTTTGGCGACCTAGCTAAGTTTGGTGTTGGCTTTATCTTTGTGATTAATGTGTTATTTGTAGTGGTATTTATTAGCGCATTGATTGCTGTACTTTATTACCTAGGCATTATGCAGTTAGTTATTGGCCTGATTGGTGGCGGCTTATCTAAGTTACTCGGTTCTAGCCGCGCGGAATCGTTATCTGCAACGGCTAATATCTTTGTTGGCCCAATTGAAGCGCCATCAATGGTGCGCCCATTCGTAAAGCACATGACTCGCTCTGAACTATTTGCGGTAATGACGGGGGGGTTAGCGTCAGTTGCTGGTGGCACCATGATTGGTTATATCCAGATGGGGGTTGACGTTAAATACGTACTGACCGCTGCATTTATGACCGCGCCTGCAGGTTTGCTGTTTGCTAAATTAATGTGGCCAGAAACTGAAACGCCAACTAACGACATCAAAAAAGTGATGGATGATGTAGATGACAAGCCTGCAAACGTACTCGATGCAGCCGCTGGTGGCGCTGCAATGGGTATGCAACAAGTTTTGTCTGTGTCTGCATTGCTTTTAGCATTCGTTGCACTTATCGCCATGGTTAACGGCATGCTTGGTGGTATCGGTGGCTGGTTTGGTATTGAAGACCTAACCATGCAAGCTATTTTGGGTTACCTACTGGCACCGCTTGCTTGGGTGATGGGAGTACCTTGGAGCGAAGCGACACAAGCGGCATCGTTTATTGGCCAAAAGATGGTGATTAACGAGTTTGTTGCCTATATCGATTTTTTGAAGGTGGCTGATCAGCTATCTGAAAAAACGCAAATCATTATCAGTTTTGCTCTGTGTGGTTTCGCTAACATTGGTTCATTAGCCATGGTGATTGGTGGCTTAGCGGCACTATGCCCTGAACGTCGTCACGATTTAAGTGCACTAGGTATGAAGGCGTTAATCGCTGCAGCTCTAGCTAACTTAATGAGCGGTACTATTGCTGGTTTGCTCTACAGCTTAGCAGGTTAATACGCCTCTAAGTTTAGTTTGAAATGTTTATATTTTTTATATAGAGCAGTCGTTTACTAGCGCAAACAACTGCTCAATTTTTAAGGAAGTATCATGACTCCACATATCAATGCCGAAAACGGTGCATTCGCTAAAACAGTATTAATGCCTGGTGACCCACTACGTGCTAAATACATTGCCGACAACTTCTTAGAAAACGCTGTATTGATTACAGACGTGCGCAATATGTTGGGCTACACAGGTGAATACAAAGGCAAGAAGATCTCTGTAATGGGGTCTGGCATGGGCGTGCCGTCAATCTCTATTTACGCAAAAGAGTTAATCACAGATTACGGTGTTGAAAACATCATTCGTATTGGCTCATGTGGTGCAATCAGCGATAAAATCAAGCTGATGGACGTCGTTATTGCTATGGGTGCAAGCACTGATTCAGGTGTAAACAGAACTCGTTTTGCTAACACTGATTTTGCGATGATTGCAGACTTTAACTTACTTAAGCGTGCTGCCGATTCTGCTGAAAAGCTAGGTGCTAGCTACCATGTAGGTAACCTATATACGTCTGATCTGTTCTACTGCGCTGATGAAGAGCGTTACGACTTGATGGAAAAGTACGGTATCTTAGGCGTCGAAATGGAAGCGGCTGGCCTTTATGGCGTAGCAACTGAATTTGGTGCTAACGCATTAGCCATGATGACGGTAACTGACCACATTCGCCAAGGTCTGCATTTAACTGCAGAAGAGCGTCAGCAAACGCTAAATGACATGATTAAGCTCACACTAGACGCAGTGGAAGAGCTTCTTTAATCGCGATTAATGGTCGCTTAAGTTTACTTGAGTATTTTGTGCGTTATTAATGCTACTCAGTAACAATTAGTTTGACTGCAATGCTTTACCCTATGGCCGCGGCTAGGCACATTAAGTTGGACGCATTTGCGTCATCGACAAAAAATATTAAGCCTAGTCGCGCGCCAATTCAGCCCAAATAGCAAATCCGCTGTTTGGGCTTTTTTATACTGACTTCAAACTTTCATTCTGTCGTTGGTTTCAGCCATTCCTGCCAGCGAATCAAATTATCGATTCACCAGTTAAAACCACCCAGAAAATTTTGATAGGTTTAAAGATCTTTGCAGACAAAGTAGACTAGTTGCACTAATAGTATTTTTGGAAATAGAAGATGTCGATTTGGTTTAAGCCAGTAACGCTTGAAGTCTGTGCAAAAATGGATGCAGGTATGCATGGTAAAGGCACCTTGATGCAAACCATGGGGATCACCATTACCGAAATTGGTGAAGACTATATGGTTGCAACTATGCCTGCATCGCCCGCTATTCACAATCCGCTGGGCATTGTTCATGGCGGTGCAAACGTGGCTCTAGCTGAAACTGTCGCGAGCTATGCAGCAAATTTCGCGGTCGATTTTGAAAACTATTACTGTGTGGGACAAGAGATTAATGCTAACCATCTTAAAGCGTCACGTAATGGTACGTTAACGGCTACAGCTAAGCCAGTTCATTTAGGGAAGCGCAGTTCGGTTTGGGAAGTGCTTATTCATAATAGTGCGGGTGAACTTTGCTGTATTTCTCGAATGACAGCAGCGGTCGTTAAGCGTTAAACAACAGCTTTATTTAGCTAAAGCCTATTGATATGACCTAAAATTAACTCAGACTTTTATTCAGATCAGTACTGATAATATGAGGATAGCGTAATGGATAACGCAACAATATGGGAGTGGGTGGGATACTTAGCGTCAGTTGTCGTCGCAATCTCATTGATGATGTCTAATATCAAGAAGTTACGCTGGTGGAACCTTGTTGGTGCAGCGCTATTTGTGGCCTATGGATTAGCCATTGATGCTATTCCTGTAGCGCTAGTCAATTTCTTCATTGTACTGATTGATGCTTATTATCTGGTTAAACTTTATCAAGTTAACGCTAAATTAAAAGACGACAGCTAACAAGTGACAATCTATATCAATGGCTATTTAAGTGTAAAAATCGTAACTAACGAGGCGAAACTCGCTCATTTCGCCTCTATTTAACAAATGTAAATAGAATTTAAAACGTTTCCTTTCCAATAAAATCCCGCACTTACATCAAGATGTAGCATTTTTTTAGCATTCCTCCCCTTAATTGCGATACCGAACCAGTGTAAAAATCTGAACAATTCATTGATTGATTAACATCAAGATTAGAATCGTGCTTGCGGACTATTCTCCAGCTCCCTAATTAAATTAGTTTTTATTTTTAGAGCCACTTCCAAAAAAATATTAATCTGCAATTCAGTTTAGCGTTATCTATTTTAATCGTTTTCTTATTTTCGGTTGTGGGCCTATTATCAGTTCATCGACATACGGCATTGATGCCATATCGCCATAGCGTATCGCATATAGAGGATAAACCATGGCCACACTATTTGATTTAATCGAAACTTGGCTCGAAGATAGCCAAGATCAGGAGTAATTTATGAGTCAGCAAAATCGAGTTCTTACTGCACAAAACGGCGCACCAATTAGTGATGACCAAAACTCATTATCAGCAGGTGAGCGTGGCCCGTTATTACTTCAAGATTGGCACCTTATTGAGAAGCTGGCGCATTTTAACCGTGAGCGAATTCCTGAGCGTATCGTGCACGCTAAAGGTACTGGCGTTTATGGTAAGTTCACTCTGACTCGTGATATGAGTGAATACACAATAGCTGACCACTTTAACGGTGTCGGTAAAGAGACTGAAACTTTTGTTCGCTTCTCGACAGTCGGTGGCGAAATGGGTTCTGCAGATGCAGAGCGTGACCCACGTGGCTTTGGCCTACGTTTTTACACTACTCGTGGTAACCACGATATTGTAGGTAATAATACGCCAACATTCTTCTTGCGTGACGGTATTAAGTTCCCTGATTTTATTCATACGCAAAAGCGTAACCCACAAACTAACCTTAAAGATCCACACGCAATGTGGGACTTCTGGGCACTAAACCCTGAAGCTATGCATCAAGTTACCGTGTTGATGTCAGATCGTGGTATTCCTGCTAACTACCGTCAAATGCACGGCTTTGGTTCACACACATTCTCTTTCTGGAATGCAGAAGGTGAGCGTTTCTGGGTGAAGTTCCACTTCAAGACTAAGCAAGGCATCGCTAACTTAACGGCTGAACAGGCTGATATTCTTAAAGGTATTGACCCTGATTCATCACAGCGCGATATGGTTGCAGCGATCACCGATGGTAACTTCCCTAAATGGGCTGTTAAAGTGCAAATCATGCCAGAATCTGAGGCAAATACTTACAAGATCAACCCATTTGATCTAACTAAAGTATGGCCACACGCTGATTACCCGCTGATTGAAATTGGTGAGCTAGAGCTAAACCGTTTACCGCAAAACTACTTTGCAGAAGTTGAGCAAGTGGCATTAGCGCCAAGCAACTTGGTACCAGGTGTAGGGGCATCGCCAGATAAGATGCTGCAAGCACGTTTGTTCGCTTATGCTGACGCTCAGCGCTACCGTATTGGTGCCAACTACAACCAGTTAGCTGTTAACTGCCCACATGCAACAACGGCTAATCATCATCAGCGTGGCGGAGCAATGGCGGGTACACAGTGTCCATTCTCTGGTAGCCAAACAGGTGGTGATGCAAGCAGAAACTACGGACCAAACAGTTTTGATGGCTTGCAAGACCAAGCGCAATTTGCTGAGCCACCACTGCGTTTAGATGGCGAAGCTGACCGCTACAGTCGTTACGACCAAGATGATTTCAGTCAAGCAGGTGACTTATATCGTTTACTGCCAGAAGATGAAAAAGCGCGCTTGATTGCTAACATCGCTGGTACATTAAGTGTAGTAAGCGAAGCGACTAAACTGAAGATGGTAGAGCACTTTACTGCAGCTGACAGTGACTACGGTCAGCGTGTTAAAAGCGCAATCGGCATGTAACGCGATTCCGCTAACTTTGCTTTAGTAAGCGTTAGCCATCAGTCAGCAACAAAAAAGGCAAAACAGTTATACTGTTTTGCCTTTTCTTTTATAGGTTGGGCTTTAGCCCATCAGGTTCATGGTTTCATAGCTAAATTTGACGGCATAAATGCCGATCTATAAAGCTGTTTCTTCTATGTTGCAGAGGGCGAGTTATTTAAGAGTAAACTCTTTGTTTTATCTAAAAAATTAAGGTTGCCACACCGAGTAGTGCAAATAACACGGCACAGCCGCGGTGGATCCAGCTCATCGGTAGCTTTTCTGCACTAAAGTGACCAGCAATAACCACTGGCACATTGGCTATTAACATCCCCAAGGTTGTCCCCAGCACCACCATAGCCAAAGCATCGTATTTCGCCGATAACACCATAGTCGCTATCTGGGTTTTATCACCCATCTCCGCAATAAAGAACAAAACAAAAGTGGCTAAGAATGGTCCCATTGCATAAAAGCGGCTTTCTTCAGCATCAACTTTATCCGGAATAAGTACCCACAGAGCAATAGCAAAAAATGAAGCGGCAACTAAGTAGCGGCCAACATCAGGGCTTATCCATGAGATAGCCCATTGGCCTAGCCAAGCGGCGGCAAAGTGATTGATTAAGGTTGAGAGAAAAATGCCGAGTACAATTGCAGTTTTATTTTTAAAGCGTGCAGCTAAAATTAGCGCGAGTAGCTGAGTTTTATCACCGATTTCAGCGATAGCAACAGTAAAGGTTGAGGCGAGCAGTGCTTCCAAGAGTTGATCCTGTAATGGGGACTTATTAGCAATAACTAAGCACGGCAGCTCTTCCCCAAATTTAAGAGGTGCGGTGCTCAGGTCTTGCTGGGCAGACTCAAAACCGACGTTTTGAACTGCTGTATGTACCATGGCATATGGCCAATTATGTTGATACACACTCAATAACCGGCGCGGACTGCCATTGCATGCAGTTGCATCAGTTTACTGATAGCTACTCCCCTGAAGCGGAGGCGGCATTATAGCGACTGCGCTGTTTTTTTCAACGCTAAAGCGAAAGCGAGCAATAAATTAATCGGTAATTTAGGACTAAGTAACGTAGCTGTCGCTTAATCTTTACGCTCATGTTAACGAGTCGTGCCAAGTTGATTTTAAGTGCCCTAGAGGGCTTGCCCACAGGGAATACTGCTGTTAATGTCGTGTCAGTCATTTTTTAGAGAAAGAGCCGTAATGAAGCAATTCACTCTGTATTTTCCACGATTTATCCAGCCTCAGTGGCTAAGTTGATAAGGTGAATACACGTTTTATTTAACTAGCCGTTGGGGCCAATTGGAATCTTCAAGGTCGATGATGACCAGATTCGATTGGGGGCAGTTATTGATATTGTTAACTTGCAAAATTCTCTCCCTCAAAGTCGTTCTAAATCTGACCTACAAAAATAAATTATAAAATTTAACAGGACAATTTTGTGAACTCAAAAATACTTGGCTCGATTGCCATTGTTGCCGGAACGG
The DNA here is from genome assembly GCF_023283845.1 of Shewanella marinintestina. Taxonomy (GTDB): domain Bacteria; phylum Pseudomonadota; class Gammaproteobacteria; order Enterobacterales; family Shewanellaceae; genus Shewanella; species Shewanella marinintestina. The sequence goes on from NZ_JAKILC010000004.1 coordinate 186,224, forward strand.
CAATTGGTGGCGGTATGTTGGCGTTGCCATTGGCAACCGCATCGTTAGGCACAATTCCCGCACTGCTATTACTTATCGCTATTTGGGGCGTATCAATTTACACCTCGCTATTGATGCTTGAAATCAATTTGCGCACCGGTGTAGGGCTTAATATGCACTCGATTACCGGCAAGACTTTAGGCCGTGTAGGACAACTCTTTCAAGGTGCGTCTTTCTTAAGTTTATTATTTGCATTAACCATGGTGTATCTGATGGGTGGCTCGTCGCTGCTTGAATCAAAGATGGATCTTGTTGGCATGGAGATGGATAACCAAATCGCCGTGTTAATCTTTACGGCCATTTTTGGTGGTTTGATTGCCGTTGGAGTACGCTGGATTGATAAAGTGTCGCGGGTTTTATTCACTTCGATGATAGCGCTGTTAGTGATTGTGGTGGCGTATTTACTACCAGAAGTCGATATGAGTCTAATGATGAAAGACTCAACAGAAGGCTTAGTGGCTGGGCAAGACCTAACTAACCTTTGGTTAGCGGCGATCCCCATTGTATTTACCTCATTTGGTTTCCATGTCTGTATCGCGACAATCGTGCGTTACTTAGATGGCGACGCCATGTCACTGCGTAAAGTCTTGATTATCGGTTCAACCATTCCACTCGTGTGCTATATCCTGTGGTTAATGGTGACCTTAGGCACTTTAGGTGGTAAAACCGTTTATGCTTTTGATGGCTCTTTACCTCAGTTAGTGTCAGCGCTACAAGGTGTGGCTGAGTCATCAATTTTACAGCAGTTTATCGATCTGTTTGCAAACTTAGCCTTGGTAACATCTTTCCTTGGTGTGACCATGAGTTTATTTGACTACATTGCTGAACTGACTCGCGCTAAAGAAAACGCTTTAGGTCGCGCACAAACTTGGTTACTTACTTTTATACCACCGCTATTGTGCGCACTGTACTACCCAGATGGTTTCTATAAGGTCTTGGGTTATGCAGCAATTCCATTGGTAGTGATGATTATCTTCCTACCGATTGCTATGGCGATTCGTCAGCGTAAGCAGAACCTAGGTGGTTACCAAGTGAGTGGTGGTAATGGCGCATTAGCCTTAGCGGGCTTAGCGGGTTTAACTATTATCTTGGCCCAGCTTTGGGTTGCGCTATAATTGAATTTATAGCGAGAAAATAACGCTTATGGTTAGGAACACTGCTTTGTAAGAGAGTAATTCATAGGCTGTTGTTACCCGCGCATCATGTGATAAAGTCGAGCACTAATATGAAAATATTGGCTCGGCTTTTTTGTTTTTGGGCCTAAATACTTTTAAATAATAGAGAAGTAAAAACCAAGCTTAAAGCTGTGGTGACGAACAAGCAATCAACAGAAAAAATCAAAATAATATTTTTAATAAATAAAAAAATGGACTTATAAAAATGAAAAAATGGCTTTTGACAGCAGCTATCGCGACCTCTTTTGGCGCTCTAGCTGACGAAGGTATGTGGCAGCCTTACCAGCTTCCAGCAATGGCTGATGAACTGAAAGCAAAGGGCTTAGAAATCGATGTTAACTCGATTTCTAAATTGACCGAATTCCCAATGAACGCAGTAATAAGCTTAGGTGGATGTACGGCGTCATTTGTATCACCAAAGGGCCTGGTTGTGACTAACCATCACTGTGCTTATGGCTCTATCCAATATAACTCTACTCCAGAAAATAACTTACTACGCGATGGCTTTTTAGCCAAGACCTTTGCTGACGAGCTTCCTGCTACTCCGGGCTCACGTGTGTACGTGACCGAAAGCGTAGTCGATGTAACCGATAAAGTGAAAAATGGCCTTGAAGGTGAAACGGGTAACGCATTTTATAAAGGCATTGAGCAACAAGAAAAGAGCTTAGTCGCTGAGTGTGAAAAAGAAGATGGTTACCGCTGTAAAGTTTATAGCTTCCACGGTGGCTTAGAATATTACCTCGTTAAGCAGCTAGAAATTCGCGACGTACGTTTAGTGTATAACCCAGCAGCTAGCGTGGGTAAGTACGGCGGCGATGTTGATAACTGGATGTGGCCACGCCATACAGGCGATTACTCTTTCTATCGTGCTTATGTATCTAAAGATGGTAAGCCAGCAGACTTTAGTAAAGACAACGTACCTTTTGAGCCAAAGAGCTTCTTGAAAGTCTCAGCTAAAGGCGTCAGTGAAGGCGATTTCGTGATGGTCGCAGGTTATCCAGGCCGTACTAATCGCTACCGCACCGCTAACGAAGTTGAGAACCAATTTGAGTGGGCTTACCCAGAAGGTAAAATTCTACGTGAGCGCATTATTGATATTATCAAAGAGACTGCGCCAGAAGGCAGCGATGAGCGTATTAAGTATGAAAGCTCGATTGCTGGTCTAGCAAACTACGCGAAAAACTTCACTTCAATGATCGAGTTTTACGGTAAATCAACCATGCTTGATGATCGTAAAGGCCTAGAGCAAGACCTAGCAAACTGGATTAAAGCTGATAAAAAGCGCCAGGCTAAATACGGCGAGGTGTTAGCGCAACTTGATAAGTTAATTGCCAAGGGGCAGCAAGGCCAAGAGCGCGATTTACTGCTAAGTTACATGGGCTATAGTACTATGATGAGCACGGCAAATAGCCTGTACCGTCTAGCTAATGAAAAAGCGTTACCTGATATGCAACGTGAGCCTGGTTATCAAGATCGCGATATGACTCGCTTTACCTCTGGTATGGAGCGTATTGAGCGCCGTTATGCGGCTAGTGTAGATAAAGCGATACTTGCAGATCTAATCAGCCGTTATGCCGCATTACCAAAAGATCAGCGTTTACCAGCGTTTGATAAAGCCTTTGGGATTGGCAACAAGTTTGACATGGCTAAGTTTAACAAGACGTTAGATAAGATGTACGCCAACACTAAGCTGTCTGACAAAGACACACGTCTGGCTTGGATGGACAAATCTGTCGCTGAGTTTAAAAAGTCGAAAGATCCATTTATTCAATATGCTATTGCGACTTATGACGAGCGCATGAAGCGTGAAAAAGCGGAAAAGCAGTTAGCGGGTGATTTAATGAAGGTACGTCCACAATACATGGATGCCATCATTGCCTATAACCGTGAGCAAGGTAAGCCTGTTTACGCAGACGCTAACTCAAGCCTACGTGTTACAGTGGGTCACGTGAAAGGTTACTCACCTGAAGATGGTCTTAAAGCTGTGCCGTTTACTCGCCTAGAAGGTATTTTAGCCAAAGACACAGGTGTTGAGCCGTTTAACGCGCCAGTTAAGCAGTTAGAACTTATTGCGAATAAGCAATATGGTGATTACTACGTGAAATCACTGGATTCTGTGCCAGTTAACTTCCTATCAACGCTTGATACCACAGGTGGTAATTCAGGTTCACCAACGTTAAATGGCCGTGCAGAGCTTGTTGGCTTACTGTTTGATGGTGTATACGAGAGTATCATTGGTGATTGGGGTTACGATCCACAGACTAACCGTTCTATCCAAGTGGATAGCCGTTATATGCTTTGGGTAATGAAGTACCTTGATAATGCCGATAACCTACTAGAAGAAATGGAAATTGTTCATTAATTTTCGACCTTGATAGACCAAGGTTAGATAGGTCTTTTGGATGCCAAAGCCGAAACATGAAAGTGTTTCGGCTTTTTTGATTTTTGGTGATTTGTTGAGTTGTCGTTTTGCCATATTGGTAAGACAAAGTTTAATGGTTAACTCGAACCTAAATCTTAAGCAACAGAAGCTAACAATTTCTTTAGTTCATCGGAACTTAAAGGTCTCATCTCACCCTCAGGCAAATCCCCCAACTGCAAACTCTGAATCGACACTCGTTTAAGGTCGATAACCTTAAATCCCAAGGCTTGCGACATACGCCTAATCTGGCGGTTTAAACCTTGGGTTAAGGTTATCTGATATTTATCAGAGCCTAAACGGCTCATCACACAAGGTAAAGTGACGACATCTTTATAGCTGACCCCTGCGGCCATGCTCGACAGAAAAGCATCATCAAAAGCACGGTCAACTTGCACATGGTAAGTCTTAGCATGACCAAAATCTGGATGCATCAGCTTGTGCGTCAGCTCACCATCGTTGGTTAAAATCAGTAGACCACGACTGTCTTTATCAAGACGGCCAACTGGATAAAGCCTTGGAGAGGTCGGCAATAGATGCAATAAACTGTTTGGTAAGTCTGGTAGTAGGCGGCTGTCAGTGCCTACAGCTTTGTTAAATAACCAATAAGCCTTCGCTTCAACATTAGCAACGAGCTCATCGTTAACGTAAATCAGCTCTAAGCATTGTTGGCCGTCTGCAGTGTCGATAATAGTGACTGTATCAACATGGTTTGCTTGACGTTCACCAATGCGTACCAAGCCATCTCTGATAAAACGGGTGGCAGCACGGCGTGAACAGCAGCCGGTTAATGCGAGGTATTTTGCGAGTCTCATTGGAGATTGGTGCTCTTTATTAATACTTAATGCTCAGCGTATAGAACTGTGAGCGTAGAGTTAATTGTAGTGTTAGTGCTCCATCGTTAGCACTGTCTTTCAATACTTTGTAAATAACAGGACTACTCAGGAGCCAAATAATGCTGCGCCAGTGACTGCTGGTTTATTATTGCCACTTTACGAATTCCCCATGCGTGGGCTAGACACCAGATCATTACTATATTGGTTTGTGCCCACATAGTGATAGGCACCCAGCAGTAATGGCTTTGAGTATGGGGCTTGTCACAGGGAGTAAAATCTAAGGTGTGCCAGTTTAACTGAAAAACCAGTCCTGATGCGGCAATAAAGCCCAAAACACTAATAAAAAATACTGGCCAACTGCAGGCTGAATTGTGGTTAAATTTATCGGTAATACACAGAAAGTACATAAGTACTGTACCCACTAAAAAACAGGTTGAAACGAGTCTATGGGTTTCTAAATAGTTGATAGGAAAAATGCCCATCAAGATCACGCAAAAGCCAACCCAAGCGCCAATCAAAGATAGGTAATTACTGAAGTAGCCCAGCTTTAATAGAAACAAGGCCACCATAGACAACACAATACATAAGCCGGCTATCATCAAAGAGATGTTGTAGATAAATGCGTAGCGGGTATAGGTATAGTCGCCTAAAAAATCAGCGCGTTGATTAAGCACTTCTGAGCCAATATTTTGGTATTCAAACCAAACTGATAGCGACACGCCTATCGCCGCAATTAATGCTCCCATAAAAATCATCACCACCACTAGGCGGTGCAGATCATACTGCATAGATTGATGTTCTAATGTGTTGCTCATAGCTATCCTGCTGTGATTTCACGGCGTAATAAACAGCAAAAAGGAGTACATTTTCATGTACTCCTTGATGGGATTAATCAGTTCTTTATGAACAGATTTTAGTACCTAAAAGCTACAACCTGCCTGATTAATTACGTTTACGCAAGATAACGATGGCAACAGCAACAACCGCTAAGATCATGCAGTACCAAGCGTGAGTAACAACTGTTAATGGCGATAAACTGAAGGTTGAAGCAACCAGCAGAGCTTGTGCACCGTAAGGGATAAGGCCTTGAATGATACAAGAGAAAATATCTAAGATACTTGCTGCGCGCTTAGGTGTTACACCATGCTTTTGAGCAAGATCTTTAGCGATGTCACCAGTAACCACAATCGATACTGTGTTATTTGCTACACAAGTGTTGGTTGCTGCCACAATAGCGGCCATACCTAGCTCTGATGCACGGCACGATGCTTCGCCTTTGGCTTTAGAGAAACGACTAATTAGCTTTTCAATCTGTTGGCTTACAAATGCTAGACCACCTTGTTGCTGCATTAGCGCAGCTAAACCACCGACTAGCATAGAAAGGATGAAGATCTCTTGCATGCTACCGAAACCAGCATAGATATCTTGACCGAATTGGATTACACCGTAATCCATGGTGGCGATGCCAGTAATACCTGCAAGCAGAATGCCGATAGTCAGTACAACAAATACGTTAAGGCCGGCAACGGCTAAGAACAAAATCGTTAAGTAAGGAATGACTTTAACAAAATCAATTTCCTGAGCTGCCACTTGTGCTTGACCTTGGCCAGCTAAAGTAAAAATTACCAAGGTAATGATTGAAGCTGGGATAGCGAAAATCAGGTTCTCTCGGAACTTGTCTTTCATTTCACAACCTTGGGTGCGGGTGGCTGCAATGGTCGTGTCAGAAATAATTGATAAGTTATCACCAAAAAGTGCACCTGAAATTACCGCACCCGCCATAATGGCCAAGTCGATTTGCGCTTCGTTGGCAACGCCTAGTGCAATTGGTGCTACAGCTGCGATGGTACCCATAGAGGTGCCCATTGCGGTTGCGATAAACGCGGCAATCACGAAGAACCCAGGTAGTAGTAAACTTGATGGCACTAAAGACAAACCTAGGGCAACAGTAGCGTCAACACCACCAGTCGCTTTGGCTACTGAAGCAAATGCACCCGCCAGTAAATAAATCATACACATTGCGATGATATTTGAGTGGCCAATGCCGTTTAAGAAGGTTTCTATTGATTGGTTAAGCTTTTGCTTTGAAATCAAAATAGCAAAGATAATGGCGGGTAAAATTGCCACTACACTTGGTAATTGATAAAAGGCAAAGTCTACACCTTGGCTTTGAAAGTAAACGCCAGCACCAATAAATAGCGCTAAAAATAAAAATAGTGGCGTCAGGGCTAAAAACGATGGAGCCGTTTTTGCGGTTTGGGCTTCTGGGGCATTACTGGAAGTCGTCAATGTTATCTCTCTTATCTTCTATCAGTCTTTGAACCATTGTTCCCATTGCCCTCCTAGCTGGAACAAACTATTCATTAGTTATCGCTAAATCATAGAATGGTACATCTCAATAGGTGAGAGGATATGAGATTGAAAGACGTCTGTCAATTTAGACGTCTAGATGTTTTTACTGCTAATAGCTGGTTTGCCAAAAATTGTGAACTCGGTTGGCTTAGCTGTCGCTATTTAAGGTTTGGCTTAAGTTGCCAAGTTTGTGGGTAAAATACAAATCAATTTAAGTAAAGTTCTGTGGATCTGATGAGTGATATTTCATCTAGAGTTTATCGATAAGTGGTAAGCTTGAGTGGTTTAAGTCTTGGGCTAAACCATGGCATATGTAATCAGCGTAAATACCGACTTGATAAAAAGAGAAATAACATGCAATTGATGGATATTGATAAAACAACTTACCGTAAGAACACTAATAAGGTGATCATGAGCTTTGTCGCTAGCTTGGCGATATTAGCTTTGGTATTTGGCGCAATACTTATTCACTTTTTTGGTGCGCCAGCTGCGGTAAGTGGCGAATCAACAGGTAACTTTCATCTTAATGTTATTGGCGTGGTGTTAGCATTAGCGGTTTGCAGCGCGGTATTAAACAGCCAAAAGCAGAAGCCATTTTTTCAAGAAGTTTATTATGTGTGGCGTTTAAAGCAGTTACATAATCAAATTTACCGCAAGCTCGCTAAGATAAAGCAAGCTGCCGAAAATAATGAGCCAAACGCATTTATTATTTTAAGCTTCTATTTTGTCAGCTTAAAACAGGTATACACCCTAGATGACAATACCTTAACTCTTGCAACCGTTGAGCAAGATTTAAATCAGCTTAACGATAAAATAGCCTCTTTAGGTTTGAGTATTAGTGTTGAGCAATTTGAACCTACAATGCTAGAACAGATCTAATACTTACCTCAATACTGTTTGATATCATATCTTCGAAAACGGCTAGCGAACTTGTAATCTAAATTTGGTTAGCTGTTTTGTTCTAGTTTGTCGCGCCATATGCCTGCATTTAAAACCTTTATCACTTTTGGCTTCAACTTGTATTAAGTCATTTATTTGCTATGTTTTTATTTAGTGAATCCTGAATTTAATCATTCAATTCACAGAATATTTATTTTGCTTAAAACGCTTAAGCAAAATCAGAAAAACGGATTGATGAATTGATACCCAAGGTTGGAGATCCCATGAAAAAAGTGCTAGCACTATGTCCTTTTGCGGCTTTGGCCTTTGTGCCGAATTGCTTTGCCGTTGAAGTCTATAAAGATGACAAGAATGTATTTGAGATTGGTGGTTATGTTGATGCTCGAGTGATTGATACTCAGGGCGTCACTGAAGTGGTCAACGGTAGCTCGCGGATTAACTTCGCCTTTACTCGCAATATGTCGAATGACTGGAAGAGCTACGTCAAACTGGAGTGGGGGGTAAATCCATTCGGTAACAGCACGATTTCTTATAGCAGTGAAAGTAATTTTGAAACTAAAAGCGGTGACTTTCTCAATAATCGTCTCGGTTATGTCGGTCTGAGTCACGATGATTACGGTTCTGTTTCTATTGGTAAGCAATGGGGTGCTTGGTACGATGTCGTATACAACACCAACTATGGCATGGTTTGGGATGGTAATGCCTCGGGAACTTACACTTATAACAAGTCTGACGGTGCCATTAATGGTGTCGGTCGTGGTGATAAAATCATTCAGTACCGTAATAGCTTTGGTGATTTTAGTATGGCGGTGCAGATGCAGCTGAAAAACAGCGTATCGGATATCCCTGATGACAATTCTGGTAACCCAAACCGTTTGGTGATGACTGAATACGATAACACTTACGGTGTGGGCTTAACTTATAACGTTACTTCAATGTTTACCTTAACAGCAGGCGGAAATATTGGTGAGCCAGAGGGCATAACAGCCAGTGGCCGAGTAATTTCTGAAACAGATTATATCTATGGTGTTGGCGCGAGTTGGGGCGGCTGGGATCAATTTGGTTTTTATGCCGCTGCGAATGTGAATGCTAACGAGTACCATGACACAGATAATTTGGGCCGCTTTTTACAAGATGCAGTCGGGTTAGAGTCTTTGGTGTCTTACTACTTCGATAATAATATTAAGATTTTGGCCTCTTACAATATTTTAGAGGCTGGCGATGAGTATGAAAGAGTTCACCCAGGCGATGTGTTTAAGCGCCAGTTTGCTTTTGCTGGCGTACACTATTACTGGGATAATAGCTTGGTTATGTATCTAGAAGCGCGTAAGGACTTTAGTGATTTCTCTAGCCGCGATCCAGATAAAGAGGCGGCGCAGCAGCTTACCGAAGATGACGGTGTCGCCATTGGTATTCGCTATATTTTATAGCGTGTCCGTTATTTAGCCTGTTGAATGGCACCAACAGCGTGGGTTCAGTAAGCAAAAAGGCTTGCCTTTAACGGGTAAGCCTTTGTTGTTTTTAAGCTGCACGAATTTTAGTCGTGACTTGCTCCTCAAACGACTAATCTTTTAAACGATAGGTCACTTCAACTCTATCTTGGATCATCACTTGCCCTTGCTGGTAGCTTTGGCCTGCATCGAAGCTTTTAGCTTCTGAGTTCATACGTAGCATGACAGGTTGAATTGGGCGCTGCTCGAAGTAGCTGATCTCCCATACGCCATCGATTTCTTCACCAAAGCCCGCGGCTAAGGTTTTGGCTTTTTGTTGGGCATCTTTAATCGCAGCCATTCTGGCTTGCTCGACATACTCAGCTTCTTTACTCGACTTAAGCGCAATGTTATTGATGCGGTTAATACCTTGCTCAAGTGCTGAGTCGAGGATGTCATTGAGCTTGGCAAGATCCATTACCGTTACCTTGATGCGGCGATTGGCGTTGTAACCAATAAGCTGGTTAGGCTTATTTTTTTCATAGTGATATTGCGGCTGCAAATTGATATTGGCGCTCTGAATAAGCGCTTTATCTATGCCGGCTTTTTCAAGGCGGGCTAGGAAGCTTGCCACAGCTTTGTCTGATCCGCTTTTAGCGTCTTGAGCGGTTTTAGCTTTAATGACCACTTCAACGTTTACTTCAGCCATATCGGCTTTGACGGCGATTTCACTGCTGCCTATGGTATTTAAATGAGGGAAGTCCACATCAGCAGCATGAGCTGTGGTAATCATGCTGCTTGAAGCGATAACTGCAGAAACGACGGCGGCGATAATTGATGATTTCATAATGGCTCCAAAAATAGTAACTGATTCAAGTATGAATGACTTGTCTTGTTAGCTATAAACGTAGCCATTTTGAAAAAGGGTTTTATTTTTAAACTTTTTTTGGTAACTGTTTTTAAAAGTATTTTTATCGACAGTTTAGAGTTAGCTAAAAACTGTCTTTAAACAGTACATCATCAATTACTTTTTGTTGCTCCCAACCGGCGGTTTTTAGTTCTGGCTCATCAAGAAACTCATCCACATAGCCAATACATAAATAGCCAATTAGTTCGCTTTGCTCTGGGGCATTTAGGATTTGTTTTACTGCATTAGGGTCAATAATACTGACCCAACCTACACCGATATTTAGTGAGCGAGCCATTAACCATAGGTTTTGAATGGCACATACCACACTGAAACGCCCCATATCAGGCATACTGGTTTGCCCAAGCACTGGAGTCGATTGTGGTTGATAAAATACCGCAAGGTTAACCGGGGCTTCTAATATGCCTTCTAGTTTGAGCTTGCTGTACTGAGCATTTTTATCGCCAGTAAATTGCGCTTGCCCGGCAATATTGGCCTGTAAAAACGATTGCTGCACTTGTTGTTTTACTTTATCTGAGCGGATCACCACAAACTGCCAGGGCTGCGAGTAACCAACCGATGGTGCGTGCAGTGCGGCCGCAAGCAGTTTATCTAAAACACTGTCATCAACTGGGGTAGGTAAAAAGTGATTGCCGCGTACATCACGGCGAAGGCGCATGATGTCCATAAGTAGGTGGCTATCGTTTAACGAAAATGACTGGCTCATAAGGCTCTCTCAATAAGCAATAAAAAGGCGCCTCAACGGGCGCCTAGAGCTTAACTGTAATTTACAGGTAACGCAGCTAACTTATATGCGTTAGTTAATTAGCATCGATATCGCATAGCCTACAACGGTTGCTGTTATCACACCAATAAAGCCTGGCATGATAAAGCTGTGATTAACGATGTATTTACCTATATGGGTGGTGCCAGTTCTATCAAAGCTAATGGCTGCTAAGTCACTCGGGTAGAACGGGAAGAAGAAGTACGCATAACAAGCTGGTAGCACGCCGATAAGCACCGGCGCAGGAATACCTAGCGAGAAGCCCAATGGCAACATAATAGTTAAAGTGGCTGCCTGACTCTTTAAGAATACCGAAGCGGTGAACATAGCAATGGCAAATGACCAAGGGTGAGCGTGGACAATATCGCTAACTGACTCGATTAAATAGCTTTTGTGATGACCAATAATGGTGTCACTTAACCATGCAATACCAAAAATAATAATCACCGCGGTCATGCCTGCAATAAACACATTGCTGTGCACGATTTTCTTCGGGTCAATTTTGGTCGCGAGCAGAATAATCGCGCCTACCGATAGCATCATAAACTGAATGGCTACCGACATTTTAACGCCTTCTGGCAGTAATTGGTCACTGAACATAGCTAGGGCTATGACCGACAAAATACCGAGTAAAAAGATGCTTAAGCCTTTCTTTGCTGTGTTGTCATTTTTAGCCGAATCAGTAGTATCTGATTCGGTATCAATTAAGCTGTTTCTAAAGTCTTCATCTTGCAGACGTGCTTGAAATTCTGGATCTTTATCGAGATCTTTACCGCGATTAAGGCTCCAAGCTGATGCAACAAGCACACCAATCAATGTCGATGGGATAGTCACTAGTAGCACATCAATCAAACTGATATCTAAGTTGTTTTCCATTGAGGTAGCAATAACGACTGCTGCTGCCGCTGCTATTGGGCTAGCTGTAATACCCATTTGCGACGCCACGGTGGCAATGGCAAGCGGGCGTTCTGGACGAATGCCTTTCTTGTAGGCGACATCGTAAATAACCGGTAATAGCGGGTAAACCGAGTGTCCAGTGCCCACCAATACTGTTAAAGAATACGTACACAAGGGGCCTAGAAATACAATCTGGCTTGGGTGTTTACGCAGTAGTTTTTCTGCGTAGCGTACTAGCAGTTTTAAACCTCCAGTCGCTTCAAGGGTTGCTGACGCCGCTACTACAGCAAGAATAATCAGCATCACGTTGATAGGCGGGCTACCCGGTGCGATACCAAATACAAATGCTAACACCGAGACACCTAAACCACCGAGTAGACCAAAGGCTACCCCACCGTGGCGGATCCCCACAAAGATAACAGTTAACAGCAAGAGCATGTGTACGAAGAACATTGGGGGTTCCTTTATAGTTCAGGCGAAATAAAGAGTCGTGGTGTAGCAGTGATTGTCAGCAATAGCCTTGTTATACCGTATGTCATTAATTGCTTAAATAGCGAGGAAGCAGCAAGGTGATGGGGCGCATTGATTTGATCAACTTTTTGCTAAAACTGTGAACTGGAATGATTCTGAAATAATGGCAACTTTTTACAGATAAAAGTACTAGTTAGTGATTTACACTTAATGAAAAGCTATTTTGTAGTGGTATATGTTGCTTGGCGTGACCTTGGTTGTTTTATGGACTGGATTTTCTGTGTACAATGGCGCTACCTAATCTTTAGCTAAGAGGATATTACTCACTGTGTTAATGACGCCACCCTAACGTTTTGCCCCCCTTATAGCTTTCATTGCTAACTTAAGTATCACACTTAATCCTTTGCGTACGTCAATTCGTTGTCGAATTCTTACAACTGTTTTCTGCGCCAAATTTTATCAAAAAAGCACGCTTAATACGCCAGCCTAATCTCTGGTGCGTACTGCCGTGCGAAAAAACTGAGATGTTCAATGTTTAAAAATTTCAAAAACGATTGGTTGTCTAATATTCGTGGCGATCTGCTTGCGGGCTTGGTTGTTGCGTTAGCTCTGATCCCTGAGGCAATCGCATTTTCTATTATTGCTGGAGTTGACCCTAAAGTGGGGTTGTACGCTTCGTTTTGTATTTCTGTCGTCATTGCGTTTACAGGAGCTCGTCCCGGTATGATCTCTGCTGCAACAGGGGCGATGGCCTTATTAATGGTGACATTGGTAAAAGAGCACGGTTTAGAATACTTGCTTGCAGCCACAGTCTTAACCGGTGTGCTGCAAGTACTAGCGGGATACCTTAAGCTGGGTAACTTAATGCGTTTTGTATCGCGTTCAGTGGTAACAGGTTTTGTTAATGCGTTGGCAATATTGATTTTTATGGCGCAGTTGCCTGAGCTTACCGATGTAACTTGGCATGTCTATGCTATGACCGCTGCTGGTCTCGCCATTATCTACCTTTTCCCGCTTATCCCTTTTGTCGGTAAACTGATCCCTTCACCATTAATTTGCATATTAGTGCTTACTATTGTGGCGGTGATATTTAACCTTGATGTGCGTACGGTTGGCGACATGGGGGAACTGCCAGACACCCTACCTATCTTCCTTTGGCCAGACGTACCTATAAATATCGCAACTCTATTTATCGTATTGCCATATTCTGCTGCACTGGCGATTGTCGGCTTGTTGGAGTCGATGATGACAGCAACTATTGTCGACGACCTAACTGGTACAAAAAGTGATAAAAACCACGAGTGTAAAGGTCAGGGCTTAGCGAATATCTCTAGTGGTTTACTTGGCGGCATGGCTGGCTGCGCCATGATTGGTCAGTCGATGATTAATATCAAATCCGGGGGACGAGGCCGGTTATCAAGTTTTGCCGCTGGTATATATCTGCTGGTTATGGTGGTGTTTCTAGGGCCTTGGTTACAACAGATCCCAATGGCAGCGCTAGTGGCTGTAATGATTATGGTGGCCATTGGCACCTTCTCTTGGCGCTCGATTACCGATATGAAGCAACACCCATTGTCGACCAATATCGTAATGTTAGCCACGGTGGTGGTGGTTGTACTGACACATAACCTTGCTCTTGGTGTGTTTGTTGGTGTGTTACTGGCATCACTATTTTTTGCGAATAAGATTAGCCGCATGATGGTCGTTAAACAACTTGATGTTGTAACGGGGACCAGTGAATACCGTGTCATTGGTCAAGTATTCTTCGCCTCCGCAGACAAGTTTATACAGTCTTTTAATTTCAAAGAGGTATCAGAGTCGGTCACTATCAACCTTTGTGATGCGCACTTTTGGGATGTAACAGCTGTGTCAGCGTTAGATAAAGTGGTGATTAAGTTTCGCCGTGAAGGCACTAATGTGAGTTTAATTGGTATGAATCAAGCCACGCAGACTATTGTTGATAAGTTTGGTGTACATGATAAACCTGAAGAAGTCGAAAAATTACTGGCTGGACACTAAGAGGATGACAAGAATGAATAATATCGTTGCATGTATTGATGGTTCAAAATTGACCTTAGCGACCTGTGAAGCCAGTGCTTGGGCAGCTCAAAAAATTCAGCAACCGTTAACCTTGCTGCATGTACTTGAAAAAACAACTCGGCCTGTGGTGAGTGAACTGTCGGGCCAAATTGGCTTAGGTAGCCAAGAAGAGCTGCTTAATGAGTTAGTTGAGCTGGATGAGCTGCGTAGTAAAGTCGCCTTAAAACATGGCAAGCAGTTGTTAGCAGATGCTAAAGAACTCGCCTTGGTTAGAGGGGTTGATGAGGTGGCCCAATTACAGCGTCATGGCAACTTTATCGAGACCTTAGCAGATTTTGACGCTGACTTGAGCTTATTGGTGATGGGGAAATCAGGTGAAGAGCATAGTGCCAGCAGTACGATTGGCTCGCAGCTAGAAAGCGTAGTTCGCTCGATTAAGTCAGATATCTTCGTGGTCAGTGAATACTTTAATCCGCCAAATGCCTACATGATTGCTTTTGATGCTAGTGACGCCAGCGAATTGTTAATTGAAAAAGTCATCAAATCTCCTCTGCTGGCCAGCTTGGAGTGTCATTTAGTGATGGTCAGTAATCAAGGTGATAAAAGCTTAGCTTTTGAGGGCGCGGCAGAGCGACTGAAACAAGCAGGTCTATTTATCACTCAGAGCGTGTTAACTGGCGCTGTCGATGAAGCATTATTAAGTTATCAACAGCAACAGCAGCTCGATATGATAGTGATGGGAGCCTACAGCCATACTAGATTGCGGCAGTATTTTGTGGGGAGCAACACAACTCAAGTGCTAGCCAAAAGTATAGTTCCTTTATTGATCATACGTTAACTACACGCCTTGATGATGTTATTAGCCATGTGCCAAAGGGGGCATGGCTAAGTTATTCAAGCAAGCAATATCAGGTTCAGGCTTGGTAATTTTAAGTGAGTATTTAAAGAAGAGTTAACTGACAAAGCTGGTCGCAATTGGGTAGAATGAGGCAGATTTTTTATTCACTAGAGTGGCTGGCATGCACGTACATATATTAGGGATTTGTGGCACCTTTATGGGTGGCTTAGCATTATTGGCTAGAGCGGAAGGGCACAAAGTCACCGGCAGCGATGCCAATGTTTATCCGCCAATGAGTACGCAACTCGAAGAGCAGGGTATCGAGCTTATTCAAGGCTTCGATCCGTCACAATTAGGCATCAATGAAGATGATGCGCCAGATTTAGTGGTGATTGGTAATGCCATGAGTCGCGGTAACCCTTGTGTTGAAGCGGTATTGAATCGTGGAATTAAATACACTTCAGGGCCACAATTTTTAGCCGAGCACATTTTGCCACAGCGCTGGGTACTGGCTGTATCGGGCACTCACGGCAAAACCTCAACCTCAAGTATGCTTGCATGGATTTTAGAAGACTGTGGCTATGAGCCTGGCTTTTTGATTGGCGGTGTACCACAGAACTTTGGCGTATCTGCACGCCTAGGTGGCTCACCTTTCTTTGTGGTTGAAGCGGACGAATACGACAGTGCATTTTTCGATAAGCGTTCTAAGTTCGTCCATTATCAGCCGCGCACATTAGTGATTAACAACTTAGAATTTGATCACGCTGATATTTTTGATGATTTAAAAGCGATCCAACGTCAGTTTAACCACGTAATACGTACCGTACCCGGTGAAGGCAAGATCATTTGGCCTGCGGATGCGAGCAGTGTTCAGCAAGTGATTGATATGGGCTGCTGGAGCGAACAAGAGACCTATCACCTAGCGGCAAATAAGCAAGGTTGGTATGCGGTGAACTTGGCGGAAGATGGTCATAAGTTTGAGGTCTTCTTCGATGGAGAGTCTCAAGGTACTTTAGACTGGCAATTAATTGGCCAACACAATATTGAAAATGCAGTAATGGCGATTGCCGCTGCGCGCCATGTAGGGGTTAAACCTGAGGCGGCAATTAATGCGCTAACTCAGTTTGCACCACCAAAGCGCCGTATGGAGTTACTGGACACTGTAAATGGTATTGAAGTGTATGACGATTTTGCCCATCACCCTACGGCGATTACAACTTCGTTAAGCGGCATGCGTGCTCGGGTTGGGAAGAGCAAAATTACCGTGATTTTAGAGCCTCGTTCTAACACGATGAAAAGCGGCGTGCACAAAGATACCTTAGCCAACTCTTTGAGTTTGGCGACTAACGCCTTTTTATATCAAGCGGGTAACATCGATTGGGATATCAGCGAAGCGATGGCATCGGCATCAGTTCCGGTTGAAGTCTTATATGATATCGATGAGATTGTGGCTAAGGTCGCAGCTCAAGCTGAGCCGGGAGAGACTATTATTGTAATGAGTAATGGTGGTTTTGGTGGATTACACCAAAAGCTGCTCGCTGAGCTTCGTATTAACATAGGTAAATAATAGGCCATGAGCGTTAA
Organism: Shewanella marinintestina; assembly: GCF_023283845.1. GTDB lineage: Bacteria > Pseudomonadota > Gammaproteobacteria > Enterobacterales > Shewanellaceae > Shewanella > Shewanella marinintestina. The sequence goes on from NZ_JAKILC010000004.1 coordinate 202,896, forward strand.
ATATCGTAAAGCAGAAAAGTCGATAAGCTTAGCTTGGACCGGTGCGTCTGGTGCGCCGTACGGCTTGAGATTGCTAGAGATTTTATTGAAAAGTGATTATCAGGTATTTCTGATGATCTCATCGGCTGCTCGCGTGGTGTTAGCCACTGAGCAGGGCCTACAACTGAGCGCTAATACCGACAAGGCTAAACAGCAATTACTCGCCCAATTTGGTGAGGTTGCTGGTGAGCTTATCGTTTTAGGCAAAGAAGAGTGGTTTTCACCACCTGCGTCGGGCTCCGCTGCGCCGAAGCAAATGGTGATTTGTCCGTGCAGTACCGGCACTTTAGCTGCGGTTGCCACGGGTATGAGTAATAATTTGTTAGAAAGAGCGGCAGATGTCGTAATAAAAGAACGCGGCCAATTAATCTTGGTTCCGCGAGAAACTCCTTTTAGCGCCATACACTTAGAGCATATGTTGTCACTTTCTAAGCTAGGTGCGACCATTATGCCGGCGGCACCAGGCTTTTATCATAATCCCAAATCGGTTGAAGATCTGGTAGACTTCATGGTCGCTCGAATTCTTGACCATCTGGGCGTTAACCATGCACTAACGAATCGCTGGGGTTATGACAAGCATAACGTAAGCGATTTCGACAACTGAGAGTTATATGAAACACACCACTGAAGTGATGATCACTGCTGAAGAGATCGATCAAAAATTGGATATTTTGGCTGAGCAGATTAATGCACATTATGCCGATAGCGACCGCCTACTAATGGTAGGTCTGTTAAAAGGTTCTGTTGTTTTTATGGCAGATCTTTGCAGACGTATTAAAGGTCACGTTGAGATCGATTTTATGTCGGTTTCAAGCTATGGCAATGCAATGAGCAGCAGCCGCGATGTAAAAATCCTTAAAGACGTACAGTCTGATATTCAGGGGCGTGATGTACTGATCGTTGAAGATCTCATTGATTCAGGCAATACCTTGTACAAAGTTCGCGATATGTTGTTGCTACGTGAGCCAAAGAGTTTGGCGCTTTGTACTTTACTGGATAAGCCTGAACGCCGTGAAGTTGACGTACCTGTGGACTTTATTGGCTTCACTATCCCTGACGAGTTTATCGTTGGTTATGGTATCGACTATGCGGAGCAGTATCGTAACCTGCCTTACATCGCTAAAGTTGTGCCGTTAGAAGACTAAGCAAAAGTTAAGTTATGGCGCCATACCAAGGGTCAAGTTACCCTAGTTGCATGGTACCTAACCTAATACAATGACTCCCGCTATTGCGGGAGTTTTTATATATTTTCAAATGGATTGGAATAACCATGGCAAATTCACAAGCGGCCCTCGTTATTGACTCTTTAAAAAAAACCTATAAAGGCGGAGTTGAAGCGGTAAAAGGTATTAGCTTAACGGTTAATAAAGGTGATTTTTTTGCACTTTTAGGCCCAAATGGCGCAGGTAAATCAACCACGATAGGGGTGATCAGTTCACTGGTACAAAAAAGTTCAGGCAAAGTCTCGGTGTTTGAGCATGATATTGATACTGAGTTAGAGCTGGCAAAGCTGTGTATTGGGTTAGTGCCACAAGAGTTTAACTTCAATCAATTTGAAACCGTGCAGCAAATTGTGATTAACCAAGCTGGTTATTATGGTGTTAAGCGCGATGTAGCGCTTGCTAGAGCGGAAAAGTATTTATCTCAGTTAGATTTGTGGGAAAAGCGCAATAGCCCTGCAAGAGAGCTTTCTGGTGGTATGAAGCGCCGTCTAATGATTGCCCGTGCATTAATGCATGAGCCAAAGCTATTAATTTTGGATGAGCCTACAGCAGGCGTTGATATTGAGCTGCGTCGCTCGATGTGGACTTTCCTTACCGATCTCAATGAGCAAGGGGTGACGATTATTCTCACCACCCACTATCTAGAAGAAGCTGAAATGCTGTGCCGTAATATCGGCATTATCGATAAAGGCGTGCTGGTGGAATGCACCAGTATGAAGTCTTTATTGAGCCGCCTGAACATGGAAACCTTCGTACTCGACTTAAAAGATGACTTAGCCCAAGCACCAGAGCTTAAGGGAGTAGAGTCTCGTTTACTAGACGGTCACACTCTAGAGGTGGATGTCGCCAAAGAACAGGGGCTAAATAGTGTGTTTGTGCAGCTTAACGATCAAGGCATTCAGGTATTGTCTATGCGTAACAAAGCCAACCGCCTTGAAGAACTGTTTGTTGGTTTGGTCGAGAAAGGTAAAAATAATGGAGATGTGAAATGAACATGAAAGCGCTGTATTTCACAGCTTTTAAAAGTATTTTAACCAAAGAAGTAAATCGCTTTACCCGTATTTGGGTGCAAACCTTAGTGCCGCCAGCAATTAGTATGACACTGTACTTTTTGATTTTCGGTAACTTAGTCGGCAAGCGTATTGGTGATATGGGTGGCGTATCGTATATGGAGTTTATCGCACCAGGCCTTATCATGATGGCGGTGATCACGAGTTCATACTCTAACGTGGTGTCGTCGTTCTTCAGCGCTAAGTTTCAACGCAATCTTGAAGAGTTGATTGTCGCACCAGTTCCACATTATGTGATTATTGCTGGCTATGTTGGCGGCGGTGTAGCTCGTGGCCTATGTGTGGGTACGATTGTGACCTTAGTCGCTATGTTCTTTGTCGACATCAGTATTCATCATCTGGGGCTTGTTGCGATTACGGTATTGCTGACGGCGATTTTGTTCTCGCTTGGTGGTTTAATTAATGCAGTATTTGCTAAAAGCTACGATGATATTAGTATCGTACCGACGTTTGTGTTAACGCCGTTGACCTATTTAGGCGGCGTGTTTTACTCGTTATCGCTATTACCTGAATTTTGGCAAGGCGTGTCGGCCCTAAACCCTATCGTGTATATGATTAACGTATTTCGCTATGGCTTTTTAGGCTATGCCGATATGAGTGTACCGCTATCTATTGGCGTGATGGTTGGTTTCTGTGCAGGCCTTTGGGCTGTGGCTTACTACCTTATCTCTCGAGGTATTGGTTTAAGAAGCTAATTACAGAGTATGCTAATCATAAAAAGTCAACAGACGACTGTTGGCTTTTTTGTTTGCACCATTAGAGCAGACCGGACGCTAGTTTTGTTCGATAAACTCCAACACACTAAATAGCTGGCTAATATCGGTTGCCATTAATTTGCTGGTGCAACACTGACCTGCTTGGCTGGCGTGTAAGCGTACCCAATCGATAAGGGTAGGCATTAACACTTGTGGTGCGGATAAACTAAAGCTAACTGACGCATTATCGTCAGAGATTTGATAACTGCATCCTCGAGCGTCTATAACCATTACTTGAGTAAGATCGCCTAACATTGGTAGTTGCTCATGCAGTTCTTCAAATTGGTTCAAGTACAGGAGTTCGTCTTGTTGCAATTGCTTAATGAATACAGGCCAATGGAGTAATGCGTTAGACAAAAGGTGAGCTCCGTCAATCAACTAATGATTCAATATACGGCTGGCTTGGAGGAGGGGCAACAGCTTATTTGTTATGGCTTAGTTCGTCACTGTGGTTTCTTTCTCGATCAGCAGCTTTCTGTCGATGAGTAAGTTAATCGCGCTGGCGTTAACATTAACAAGTTGGTCGAAATGTTGATTCATTTCGTTGATAGATTCTATGTATTCAGGATCTGTAGGTTCTTTCTTTTGCCAATAGCGATTGCGCTCAAGCTTTTGTAATTCACTTGCTCTGAGTATTTCGTAATAGCTGTTTTCTTGACGAAGTCGATACACTTCGCTATCGAGTAGCTGTAGTAAACGTTTTTTAGAAATGGTTTTTTTATTGAGCAATGCTTGCAGAGGATCTTGAGTTTTGATTTTCTTATCTGAATCAGTTTCAGTTGTGATCCCTAACTGATATTCAATTTTATGCTGGCGAAATTCTTCCGGACAAGATTGCTGACTAAAGACTATTTTTTCATCTTTAGTGCACTTAAAAATACTATTTGCCGCCTGAGCAGATCCTGCAAGCGCAATGCAAATAATTGTGAGTATAACTTTCGCCATCCGGCTAACTATCCTTATTGACCTAAATGCTTAATTTTAATGTTAATTTCTAAATATCATTCGATATATCTTCAAGCGATGTTTAACAGCTAATTACAGCTAGAATTAACAAGAACGCTAAAAAATTAACAATAGTTCATACTATGGCGTAACTTGACGCATAACTCCAGTTTTTTGACACTTATTAATTAACCAATAAAATCGAGGGCAGCCCGCAAATATAGGCTAATAAACACTAATTTAGTTGCGTAAATTCAATATTTTGACGCAACTTCTTATTTGGTTAATATTGGCCGAGATGGGTTTAAATTCGTCAGCAAAAGAATGCAGAGGTTCCATTTTACTTATAAAAAACGGCCCTAAACTAGGTTTAGAGCCGTTAATGATTTCGCTAAGGCTTCGCTAGAATCTTACTCGGCTAAAGTGGTGATCAAGTTGACAACTAAGTTATCGATTAGTCGAGTGTTGCCCATGTAAGCCGCGACTAAAATAACGAGTTCAGTTTCTTGGCCGTTAGCAATGGCAAAAGTTTTGGCATCACGTACATCAAGGTAGTCATGCTTAAATCCTGCATCAGCAAGTTCTGCTTCTGCTTGTGTTACCACTGCATCAATGGCTAACCCTGTCTGCAATGATGCTGCCATCTTATCTAAGCTGCGCTTAATTTGTGATGCTTGATTTTTTTGCTCTGCTGTTAGATAGCCATTGCGTGAACTCATAGCAAGACCTGAGTTTTCACGTATGGTTTCAACGCCAACGATTTCAATCGGCATGGATAAGTCTTCAACCATAGTTCTAATAACCAATAACTGTTGAAAGTCTTTTTGACCAAATACCGCTATGTCAGGCTGAACGATGTTGAATAGCTTGCATACGACAGTAGCAACGCCTCTAAAATGTCCTGGACGGCTTGCGCCACAAAGCTCGTCTGAAATGCTAGGCACTTCAACAAATGTCTGCGCATCCATGCCTTTAGGATAAATAATTTCAGGCGTTGGGGTGAATAGTAGCTCAGCACCTGCGGCTACAAGTGCTGCTTGGTCGTCGGCTAAAGTTCTAGGGTAAGCATCGAGATCTTCATTTTGGCCAAATTGCATCGGGTTAACAAAGATAGAAGCCACTACATGGTCTGCACGTCGTTTTGCTTCCTTCACTAAGGTGATATGGCCTAAGTGGAGATTACCCATTGTTGGAACAAAGGCAACAGTTTCGCCTTTAAGGCGCCATGCGTTAACTTGGGCGCGAATATCTGCAATTGATTGAGTCGTGATCATGATTTTTGCTGCTCAGGGAACGATAAGAAATAGTGCTCTCAACCGTTAAGCTGAGAGCAACTGATTAGTTAAATGTGTGCTCGTCGCCAGGGAAAATACCTTGTGCAACTTCGTCAATATAAGCGCGGACAGCAGCACGGATCTCGCCAGTTTGCTTGAGATAGTTCTTAGAAAAACGCGGAATGTAGCCGCTAGAGATCCCAAGTACGTCATGCATGACTAAGATCTGACCGTCGGTATCTTTACCTGCACCAATGCCGATAACAGGAATAGTCAGTGCTTGTGTAATCGCTTTGGCTAGCGTTGCAGGAATACATTCAACCACAAGTAACTGCGCGCCCGCAGCTTCAAGCGCAAGGGCTTCTTCTAGAATTCGCTGAGCATTATCAGCATCGCGACCTTGTACTTTAAAGCCACCAAACACGTGTACTGACTGTGGTGTTAAGCCTAAGTGCGCACATACTGGAATGCCGCGCTCGGTTAGCATAGCGACACTTTCTAGTAACCACTTACCACCTTCCACTTTAACCATGTTCGCGCCAGCTTGCATTAGCGTTGTCGCGTTAGTCATGGTTTGCTCTGGCGTGGCATAGCTCATAAATGGCATATCGGCGATAAGCAAAGCACGCTCTACTCCACGACGTACGCAATGGGTGTGATATGCAATATCATCAACAGTTACAGGCAGGGTATCGCTATGACCTTGTAAGACCATACCCATTGAGTCACCTACTAAGAGTACATCAACGCCTTCGCTGTCGAATGCACCGGCGAAGCTGGCATCGTAAGCGGTTAATGCGGTGAATTTTTTACCTTCTTGCTTAAAGGTACGCAGTGTTGAACTTGTAATTTTAGACATAATGGTAATTTTAAAATCCAATTTGTAAAAGTCGTTATAGGCCAATTAAGGCGTGACTTCAATGATTTAAATGTCGAATTTTTTAAAGCAGAAACGGGTTATTTGCCAAGTCGATATCGCTAGCCTATGGTGTTTGGGCTATGACTAATTCAGCTCTTAATGCGTCGTTGAGTAAGCTCGAGAGCGCAGTGCCGTCAGGTAAGATAAGATCGGCTGCAATATCACTTAGAGGCACAAGCACAAAGCTACGTTCGCGCATACCGTAATGCGGTACGACTAAGCGTGGGCTATCAATGCATTGGTCATCATAAAGGAGTAAATCTAAGTCGAGAGTTCTTGGTCCCCAACGTAGCTCACGAAGGCGGCCCTGTTGGTTTTCAATACTTTGTAATGCATCTAATAAGTCGATGGGACTAAGTGAAGTCTTAAACCCTGCGACGGCATTAACATAGTCTGGTTGCTCAACATCGCCCATGGGGGCTGAACGATAATAAGGGGAAACGCTAAATGAGTCGGCAGCGGCCAGGCTCAATAAGGCTTTACAAGCATTATCGAGCTGGCTAATCGGGTCGGCCAAGTTAGCACCGAGTGCGACATAAACCTGTGCCATTATTCAGCAGGTTTTGGCGCCGATTTCGCGCTAGGCTTGCGGCGTCGGCGTTGATTAGTATTGCGGTTGCGGCCGCCTTTATTGGCTGAGCGAGCAATCACATTACGTTGATCTTCGTTACCTTCAACAAAGCTCTTCCACCATGCAGCGTTTTTAGCGACCAAGCCGCCTTCTGCGTGGCCACGTAATAATAGTAAATCGTAAGCAGCTCTAAACTTAGGATGTTCGATAAATCTAAAGGCTTTAGTACCTTTATTACGTTCGAACCTAAGCTGTAGTTGCCAGATATCTTTAGTCACAGTGCTAAAGCGACGTGGGATGCTAATGGTGCGGCATTGTTGCTCCATTACATCGCCCATAGCTGCATTGTAAGCATCGTAAGATGAAAGGCCGCTTTCTAAGGCGATATCATCAGCGCGCTGACTCAGCGGATACCAAAGCAGTGCTGCATAGAAGAAAGCAGGCGTTACCGGCTTATCTTGTGCTACGCGCTCATCGGTATTGGCCATCATCTCTAGCATCAGCTTAGAAGTTTCGCCGTTTGGATATTCTTTTAGCAGTGCTTCAACCAACGGGAATAGTGGTTCAAACAAGCCAAACTCACGCATCATTTCGTAGTTTTGTAGGGCTTTTCCTGCAAAAAATAGCTTCAATACTTCTTCGTACATACGTGCTGCAGGAATGTCTTTGAGTAAACGAGCTAAGTTTTTAATGGGTTCAGCGGCTTTCGCTTCAATCGTCATATCAAGTTTAGTGGCAAAACGTACTGCACGCAGCATACGCACCGGGTCTTCTCGGTAGCGGGTTTGCGGATCGCCAATTAAACGAATGGTACGATTTTCTAGATCTTGTAATCCACCGCCATAGCTGTGAATAGAGAAATCACTAATGTCGTAATACAGTGCGTTGATAGTAAAATCGCGGCGTTCAGCATCTTCGTCAATACTGCCATAAACGTTGTCGCGCAGTAGTCGACCTGACTCATTAGTCTTAGAGATCTTTTCACCACTATCTACGTGGTGGCCACGTAGCGTTGCTACTTCAATAACATCACGCCCAAATACGATATGCGCAAGACGGAATCTACGACCAACTAGGCGACAGTTACGGAATAATCGTTTGATCTCTTCAGGAGTAGCATTGGTAACAACATCGAAGTCTTTCGGTTGCAGTCCCAATAAAATATCGCGTACGCCGCCGCCAACCAAGTAAGCTTTAAAGCCTGACTTGTGCAGTCTATAGAGTACTTTGATCGCATTGTCGCTGATTTGTCTGCGAGAAATTGCATGCGCATTTCTAGGCACAACTTCTAGGCTAAGACCGGTCTGCGTGTTTTCTTCAACTTTTGGAGTATCTTCAAAAAGCTGTTTACAGAATTGACTAATACGGCGAAAAATGGGACACCTCTGATTCGGATCTTAATTTGGGTAAAAACAAGTGAGCTATGATAACTCAATTAAAGCTTAATGAGTATACGATTGATCTCACGTATCAAGCAGTATTTCCGATTGCTTTGGCACCTTAGCCAAATCAAATTGCTCAACCGCTTGTTCAATCATCTTAGACACTTGAGATTCTGGGGTTACCGCAGCTTGGCCTAAAAAGGCTAAAGCTGCATTAATACTGGCTTGAGGCTGACAATTATCAATTGCAGGCGCATGATTTTGCTTCGATAGTTTTCTGCCTTTTTCAGCACAAGCCAAGGGCAAATGCAGCCAATCTGGTGCAGGTGCTTGTAAAATTTGGTATAGACTTTGTTGTCGACAAGTCGGCTCAAGTAGATCGCAACCTCTAACCACTTCGGTTATCTGTTGGTGAATATCATCAAGTACCACCGCTAGCTGATAGGCATATAAGCCATCGCTGCGCTTAATTATAAAGTCCTCAGCAGCAAAGATTTTATCAACACTAACAGGACCCATATGCAGGTCGTTAAATGTGTCTATCGCAAATGGGTTACGTACTCGAATGGCTCCGCTTGTTAAACCTGAAACCAATTGTCCACAGCGTCCATCATAACTGCCAGCCATAGCTTGAATTTGCTTACGAGTGCATTGGCAGTAATAGGCTTGATCATCAATCAACAACTGTTCAATTTTTGCTTGATAGACCTCAAGACGTTGGCTCTGATAGAGCACAGTGTCATCCCACTCTAAACCATAGGCTTCGAGGGTTTTGAGGATGGCAGTGCTTGCGCCTGCAACTTCACGAGGAGGGTCAATATCTTCGATACGAACCAACCACTTACCACCCATTTTTCGGGCACGCAAAAAACTGCCAAGGGCAGCGATTAGTGAACCAAAGTGAAGTGGACCAGATGGGGAGGGCGCAAAGCGACCTATATAAGAAGTCGTATTAATCATTAGGACTAGCAAAACAAAAGAGCGGAGCCTAGGCTCCGCACTTAAGACAGAAGTTAACCTGCCATTTGCTTTTCTTTGATCTCAGCAAGCGTTTTACAATCGATACACTGATCGGCTGTTGGACGCGCTTCTAATCGGCGAATACCGATTTCGATGCCACAAGATTCACAGAAGCCAAAATCATCTTCTTCAATCTTCTGCATTGTCTTTTCGATCTTCTTAATAAGCTTACGTTCTCTGTCGCGAGCGCGTAGTTCTAAGCTAAACTCTTCTTCTTGAGCTGCACGGTCGACAGGATCTGGGAAGTTTGCTGCTTCGTCTTGCATGTGATTAAGAGTACGATCAACTTCTTCGCGCAATTGGTTACGCCACGCTTCAAGAATCTTCTTAAAGTGACCCAATTGAGCCTCGTTCATGTACTCCTCACCTGGTTTTTCCTGGTAAGGATCTACACCTGCGATAGCGAGCACGCCAAGTTTTCTAGTGCCTTGAGGCATAACGCATCTCCTGTTAATCATTTGCGTTGTTGGGCGTCTTAAATAACGGCCGCTATCTATACCAGAAAGCTTTTCACTAGGCAAATAATTTATGTTAATTGGGCTCTATTCTTTGACTATGTCCGCTATTCAGAACAATTTCAACTCTATCTGCAGATTTATAGGTTAACCGGACAGGATTTAACCAAATGTGTCTCTATCGGCGATGAGTTGGCACTATAGGCGATAATCTCTACACCTTTACTATGTGCTTCAGTTAGCAAAAGCGCGTAATCAGGATCAATATGTGCTGCAGCTTGGACACTGTTTATGCCCGAATGCTGAACAACAAATAGTAATACTGCGCGTTGCCCTTGTTCGACCATTTCCATTAACTCTCGTAAATGTTTCTGGCCGCGAGTGGTCACAGCATCTGGAAAGTAGCCGTGACCGTTTTCTAATAAGGTACAGCTTTTGACTTCGATATAACAATTAGGCTTTTTTTCATCTTGCAGAAGAATATCGATGCGGCTGTTTTCACTGCCATATTTAACTTCTCTGCGCAGAGATGAATACCCTTGTAACTCGCTAATAATGCCATTATTAATAGCCTCTTCAGCAAGAGCATTTGCACGGCCGGTATTGATACCAATGATATGCCCTTTATCGCTTTGGGCTAACTCCCAGGTACGACTGTATTTTCGTTTAGGGTTGTCTGACACCGAGAACCAGACTTTCTGGCCTTCGAATAGGCAGTTTTTCATCGAGCCGGTATTGGGACAATGAATGGTAACCACTTCGCCGCTTGGCAATGTTATATCGGTTAAAAAGCGTTTATATCGCTTAATCAATACGCCACTTTCAAAACTAGGATCAAATTTCATTACCGCACTCAAAGATATTATTTTCCTTTTAGGGTAACAGATTAGCATCGTAATTGGGGTCCGAATTTTTGCTATTTAGTCTCTGATTGTCTGTGCAAATTACGGGATTATTCATCGAGAGTTTACTGTGGCAAAAAAGTGCCACTATCACAGCGTACCGATTGCGTGAGTGACTTTAGATATCTTCGAGGATGCAGTAGACTGCCTGCATTAAAAATAGGCTGGTTGTTGAGAATTGCGGCGAATAGCCGAGGTTATCAACATATCGATTCATATAATAAGGACCTAAAATGACGGATTTGATGCAAGTAACCCTGACTCACGAAGCCCCCGCCGCCCATTGGGGCAAGGCTGATGTTACTTTCGAGGCGACTGTGGCCTCTATACACCTACAAGCTGGCGACACTTTGTTGCAGGTACAACAAGCTGCGCGCAAACTAGAACTACAAGGCGTGACCCAAGTGGCCCTTATCGGTGAGCTGTGGAGTGTTGATTTACAATGGGCGTTTGCTCAAGGTTTTGCAACGGCGCAAACTGCTCCTGTTATTCATTGGACCGGCGATACTGAGGCGCAAACATTGTTAACTAGCCGCCTAGAAAGTGCCACATTTGCTCGCCAACTCATTAATGAAACTCCTGAGAACCTTTCGCCAATGGTGTTAGCAACCCAAGCTGCAAAGTGGTTGAGTAATATTGGTGGTGATAAAGTGACTTACCGCATTATTGAAGGCGAACAATTACTGGAAGAGAAGTGGATCGGTATTCACGCTGTGGGCCGTGGTAGTGAACGTCCACCAGCTATGTTAGAACTTGATTTCAATCCGTTAGCTAGCGACGCAGAAGTGTCGGTGGCACTTGTGGGTAAAGGCATTACTTTTGATTCTGGTGGTTATAGCATCAAAGGCTCTGAAGGCATGCTAGGTATGAAATGTGATATGGGCGGTGCTGCAACTGTGACTGCTGCGCTTGGTCTGGCGATGAAATCAGGGCTTAATAAGCGAGTAAAACTCTTTTTATGCTGCGCAGAAAATTTAATTAGTGGTCACGCTTATAAATTGGGTGACATCTTAAAATACAAAAATGGTGTGACGGTAGAAGTGGTAAACACTGATGCCGAAGGCCGTTTAGTGTTGGCTGATGGTTTGCAAGCTGCATCTGAAACGGGGGCGCCGTTAATTATTGATGCAGCTACGCTAACTGGCGCGGCAGTGATGGCCGTCGGCAGCAATTATAATGCTATCTTCTCACCAAAAGCAGAAGTGTTAGCACTCGCTCAGCAAAAAGCCTTAGCGGTTGGTGAGCGTGTATGGCCATTACCATTAGATCCATGGCATAAAGATAACTGCCCAAGCCCTTATGCTGATACTGCTAACAGTCGCCCAATGAAAGGCGGTGGAGCTGGTGGTGCATCAAATGCTGCTGGCTTTCTTTGGCGTTTTGTATCGCCAGAAGCAAACTGGCTGCACATCGATTTAGCTTCAGCGTTCTCAGATACGGGTGATCACCTCTGGTCTGCTGGTGCAACCACTCACGGTGTATTGACCGTTGCAGGTTTGCTTGAAGATTAATATTGCAAACTATACGCAAAAGGCCTCGCATTAGCGGGGCTTTTTGTTTAAACCTCAAGATTTGTTGCGCTTCTCAGAGATGATTATCACTAACTCTAGGATAGGATCTTTGCTAATAATGGAAGGGAGTGTTACTGAATTTGCCTTTGCCAAAAGTCGAAGTGTGTTGCATTATTGTTACTAGGTGCAATTGGTAGCATAAAAGGCTCGCAATTATGACGCTTAGTTTTAATGAATTTTCCATAAATACTGAAGCATTAGAATTGCAGGTTGCAGACCATGTTGTTGCGATTGATGAGCGCAATATAGCCTTGTTGCAAACCCTTGCACAACACTATCCTGAGCATTGCAGTAAACAAGAGTGTTTAGCGTTAATTTGGCCAGAAACCATAGTGTCCGATATGTCATTATCGAAGTTGGTTTCTGATACTCGTAAGTTGTTTAATCAAGCTGGTTACAGTGGGCCTTTAATCCAAACAGTGCATGGCCGTGGTTATCGTTTAGATCATGCATTAGGTAAGCAGTTGCAGGCATATGATGCTGTGAAGGCTAACCAGTTTGAAACTCATATTGAGCACTCAACTCATACGCCTTATACACCGCAACAAGGTGTACCGCAGAGCACATCATCACAACTATTGAATAGTCCATCGAGATCAGGGGAAAACCAATTAAACCAGGGTGATAACCTACAGTCGGCAAGGTCGATGAGTGTCACTCGACAACCTTCTTGGTGGGAGATTTTTGCTAAGGTGTTAATCGCTCTAGTGCTGGTTTTGGGGTTGATGTTCCAGCTTTGGCAAGGGGGAAGCCTTAATGTCGAGCCTCAACGACAACTGACATATAGTGAGCCGCAGGGAGCTATTGGTCGTATTTTATGGATCGATGATCATCCAGAAAATAATTTGGTTGAAAAAGCGTATTTTGAGCAAAGAAATATTGGTGTTTACAATACCGTTACTTCGGAAGAAGCCTTGATGTTATTGACCATGTATAACTACCAAGCGGTGATTTCCGATATGGGTCGGCACGGAGACCCCTTAGCAGGGCTTAAGTTACTACAATCAATGCGAGAAAATGGTCATCCAACACCTTTTTACCTTTATACCTACGTTGAATCTGCAGGGCTGGTCGATGCGATCTATGAAAGCGGTGGACAAGCTGTGATTGTCGATTCTGAGTCCTTGTACCAACTAGTCTTAAGCCACTTCGTCAGTGATGAGTCTTAAGTATTTTTGGACTAAGTCTCAGAATTTCAAATCTTTTCAAATCATTTCAATATTTATCAATAACTGATCACATCAGCCTATGGTAACTATAGATTATCAAGTTGTGGTGAAGCCTGTGAGCAAAATGACAAGTGTGTTCATGGAGCGAGAAGGTTTAATCCCTGCGAGAGTGAAAGTTGGAGCGAGAAGTGATTAAGTGTTGACGATTTCTTCGATTAGCCACCTAAGAATAGGTGGCCTTTTTTTGCGTTTTTTAGCGCAATTACAACCTACTTTTTCGGTTAATCGTTAAAGCCATCTTGGATAAATAGATGCTTAGTCTGGTTGAAATTTGCTTCGCTGCAATTAACAAAATCGATAGCGTATTGCGCGTTGTCTAATCTGAACTTGGCTATCTTTGCTATCTCATATTCATTCATTACGATATTCATTGCTTCCTGAGTCCATTCAGGCTCGCCTGTGCCAATCTTAACTTCTGGCGGATCGTAATGAGTTACCATCCAGTTTTGTAATGCTTCTGCGTCGATTTCACCTTGCTTCCAAGAAGACAGTAAGGCAATTAGTTGAGTTTTGGTAATTTCGGTGATTTCCATGACAGTATCCATGACTATTTCATTGAGCAAACTTATTGGCTATAGAGTAGCTTAGAATAGTGGCTCGGCAAACCATTAACCGAGCGGCCAGCGATGAAGTGTTGGATATTCCACCCCATTGATACCCGGATATGACTCAAATAGCTGTAGCTCAACAGGGCTAAGCTCAATGGCTTGATATTCAATGCCACTCACCTGTTCTTTTGCCTTGCGAGTGAGGGTGATATGAGGCGTGTAATTATGCTCGCTGCAATGTAGGTTTAGCAGGGCTGCAATCTCTTGGGCGTCGGCGGCTAATTGCTGCAAGCCTTGATCTTTTGCCTGACCATTTAAACAGAGAATCTTCGGTTTTTGCCAGTGGGATATCGTATTTAAATGTACGCTGAATTTAGGTTTGTGCAGCGCACTTACTTGCGTGATTAAATCGGCTATTTGATTCGTGGTCGCCCTACCCAAAAATGCCAAAGTCATATGTAAATTAGCGCTGGGCACTAATCTAAGTTGCTTAGGTAGTTGGTTTTGAATGTTAATGATGGTTTGTGTTTGTGAGTTATTAAGCGAAAAACCTAAAAAAATACGTTTAATTTCAGTTGTCATTAACCTAGTCCTACTCTTTTACTGCAGTGCTCATTCAAGCTGTTTAGTCTGCCCTAGCTTTTAGAGTACACTAGTCGATATTCAGAACCAGTATATTCCTGTCGCTCTATTAAGACACAGATATAAAAGCCTTAGCTATTGCCTTGCTCTGGCTAATGTCAAAGCACATGGAATCGATAACTACGGTAATAGACCCACTCGTGACATCTCTACCAATACACGCCTTATTACAACCGCTTCGCGATGCCTTTAAGCGGGGGGAGCAAGTTATCCTAGAAGCGCCAACGGGCGCGGGTAAGTCCACCGCTTTGCCACTTGATATGCTGGACTGGTCCGAGTTTAGTGGCAAAATCCTGATGTTAGAACCTCGCCGTGTTGCGGCGCGCAATGTGGCCCAGTTTATTGCTAAGCAGCGTGGCTGCGAATTAGGGACAGAGGTCGGTTATCGAGTTAAAGGTGATTCGCGGGTATCGACAAATACTCGACTCGAAATCGTTACTGAAGGGATTTTAACGCGAATGATCCAGCAAGACCCAGAGCTAACTGGGGTTGATATGGTGATTTTTGATGAGATCCATGAGCGTCATCTAACAACGGATCTAGGCTTGGCATTGGCATTAGAGATCCAAGCAAGCTTTCGAGAAGATTTAAAGATTTTAGCTATGTCAGCGACCCTGTCTGGCTTGCCATTATCAAATTTAATGCCCGAAGCTGTTTTACTTAATAGCGAAGGGCGCAGTTTTCCGGTTGAACATCAATACAGTGCTGTGCCTAGCCAAGGCCGCTGGCTTGAGCATATGGCAAAAGTGATTGTTAGCAGCCTAAATGAGCATGCTGATGGTGCTTTGCTGGCATTTTTGCCGGGGCAGGGTGAAATCAATAAACTACAGCAAATCCTAAGTGCGCGTTTGGATCCCACTGAGTTTATGATTTGTCCGTTATTTGGAAGCTTAAGCGCTAAGGCACAAGATCAAGCCATTGCTCCTGCTCCTAAGCACTTGCGCAAAGTGGTACTGGCTACCAACGTGGCGGAGTCGAGTTTGACTATTGAGGGGATCACTCAGGTGGTTGATTCAGGCTATAAGCGCCAAGCCCGTTTTAACCCTAAAACAGGTGTTACTCGTTTATCGCTAAAGCGGATTAGTCAGGCTTCTGCTGCTCAGCGCGCAGGGCGTGCGGGTCGTTTAAGTGCGGGCTTTTGTACTCGGCTATGGAGCCAAGAGGAGCATGGTCGCTTAACCCAAGCCGATGAGCCAGAAATTTTGCATACTGATCTGCTATCTATGGTGCTTGATGGTGCATTTTGGGGGGTAAAATCTCTAAATGAGTTACCGTTACTCAACGCTCCGTCAGCGGCAAATGAGCTGGTTAGCTGGCACTTACTGCAAACGATGGGCATGGTAACTGAAACGAGAGTAATAACCGCCCATGGCCGCGATGCCCATAAGTTAGGTTGTAACCCTAGGCTTGCGCATATGTTGTTAATGGCAAAACAGCATGCACAGCAAAATAATGATATTAATTTTGGCTTATTGGCATGTGTGTTAGCTGGAACATTAGAAGCTCGTAGTCGTAGCCGGCAAAGCGCGGATATTAGCCGCTATCTCAATGAGGCGCTGCAAGGGGAGCCACAAAAGCAGATCCGCAATTGGGTTAAGAACCTAAGTTTAGCGTCCTTAGATAAAATTGATTTACAGTTAGCTGTGCGCGAAGCCAGTCAGGATGATATTGCCACTTTGCTGGCTTTTGCTTACCCAGACCGAATCGCGAAAGCTCGTGGAGTGAGTGGTTATCAACTGGCCAACGGCAGCGGTGTTGAGCTGGCTAATGAGGATGCTTTAGCTGGCTCTGCTTGGTTAGTGGTCGCTGACTTTCAAGAAACTGAAGGCCGAAGCCAAGGTAAGGTCTATTTAGCGACAGCGCTAAATCCAGCGCTTTTTGATAACGAATTAGCTAAGTTGGTGCTGACCCAAGAACATGCTGGATGGGATGAAGCTAGAGGGCGTTTCTTTGCTGAAAAGCAGCAAAAGATTGGTGAAATTTTGTTTGCTAAATCGGCTATCGCTAAGGTAGATAAGCGGCTTATCAAGCTGGCTTTGATGGAGCAAATTAAGCTAAAAGGATTGTCATTAATCAACTTTAATGATGCTTGTATGCAGCTACAACGCCGTGTTGCGCTGGCGATACAGTATTGTCCCGAGCACGCCTGGCCAGCCTTAGACGACGGATCCTTGTTAAATGAACTTGATAACTGGTTAGCACCTTATTTAGATGAGGTACGCAGTCTTGCACAATTACAGCAATTAGATTGTTATACTCTGCTACTAAATTTACTGCCTTGGGATTTACAGCAACAATTAGAAGCCTTGTTACCTAAGAAATGGCCTATGGCAACTGGCACTAGCGTAAAAATTGATTATGATGCTGTTGGTCGCGCACTTTTAAGCGTACGGTTGCAAGAAGCATTGGGAATGCAACAAAGCCCTTTATTGGCTCAGGGAAAGTTAGTGGTGACGATGGAACTATTATCTCCAGCTCACCGACCGCTCGCATTAACCGCCGATCTGGCTAGTTTTTGGCAAGGGCCATATGAGCACGTAAAAAAAGAGATGAAGGGACGCTACCCAAGGCATTTATGGCCAGATGATCCCGCCAATACCCAACCAACCAAATTTACTAAAAAAAAGACATTTAGCTCGCAATAAGCGAGGAAACGTCACGGAAGTATAATGAC
This sequence comes from Shewanella marinintestina, assembly GCF_023283845.1. Lineage (GTDB taxonomy): Bacteria > Pseudomonadota > Gammaproteobacteria > Enterobacterales > Shewanellaceae > Shewanella > Shewanella marinintestina. The sequence continues at coordinate 220,115 of NZ_JAKILC010000004.1, forward strand.
AGATAAAGCAACACCAAAAGCGGCCGCAAAGAAAGCACCAGCGAAGAAAAGGCCTACGGCTAAAAAAACGCGGGCAAGCAAAAAAGCAGCGACTCAAAGTGGCAATAAAGGTTGGGGAAAAAAGCTGTGGTCTATTTGCTGGAAACTTGGCTTAATCCTCGCGGTGATGATTGCATCATACGGGATCTATTTAGACCAAATCATTGCACGCAAATTTGAAGGGCAAAAGTGGCACCTTCCTGCGCAAGTATTTAGTCGTTCAATGGCGTTATACCCTGGAGCTGCCGTTAGTCATGGTCAGTTAATGGCAGAGCTTAAATTATTGGGTTATCGCAAGGTGGCTAATCCGCGCCAAGTTGGCGAATTTTCCGCATCGAAAACTAAAATAGATTTATGGCGTCGACCATTTTTACATCCTCAAGGCGATCAAGCTGCACAACGGGTGATGATCACTTTTGATAGTAACGGTGTGGTGTCAGTTGCTCGTAATAGCGATAAACGTCAGTTAGCCGTGTTCCATTTAGAACCGGTATTGCTAGATAGAATTATTACCGGCGATGCTGAGGACAGGCTTTTTGTGGCGACAAAAGATATCCCCAAGCCGATTGTTAATGCGCTTATCTTAGTGGAAGACCGCAGTTTTTATGAGCATCATGGCGTTAATCCATTTGCCATTTTACGTGCTGCTATGGTTAATATTAGCGCGGGACGTACGGTGCAAGGTGGCTCTACGTTGACTCAGCAGTTAGCAAAGAACTTCTTCTTGTCTAGTGAACGCTCTATCACGCGTAAATTACGCGAAGCCTTAATGGCAATAATTATCGATTTTCGTTATGAAAAAGACGAGATTTTAGAAGCTTACCTAAACGAAGTGTACATGGGTCAAGATAAAGCCCGTGGTGTACATGGTATGGGGCTAGCCTCCCAGTTTTATTTTGGACGTCCGATCGCTGAATTAACTGTACCGCAGCAAGCATTTTTGGTAGCGGTTATTAAAGGCCCATCTTATTACAATCCATGGCGTTATCCTGAGCGCGCACAAGAGCGTCGTGATTTAGTATTGCGTCTATTGATGGAAGCGGGAGACTTAAATGTCGCTCAGTATCAGGCCGCAGTTGAGTCGCCTTTAGGGCTTCGAAAAGCAAATAAGTCAGTACATCAAAAACTGCCTGCCTTCTTCTCAGTGGTTAAGCATGAACTAGCTAACCGTTTTGGCGATGCTTTATTGCAACAGTCAGGCATAAAGGTATACACCACGCTTGATCCTATTGCACAAGAGGCGGCTGAAAAGGCTGTGGTACAAACTCTTAAACAGCTAGGCAAGAACGATGAAACTTTGCAAGTAGGTATGGTACTCACCGATAAATACTCGGCAGGTATTGCCGCTATGGTCGGTGACAAGGTACCAAGCTATCGAGGCTTTAACCGAGCGGTAGAAATTCGTCGCCCAATAGGCTCCTTGATTAAGCCTTTTGTTTATACCACTGCGCTTAATCAAGGTAAAAAGTACAATCTAGCATCGCCGCTAAAAGACGAGCCTATTACGCTTAAAAATGGTCAAGGTAAAACTTGGTCTCCGCAAAACGTTGACAAAAAGTTCCGTGGTCAAGTGCCATTATTGACGGCCTTTAAGAAGTCAATGAACGTCCCTACAGTAAACCTAGGCATGGCGATTGGTGTTAGCGATGTAGCCACCACGCTTGATAAAGCGGGTTGGCGCGAAAAAATTCCTGAATACCCATCGATGTTATTGGGGGCGGTCAATGGCTCGCCATTGATGGTTGCACAGGTGTTCCAGACGATTGCTGATGATGGTCGATATCGTCATTTAAACTCAGTAACAACGGTGTTGAATGCGCAAAACCAGCCGCTAGCAGCATCGAGGCCCCTGGCCACGCAAGCTATCCCTGCTGCGAGTAACTATTTGACCAAATACGCCATGACCCAAGTGGTTGAGTCGGGTACGGCTAAGCGTTTAGGAAATGCTTTCCCTTATGTGACATTAGCGGGTAAAACCGGTACCAGTAATGATTCTCGTGACTCGTGGTTTGCTGGCTTCGATGAACGTAACGTCGCAGCAATTTGGGTTGGCCGTGATGATAATGGCAAAACAGGTCTTTATGGCAGTAGTGGCGCCATGGCCGTCTATCAAGCTTTTTTAAATAACCGTGCACCGCTAAGCCTGCGCATGGCGCCAGTAGATGGTGTGGTGCAAGGCTATTTTGAGCGTGATACCGGTATAGCGAAAGAAGCTGACTGTGGCGGAATGGTAAAAGTACCTGCGCTTAGAGAGAGTTATCAACCTATTGCCAATTGTGGTGATCCTTTACCTTGGTGGAAGAAGTTAATTGGTGGCTGACCTTTATGAATAAAAGCCACTTTAAAGCCTAAATAATCTGGCCATTAATCCTGTGATTGATGGCTTTTTTATTGCTTCAAGTAATTATTTTTAACTGCTTTTCGATTTAAATGGTAAAAGCTTCAGTTTTTTTTCGTCTTTTTAAAAAGTGCCTCGTCTTATGGGTGTAATCAAAAATACTGATGACTCATTCGGAGAGCATAGATGATCAAATTAATTAGCTTTAAAAACTGCCCATTTGTACAACGTGTTATGGGAGCGCTAGTGATGAAAAACATTCCATTTGAAATTGAGTACATTGAACTCAGTAATAAACCGCAGTGGTTTTTAGATATTTCACCTAACGGCCAAGTACCAGTATTGGTAACAGAGGATAAGACGGTATTATTTGAGTCAGATGCAATTGTTGAATACCTAGATGATAAATACGCGCCGATAGAGCAAGTTTCAGCTGAGCAAAAGGCTCTAGATCGTGCTTGGTCATATCAAGCGAGCAAACACTATATGCCACAGTGTGGTGCAATGGGCAGTAAAGACCAACAGACATTTGAAACGCGTTTAGCAAACTTAGCTAAAGCGTTTGCCAAAGCTGAAAATAAGCTTGGGGAAAGTGCTTTCTTTAAGGGAGATTATATCTCTAATGTTGATATTGCTTGGTTGCCACTTTTACATCGCGCAGCGGTGATCCGTAATTGCTCTGGATTTGATATGTTGGCAGGTTTTCCTAAAGTGCAAAAATGGCAAGCAGCCTTGATTGGAACAGGTCTTACAGATAAAACGGTACCAACTGATTTTGTGCAGACCTTCAGCAACTTTTATTTAAAAAATACCTATTTGGCGAGCCTAATGAACGGTACAGAAGCCGTTGCATCGACTAGCAATTGTGCATCGAGCTCTTGCTGTGGTTAACGCTTAAGCTTACGTATGTGATGTGTGACTGATATGAAAAAGGCGACCTCTTTTGAGCGTCGCCTTAGTGTTGTTCAATTCAGGTTAATTAGTCATCTATTAGCTAGCTTACGATTGGCTGAGTAGATAGCTCGGCACGCCGGGCTTTTAATAAGAAAAGTAACGGTAAAATAGCGATAACGATAAGTAGCGCTGCCCAGTTACCGTTTTGAATTACGCCATATTTTGCAGCGACAATACTGCCAAGCAGTGCGCCGCTGCCTATGCCCACATTAAATAAACCGGAGTAAATTGCCATGGCAACATCGGTTGCATCTGGCGCTAGCTTTAGACCTTTAGATTGCAGCGATAGGCACATTAGCATCATGCCTGTGCCCCATAAAATACATAAAGGTAACAGCAACCAAATATGGTTTGCGATAAAAGGCAAAATTGCCATGCAGCTGCCCATAATCGCGATGGCTATGACTAAAAGCTGTTGTGCGTACTTACCTTGATAGCGGCTAAAGAGTGCGCTACCTATCAAACCCGCAGCACCAAATACTAATAAAATGATAGTGGTAATATTGGCGGTATAACCAAAGTATTCTTGCAACAGTGGCTCTAAATAGGTGTACACGCTGTAATGCGCAGTTACTAAAACCATGGTTAATACGTACAGCCAGAGTAAGGCTTTATTACGAGCTAATGCCGGTAAGCTGCGCCAACTACCGCCATGAGTCGCTGGTAAGTTTGGTAATCCACGCCACAGCAATAACATCATAATCAGTGTAAGCACGGCGATTAAGCCAAAAATGCTACGCCAGCCAACTAATTGGCCTATGACTCGACCTAAGGGAATACCTAACACCAAGGCCAGTACACAGCCTGTGGCAAAGATGCTTAACGCTTTTGCTCCCTGACCTTCAGGTGCTAGGCGTACCACTAGGGCAGGGGCGATCGCCCAGAAAAGTGCATGAGTTAAGGCAATACCAACACGGCCAGATAGCAAGATGTCGTAGCTAGGTGCCCACACACATAGGCCATGGCTAATAATAAATACTGACATTAACCCTAGTAGCAGTTTTTTACGTTCAAAACGCGCAAATAGCAGCACAGCAGGTAAGGATGCCAGTGCAACAACGGCGGCATACACGGTAAGCATAGGACCAACTGCAACGGCACTCATATTAAAGCTTTGCCCAAGAGCAGCTAAAATACCCACTGGCACAAATTCAGTAGAAACAAAGACAAAGGCGGTAAGTGCTAACAGCCATACTGGTGCCCAAGTGGTAAGGCGTTGTTTCATTGCATCGAACATCCAAAATTGAAAGGGCGGCAAGTCTACGCCCAATTACGAATTGAGGCGATAGCTGCGTCTATATTATGTGCGATTTGTGAACGGGGTTAACTTTTGATTTGCTAGAGAGTTGGAAAATGGTTAAGGCTGCTCTAGATGTGTTCGATAGAGCAGTTGAATTAGATGTCGCTAATGAACTAGGGGTGTGTTAGAACTATTTAAGAACTAGATTTTGTTAACCCGCTGACTTGAAAGCTTACCGGAAGGATCCGAATGAAGTACATTATCCCATTATTGTTATTATCTGCTTGCTCTGCATCTAACATGAAACAAGCTATCTATAATGATGTCGCAAGTAATGTTTTATCAAAGGCGTCAGACTCTGATGTAGGCTACGGTAGTGCTCGCTGCCGAGGAGTGCAAGCTAAATGTACTCATGGCCAATATGATGAATGGCTGGATTCAGATGGACGTTTAGGCTGTTCGTGTAATGTCTAACTGAATTAATACTTCTTCAATAAAAAATAACGCTCAGGGCTTTTGGCTGTATTAGGCACAGTCGCTATGATCTCAAGGCCCAGCTTTTGGTAAAACAGCGGTGCTTGAAATGATAAAGTATCGACCTGCGCCATGATGCAACCACGGTTTTTAGCTTCTACTTCGGCGTGTTGCATCAGCTCTCGCCGAAGTAGAAGCTCTTTGTTGCTCATCGACCCACAAAACATTAATCAAAAAGTTGTCATAGATAGTGCATCCGGCGACTCCAGCAATTAACTTACCGCTTTCATCATGGGCGATCACAGATAATGGCTGAGAGGTTTCTGCTTCCATGTGCTCAACATTGAACTGGCGCACCCCAGCAATTAGCGCATTAACGTTTTCTGTGTTGTCATCATCCGTGACGGTTATTTTCATTTTAACGCGAGTGGAAAATTTGCATGTTAGTCTTGTTGCTAGAACCAACTTTGCTCTATTGCGGTTGAAAGTGTAACGGAATAGTTCGATAAAATTGCACTGTGGCCGGCTGTAAATACCTTAAATGATGCATCAACTGGAACAGTGACAGAGCTGCTCGTCACACTGACAATTAACTCTGGGAAGAATATTGTACTTGCAGCATTAACTAAGTCTTGTGACTCGGTTAAGGAGTAATCAGCATTACTAATTGATGCCATTGACGTATTTGATAGCTTGGAATCTGACACTCTCGTTGTCACTGAGTCATTAGTCAGACTTGCTAGAGGTTTATTTTGGTTATTGACTAGCTCTGCCGTAGCAAAATTAGTGGGCTCTTGCCAGGTGTAGTTGTAACCATTATTGAACTCAAAGTTTCGACGATTCTCAAATGCTAAGCTTGCGGTTGCGCCATCTGCCGGTAGATTGAAGATCACCCGAGTTGTAGCAGTACTTTTGGCGTAATCATTTTTGTGAAGCACGTTGTTGTATGCGTACTCAACTCTAACCTCTTGTTGATTGGTTTCGTCATTTAGCTTGCTGATACATTTAACACTAATCTTGTCTGTGGCAGTGCATAAACGGGTAATAATGGTGTCTGATAAACCTAATTGCTGCGCTGCGCTTCTGAAATTGTCATCGACAATCACTTCATCATTATCGTCGTCAGGGTGCAATATATTATCGATATATTCACAGCCACTAAGATTAAGGCATAACAAACTGATAGTTATTATTTTGAGTTTAGTATTCATAAATCGATGACTCTGAGTGAGATAAAACAGACTTTAGCGCCAATTTACCATTGTTTTCGTTGGTGATAATAGCGATTTTTTTATACATAAGCTTTATACCATAACGCAGGCTTTGCTTTAATAATGAGCAGTAATTCGCAAGATTGAAAATATAAAGAGAATTGAGGGAGGTTCTATTTATATGCCTGCCAAGTCAAAGTTCAGTCTCTATTCTGTCGGTTTGCTTTAGCTTGCAAAAGATTCAGCTAATAACTTTAGGACAAATCATAACCTATCAGTGACTCTAAACTTATTTTACCGAGGTTCACCTTTGCAAGTCTCAAAGTGGAGTGGCTGGGCAAAGACTCTAGGTGAATGTAAATTTCAACTCAGCCACTTGACAGTTTTTTGCAAAAACGGCAGTGATTGTTGGTTTTATTCTTCAGTTAGTATTCGGTTGATAATTAATCACTTGATGATGTTTTTACCCAAATACAAGGTTCACTATCGACTGATTTACAGATTATTTACAAGGTTTTTTGTCTGATTAATACGCTTTATATGAGCGTAAACAGCGCAGGAACAATTAATAAATCTTCAATTATTAGCTTAATTAATTACGAATTTACTAATTAAGCTGTTCACAAAGCTAGCTAAGCATCGATTTCTCACCTCACAGAGCGACCACATTATTTACATTTGCCTAAGAGGCATCTATGAGTAACTTACCATTAAGTTTGTAAATGGGATGTATTATCATTTGTGTTCGTGTAACATAAATGTAAATCATAATTGTTCACATTTATAGTCGCTAAGTTTTTAGCAATATTAAAGGTACTTGTATGCAACTGAAGAAAACGATCTTGGCAACCACAATCGCACTTTCAATGGGGCTATTAACAGCCTGTGGTGGTTCAGACTCAGATAACTCGTCTACTCCCCCTCCTGTTCCTGCAAACAATGCACCAACAGATGTTGTTTTATCTGATGTTACAGTTGATGAGAATACAGTTAATGCAGTTGTGGGTACGTTATCGGCAGTTGACGCGGATAGTGGTGATACGCATACATTTAGTGTTGCTGGCGATCAGTTTGTGATTGATGGCAACACATTAAAGCTAGCTGATGGCGTTATCTTAAACGCTGATGGCGTAGACTCTTTAGAACTTGAAGTTGAGCTAATTGTGACAGATAGCAGTGACGCAAGCTTTACTAAAACAGTGACCGTAACCATTAATGACCTAATGGACCGTTACGCATTTGATAGCAAGCTAGTCGATGATAAGTCGAGTGTATCTTACACCGGTCAAAATGCACGTCACATCCTGATTGCAGAGCTTAACAATTATATTAAAAACCAACTTGAAGCTGATATTGATGCCAACGAGCTTGCCGATAAGGCTGCTGTACTGGCTAAGCTGAACTATTTTTACAATCCGGATGAAACAACGGAATACGATGATATCGCGATTACCTTTATTGATAACTCTAAAGACGGTTTGATTTCAGATCTAACCGGTTATAAGAATTTAGACGGTAAAGTTGCTGGTAATGACTCTGGCGGGCAACATGAAGATTGGAATAATGGTGCATTTGCTGGTTGGGGGGCAAAAGGCTCAATCACACCTACAGGCTTAATTGCAGACCTGTTTGACCGTTTAGCCGATAATGCAGTTGCAAAGATTAACGGCACTATACGTAAAGATGTATTAGGTAACGACATCACTAAAGTTTACGTTGATGAAAACGGTGTAGATTTAGTGCAGATGGTTCAAAAGTTCCTATTGATGTCTATTACTTATGCTCAAGCGGCAGATGATTACTTTGGCGTAGATACTCCGGGTAAAGGTTTAACAACAGACAACATTAACCCAGCTAAAGCTGGTGCGGCTTACACCAACCTTGAGCATCAGTTTGACGAAGGTTTTGGTTACTTTGGCGCTGCACGTAACTACCTGGAATATAGCGATGTTGAGATTGCGGGTAAGGTATCAGACGGTAATGGTCGTAGCGACTGGAATGGTTCACACGACACTGACGGCGATGGCAAAATTGACCTGCGTAGCGAGTACAACTTTGGCCAGTCAGTGAACGCTGCTAAGCGTGATATGGGAACCGCTGATAATGCTGCTGCAACCGATTATACAACTCAAGCACTAACAGCATTTATTGCTGGCCGTAAACTGATTAACGACAACGTAGGTGCTGCACTATCTGATGCGCAACTTGAGACACTGAAAGGTCATGCAACCGACGGCCTTGATGCTTGGGAACGTGCAATTGTCGCAACTGTTGTGCATTACATTAATGATGTTACTGCTGATCTTGCTCCATTAGCGACAGGTGGTAACAGTGCAGATTTCGATTATGACGACCTAGCTAAGCACTACTCTGAGATGAAAGGTTTTGCACTGGGTCTGCAATTTAGTGAATACGCAGGTATTAGTGATGCAGACTTTGAAATGCTACACGACCTAATGGGCGTTGAGCCAGAATTGACAGGCGATGTTGACGGATACATTACAGATTTGGGTAAAGCCCGCGACATCTTGCAAGCGAGCTACGATCTAGACGCAGACAATGTCGCTAACTGGTAATCCTCCAGCGTTTAAACAAGTCTTTTAAGGCAAAAAGCTTGGCATCGTAAGGTGCCGAGCTTTTGTTGTTTTTGTACGGTTATTTCGTACTAAGGGAAAATAATGTTAAGCCAACCTCGCTATTCACTGCTAAGTATCGCCCTAACGGCTGCATTGCTTAGCGGCTGTAATGAGAGTACTAGCAGTGATGCTGGTGCCGATTACGGCAATCAAGACAATACCACTTCTGACTTTGACCAAAAGGCACTGATTGCTAATCTTGTCGATGGTGTCATCACCCCTACCTTTGAGCAATTTGTTAGTGTCAGTAACCAACAGGTTAGCGACATTAATGCGTACTGCACCGCGGCCATCGCTTTTGAACAAGACTCAAGTGATAACACTTCACTAACCCAAGCAAGCGATACCGCTCAGCAAAGTTGGCGCAATACTATTTCTGTTTGGCAGCAAGTTGAAATGATGCAGCTTGGTCCATTACTTAATGATGATGGTGCACTACGCAATAAAATCTATTCATGGCCAGTGACTAGCCGTTGCGGAGTCGATTTGGATGTGGTGTCTTTTGAAAATAACGATATTAACGGCGTACCTTACGATATCACTTCGCGAACCCCTGCACGCAAGGGGCTAGTAGCGCTAGAGTACCTATTATTTAACCCAAGCTTTGAACATAGCTGCACAGGCACAGTGACTCCAGCTGGCTGGGATAACCGCACCGATGATGACCGCCGCGTAGCGCGTTGTGAATTTGCCGCCGAAGCTGCTAAAGATATCAACCACAACGCCCAACAATTACTTATTCAGTGGAGCGGCGATGATGGCTATGGCACTAGCCTTAAACAAGCAGGTGAGACAGGCAGTAGCTTTGCAACTGTGCACGAAGCGGTGAACAAGCTATCTGACGCACTGTTTTATATCGACAGTGTGACTAAAGACGGCAAGCTTGCCACGCCACTGGGGCTATTCGCCAATAGCTGTGGCACTAGTGTTTGTGTTGAAGATGTTGAATCACCAATTGCCAAGCATTCAATTGAAAACATCACTCGCAATCTTGAAGCGCTAGATGCCTTGTTTTCTGGTAAAGAGGGTCTAGGTTTTGACGACTATTTGATTGATGAAAACGATGCCGATACCGCAACTGAGTTACGTGAGCGTATAGCAACTGCTCTTGCTAATAGCCGTAGTTATCAAACTAGTTTATCCGATGCTCTAGTCAGTGATGAAGCCAAAGTGACTGCGACTCATTCTGATGTAAAAGCGGTAACCGATAAGCTTAAAAATGAGTTTATTAACTCACTTGCATTAGAGCTGCCACAAACTTCAGCTGGAGATAACGACTAATGAATAATCTTGCCATTAGCAAAAAGCTTAGCCTTGTTATCGCCATCCAGTTTGCATTGGTTAGCCAAGTTTCTGCAGCAGATAGCGATGCTAAAACTGACGTGACAACAGACAAAACAAGCGTCAATGACAGCTACATAGAGAAGATGCAGATCATTGGCCACGATGCGCGCTTAAGTAAGCAAACGGGTTCAGCGACCTTGATTGATGAACTGGAACTTGAGCAGTTCAAATTCGATGATATTAACCGGGTGTTATACAGTGTACCAGGGGTTAATATTCGTGAAGAAGACGGTTATGGCCTGCGTCCTAACATCGGCTTTCGCGGCGCAACGCCAGAGCGTAGTAAAAAGATTAATATCATGGAAGATGGCGTGTTAATTGGCCCCGCGCCTTATTCGGCGGCGTCGGCTTATTATTTTCCGATGACTTCTAAAATGACGGCGATTGAAGTTTTTAAAGGCCCAGCAGCGATTAAGTACGGCCCTAATACTGTCGCTGGCTCATTAAATATGGTGACCCGTGCTGTACCGCAAAGCAGCGAAGGCCTAGTCGATGTCTCGGGCGGCAGTGACGGTTTCGCCAAAGCGCATGCCTATTACGGTGATACCATCGACAATTTTGGTTTTTTGATTGAAGGTGTGCATATGCGTGCTGACGGTTTTAAAGAACTCGACGGTGGTGGTGATACCGGTTTTGAGAAAAACGATATCATGGCCAAGCTGCGTTATGACTTAGCGGGTGACGCTTTTGACCAAGTGTTTGAGCTAAAACTGGCTTATGCCGATGAGAACTCAAATGAAACTTATCTTGGCCTCACGGATGCAGACTTTGCCGCTAATCCGAATCGCCGTTATGTCGCTAGCCAACTTGATAACATGGATTGGACTCACTCTCAGGTGCAGTTTAACCATTTCATTACTGGTGATAACTTTGATGTGACCACCCGTGTTTATCGTAACGACTTTGAGCGTGCTTGGTACAAAATCAATGGTTTTAAAGGTGGCTTAGTTAATCGCAGCTTACAAGAGATCTTGGCGGATCCCGATAAAGATGAAGTCAATAGCCGCTTCTACAACATTCTGACCGGTAGCCAGGACTCTGTTGCCGAGTATGAAAAGTTGGTCCTAGGTAATAATGACCGTACTTACTACTCACAAGGGATCCAGTCTGACTTGAATTTGCAGCTCGAACTATTTGGTATGCAGCACCAATTTGCAAGCGGTGTACGTTTTCATCAAGACCAAATTGAGCGTAACCACACCACCGATACTTACCTAATGACTCAGGCTAACCTTGTTAGTGATGGCAGTGACACCCAAGCGGCGACTACAGATCGTGAAAAGACCGACGCTTGGTCTGTTTATTTGCAAGACACGATTAGCATTAGCGCGTTAGATATCACGGCGGGTGTTCGTGGTGAGTATATTGACGCACATTATCAAAACCGCGCGCCAGGCAGCGAGCAAGACTACCTCAATAAAACTACTCGCATATGGCTACCAAGCTTTAGTGCGTTTTACACCTTATCGGATAATGCCGGTTTGTTGTTTGGCGTGCATGAAGGCTTTTTGCCAACCAGCCCTAAGCAAGATCCAAGCATCGATGTTGAAAGCAGTATTAACTATGAGTTAGGTGGTCGTTATAACGATGGCAACTTTAACTTAGAACTTATTGGTTTCTTCAACGATATTAGTAATCTGAAAGAAGGTTGTCAGTTCTCAAGTTGTGGTAGCGATGATGATACCGAGTTTAATGGTGGTGAAGTCGATGTGTTGGGTCTTGAGCTAACCTCTGGTTATAGCATTACTTTAACCGATGATATTGATTTACCAATATCACTGTCATATACCTACACAGAGTCTGAATTTAAAACCAGTTTTGAGTCAGGCTTTGATATGTGGGGCGATATTACCGCAGGTGATGAACTGCCATACCTGCCTGAGAACCAACTTGCGGTGAATCTTGGCTTAGTCAGCGACCAGTGGGACGTTAATATGATCGTTCGTTACATTGGCGAGATGAAAGAGGCTGCAGGCGAAGGCGTTGTACTTTCAGGCAGTACTACCGAAGCACTGACTGTGGTAGACATGTCGGCGAGTTATGACTTTAACCAATACGGACTCGTGTATGTTAAAGCCGATAACTTGTTTGATACGCAAGAGATTGTAAGTCGCCGCCCTTATGGCGCAAGACCGAGCAAGCCACAGCAATTTCAAATCGGTTATCAATACCGCTTTTAAGTTGTGGGCGGTGGCTTTATAAGCCACCGCTATTTTGCTATTAGAACTTGTTACTCAAGTTTGCTGCTCAAGTTTGTTACTCAAGTTTGTTACTCAAGTTTGCTACTGTAAGGTTGTTAGTCGTTATTGGAGTATTGTATCGACACGATTATTGCGTTTTTTAATACCAATTTAGGCGATTTGCTTAACTACCCGTTTGATAGCAGCAAACGTATTTTCATCGGTTACCTGTTAGGCTCGGTGGTACTTGCACTGCCTGTGTATTTTGCCAGCCAAAAAGTGGCCCAAGCTGCACCGGCATCAGTATCCGGTTTTGTGTCTTTTTTACTGCCCAAGCAGGTATTTTTAGCCCCTTCTGCAAAACTCGACTATCAATTATTAGTCCTTAATAAGTTAATTAAAGCGGCGCTGTTTGCGCCGTTAATGCTAACAATGGTGCCCGTGGCGCTGAGCGTATCATCCGCATTAGAGTCACTATTCGGTGGCGCATTAATGCTTGATGCTTCGCCGTGGTTGGTGATGAGTTTGTTCACCATACTGCTGTTCATTCTTGATGATTTTACTCGTTTTTTACTGCATTACATTCTGCATAAAGTGCCTTGGTTGTGGCAGTTCCATAAAGTGCATCATTCAGCCACAGTGCTTACACCCTTTACTATTTACCGCACCCACCCAGTAGAAAGTTACCTTTATGGCTGCCGTATGGCGTTGTCGCAAGGCCTTGCTGTAGGTATAGGTTATGCCCTATTTGGCCCAACATTGAAAATGTATGACGTGCTCGGCGCTAACGTATTTGTGTTTGCTTTCAATGTACTTGGCGCTAATTTGCGTCACAGTCATATTTGGCTAAGTTGGGGCGATAAGTTAGAGAAGTGGTTTATTAGTCCGGCGCAGCACCAAGTTCACCATAGCGCTGCCATCGAACATCGCGACACTAACTTAGGTTCAGCGTTAGCCATTTGGGATCGCGCCCTTGGCTGTTTGATTATGGCGAGTAGCGTCAGAAAACTGACCTTAGGGGTTGGTAAGTTTACTGGCCACAATAGCTTATGGGGTATTTACAGTGACCCATTTGTGCAGATCTATCGCCGCATTCAGCAACGTTTGCTGCAATTATGGCGCAAGGTCAGTCCATCTTAACTTTGCTTTAAGACCCTTGCTGCCACTGAGCGTCAGCTCATCGGGTGAGTCAAAATCCAATCTTGGTATACACTGACCCACTATTTTTAATGACTAATTAAATATTTGAGTAAATATGTTTTTAAGTACTTATTTTAAAAAAGAAAATCAATCAGTCACTATCACTCCGGCTCAGGCGAGTGATTTTGCTAAAAGCATTGCTCAAGACTTCAATCCCATTCACGATGTAGGTGCTAAGCGTTTTTGTGTACCCGGGGATCTGTTGTTTGCCTTAGTCCTTAACCAGTATGGCTTAAGCCAGAAAATGACGTTTAACTTCGCTGGCATGGTTGGCGATGGTGTGCAGTTACAACTTCCAGATGATGTCGCTGAAGATTTTGCTATTAGTGATAATAAAGATAAATGCTATCTAGAAGTGCACCGTAGCGGCGATGTTCGTTACTGTGAAACGCAAATCGAGTCGTTTATCCGTAAGTACGTGGCGTTTTCTGGGCTTAACTTTATGCACATTTTAGTGCCTATGATGAAGCAGCATCAGATGATGATTAACCCAGCTCGCCCGTTAGTGATCTACGAGAGCATGTCATTTGATTTAACTACCTTAGATTTTACCGAAGTGAGCTTGAAGTTAGTTGAGCAAGACTTACAAATAGAAGGCAAGCGCGGCGATGTGACCCTCACCTTTGAGTTACTCAGCGGCGACACGGTAGTGGGAACCGGGGTTAAAACCCTAGTGATGAGCGGCTTACGCCCATACGAACAAGAGTCTGCCCAGCAAATGTGTGATGCCTACGAAGGTCGTAGAGTCGCATTTAGTTAATCAATTGCTGTGAGTATTCTAGAAAAGCCGTTTGAGCGTCTGCTTAAGCGGCTTTTTTGTTTATCAAACTACACTCGCTTAAAATTGACTCTTACTGATTTAAAACTGCGCAATTGATTCTGTTTTGCTCATATTTAACGACAAAATGTGACTTCCACCACTTGAGCCAAAGTGTGAGATCGCGCATGCTACTCGTCCCTACCACTGACTAACCCTAATGGTTAGCCAAGGATTGGGGATCCGTTCGGATGAAGGTAGCAGGAGAGTGGGGAGTAACCCCACACCGACGAGGCAACTTTGTAAGGCTTTAAGCCAAACAAAGCACTCTTTCAGGTGCCACTTAGTGGTGAGGACTGTTACTGGACGAGCCTCTGGAGAGACTGTGAGCAATTAAGTGTTCGTTTGCTTAATCGTCACACAGCGCCGAAGGCGAAAGTGTAAACTCAGCTATTAAACCCAGCTATGAGATTACGCGAAACGCTCAGGCAAAAGGACAGAGGAGAGGATGACTGTGTTAGTTATTTATCGTAACTACATAAGGTCACTGTCGTTTGTCGCTGCGCCTTTTCTACTATAGGTTAACTTTTGTTAGCTTAGGTCGACTCATTCGCTAGTTGCATTCGTAAGTGATTAGCAACAGCCATTTCTTTTCCTCCTCCGATTATTAATAACTCTAATTACAGAGTTTTGTTGTTTAATACTCGAGGAATACCATGAATTTTCACGCGCTTTTAGCCGATATCAACGCCATTGTCTGGGGACCAATCACCCTATGCCTTTTGGTAGGAACCGGTTTATATCTCACTGTTCGACTCAAACTTATTCAAGTCTTTAAGCTGCCTATGGCACTGGGTTTACTGTTTAAACCCGCAAGCGGTAAGGGCGACTTATCATCTTTTGCGGCGCTTTGTACTGCGCTGTCTGCCACCATTGGTACTGGTAACATCGTTGGTGTGGCAACCGCCATTAAAATCGGTGGTCCGGGTGCACTATTTTGGATGTGGCTAGCGGCCTTTTTTGGCATGGCGACCAAGTATGCCGAATGTATGCTGGCGGTAAAATATCGCACCACCGACGCTAAAGGTAATATTGCTGGTGGCCCAATGTATTACATTGAGCGCGGACTCGGGCTTAAATGGCTAGCTAAAATCTTTGCTATTTTCGGTGTAGGTGTGGCGTTTTTCGGTATTGGTACTTTTGCGCAGGTTAATGCCATTAGTGATGCTATGACTATTGCCTTTGAAATCCCATCTTGGGTGACAGCGGTGGTTCTGACCTTAATGGTCGCGGCAGTCACATTAGGTGGCGTTAAGCGTATTGCTAATGTGGCGCAAAAGCTAGTGCCAACCATGGCGCTGGGTTATGTACTGGCCTGTATGTGGGTATTGTTTACCTTCTCTGATCAAATCTTGCCAGCATTTGAGTTAGTCCTGCACTCAGCCTTTACCCCAATCTCTGCAGCGGGTGGCTTCTTAGGGGCAACCGTTGCTCAAGCATTACAAATAGGTATTGCGCGCGGCGTATTCTCTAATGAATCAGGTCTAGGTAGCGCGCCAATTGCCGCAGCAGCGGCTAAGACAAACGAACCGGTAGAGCAGGGGCTAGTCAGCATGACGGGTACCTTCTTTGATACGATTTTAATTTGTACCATGACAGGTTTAGTACTGATTATTACTGGTGTTTGGAGTGGTGATACCGCAGGTGCTGCTATGACCAGCGCCGCGTTTGCAGCCAGTGGCTCAGAAGTGATTGGTCAATATGTGGTGACCATTGCACTAGTGTGTTTTGCCTTTACCACCATTTTAGGTTGGCATTATTACGGTGAACGCTGCTGGTATTACTTAACGGGTAGTCGCCTTGGTGATAACGGCATTAAAATCTATCAGTTTACCTTTTTAGGTCTAATTGCCGGTGGCGCATTTATTCACCTCGATTTGATTTGGATGCTAGCGGATACGGTAAATGGTTTAATGGCCATTCCTAACCTGATCGCGCTGATTGGTTTACGTCATGTGATTTTAAAAGAGACTCGTAAATATTTTGCTAAACAGCAAGCGATTGCTGCACAAAGTGTGTTAACTCAAAAAAGTTAGTCACTGTGTGTATTTAAATTCGCAAGGCTAATAATAAGCCCGCCTCATTAACCGTGAGGTGGGCTTTTATTTTGAGAGGCTTTAAAGTTATTGCTACAAGCTGTCGCTTGTTAACTGCCGATTGATTGAGCATTAAAATGCCTCAAAATCGCGTATCATCTCGCTTCTGTAATTTGGTCACTTAAATAGCTGTCTTGACGCCATTGGCGCAATTGCCAAGCGCCACGCTTTCCTTTAATTTAGTGACCATCACCATATATTATAGATCTAACACTAGACCTAAAATTAGACCTAACATTTTTAGCTTAATGTAAGCCCACAGGGATTACATTAAGGCTCTGTTTGGATTAAGGAATGCAATGCCAAGCTTAAATCGCATCATACTTATCGATACCCATCTACCGGGAGTGGTAGAGCTGGCTCTGGATGGCCACACCAATATTTGTGGTACTAACGCGTCGGGTAAAACCACATTGCAGCGTTTGGTACCGGTTTTCTATGGTGAATATCCAAGCCGAGTGGTGCCTTCAACCCGTGATAGTTTTGAGCGCTGGTACTTGCCGCATGATTCAAGCTTTATCATCTATGAGTATATTAAGGCAGAC
This sequence comes from Shewanella marinintestina, assembly GCF_023283845.1. Lineage (GTDB taxonomy): Bacteria > Pseudomonadota > Gammaproteobacteria > Enterobacterales > Shewanellaceae > Shewanella > Shewanella marinintestina. The sequence goes on from NZ_JAKILC010000004.1 coordinate 237,189, forward strand.
GGGCTAGCGTATCAGGCGGTATTGGCCTCAGCGGGAGACGGCAAAGGCGTAAATTATCGCTTTATCGCCAAAGGCTTTGAGCTTGATGATTACATTAAGACCAAGCAGGGCGACAGCATTCAGTGTTTCACCATGGCAGAGCTTGGCCGTGAGATGAAACGCGCTGGTGTGGCGGTAACTAACCTGCTAAACACCCGTGAATTTAGAGCGATTATCCAGAACGATCGCGCATTATTAAGCACAGGCAGTAACCGTACAGAGCTGCGTAACTATGCGCGCCAGTTCTCTTTGTGTGAGTCTGAGCACTCACTGCGCCACATCGAAAAGCTAGCTAAAGCGGTGCACTCGAAAGAGGGCAAGATGGAAACCATCAAATCGATGATCGCCGCCATCTTAGAAGAGGACGGAGTGAACCCGCCAAGCTCACGTTTAAATCCTCAGCGCGTTGAAGCATGGATCCGTGAAAGCCAGTTAATCCAAGGCTTTGAGCAAATTCGTCCTGAGTTTGAAAAGCTTGAGCAAGAGTTTAATCAACTACTTAGCACCGAGCAGCGCTTGGCCAGTTTGCGCCGTGGTTACAGTAAAGATGAAACCACCGAAATTGAGCGTCAAGAGCATCACCAAGATTTGTCTAAAGCGCTAAACGCCAAGCTGCGTCAACTCGATGAAGAGTGGAAAGAGCAGCGCGACGAGCTTAACCTTGATTTATCTGCTGCTAAAGGTGACGTGGCTAAGTGCGAGCATGAGCTGGACTCGATTGAAGATCAGCATGCTAACTTTCAAGATGCTGATATTGAGCAAGCCAAATTAGATTTAGAGCAGCTACCGAGCTGGCGTGGCAGCCTAGAAAACCTAAGCGAGCGCCATAAGCTGCAAACTGAAAAGCATCAAGATATTGAGGCGGCTTATAATGCCCGCCGCAGCAAGATTGGCGAAGGCCTAAACCGTGAGCTAGAAAACTTGCATCAAGAGCAAGATAGCCTGCGTGAGTCTCGCGATAAGCAAAGAGAAGTCGGCCGCAGTGAGCTGGCTGAACTTGAGCAAGAGTGGCGTGAATCGACTGAAAAAGGTCAAGCTCAGTTTAGCGAGCAAGCCTATCAGCTAAAAGTGAATGCCGCCGAGCTAAAAGTGCGTATTGATAGCGTGACTTACTCTGAAGAAGAAAAGCTGTCACTGGCTGTGTTCGACGAGCGTATTTCTCGTGCTGATGAAGACCAAGAAGCTTGTAACGCCAAGGTGGATCGCTTAACCAGCGAAGAGCGCAAGCTTAGAGCTAAGCGCGACCAAGCAAATGAGAGTCTGCGTGTTGCTGGGATTCGCGTAACTGAGCGCCAAAGTGAGCTTGAAGAGCTACAACATATCTTGTTCCCGCAGTCGCATACGTTACTGGAGTTTTTACGTAAAGAAGCTAACGGCTGGGAAAATACCTTAGGCAAGGTGATTAACTCAGAACTGCTGCACCGTAGTGATCTGCACCCAAGCATTAGCAGTGAAAACATCGAGGCCTTATACGGTATCGCACTGGACCTAAAAGCCATCGATGCCCCTGAGTATGCCGCCTCTGAGCAAGAGCTAAGAGTTAAACATGCTGCCGCTGAAGAGGCACTGTCTAGCGCCAAAGAGCTACAAGGCGAAGCGGAAGATATCCTAGTTGCTAGCAATACTGAGCTAGATAACTTACTGCGTGAGCTGACCTTTGCCCGCACCGCTTACAAGAATAGCCGTGACGATCTGCGCCGCTTATTTGATGACAAGCGCGCTGAGCAAGAAAAGATCAACCAAGCGCTGAATGAGCGCAAAGCAGCATCGCAAAAGCAACTGGCGCGCATTGATAGCGATATCAAGCAACTACAAGCGCAGCAGCAAGAGTGGCTTGAAGAGCAAAGAGAGCAAGCGCTAGAAGCGCGCATGGAGAAAAATGCTTACTGGCAAGAAGTGGTTGGCGCGTTAGACAATCAACTTGGACAAGTCAAAGCCAATATTCAAAACCGCCGTGACCACGCCGCAAGCGAGCAAAAAGCCTGTGAGCAGTGGTACAAGAATGAGCTTAAGTCTCGCGGTGTCGACGAAGCGAAAATCGTTGCCCTTAAAGCCGATATTCGCACGTTAGAGAGTAATATCAGCAAGGCTGAGCAGCGCCGCAGCGAAGTGCTACGTTATGAAGACTGGTATCAGCATACTTGGCTTAAGCGTAAGCCTAAGCTGCAATCTGAACTCAGCAAGGTTAAACACGCAAGTCTTGATTTAGAGCAGCAACTTAAGAGTAAAGCTAACGAAGTTAAAGCTCAGCGTAACGAGCTTGATGGTGAGCGTAAGCAATCTGATGCGGTGCAAATTGAAGCGTCTGAGAACTTAACCAAGCTACGCAGCGTGATGCGTAAACTGAGTGAGCTTAAGCTACCACCGAATAATGATGATGCGCAGGGCAGTTTGTCAGAGCGTTTGCGTCAAGGTGAAGACCAGTTATTAAAGCGTGATTCAATGATGGGCTCAGTAAAGCAATATGTTGAGCATTTCGACTCAGTCATTGCCAGTAAATCAGGTTCAGGTCTGTCTGAAACCTGGGAGCGTGCCCGTGAAGAATCAAGCTTTGTAAACGACAAAGGCATCCGCATTCTCGATTACCGTAAGCTAGTGCCACAACTTGAGCAGCTGCTCAACGTGATGGTGCCGCAATCGATTATGGCACTGCGTGAGCAGGGACGTATTTTCGGTGTCGACTTAACGGCATTCTACGATGTACTGGCGGATATCGATCGCCGTATCGCCTCGCAAAGTGCGCGCATTACCCGTGAAGTGGGTGAAGAGTTGTTCCTTGATGGTGTCTCTGAGTCAGCAGTTAAAATCCGCTCGCGCATTAGTGAGCTTGAATTCTGGCCTGAGCTTGAGCAGTTTGTTAAAGCCTTTAAGCGTTGGAAAGCCGACGGCTTTAACGACTTGCCGGGTGAGGATTACACCAACAGCATGCGCCGTGCATTAGATATTATCGGCCGCGCAGCATTGTCTGGTGGTATTGCCAAACTGCTGGAGATTGAGTTGCGCCTCAAAGAAGGTAACAGTGACTTAATTATTCGCACCGACAGACAGTTAAACGAATCATCGAGCCACGGTATGGCTTACCTGATTTTATGTAAGTTCCTACTGGCGTTCACCCGTTTACTGCGTGGCCGCGCTGACGTCACCATTCACTGGCCGATTGATGAGCTAGGCACCTTACATCACGGTAACGTGAAGAAGATTTTTGATGCCTGTGAAAACAACAATATCTCAGTACTGGGCGCGTTCCCGAATCCTGAATCTGAGGTACTAAACTTGTTTGCTAACCGTTACATCATCAACAAACAAACGAAGAAACTACAGGTAGTTAAGCCTCAAGTTAATCCTATCGCCGATAAACTTAATCAGCGTCGTACTCAGGAGGCCTTGTAATGAGCCAAGTAACCGAAACCGCCATTGTAGGGACTAGTGCACTCATTGAGCGTCTGTTGAAAGGGCAGTTTATCTGCCGCACGACTGATGAAGACGGTTGGCGCGCACTGAAAAGCCCATCGACCCGTGAGCATGTTGAGCAGTACTTAAATCAGATCAATCGCACCATTGGCTCTGCCGGTGAAGGCGAAGTGTTTTTCTGTGGCTACCAGCAGTTAGGCGACAGCGAGCGCAAGGTCATTTCATCGCAGTTTAAAGATATCTGTAATGCGCTTATCCCGCTGGTGGAATGGTTAGTGTTAGTGCAAGAGGGCAGCGGCCAAGATGCGCCGTTGTCTGAAGGGGTTGCGGTACGCTTAACTGAGCTGCAAACCCGTATTGAAGACACGCCAGCGTTTCGTGAGCAGCTAGCTAAAATCAGCCATTACCGCTTATTTGGCTCAACCAGTACCAATGTTGATGCGCAAATTAAGTTGGTGTTTAAGCGCCTAGTCGAGCTGGGGTATTTAACCCGCCCTAACAGCGAAAAGCAGATCTATATCGCTACCGGTAAGCTCGATTACTTGTACGAAGTGATCCGCTTTATTGATGAAACGGAAGGTCTGAGCCTTGAAGCCCAAGCAGAAACCGCTACCCAAAGGGATTTGATCTAATATGAGCAGTAACTTGCATCAAGCAGGCGTTAAGCTGCTCAAGCAGTTAGGGCGTCATGCTGAGCTGGTGATGGACGTGTATTTGTCCGGCTCAGTTTCTATCGATGAGACTAATGCTCAAGCCATCGATAAGCTGCAAAAGAGCGATATTCTGTGGCGACCAGAGCCAGAGCAGGAGCTGCGCCTTAAGCGTTCAGTGCGTGCTTTGCTGGAAGAAGCGTTAAGCGATGAGCGTAATCGTCAAATTGACTCTAATGTGGGCTCATCACTGGCGACGATTAAGACCTTGGCAGATCACTATAAAGAGGCGCGTCACAACGTCGATTTTAGTGCATCAGAAGCTTACCTTGCCGATTTAAGCGAGCATGTTTATAGCTTTGCCGATGGCCTGCGTTATTCGATTCGAGTGTTGTGGAGCCGGATTAACAACGAGTTTGGTTATGTGGGTAGCATCAACGCTAAAATTCGTGAAAACGAGTTAGCTCAGAGCCAAGTGTCAGAGCTGCTAAACGGTTTAGAGATGTTCCAGTTTAGTGAACTCGGTGAAATTGCCGGCGATACCCGTGAGCTACGTAAGTTACTGGTGACAACACTGCAAGAAACCTTGAGTGACTGTACTCAAGAACTCAGTGTGGTACAGGCGCGCTTACTTGAGCTACTGGGTCGTTTCCGTCAAATACGTGGCCGTACCCGTTTGCTAAAAGGTTGGCTGCTATACACCGACTTGCATCCAGATTATAAGCCTGCCGATCACGTTAGCCATAAGCAGTTACCTGCACTGTTTAATATTGCCGAGCCCTTGTTGGCGCCTGCGGCAGTGGATGTAAGCAACCATAGTTTAGAGCCTGAGCTGTTTGAGATTGTCTCTAATATCAAACGTATCGACCGTTTACATGATGTGAGTACGGTGCGCGAGCAAGACGTATCGGTCGATCTCACACAAGCTGAAGACTTTGATATTCCAGATAACCCACTAAAGCTAGCGGTAGATGGTTATTTCTGTGCGGTGATTGACTCAGGTAAGAGTCAGTCAGCGCTGGATTACCTGGATGAACATGAGCTACCTTGGGATAGAGAGTCATGGTTGTATCAAGTGATTTGTGGCTATGAGGGGCTTCCTGAGGAGCACCGGAGCTACTTTGAGCTCGAACATATCGGTGAGCCAGATCCAGTCTATACCGGTAACTTCATCATCAAAGATGTCGAGCTATGGCTGGCATAGTCCCGCTAATGTGACTAGAAAGTGTGACTAAAAAAGCACCTATTTAAAGGTGCTTTTTTTATGAGCATTAATCGGTGGTTTTAAGCTGTGGCAGCGTTTAATCTAACTTTCACAGTAGTTGTGTAGTGTTAAGTTTTTAAAGTTCTCATCATTTTGGTGTTTTAAACTATCTGATTTTTAAGTTTCTGTGGTTAAAATGCTGCCATTTTGTTGCTGTTGTAAAAGTTGTGCCTAAGTGTAGTTTGTTGTTGTTTTGCTTATCTCATTGTTTTTGTTTGATTTATTTTAATGCTAAAAGCTTGGTTACACAGCTGTTTCAAAAACTAATTTCAGCTTTTGCATTGTAATTTTTGCCAGCATGTTTCACTATCCCTGCCACAACGAGATAGAAATCAAGTTTCTATCAACATTGAAGGCAATAAAAGGCATGCGCTAAGACATGTCTAATAAGGCAAGCAAATGAAAAAATCACTTTCGACACGGATCTTTATTGGTCTGTTCTCTGGGCTTATTTTCGGCTCAATCATTCAATACTTCCTCGCTGACATCAGCTTATTTTCTGGCACCATCGTTGACTTAGCCTCAGGCGCAGGCACCATGTTCGTTAATATGATCATGATGCTGGTAGTGCCGTTAGTTTTCGTCAGTATCGTCTGCGGCGTGTGCGAACTGAAAGATCTCAACAGCTTTGGTCGCTTAGGCGGCAAGACATTCGGCTTCTACATTATCAATACCTTAGTCGCTATTTTCGCAGCATTAGGCGTGGCGTTACTGCTGGCACCGGGTAAAGGCGTTGATATGTCAAGTAATGGCGGCGTAGATATCGTAGCCACTGAGTTGCCTAACTTAGTAGAACTAGTGGTGAGCATAGTGCCAAGCAACCCGATTGCAGCGTTTAGCTCGGGTAACATGTTACAAGTTATCTTTATGGCATTACTATTGGGTGGCGTTATCAAGTCACTGGGTGAGACAGCACAAAGCGCAGTTAACGGATTCCAAGTTGCCAACAAGATTATGATGAAGCTGATTAGCGTTGTTATGCAGCTTGCGCCTATTGGTGTATTCGCACTTATGCTTAAGTTAGGTGCTACATTAGAAGCGGCAATCTTTGGCAGCGTGGTGGAATACCTAGTGCTAATCCTAGGTTTATTATTACTTTGGATTTTCGTTGTGTATCCATTTGCAGTAGGCGTGTTTACTCAGGTATCGGCGAAAGAGTTTCGTGCTAAGACCCGTGAGCAAATCCTGTTTTCGCTATCGACTGCTAGCTCAAATGCAACCATTCCAGTGACGATGCGCACCTTAACCGAGAAGCTTGGGGTTAATCGTTCCGTTGCAGGTTTTGGCGTGCCACTCGGTGCTACCATGAACATGGGCGGTGTATCGATTTACATCACTATCGCAATCTTCTTTGTGGCGAACGCGTTTGGTGCTCCTATTACTATGGAGCAGCTACCGGCCTTAATGTTCAGTATCTTCTTACTATCAGTTGGCGCAGGTGGCGTACCGGGTGGCGGCATGGTGATGATTGGCGTGCTGATCCATCAGATGGGCTTACCTGTTGAAGCATTTGCGATTGTGGCGGCACTGGATCGTCTAATCGATATGGTACTGACTTCATGTAACGTAGTGGGTGACACCGCAGTATTGACGATTGTTGATGAAACAGAAAAGTCAAGCGACGCAAAACTCGCAACCGCTGAAGCTTAAATTGTTTAAGTGACTGATTAAAAATGCCAGCATTATGCTGGCATTTTTGTTTGTTGCCCCAGAGCTTATTTCTCTTTAGTGATGCGGCGGCTGAGTGCACTTTGGCTAATACCTAGCATCTGCGCTGCAGCGGTTTGGCTATTGGCGGTGCGGTTCATTGCCTCTTGGATCAGTGCATCACTCATTTGCGCCAGTGTTGGTAGGTTCTTGGGGAAAATAATCTGGTCGCTGTCGCTGCTAACATTCGACTTGCTGAGGTTTATCGCTTCCATAAAAGGAGTGATATTCAGCGCGATGCCATCACTGCGGCTTACCGCGTCAAACACCATGCCTTTTAGCTCATGTAAGTTACCCGGAAAGTCATATTCAGATAACTGCTGCGCAAGAGAAGTGGGTTGCTGTGGCTCCGATAGACCCATCTCTTTGGCTGCAAGCGTAATAAAATGATTAATCAGCATCGACAAATCGAGCTTACGCTGCCTAAGTGGTGGTAGCTTTATGGTGTGCGAGCGCAAGCGATACAGGAGATCACTTCTAAACTTTGCTGCTTGATTCAATGCTAATAAGTCATGCTGGGTCGAGGTGATAATTTTACACAGCACAGGGTAGGCTCTATCACTACCGAGCGGGTAATACTGTTTATGCTCAATCACATCGACAAGTTTGGCCTGCGCCTCAATCGGTAAGTCGCCAATTTCATTAAGATATAGCAAGCCTGACTGTACTTGATGCAGTACACCCGCCTGAGCACTGACTTTACCGTCATCATCTGTGTGTAGCTGACCAAATAGCTGCAACTCAAACGCTGAAGTGCTAATACCTGCAAGGTTAACATTGATAAATGGCGCGTCAGGGCAAATCAGTTGATGGCAAGATTTCGCGAATTCATCTTTACCTGTGCCGCTTTCTCCTTGGATCAAAATAGGCTCTGGGCTTAATGCCACCGCTTCTAAGTATCTAAATTGGTCTAGTAGAGCTGGTTCACAGGTAAGGATGTTATTAAACACTTCTGGTCGATTGAGTGTGCGACTTAAAAAACTTTCTTTAATGCGCAAGTAGTTGCGCTCAAGCCCGACAACTTCTATGGCGCGACGCACGGTGCGGGCAAGATCCTCGACTTTATCGGTTTTAATAAAGTAGTCATACGCGCCGTTTTTAATGCAGCGCACTGCGGTGTCGACTTCGTTTACGCCAGTGACAATTAATACCCGAGTCTTAGGAAACTCACTGCGGATCATTTCTAGCAAGTCTTCGCCAGAGTGAAACGGCATGGTTAAGTCAAGCAAGACTAAGGCGTAGTCACCGGTTTGTAGGCGGCTCATCACTTGGCGGCTATCAACACAAGTATCTATTTTAGCTTCCGGTACTAGGCGGTTAAGTGTAATTGATAGCGTACGTAGCCACGATGCTTCATCGTCAACAAGGAGAATATTTCTAGCAAGTTTCATGTTGATAGCAATCCTATTAAATATGTGTTCGAGCCTTTCAAGCTTGTTAATTTAAGGCGCAATAATGAGTCGTTTCCGCTTTGCTTGTTAGTCACAGTATTAATACTCCAACGGAAAGCGAATTTTAATCACTGTTCCTTGGCCAAGACGTGAGGAGATCTGCATATCGGCTTTATGTTCTTTAATAATGCGACTGCATACAGATAACCCTAGTCCCGTGCCACCACTTGAGCGGCGAGTGGTGAAAAACGGTTCGGTAATTCTTTGCAAGGTCGCTCGGTCCATGCCTGCGCCTTTGTCACTCACTATCAGGCAAATATGATTATCTTCCACCGCCGTTTTGATATTGATGTGCTCGACATTGTCGTAGTTATCAGCGTCTAGCTTAATAGCGTGGCAGGCATTTTGGATCAGGTTAATTAATACTTGATGCAGCTGCTGAGCATCACCAATCACAATCGGGCTTGGATGGAGCAAGTCAGTAGCCACATTCAATATTTTTGTTTGGTTAGCAGTAAGGCGTAGCGATACTTTTACCACTTCATTAAGGCAAGTAGGCTGATAATCATTGCTGAGCGTAGGTCGTGCATAATGCTTTAAATCGTTTACGATACGGCTTATACGTTCAGCGCCTTCATTAATAGATTGGCTGCTCAAATCGAGCTCGGCCATTGCACTGTCGGGTGTCATGCCGGCAATGGTCCAAAATGGATTTTGTCTTTGATAGCTGTCACTAGCCTCATTGAGATCTCTGAGTGCATCGTTAATAAAAGCAACGGAGTGAATAATGATCCCTGTAGGGTTATTAATCTCATGGGCGACACCCGCTGAAAGCTCACCAAGTGATGCCAAGCGGCTAGCCTCGTCATTGGCTTGGCGCAGCCGATGTTGCTCTGTGGCCTCTTCAAGCAAAATGACGACTTGTTTGTCACTGATAGGGTGTAACTGTAACTGCCAGTATTGGTCGTTAATCTGCATATCTGCAGTTTGCGATTTTTGTCCCTGTAGTGCCTCGGCTAAGGCGAGGTTAAGATCAAAACTTTGACCATCTATATAATGAAACAACGGGTTATTGAGAAGGTCGTTATTATTGTCGTTACTCCACAGACACTCAGCATCTTGGTTGTAAAGTGTTACACCATGGGGAATACCGTCGAGTACTGACTGAAACTGTTTTGATATATTTGAAATTGCCAGTTCAGCTTTTTTACGTTGAGCCAGTTCTACTTTTAATGCTTTAGAGCGTTTACGTAGACTCAAGCTAATAAAGCCCGTGAGTAACATACCAATGGCCGACATTAAACTGACAAAAATCGCCAACGACAACATTCTGCGTTGAGCCGAGTTTAAGTCGACTTTCTCACGGCCAGTACCAAACCATTTATTCACTAAACGATCATACTCACCAGAGAGTTTTAGCTGTCTAAGTGCGTCGTTGATTTGCGTCATCAGCTCGGCATTTTTATAGTTACTGACAAAGTTAAACGCACCGTAAATCAGCGGATCACTAGAGCTTCTAATTGACGGATACAGCGGCATTAATCGCCTAGCAACAAAGTTTTCGGCAATCACCACATCGACTTCGCCTTTAATAAGCAACTGAAAGCCGGTTTCATATAAATCTACATCAACGCGAGTAAAGTCTTGCTCTTTACCTGAGATATACACATCAACAAAGGCGCCTTTCTTAATTGCGACACGCTTACCGACTAAATCAGCCCAGCCGTTAATAAAGGATTTACCTTGCAGGGTATAGGCCTTGGCGTGAGTAGCATAAATAGGATCTGACTGGCTTAAGGTACGGTCAATGGTAATTGGGCTCACTACGGCAATGACATCAATCAAGGAGTCACGGTTATGGACGTCAGTGAGTAGCTGTTGAAAGCTTTTGCGGCGGATAACAATACGTTTGCCTGTAAGCTGACCAATACGGTCCATAAGTTCGAGGTTAAAACCTTGGTCAACACCATTATTACGCCACTCTAAAGGTGCCGTTTTAGAATGAACACCAAAGACAATGCTTTGTTGTTGCTGGTGGTCTTCAGCGTGAGCGGCCAAGGCGAATGCGAATAGCCCAAGCGCGCAAAATAAGTTAACAAATATTTTCATAAAGGAATCTTAGCATGCGCTTATACAAGATAACTGTGCGGGGTTTCTCGCTTTTAAAGCAATTCAAGTTGGCTACTAATCGTATTGAGCCCTTGGTTTATCTGGCTTTTCCAATTTGAGTCATTAATTGCAGAACACTGAGCAGAGTTTGTGATCAAGCTAACCTAAGGTTATGCATTTTTGCATAACTGCTAATGAGATTATGCATGTTTGCATGAGCCATTTTGTAAGCTGTGATCGAGTGTTCAGTTTCAATCGCAATTCAACACATGCTGTTGCTGGGTTATCTCGATAGGCAGACAATTACCTCGAATTGAGTATTTAAGACAGCGTAATGACTGTCGAATATAACGTGATAGCTTTTGCGCTGCTGCAGGCAGCAATACAAGGCGAGGAAATGAGATGAAAAACTTTAAAAAAGCAGTGTGCATCGCAACACTTCTAGGTTCAGCAGGCTTTATGTCTAACGCGATGGCTGCTGACAATCTAGCTGAATTCCATGGTGAAAACCAAGAGTGTGATAGCTGCCACATGCCAGATGGCGAGCTTTCAAACGACAGCTTAACTTACGAAAACGAACAGTGTGTAGCTTGTCACGGCACACTAGCTGAAGTTGCTGAAGAAACTAAACATGAGCACTACAACGCTCACGAATCTCATTTCCCTGGCGATGTGTCTTGTACGTCTTGTCACAGCGCTCACGAAAAATCGATGGTTTACTGTGATTCTTGCCACAGCTTCGACTTTGACATGCCTTACACTAAGAAGTGGGAACGTCATGAGCCAAGCATCGATGAACTATTAAAAGACCAGTCAGACCGTCAAGCAGCGCTAGCTGAAGCACCACGTGACACTGTTGATGTTGTCGTTGTTGGTTCTGGTGGCGCAGGTTTCTCTGCTGCAGTATCTGCACATGATCACGGCGCTAAAGTGATTCTAATTGAAAAAGAGCCAGTGATTGGTGGTAACGCTAAACTTGCTGCCGGTGGTATGAACGCAGCTTGGACTGATCAGCAAAAAGCTAAAGGTATCAAAGATAGTGTTGAGTCTATGTACAAAGACACTATGAAAGGTGGTCGTGACCTAAACGAGCCAGAGCTAGTAGAAGTATTGACTTCACACTCTAAAGGTTCAGTTGATTGGTTAACTGGCATGGGTGCAGACCTTAATGACGTAGGTCGTATGGGTGGTGCTTCTGCTAACCGTTCACACCGTCCAACAGGTGGTGCTGGTGTTGGTGCTCACGTAATCCAAGTGCTTTACGATAACGCGGTTAAGCGTGACGTTGATATGCGCATGAACACGCGTGGTATTGAAATCCTTAAAGACGACAAAGGCAATGTTAAAGGCCTACTTGTTAAAGGCATGTACAAAGGTTACTACTGGATTAAAGCTGACGCCGTTATCCTAGCAACAGGTGGTTTTGCTAAGAACAACGAGCGCGTATCAAAGCTTGATCCTAAGCTAAAAGGCTTTATCTCTACTAACCAACCTGGTGCGACTGGTGACGGTATCGACGTTGCAAGCAATGCCGGCGCGGCGATGACAGATCTACAGTACATTCAGGCTCACCCAACATTATCTGTTAAAGGTGGTGTGATGGTAACTGAAGCGGTTCGTGGTAACGGTGCAATCTTGGTTAACCGTGAAGGTAAGCGTTTCGTAAACGAAATCACGACACGTGACAAAGCTTCTGCAGCTATCTTGAACCAAACTGGCAAGTCTGCGTTCCTAATCTTTGATGACTCTGTACGTAAGTCACTAAGTAAGATTGATAAGTATATCGGTCTAGGTGTTGTTCCAAGTGCTGACTCGCTAGTTAAACTAGGAGACATGACTGGTATTGATGGTAAGAACTTAACTGAAGCTGTTGCGCGCTACAACAGCCTACTTAAGAGCGGTAAGGACACTGACTTTGGTCGTCCAAACCTACCTCGTGCCCTTAACGAAGGTAATTACTACGCAATCGAAGTGACTCCAGGTGTTCACCACACTATGGGCGGCGTGAAGATTGACTCTAAAGCTGAAATCATGGACGCGAAGAAGCAAGTTATCCCTGGCCTATACGGCGCTGGTGAAGTAACTGGTGGTGTTCACGGTGCTAACCGTCTAGGTGGTAACGCTATCTCTGATATCGTCACCTTCGGTAGAATGGCTGGTGAAAACGCAGCGGCTTACTCTAAGAAGAACTAGTCGAAAAAGAACTAACTTTTCTAAATGTTAGTTTGATAAAGGTTAGCTTCAGAGTTTCTCTTAAAGTTAACCTTTAAATAGGAAGCCTTCATCTTACAGATGGAGGCTTTTTTTGTATTTGTAGCTTAAGAGGCAATTGCAGTGGTGCTGAACTGCGCATAGAAATAAATGGGTCAGAGTAAACATATAAACACCTAGCTTAACGTCCCCGAATTAACTAACAGAAAACACCCATTCCCCATCGAAGTTGCCGAAATGCGTAAATGAAAATGCCGTGGAGTCATCATGGATGATGGCTCAGGCTCAGCGGGACATGGATGTCCCATCTGAGCCGTTAGGCGATTTTTATTGAAGTATGAGGATCAACAACTTCGTCGGGGGCGGCAGGGGAGATGAAAGAGGGGATTGCTGTTGATCCCCTCTTTCCCGAGTGTGAGCTGGAAGCTCACGACTTTGGTCAGGCGTAGCCTGATGCGTTACCAATGTGGCATAGCCACGATCTTTATCAAGCGAAGCTTGATTGTTTCAAGTAACAGTTAGACTTAACCTAACTGACCATCAAATTAGGTGGCTCAGTCGCCACCATGACGACGAAAATCCTGATGTATCTCAAACAAACGAAAAATTAGTAAAAATATTTTTTGTTTTTAATATTGGTTTAACGCTTGTTATTTGTGTAAAAAAATTACCTGTTGGCTATGGGGATGCCTAAAAACAGTTGTTTTAACTTTAAGTTTAGTAACTTTTATTCATTAGCTATATTGTTCAAAATATAGAACAATGTGACTACTGCTTTTTGTTTTTATTCGTTTGGTTCATTTTATCTGCCTGTATTTCATTGGAAACCCCCTCTAAAACCCTCTAGTTGCTGTTCTATTTGAAAGATAATGTGTGTGGTATTTGCGTTCTGTTATTTGTTCGAGGTTTTGTGTGATTTAAAGTGTGATTTTGCGCAACTTAAGGCGATTTTTTGTATTAAAAGTACAAATAGCTACTTGGCATCTTTGGTTGATTTATGGGCTTTAGGGGCACTAGTAATCCTATTCATAGCTGCTGTAAGCTCTGGTTTCTTGATCTTAAATGATGGCTTCTAGCTTGGGGTTTTCACTGCTTAGAACTGTCAATAATACCAAAAATAATACTTATACCTTATAAGGACGAGAATGATGAAAATCCTGAGCGCTACTGCTGCTGCAGTCACTCTAGCAATGTGTTCGTTTGCGGCTACAGCTGCAGACTTTAAGCCTGCTGTTGCTTTTGATACAACGGGTAAGTTCGATAAATCTTTCAACCAAGCCGTTTACCAAAATGGTGTATTGAAGTTTAACGAAAGCTCAGATATTGAAGTGCGTGAATTCGTACCTTCAAATGACGCGCAGCGTGAGCAGGGTCTTGAGCGTCTAGCGCGCCGTGGCTTTAGCCCAATCGTTGTTGTTGGCTTTATGTATGGCTCAGCACTTGAGAAAGTGGCTAAGAAATACCCTGAAACTGAATTCGTCATTATCGACTCAGTAGTTGATCTGCCAAATGTTAAATCACTCGTGTTCAAAGAACATGAAGGTTCATTCCTTGTAGGTGCACTTGCTGCGATGAAGTCTGAAACCAACAAGATTGGTTTTGTTGGCGGCATGGATATTCCGCTAATTCGTAAGTTTGCTTGTGGTTACGAGCAAGGTGCTAAGTTCATCAGTCAAGATGCTGAAATCTTCCAAAACATGACGGGTTCTACTATTGCTGCATGGAATGACCCTGCTCGTGGTGCTGAACTTTCTAAGAGCCAGTTCACTAAAGGCGCTGACGTAGTATTCGCAGCTGCGGGTGGTACGGGTGTTGGTGTTTACCAAGCAGCTAAAGACGAAGGTAAGTACGCGATTGGTGTTGATTCAAACCAAAACTATATCCACCCAGGCGTGATGCTAACTTCTATGGTTAAGCTGGTTGGTGTTGCCACATTTGAAGTATTTAAAGATGCACAGAAAGGCGAGTTTGTAGCTGGTATTGATAGCCGTGGTCTAGAAGAAAATGGTGTTAACTGGGCACTTGATGAGCATAACCGCGCACTAGTGACTCCAGAGATGGAAGCAAAGCTTGCTGATATCACTAAGAAAATTATTGCAGGTGAAATTGTTGTTCATGACTACATGAAAGACAACAGCTGTAAATACTAAGCGGTATTAACATAGATAAAGCTCTCCAGTTTATGACTGGGGAGCTTTGTTGTAAGTGGTAATTTTTAAGAGTTAATTTTCTATTAATTCAATATTTGATCAATGTTTAGTCATCAATGCCTGCTTAGGCATTTGAGATAATTATGACCATGTCTACATACGCAAAAGAAAAATCCGATGAACGTCCCACAGCACTTGAGCTTCGTGGTATCGACAAAAGATTTGGCGCTGTTCACGCCAACAAAGATATCTGCTTAAAAATTCCTGCTGGCACCATTCACGGTATTATCGGTGAGAACGGTGCAGGTAAATCCACCTTGATGAATATCATTTATGGTTTCTACACCGCTGATAAAGGTGAGATCCTAATTGATGGCGTTGAGCGCAAGCTAGCGAACTCTAAAGAGGCCATTAGTTATGGCATCGGCATGGTGCACCAGCATTTTATGTTGGTTGATAACTTCACCGTGCTTGAGAACGTTATTTTAGGTGCTGAAGAGGGCGGTTTACTTAAGCCGAGTCTTAGAAAAGCGCGTAAAGAGCTTGAGCGTTTAGCCAAAGAGTATCAACTTGATGTGCCACTCGATAGCCTAATTGAAGAGCTTTCGGTTGGATTACAACAACGTGTTGAGATCTTAAAAGCGCTATATCGCGGCGCAAAAATACTGATTCTAGACGAGCCAACAGGTGTACTGACGCCACAAGAAACTGAACACCTATTCCATATTTTTGATGCCTTGCGAGCGCAAGGGGTCACTATTTTACTTATCACCCATAAGCTGAAAGAGATCCTCTCGGCGACTGACAATGTGTCAGTAATGCGCCAAGGTGAAATGGTTGCTCACAGAGAAACTGCTCACACCAATAAAGAAGAACTCGCTGAGTTGATGGTTGGCCGCAAGGTTCGCCTACAAGCTGAAAAAAGCGATGCTAATCCAACTGAAGTATTGCTTTCAACCCACAACCTTACCTATACCGATTCAATGGGTGTTGATCGCCTTAAAGATGTGTCGATTGAAATTAAGGCTGGTGAAGTCGTAGGCGTTGCAGGTGTCTCTGGTAATGGTCAATCAGAGCTATTAAGTGCACTCGCTGGGCTTATCACACCAACGCGTGGTTCAATTAAGATTGCCGATAAGGTGATTGATGCCAATAACCCAACTTGCGCCGATGGTATGCGTCAATTAAAGGTTGGTCACATACCAGAAGATAGATTGGTCATGGGCTTAATCAAGACTTTCAGTGCTGAAGAGTCTGCCATTCTTGGCCATCACAATCAGTCGCAGTACAACGGCCATTTATTTAATAAGCCAAAATTCATTACCTCTGAATGTAAGCGCTTAATGGATGAGTGGGACGTTAGACCGCGTGATCCTAAGCTGAAAAGCTCACTGTTTTCTGGCGGTAACCAACAGAAGCTGATTATTGCCCGTGAAGTAGATCAAGACCCAGATATTTTGCTGATTGGTCAGCCGACCCGTGGTGTTGATATCGGTGCGATTGAGTTTATTCATAAACGCATTATTGAGTTAAGAGAGCAGGGTAAAGGGATCTTACTGGTATCTGTTGAGCTAGATGAAGTGATGTCGCTTGCAGACCGAATAATCGTGATGTTCGACGGCCATATTGTGGGTGAGATTGATGCCAGCAAGGCTGATGAGAAAACCTTAGGAATGATGATGGCAAATATTCTGCCTGATGAGCTAGCTGCGGATAACGGAGGTCAGTTATGAACGACTCTAAAATCCCATCTTGGGTAAACATTTTTGTTTTGCCTCTGATTAATATCATGTTTGCGTTTGCGTTTGCTGCGGGTATTTTTATTGCGGTTGATGTAAACCCGATAGAAGCAGCTGGGGTGATGGTACGAGGCGCACTTGGTTATCAAGAGGGCATTGGTTACACACTTTATTACGCGACTAACTTTATCTTTACCGGTTTGGCTGTAGCAATGGCATTCTCTGCCGGCCTATTTAACATTGGTGGTGAAGGCCAAGCCTATATGGGCGGCTTAGGTGTCGGACTGGCGTGTTTAGCGCTTGATAGTACCTTGCCTTTCTGGGCGTTGCTGCCGATTACTATGCTTGCCAGTATGTTGTTTGGTGCGCTGTTTGCGCTGATCCCGGCATACTTACAGGCGTACCGTGGTAGCCATATCGTTATCACCACCATCATGTTTAACTTTATTGCTTCAGCGTTAATGGTTTACCTACTGGTAAACGTACTTAAACTTGAAGGACAAATGGCGCCAGTATCACGCGTATTTGATGAAAACGCGGGTTTACCTATGTTCCATGAGATCGCAGCATGGTTTGGTTTCTCGTTCTCACAATCTCCAATGAACCTAAGTTTCTTTATTGCGCTTATCTGCTGTGTACTTGTATGGGCACTGTTGTGGCGCACTCGCTGGGGTTATGCCATTCGTGCAATGGGCGCAAGCCCAAGTGCAGCCGAATACGGCGGCATTAGCTACAAGAAGCTGATCATTGTAGTGATGCTTATCTCTGGTGCGCTATCAGGCATGATGGGCTTGAACGAAGTACAAGGGTACAGCCAGCAGCTTAAACTCGACTTCGTTGCCGGTTATGGCTTCACTGGTATTGCGGTGTGTTTGATTGGCCGTAGTCATCCGATAGGGATTATTTTGGCGAGTATTTTATTTGGCGTGTTGTATCAAGGCGGCGCAGAGTTGTCATTTGATTACCCGAATATCGACCGTGAAATGATCCAAGTAGTGCAAGCATTAGTGGTACTGTTTAGCGGCGCATTAGCATTAATGCTAGTGAAACCGACTGAGAAGCTATTTGTGTTTCTTAATCAAAAGAAAGCAGCCATCGGCAGCGTTAAGGCGGAGGCATAAATTATGTTTGAGAATATCATTCTAATCTTAGATGCAACGCTACGTGTATCGGCGCCGCTTATCTTAGCTGCACTGGCCGGACTTTTCTCTGAGCGCTCAGGTATCGTTAACATCGCCCTAGAGGGCAAGATGCTCTCTGCTGCCTTTGCCGCAGCGGCAACCGCAACAGTCACAGGCTCTGTGTGGCTTGGTCTGCTTGCGGGCATAGGTGTTTCGGTGATGCTGTCGTTGGTACATGGTTTTGCGACTATTACCCACCGCGGCGATCAAATCGTATCTGGTGTAGCCATTAACATGCTAGCTGTAGGCTTAACCGTTACCTTGGGTCGTTTCTGGTTCGGTTTAGGTGGGCAAACGCCAGCACTAACTGATGATTCACGCTTTACTGCTATCACCTTACCATTTGCAGACGCATTAGCCGATGTACCAGTTATTGGCATGGTTTATAGTCAGCTAATATCAGGGCACAACTTCTTAGTGTATCTGTCGCTGTTTGCTGTACCAGCCGTTTACTGGGTCGTTTATAAAACCCGTTTTGGTCTGCGATTACGTGCAGCCGGTGAAAACCCACATGCGGTAGATACCGCTGGTATTTCAGTTGCGTGGATCCGCTACCGAGCATTGATTATTGCCGGTGTATTAGCGGGTATGGCAGGGGCTTACTTATCGACTGCACACAGTGCCGGCTTTGTACCGAACATGAGTGCAGGTAAAGGCTTTATCGCGTTAGCGGCGTTGATTTTTGGTAAGTGGAAGCCAGTACCAGTATTGTTTGGCTGTTTACTGTTTGGTTTCTTAGACGCGATTGCAATTCGTCTGCAAGGTGTTGAGTTACCGTTAGTTGGCGAAATCCCAGTACAAGCGATTGAGGTATTACCTTATATCCTGACTGTCTTGTTACTAGCAGGCTTTATTGGCCGCGCAGTAGGACCAAAGGCGATTGGTAAACCTTACGTAAAATCACGCTAGGTTTCGCTAGCGATAGCGTGGTTTATCGTTGTTGAAGTCTCGTTAATTTTCGCTAATAACGAACTTTTCGATTGAGATTAAAGAGTTTACTTGAGCTGATATATTGCATATTTGGCTCAGTAAACTCTTTTTGTTTTCTAACCGAAAACAGGGGGTTATCAGGCTGCGCCTGAGCTTAATGCAATCAAACTTCGTTTGATAAAGGTCGTGAGCTTCCAGCTCACACTCGGGCAAGAGTGGGACAACAGCTTCCCCCTCTTGCATCTCCCCAGCCGCCCCGACGAAGTTGTCTCCCTCGTACTTATGGATAAATCGCTAACGCTTCCGATGGGGCATCCTGCCCCGCGAAAGCTACGCCGACATCCATGTCGGCATCACGCGATTTATTCCAACGTACTTCGGCAACTCCGATGGGGATTTGGTGTTTTCTGTGAGTGTTGTGGCTCATTAATCACTAGATAGAAGGTAAGCAAACTGGGTGACGCACTTTAACCAAAGATGTATTGGATACAATTATTGAGGATGACGTTTAATGTATTGTTATTGTTTGATTTTCATTGAATAATGGTCTGTGCGCTTTTTCAGCAAGCATCGGCGAAATGCGCGAGCGTCATATTAAAATGTTAGGCAAATCTAGGAAACAACTACGATGAAGATGATTTCATATTGGAAAAACATCGAAGAAATACACGAAGATGATGGTTTGGTTTTGATTGTAGGGTGGTACGATCATAAGCATGAGTACAATGGTGGACAGAAAAGTTTAGGCGTCCATTGGGGAACATATCCTCAATCAAGAGGTATTTTGAGTCCTTGTGTTATTCCCAAAGAGACAAGCGATGCAATGTTATCTGGCTTATTGCATAAAGCTGTTACCGAGAATAACAAAGGTCTAATTCAAAATATTACTAAAGCTATTGAGTTTCTAAATAGTTAGTATTAGTTGGCTGGTAGTGTCTAAGTTCAGATAAACGTTGAATGAATTTGCCTAACAAACGCTTTAAAACGGATTCGCAACGCGTGGCATTTTCATCATGCGTTGATTTTCGTGATTTAGGTGGTGTGCGGAAACACTGTATTGCGTTGCTCACCACTTAAGCGGGCGTTATAAGCCAGTAGTTAACTCCACTGGCTTAAGGTTTGTTAAACTAAGGCTGCAAGGTCTATTTCGCATCCAGCTCCTTTCATTTCTCGTGCTAGTGATAGCTTCCATGCTTCACTCTCATCGATTGGAACGTAAACCACACCACTAAAGTCATTTGGTAGCTCTATATTACCTTTCACTATAGCTGTAACTCTGCTTCTTCCTAACTTTGCGATGAAATATCCATGCTCAAAAACGACATTTTGTCTTGCTCGGAACCTTGGTTTTCTTTCGCTTGCTTTTGCACCTCTATCACATGGTGTATAAAGCACGATAGCAAAGCAAACTTGGTCAGCGTAACGTTCAATCTTTTCGATTATCGTTTGGCTCCCACTGACTTGCTCATGCAAGATAATTGGCTCTAAGCCCACTTGGGAAATAAATCTAGCTACTTTTTCTTTAGTTAGTTCATCATGACCATGAACAATAAATACTTTCTTTTTCATCGGAGGAGTTGACCAATTAAATGCTTGTGCTGAGGTTTGTTCAGTGCTTAACTTTTGCGGTTGCGGTTGCGGTTGCGGTTGCGGTTGCGGTTGCGGTTGCGGTTGCGGTTGCGGTATAGCTCCTCGGAGTCTAGTAATAATGTCTAAGCACTCTCGTTTCAAGCTCTCATTGGTATTGCCCGTGTATGAATAAGAATTTTCTTTCTCAAAATCATCCTGCTCCATAGCTGCAATGAGAAATTTCGCAATGATATCGTTGCTTTCTAATTGCCATAAGGCTCTTACTCTATTTGCTTTTGAGCCTGAGCCAAGCCTGTACTTTTCGTCATAGATCTCGATGTTTAAGTGTTCGGCAACGAATAGCTCTAGAGAGTTATTCGAAAAATTACTAAAGTAGCCTCCTTCCATGCCGAAGTAGCGTTCTAATTTCTTCTTTTCTAGTGTGGTTAAATCAGCCATGTAACAAACCAAGTAATATGCGATAAACTTGTGCATGTTACCATAAGTGATTGGTTTGCAGCGACAAATGACTTAGGTGTGTGAGGTCAGAGTAAACATTCAAATACTGAATCTAACGTCTACAGTTTAGCTTACAGAGAACACCTATTCCCCATCGGAGTTGCCGAGGTCATTGAAGATAAATATCGTGATTGAGGCATGGATGCCGGGATAGCCTTAGGTGAGCCATGGACGGCGAATATGAGGCGATAGATATTTTCGAAAATGAGTGAGGATCAACAACTTCGTCGGGGGCGTCATGGTGGATGCAAGGAGGATAAGGACGAGCAGTACTCCTTGCCCGGGTGTGGGATGGAATCCCACGACGTTTATCAAGCGCAGCTTGATTAAGTTGTTAGACGCAGTCTAACTTAAAGGTCAGGCACAGCCTGATAACAGCAAGCTCCCTGCGCCAAAAAGCTAGGTGCAAAAAAAAGCACAACCCTAACTAACATAGGATTGTGCTTTTCTTTAGATTTTCCTAGGACCTAGGACCTAGGACCTAGAATCTAGAATCTAGGGCCTATCTCAACCCCTAGAACCTATCTTGTTACTTACAAAGCTGGTTCTTCAGAATAATCCACCTGATGATACTCAAGACACGCATCCACTTCATTGGCAGAGCCAAGAATAACCGCTACACGTTGGTGAATCTCAGTTGGCTGAATATCCATAATGGTTTCATAACCCGTAGACGCTTTACCGCCTGCTTGCTCAACCAAGAATGCCATTGGGTTAGCTTCGTACATTAAACGTAGCTTGTATGGCTTTTCTGGGTTCTTGTTATCTGTTGGGTAAGTGAAGATACCGCCGCGGCAAAGTACGCGGTGTACGTCGCCCACCATGGCTGCAATCCAGCGCATGTTGAATGACTTTTCACGTGGGCCAATCTTACCTAGCAATAAATCACTGATGTAAGTCTGCATTGGTGCTTCCCAGAAGCGTTGGTTTGACATGTTAATCGCAAACTCGCCAGTGTCTTTGCTGATAGCCATCGCACCATCAGTTAGCAAAAACTCGTTAGTTTCTGGGTTTAGGGTAAATAGCTGTACGCCTTGACCTGTAGTAAGTGCAAGCATGGTTGATGGGCCGTATAGCACATAACCTGCGGCAACTTGGTTGCGACCTGCTTGTAAGAAACTGTTTTCAGTTAGCTCGCCTGCAGGCGCTGGCAATACTGAAAAGATAGTACCCACAAGTGAGTTGATATCGATGTTTGAAGAGCCATCTAGTGGGTCAAAACACACTAGGAACTCGCCGTTTGCATCGGCTTCAACTACATAGTCTTCTTCTTCAGAGGCGATACCACGTACTGTACCGTCAGCCTTTAGGGCATCTTTAAGCATATCATTGGTGATGATATCGAGTTTCTTCTGAGTCTCACCTTGAACGTTTTCTTGTTCAGTTGCGCCTAATACGCCGGCTAGTGCGCCGTGACGAACAGCGTGGCTAATCTCTTTAGAAGTATTAGCTAAGGTCAGAATAAGTTTTTCAAGAGTAGGGGAAATTGCTTGTGATGTCAGGTTTTCAGCCAGAGTTTGCATCTTGTTTCCTATACAATTTTACGTGAGTAAATTGAGTTTGAGGTCAGGACAAAAGTGTATTCTTTATTATTGACGCGATGATACCTGAGAACGCTAGTTTTTTCAGCTGTAAAGATTGGCTTTTCAACTGCTAAGAGTGATGTCATTTGAGCAATTTTTGTTTTGCTACTGATTAAGGCACAATGTAGGCGAATTTTCAGCCGAACAGTCAGTTAACTGATTCTAATTTAACTAAAGACGACTTCGGGTTTAATCCAGGGAATAATAATGAAAAAAAATTGGATGAGTTTACTGTTAGCCTCTTTGCCTTTAGTGCTTAGCTCTACAGCAGCTCAAGCATCATCACTCCCCGGTGGCACTGAGCCACTCACTATTGAGCGTATGTACGCTTCCCCAGCGCTTGCTGGTAGCAGCCCTAGAGGGCTCAAGCTATCACCGGATGGCAAGCGTGTTACCTATCTTGCTGGACGTAAAGACAATCAACATTTGTATGACTTGTGGCAGATGGATGTCGCAAGTGGTAAGCAAAGCCTGCTAATTGATGCGGATAAACTTGAAGCCGGTGAACTGTCTGACGAAGAAAAAGCTCGCCGTGAGCGTCAGCGTATTTATGGTCAAGGGATCATGGAATACTTTTGGTCTAAAGATGGCGAGGCGATTCTAATCCCTGCTGCGGGTCAGTTGTATTACTACTCGGTGGCAGATAATAAGGTCAAGTTACTGGCAACGGGTGAAGGCTTTGCTACTGATGCGAGATTGTCACCTAAAGGGCACTTCGTGTCATTTGTGCGTGAGCAAAACTTGTATGTGTTGGACTTAAAAACTCAGGACATTACTGCATTAACCACTGATGGTGGCGGCGCGATTAAAAACGCTATGGCTGAGTTTGTTGCCCAAGAAGAGATGGGTAGAATGACTGGCTACTGGTGGGCGCCGGATGAGTCGGCGATTGCCTATACTCGCATCGATGAGTCGGGCGTGGAATTGGTTACCCGCAATGAAATTTATGCCGACGGAATTAAGCTGACCGAGCAGCGTTATCCCTATGCTGGCGAGAATAACGTCAAAGTTGAGCTTGGCGTAGTGACGCTTAAAGATAAACAAGTCGCTTGGGTGGATTTAGGTAAAGACACTGATATCTACTTGCCACGGGTTAAGTGGCTGCCTGATAGCAAACATTTGTCGTATCAATGGCAGAGCCGCGATCAGCAAGCGCTCGATCTGCGCGTTGTAGCAATTGATGATATAAAAAATGATAAAGACTTAGTTAAAGAGCGCAGCGAGGCTTGGGTCAACCTTAATGACGACTTGCACTTTTTGAAGCAGCAAAAGGCATTTATCTGGGCGTCTGAACGTGATGGTTTTAACCATCTGTATTTGATTGGCTTAGACGGCAAAGTGATCCGTCAGCTAACCTCCGGTGATTGGGCGGTTGATGCGGTTGAGTATATTGATGAAAAAGCCGGTGAAGTTTACTTTACTGGCCGTAAAACCAAAGTTACTGAGAAGCAGCTTTACCGCGTCGCTTTCGCTGGTGGCAAGGTTGAAAGCATTAGCCAGCGTAGCGGCATGCATTCAACGGTATTTGCCGACAACAAACCAGTATACCTTGATTACTTCAGTAGTTTGTCACAGCCACCACAGGTGAGCTTGCATGATCAAAGCGGCAAGCGTCTCGCTTGGGTAGAGCAAAATGAGGTGAAGAAGGGACATCCTCTTTATGATTACTTTGGTTTGTGGCAAGTACCAGAGTTTGGCGAGCTAAAAGCTGAAGACGGTCAAATGCTGCAGTATCGTCTGTTCAAACCCACTAACTTCGATGCTAACAAGCAGTATCCGGTTGTGGTGCGCGTATATGGTGGCCCTCATGCACAGCTGGTAGTCAATAGCTGGAGTCATCAAGACTACTTTACTCAACACTTATTGCAGCAAGGCTATATTGTTTATCAGCTCGATAACCGCGGCTCAGCTCATCGCGGTACCAAGTTTGAATATGTGATTTACAAGCAGCTTGGTGAAGTAGAAGTGAATGATCAAAAGGTGGGCGTGGATCACCTGCGTACTCTGCCTTACGTTGATAGTGACAACATTGCTATCTATGGTCATAGCTATGGCGGCTACATGGCATTAATGAGCCTATTTAAAGCGCCAGACTACTTTAAAGCGGCAATTTCTGGTGCACCGGTATCTGACTGGTCTTTGTATGACACTCACTACACAGAGCGTTATATGGGGAATCCTAACACCAATGCTAAAGGCTATGAGGCGAGTAGTGTGCTGCCGTATGTTGGTGGCTATGAGTCAGGATTGCTGATGTACCATGGCATGGCTGACGATAACGTATTATTTGAAAACAGTACTCGGGTTTACAAGGCGTTGCAGGATGAAGGCAAGTTGTTCCAGATGATCGATTATCCAGGCTCTAAGCACTCGATGCGTGGTGAAAAGGTGCGAGTGCACTTATATCGCTCGTTAGCTGACTTTTTAGACCGAAATCTAAAGCACTAATTTGAATGTTTTTTTATTAATATAAAGGGCTTAGTCGACAGTTTATTAGTTTACTTGGCTGTCGAAATTAGTTTAATGCACACTTGGCTAGACGGTATCATTAATTTTACTTAACCGTCTAAGCTAAGTTTGTTATTTCGCTTAAAGAGGCTTTTTATAAGAGCCTTATGGATTGGTCTGCTAAGCTATTATGGCTAAGCCAATACTTATAGTACTTTTGAATAAGCTAAATAAATTGGACTATTACTTTTTAGGTATATATTAATTTAAGGTTTATCTTAAACAAATATTAATCTTATTGAGGTTTAAGCAAGCTCTGATAATAACAATTGTAGCTGCAAATATAACAACAGCATCGCTGCCGAAATATAAATATCAGCCATAAAAAAAGCCAGTCAATCGACTGGCTTTTCAGTTTATACTGAGAAATAGTATAAGTTGTGGGACTTGGAATTAATCTTCCAAGCTACCACAGAAACGGTAACCTTCACCGTGAATAGTTGCGATGATTTCTGGCGTATCTGGTAAGCTTTCGAAGTGCTTACGAATACGACGGATTGTTACGTCAACTGTACGGTCATGTGGCTTAAGCTCGCGGCCAGTCATCTTCATTAGAAGGTCTGCGCGGCTTAGGATCTTACCTGGGTTCTCTACAAAGTGAAGCATCGCGCGGAATTCGCTGCGTGGTAGCTTGTACGACTCACCTTGTGGGCTTACTAGAGAGCGACTGTTGATTTCAAGGCTCCAACCGTTGAAACGGTAGAACTCAACTGCACTTTTCTCTTCTGAATCTGTACCAGTGCTATTAACGCGAGTTAATAGGTTACGAGCACGGATTGTCAATTCACGTGGATTGAATGGCTTAGTGATATAATCATCAGCACCAATTTCAAGACCCAAGATCTTATCAACTTCGTTATCACGGCCAGTTAGGAAGATTAGACCGATGTTATTAATTTCACGAAGTTCACGAGCTAATAAAAGGCCGTTTTTACCTGGTAAGTTAATATCCATAACTACCAAGTTAACTTTGTTGTCTTGCATAGCCTTATGCATTTCAGCGCCGTCATTGGCTTCAGTTACCACATATCCTTCTGCTTCAAAAATACTTCTAAGTGTGTTTCTTGTTACTGCTTCATCTTCAACAATCAGAATGTGCGGGTTTTGCATATTAATTACCTAATTTCTGTCAATTCTAACCATGAGTATAAAAAGGTTATACTCCATCTAGTTATGCTGATAATTCACTGATACACGTAGGTGCTTTCAAATTTGGTTCGAAACAGCAACACACTGCATGCGCTAGCAAAGTATGGGTATCTCACATATGGAAAAACGTGAACTGTTTAAACTTTGATTAACAATAGTAGAAAAAGTTTCCTTAGCTACCGTTTTTTATCAAGTTTAAATGTTAAATCAACAATAGTTCACATTTGATACAGCTGTGTGGATTACTCTTCTGTCTGTTTCTGGTATGTGTAACAAAATGTGTTCGTTACATGTATCAGAGTGAGCTAATCAACAAGCCTTATTGTACTCGTTTTAGGCATTTGTTAACAAATGAAATGTTAACAAAATTCCTCGACGATATGATTTAGATCACTATTGCAAAACTATCTATTTGATTTTATTAGTTTTGGTAAAATCTCTTTCTGTGATCTATATCACTGGACTGGGAAGCGCTAACGAGTTTGCTATAATAATCGCACCTAAAACGGAGAATTTGTTAGCAATGAATAACTCAGTCGACAGCCTCTGGCATTACTATCAACAAACAGAGTTTCTCTTTACTCAAATGTTATCTACGCAATTATCCTTCGCTATTATCACCGCTTATAACCCGAAAGGAGAGTTGCTGTCTCCTTGCCAAAATGGGCTGTTAGATCGCAAGTTGCAACATGAAATAAACAGATTAGGCCTACCTTATCGCGCGATGATCGGTGCTTCTCAAGATCGTTCTCATATGGAAAAAAGTTGGGCTGTTTCGACTGATAAAGCATCGGCAGTCAGACTAGGTTGTTTGTTTAATCAGAACGCTATCTTTTATATAGAAGCAGATACTTTGCAGCTAGTGCCATGTCTAATGTCGAGAGAGGAAACCTCACTCGGTGCGTTTTCTTCAAGGGTGGATTGGGTGTTAGATCTGCCAGATATTGCTTAAAACTAAATCAAATTAGATTTCCGTTGACTTGATTGGTTAAATTTTGATATTTTTCAGATTCTTGTTTTTGTATACAAAGCAAACATAGCTAGTATAAAAAATGAGTGCAGAAGAGGAGCGCTAACTAGGTAGTAAGTTTTAGGGGCCAAACCCGTTGATAACTTATGAGGGAGATTAGCGCCGAGATATTCATAGCAAATTTGGTTGTGCTTGAATGTTGGTCGTGCAGGCTGAATCCTGGCGATTGTCACCGATATTTATTATGGTGGAGAGCTTCTGGTGACGATCGCTGTTTCCCATCTTTTGGGGTGCATATCATAGCACCAGGCTCTTCGAACGAAGTTAGTTCGGAGCTTATTCATGTTAGTTGTTCAAAAAAACACTCATTTTTACCCGTGTCAGCCTTACCTTTTGTTAGCAAATGAGGGGGGCTCGTTATGTCTGTAATTCCAAATTCTACAGCCAGTTCAACAGAAGCACTGGCAGATATTCCTTTACTGCGAGTTGCCAAATTTGGTGGTACATCGGTTGCCGATTATGAAGCTATGCAGCGCTGTGCCGATATTATTATCAGTAACCCACAAACACGAGTGGTGGTGGTAAGCGCTTCAAGCGGTGTCACTAATAAGTTAGTAGCGTTAACCCAAGAAGAAACCAGCTCGGAACAGTCGAAAGCTTTAATTAAAAGTATTGCCTCAATTCAATATCAGATCCTCGATAGATTAGGCAATCCTAGTGATGTTGCTGCGCAAATTGATAAAGTACTTAGCCATATCGCTACGTTAAGCGAGCGTCTTAAGTTGACGCGAAGCAAAGCGGTGATGGATGAGTTATTGTCTCAAGGCGAGATGTGTTCATCAGTCTTTTTTGCTGCGGTCCTTAGAGACAAAGGAGCCTGCTCTGCAGCATTTGATGTTCGCCAAGTACTGCGTACAGACAGTCATCATGGGCGTGCAGAACCGCAAATTGAGCTGATAGCAGAGCTTACAGCTGCACATTTACAGCCATTACTTACGGAACAAGTGATTGTCACGCAGGGTTTTGTTGGCGCCGACAGCGAAGGTAATACCACGACTTTAGGTCGTGGAGGTAGTGATTACTCTGCAGCTTTATTGGCAGAAGCCTTGCAGGCTAATGCAGTTGAGATCTGGACCGATGTGGCAGGCATTTATACCACTGACCCAAGACTTGCACCTAACGCTACGCCGATTGCTGAAATCAGTTTCAATGAAGCGGCTGAGATGGCGACTTTTGGCGCTAAGGTTTTACACCCTGCAACTATATTGCCGGCGGTTAGACAAAAGATTCAGGTGTTTGTTGGCTCAAGTTGGGCGCCAGAACAAGGTGGCACTTGGATCCGTCACAAGGTATCTAGCGAACCTGTATATCGCGCTGTAGCACTACGACGCGACCAAACTTTGCTAAACCTTCATAGCTTACAGATGTTACATGCCCAAGGTTTCTTAGCTGAGACTTTCGCCACTTTAGCTAAGCATAAGATCAGTGTTGATTTGATCACTACATCAGAGGTGAATGTTGCACTTACTCTAGATAAAACAGGCTCAGACTCAAGTGGCCAAGGCTTGCTGAGCGAGGCTCTGTTACAAGAGCTATCACAACATTGCCGAGTACGAGTGGAAGAGAATTTAGCACTAGTTGCGGTGATTGGTAACAATATTGCCTCTACAGCTGGCGTATGCCGCCGGGTTTTTGAAGTGTTAGAAGCCTACAATGTGCGCATGATTTGCCAAGGAGCAAGCCCACATAACTTGTGTATTTTGGTCGATGAATCGGAAGCGGGCAATGTGATCCGAGCACTTCATGAGAACTTATTTGAAGCTTGATATGTAATGCATAATCTAGGTTTACATGAGCCTAGCAGATGAGGAAGTTGATATTTTATGAGCTTTACCCAGTCACACCTTAAGGTGGGTGAATTGGCAACCGGGCAGGAACTTACTGTTCCGGTTTATCGTATCGAAGCCACATGCAACAATGCGCCAAAGGTGTTTATTCAAGCGAATGTTCACGGTGCTGAAGTACAAGGTAATGCGGTTATTTTTCAATTGATGAAACGATTGGAAACTATGGATGTAAAAGGTGAGGTAACTTTGCTGCCTTTAGCTAATCCGTTGGGGATTAACCAAAAGAGTGGTGAGTTTACTTTAGGCCGTTTTGATCCGATAACCGGAGTTAATTGGAACCGTGAGTACCTTGATCATAAGGTGAATATAGCGGCTTGGTATCAACTACATCTCCATCTTGATGACGCTGCATTAGTACAAGCCTATCGTTTGTATTTAATTGAGTCTTGTCAGACGACATTAGCTAATGAGTGGGGAGTGACAACAGGCAAGCGCTTAGCTGTCACTTTACAATCATTAGCCCATAAAGCGGATATTGTGATTGATCTGCATACCGGCCCAAAATCTTGCAAACATATGTATTGTCCAGAATATGATATGGCCTCTGCATCGTTTTTCTCTATCCCTTTTTCATTGGTGATCCCTAATGATTTTGGCGGTGCGATGGATGAAGCAGCTTTTTGCCCATGGTGGCAACTTTCCGATTATCTCGAAACTCAAGGGCGCAGCTTGAAGGTACCTGTTGCTGCATTTACCCTGGAGCTTGGCAGTCAAGAATTAATTGATATGGATGATGCTGCGAGTGATGCGATGGGGATCTTAGCCTACCTAAGCCATAGAGGAGTGATTGCTGACAAGGTCGAGCCTGCCAAGATGGCAAGACATGGCTGTTATCTAAAAGATTATAAAAAGTATCACGCACCCAAGGCTGGCTTAGTTGAGTATCAAGCAAAGCTGGGTCATATGCTTGATGCCGGCAAACCGTTAGCAAATATTCTAAGACTAGATAGATACGGAACTGATGAAGAGTTTACCAAGCTGACATTGGCTCAAGACTGTGTGCCTATCCTTCATTTTGCCTCTGCTTCTGTCTATCAAGGGACCGAGCTTTACAAGGTAATGACCAACCTTTTTGAGCTTTAGTCTTTAGAAGTACCAAATAATATTACAGATTTAATCGAACAAATAAAAAAGGGAGCCATAGGCTCCCTTTTTCTATTGCGAATTAACGCTTATTTATACTTACTTATTGCGACGACGTAAGCCTGCAAATGGTAGAAGAACTAGTGCTAACCATCCTAATGAACCACCACCTGAAGATTTCTCTTCCTTAGCAGTTACAGCGATAGTTGCGCTACCCGCTTCACTTTCTGCACGGCCATCAGATGCAACAACTGAGAACACATAATCGTTTGTGCCTGCAGGTGCTGTAAATACGATAGATGAACCGCCATTAGTGAAGCTAACGCTTGGGCCTGATGTTTGAGTCCAAGTGTAAGTTAGCTCATCACCGTCAGCGTCTTTACCGTTAGCTTTTGCTGTAACTACAAAGCCTTCAGTACTTGTCATGCCTGATGGAGAAACCGTTGGTACAGTGTTGTTAATCTCAACAGTAACTGTTGCAGCTTCAGAACGGTTACCCATAGTGTCAATTGCTACCACTTCTGCAACCATTGACTCGCTTTGCTGATCAATAACTGCATCTTCGCTTAGCTTAACAGTACCGTCTTTTTCGATTACCAACATGTTGTTGTTGCTGCTGATTACCACAAACTCAGAGAATGGGCTTGTTAGCATATCTGGGTCAGTAGCCATTAGCATACCAAGCTCAGTGCCTGCTTCAGCGCCTTTATCTACAGATAGCATAGTATCTTCAACAGTCGGTGCAGAGTTACCTTCATCGGTAGTGTTTGCCGTAATAGACATTGAACCGTTGTCAGATAGGAAGATGTAACCATTTGCGTTAGCGCCAACTTCAGCTTGCAGAGTCGCACTCTCGCCTGGCTCAAGCTCAGTCACTTCTACGCCATCTTCATCAACAAGGATTGCACTTGTACCTGAACCATCTAGCATCAGTGTTGCTACAACTTCATCACCAGTACCTGTTGATGTTGGAGCCCAATCACTTTCTTCTACGCGGTAACGAACAGTCACATCACTGCCTAGATCCGCTGCAGTTAGGTTCATATCTTCAAAACATGCTTTAACAGTAACAAAGTCATTACCCGTTACGTGGAAAGCTGGCTGAAGTGTACCGCTAGCAGTGCCATATGTTTTAACAAAACCATATAGTGCACGTGGATAGCCATCATTGAACCAATTTAGGTTAACCGTTGTTGCTGTGTAGTCCCACACGCCATCGTTGTTAGTATCGAAATCAACATTGTAGCTTGCTACGAACGTATGAACGATAGGGTCACGCATTTGGAATGTGTTGTAGATAGCAATACCTTCACCACAAGAACTGCTGCCTAATAGCTCACTTGAAGCATTAAGTAAGTCGTGACGTAGTGAGTTATCTACAGGGCTTGATGCAGTAAGTGGAGCAGTAAATGGATCTGAAATAGCAACTGCACCAGAGTTTGTTAAGGTGCGAACTATTCCATCTTCAGTTACTTCAGTCATTACTGATGCGGCAGCGGTTGCTTTAGGAAGAATATGGTAAACCATATGTAGAGCAACTTCTTCGCCTTCCATAAACTTAATTGCACCGTCGTATTCAGAAAGCGTTAATGCTTCTGATGCTTCAGTTGCAGTGCCATCTAGCTCATAAGAGGACGTTAGTGTCCACTCTGGAAGCTTAGTTGGGTCAATCGTTACAGTCACATCGAAGTCAGCTGTTTGGCCTGCCGCAATTGTCACAGTTTCAGGCATTTCAAAGCTTACCGCTGCAGATGTTTCATCGTTTTCGAAACGTTGCTTAGCAGCTAGTGTGTAAGTCTTTTCTTCAGCAGAGAAGTTCTTAACTGTTACTGTTTTAGTCATTGAAACAGTTTGGTCTGTTGCGACTAGACCAAATGCCAATGCTGCTTGCTGTGTGTCTTTATTCCAAGCGATAGCTGGAAGGCTCACAGCTTTTTCAACATCAACTAGACCTGAACCAATGTAGCTAATTGGTGCTAGTTCAGCGTCTGGGTTTAGACCTTTTGGATCTAAAGTAACGTCAAGGTTTGCAGAGTTCATCATTGTTGCTTTGATTTCCATAGCATTACGCTCTGGAAGTGCTTCGCGAACAATACTCATTGCACCCGCAGTGATTGGGCTTGAGAATGAAGTACCACTGATTGGAGATAGTGCATCACCACCACCTGGGTAAGCCGTTAAGATAGCTGTACCTGGAGCAGTAATTTCTGGCTTCAAGGTACCCGCAATTGATGGGCCGCGAGAAGTAAAGGTAGCAATTGCGCCTGCTGTTGTTACTTCTTCTGAAGTTACGTTATAAGCAACTGGACCGTCGACTAGACCGGCTTTAATTACGTCACCGTCTTCTTTTGAAATCATTACCGATGGAATGGTTACAGCAGGATCTGAACCACCCATGTTGAACGCACCGTCATCAGGCTTGTTGTTTGCAACAATGACAAACACCGCGCCTTTTTCTTGGGCGTGAAGAACCTTAGATGTGAAGTTACAAGCACCACGGTCAATGATTACGGCCTGACCTTTAAAGTCTGTTCCATCTGCAAATGGGTCACAACCATTTTGGTTGTCAGTTGGGTAAATGAGAGGCGCTTTAGTATCGTCAAACATAAACTCGTTGGTTGTGTTAAAACCAGCGCCAAATGCTTCAACAGTTTCACCAGCAAATGATGAATCAAGCTTACCAGCTTTTGTCGTTGGGTGAGTCATAGCACCAACTGATAACGCGTTGTTTGATGTGCTTGGGCCGCCAACAACAAACGGGGTAGGGCCGTCATTACCCGCAGAAATAGCTAAGTTAACGCCAAGCTCTGCCATCTCATCTAGCATTTCTTGAACAGCGCCACCTTTAATATCACCGAAATCACCACCTAGTGACATGTTTACTGTATCTACACGATCGCTGATATCGCCATCGCCATTCGGATCCATTGAAGCTTCAAGTGCTAATAACTGAGCTAGCCCAGGACAACCTGAGTTACATACTGAATAGACAAAAAGTTCTACATCTGGAGCCACACCAACCACTGAGTGACTTACATGAGTACCGTGATTAGTATTAACATCGATTGGGTTCGGATCGTCATTGATAAAGTCATAACCACCAATGATTTTACCTTGAGGCCAGTTTGGTGCCTCAGCTTGCATTGCCACTGCGGCATCGTAATCAGCTTTATCGCCGCTACCACCTAGTGCTTTATGAGTGTAATCAACACCTGTATCTAATACGGCAACACGTTGGCCTTTACCTGATGCTACACCGGCTTCAATCACAGCTTTAGCTTTAATGTATTCAGCGCTGTCATCAACATGTAGTTCGTAATCGTAAATAGGAAGAATGTCGGCAACATCTGGGTTGGCTAGCATTGCAGCGAGTGCATATTTGTCTGCTTCAACAATAATCGAGTTAACTAGATTTGAGGTTGTTGCTAAAACGTTAACGTTTGCATCCATTGAGTTGAGGCTAGCTTGTACACGTTCTTGTGAATTAGCAATGCCGCTTACTGCAGATGATTGATTAAAACCGAAAGTGCGGCTTTGCTCTGAAATTGATTGAGTATTTAGTTTTAGCATCCAAGCTACAGGTGTCTTAGCTTGCATTTCTTTGTTCAGGCTAACGTTAAAGCCTTGATATTCATCGTTTGTTTGATTGGTAGTATTATACTTTTCAATTGACCCTGCATAGGCCGTTGATGAAATTAGCGCTGCCGAAATGGCAATAGATAGTTTTGTTTTCACAACTTTATTCCTTGTCAATTTGCCGTAACCTACTTGGGTTAAGGTCATTCTTTGTTATTTTCTTGCTATTCTTTTATTCCCACACTATGGCGGTTGACAAAGTTGTAACACAAAAGTTGTGTATTGATAACAAAAGTATCAAAAAAAAGCAGATGTTTAGTTTTTTCCGATACTTTCTGGAATGAATAACTATTGGTTATTTTATATTCTTTTTGGTTTTAAGGTTTGACCGCACGTACAATAGGGTTCTGCAAACTAATGAGTGTTTCTGTGGACTGAATTTCATCGATAGATTGAATGCGATTAATCAAAACATGCTGCAAGCCATCAATAGATTGGCACATTACCTTTACAAAAACGCTGTAGTTGCCCGTAGTATAATAAGCTTCAACCACCTCTTCTAAAGCATTCAGTTTCGAAATTGCTGCAGGATAATCCCCTGCGCTTTTTAAATTAATACCGATGAAACAACAAACGTCATAGCCTAGTGCTTTTGGGTTAACGGTAATTTGTGCGCCAGTGATAATGCCTGCTTGCTTCATTTTTTCTACGCGAACATGAATTGTCCCCGCACTCACACCGAAACGTTTAGCGAGCTCAGCGAAAGGTGTTCTCGCTTCTTTCATTAAGGCAGATAGAATTTGGTTATCGAGTGAATCTCTTTGAAATGGAGCTTCCATAATAAATGTGTCATTTGTTTATTGGTTAGATAAGTAATTTACGTATTTTTTGAGGAATGTTCTACTGATTTAGTGAGTATCTTTATGCTTTTTCATAATAACTAGGTGTTAATAAGCTTATATCACTATGATTGCTGATAGAGTTTTAGTACTGAAAGCCGAGTGTGGATGAAATTTATGCAAGGTTTGTTTGGTATAAAGGTAGTAAATGCAGGCAGGTTTTATAGTTGAAAAGCATTAGTGCACTTTCTGGAGTGAGTACTTTTAGTTAAACCATAGGTGGAGGCGAATTAAATTAGTCTACACCTGTGGTTTTAGCGCTCGATTTTAGTGCTTTGGGTGTTATTGCTCACCTTCGGCAAGTATAAATGGCACATCACAACTAAAGGTCATAGGCTCTTTAGTGTAAGGGTGAGTAATCGTTAGCGACTGGGCATGCAATAGTAAGCGTGGTGCTAACCGCTTAGCTAATGGATCCGCATAAAAATTATCACCAAGAATAGGGTGGCCTAATGCCATCATATGTACCCTTAACTGGTGAGAACGACCTGTAATGGGGGTCAGCTTAACGAGTGTTGAACGTTTGCCATAGCTAACCACTTCATAATGAGTTTGCGAGGCTTTACCTATCTTATGGTCGACTTTTTGTTTTGGACGGTTTGGCCAATCACATATAAGTGGCAAGTTAACCGTACCATGAGACTCTTTTACATGACCAGCAACGCGAGCATAGTAGGTTTTCTGGGTTTCTCTATCTCTAAATTGGCGTTTTAGTTCTGACTCGGCACTGCGTATTAACGCCACCACGATTACGCCTGAAGTCGCCATATCTAAGCGATGTACAATTTTCGCATGGGGAAACTCTGCGAGGACTCGGCTATAGGTACTATCGGCGTGCGCCGGATCTCTGCCCGGTACAGACAATAGGCCTGATGGCTTATTGACGACCATAATATCTTTATCTTGATGGAGTATTTCAAGCCAAGGTGTAGTCGGAGGAGAGTAGACGAAATCAGTCATTATGAAACCTTATTAAAATTGCGCGGCAAAGATACCTCTTAGGTCGTTGTCCATGCAAGCAGATTTCATCGCATCTCCCTTTGAAGCTATAAATTCCTTGCTTGGCTAGCTGTTTTACGAAAAGCTATTACCGTTGACATGCATAATGGCAAAGGTCCAAACCACAAAAGCTAGCGCTGAGTGGATTAAGGCGTAAAACGACTGATCGAGACGCCCCATGCTTCTGGCATCCCAAATGAGTAGGCCATGCAGCAAGATGACGATAGGAAATAGTGCTAATAGTGGGTAGAGGCTTAGTACGCTAGCATCACCGAAAATGAGTCTGCTCAGTAGGGCCCACACAACCATAAAACCAGTGATTATCGGTGGCATTGCGACGCGATATTGCTCAGGGTATGGAAACATACTTGGCCTCTACTTAGTCCTGTTTACCCCAACGGTTTTTGCGCAATGATTTGCGCTTTATAACTAGCGTTAGGTAATTCTCCGAATAGATCTTCAGAGTAATGGAGACAGAGCCAGTTAGCAAATAATGCCTTTAATTCACCCTGTTTCAACAAAAAGTCAGGATTACGTGGTCGACCGATTTCAGCTTGTTGTTCGGTGAAGGTCTCGTAAATAATCAGCCCACCCGGCTTGACGGATTTGACTATTTGGCCAAACAAAGGACGATGCAGGTAGTTAAAAACCAACACAACATCATAGTGATTTTCAGGTAGAGAAGGGGCGCTGCCATTTTCGAGATCCCACTCTAGGCGCTCAATGTTGGTAGATTCATTTACGGCTATAACATCAAGGCCACTGAGATCTCTATCGAGATAACTGACATCTAAGCCCTTA
The DNA here is from genome assembly GCF_023283845.1 of Shewanella marinintestina. Taxonomy (GTDB): domain Bacteria; phylum Pseudomonadota; class Gammaproteobacteria; order Enterobacterales; family Shewanellaceae; genus Shewanella; species Shewanella marinintestina. The sequence continues at coordinate 273,534 of NZ_JAKILC010000004.1, forward strand.
TCGGTAAACCATTGGCCATTGCGGCCGCTACCACAAGCAAGATCTAACACCTTGCTTTGAGGTGTTAGATAATTATTGAGTTGTGCAAATTGGGATATGAGTTGCGCGCTATTGCACTGACTAGCCTTTAACTTCTTTTCTGCCATCTATTCTGCGTCCGTGTACTACTGAGAAGTGTCTAAGCCCTGCTGGGCCATGAGATACAACGACAGATAGTAACACGACAAAAATTAGCAATTCTGGTTTATATGCGGCAAATGGAATAAACAAAGTCAGTAGACCTAATTTTGCAATTGTAAGCACTCCTTTTAATTGGATTAGCCAGCGCCAGTCGCGGACGATTTCCCACAGCATCATGGCCGATCCCGTCACCATCGCCATAATCCAATAAGTTAGCCACTTTTCTTGCGGCACATGCAACAAAATGCCACCGCCTGCACCTGTTATACCTAATATATGTAAAGCACGCAGCGCAGTCTTAGAAAAACGTTGCAGCATAAATTGTTTTTCTGTGAGTTCTTTTCTAGCCATATATAAAGAGTCTTGTGCTATTAGCGGTGAGCAAATTTTATCAGGAAATCCCTATTTGAAAAGCGCTGATAGCTCACAAGCTTAAACATGCAAAGATATTTACGATTGAAGCTTGGCTAATTGGGGACAAAATCGCCTTTTCATCGGTGTTTCAGGCTGATTTTGTGAGTCAGTTATCTGTACCTCTTTATGTATAGTGGTATGTTACTCGATATTAGCTTACTCCTGCTGTGCTTGGTCAATTATGCTCAACCAAGTACAACGTTGATTTGAATTTATCTTGAGAATGTATCCTTCTTATATAAGACAAGTTCAGAATTAAGCTGGAAAGCGAGCTGTCAGGAGCTCGCTTTTTCTTTCTGCAAAACAATCGCTATCAATGAGGCATAGATCAATTGCCCTCACGACAAACCTGCTAATATCACATACACTGTGCAAGTTTTCTCCCTCATTTAGTTAAGGTAGCTCCCATGAAAATAGGCTTTTTTAGCGCCAAACACTATGATATGCAGCATTTCGATCGAACCAATACTGCATTTGGTGCCAGCATAGAGTATTTCGATTACCGTCTATGTATGCAGTCAGTCAAGTTAGCGGAAGGGTTTGAGGTCATTTGTGCCTTTGTAAATGATTCTTTGTGTGAAGAGGTTCTCGTAGAGTTAGCCAAAGGCGGCACAAAAGTCATCGCTATGCGCTGCGCGGGATTTAATAACGTTGATCTGGCTGCTGCTGAACGTTTAGGCATGAAAGTGGTTAATGTGCCGGCATATTCTCCTGAGTCAGTTGCCGAGCACACTGTGGCATTGATGCTGACCTTAAACCGTAAAATACATAAAGCATATCAACGTACTCGTGATGCTAACTTTTCACTTGAGGGGCTAGTGGGCTTTAACATGTTTGGTCGCACTGTAGGTGTGATTGGCACGGGTAAAATTGGTCTTGCGACGATTAAAATATTGCAGGGGTTTGGCTGTAAAGTTGTAGCTCATGATCCTTACCCCAATCAGGATGTTATTGATCTCGGCGTTGAGTATTTATCGCTGGAGCAGTTATACCCAATTTGTGATGTGATTAGCTTGCATTGCCCGCTGACCAAAGATAATCACCATTTACTTAGCGCTGGTAGCTTTGCCAAGATGAAACCTGGTGTAATGGTCATTAATACCAGCCGAGGTGGTTTGCTTAATGCACTTGATGCAATGGAAGCGTTAAAAACCGGTCACTTAGGCTCATTAGGTTTAGACGTTTACGAGAACGAGAAAGAGCTGTTCTTTGAAGATAAATCGAGTGAAATTATTCAAGATGATGTGTTTAGGCGTTTATCAGCTTGTCATAATGTGATTTTTACTGGTCACCAAGCGTTTTTAACTGAAGAGGCCCTTGGCGCAATAGCGCACACCACACTGAGTAATGTAAAGCAGTTGCTCGCCGGTGAACATTGCCCTAATGAGCTGTATTAATTTTTTATCGCGTTAATGGTTATAAATAAGCAGTAGTCTCTTTAGTGTTAAACACTTAAGTACTACTGCTTTTTTTATCGCAAATACTTACCAGCTATTTTAATCTATGGCGATGAATCGTATTTATTTACCTGACTTATCTAAGGAAAGCCGATGATCATTACTCAAGAAGTGCATGATATTTCGACCGCAACAGGAACCATGCGCACCTATCTATATCGTCCGGACTGTGACGGCCAATTTGCGACTATTATCTTTTACTCGGAGATTTTTCAGCAAACCGCACCTATTGCTCGCGCAGCATCAATACTTGCTGGGCATGGCTTTGTGGTGTTAGTTCCTGAGGTGTTTCACGAGTTAAACCCTATTGGTACTGTGCTGGAATATGATGATGTCGGTAAAGATAAAGGCAATGCTGATAAATTTGCCAAGCCGCTAGAGCACCATGATAGTGATACTGAAGCCTTAGTGGATTTTGCTCGCAGTTTAAGTTTTTGTACTAGTAGCGTAGGTAGTATGGGCGTATGCATTGGTGGCCATCTAGCTTATCGAGCAGCATTAAACCCTGATATTCAAGGTGCATTTTGCTTATACCCAACAGATATTCATTCTAATACTTTGCCTTGTTCTGAGGGCAATGACTCCTTGACTCGTACGGGCGAGATTGCCGCGGAGCTGGTACTGGTATTTGGTAAGCAAGACCCGCATGTATCGAGCGAAGGGCGTAAAGCTATCTACAATAAGCTTGAGGCAACAGAGCGCAAGTTTAACTGGCTTGAAGTGAATGCCCAGCATGCCTTTATGCGAGATGAGGGGGATAGATATGACGCCGCATTGGCGTTGCAAATGTATTTACAAGCAGTAGCGTTTTTTCAGCGAACATTAAAATAAATCGATAAACCCAAAAAAGGGGCGAGTCATTATTGACTCGCCCCTTTTTTATTTAGCTAACAGCTTACCAGCCAATGAGGTATTAACCTTGTTGGTAAGCGGCCAATTCAGCTGTGCTAACACGCGCAATAAAGCTGTTGTCTAGGTAGAAGTCAACGTGTTCGCCTTGTTTAACACCAGACATAACCTGTTGGCTACCGTCTTCATAAACTAAAGTCATTGCTAAAGTGTTATCGTCAGTCGCAACCATAGAAGCGCTAGTTAACTTAACGTTCTTTAGGGGGGCTGTTGTTAGGTCGCCATCAATATGCTGGTTAACTTTGAAGATAGCTTCAACTGGCATATCAACAACAGCAGGTGAACGACCTGTGATTGGGTTAGTACCAGTCCAGAATTCGATGCTGTTAAGGATGAATAGATCGCCAGTTGCTGCAAAGCCATAGATTGGGCTCATAAGCATAAATAGGCCTGCACGGCCATAACGGTTATCAACAGCGCTTAGGTTAGCTTTAGTTACCATAGCACTTAAGCCCATTTGGCCCATGCAGCCAGTTAGTTGAGTACTTAACACTGCCGTTAGTGCGATAGCCGAGATTGTCTTTTTCATTAGTCTATTTTTGTTCAGTTTAGAATGGCGCTGATTGTATGTATCGGCAAAAAATGAAATGTGATAAAGCTCACAACTCTGGGTTGGTTGTTTGTTGTGTTTGTGGTGTTTTCTGCGTGAGTTGTGTGGCAGTTGTGGGGTTTGTTTTTTGATCTGTGTAGCTGTGTGTTTTTTTGAGTTGATGCAAGGGGGTTGTTGTTTGCTGCTACAAATCATTAAGCTTAGCTGGTTTAATGTGCGCCATTTTACTCGCGGATTATTTAACGCATAATAGCGCCCCAAATGTCGGAGCACGCATGTCAGATTATCAAGTTTTACATCAAACCCAAGATGAATATGGTCCATTGATTGTCCTTGAGGATAAAGAAACTCGGATCCTCGCTTTTGGCGAAAACGATGAGCAAAGTAAGTTGCTTAAAGCTACGCCGCATATTCCACAGCATACATACGTACAAGCGATGCTGTTAGTGTTGCTGTATAGCCAACCTAAAAGTGCGATTGTATTGGGATTAGGTGGTGGTGGACTTATTCATGCCTTACGCCATTTTGACGCAGGTATTAAACTAACGGCGGTAGAGCTGCGCGCAGATGTGATTGAATTGGCTAAACGCTATTTTCAATTACCGCTGAGTAAAAAGCTTAAAGTTGTCCATCAAGATGCTAAGCAGTTTTTAGAGGCTGCAGATCATAAGAAAGTTGATGTGGTGTTTGCTGATATCTATAGTGCTGAAGGCGTCGATGCTGCGCAGGTCTCAGAGGTGTTTATTGCCCAATGCGCCGCCTTAGTTAAAGCGGATGGCTACTTAGTACTGAATTGCTGGAAAGAGCATAGCCAAAACCGCGAACTGCTCGCTTATTTAAATATGTACTTTGTTGAAGTGCGTGCCTGCTTAACCGGTAGTGGTAACTGGGTGGTGTTTGCAGGTAAGGCTAAGCGCGACATTAGCACAAGTGCACTTAAAGCCAAGGCGCAATCTTTATCACAACAGCTTGATTTTCAATTGGCGCGTTCATTAACTCGCTTTGATCTCTGGCAGTAATCAAGCTTGGCTCATTAATAAACCTTTTATTGGTGAGCCACTTTTCCACACTCTTATTGCTGCTATCTCTGGTTTACGCTAAATCAATACCGCTGCTTTCACCCCGCATCTATTGTTCTATGTCCCTGTTTGCTTGAGTTGTTAATCCTGTTCGGAAAATTAGATTAGGATGATAGCTTTTACTCGTTACCACTAATTGTTTTTCTCAGCTACTATCCTTACATCGAAAACGAACTGGCATTAAGAGACTCATCATCACTCATCCAGTTTGTTGATTTAAATACAAAATCATCATCAACTTTTTTAATTACTAAATGGAAGATTAAATGCATCAGTCAATTATCAACTCTACAATTAAGCCATTTTCAGCAACTGCTTTTCACAACGGTGACTTCCACCCAGTAACAGAGCAAGATTTATTAGGTAAGTGGTCAGTCGTATTCTTCTACCCAGCTGACTTTACGTTTGTATGTCCAACTGAGCTTGGCGACATGGCAGACCATTACGAGAAGCTACAGGCTATGGGCGTTGAAGTTTACTCAGTATCTACTGACACTCACTTCACTCACAAAGCATGGCATGCAAGCTCTGACACAATTGGTAAAATCCAGTACCCAATGATTGGTGACCCAACTGGTACTATCACACGCAACTTCGGTGTGATGATTGAAGAAGACGGTCTAGCACTACGCGGCACATTTGTTATCAACCCAGAGGGTGAAATCAAAGTTGCTGAAGTACACGACCTAGGTATTGGCCGCAGTGCAGCAGAGCTAGTTCGTAAAATTCAAGCTGCTCAATATGTTGCAACTCACGACGGCGAAGTTTGCCCAGCTGCATGGCAGCCAGGTGAAGCAACACTAGCACCGTCAATCGACCTAGTTGGTAAAATCTAAGATTCGATTGAGTTGCATGTAAGGTTAGTGGCTCGCTAGCTTGCCCAACAGGTTAGCGAGACTAAAATCTTCACCAGACTCTCCATGACTTGGACATACCAAGTCATCAGTTGTTCAGCTTAGTGTCCCCCCTGAAATCTAAGCTGGACAAGTTTTTACAAAGCTTGTGGTTAACAAGCAAAACGCTAGTCGCAATACACTTTTATTTTTAAGACCACTTTTTATTTTTTTAGTGAGTATTTACTTGCTTGTGGCTAATGCTGCCTGCTGCTCACCGATACCAGATTAGCTTTTATATTTAGGAGTCATCATGTTAGATGCAAACGTAAAGAATCAACTGAACACTTATTTGCAGAATCTCAAGCACCCAGTTGAGCTGGTTGTATCTGCTGATGACAGCCAAAAAGCCCAAGAGCTTAAGTCTTTGGCTGCTGATATTGATAGCTTGTCTTCACTTATTTCTGTTACTGAGAAAGTGGGTAAGCGCACACCTTCTATGGCGGTGACAAACCCCGTTTTAGGTTCGCAAATCACTTTTGCAGGCTTGCCAATGGGTCACGAATTTACATCACTAGTGTTAGCACTACTGCATAGCGGCGGCCACCCAATTAAACTTGATGCCGATGTGATTGAACAAATTCGCCAGCTTCCTGGTGAATATCGTTTTGAAACTTATGTGTCGTTAAGCTGTCAGACATGTCCGGAAGTTGTGCAAGCGCTGAATATGATGGCGGCAATTAATCCAAACATCACCAACGTAATGATTGATGGCTCACTATTTCAAGATGAAGTGAATGAACGCAACATTATGGCTGTGCCTTCTGTTTACTTAAATGGTGAGCAGTTCTCTATGGGGGCTATCAGCACGGTTGAGATCTTAAATAAGTTAGATGTAAATGCTGCCGGTAGAAAAGCAGAACAGCTTAATCAAAAAGAAGCCTTTGACGTATTAGTCGTTGGTGGCGGCCCTGCGGGTGCATCTGCAGCAATCTACGCTGCACGTAAAGGTTTGCGCACCGGTATTGTTGCCGACAAATTTGGTGGTCAAGTTGCTGAAACGGTAGGTATTGAAAACTTTATCTCAGTGAAAGCGACAGAAGGACCAAAGCTGGTGGCTAACCTTGAAGCTCACGTTCATGAATATGACGTGGACATTATGGATAACCAACGCGCACTAAGCCTAAAGTCGGGTGAGTTGTTTGAGCTAGAGCTTGAAAGCGGAGCGTTATTACGTAGTAAAACGGTATTACTAGCAACAGGTGCTCGCTGGCGTGAAATGAACGTGCCGGGTGAACAAGAATATCGCGGCAGCGGTGTGGCGTATTGCCCACATTGCGATGGACCACTATTTAAAGGTAAGCGCGTTGCGGTTATTGGTGGTGGTAACTCAGGTATTGAAGCGGCAATCGATTTAGCCAATATCGTTGAGCATGTGACTGTACTGGAGTTTGATAAGTCACTGCGCGCCGATGAGGTTTTGCAGCGTAAAGCGAAATCTATGGGCAATATTGAGATTATTACCCAAGCGATGACCACTGAGGTTACTGGCGATGGTCAGCGTGTTAACGGCCTAAATTATACCAATAGAGCAACAGGCGAGAGTCATCACGTAGAGCTAGCAGGTATCTTTGTCCAAATTGGTTTAGTACCTAACTCTGAATGGCTAAAAGACACCATTGATATGACGGCACGTGGTGAAATCATAGTAGATGCTAAAGGTGGGACCTCATTACCTGGAGTGTTTGCAGCAGGTGATGTAACTAATTCGGCTTACAAACAAATTATTATTGCGATGGGGAGCGGTGCTACCGCCTCGTTAGGAGCGTTCGATTACTTAATTCGTCACAATGTTGATGAGTCAAGTAGTGAGAATGTTGCAGCCTAAAGCAATAAATCGTTAGTATAAAGCCAGCAATATGCTGGCTTTTTTTTGGGCGAGTCAAAGACAATAATGGAAATGGTTAAAATGGCTCTGAATTCACACCGATATCAAGCTCAACTAAAAAGTGAAACTTTCACTATTTTAAAGCGTGGCATTTTATGGGCTACTTATGTAAGTGCTGCTCTGTTATTTGTAGTGCTACTTAATACTTATTTTTTTGATGAGTACTATCACGATGTTGAGATGTTTCTTATTCAACTTGTACCATTACTTTGTGTTATTGCTGTAGGGCTTGTTTGCGCAAAGATTAATGGGTTGTTTAGAGTTAATGCAAAACAGATATACAGCTATTTAGCCCTGCTTGTTTTGTCTTGGAGTTTTGTTCTGTATGGGCTGACTCAATTGTCATCGCAAAATATGCCTGGGGTTGAGTCTCTGTCAGATGTATTAGTTCTGGTGTTTGCGCTTGCTCTATTTCCAAACCGCAATGTGATGATTTTAGGTATTTTGCCGTTTTTGTTATTTAGTGCGCTTTATCATTCAATGCAATATTCACAGGTTTTGATTTATCCACTGACAAAGTTCATGTGTTTTCTGGGCATTATTATGTCAGGGCAGAAAATTATCTCCGGTTGGTTCTTTAAAGCGGTTGTCCGAAATATAGAAAAAAAGAAACTATTAAGGCAGTTCAAGCGTTTGGCGCTAATTGATGGGCTTACTAATATCAGTAATCGTCGTCATTTTGATGAGGTGCTACTACAAGAGATAAAGTCATCTGCACGTAATGAACAACCGTTAGCGGTTATCTTGCTCGATATCGATTACTTTAAATTATTGAATGATAGTTTAGGTCATCAAGTGGGTGATGGTTATTTAATTCAAGTTGCTGAAATCGTAAATAGTGCGTTAGAGAGGCCTCGAGATTTAGTCGCTCGATATGGCGGTGAGGAATTTGTCGTTATACTGCCTAACACTGATATAGACGGAGCAAGATCTGTCGCTGGAAAAATACAACGAATGTTAGCGGATGCCGAATTAGTGCACCCAAGCTCAGGCGTTTCTCGATATATTACAGCGTCTCAAGGCATTGCATTATGGCACAAGGGCATGCAATCAAGCGATTTGTTAGAGCGAGCTGATAGCATGTTGTATAAAGCAAAGTCTTCAGGTCGAAACCAATATTTCTCAGAGTAGGGTTCTACTCTGAGAATCGCTTTGAAGTTTAAACAAGTTAAGCCGTAGTATTAATATTGTGACCAGTGTTACCAACAGGCGCTTCAGGCACCGCAGCATTAATTAACTGCATTGCAATATCTCCTTCAATCTTCTGCTGGTCTTTGGCTATTTGCGCGACTTTCACACCAACAGCACCATGACTCATATTAGGTTGTAGGTTCGCACTTGAGATAGTAATCGCCATATTTAGCTCAATAAATTTGTATGTTAACCAGTTATCGGCTCATCTAGCCATGACTTGAATAAAGCCGTGTTACAGTATGTATCGATAACAGAGTCCTGTACTTTTACAGCGAGCTTAGGGTGTTCCTGAACAATATCCAGCTTGTTTCAGAACTTGCTATAGGTACAAAAAATAGCATTCCTAAAGCGCTTTGTTTTTGCTTTATTACTAAACCTTCAGCATTTGTGGTGAGGTAATATGTGTGCCATTCCTGCGCCAAGGCCCCTCCTTGGTTATAGCTTTGCTCCTCTTCAAAGACTAAGTAACCATCTTCGCAATAGATGCTTTCCTTTGGGATAGCAATCTCAATAGTGCTAATTTCGAGAGCATTTTTATAAGGGGTAATGGTGAGCTTTTTATCATCAGCGTGAATAGCCAGACTATCTGCTAAGCCGTGAATATTGAGGATGGTATTTAGGGAAGGGGAATAGCTATTATCTTTTAATTCGCCAATGCTTGAATAGGTACCTGAAATCATTGGACAGTCGAAATTAGAGGGGGAAACTTGAGTCCATTCAGTTGGATACTCTTGTTTTGAAACGCACCCGGTTAATAAAGCTGTAACTGCTACAAAAGAAAGTATCCGCATATCATCCCTAATTAAGTTGTTTACTCACTCAATATTTGTCTCACTTTTACTCCGTTTAGCTGCTCTCTAAGGCCTTAGCGTGGACTAAGGCCTTAGTTTGTTACCTTACGCTTTTTTAGCTTTATCGATTGCCTTTCGAACTAGCGTAATAATAACTGTCAGTATAATTGAGCTAAAGATTAGACCTATTGCTAAGGCGACATTTTGCAGTGCGGTTGGATCAAGCGCTAACATGCCACCTAGGCCCATCATCATAATACCCGACATCAGCTTAAGAGTTTGGCCTTCTTTTTCGGTGAGCTTACGTTTACCTAGGGAGACACTGAAAGCAATCACGATAGCGGCAAGCGGAATGACATAAACCACGTTATACATAACAAGGTACATGTAGCGCTCGAAAGTCTCTAAGTCATGCATAGACAACACACTGGTGTAGATCATCGGGAAGCCGGCGGTGCACAGTAGCTCATAAGCATTGGCTAAAATTGATAGTACTACAGTACCAGCAATCATAGCAGTCATGCTGCTGGCACTGGTTAACTTGCCCATGCGTTTAATCAAGCCCGTGCGGTTTTCAGCAGACATTGAAAGCGTGACTTCGCCTTTGGTAAAGAAGTAATCCTTGATGTTTACCGCTCCCGCAACGAGCGCCAGCATACCCGCACCGAGAATAATCCAGCCGCCATCGCTACCTGCGCCAAGTAATTGGAAGATGTTCAACCAAGCACTCATAAAGATGAAGTAGATAAAGCCTGAGAAAAACACGAAGATGCCACCAACAATCAGCATGCGAGTGCGACTCTTAGCGTTAACCATGATAGAAAGTAGAAATAATAAAACGAAGAAAGCACATGGGTTAAAGGCGTCAACACCGGCTAAAACGACGGTTAATAACGGCAGGGACATCTGTTCAGGGTGTACAACACCCACAAGCGGCAGTTCAACGGGTTGTACATCAGAGCTTGCTAACTCACTGCTGGTATCTAAGCCTAAATCACAAGTACCGTCGCCGCCTTCTTTACTATCACTTTCACTACAGGTTGCAAATAAACCGCCAGCAGCTGGTGCTGCAACCGTGTAATTGCCTTCTGCTTCAGGAGCAAGTGTGCCACCTAATGAAACGTAATAGGACTTTAAACGCTGCACTAAAAACTCACCGGTTACCGCTTGACTACTATAACCGACAACGGCTTTTTCACCGCTAGCAAAGTAAGGGACTGAGCGTGCTTCAGTAGCCGTCGCTTTAGCTATTTGCTGCCAAACCTCCATAGTGCCTGGATCGGTGATCATGTGGTCTTCAACTTCTAACCAAGAATACCTCTCCGGCAGGCTATCAATAAACGGGTGGGCTTCAGCACAATGTGGGCAGGTTTTAGACCAAAAGAAATAAAGTTTTACCTTTAGTTCGCCTTGGGCGTTGGTGTAATGCCATAGCTCGTTTTGTTTGATTGAAGCATCAGTAGCAAAGCTTGAAAAGGAAAGGCTTGCAAGACAAAGAGCAACGAAAAGTAGCGCAGATCTGACCATGTGAACTCCAAGGCAAATGAGGAAAGAAATAATTGCATTGGTTAGTATTCTACTGCGTAGCCGATTAGCTGATAAATTTATGTATCATTTTTGCTACATAAATCTCGGATTGTTAACTTTTGGGAACTGTAGCGAACTTCAGGTGAAATTATTAAACTTTTTCAAATATTTATAACGCATGATTAAGGGGGTGCTAATTTAAACGGTAGAGATGCCCCATTTAAGCCCAAGTACTTGTTGCAACGAGTGATTGGGCGGGTGTGCTCTTTTAAACTGGTTTAGTCTTTCTTTGTTGCGACTAAAACTTTACTTTGCTCAGTTTCTTCTGCGCACCAAACAACGGAGACGCTGCGGTTAACATTGGTACTCGCAGTTAATATACGTGTGATAACAGGGGCTGGATAAGCCGCTTTGTTTAGATAGCTTTTTATTCGTTCGATGCGTCGTTCAGCTAACCATTTATCGTACTTTTGCGCTTCAGCTGTGAGTTTATTGGAATTAACTTTAAATTCGAGTAACAGATAACCATTTTCTGTTGGTGCTGTCTGGCTGAAATCTTCAAGCTTAGATGCAGATTGTCCCGAAAAATAGGAGCTATTCTTAGCATAAGGAATATCAAAAATATGATTTTGATTATGGCATTGTGCAAACACACTTCCTGAGAAAAGTAAGCAAATCATAGCGATTGATTTCATCTTATACATCCTTGATAACATCACAATCTTCTTGGTCAGTTGCAGTCTTAAAAACAGTGGCTTTTAGGTTAATTGAGGGCAACTTAATCCATTGATAAATAAAATGCAATGTTCGTTATATTCATTACTTTATTGAAAGAAAATAACAAAGTTACAATTGATTTCTGTATCATGAAATAAACATGTGAACTAGCAAGCGCTTACGTCATCGCCGACAAAAAAATGACCATTTACAACCTTATTGAAATTATTTGAATATGCGTAAACTTGCGCTTTTATTATATAGGTTGCAGCCAGCGAATAAATGCAAGTATTCAAAGTTGATGACATAGGACGGAATGACTGAGTAAATCTGTTAGTAAACAGCTCGGTTAATGGTTACTGAGAGCTTTCATATGCGCTAAGAATCTATTTAGTCTCGATTTTTATTATTAACGCAAGTATGTTGTTTATCGATAAGTATTAATACCTAATAGCTGTTGTACATACTAAGCAGCACGAGTTGTAGTTATCTTTATAGTGCGGTTTTTCAAAGGGCGTGAGTCATAGCCATTGAGGCCTAACAAGATATAAACAGATCTGTTGTTGGCTTTAAAGCGTAAATATTATCAAAGCAAAGGCGTTTAGCAGAGACAATTAAGGCTGAATAAATACTTAGCTGAGTTTGTTATTGATAGCAGTACAGTGAAGGTGGTTTTACCGCCTGCAGTCGCTATTCTTAAAACGAATAGTCGCAAGCTAAAGCCTTAAGTATTCAAGAATAAGAGCCCATCTAGGAGCTGAAATGACAACAGTCGATCTAGTGGTTATTGGTGGTGGTATCAATGGAGCGGGTATTGCTCAGTGCGCTTCGGCTGCGGGTTATAGTGTTTTACTGCTTGAAAAAGGCACGGTAGCAGGACAGACGTCGGCCAATTCCAGCAAACTCATTCACGGCGGTTTACGGTATTTAGAATCTGGCCAGTTGCCCTTGGTGAGAAAATCGCTAGCTGAAAGAAAGGCATTGTTGCAACTAGCCCCCTCATTAGTGAACCCTATTCCGTTTTATATTCCTGTATACGAAAATAGCCGCCGAAGTTCATGGGCGATTCGTGCTGGGTTAAGTTTATACGCCATGCTGAGTGACTTTGATGCGCTAGGGCAATTCAAATCGGTGCCATCTGTGCATTGGTCAAAAATTAAAGGCTTAAAGTTAACAGGGCTAAAAGCACTTTATCAGTATTGGGATGCACAAACCGACGATAAGCTGTTAACTGAGGCTGTCATAAAAAATGCCCGCGCACTCGGCGCTCATGTTATTGAGCATGCAAAGTGTACTAAGATTGAACATTTGCAAAGTCACTGCAAGGTGCATTATCAAGTGGCTGATGAGTCACAAAAAGTCGAAGCTCTTGCGGTGGTCAATGCCGCAGGTCCTTGGGTTAATGAAGTCCTTGAGAGCGTTTCGCCGCCTATTGCCACCGAGCCCATTGAGTGGGTACAAGGTAGCCATCTACTGTTAGATATCCCAGCAAATGACGGCATACTTTATCTTGAGTCTTGTTTCGATAAGCGGGTAATTTTTGTGATGCCATGGAGCGGTCAAACATTAATAGGCACCACAGAGACAGTACTCGAAAGCTTGTCGGGTAAACCACAAATAACCTCGCAGGAAGTCGATTATTTACTCGGAATTTACCAACATTACTTTAGTGCCCTAGGAGATATTGAGGCATTGAGAGCTCGAGTTGTGGATAGCTTCTGCGGCGTACGAGTATTACCAAAACAGTCGGGGAATGCGTTTGACAGACCAAGAGATACCTTACAAAAAAGCCAGCCAAGCCACCCTAACTTATTAAGTTTGTACGGGGGGAAATTAACCACTTATAGAACTACAGCTACCGAAGTATTAGATTGGTTGGAGCAAAGCATAGGTGAGCGCCAAGCGTTAGCAGATTTCGATACGTTATTACTTGAATAATCGCGATTAGTGGCAACTGTTTGGGAGTATTAAATGTGAGAGTTTGTTACTGGCTAAGCCATTTCATTAAACTGTAACTTAAATGTCATACTGTGCTGCAATTACTGAACTAAGAAGTGCTGTTTCGGGCGCTTAAATATGGATAACTATGTTTCAAATTTTTCTACGATTTTTTTCTCTTGGTCTTGTTTCCTTTGGCGGTCCCGCTGCTCACATAGGATATTTTAGACAGACTTTTGTTGATGAACTTAAATGGCTTGATGATAAACACTACGGCAGTTTAGTTGCATTGAGTCAGTTTATGCCTGGCCCAGGTTCTAGCCAAGTGGGCTTTGCTATTGGTTATCATCGCGGTGGCTTATTAGGCGGTTTAGCAGCCTTTATTGGCTTTACGCTTCCCTCGTTTATTTTGTTATTTTTACTGGCCGTAACTAGCAGCCAGTGGCTTGATTATTCGTTTACACAAGGCATTATTCATGGTCTTAAATTGTTAGCCGTTGTTGTGGTAGCCGATGCAATTTGGATTATGTTCAAACAGTTTTGTCAGCTTAAACAAGCCAAAATACTGATGGTACTTAGCTGTGTGATTATCTTACTGCAACCATCCATGCTAATGCAGTTTGGTTTATTGGTTGCCGCTGCAATTGTCGGACGCCACTACCTGTCTCGTCAGGCAGACGATGAAATATCTAATGAACATGTGCAGCCTGTAAAGCTTAACTTTTTTTGGCTCAGCCTATTTGTCGGACTATTACTGGCTTCTTTAGTTGCAATAGCATTATCAAAGCAAGCCGGAATAACTAACCTTACTGAATTATTTAGCCAGTTCTACCAAGTGGGTAGCATGGTATTTGGTGGCGGTCATGTGGTGTTGCCGCTACTGCAGCAAAGTGTTGGCGATGCCGTAAGTAATGATCAGTTTTTAACTGGCTATGCGTTAGCGCAAGCTGTGCCCGGACCTATGTTTGCCTTAGCGGCGTTTCTTGGTGCAGAGATCTGGGTGCAACAGCCGCTTGTTGGTGCGCTAGTTGCGACATTGGCTATCTTCTTACCTGGCTTCTTATTGATGCTGGTAGCACTTAAAAGTTGGCATGCAATCAGTGCTAGACCAAAGGTCACAGGAGCTATTGCAGGGGTTAATGCTTGCGTGGTGGGCTTTTTGTTAGCCGCGCTTTATAACCCGATATTTACCAGTGCAGTGCTATCGCCGCTAGACATGGCGTTGGTGGTGCTAGGTTTTGGTTTATTTAAGATCTTTAAACCCAATGTATTTATGCTGGTGGTTGGGTTTGCTGTAACGGGCGCACTGATTGGTGCGTTTGCAGGCTAGTTCAGCTTAGTAATATAAATTAAAAAGGCGCTAAGAGTATGCTCTTAGCGCCTTTTTGTATTTTACTTGTGGTGCTTAAATTAGATTAGAGCGGCTTCTTATTGCTCTGCTACTTTTTCAGCTTTAACGGCACACACTTTAAACTCTGGAATTTTAGCCACAGGATCAAGCGCGTTATTAGTGAGCTTATTCGCTGCAGATTCTGCAAAGTGGAACGGCAAGAACAATACCCCAGCTTGAGCTCGTTTGGTGACAAAAGCTTTGATCTCAATCTCACCGCGGCGGGTGCTGAGCTTGAGCATATCACCGTTATTAATCCCAATTTTCTCAGCATCAAACACTGAGATCATCACTCTTGGCGAGCCAAGCTGGTTAAGCCCTTCTGTTTTACGGGTCATGGTACCAGTATGGAACTGCTCCAATAAGCGGCCAGTAGACAAGATTAATGGATACTCGTCACATGGCATCTCTGCAGGTAGGCGATAATGCACTGCGCGCATCTTACCTTTACCATGGGTAAACTGAGTCGCGTGCAAAATTGGTGTTCCAGGGTGGCCTTCAGCAGGGCACGGCCATTGCAAACCTTGGCGGCCATTTTCAGTTTCGCTATCAATCACCTTCCAAGTAATACCGCGATATTGCGGCGTGACATCGGTGATCTCATGCCAAATTTGCTTCTCGTTTTGATAGCTCCAATCTTCGCCCATCTGAGTAGCGATAAGCTGGATGATTTGCCAGTCGTTTTTGGCTATCCCTGGCGGCTTAACAGCGGGTAGTAATTGCTGCACACGGCGCTCGGTATTGGTAAAGTGACCGAGTTTTTCTGCAAAGGCTGCTGCAGGTAGCACTACGTCGGCCAGTTCAGCCGTTTCGGTTAAGAAAATATCTTGTACAACAACAAATTCAGCCGCCGCTAATCCTTGTAATACATGCTTTTGATCTGGGTCGCTTAGCACTGGGTTTTCACCCATAACATATAGCGCTTTTAGCTCGCCATGACTCAGAGCGTGCATCATCTCGGTTGCTGAGAAACCAATATCTGAACAAAGATCCTCTTTACCCCAAGCTTCGCGGAAGCGCATCTGTACTAACGGATCATCTAACTTTTGATAACCGCTAAAGTAGTTTGGTAGCGCGCCCATGTCACAAGCACCTTGGACGTTGCTTTGGCCTCGAAGTGGGTTAATACCTGCGCCTTTAACGCCAATGTTGCCACACAATAATTGCAAGTTAGATATCGCGGTAACGTTGTCATGACCTGAAGTATGTTGAGTGACGCCCATAGCGTAGTAAACCGCAGTTTTCTCCGCAGTACCGATTAAGCGCGCCATTTCAATGATGTCGCTGGCACTTACACCTGTAATGATTTCAGCGTTTTTCGGGCTGTAATCAGGGCTCATGACTTCGTCATACAGCTGGCTAAAGCCTTCAACACGCGCCTGAATGTAATCTAAATCGTGCCAGTCATTTTTAATGATTTGCTGCATAATGGCGTTGATTAGCATTACGTCAGAACCCGGGCGCTGCGCGACATAAAGCTGAGCTTTATCGGCAATAGATACGCGTTTAGGATCTGCAACAATTAATCTTGCACCGTGCTCTTTTACGGCTTGCTTGATGCGAGAGGCAATAATAGGGTGTGCGCTTTCGGTATCAGAGCCAAGAATAAAGATAAGGTCGCTATCTTTAATGCTTGGAATATCGTTAGTCATAGCGCCGCTACCTAAGCTTTCGCGCAGTGCGGTAACCGTTGATGCATGGCAAAGTCGCGCACAATGGTCGACGTTATTGTTGCCAAGCACGCTACGGAAAAACTTTTGGAATAGGTAGTTATCTTCGTTAGTGGCTTTAGCGGAAGATAGACCCGCTATAGACTTGTCGCCATAGACTTGTTTGATTTCGCGAAAGCGCTGAGCGACAACCGTAATTGCTTCTTGCCAGCTCGCAGGTACTAACTCGCCATTTTTACGGATTAGCGGTGTGGTTAGGCGTTTATCACTGCCAACAAAGTCAAAACCAAAGCGGCCTTTAACACACAACATGCCTTGGTTGACTGGTGATGATGTATCACCGCTGACATGGCGAATTTGGTTTTTCTGCTCATCGACATGTAGATTGATACGACAACCAATACCGCAATAGGTACAAATGCTGGATACGGTTTTAAGCGGTGCTTTTTGCGCAGCTGTAAGGCCTTGGGTTTTATCGCGGGCATCAACAAGTGCGCCTGTTGGACAAACTTGCACGCAGTTACCACATTGCACGCAGTCACTGTCATTCATGGTTACGCTAAAGCCAACACGCGGTGCTTTGCGTTCATCGGTTGCAGATAAGTTGGCACATGATGTTGGTAGCGCGTGGTAATGGTCTTTGGCGAATGAAATTGCATTATGGCCGCTGGCACCTTTACAGGTTTCAACACAAGCGCCACAGCTAATGCAGCGGTTGGCATCAAAGGTGATAAATGGCGCACTGCTATCAACACTAAAGTGCTGCGCAGCACTGATATCTAGCTCGCTGGCTTTAACTTTATATTCGGTAGCATAATCTCGCAGCTTACAGTCGGTATTGGCTTGGCAAGCGCACTCAAGGCAGCGCGCAGCTTCTTTAATGGCTTCATCAGCTTCAAAACCAAGTTCAACTTCACTGAAGTTTAATGCACGCTGTAGCTTATCAAGCTCTGGCATTAGGCTACGAGCTTGCACTTTTGACTCTGGATACAGCGAGTCAGCTTTAATCGCTTTTAAGCTACTTGTTTTTTTGGCTTTAGTAGAGTTGAAAGGCTGCTTAACTAGCTCACACGTTAGGCCTTGGCTTAGCAGTTTTTCAATAGCATCAGCGGCTTTACGGCCATCGGCAACGGCGGCAACCGCTGTGGCTGGGCCGGTACGTGAGTCACCGATAACAAACAGCTTATCAAGGCCTGCAGATTGACCTGCTGACATCGTATGTTCACAGCCTTCAAAGGTATTCCAGCGTGTAAGCGCAACCTCACCTGTGGCGAGTTGGCTTTGCGGATCTTCAAGAAAGTCCATATCTGGCATTTGTGATACTGCAGGGATCACTGTATCAAACGCTTCTGTGAAGGTTTCGCCAGTTGGCGTAGGGCTGCGACGACCAGATGCATCCGGTTCACCTAGCGTCATCACCTCAAAAGTCACTTTTGCTACGCGGCCGTTATCGTCACTATGGTTTTCAATTGGATTAGTTAAGAAGTGGAACTTAACCCCTTCTTGCTCAGCTTCATGAATTTCATAGTCTTCGGCTGGCATTTCATCGCGAGTACGACGGTATACCAATGTTACATCAGCGCCATCGCGCTTGGCGGTGCGGGCACAGTCAATAGCAGTATTACCACCACCAATAACAGCTACCTTTTTGCCTGTGCTGCACTGTTTTTCTGTGCAGTAATCTTTGAGATAATCCACACCTAAGTAGCAGCCGTCAAGCTCAATACCTGGGTAGTTCATCGGTACGGCTTTTTGTGCGCCAATGGCTAAACAGACTGCATTAAAGTCAGAGATTAATCCATTAAGGTGAATATCACGACCAAGGCGGGTGTCGGTTTGAATATTCAGGCCATTTTTACATAGCAGGTTAATCTCTTTATCGAGAATCGCTTTTGGTAAACGATACTCTGGAATACCGTAACGTAACCAGCCGCCAGCTTGGGGCATGGATTCGAAAATCGTCACGTCATGGCCATTATTAGACAGGTAATAACCCGCGGAAATACCCGCAGGGCCACTACCTATGATAGCGACTTTCTTGCCAGTTGCAGGTGCCTTTGGCGGCACGTATGGCTTTTCGCCTTCTAAATCTAAATCGGCGGCGTGACGCTTTAATTGGCGAATAGCGACCGGTTCATCGACTAAGCCGCGGCGACACTCTGTTTCACAAAAAGCGGGGCAGACACGGCCAATAGACAGTGGCAAAGGCAAGGTCTGCTTGATGACTTTTACCGCTTCAGTGTGGTCGCCTTGAGCTATATGGTACAGATAAGACTGTACGTCAACACCCGCAGGACATGCGGTTTGGCAAGGCGCTTCGCAATCGGCAAAGTGATCAGACAAAATGATATGTAAGGCGGCTTTGCGCTGTTTGCTCAGAGCTGCTGATTGGGTAATAACCTCAACATTATGTACTGGAATGTCACCAATGCGTGTTTCACATGCACGTACATTGGTAATGCTGCTGTCGCTCGCAATGAGTTCAACATGGCAAAGATTACAGTGTTGCTTGCTGTCGTGGACTAACGAGCTAGCAGGGCTTTTGCATAGGTTGGGGATGGCGATATCAGCATTCAGAGCCACATCTAACAGCGTATCTCGTTGATTAGCTAAAAGGGTTTTGCCATCAATTATTATTTGTTTCATCGCATGGGCCTTTAATTATAGGGTCGCAGCTTGATTGGTGCTCAATTAACGGCGCGTAGCGCCTTGGCATACCATCAGCATTCGCAAAAGTGGACTCGGCGAAATCGTTATTGCTTTGAGTATACCTGCGGCCTTTTTCTTCACTGATAACACGGTTTAAATTTGCACTAAAATTGCAAACTTGCTCACAGGTAAGGAGGGAAGTGTGCGCATGGGTGACTGTATCTGGTCAGATGTGAGATCGGCTTATCAATTTCCACCATTTTAGACTGTTGGCTAGCTTGTAGAGCGGGATCGCAGCTCCGTGGTTCTAGGATTAAAGCGTGGCAAAGTCCTTTTTTGTGCGGCTTAAATGTTTTCTAAGCCTCAGTTACACTGCGGAAAAGGGGTTGGGTTGGAATGGTGTTAGATTAAGTGTGTTAAAGGTCACAAATAGGCTGATTTAGCAGTTGAACTGTCGCACTAAATTGCTAGATGAGCCTAGCGCGTAGTGGAGTAAGCCAGGGTCACTGGATGATTAACGGGGGTTTTTAGAGGGGAAACTAATATTGTTGAATAAATTTGCTATTTTGTAGCCTTTTGCGGCTAGGCTTCACTCCTCTCATGGGGTAAAATAGCGGGTTTTCTATTTGTAGTTATTTACTCGTTAAGAGTGAAGCAAAAGAAGTTTAGCCACTATCGCTTAGCAATGACCGCTTAGCCATTAAAAAGTTGATTAAATCATGTTTGAAGTAAATCCAGTTAAATTCAAAATCAAGGAGCTCGCTGACCGTACCGACCTTCTTCGGGGGTATCTTTGACTACGATGCTAAAAGTGAGCGTCTAGAAGAAGTTAGCCGAGAGCTTGAAAGCTCAGAAGTGTGGAACGATCCAGAAAACGCCCAAGCCTTAGGCAAAGAGCGTGCAGCACTTGAAGCGGTAGTGAAAACTATCGACGATATGGACAGTGGACTAGAAGATATCGAGGGATTACTCGAGCTTGCCGTTGAAGAAGATGATGAAGAAACCTTCAATGACGCCACTGCTGAATTACAAGGCTTAGAGAAACGCTTAGAGGAACTTGAGTTCCGTCGCATGTTCTCTAAACCACATGATGCGTCAGATTGTTATTTAGATATTCAATCGGGTTCTGGCGGTACAGAGGCTCAAGACTGGGCGAACATGGTACTGCGTATGTTTTTACGTTGGGGCGAAGCCCACGACTACAAACCAGAATTGATTGAAGTGACAGCAGGTGATGTAGCCGGTATTAAAGGCGCCACCATTAAGTTTACTGGTGAATATGCTTTTGGTTCACTGCGTACCGAAACCGGTGTACACCGTTTAGTGCGTAAGTCACCATTTGACTCGTCAGGCAAGCGTCACACCTCTTTCTGTTCGGTATTCGTTTACCCAGAAATTGATGATTCGATTGAGATTGATATCAATCCGTCGGACTTAAGAATTGATACCTACCGCGCATCGGGTGCGGGTGGTCAGCACGTAAACAAAACTGAGTCGGCTATTCGTATTACGCATTTACCGACCAACACTGTGGTGCAATGTCAGAACGACCGTTCGCAGCATAAGAACCGTGATGCGGCAATGAAACAGTTAAAAGCAAAGCTGTATGAGCTAGAAATGCTGAAACAGAATGCTGATAAGCAAGCCGCCGAAGACGCCAAGTCAGATATTGGCTGGGGCAGCCAGATCCGTTCTTACGTGCTTGATGATGCACGTATTAAAGATCTACGCACCGGCGTTGAAAACCGAAATACCCAGAGCGTTTTAGATGGCGATCTGGACAAGTTTATTGAAGCTAGCCTGAAATCTGGCCTTTAACGAGAGAAGAAGATGACTGAACAAACCCAAGACGAGAACAAGTTAATTGCAGAGCGTCGTGCAAAATTAGAGCACATCCGTACGAACTGCCCAGCAAACGGTCACCCGAACAACTTCGATCGAAAACACAAAGCGGCAGACATTCAAGCTGAATTTGGTAACAACACCAAAGAAGAGCTTGAAGGCATGGGCATTGAGCGTTCAATCGCTGGTCGTGTAATGGCTAAGCGTGGTCCATTCTTGGTTATCCAAGATGTGAGCGGTCGTATCCAAGCATACGCTGGTAAAGACGTTCAAAAAGATCTTAAAGAAAAATTCCAAGGCCTAGATATCGGTGACATCATCGGTGTGACTGGTCAGCTACACCTGTCAGGTAAAGGCGACCTTTATGTGAACATGGAGCAGTACCAGTTGCTAACTAAAGCGCTGCGTCCACTACCTGAAAAGTTCCATGGCCTAACTGACCAAGAGACTCGTTACCGTCAGCGTTACGTTGACTTGATCGTTAACGAAGACTCACGTGCAGCATTCGTTATGCGCTCTAAAGTGGTTACCGCGATCCGTAACTTCATGGTTAAGAAAGAGTTCATGGAAGTTGAAACGCCAATGATGCACAGCATCCCTGGTGGTGCTTCAGCACGCCCATTCGTAACGCACCACAATGCACTAGATATCGAAATGTATCTACGTATTGCACCTGAGCTATACCTTAAGCGTCTAGTGGTTGGTGGTTTTGAGCGTGTATTCGAAATCAACCGTAACTTCCGTAACGAAGGTCTGTCTCCACGTCATAACCCTGAATTTACTATGATGGAATTCTATATGGCGTACGCTGACTTCAACGATCTAATGGATCTTACTGAAGAGATGCTAAGCTCTATCGCTACTGAGCTTTGTGGTTCTCCACAGCTTCCATACGGTGAGCACACAGTTGACTTTGGTGGCCCATATGCACGTTTGAGCATGTTGGATGCGATCAAGAAGTACAACCCAGACAACGCTACAATTCAGTCTATGACTTACGAAGAAGTTAAAGACGTTGAATTTATGCGTGACTTGGCTAAGAGCATCGGCATGACTGTTGAGAAGTTCTGGACTTGTGGACAACTACTTGAAGAGATCTTTGGTGAAACAGCTGAGCCACAGTTGATGCAACCAACGTTCATCACGGGTTACCCAGCGGATATCTCTCCACTAGCACGTCGTAACGACGATAACCACTTTATCACTGACCGTTTCGAGTTCTTCATCGGCGGCCGTGAAGTGGCTAACGGTTTCTCTGAGCTTAACGATGCTGAAGATCAAGACAGCCGCTTTAAAGCACAGGTTGATGCTAAAGACGCTGGTGATGACGAAGCAATGTTCTACGATGCAGACTACATCACTGCACTAGAGCACGGTTTACCACCAACTGCGGGTCAAGGTATCGGTATCGACCGTCTAGTGATGCTATTCACTAACACGCATACTATCCGTGACGTGATCCTGTTCCCTGCAATGCGCCCACAAGCGAACTAATTTGTAGGGCTGATACAGCTAAACAGTATCGCCAATAAAATAAAAACCAGCCACTCGGCTGGTTTTTTTGTTTTCAGTTATCAATTAACCATCACGCAGGTGCGGGCTATTTCAGGCTGCATATTGTTACCTTTAGCTAATCATGTATTTTCTGAGCTTGTTATATTTTTGGACTCAAGATAGGTAGCGAGTTTTATTTTGCTAAATACACTCTGTAAAGATTGATTATTATCAATTAAAACAGCGTTATAACCTTGTAATATAGGTTTTATGTAAAGATTGAACAATCTTGATAGCTAGGCCTTCTCTACAGAATAAACATGATTTTCATCGTGACCTTCAAATACAACACTCCATAAGTGGTGAGTCAGCTAAAGCACTGACCTAAAGGCTTTTAGTGTTAAATAAGCCATTTTGAGTTATCTTGCTAGATTAGTATTTATATTGGCAAATTAGGCTTTATTTTCTTAGCTAAAGATACTAGTGTGTAACAGGTTTTTTATGCGCTTTAAGCGCTATTTTTAAGTGGATTAGAGTTGTATTGATGGCGCAAGCAAAGCGCTTTAGCTAATCCTTGAATGATTAATAGGACATTAAGTTGATTAATATCGAAATAACGCAAGCACAAAAGGGTGAGTGGCAGCTATCTATTGATATGCTGGCACGAATAGCCCAGTGCGGGGCCGCGTTATTTAAAGTTGATCAGACTGAAAAGTTTCAGGCGATGAGTTATGCCGCCGTTAGTCCTGCGCAGTTAGATCAGCTGATGAAAAGCTGTGAGCAAGATACTCCTGTTGATACCAGCATTACTCTACTTGCAATTTATTGGCCTGCAGGTGCACTTTTTGGCTATCTAGGGACGATAGCGACGAGTAATGATAACCAATCTATTCAGAATACTGATGCTGAAAAATTATTCAAAGTCTATATCAAGAGTATTGAACAAGATTTAATTGAGATCTATCGCCAATATAAATTGTTGCAGAATCAACAAAGAAGCCTGACAGAGCAAGTTAGCCATTTGAACTTGCAAATGTTTGTTGATTGCATGAAAGAACATGTGTGGGTAAAGAATAGTTACGGGCGTTACATCCTTGTCAATCAAAGTGTTGAGCAAGCATGGCATAGGTCTAGAGATTTGATTTTGGACCGTACCGATCATGAATTATTTGAGCCGCGCCTTGCGGAACACTTTATCGCTAGTGATCAAAAGGCGATTCGTAAAGGTATCGAAGTTTCGGCCGGCCAATGTGAAGGTTTAGATATCGGTAACGTCGATTCTTGGTTAGAAACCACTAAAGTGCCGATTTTTGCAGACAGTGGTGAGTTAGCTGGAGTGATTGGGATCTCACGTAATATATCTTCCCATAAAGCGGCTCAGGATCAGCTAGAGTTGGCTTCGCGGGTATTTGAGAACTCGGTTGAAGGTGTGGTGATCACCGATGTTGATGGCAATATTGTCGATGCACATGGCGCCTTTGAAAGTATCAGCGGTTACAGTAAACAAGAGCTACTTGGTCATAATCCTAGAATATTTAACTCCGGCCGACATGATAAAGCATTTTTCCAAAGTTTATGGGGAGACTTACTAAGCCGAGGTAAGTGGCATGGTGAGATTTGGAATCGGCGTAAAAATGGTGCGATCTTTCCGCTAATGCTCAATATCAGTGCAGTGTATGATGATGAACATCAAATTCGTTTCTTTGTCGCCGTATTTACCGATATCTCAGCGCAAAAGAAGAGTGAAGCAGAATTAGCTGAAGTTGCCTTTTACGATCCCTTGACTAAACTGCCTAACCGAATGGGTTTAACCGCGCGTTTAGAGCAAGGGATAAAGCAAGCGAGCCATAATAAAAGTCGCTTAGGGTTAGTGTATATTGATGTCGATCTGTTTAAGCAAATTAACGAAAGCTACGGCCACCCCGTAGGTGATGAAGTTTTACTGGAACTAAGCCGCCGTTTTAGTTTAGATCTTGATACGTTAGCGACTTCTGCACGCTTAGGCAGTGACGAGTTTGCGGTGATATTGCCTAATATTGATAGCAATGATGCGTTACTGCTGAATATCAATAAATTACGTAAGGTGTTTGATCAGCCGTTTTTGCTTGGCGAATATGGTCAAGCCCGATTGACCGCGAGTATGGGGGTCGCCATCTATCCAGACGATGGCCAAGATTCAAGTGATCTTATGGTTAACGCTGAGGTTGCTATGCATAGGGCTAAGTATGAGGGTCGTAATAATTACGCCTTTTATACTGAGTCACTGACACAAGAATCAGTTGCCAAATTAAAGCTGCAAAGTGCATTGCACGATGCTTTATCCATTGGTGCATTTCATCTTGTTTACCAACCGAAGATCAGCTTTAAAACAGGAAAAGCTGTGGCGTTTGAAGCACTCCTGCGTTGGGATGATCCGGTGTTAGGTAGTATTTCTCCTGCAGTGTTTATCCCATTAGCTGAGAAAATTGGCCTGATTCAAGATATTGGTCGTTGGGTACTGAAAACAGCATGTGAGCAGGGACAGCGTTGGCATCAACAAGGTATTAATTTTGGCCGTGTGGCAGTCAACGTTGCGAGTCAGCAATTACAGCGAAGTAGCTTTGTTTGCGAAGTGGCAGAAATCCTTGAGCAAACGGGTTTACCAGCAACTAGCTTAGAGCTGGAAGTTACTGAGAGCGGTATGATGTCAGATCAACTGCTTGTGAGCCAATATTTAGCAAAGCTAGGCCAAATGGGAGTTGAATTGTCTATTGATGACTTTGGTACTGGCTATTCTTCGTTAAGTTATCTTAAAAAGTTACCTATCCATAAACTGAAAATCGACCAATCATTTGTTGCCGGTTTACCGTTAGATACACATAACACCGCCATTGCCAAAGCGATTATTGCCATGGGGCATGCGCTTAATTTACAGGTGGTAGCGGAAGGTGTAGAAACCCAGGAGCAGGTTAATTTCTTAAAAGAAAATGGTTGTGACCAGGTGCAGGGCTATTTTTATAGCCGACCACAACGGGTAGAAAATTTAACTGAATTTTTAAACAATTAGCAGCGCGTAAAGCGCTGGCTTTAGTCAGCGCTTATATCAAACTGATTAATCGTAACCACATCACCAGGTTGCATTGATCCAAGCTCAATATGAGCGATCCTGACCCTAACCAGTCTTAATGTCGGTAAACCAACCGCTGCTGTCATCTTTCTTATTTGACGGTTTTTTCCTTCACAAATCGTTATTGATAACCAACTTGTAGGCCCATGGCGAGGATCGCGTATTTTTTTGCCCCTTGATGGAAGGTTAGGCTCAGCAACTAATAGCTCTACCTTGCAAGGTAAGGTCTGATATTTCTCACCATTTACGCCTATTTCAACACTCTGCTGTAACTGAGTAAGTTGCTCAGAGGTAACCTCACCATCAACTTGTACGTAGTACTCTTTCTCAATGTTTTTACTACGAATAACAAAGCTCTGCATACCGTCGGTAGTTAACAGCAGGAGTCCTTCGGAGTCATGGTCAAGCCTGCCAATAGCCATGGTCTTTTCTGGAAAATGAGCAAGTTGACCAAGCACTGGCTTGCTTTTACGAGTTTCAGGTACAAATTGACTCAAATATCCATAGGGTTTATAGATGAGAAAGTGACTATGTCGTTTCTCTGTAAGATCTGATTCTGACATGGCAGCGGCTCTAAAATAATGGAGGCGCATTATAACCTTAATATCTAATTTTTAAGTGCATACATAGCCAATAAGCATAGATTGGTACGATTAATAGCTAATGACAGCGTTGTCATTTGAGGTTATAGTTATGTTAACTAATTCATGGTGTCGGTCGACTTAACGAAAAATAGGTTAACTTGGTCGCACAGTACAAATGGTGAAAAGAGCATTACAGTGCTTTTAGAACGTGTTTGTAATCTAGCTGATGACTAACTGATATTGGATCAAATCTATGCAAATCGTAATATTAAAAGACAGTGCCTCGGTTGCTGAATATGGCGCCAACATTTTTATTAAGCAGCTGCAAAAAAAGGCTGATTCAGTACTGGGTTTAGCGACAGGTTCAACACCTGTTTCACTTTATCAAGGACTTATAGCGGCAAACAAGGCTAAACAAATCTCTTTCTCAGGTGTTAAGACTTTTAACTTAGACGAATATCTAGGGCTAGAAGGCACACATCCGCAAAGCTACCGCTACTTTATGAACGAGCAGCTGTTTGATCATATTGATATTGATAAGTCACAAACATTTGTGCCACCAGGCGATGCGGCAAACCCAATTGAAGCATGCCAAGGTTACGAAGAGCAAATTAAGGCTGCAGGTGGGATCGATATTCAATTATTAGGTATTGGTCGTAATGGTCACATTGGTTTTAACGAGCCATCATCAGGCTTGATGTCACGCACAAGAGTTAAAACACTGACTAAAGCCACCATTGATGACAATGCACGCTTCTTTGAAGCTGGTGAATATCAACCACACCTTTCAATCACTATGGGCATTGGTACGATTTTAGATGCTAAGAAAGTGGTATTACTAGCAACAGGTGAAAACAAAGCGGATGCGATTAAAGCAACGGTTGAAGGAGCATTAACTGCCGCATGTCCTGCATCGGCACTGCAACTCCACCAAGATGCGGTATTAGTAATTGATGAAGCCGCAGCATCAAAACTCACTGACTGTGATTTTTATAAGCACATCGAAGCAGAGAATCAAAAGCTGATGGCAAGGCTTGGGCTGTAAAGATATAGTTTTCTTCTATAAGATTAAAAGACAAGCAATGCTTGTCTTTTTGCTTTCTACTGACTTCCACTATTCTAAAATGTTCAAGTTGACTCAAACGCTCCCCTTCTTAAGTTATGCTGAAATTGTATCCTTACTTAATTTGTCATTTTGTTAATAATATGTTTATTCTTAAGTCACCTTTTAGCTAGGTTTGATTGAGGCCAGCTGAGCTGCAAATTAAGAGTAATCATCATGCTAAAGAAATTTCTATTACTAATCTTAGTTATTATCGCCTTACCATTTATTGTTGCGCTATTTGTCGATAAAACCTATTCGGTTACTACGCAAGTCACTATAAATAAACCCGTTACAAAGGTATTCGATTACGTCAAATACCTCAAGAATCAAGATAACTATAGCGTGTGGGCACGGATGGATCCTGATATGCAAAAGAGCTATCGAGGTACTGATGGCATGGTCGGGTTTGTTGCTGGCTGGGTTAGCGACAAAGAAGATGTGGGTGAAGGTGAGCAAGAAATTATGCGTATCGATGAGGGGAAACGTATCGATTACGCATTAAGGTTTTTTAAACCTTTCGAGTCAAATGATATGGCTTATATGCAAACTACCGCATTATCGTCTGATCAAACTCAAGTGACCTGGGGTTTTGATGGGCACTTAGATTATCCGATGAATTTGATGTTTTTGTTTATGGATTTTGAAGGCATGATAGGTAATGATTTAACCCAAGGTTTGGCGCAGCTAAAGACAGTAGTAGAAGCTCAATAG
Organism: Shewanella marinintestina; assembly: GCF_023283845.1. Classification (GTDB taxonomy): domain Bacteria; phylum Pseudomonadota; class Gammaproteobacteria; order Enterobacterales; family Shewanellaceae; genus Shewanella; species Shewanella marinintestina. The sequence continues at coordinate 301,622 of NZ_JAKILC010000004.1, forward strand.
CACAAAGTTGAAGATAATGGGCTTTGTCGCTCAGTGTTATTACAAGGCTAACTTAACGATTGATAACAATAATTAAAATAAGTTGAAGGTAAAACATGACTGATACGCATCATCCTCTTAATGACTTTATTGAATACCCGCAAGCAGAGATGCTTGAGCGCGCTGAGCAAAACTATCAACAGGTGCAGCGTCGTCATTCAATCCGCAAATTTTCAGACCGAGCCGTTCCCAAAGAAATTATCGAGAAGTGTATTCTCGCCGCAGGCACTGCGCCCAATGGGGCGAACCATCAGCCTTGGCATTTTGTTGCCATTAATAGCTCTGAAATAAAAGCGCAAATTCGCCATGAGGCTGAAGCGCTAGAGCAAGCTTTTTATGCTGGCCGAGCGGGTGAAGAGTGGCTTGATGCGCTTAAACCATTAGGCACTAATGCCGATAAACCTTATCTCGAACATGCGCCTTGGTTGATTGCCATTTTTAGTAAGAAACGCTCTGAAGAAGAGGGTGAACAAAAGACTAATTATTATGTGCATGAGTCGGTAGGGATAGCCACAGGTTTTTTAATTCAGGCACTGCATAATGCAGGACTAGGCACCTTAACCCACACGCCAAAACCAATGTCTTTTTTAAGTAAGGTTTGCGGTCGCGATAATGCTAATGAGCGCCCCTATATGTTGATTATTGCAGGTTACCCAGGTGACGATGCCACCGTGCCAGAACATGCACTGCAGAAAAAGTCGCTTGCTGAGATCTGTGACTTTATCTAAATACACTTTAGAGAAAATGCGATAGTTGATAGTTGATAGATGATAAAACGGACGCCAATTGGCGTCCGTTTTTCTAAGCTTTGTTTATATGGCTTGTTTAAACGCCCTTAGCGGTTTTAGAGATCAGAATGAGGGCCAAACACTTCGTAGTGAATACGGTCATCGCTAACACCTAATTCGAGTAGTTGTTGCTTGGCAAACTGCATAAAGGCAACCGGTCCACATAGGTAATAGTCACCATCCGTTAGCGGAAGTGCGTCTTTAAGCGCAGCAAGATTCATAAAGCCTTGATGGATGTTGGTGGTATTAACCACGTCATTGGCGTTACCGATATCACGATACCAAGTATGATGTTCAAGCTTAAGCTGTAGCCCCAGTGACTCGACTCTTTGATTAAATGAATGTTGCTCGACACCTTCACAGGCGTGCAGATAGAACACCGGTTTTGCAAACGACTTAGACGCCAGCATTTCTAACATCGATTGCATGGGAGTGACACCAACGCCAGCCGAGATAAGTACCACTGGCGCTTCGCGCTCTTCGTAATGAAAATCGCCCGCTGGCGGATAAACGTCAATCGTGTCGCCAACATTAACGTGATCATGCAAATAGTTAGATACCACCCCTGGCACGCCAACGGCTTCTTTTTTCACTGAAATACGATATTGCTTACCGTTAGGTTTGTCTGATAATGAATACTGACGAATTTCTTGGTAGTCATGGTTAATTGGTGCAACGCTAACACCTAAATACTGTCCTGACTCAAAATGCATTACTGTTTTATCGTCCACGGGGGCAAGGACAAAGCTAGTCACTAGTTCAGACTCTTTGGTTTTAGTGATAATTTTAAACTCACGTGCACCTTTCCAGCCGCCAACTTCATTTTCATTTTTGTGATACAGCGTAGCTTCTCTATCGATAAAAATGCCCGCTAACACGCCATAAGCAGCAGCCCATGCTTCTTCGACTTCTGGCGTAAATGCATCAGGGGCCAATTCACGTAATGTTTCTAATAAGTGATGTCCAACAATGGGGTAGTGTTCTGGTTGAATATTAAAGCTGGTGTGCTTGTGGGCAATGCGCTCTACTGCGCCGCTTAATGCACCTAGGTTATCGATGTTTTTAGCATAGGCCGCGACAGCATTGAAAAGCGCAGCGGGTTGGCCTCCAGAATGCTGATGGCTCAAGTTAAAGATATGCTTTAATTCTGGGTTATGGGCAAACATGCGCTGGTAAAAGTGCTCAGTAATGGCAGTGCCAGCAGATTCAAGTAATGGGATAGTGCTTTTTACTGTGCTGATATGTTTTGCAGATAACATCTAAATATCCTTTATTGATTATTTATCGTCGCAAGTGCGAACTCGTAGGTCTTAAGCCTTGTATAGCGAGAACTATGCCAACTGTGTAAATACGACGTATTCCAGCCTTCTAATTGATTTACAGTAGATTTATAGTAAATTTGTAGTCAAAAAGACTCGTCGAGATTGTAGTCGATTTGACTCTGTTGTTTGTTTTTGTAGCTAAAGGCTGGCCATGTTATGGTTTGGCTAAGACTGATAAACAACAGATTAAATAGGGGTTACGATTCAGTGAGTGAGATCTCTTCTACAGCCCTTATTGAGCTGGCATTAAACCTAACCAATAGCCTAACCGATACGGATAGATTTGAGCGCCTGCTCAGCACTGTACGGCAGGCTGTAGCATGTGACGCGGTGGTATTGCTGCATGTGCAGGGGGATTATTTACGACCGCTTGCTTTGCAAGGGCTGACGAAAGAAACGCTCGGGCGGCGTTTTGAAATCGCTGCTCATGAACGCTTTGCCGAGATTTGTAATTCGAGCATGCCAGTTCGTTTTGCCGCAGACTGCACACTTGCTGATCCCTATGACGGTTTGCTACTAGCTCACGAAGGTGATTTGCCGGTACACGCGTGTATGGGGTTACCCTTGTTATCGGATAATAAACTTATTGGGGTGCTAACACTCGACAGCATGGTGCCTAATGTCTTTGATGATATCCCCAACCGCACCTTAGATATGATTGCCGCTATGTCAGCTGCCACGTTAAAAACGGCCATGATGTTGCAGCAATTAGAGCAGCACTCAAAGCATAATCAGCAAGTGGTGGCAGAGCTAACCCACGAAGCGCTAATTAAAGATGGTGGTGAGCTGATTGGCGATAGCGCCAGTATGCGTAAATTAAAACAAGAGATAGAGATGGTCGCGGCTTCTAATTTCTCAATCTTGATTGAAGGTGAGACTGGCGTAGGTAAGGAGTTAGTCGCCCGTACACTGCACCGACAGTCGAGCCGACGTGATGGGCCGCTGGTTTATGTTAACTGCGCAGCATTGCCAGAAAATCTAATAGAAAGCGAGCTGTTTGGTCATGTGAAAGGGGCGTTTACTGGCGCTGAACGTACCCGTACCGGTAAGTTTAATCTTGCCAGTGGTGGCACAATCTTCTTAGATGAAATTGGCGAACTACCGTTAGCAGCGCAAAGTAAATTGCTGAGAGTATTGCAAAACCAAGAGATCCAAGTGGTTGGTAAAGATGAGGTGGAATACGTGGATGTGCGTATTGTGGCGGCAACCAACAGGCAATTACGTGACGAGGTCGAACAAGGGCGTTTTCGCGCCGATTTGTACCATAGATTAAGTGTTTATCCGATTGTGGTGCCACCGCTACGAGAGCGTGAGGGTGATATTAGCCTGTTATGTGGCTACTTTATTGAATCGACCCGTCGAAAGCTGGGCATGACGCAACTGACTCTGGCCAAAAATGCCATCAAGGTGCTGAATGATTATGATTGGCCCGGCAATGTACGTGAATTAGAACATGTGATTAGTCGTGCGGCGCTAAGGGCAAGAAGTGACAGCCATTCGCCGATAGTGCGTATTGGTTTGACGCATTTGGTATTGATGTTGCCAAAAGACAAAGCGTTAACCGGTGGCGATGTATCGCAGGCGATAAATGTGCACAGCCTTGCTGCGCAAGCTGATATTAATCTAAAGCAGCAAACCGAAGATTTTCAGCGACAACTGATTTTACAGCATTTATCTGAACAAAATGGTAACTGGTCAGCTACGGCCACACGGCTACAGATGGATCGAGCGAATCTAAATCGTCTCGCTAAGCGCTTAGGCATTAGAGTCAGTAAAAGTATTGTGGTTAAGCCGCTATAAAAACGGGTGGTATTCACTATTGCAAAAGTGATTATTGAATAGGGAAGGCAAATGCAAAAGCACAATATGTTAAGCGAACTACCAGATGATTTATCAAAAGAAGTCTTCGAGCCAATCGTTAAAACCGATAGCGTATTGATTGAAAGAATTATTTCTAAAGCCCATGTGACGCCGCAAGGGCAATGGTACGATCAAGCTCATAATGAATGGGTGATGGTGATCCAAGGTGCGGCGAGGCTAGAATTTAGTGAGGGTAAGACCATAGAGCTCGGCGTTGGGGAGCACATTAATATTGGCGCAAATGTGAAGCATAGGGTTGCTTGGACGAGTGAAGAGGTAGAGACTATTTGGTTAGCGGTGCATTATTAACGTTAACTGTGCCTAAAATGGTAATGAGTTCTACAGTGCTGACTAGAGCTAGTCGCAGCGAATCAGAGTTAACGTTCTAATTTAAAATAGATAACCCGAGCGATAGGAGCCATCATGCAACATGATAAATGGGCGTGTCCCAAGTGTAATCAACGTGAGTTTGAGACTGGTGAAATTCGCGTGTCAGGTGGTTTTTGGTCGCGTATTTTTGATATGCAAAACAAGCGTTATTATGCTGTAACCTGCTCAAATTGCAGCTATACCGAATTCTATAAGGGCAAGTCATCAGCATTGGGTAATGCCTTTGACCTGTTCACATAACAAGATATGGCTGTTGGCTTATACCGATTGGTATTAATGGCGGCTCAAACTATCCTGTCATTTCTGCGCAGAAGTTAACAGCAAATTGTTCAAAAATTGATTTTATATTAGCTAACGCCAAAGCTGGCGATTTTTGCTATAATCTTCGCCCAAAATATTTGTGTTAACCCTTTTTGAGTGATTTTTATGAGCAATGTTGGCATCTATACTCCTAGCGATAAGCCTGACGACACGGCTAATGACGCGGTGCATACTCCACTAGAGATGCAAAATAACCGTTTAGAGCTGTTGGCTCCGGCTAAAAATGCCGACTATGGTATCGAAGCGATTCGCCATGGTGCCGACGCTGTATACATTGGTGGTCCTGCATTTGGTGCTCGCGCTACTGCGGGTAACAGTGTTGAAGACATTGCTCGTCTATGTACGTTTGCTCATCAATATCACGCCCAAGTGTTTGTTGCTATCAATACTATTTTGATGGACGACGAATTAGACGCAGCGCAAAAGCTCATCTGGGAAGTTTACGAAGCGGGCGCTGATGCGCTTATCGTACAAGACATGGGTATTTTACAACTTGATTTACCGCCTATTGCGCTACACGCCAGTACGCAAATGGATAACCGCAGCCCTGAAAAAGTGGCGTTTTTAGAGCAGGTGGGTTTCTCGCAAGTAGTGCTTGCCCGTGAATTAGGTTTAAGCCAAATTCGCGATGTAGCTGCCAAGACGAATATGCAAATTGAGTTCTTTATTCATGGTGCATTGTGCGTCGCTTATAGTGGGCTATGTAACTTAAGCCACTCGTTTAGTAATCGTAGCGCTAACCGCGGTGAATGCTCGCAAATGTGTCGTTTACCGGGCGAGCTTAAAACCCGTCAAGGTGACGTACTGGCGCAAAACGAGCACTTATTATCACTTAAAGATAATAACCAAACTGATAATTTAGAAGCTTTGATTGATGCGGGCGTACGCTCGTTTAAAATTGAAGGCCGCCTAAAAGATTTAAGCTACGTTAAAAACGTCACAGCCCATTATCGCCAAGAGCTAGATAAAATCATGGCGCGCCGCTCTGAGTTTGTCGCTTCCTCTCATGGTCGCTGTGAGCATACTTTTACCCCAGATCCTGAAAAGACTTTCAACCGAGGCCGCACCGATTACTTTGTTAACGAGCGTAGCCAGGGCGTGAGTGACTTCCGCTCACCAAAATACATTGGTGAAGAAGTGGCAACCGTTAAGCATATTGGTAAAGACTTTATTGAAGTCACCTCAACTGAAACCTTTAACAATGGTGACGGTTTGTGCTTTTTCCCAAGTGATTATGCAGAAGCCAAGCAGTCAGATGATAAGTTGAAAGGCCTGCGTGTTAACCGCGCCGAAGGCTTAAAGCTATTTGTACTGCGTATGCCAAAAGAGCTTAAAGTTGGCATGACGATTTATCGTAACCACAACCAAGCCTTTGAGTCTGTACTGGCTAAAGAGTCATCAAAGCGTATTATTGGCGTTGATTTAGTATTAGCCGATACCGCTGACGGCGTATCTCTGACTATGACCGATGTTTATGGCCACAGCGCTACGCAGTCATTAGCCATGGTCAAAACTGCGGCAAGTGATATTGAAAAAGCCCAGCAAGGCCTACGTAAACAGTTGGCAAAATTGGGTAGTACCGACTTTACCGCGCATAACATTTTAATCGAAACTGCTGAGACTTGGTTTATTCCAACCTCGATATTGAACGGCCTGCGCCGTGATACGGTTGCTGCGTTGGAGCAAGCACGAGTCAATGATTATGTGCGCCCGAAAGCGTGGAAATATAATCAAGACGCCGTGTATCCTGTTAAGCACTTAAGCTATTTAGGCAACGTGGCTAACGAGCAAGCTAAAGCGTTTTATCAGCGCCATGGCGTGATTGAAATTCAAGATACCTATGAGAAAAATGGTATCAGCGAAGATGTGCCTCTGATGGTCACTAAACATTGCTTACGTTTTAACTTTAACCTTTGTCCAAAAGAAGTGCCGGGGATCAAGGCCGATCCTATGGTTTTAGAAATTGGTAAAGATGTGCTTAAGCTAGTGTTTGACTGCCCGAAATGTGAAATGATGGTGGTTGGCGAAAACAGACAAGTTCGCACACCTGATTAGATCCATCGCAAGACGGCGGATCTAATTTACTCACACTATTAAGGAAAATAGACATGGGATTATTAGATTCGCTGATGGGCAACGCATCAGAGGTTAACCTCGAAGAGTTAACCCAAGAGTTAAGCCCAATTATGGCCGACAATGAGTCGTTAACCTTGGCCTACAAAGTTATCCGCGACATGTTTGTGTTTACCAACAAGCGTCTGATCTTAATTGATAAGCAGGGCGTTACCGGTAAAAAGGTGAGCTACCATTCGGTGCCATATAAGTCGATTACCCATTTTGAAGTGGAAACCGCCGGCACCTTTGACATGGACGCCGAGCTAAAGATTTGGATCTCTGGTCAAAAAGATCCGCTAGTGAAAGAGCTTAAGCGTGGCACTGACGTGGTCGGTATTCAAAAGACCATTGCCAACATGTCGCTATAAGTTCTTTAATAAGTAAGTGCCAATCGCAGCTATTAATCTATAAATGCTTTAGCTGCGATTTTGCCACTGCCAACTCGGCTTAGTTAAACTATCCTGCCCAACGATTTCTGTTTGCCCCAACTGCTTATCTAGCTCTATCAAATTACAATCTTCAAACTGATTTAATGCGTTAATTAACCTATTGGCGTGAGATACAACCCATAACTGACAATGCTCTGACGCTTTGGCTATCAATCGCGATAATGCTGGCAGTAAGTCTGGGTGTAAGCTGGTCTCAGGTTCATTAAGTACCATTAGCTCAGGCGGTCTCGGGGTGAGCAGTGCTGCAACCAATAGCAAATACCTTAAAGTTCCGTCAGATAGTTCAGATGCCGACAACGGTCTTAGTAGCCCGTGTTGATGAAACTGAATACTTAAGCTGCTATTAGACTCATAGCTAATCACCACATGTGCGCCGGGAAAGGCGTCGCTAACTGCATCATCAAAAGCTTGTTTGTCACCAATTTCAAAGATGGTTTGAATCGCAGAGGCCAAGTCTCTGCCATCATGATGTAACACTGGGGTTTGGGTGCCAAGGTGAGACTTTCTTGCTGGTGCATCGCAGTCACTTCTGAAATGATCGTAGAAGCGCCATGCGCGAATATTGTCCCGTAGGCGAATTACCTCTGGTGTGCGCTGCGGATCGGCAAGCTCAGTAAAAATACTGTCGCTATGCTGCATTTGCACATTGAGGGTTTGCCAACCGGCTTGCAGTTTTTGCTCAACTTTACGCTCAGCACGGGTTTTTATTAATGCGCCACGGCGCTCTAATAATACGCTAGCAGGGCGATATTGATTACCGACCCAAATCGCTTCGCGCTTAATTTGCGGATCTAAGCCAAACAAGGTGGTGGAGTCGGGCTTTGGTAAACCTAGCTCAATCAGATAACTAAACTCATCACTGGCGAAGCCAAGCTTTAAGCGCTTTACTTGCTGGCGCACAGTTGGCTCTATATCCACTTCACCTGCTAACATGCGTTTGGAGATGTTTTCTGGCCCCGCCCAAAAACTAGAATCAAGGCCACCCTCTTGTGCTAGGGCATTGACCACGCCGCCTTGCGCGGTTTGTGCCAATAATCGCAGTGCTTTATATAGGTTAGACTTGCCAGAGCCATTAGCACCCGTCACCAAGTTTAGCTGCGACAAAGGGATCACCACCTCGCGTAGAGAACGATAATTCTGAATGGCTAAGGTAGTCAGCATATTAAACTCTTATCCTTTAAATCGGTTCACTGGGCACTTAGTGACTGGTACTTTAAAGAGTAGGAGTATTGTTTCGACAGCTCTGGAAAGTAGCATTAATGGTATTCAGGCTTACTCCGCGGCGCGCTTTATTGCTTTAGCCAGTGCAAGCAGACCATTAGTTCGTGATGGACTCAGTTGGCCTTGCAAGCCTAACTGGCCAAAATAGCTGTCTGGATCAAACGCGGTTATTTCAGCGCTGCTCTTACCGTTGCAGGCAATCAGTAAGAGTGCAACTAAGCCTTTTACGATGCGCGCATCACTGTCGGCAACAAAATAATGTTGGCCATCAATTTCACAATGGTACAACCAAGCATTGCTTTCACAGCCACGTACTTGAGCGCTATCAACCCGTAAATCATCATCAAGTCTAGGTAAGGTTTTACCCAGTAACATGATTTGCCGATAACGCTCTTGCCAGTTACCCGCTTGTTCAAATAATGAAAGTGTTGCTTGGGCATCATTTGTAAGGGGTAATGCTAAAAACTGCTCTGCAGTAGGCTTTACTTGCTGACTCATACTTGACCTAAATTGAAATTATTAACTTAACAATAAATAAAAACGTGCTTAGCTTTTCCGTCTTTGCTCTTCCTAGGAGCTATCTTTCCCCTAGAAACTTCTTTTACAACAATAACTCTTTTACCGATTTCATCGCATTAATGAAGTTATCGATATCGGCTTTATTAGTATAAACCCCAATCGATGCGCGGCAGCAGCCTTTTAAGCCTAAGCTTTGCATTAGCGGCATAGCACAGTGATGACCACAACGTACGGCAATGCCTTGCTGGTCAAGTAAAATCCCTACATCTTGGTGATGTTCATCGGCTAAATTAAATGCGACAGCACCAATATTGTTAGGGTGGGCGCCATAAAGCACCATATCGCCAAGTGCCGCTAATTCATTTTGCAAGTAGGCTAATAGCGTTTGCTCTGCAGCGTGCACCTCTGCTCGAGGTAATCCGTTGATAAAGTCTATTGCGGCGCCTAAGCCAATCACTTCTGCAATGGGCGGCGTGCCGGCTTCAAGGCGGTTGGGCAGAATATTAAATTCTGTGTGCTCAAAGCTGACGCTTTTAATCATCTCGCCGCCGGTCAGTAATGGGCTCAATTTATCGAGCACTTCAAAGCGGCCATATAGGGTACCCACACCTGTTGGGCCATACATTTTATGGCCGGAGAATACGTAAAAGTCGCAACCAATAGCCTGCACATCAACTGCTAGGTGAGCAATAGCCTGGGCGCCATCAACTAAGGTTATTGCACCAGCTTGTTTGGCTTTAGCCACAAGCTCGTTAACAGGGTTAAGCGTACCAAGCGCATTGGATACATGGCTTAGGGCGACAATGGCAGGTTTTTGGCTAAGTAATGCATCGAATGCACTGACATCAAGTCGGCAATCAGCGGTTAGCGGGATAGGTTTTATGATGGCGCCTGTGCGTTTAGCCAGTTCTTGCCAAGGCACTATATTAGCGTGATGAGCCGCGCTATCAATTAAGATCACTGCACCTGCTTTAATATGAGCCGTTAAGCCATGGGCCACCATATTGATAGATTCGGTGGTGCCGTGGGTAAAAATAATCTCTTCAAGGCGCTCGGCATTAATAAATTGCTGCAGTTTATCGCGCACCGCTTCATATTGGCTGGTGGCACGAGCTGATAGCTGATGTGCAGCGCGGTGTACGTTGGCATTATCTAAATGATAATACTGATTCATGGCGTCTATCACGCACTGCGGTTTTTGACTGGTTGCTGCTGTATCTAAGTAACACAGAGAGTAGCCATCATTAGATTGAGCTAGGGTTGGAAATTGTGACCGCAGGCTTGAGAGATCCATTAATCTGATCCGAGATAATTGAAAAGTAAAAAGGCGCATCGATCTTGTAAGATCTGTGCGCCTAAAGCAAGGTTAGACTGTTAAAACAGGCGACTTTTTATGGGCAGGGCAGGCGATATAGCAGGGCTAGCTCGTCTAAGCGTAACTGTAACTCGGGAGAAATAGCACAATTTACACTGTCTATATTCTCTTTAAGCTGCTCAAGATTGGTGGCACCGATAATATTCGAGGCAACAAACTTTCTTGAGTTAACAAAGGCTAATGCCATTTGCGCTGGGCTCATATTAAATTCACGCGCCAGCTCGACATAAGCCTTAGTGGCATCTAATGCTAGTTGAGTGCCTGTATAACGCGCAAAACGCTTAAACAGCGTCATTCTGGCACCTTCTGGCCATTGGTCATTAAGGTATTTACCCGATAGTGCACCAAACGCCAATGGTGAGTAGGCCAGTAATGGCACTTCTTCACGGTGGCTTATTTCGGCCATGCCCACTTCATAACTGCGGTTCAGCAAGTTATAAGGGTTTTGCACTGAGACAATTTTAGGCAAGTCATGTTTCTCTGCTAAGCGCAGGTATTCCATAAAGCCCCATGGTGTCTCGTTTGAAATACCGATATAGCGAATTTTACCCGACTTAACTAGATCTGCTAGGGCTTCCAAGGTGTCGATAATGGGCGTTTGCTTTTCATGTTCATCGATCTGGTTGTAGCTTAGTTCACCGAAGAAGTTAGTGTTTCTGTCTGGCCAGTGGATTTGGTAAAGATCGATCGTGTCGAGCTGCAAGCGCTCAAGAGAGGCATCGACTGCGGCGTGAATGTTACGCCAATCTAGTGCCATATTAGGGCGAATATAATCGCTTTTACCACCGGGAGCGGCGACTTTAGAGGCGATAATCAGATTGTCACGATTACCCCTTTGTTTAAGGTAATTACCTAAGATGCGTTCGGTTTCACCTTGAGTTTCTGCTTCTGGTGGCACTGGATACATCTCAGCGGTATCGATAAAGTTAATGCCTTCACCAATAGCATAATCGAGCTGTTCAAACGCTTGGGTTTGAGTATTTTGTGCGCCCCAAGTCATGGTACCTAAACAAATTTGACTAACATTTAAACTTGAATGCGAAAGACGTCTATATTGCATAAAAAACCTCTTATATCTGAATGCGCTTGAACTGAGGCTAGCAAGCTTTTAGTATAAAAACTAGAGACTTATCTTCAGTATGAATACTGAGGCAGATAAATTGATTAATTGGCTGTTAATGGCTTGAGCATAGTGATCTCACAAGCGTTATGGCCAGTATTGCCTAGCGGTCTATCGAGATGTTGAAAACCTAATGATTCATACAACTTTATCGCTTCGATTAAGTTAGCGGTGGTTTCTAGGTAGCAATCAGCAAAGCCTTGTTCTGTAGCAAAATTAATTGCTTGTAACGCTAGCCGTTTAGCAAAGCCTTTGCCGCGCAGCTCGCCACTGAAATACATTTTTTGCAGCTCGCAAATATTCACTTCACCGGCAAGCGGGGCAATACCGGCACCGCCTAAGATTTTGCCGTCGAGTTCTATCACCCAGTAATGGCTATTACCAGCTTGGTAAACTTCGCTTAAGCAATCTAAGGTTTTATCGGCAACACCATAACCTTTATCTGCTGTTAAGCCATATTCAGCTGACACTTGGCGGATCACCGCCGCCATTTGGGCATTGTCATCGCTTGTGAGAGTTCTGATGACATAACCTTGTTGAACCTTAGATTGCACTAATGCTTTATTATAACGGCTAAGTGACAGCTCTAGTTCAGCAATATGTTCCTGCGGTAACTGCGCCATAATGTCGCTGAACAATTGGTTTTGTTGCTCATTGAGCTTAATTAGCTGTTTTCTGCCTTTGGTTGTGACTTGGACTACTAGGCTGCGATTGTCTCTAGGATTAGCTTGTGACTTAGCAAAGCCTTTATCTACTAAGTGGCTCACTGCTCGGCTGGCATTAGACTTGTCAATATTGAGAAGCTCTGCCAGTTGCTTTATAGAATATTGGCTTTGTCCTAACTCAATTAAGGTATGGGCTTGAACTGGTGAAAGTGGCTGGCTACCGCAGGCTGCATCGAGTAAACCTAATTGGCGAATAAGCTGCCTAGAGAGGCGGCGTAACTGAGAGGCGCAAGGGCTATCTGGCAAAGCTTGATTCATCGAACAGTTTCTTAGTTAGTTGCGGGTAACACCTAACTTACGAGGACTACTTTTTAAAATCAAGCGCCTTAAGCTAAAAATAATAAAGCAGAATCTAATTAAGGTATAGGTTTGGGTGTAGTAGTGGCGCCATCGCGAGGATGATTGCCTGCGTGTAATTACTTTGACGTGTTTCATTGCCATTGGTCAGTAAAGCAATAGCACCGCCTTTTTGTTTAATATTGACGGTATTAAACATCTGGTCCATTACATGCCCGAGTTCTTGCCCTTGAGTTAGCGCTTGATACACCTGCATCGGTAATGGAAGTTGTGCACCACGGCCAACACTGACTTGAGACTGATGTGCAATAGCGATATAAGCAAAGGTTGCTGGGCCATGATCAAACAGATCAACGCCGCCTTCCATTGCAATAAAATAATCAGCTTGATACTCACTTTGACAATACTTAACCCGGTTAATAGCACCGAGTTTAGTTTCTGCGTCTGTCATTGGTTGGTCTGCGACACCTGATGGCGCATCTATGCCTTGGCACTCTATAAGATTATCTGGGAATAAGCGTTCAAATGCACTTTGAGCTGCGCCGACTTTGACCGGATTCTTTGACCCTACCACTATCGATATTGTGAGTTTCATTTTGGTAACTTTTCTCGAGTACAGGTTAAATTTTATCGGCTTAGTTTATTGCATTTTGCATTTGGCTTCACCCTTTGATAGGGCCAATTAGACGGCGAAAATAACCTTTTTATCAGGTAAATAACCTTGGTTAACGAATGCTCAATATAAAATTACATTATTTTCTCATTAGATTAGCTAATGCCAAGCGTAAATTGCAGCTTAAAAGATGTGATCTGTTTCAAAAATCGTGTTCAGCTTGTTGGGGGAGGTGGTTAAAAATGGTTTTTTGTGAGCTATGTCCGAACTCAAATTTTCCTAAAGAGAGATTTTATATCAGCATTCCATGATTTAAGTGAAGTTAATGTTAACTCAAGGTTCAATACGGTTGTTTTTGTGGTGTTAAAATGAAAATTTATTACACCATTAAAGAGATCTGGCTCACAAAATGGTTACGTTGTGAAAATCAATTACAGAATATGAACACAGATCAATTTTTAGAGTCTGCATTAGGATACCCTTAACCGCGAAATTACTCCTGAGATCAAAATTTACTGGTGTCTCTCAGCACCTTTCAAGGTAACAAGAATGCAAAAAGACGCGATCATTACAAAAGATACGGCAACGACTAAGTCAATGCCTTGGACACGTCAAGATACGACTTGGATGTTAAGTTTGTTTGGTACAGCGGTTGGTGCCGGAATTCTATTCCTACCAATCAACGCAGGTATGGGCGGTTTTTGGCCGCTAATGATGATGGTTGCTATCATCGGTCCAATGACTTACCTAGCTCACCGTGGCTTGTCACGTTTTGTTTGCTCATCAAGCAAGCCTGGCAGCGACATTACCCACGTAGTGGAAGAACACTTTGGTGTTGGCGCAGGTAAGGCAATCACTTTGCTTTATTTCTTTGCTATCTACCCAATCGTTTTGATCTACGGTGTAGGTATTACTAACACAGTTGAAAGCTTTATCGTTAACCAGCTAAACATCTTTGTGGAAATTCCACGCTTAGCGGCTGATGGTGCGCCTATGCTGACTGAAGCTGGCGTGCAGATCATGGATAAAGTGTCTGGCGTGCCACGCTGGTTGCTATCTGGTGGTCTTATCATTGCTATGATGTCTGTGATGGTAGCGGGCGAGAAAATGATGCTTAAAGTGACTCAGCTATTGGTATACCCATTAGTTGCTATCCTAGCATTCATGTCTTTCTACTTGATCCCAGATTGGAAGATGGACGCACTAGAAGTTGTACCATCAGCAGGTGAATTCCTAGGTACAGTTTGGTTAACCATTCCTGTATTGATTTTTGCATTCAACCACTCGCCAGCAATTTCACAGTTCTCTGTATCGCTAAAGCGTGAGCACGGCGCTAATGCAGCACGTAAAGCAGACGTTATCTTACGTAACACCACATTAATGTTGGTTGGTTTCGTGATGATGTTCGTAATCTCATGTGTACTTGCACTATCGCCAGCACAGCTTGCTGAAGCAAAAGAGTTAAACTTGCCAATTCTTTCTTACTTGGCGAACGTACATGAGAGTGGATTTGTAAGCTACTTCGGTCCATTCATTGCTTTCGTTGCGATTATCTCTTCTTTCTTCGGTCACTATATGGGTGCAACTGAAGGTATGAAAGGTCTAATCACTAAGCAATTACGCTCAAGTGGCAAAGAAGTTTCAGACTCTAAGTTAAACAAATTTATCTTAGGTTTCATGTTCTTCACTATCTGGGGCGTGGCAGTTATTAACCCAAGCATCCTAGGTATGATTGAAGCATTAGGCGGCCCAATCATCGCGGCTATCCTTTACCTAATGCCAATGTATGCGATTCATAAGGTGCCAGCTTTAGCTGCATACCGTGGTCGTTTCAGCAACATCTTCGTTGTGATTGCAGGTCTACTTGCAATGACTGCGATTCTATTTGGATTAGTATCTTAAATAGATAATAGCTGGGCGCCTAAAGGTTGCATGCGAGCACCTTAAAGCGTCCAGTTTTTTAGTTCCATTATGTTTGATAAAGCCTGGATTCTTTCCAGGCTTTTCCTCTTTTTCCGAGGTGATTTTTTATGTTTAGCGCATTTGATATTTTTAAGATAGGTGTGGGTCCATCGAGCTCTCATACTGTCGGGCCGATGAAGGCTGCCAAAGAGTTTATCGATGATGTTCGTCAAACGGGTCAATTTGCACAAGTGACACGTTTGAGTGTAGAAATTTTTGGTTCTTTATCGTTAACCGGTAAAGGTCACCACACAGATATCGCAATCATTGTTGGCTTAGGTGGTAACTCACCACATGACGTTGATATCGATTCAATCCCAGGTTTTATTGCTGACGTTGAGCAAACTCTGAAACTGCCAATGGGTAGCGAAAAGCAGCTAGTAGACTTCGGTCACGACGCGGTGATTTTCCACAGCCATGCATTACCATTACATGAAAATGGCATGATGTTGCACGCATTCAATGGTGATGAGCTTGTACTAAGCAAGACTTACTATTCAGTTGGCGGTGGCTTTATTGTTGAAGAATCACAATTTGGCAAAGCAGTTGAAAACCCAGTTGAAGTGCCATATCCGTTTAACTATGCAGACGAGCTTTTGGCAACCTGTAAAGAAACTGGCTTAAGCATCAGTAGCGTCATGTTTAAGAATGAATTGTGTTTCAACAGTGAAGAAGCGATTTACGATGGTTTTGGTGCAGTATGGTCTACCATGCATCAAGCAATTGAAAAAGGCTGTCAAACTGAAGGTGTATTAGCTGGCCCACTTAAAGTGGCTCGTCGTGCACCAGCACTTTACCGCCAGTTGTTAACCGGTGAACGTCTATCTAGCGACCCAATGGAAATCGTTGATTGGATCAACGTATTTGCGATGGCCGTAAGTGAAGAGAATGCTGCGGGTGGCCGTGTGGTGACTTCGCCTACTAACGGTGCAGCAGGTATCATTCCTGCGGTATTGGCTTACTATGACAAGTTCATTAAGCCTGTTGGCAAGCAAGAGTACACGCGTTTCTTCTTAGCTGCTGCTGCAGTGGGCTCGCTATACAAGCGTAACGCTTCTATTTCTGGCGCTGAAGTTGGTTGTCAGGGTGAAGTGGGTGTAGCTTGTTCAATGGCTGCTGCGGGTCTGGCTGAAATCATGGGCGCAAACCCTGAGCAAGTCTGTATGGCGGCTGAAATTGGCATGGAGCATAACTTAGGCCTAACTTGTGACCCAGTTGCTGGCCAAGTACAGGTTCCATGTATTGAGCGTAACGCGATTGCCGCTGTTAAAGCGATTAACTCATCACGTATGGCGATGCGTCGTAACTGCGCACCAAAGGTGAGCTTAGACAAAGTGATCGCGACTATGTACGAAACGGGTAAAGATATGCACGTTAAGTACCGTGAAACTAGCCAAGGCGGTTTGGCGATTAAAGTAACCAGCATCTGCGGTTAACTTTTTATTGTTAGACACAGTCTAACAAGCAGTAAAAAGGCCATCAGTTGATGGCCTTTTTCATGTCTAGGTTTTGAGAGGGGGCTGCTTATTTTTGCTCGTACATCAAATAGTAGCTTTGCTCCATACCTAGCGCACTATAAGTTTGCTGCGCCTTGGTGTTTTCTTTTTCAACGTAGAGTCTAAAGCTGGCAGCGCCACCGTTCTCTGTAGCAATGTTCTTTACCGCTTGATACAGCTTGCCATAAATACCTTGGCGACGATTCAGTGGACGGATATACACACTTTGGATCCAGTAGTAATCCTTAGCACGCCAGTCGCTCCATTCGAAGGTCACCATCAATGAACCCGCAATTTCACCGTCAATTTCAGCGACTAAATAAAAGCCTTTCTCTGGTGACGTCAGTAAGGTATTAACACCTTTTTCTAGCACTTGCCCGTCTAAACTTAGGCCTTCAGTTTCTTGTGCCATGGCTTGGTTAAAGTTAACTAGGGCATGTAGATCTGCTTGTTGGCCTTTACGAATAATCATCAATCGGATTCCTTTTTTTGGCTCACTTTAGCACGAAGCAAAGCCAAGCTTAATGGCTGGGTTAGCATAGAGCTAAAAATTATTATCAATTTGCATTCGACTAAAGTCTAACTCTGCTAGACTTTTTCTATGGCCGGCGTGCAAAAGGAGTCACCATGAAAAAGACATCATCAAGTTGTATTACTAGGGCAAAAATTGAGTCTAGCTCTGGGGGGAATACTCAAGAGATTAAGCACGCGTGGCATTTTGTACTAACCTTATTGACCCTCGGCCTTTGGGGGATTGTTTGGTGGTGGTTAATATTGCGCGCAGAAGGAAAAGCAATTTTCTCCGGCTTTGATGACGCCTATTGGAGTTATCTGATGGAAACAGAACAGCCGCCTGCTGCATTATATAAAATGCATTTCTCTAAAAATAACAAAAAATCAAAATTCGACGCCTAAAATTATCGATTCCTCAGTGACCATAGTGTTATTGTTGCATTTTATCTATGGCCCATTGGAGCGTGATATAGATCATCTCTAGCTATTGCAGCATATGCTAAACTGCCGCGTTATTTTTTAGGCTGCACTTCGCCGCCTGTCCTCCCTACCACTGTTTCAAGGTCTAAATATGTCGAATCAACAACCTTCACTTTTGAAAAAAGTGTGGTCAAGCTGGATGTCTGTGCCTTTATGGTTACAGATCATGATAGGTATGCTGCTAGGTATTTTAACCGGTATAGGTTTAGGCGAGCAGGCCACCTACTTAAAGCCAATTGGCACCTTATTCGTTAATACGATCAAGATGCTAATTGTTCCACTCGTGTTTTGTTCATTGATTGTTGGCGTAACATCAATGCAAGACACCGCTAAAATGGGGCGTATTGGTTTTAAGTCGTTTGCCTTTTACCTAGGTACAACATCGATTGCTATTACCTTAGGTCTAGCGGTTGGTCATATCATGCAGCCAGGTGTTGGCTTAGATATGGTTCCGCACGAATCTGCAGAGGTGATTAAGCAAGCGCCATCGATTATGCAAACCTTGATTGATATCGTACCAACTAACCCTGTTGCGGCACTGGCGAGTGGTCAAATCTTGCAAGTGATTGTGTTTGCTGTGGCATTAGGTATTGCATTAGTACTTATTGGCGACCACGGTAAACCTGCAATTAAAGTATTTGAAAGCTTAGCAGAGGCTATGTATAAGCTGACTGACTTAGTCATGAAGCTAGCACCATACGGCGTATTTGGCTTGATGGCGTGGGTTGCCGGTGAGTACGGCGTTGATATGTTGATGCCGCTTATCAAGGTCATTGTAGCCGTTTATATTGGCTGTTTCTTGCATGTTGTCGGCTTCTACAGCTTTGTATTGGTGGTATTTGCCAAGCTAAATCCATTGCAGTTCTTTAAAGGTATTAGCAATGCGATTGCAGTAGCTTACACCACATCAAGCTCTGCGGGTACATTACCAGCCAGCATGAAGTGTGCTAGCGAATACTTGGGTGTAAATAAGAAGATTTCAAGCTTTGTATTGCCACTGGGTACGACCATCAATATGGACGGTACCGCGCTTTATCAAGGTGTAACCGCACTGTTTGTGGCGCAAGCCTTTGGTATCGACTTAACTTGGGTCGATTACATCACCATTATTCTAACGGCAACATTGGCCTCAATTGGTACTGCTGGTGTGCCTGGTGCGGGTCTAGTGATGCTTACGCTTGTATTAACTACTGTGGGTTTACCGCTAGAAGGCGTTGCACTTATTGCCGGTATCGACCGTATTTTGGATATGGCACGTACTGTTGTTAACGTATCTGGCGACTTAGTTGCGACGACTGTAATTGCTAAGTCTGAAGGTGAGATTGACGTTGAGCATTACAATGCCAATGCAGAAGATAGCGCTGAAATGGCAGAGAAGCTAAAGTCTTAATCATTATTGTTATTGACAATTTTTGCTCACAAAAAAACCGCCAATAGGCGGTTTTTTTATGTCTGGAACATTTATGTCGATTTACCATGGACGGTAAAAAAATCGACGTTATGTCTGGAACATTTATGCTGATTTACCATGGACGGCTTTCTCAAAAGAGTAAATCGGCTTTATGTCTGGAAATAAATGCTTACTTTTTGCTTAACACCAAAACCGTTTTATCGTCAGCATCTTTAAGAACAAGCTTGCCTTTTGCCATTTCAGCTTGAGCCACTTCAGGCATCACTTTCATTACGCGCTGCTCTTGTGCCATTAATGCGTCAACACAGGCTTTCATGGTGTTACCTGCAGGTTGTAGTTGCAGTGACTGACCATTAAGCACGTAGCTGCCGAAGAAGTTATTACAGCTATTATTACCTGTTAATTTGCCATCAGCGGCAAAGATTAACTCTGCTGGGCTGTAATCGATAACTGGCTGACCGGCAGCTGACTCAATGTGCCATGTACCTTCGATGGCTAAATCTTCTACTTGAGTTGGAGTCGACTGACAAGCAGCTAAGCCCAATAGCAAACCTGCTACGATGAAGGATTGTTTTATCATGATGTGGATCCAAAGTGATTAATATCGGTATATTGTGAGTATATTATACTAATCGCTAAAAGCATTAGTAAAAAATAAGCACAAAAAGGTGGTCAATAGTGCAAAAACGGATCATAAACACCCTCAAGATATTGCATTGGATAGGACTCGCTATGTTGTTGTCTGCGGTGGGGATTTATTTCATGTCAGATCTACAGCAACAAGTTTCCGGTATGGTCATTATTGCGAGCTTAGCGGGGATCGGAATGGTGATGATGTCACCTTTTCCTGTGGCGTTATTTTTACAATGGGCGAGGGCGCAAAGCCCCGATTAATACCATCAATATCGAGTGATGATAAATGTGCTTCGATAGCTAGAAGCACATTGCTAAGCAGTGCATAAGGACCATGCTATTAGCGCTTTTTGGCAAGTAACTTAGAGCGGTTCTTCTCTAAATCAACAATCGCCATCTCTTGCATAGGTAAGAGTGATTGCTGACTGTTAGGGGTAAAGAAGCACTTACCTGCCACTAAGTCTATTTCCGGCGCTTCTTTATCTAACCGCTTAGTCAGTCTTGCAATCAAACTATCTAGATTCGATTCATGGTCAACAAAAGCTAAAATAACAAATTGTTCATCGTTAAAACGGGCGCAGATATCAGCTTCACGCATGCTACTGGAAATAACGCTGGCAATGGTTCTCACAAAGTGAGACGTGCCTGAGTCTACCGAAGGTGGGAACGAAGCCGAGACTGCTTCTAATACAATGAGCCCTGCATGTGAGCCAAAGCGACGGCTTAAGCTCAGTTGTCTCGGTGCCATTAAATTAAAGCCATAAGGATTGAGCATATAGGTAAACTCATCCTGTACCGTTAGCCTTTGTAGCTGCTCCATCATAAACATCTGCTTTAACTCACCCTGTAACAACGCCTTAATTGATTCGCAAATTGCTGCGTGGGTTGGAGTGATAGCACTTGGTTTAGGATCGCATATCAAGATACAGCCAAAAAGGTGGCCGTCGGGCCAAGAAAGCTGAATCGACAGTACAACGTCTGACTCACAGTTACTCAACCCAAGTTTGGCGGCTGACAACTTAGCGACGCCATAACCTGAGTTGTCAGTGATCGTCTTAATCAATATTTGGTTTTGAATGAGATCGCCTGTAGTGAAGCGCAATTCACTTTGCTGGCTACAACAAATGATTTGTGCCTCATTTACATTAGATTGCAAAATCAAACAACTTTTAGACCCGTAAAGATCATTGAGTAGGTCGACTTGCTGTTGCCATCTAGGCAAGCTAATCGCGGGATGATCTTGTTCCCGTAACCAAACTTTTTGATTGTTTTTCTGGGCTAACATAATGGGCTCACTTGTTATTGTGATGGGCATTAAGAATGCTAAATATCTGAACAACTATACTGAACTTTGTTGGTTGTTTAAATGTTAAATATGTAGATTTTAATGATTAATGCAATTAAATCATCCTCATCGGGTGAGTTTGATTTTATCGAGATTATTTATACATAATTTCAATGGTTTGAAGCCTAACAACTCGATAGCTAATTCAGCTATAATCGACGCTGAAATAGTGTTTTACACTAAGATCTCGTAACTAACGCGCCGATAAACAAATAAAGACATAGATAGATAAGTAGACTAATAAGCAAATGAATATAAGACGTGCAAAAATCAGTGATATCGCCACCTTGGTAAGCTTGGAGCAAAACCACTTACAAGATGAGCTCAATGCAGAGCAACGTAATAGTAGTTTGCAAGGCCAGTCGTTTAACCAAGCTGACTTTAGCGCATTGGTTAATCAGCATTGGGTGGTCGTTGCAGAAATAGACGGCGCGATCATTGGTTATGTAATAGCTGGACGCTGGTCTTTCTTCAAGCAATGGCCTATTTACCGTAACTTGCTTAACCGTCTACCTAAACTTGATTACGAACGTGCCAAACTGAGCGAGAAAAACAGCTGTCAGTACGGGCCGATTTGGATTGATAGTGCCCATCGTGGCCAAGGTATATTTGAGGCATTGGTGACTTTCTTAAAGAAGCAAGTCGGCAATGAATTACCCTATATGCTGACCTTTATTGCAGAAGATAATGGCGGTTCGTTTGCCGCGCATACTCGTAAAGCTGGTATGCAAGTGGTCGATTATATTAGCTTTGACGAGCGAGACTACTACCTATTAGTCTTGCCAACCAATGACAGTTTTTTTTAAGGATTTTTATGTTATCAGAATCAGTAGCAGCCATTTTTTCTCCGTATTTAATATTAAATTTATCTGGATTTGATAACCTTAAGTTAGTCGTCGCAGTATTAACGGCTCAAGGCCAAGAGTGCCATGCGCTAGAAGCGGAAGTCACCTTTGAAGGGAAAACGCAAACTGCGTACTTAGTACGTTGGCATAAGCACTTTATCTACTGTGGCCGGACTAATTCTTACGGCAATACACTTGATGAAGTGGCAAGTTTGGAAGACATCAACCCAGAGTCGATACAGGTTCTACAACCGCCAGTCTTATCCATGCAACAGGTTGAGTTTATGTGCATGGAAAATGCACATTTTGACCATTGCTGATAGAAAGCGTCATCCTCTTGTTCACACTCTATAAAGGGGGATAAGGGCTTCCTCTGTTTGCGATATTTTTATAAATAGTTACCAATCCATTTCGGTAATCGCCATAGAGAATAGCTATTTTTTATGGCGATTGTTGTTTGCTCAACGGAATGGTTATTCGGCATAGAAGAATCGCCTACTTCCTTTTGTACAGTTTCGTGACATCGTTGCGGCTAGCATGCAGAGTCCCAGTTATGTTTGAACAAGAGTGACACCTGAGGTAGAAAAAGGTATTTTTACGCCCCTGTACGCGGCTTAGTATCAATGATGGAATCATAGAGTGGCTAGTCTAAGATCATAGAAGCGGCGCTGGTTTATCTTTAAATTTTTTCGAAGCTTCATGCTTCGCCTGGAAAACAACATATGAGTAGTAAATCAACACATAAACCTCGGCCTATGGTTGACCTGTTAGTGAGTGTCGTCATCCCCGCTTTTATTTTAATGAAGTTAAGTGGTGATGAGCAGCTAGGTGCGAGTGGTGGTTTAATGTTGGCGTTAAGCTTTCCGCTGGGCTGGGGCATATTTGAGCTAATAAAGTATAAAAAGTTTAATTTTATCGCCTTGCTTGGTTTAGCCAATGTGCTGCTAACCGGCGGTATTGGTTTACTAGAGCTTGATCTTAAGTGGTTAGCAATTAAAGAAGCTGCGATTCCAGCGGTTATTGGTATTGCAGTGCTTATTTCGACCTTTACTTCTAAGCCACTAATCAAAGCTATGGTCTTTAATCCTGCGGTAATGGACGTAGATAAGATCATGCAGCGCTTACAACAGAACAATTGTATGGCGGCATTTGAAAAGCGACTTATGACTGCTACCTATATGGTTGCAGGCTCGTTTGCGTTCTCCGCCACTATGAATTACATATTGGCCAAATGGATTGTGACTAGTCCTACTGGCACGCCTGAGTTCAATGAGCAGTTGGGTGAGTTGAGTTTATACAGTTACCCAATGATTGCTGTGCCATCTATGTTGATGATGATGGGCACCTTTTATTATTTATGGCGTACGATTCGAGATTTAACTGGGCTTAAGCTGGAAGAGGTTTTGGCAAACCAGTAATGGTTGTGTGGGATTGGTTCCCACACCCTAGCGGGTAATCAAACTTCGTTTGATAAATCTATCAGGCTGCGCCTGAACTTAAGTAATCAAGCTCCGCTTGATAAAAGTCGTGGGATTCCATCCCACACCCGGGCAAAAGGGGGACAACAGCTTCCCCCTCTTGCATCACCCGAGCCGCCCCTACGAAGTTGTTGATCCTCATGCTTATGGATAAATGATGTGGTCAACTAAAACTGTACACCAACAGGGGATGCGTACTTATGCAGCCATCTCGGCTGCTGTTGGTGTCATGTAGTTATTATAACTATGACCCCGTTTTGTATTGT
>NZ_JAKILC010000005.1 GCF_023283845.1 Shewanella marinintestina
CATAATGCGTAAGCACTTTGCTAAAGGAGCGGTAGTTCAGTTGGTTAGAATACCGGCCTGTCACGCCGGGGGTCGCGGGTTCGAGTCCCGTCCGCTCCGCCAACATAAAGATAAAAGCCTCTGCAGCAATGCAGAGGCTTTTTTCGTTTTGTAATATTTATTAATCTAGTCGTGACGTCGAGGACTTTTACAAAAAATAGTCCGCCCCAGCTACGCTTCGCGTTCGTAAGCTCACAGCTATCGCTGTAATCACCTACAAACATTGGATAATCCCTGCTAGCAACAGTAGGTCTGATTTGTATCTGTTGTTTAAAGAGTTTAATACTAAGCCTCTGTATTCCTTAGTTGTATGGATACAAAGTCTTGCTTTGTGTATTCTTCTAGACAAAATAGTTCGAAGTTTATGAGCTAATCGTTTAACAATATCGTAAAACCTGCCTTGGCTGCTGTGGCGGTATAGTACTGGGTTTGAGTAACGTTGCAGAATGCTGTGTTATAAAGTCATTACCGGCTTGCTTTCCTTGCAGGTAATCGAATTGTAAAGCGAGCTTTTTGCTGCCTATCAATTTACTTTTTAAGTTCTGCTGTGGGAATATTTGAATAATTTCAACGTCATCTGGCGGTGAGTCAATAAATCGTAATGCGTCTCTATAGGCGTACTCGTGATGAATAAAAAAATCGAGCGCTTTAGGGCATTGCTTAGTGGAGCACACCCATGACTTTAACCGGTTAACCCATGGAGTATGTGCTGCATATTGTTTTGGTAGAGTACGTAGAACAACAATTTTTCGTGCACCTCGCTTATAGGCCTCTTCAACTGGAAGTGGTGCTGATAACCCTCCATCAACTTGAAAGTCGTCATTAATTTTTACACCCTCCCGATAAAGGAGCGGTAAGGCGCTAGAGGCCTTTAATAAGGTTAGCCAGTTTTCCTTGTTTGGGTTAAAAAAACTTGCTTGATAGTTAGAGCTATTAGTGGTCGAAATGAGTAATTGCCGATGTTCTAGTTGTGCTAGCCCTTGTTGTAGATCCAGTTGATGCGTTGCTGAATTGTCCGCAGACTCGATACCCACTTGGTCGAAGTACCAGTCTAAATCGACAGTACTTTGCCCCTTCAGCGGGCGGCTTAAACTAAAGAATTTAGCTGAGCGAGTAAACTCTGTGATAGAGCGATGCGCAAACCCCTTTTGTTGAGTGATGTAACTCGATAGGTTTTGTGCACCAGCCGAGGTGCCTATCAGGAGATTAAATGGATTAAATTGCTGTTCTAACCAGGCATCCAAAATTCCTGCAGTAAAAATCCCACGTTGACCTCCGCCCTCTGCAACTAAGGCTGTTTGTGCAATTGGCGTATTGGGTATTAACTCTTTTGTGAGATTTGACGGCATAACAAACTTGCTGAAATGGAAAGTAGATGACTTTAATCTATGCCTTATATTGCAATTTGTATAATTGATAAAATCAATTGTAGAGATTGATAATATCTATGAGTGAAAGCTAAATCATCAAACGGTAGTCAATAAGTCGATATTAAAAAGGGAGCCTAGGGCTCCCTTTTACGTCTTGATATTTCCTGTTACGGAATTAACATCACATTTAACGATTTATGCCGCTAACGAGAAGAATATGCCCGCAATAGCTGCGCTCATTAGGTTTGAGCAGGTTGCAGCTACTACCGTGCGTAGGCCATATTTTGCAATGAAATCAGTTCTTGATGGGCAAAGCGTACCAAGACCGCCGATTAAAATACCCATTGAGGCTAGGTTCGCAAAACCACATAGTGCAAAGCTGATAATCACTTTACTCTTCTCTTGTAGTACTTGCAGACCCGCAGCAGTAACTTGGGCATTTTCTTTTAGGTATGGGGCTAAATCGCTATAAGCAACAAACTCGTTAACGATTAGTTTTTTACCAATCATAGAACCAGCAATCGCCATATCCGCAGCCGGAACACCCAGTAAGAATGCAAGAGGTGCAAAGATCCAACCTAGGATCCCTTCTAGTGATAACTGCATGCCGACAACATCACCAAGGCTACCGAGTAAATTGTTGGCAAGTGTAACGAGACCAATCATAGCAATCAGCATGGCACCAATAGCCGCAGCAAGTTTAAGACCACTTGCGGCGCCTTCACCTGCAGCTGCAAGTACGTTTACTGGAGGCTTTTCATCAAATTGGATTTTGCTATCCATGCTGTATGTAGGTGTTGTGGTTTCAGGCAAGATAAGTTTTGCAAACAGAACGCCACCCGGAGCTGCCATAAATGATGCGGCTAGCAAGTACTCCATATCAACGCCCATCATCGCGTAACCAGCTAGTACAGTACCTGAAACAGATGCCATACCACCACACATAACCGCGAAGAATTCAGAGTCACTCATTTTTGCCATATAAGGCTTAATAACGAGTGGCGCTTCACTTTGACCAACAAAGATGTTTGATACTGCTGACATTGATTCTGGCTGCGAAGTACCAAGTACTTTGGCCATACCGCCACCGATGATGCGAATGATAAACTGCATAATGCCTAGATAATATAAAACAGCAATAAGTGCAGAGAAGAACACAACAAGTGGTAATACGTTTAATGCAAAGACAAAACCTATGCCTTCTACGGAGAAGTTCACAAGGTTACCAAACAGAAAGCGAATACCAGCTTTACCACTATCTAATACGACGTGTACACCGTGTGACATTGACTCAAGTGCTTGTCGGCCTAATGGCACATACAAGACAAATGCGCCGATTAATACTTGTAAACCTAGTGCCGCACCAACAGTGCGTAATTTAATCGAGCGGCGGCTTACAGAACACGCAACACCAATGCCTAAAAGCACTAGCATGCCAACGAATCCCATGAACATCATAACTGTCGTCCTTTATTTTTTAACGCTGCTAACAAACGCATTAATCAGTTTTAGGAAATCACTTTCAGCGAGTTTGGCGCATTTTAATGTTTGCTCGTGTGACAGTTTCACATCACCTAAGCCCTCAGCCATATTGGTGATTGCACAGATAGCTAGTACTGGTAGACCGCAATGTGCTGCAGAGATCACTTCAGGTACAACAGACATACCCACTACATCGCCGCCGATGATTTGCATCATGCGGATCTCTGCCGCCGTTTCGAAACATGGGCCAGGGTAAGAAACAAAAACACCTTGGTTAACGTTGATCTTTTCAGCTTTGGCGATAGTGACAGCTTGTTCACGCAAATCTTTATCATAAGCGTTAGCCAGACTAAAGAAGCGAGGCCCGTACTTGTCGTCATTTGGGCCTGTCATTGGCGTACTAGGCATTGTATTGATGTGGTCAGAGAATATGACTAAAGAGCCAACGTCGATGCGTTCAGGGCGAAGTGAACCAGCAGCGTTTGTGACAAGTAGCATTTCACAACCAAGCGTTTTGAAAGTACGAACTGGTGTCGTCATTACTTTCATTGTTTCATGTTCGTAGAAGTGACCACGGCCTTTCATACAGGCAACTGGTACACCATTTAGGTAACCCAATACAAGTTCACCGCTGTGACCTTCAACAGTGCTGACAGGGAAGCCATCTAGTTCTTCATAACTAATGCTAACTTTATCTTCTAATTTGTCAGCAAGTACTCCTAGGCCAGAGCCTAAGATCATGGCGATTTGTGGTTTGAAGCCTGGCTTGCATTTTTCGATGGTAGCTACAGCGTTTGGGACTGGATCGTACAGAGACATTTTTATATTCCTAAATGGATTTGTTATTAGCCTCACGATATTCGCTAGCGATTTTGATTAAAATCGCTAAAAATGGCTCTAATGTGCTGTTTTTCGGCACATAGATGTTTAATGTATAAAGCTGTCGTAAATCCGATAATTAAAGCATCGAAAAAATATATTTTTGATTAAAGACGGCACAATACCTGAATAAAACTTATAAATAACCGGATTTAAAATTTGTGAACAATAACTCAAGTACTGCTCCTCTAAACATAAAAAGCCTTTATTGGGCTGAAAGGATCAGTATGAAAATGCTGAGGTATTTTTATGTGGCTAGCCACAGCCAAAATCTCACTCAGGCAGCAGAGCGCTTGCATATTTCAAAGTCACCACTCAGTGCACAGATGCGGGATTTAGAGGCTGTATTAGGAGTAAAGCTATTTAACCGCGAGCAAAGGAGTATTCAGTTAACTGCAACAGGAAAATTATTGCGTGATGAATGCCAAGCAATTTTTGATGTGATGGAACGCTCAATCAATCAAGTGACCCAATATGCACGTGAGACTCAAGGACACCTGCGTTTAGGAATTGTAAGTTCAGCATTTTGGGCTGGTTTTGGTTATGCTTGCCAACAGCTAAAAGCTGATTATCCAAGTATTCGCTTTGAGTTTATTGAGCTATCGCCTCAAAAACAAAAGGTTGCGTTATTTAATAATGAGATTGATATTGGTTTTGTTCGCTATGCAGATACCCTAGACATTAACCCATTAGAGTCGTGTAACTTGTATTGTGAGTCGATGTGGGTAGCGCTATCAGATAAACATGATTTGAGTAAAAAAAAGCAATTGAGTTTACCTGAGCTCAGTCATGAAAAATTTGTCATGATGAGCCAAAAAAACTCCGCATCATCGCAGTTAGTGGTTAATCACTGCGTAAAAGCGGGATTTATTCCACATATAGTGCAAGAAGTGGTAGAGCCAATGACCTTGATGAATGTCATTGAAAGTCAGGCTGGCGTAGCGATTGTGCCACAAAGTTTTGGTCGCCAGAATTGGCAACATATTCGGTTGGTTGAACTTAAGGAGCCAATTCACGCCCACATCTGTGCCATCTATAATCCGCAAAAAATGACAGCTGAAAAGCAGTCTCTTATTCAGTCGTTACATGTCTATATGAATAGTGAGCTATCGAAACAAACATGAAGTTAATTTCTTTTAATGGCAAAGCGTAAACCGCGACAGTATTAACACTGCGGTTTACGCTTTTCTGACTAGCTCAGCGTTTAAAGTACTACTTGCTTTCGATACGCTTTTTAAATGCCTCCCGGGTTTCTTCATCGGCTTGTTGATACCAAAAATCGAGCATTTGACCAACATTGATTTGTTCCGATTTTTCTACTGGCGGCATGTTTGGCTTAGGAGGAGCTTGAGTTATAGACGCTACAATAGGTGCAGTTACGATTTGAGTTGCTGCGAACCCCTCAGGTTGTAACTGCAACGACGCACTTTGTTCTGTTAGGTTGTAAGCTGTTATTTCCTCAGCGTAATCACGACCCAACTGTAGTCCTTCTTTTATTAACTTACCTTGTTCAAAGTGGATGCTTTGATCATTGGCATCAACTAACATCACTTTTGGTGATTGGTTAAACTTGTCTGCTGCACTGCTAGAACGAATACGTGGCAATGTTAGTGCCAGTTCGGCATTTTTTTCATTAAACTTAATAATAATCACATCGGACTGAAATTGTGTTTGCGAGCCTTGATTCTGATAGCGTCCAGTATAACGAAATGCAATTTGATTAACGCCATTTTGTAATTTCAGCGTATCTTGAGTACTCACTTCATTGCCGTTGACGACAAGAAGTTCTGAGTTCGATGGCATAGATAGCTCGACATCGGCGAATGCCGGCATAGTTAATAACAACGCTGAACTGCACAGTGCAAGACAATAACGATTCATTTTGGATCCTAATATGTACTAATGTCTTCTTTATAGCAGAATGATGTGAAATTTGCATAGCAAGATGATTTTATTGCGAACTCGTATGACAATGCTTGGATATGGGTAGCAGTTTATCTGTTTATATGTAGGTATAATTGATGTAAACATCGCAGAGGGAAAGCAAGTGCTCACGAAAATTTTAATTACCTTACTGATAATCGCCGGTGCGATGGTTTATATCCGGAAACCTAGAGAAAAAGGTGTGCGGGCAAGTACGAAAGAATTAGGTAAGAACATTAAACTGCGTATTGGTGCCTATATACTGGTCAGTTTGTCGCTTACTGCGACTGCTGGCTATTGGTATTGGGATTGGAGTGATGGCAATAAAGTTGTCAGTGTAACGATTGTGTCACCTATGAGTGACGAGTCAGTGGTTTATCAAGTCAAAAAGAAAGATATCACTAGCAATGAACTAACAACTGTTAACGGAATTCGTATCAGATTAAGCAATCAAGAGCGAATAATCGTCGCTAAAAGTGTAACAGAGTAATAATTGTACGTTTTCTTAGGGTTAGATCTATGCACCATGGCTTTATAGGTTAGAATAGCGCACGTTTTATATCTAGAATAATTGCTACATGCGTTTTTAAGGAGGAGCTATGATTACAGCCTATGCCTATGAGGATCGTAAACTTACGATTTTTGAATTAAGCATCAAGGACAATATCCCTCCCGGCATTATTTGGTTAGACCTTTATAAGCCTGATGAACAAGAAAGAGAGTGGTTAAGTCACTTTTCTGTTGAAGACGTGCCGGATGAAGAAGATATCAATGAGATTGAAGCTTCGGCTCGCTTTTATCAAAACCATGATGGCTTGCATATTAACTCCTTATTTCCGCAGCGAGCTGGTCAAGATGTAAAAGGAGTTAACGTTTCTTTTAATTTGCGGAAAAACTTTCTGTTGACGATTCGTGATGAGGACGTAGGCCTTATTCGTTTACTACGTAACTACCTTCGACTCGGTAAGATAGAAGCTGTTACGCCGGTGGCTTTGCTGTTAGAACTATTTAATCTTAAAGTCGATTATCTGTCAGATCTGATTGAGGACGTTTACACTGTTCTTGAGAATATCAGTGAAGAAGTCTTTAAAAACGAAGAGTTAGATAATGTATTTAAACTTATCACTCGTCAGGAAGACTCAAATGGAAAAATTCGCTTAAGTCTGCTCGATACTCAGCGCTCACTTAGATTTATGCAGAAATATTATCGTAGTCAGCTATCTGATGAAGAATTTAAAGATCTACGAGAAATGTTGTCTGACATTGAATCGTTAATGCCTCATAGTCAGTTTATTTTTGATAAGTTGAATTTTTTGCTCGACGCTGCAATGGGTTTTAGTGGTTTACAGCAAAACAAGATCATCAAAATTTTCTCCGTTGCGGCAGTCGTCTTCTTGCCACCAACGGTAATTGCAAGCTCTTACGGAATGAACTTTGCAAATATGCCTGAACTTGACTGGCGTTTTGGTTACCCAATGGCAATTGCTATGATGTTTGGAAGTGCAGCCGGTACCTACTTGTTCTTCAAACGCAAAGGTTGGTTATAAGTGGGTAGCTAGCTTTGGATCATAAAAGCTAGCCTTGACCTAATAATATAAAAGCTCGCTTTAGCGGGCTTTTATATTTTAACCCCTTTAAATATGTGCTTGCTTGTCGTTTAAGGCTATATTTTATTTTGTTGTTTTGAAAAAGCCACAATATCGGCTTTTTGCTCCAAAAAATGCTGTGGTTGGCTATAGATTTTATTTAACACACCTAGTTTTTGAAACATCATACAACTGACAAGTTGGCAGCGTTGGTACGGGCTTTTACAAAGGGCTAGGCGTTTATCTAAATCATTCAATAGCGAATTGAGGTTAGCTTGATTTGACTTATTACTTGTCGCAATGGCTTCTTGACTTAATTTTTTCTGTAAAGCATCTAACTTCTTTGGCGCATTTTGTGCCAACCACAGTAATTTATCAAAACTTGGTAGTTCAGTCATAAGCATTCCCTCCGACGTCAAAACCTACTATTAAAGTTAGTCAGTCGGGGGGATTTCAGCAAGAAACCAGTTTTATAGCTTAATGTCAGGCTTTAGTGTCTACAGTGATTGTAAAGCTTGCTGTCAGGTGTAAAAGTTTACTTTTCGGCGCCAAAAAAGTAACTAACTTTATCTCTAGGATCTAGATATTTAAGGACTTTCAATGGCAGTGCAGCTATAGGCAAGCACCTTACAATGGTTAAGCCTTCATTCGCTAAGTCGACTATAGGTGCTTGCTCTTTTGGGACTGTAGGATCGTATACCAGTACTCTAGGCAGCAACAGTTTGCTTAAGTTAACAGACATGACCATGGCAAATTGGCCTGAGCTAAGTTCAACAATACTGCCTGGTGGATATATGCCAAGCATTTTCACTAAGCGATTTATCACTTGTTGGTTAAGTTGGTTTTGATAGTTTTTATACAAGAAGCCGAGCGCTGCATAAGGGGTTTTAGCTTTTTTACTGCGATCAGAATGGCACAAATTATCGTAGGTATTAATAGCGCAGATTAGCTGACTTAATTTGTCTATTTGAGGCTCTTTTAATCCATTAGGCACACCGCTACCATCTAAAAACTCATGGTGATTTAATATAATTGGTAGTGCTTGTTCTGGAAAGTTTTCTGCTGCGCCAATGAGCTCGGCTCCCATTGCTGGATGTTGATTAAAATAGTTTTGCTCTGCTTGAGTTAACGGCGCTGTTTTACGAAGTAACTGGGTAGGTACTTTCAATTTTCCTATGTCGTGAAACAAGGCTCCAATTCCGACTATCTCTATCTCTTTCCTGCTCCACTCTAGCTCTTTTGCAATTAACATTGATAAAACTGCAACGTTTAGCGAGTGATAGTAAATACTCTCATCGCTTTTTGCATCTGCCATTAAGTGCAGCACTAATTTATCATCTGTAAGCAACTGATTACACATATCATGGATAAGCTCTTGGGCTTCATTGACTGCTGCAAGAGGCCGACTGCGTAACTTGTTCATTAGGTTACGCATCATTGCAACATTACGAATGAAGTGTTTTTCAGTTTTTTGTAAGTGACGCCTTAATGATTGCTGCGCATCAATACTTTTCGCTTTCTGACGGCTTAATTCAGATGATAATTGCTCAAGGTTGTTATCAATAATGTCTGATTGGCACTGAGATTCCGAGGAGGTTAGTGGCAGAGTGTCACTGCGCTCTGGACACACAAATACAAAGTCGAGACCGAGATTTTTTATTAGCTCTATCTGCGCTTGTTGCTTAATTTTGAAACTATTGAAAATGAAAGGATGGTCTTTCCATGCAATAGGTAATCTAACAAAATTACCAATTTGCAGTTGGGCTACAGCGACTTTACAACTTTTTGTCATGGGAATTATATTAAAACTTTCTCTATTTGCTATTTTACTCCAAGTTATATAATTTACAATTACTTAACGATAATATTTACACATGTTGCGAAACTGAGAACCGTCAAATGGACTTCATAGAAATATACCCAAATGCTCTTCCTGATGCTTTTTGTGATGAATTAATTTCCCGCTTTGAAAATCACAATGGCGTGAGTGCTGGTCGAACTGGTGGTGGGGTAGATGAGACTAAGAAGGTCAGTTTAGACTTAATGCTAGATTCTCATGAAGATTTAGGTGCGCTTAAAAATCAATTACTCGGTTATACACTTAAGCAAGCGACAGCGTACTTTGACAAGTATGCCATGGCATTAATGGGGGCCGTTGCTGTTAATGTTGCGGGTGAACAAGGCGAATCCTTGACTTTGACTCCCGACAATTACCAGCAATTTGGCAAGGGACGCGCCGAAGCGATAGTTAAATATCTATATCGTAGTGGCAATATCAATATCCAAAAGTATTTGCAAGGTAAAGGAGGCTATCCTCATTGGCATTCAGAGCAGTTTCCACAACAAGGCCATAACGAAGCATTACACCGAGTTGTGCTGTATATGTATTATCTTAATGACGTGGAAGAGGGGGGCGAAACAGAGTTTTATTACCAGAATAAAAAGATAAAACCGAAAAAAGGTACTATGGTGATAGCCCCTGCAAGTTTTACCCACTCTCATCGAGGTAACATTCCAAGGAGTCATGATAAATATATCGCGACATCTTGGATTATGTTCAATCGTGCTGAACAGCTATATCAGCCTGCGAAATAGCCAATGAACGGGGATACTTGTTAAGGGCTAAGTGGTGTATTTTGAGATGCACATTAGCCCTATTTGTATTGACATAGCTAGATAGGAATAGAGATCCTAAAACAGGCTCCTTCAAGATCTGAAGTTTCAATACTGAGTCGTCCACCATAGCTTATAACTATCTCATTACAGACCGCAAGACCTATTCCTTGCCCCGCCTTTTGTGTATCTGCTCGTACGCCACGTTGAATAATATTTTGACGAATGCTTTCTTCAACACCCGGTCCGTCATCTTCAACAAGCAATTCGAACTCACCAGCATCATTATAATAAGACGAAACTCTTACTGTGGTTATACATAGTTTAAATGCATTTTCCATTAAGTTACCGCAGAGTTCCATTAAGTCTCCCTTGTCTCCAGGGAAAACATGCTCGGTAGGGATCACTGCTTCGAATTTCACTTGTTTGTCGCGGTAAACCTTAAATAGCATTTGTGCAAGTTGATCAACTAAAGGCGCAATCTGTGTTTGCTCTTGCTTTAGGCCTTTTCGACCAAGCATGGCACGTTTAAGTTGGTACTTTACTAATTGATCCATTTGGCTCACCTGCTCCATAATCTTTTCGCTGCAGGCTTCTTTATCTAAGGTACGATCATCGGTAATTGCGTGCACTGCCGCTAAGCGAGTCTTTAGACTGTGGGCAAGGTCGTTCATGGCATTTTGATAACGTTGTTGCTGAGCACTCGATTGTACTAGTAGTTGGTTGAGTGCTTGAGTTACGCCTTCCAACTCTACCGGATAGCCGTCAGACAAGGATTTTGACTTGCCACTATTAACTGATTGTAATTCGTTTCTAAGGCGAACTAATGGTCTCATTCCCCAATAAGCTGCACTGATCAGCAACACCAAAGCTAGCGCTAATACAAAGGCCAGACGAATATAGGTGAGTCGGCTAAATTTGCTATATTCTTGCTCGAGTTTTTCAGCGTCTTTGAGAACGAGTAGGTTGTATTTGTTATTCGCAATATCAAGCGATAATAGGTAAACAAAGTAGCCCTTACTGTCGGCTAAGGATAGATAATAGGGCGGTGAGCTATTGCGAATTTCATTAAAACGCTCACAGGTATCGAATAGACCACGATCAACGGCTAAAGATGAAGTCCATACTTGGTTAAATGTACTGTCACAACTCGCAATAATGTAACGTTGTGTTGCATTGTTATCTTCTAACCATTCATCGCTATTGTCGGGAATGAGGTCGTGTTCGCGTAATTCAGCTGCGACCTTCGGAATTTCTGCAATCAGCTGAGCTGTTTCTTCATTGTAACTATTTTGTGCA
This sequence comes from Shewanella marinintestina, assembly GCF_023283845.1. GTDB lineage: Bacteria > Pseudomonadota > Gammaproteobacteria > Enterobacterales > Shewanellaceae > Shewanella > Shewanella marinintestina. The sequence goes on from NZ_JAKILC010000005.1 coordinate 11,192, forward strand.
TGAAGAATATTGACCATCCAAGCAAGGCCAAAACCAACCAATGCAATGATTGATAACGAAGTGAGAAACATCCGCGTGAGCAGACGTTTCTTGGGTTTAAAACTTAACTGCATGGTAGGTTGAATTTGTATCCTTGGCCGCGGATAGTGGCAATTGGGTTTTCAAGGCCGTCTTTAGTGAGTTTTTTGCGTAAACGGCTGACCATCACCTCAATGGTATTAGGATCGCCTTCCTTATCACCGTATATCACATCAAGAAGGCGCTGCTTAGCTACGACTTCATGGCAATGACGCATGAGGTACTCTAATATCAAGTATTCAAACGCGGTGACTTCCATAGGTTGATTATTCAGAGTAACTTGCTTAGCAGCTAGATCTATCTCAAGTGGACCGCTGGTGATTTGCGGTTTTACAAAACCAGCACTTCGGCGCACTAAGGCGTCAAGACGAGCGACTAGCTCTTCTTTTTGGAAAGGTTTAACTAGATAGTCATCGGCACCGGCATTTAGTCCTTCTACCTTATCTTGCCAATTTACCCGGGCTGTAAGGATCAGTACCGGCGCTTTAAGACCGTGATCTCGGAGACTTTGGATTAAGCTAATTCCGTCTTGATCAGGTAAGCCTAGATCAACAATCGCAACATCAATCGGGTAATTGGTTGCTTGGTAAAATCCTTCTTTAGCTGTTAATGCCACTTGAACCTGATTGCCTAATTCACTCAATTGCACTTTGAGGTGATGAGATAGAATGGGATCATCTTCAACAACTAATATTCGCATAATCAAAATATCCTTGAATTTAATACAGATTAGTTTACGCAGAATTACTGTAACTGCCAACTATGTGTTTTAACAATAAAGAGTTTACGCCTTATAAACTTAACAATGGCTGAACTTTGCCGAGTAAGCTGTTTTACTGTTGTTTTTATGAACTAGAGCGTGATATTGACCTATAAACTCAAACTAATTACCGCTTAGGCGTTATTTTATGTGGTTATCACTGGGTTTATTGCTGCTTTTTCGTTAAGGTTACGTAAAATTTTGCGAGTTAAAGGATTAGAATATGTCGCTTATTAAGCGATTGACGGTATTGGCTATGTTATTTGTCATCCCAAGTGCTATGGCCGAGACGTTTACATTTACTGCTATTCCCGATGAAGATGAACGCCAACTGAGAACTCGATTCGACAAAGTCGCGGTTTATTTGCAACAGCAATTGGGCGTAGATGTTAAATACGTTCCGGTAAAATCTTATTCTGCTGCCGTTACTGCTTTTCGTAACAATCAAGTGCAATTAGCTTGGTTTGGTGGGTTATCAGGGGTTCAAGCTAGACGCCTTGTAAGTGACTCTCGTGCCATCGCCCAAGGTTATGAAGATCAATTCTTTAAAAGCTATTTTATCGCACACGCTTCGGCTGAAATTGTTGCTAGTGACAGTTTTCCTAATCTGAATGGTTACACCTTCACGTTTGGGTCAAAAAACTCTACTTCAGGACGTTTAATGCCGCAGTTCTTTATTGAGCGTAATCTAGGCAAAAATAGTAAGAATGTGTTTAAGCGTATAGGCTACTCTGGTGACCACAGCCGCACTATTGCGCAAGTTCAGGCGGGTGTCTATCAAGTTGGTGCAGTAAATTATAAAGTGTGGGAAAGTGCTGTCGCTAACGGTAAAGTGGATCTTAATAAAGTGAATGTCATTTGGGAAAGTCCTGCTTACCCTGATTACCAGTGGACGATTCGAGGCGATGTAGATACTCGCTTTGGTGCTGACTTTGCCGAAAAGGTTGAATCTGCATTGATAGGTATGACCGATCCTAGTTTATTAAAAAGCTTCCCGAGACAGTCATTTGTTCCTGCAGATAATCAAGATTATGAGCCCATTGAAGATGTCGCCAAAGCGATTGGTTTGATTGATTAACCCATGTTAATGCTAAACAACCTTGTTGTTAGCTTTGATGATAATGTGGTTTTAAACATCGATAGCTTAAGTATTAGTGCAGGGGAGAAGGTGGCTATTATTGGCCCATCTGGTAGTGGTAAATCAACGTTAGTACATCATATCTATGAGTTACTGCGACCAACCGCAGCGCTTTGTTCACAGAGGCAGGGTTTAGTCGAAAATTTAAGTGTGTTCCATAATATTTTTATGGGCGCACTTGACCGACATTCTTGGCTGTATAACCTCATCAATTTGGCTTTACCATTCAACAAGCCGCAACTGCAAATTCGTACAATTATGGATACGCTCGAATTAGATTGTCCGATAACACAAAATGTAGTCAATTTATCTGGTGGGCAAAGGCAGCGTGTTGCACTCGGCCGTGCGCTATTTCAGCAGCAGTCACTATTTATTGGTGATGAGCCATTTTCTGCCGTCGACCCCATTATGGGACAACGATTACTTAGGCACGTATTCGCTGCACATGAAAGCGTTATTATGGTTTTGCATGATACCAGTATGGCGCTGGCGAATTTTGATCGCGTTATTGGTTTGCAAGGGGGTAAGAAATTACTCGACTGCAGTAGCAAAAATCTCAACGCAACGATGTTAAAAGACTTTTACCAGCTACAAGAACAGCATCCAATGGTAACGAAAGTTGAAGCATATTCGAAGTTTAACTTGGTTAAACAGCCGTAGTTTTGCAAACTTTAGCAACGCTAATAACAACAAAAATCAACTTTATTGGCTACTGGAAAAAAGTCACTTTGATCCTATGGTTGTTGGCTGGGATCTGTTTTTACTTTGCAGATACCGAAATTATCGCTTTGGATCCATGGCACGAGTTATTACTTATCATTACAGGGTTTGTAACGCCAGACTTCTTCGCGACAGAATACCTATTTGAGGCACTATGGCAAACCATCAGCTTTGCTTTGCTCGGTATTTGTCTTGCTTTATTTATTGGAGCGCCGTTATCCATTCTCTACCACAAGCCGTTAGTTGCGACCGTATGTTCATTTCTACGCTCAATCCATGAGATTTTTTGGGCGCTGCTTTTTCTGCAGATCTTTGGACTTTCGCCTATTACCGGTATTTTGGCTATAGCCTTGCCTTATGGGGCAACTTTTGCACGGGTGTTTAGTGATATTTTACGCCAAGCACCGACAACCACTTTGCAAACTTTTCCTAGCAATACTGACCGAATAAGTCGATATTTATATGGTCGAGTTGCTCACGTATTGGTACCGGTTAAGGCTTATGTACGTTATCGATTCGAGTGTGCATTAAGAAGTAGTGCCGTTCTTGGTTTTGTGGGAATGCCGACGCTAGGTTTCTATTTAGAATCCGCTTTTCGTCAGGGGTATTACCAACAAGGCGCCGCGTTGTTGATATTGTTTATTGGGTTAATTGGCACGATCCCGTTTTGGGGGCGATTAAAGCTTCTACCGTTATATGTAGTTGGCGCTATTTGGGCCCTACCTAGCATCCCTGTGGTCGACAGTCGTTTAATTTGGCGGTTTTTGACTCAAGATATTTTGCCGCCAATGTTTCAAAGTAATCAATTGCAAGATGCATTGCTAACAGATAACTACGGCGCTGTGGCGGAACTATTCAGAGATTTCTTAAATTGGCTGGTGGAACTACTGTGTGAGCAAGCCCTGCCTGGCGTTGTTGGCATGTTATTGTTAGCGGTTACAGCATTGGGAATGAGCCATATTTTGGCAATTATTGGTAGTAGCTTCAGTGATAAACGTTTTAGCGGTAAGTGGATTGCTAAATTTAATCGTTTGGCTTTATTAATTTTTCGCTCTGTACCAGAGTATATTTTTGCTTTTGTTTTTATGCTGCTATTAGGGCCATCTATGTTGCCTGCCATGCTAGCACTTGCAATACATAATGGTGCACTTATTGCGTTTTTAACCCTACGCCATGCCGATGATGTGCCCGTGTCTAGCCATTTCAATGGCAGGCTGGATGGATATGCCTATGAGATTTTACCAGTGATCTATCCCAATACAATGGCGTTACTGTTTTATCGTTTTGAAGTCATACTTCGTGAAACGGCCATTTTAGGAATGCTTGGTATTGCAACTTTAGGGTTTTATATCGACAGTAACTTCTCAGAGATCCGTTTTAATGGGGCGTTGGTATTAATGTTAGTTACTGCGTTGGTGAATATTGCTGTAGATATTGTTAGTCGACGCGTTCTGTATGCCGACAATAACGCGCAATCTGCCTGTAGTCATTAATGCTATTAAGGTAATGATAAACAGAATTATTACGCTAGTTATTGTTAGAAATATTAACTAAAAATTTTACGTTGGCTACGTAGAGCAATGATGCCATTACCGCACCATGCAGCAAGCAGAGTGAATGCAATTACACCAGCCATGATTGCGCTTAAACGATACCAAGGCGCTTCAGCTAAGATCCGCATTTGTATGTATTCAAAGCTGCTTATTCCCCATACTAATAACGCAGAAGCAATTAGACCCAATTGCAGTAGTCTCGTGGCCCAATTGGTTTTAATGAATAACAACAATGGACTTAAGGCAAAGGCTATGCAGGCTTCTGTTTGACCAAAACGTAAAAAGTGTGCACCGATAAGAAGATACGCTAAACAAATGAGAATGATACGCCACCACATTAGACTTCACCTTTGAAATGATGTTTGAAAAGACAAGTGGTTAAAGCTTACGTGAAATCATAAGCGGTATTCTATAGGTGGCTTCACACTAATGACATTTAGTCATCAGACTGGATGGCTTCTTTTATCTCATCGCTATTAAAGCCTTTACGGGATAAGTAAGCATAGGCTTTTGACTTTTGCTTATAGTCTGATAAATCAAAACGTTTTTTGGCTAATTCTGCTTTACAGCTTTGGTAAAAATCAACTTCACCATTTAAGCTGAGTTGATATAAAGTTTGTTCAAAGTTAGATATATCTATCAGTCGTAGCCTTAACTCTTGCAATATAAGAGACTCACCTTTGCCTTTGTTATACAGTTTAATTATTTCTTTGGCTAAATCGGCTTTATCGGCTTTGATGGCGAGCTTGCTGCGCAAGGTATCTCGAGCTGGGTGCTGTTGCAATGCACGCTCAGTTTCTTCTCGAGTAAAGCCCTTATTTGTCATCTGTGAATAGATTTTCTCTTTATTGGTTGTGTGAAAGCTTTCATATTTAGTTAGCAGTCGCTGCTTTGCCATTGCAAAACTATCGATTTGCAGCTCGTCGATAACTTGCTCCAAAGCATTATCTATTTCTACAATTGCTACGCCACGTAATTGTAACTTTCGCTTGATAGCATTGGCACCGACCTCATGACTAAATGCGAGTTCACAATATCGCACGGCGAAATCAAAATCATTTTTTAAAAAGCCATTTTCAATAAGACGCTCAACTACCGTATTAATCCAAGCTTGGTTATCTGTTTTTCGCTCCAACTTGCTACGAATTTCGTTAATCGTGAAGTCTTGTTGGCCAAGGTGCCAATAGGCGCTATTAAACACATTATCTATAGTTTTGGCTTGGCGAAGAGGAGGGCGTTGCATAGTGATAAGATCTTTAATCAACAATTGTCTGTAGCAGTTTAGCAGAAGGCACGCTCGTTGAGTATGCCGCTGGCAATACTCAACGAGGTGTTGTTTGCACTGTCGCTATGTCTTAAGGCGACAAATCTGTGTAACTTGTTTAATGGAGAGTATTTAATGAGAATTAACTAATCCAATAATGATCATTAATGCCACTGAGACAAACACAACACCAGTAAGTAGATTGATTATCGGGCTGGCCTTTTTCATTTTAAGTTGGATTTTAGGTTTAGAAAGTACGATTGCGATAAAACTAAACCAGAAGAATGACAGGCTAAATAAAAGCAAAGCGGCCATTGTTTTGGTTATTAAGGTTACCTGAGGGGTAATTAAAGTGGAGAAAAGTGTAATGAAAAAGACTAAGGCTTTAGGATTTAATATATTGGTATATAACCCCTGCATAAAACCTTTGTTTACGGTTACACCTACTTTCTTATAATTTGTTTCAATCGTTACAGTGTCACGCCAATGCAAAGTCGCAGCCTTTATCGCACCGATCCCCATCCAGCCAAGGTAGCTAGCGCCAATTAATTGGACTACTGTAAACAATAGATCTGAGCTCTTAATAATTAAGCTCACTCCAGTTAAACTCAAAAGAGTATGCCCAAGAATAGCAACCGCGATCCCCAAGGCTGATGCAACCGCAGCTGCTCGAGATTCTTGGGTAGAGAGCCTCACGACTAAAGCAAAGTCAGGGGCAGGGCTTGCAAGTGCAATTAAGTGAATGACTGCAAGTGAGGAAAGTAATTGATAATCCATTAAAAACCTAAAAGTTATAATACCATCACAATCAAAAATTAATCTATTCAGATCGCTTCTGATGTTGTGTTAATGAGCTTAATCTAGAACAACGATGCTTTTCATTTATTGCCTCAAAACGGCTCAACTCTCGCTGAGGAAGCAAATCTCTATACTGATTGGTATTCTGCGGTCCCACAAGTAATAGAAACGGCGCTAGTGTTTATTTTTGAAGCTGCATTGTCATTAATAATTATAAATTAACACGATTGTTATCAATCAGCTCGTGAATAATCGTTAGAATTCACCCATAATAGAATCCGATTTTATGCCTTTGGCCATTGGAGAGTGAAACGTGAAAGGACAGATCTTAAGAGAAATGAAAGTACTTAAGGCGATTGACCCGACTTTTGAAATACAAAGACGAGTTGCATTTATTAAGTCAAAACTTAAGCAATCTAGCACAAGCTCTTTAGTGCTTGGAATAAGTGGCGGAGTGGATTCCTCATTGGCTGGTCGTTTATGTCAGTTAGCGGTAGATGAGCTCAATGCTGATTCCGAGTCAACTCAATACCAATTTATTGCTGTTCGCCTGCCTTACGATGTCCAAAAAGATGAAGATGAAGCGCAGATGGCATGTCAGTTTATCCAACCGTCAAAACTTGTTACCGTAAATGTTAAACAAGGAGTAAATGGCGTTCATAGCGAAACGCTTGCGGCAGTTGAATCGGCGGGGATTGAATTACCTGATGTGAATAAAGTCGATTTTGTTAAAGGTAATGTCAAAGCACGAATGCGTATGATTGCTCAATATGAGATTGCTGGCTTAGTCAACGGTTTAGTCGTCGGTACAGATCATAGTGCTGAAAATATTACTGGCTTTTATACTAAGTGGGGCGATGGTGCCTGTGATCTAGCTCCTTTGTTTGGTCTAAATAAGCGTCAAGTTCGCCTGTTAGCAGGCTTTTTAGGCGCGCCTGAACGTTTAGTGATTAAAGCGCCGACCGCCGATTTAGAGGAAGGCAAGCCGCAGCTTGAAGATGAAGTGGCACTGGGTTTAACCTATGATCAGATTGATGACTTTCTTGAAGGCAAAGAGGTCAGTAACTTTGTGAATGATAAACTAGTTGGGATCTACCGTGTGACACAACATAAACGTTCACCAATTCCAACGATTTATGACTAGTATTCTTACCTTATTAAAAAAGGCGCTTTAGCGCCTTTTTTAATGTCGTATTGCATTGCTCAAGCCAGACTTGGTAAACCTAGTACTTGCCTTAAGTTATCAATGTGCAGATTTGGAAACTGGCGATAGTCTAAGTAAGGGCATAAAAAAATGGAGCTTTTGCTATGTTGGCTAAGGTAACCCTCAGCCCCCTTTAAAGGTGCGAAGTTAGCATTGTTGATTTGTAATAATTCGCTACTTTGTTGGCCGCAAATGAAATGCTGTTTTGCACCAGTAACGAGCTGTGTGGCGCCTATAATAATGCATTCGTTCCGTTTGAGTAATTGATGCTCGCGGTAATGTTTCCATTGAGTATCGCTAACAGATATTTTTGCCATAATGGTGAGGATTTTACGCCAGTGATTACCATTCATTTCAATTAGGTGATTGATAGCCTTATCGGTATGAATACTCCAACTATCATTTAAGAGTGGTGGCGATGGCAAGTAAAAACACCTGCTCGCGGTTGATTGGCCGATAATGTTATTATTTTTATTCAATGTAAGCCCTTATGTTTACTACGCTGATGAAAGGCGTGTAAATTAACCTTTAATAGATTGCGTATTTAGGATGAATAGCGACTTTTATGAAAGCCATTATAATCGGTTCAACTAAACACCTTGCCTTCGCTGTTTTTTATTCTTCTGTAGGAACTAGTATTGCATTGATTGCTATGGCGGTTTGGTTTCTTAATTCACGCCCCGATCTATCTCTTTGGCATACGACGGATCTTCAGTCGGAATATACGGTAAAAACTGAGGTAAACAACTTTTCTGATTACCTTGCTCTTGAGGAGCAATTGTTTGTAGAGCTTGATAAAAAAGTATATCAAAATCAATCAGAACCTCAATATTTCGATATTCTGAATCGGTATGTAAGAGGGAGTTACTCTGATCCTGGATTATGGTCTCAAGATTGGAATCGAAGCTTTGAGTGGTCAAAAGTTGATGCTGAATATGGCGTATTGTTATTGCATGGAATGTCAGACTCTCCTTATGCCATGTCTCACTTTGCTAAACATTATAAAGGCAAGGCACATGTGTTGGGCTTAAGGTTGCCGGGACATGGAACCTTACCGTCGGCATTAACCAAGGTAACTTGGCAAGATATGGCGGCTGCGGTAGCGCTTGCTACAGAGCAAATGAAGCAAACATTAGGCGATAAGCCGCTATATGTTGTGGGTTTTTCAACAGGGGCTGCGCTCGCCTTGAATCATGAATTAGAGCGAATCGCGAGTAATAAGCAAGCACATTACGCTGCAATGGTACTTTTTTCGCCCGCTATTGGTTTACCTCCAGTTGCTGCTGGAGCAAGGTGGCAAGCAAGACTGGGCAATATTTTAGGTTTAGATAAACTTGGTTGGAATAGTATTCAGTCTGAATACGACCCGTTTAAATATGGCTCATTTGCGGTTAATGCGGGGGATGTGGTTTACCGTTTGTCAGAGCATAACCTTGAGTTAATAAATCAACTCGGTAAAGAGCGTCTGGCTGGCCTCGCGCCAATCCTGACATTTCAATCATTAACAGATGATACAGTTGATACAAGCGCGGTGGTTAACAGTTTATACCAAAAGTTACCTAATGTTGGTCATGAGCTGGTGATGTTTGATATTAATCGTACTAAGGTGAATCTAAGCTTAATTCTAAACGATCCTTTATTACCATACGAAGCAGTGCTTGCTCAGGATGCTTATGATTTCACATTTACTTTGGTTGAAAATGAAAGTGCAGATACTCGTAAGATCCATGCCCGCAGATTAAATGACGATAGCAAACAGGAATTAGGACTAATTTGGCCAAAACAAGTATATTCTTTATCTCATGTAGCGCTACCTTTTCCTAAAAGCGATCCGTTATATGGCCCCGTAGGCGATCAAAAGAAACAGCATATTCAGATTGGTATAGCAGCATCTAGAGGTGAAAGAGGGGTGTTAACAGTGCCCGCGAGTGAAATGATGAGGCAGAAGTGGAATCCGTTCCACAGTTATATGCTCAAGAAAATGGACCAAATTATTGTGGCTCAGTAGCTTGGACATTAGTATCTTTCAATGTCGTAAATATCAACTTATTACGGCCAGAGTGTTTTGCTTGGTATAGATTGATATCAGCCTGTTTTACCCAATCTTCTAGTGAAGCACTATAAGTACCATTGCCTAATACCGCTCCAATGCTGGTGGTCACATTAAATTGATGATTATCCTCTTGATCATCAATTACCAGCTGCGACAACCTTTCTCTAAAGTGCTCTAAATGTTCCTCAATTTTTAATGCGTTACAAAGCGGCATTATTAATAAAAACTCTTCACCGCCATATCTAACGATAATATCAGAGTTGCGTTTAAAGTCTTGTTGGAGCTGTTTGGCGACGAGCTTGAGGGTTAAATCTCCACTATGATGGCCGTAAGTGTCATTAATAAATTTAAACTTATCTAGATCAAGCAGCGCAATGGCGATAACTTCATCACTGCGCTGGCAAAGCTCCTGTACAGCGGTAAACTTGTCCTCAGCGTATCGACGATTATAAAGGCCGGTTAATGGATCTTTTTCTGCTAAGGCTTTTAACTGGCTATTGGCGTGTTCGAGTTCAATCGTTCTGATAGCCACTTTTTCTTCAAGCTCAAGCTGATAACCAATTAGCTGACTTTTACTTTGCTTTAACCGATGAAATAATGAATAAATTTCCTTAGGAGACTCCTCATCGACAGCATACTCGATATAGGCATCATCTGAATTTGTACTAAATTTACTAGCAATGTTTTCAAGTGGCCGAGTAAGCCGTGCACTAACGATTCTAGAGAGATACAAAGCGATGAGTAATGACACAATAAGCATCGCGAATGTGGTTAAATACATGTTTTCAACCAATTCAACTAATGGCCTAAACGGATTGAGGATCAGCAATTGCCAGCCATTATCAAGTGATACGCTTGCATATACATATTCCGGCGCCATATTGTTATTCTGGCTGATATTGATTAGCGGAAACGGACTAATGTAATTAGGGTTATGTGGCGAAAAGGTAAAATCAGATAACGGCGCTAAATTTAGTTGTTCAGATGCATAAAGTACTCGTTGATTTTGATCGAGTAGCAGCATGAACTGGTTTTGATTATTGTTGTCAATTTCATCAATGATCTTAAATTGATTCAAATCTAAAGACCCTTCAATAATACCAATAGGTTGGTGCGGGCTTTCTGGACGATAAAGTGGTGCGCTGATAGCTACAATAGGGTCATTACCAAAACCTTTACCAAGAAATAATGGTGAGGTATAGGTTCGCTGATTAATAAACGCTTCGATAAAGTAATCGCGTTCGGCAATATTGAGTGGCTTTTGCGATGTTTGAGCTTTTCGCAGTAACGAAGCTGGGCTTGCAGCTACGATGTTTGCCTCGCTATCAGCCATAAGCATAGTGATGAAACCTGGATAATTACTGTGTAATTGCGATAGTAAGATCTGTTCATCTTTATCTGAATGCACGTTTAAACTCAGCCACTGGGCTGCATTGTTTATTGCGCTTGAATGTACAGCTAAATACGCCTTTGTAGAAGAAGCGAGGTTATTAGCAGTGTTTTTAATGGCGTCGTACATTAAGCTTTGCTGGCGTTCAATAAACTGGTTGTTGAACATTAATGCTGCCATCAATAAAGCTGTCGTTATGACTAAGGTAAATGTATACGTCAACTGAGTGTTAAATGTTCGGCGTTGCTTGTCTTTGACTTTACTTTGAAAGTGCCAAAATGACGGTGTCAGTATGATCAGCAAAGAGCCAATGCTGGCATAAATTAAACCATTAATCCCCTGTTTTAGAGCAATAAAGGTTGCATGGGTCGTTGGAAGTTCGGTAAATAGCGATATATACAAATAAAATCCAGGCATACCCAGTATTAGCCAAAAAGCAAAATTGGCGTATAAAGCGTAAATGTCACGTCGTCTAGCAAATCCAAGAAAGATAGCTTCAATGCCAAATAGAAAATAAACATGCAAGCTATCCCACGCAACCATTAGCCCACTAACAGCGATTATTGCTGTATAAAGCGCATACCATGGTCCAAGTATGATGGCTGAAATAACGTATGCGACGTTACCTAAAATCAACTGAACGTTGGCAAATAGGTGAATAGGGTAGAGGTTAATGAAAAAACCGACTACACCTAAAACGGTGGCAAACAATAATCTATTTTGTTCAATTTTTAGCAAAATAATTCGCCTTCACGCGGAACTGTAAAAGTCAGTGCCATTATTAATTAAATAGGAAAAATACAACTAAAAAGTCATTACAATTTATTAACTTTAGTTGACGATAGCAACTGTTAACTCTTCTTAAGTTAATTTGTAGACTAAAAAGGCATCAAATTTATATTTCAAGAATTAGTAAATTTGACTGCGGTTCAATTTGAGATTTTTTTGAAAAATAAAATGCCAAATTTGGCCATATGTCAGACCTCGCTCACATCCTTTAAAAGTCATCGTAAAGCCATTCAGCTTTTGTTCAACAACAGACCCAGATTTAAGTTTCAATTAAGATTAAGTCATATCATGGGAGGCATGGGCTACAGAATGATTAAGTGATTAATTTTCAGTGAGCTTTCACAATAAAAGCCTTAATAGCTCTGTGATATAACAACTATTAAGTGCAATAACTCCGATATTAAGGAATGCGTATGAAATATTTAACTTTAGTTGCTGCACTAGCGTTTTCTGCATCTGCAATGGCTGTAAACTGTACCGATTGTCACGAGACAATTAATGTTGAAGAGCACACCGAAATGGAAGCGACCATCGCGACATGTAATGATTGTCACGATATGGGCAGCGCTCACGAGTTAGACAAAGAGATCCATACTCCTGACTTAACAATTAAAGAGTGTGCTGACTGTCACGAGTAATTAAGTTTGCAGGGATGAAGCGTCAATATAATGATGTCTTCATCCCAAAGCGCTTAGGCTAAATTGATAGTCACAATCGTATAGTTACAAAAAAGCCAGCTGAGTCAGCTGGCTTTTTTATTATATTTGGTCGGGATAACAGGATTTGAACCTGTGATCTCTTGTCCCCCAGACAAGCGCCTTACCGGACTAGGCCATATCCCGAGATACTCATCAGAAACAGTTGTTAACAAGGGGAATTCTGAAGAGCAAGCACTGTACCAAGTCATTATAACTAGCGCAAGCTCTTCGTGGGGTCATAGTATTCAATTGCTTAGTTTGTAATCTTTAGTGCACATAGAGTCTACGACCTTCACGCATAACCTCTATGAGTTCAGGGGCGCTTAACTTTTTCTTCAAGCGCTTGCGGTAGTCAATATCATAGATCCGATACTTTCCATGACGATCAATAACAGTGATTTCTGACTCTTGGTATATCGCAAAAATACGATGGTCACCCACATACACCCAACTTTTATCATCCGGCTGCATTAAGCTTTCATCTGAGCTGTAATCTGATGCTGGGTTCGAGCATCCTAAAGCTTGAGTCAATATAGCGGGTACTAGGCCATTATGCGTTGTTCGATAGTTTATTTGTTTAGCCGATGTTTCGTTTGGCCAATGAATGATCATTGGTACGTGTATGCTATCGGGTGACAAGTTTACGCTAGCTTCATTGGAGTTACTGGTAAACACTTTGCCATTAATACCGGTAATAATAACCAGAGTCTCAGTGGGTAGGTCGCTGACTACTTGTTCTATCTGTTTATCAATAAAGTTTAGTGATTGGCGGTACTGGTTAAACAGAACCTTTTGTGCAGGCTTTAGTTGAGTTGCTGCCTTAACGGTTTTTATACCTAAAAAACCAATAGGAGTGTCGTAGCTTTCTGGAGACTTTAAATTGATTAGACTAAACCAAGGTTTAGTTAATGTTTGTTGCCATTGTTTCCAGTTTTTGATGGTTTGTAGATCTGAATTGGCAAAACTATCCGTATGTTGGGCATCTATGCGTTCAAAGTCGTTAAAGATAGCTTGAGGTACTGCTAAGGTATCTTGGGTGCTAAATAAGCCCAATTGGTAGCCTTGGTTTGCTAGCTCTTGGGTTAATACAGGGCTTTGAAAGTGTAAGTCTACGGCATCTGAATAGCTGCCCTGTAGTCCATAAAGTAGGCTAAACATGCCACTGTTAAATTGATTACCGCCGCTAAGGTGTTGGGTAAAGTTCATATTGCTTTTAGCATAAGACGCTAAAAATGGCATTGTAGATGGATCAATTAAATCTGCACGTAGGCTATCCACCGCAATAACCAAAATGTTTGGATTGCTGTCTGCCATACATTGCATTGGTGTTAATGGGTACTTTAAGCTTGCTTTTGGCGGCGTTTGGTCTTTATGGCTTTGTGCGCCTTCTATGCCGTAACTTTCCATTAAGCTTTTAGCTGTAGCTGGATAAGATAGCGGGTAGGCATCGTCAAAATGGGTGATCTCTGTGACTTCTGCTGCATCGCCCCAAATATGGATTAAATGGCTTGCGACAAAACAGATCCCAACAATGGCAACGACTTTATTGCCAATATTGCGCTTACGGATCTTCTCAACCCGTTTCCATAAAAAGTTAGCAAGGGTTAGCTCTATCGCTAAAATCGCCATAGGTGTGATGATATAGGATGTACCTCGAAGCAGAGCGTTCAAATCAGCCCAAGCAAGGTCGAATACGAATGGACTTAAATGCAGACCATAATCATCATAAATGACAGTATCATATAGCAATAAGCATAAGCTTAGCGTCGCAACAACAGCGGCATAACCCCGAAGGATACGAGAATAGGGGAGTAATAAGGTTACTGGGAAAATCAGCACCAAATAAACCATAAAAGCTAAAAAGCTAAAATGGCCTATGGTACTAATGACTAAGTAACCCCAGCCAATAAAGGATTCGGGAAGCCCGATGGTGTCGAGGTAGCGATAACCCACAATAATGGCCAATAAGCCATTAATGAAAGCAAACCAATGTCCCCAGCTTACTAAGCGTGAAACGCGATCACGTCCAATCTGTTTTTGTCGCTCGACCATGTTGATCCATTTATTGTTTAGGTGTTGTCAAGGGTAAGCAAGCTTTAGCCTTGACGAACATCTACTTACTATTGGTGTATCTTAGTTAGATTTTACTGATTGCGACAATGCTTTAGCAAATTGCTCTGCTACAACTTGACGTGCTTCAGCAGGCACTTTATTTTGCAATAGGTGAGTCACACAGTTGCCTAGTGCCATTAAGCTCAAGTCTGTTGGTGACTGGTGCTTCTCTAATACTGCAAGTAATTCAGCAATAATTGACTCTACTTGAGTGTTAGAATATTTAGATTGAATAGCCATAATTAAAAATGTTCACTTTAAATCTTGATTAACGGCATATAATAACGGATTTTTTAAAGAAGCTCCGCACTTTTATTGCACTTTTTCCCCTATCTGTTTTTCACTGCTTAATATCTTCATTTTGCATGCTTTTGCTATGTCATAAAACCAGAAGTTAAATCCTAAACTATTAGCTTTAGGAGTAAGCATTGCATCAACCGTTGCTGTTATTGAACTTGTCTTTAATTTAAGTGTTAAGGCACAAAATATTAACGGCTTGAAACCTCATAAACTTGGCTGCCGCGTATTCAATAAGGCTTGTATATTGGTTGTGGTTATTTGCTTATGGCTAAAAGCGCTCACGCTATATCGCAACCGATATCTGGTCACAAATTGCGTCGATAGCAGTCTCTACAGATATAGATTTATTGGTACTCTCTGGTATGATAGCCGGCACTATAAATCGGTTGTTATGGCTCGTTATTTAGTTATAACTTAACTGACTGGAAAAAACATCAATCGTTTACAATTAGAATGCGAGCAGTTGATATACTTGCATGCATTCCTTGCCAAATTTTATCGAGGCTCAATGAGTATTAACGTCGAACAAGCAATTATCCACTCCATTTCTCAAGATGGTGAAGGTCAACTTAGTTGTCGATTACGTCCACAACCTTTGCTTAATAGCCAAGCTGTTGAGGCGATGCTCGAAGAGTTGCATCAAACCTACACGACTAAAGCGGGTAAAGGTTTTGGTCACTTCGGTATTAATGGTGAAGACGGTGAAGCGAATACTAAGTTTAAAGAAGCGCTAACGACATATCGCGCCGGTGAGCTTGGCTTTGTCGAGTTTTCAGGCATAGCAGGTAAACTGCTGCAAGAAGAACTGTCAAAATATGATTTTAGCACTGGTGGTTTCCTGCTGCTGTCTTGCTACACTTACATGACTAGTGACTATTTATTTGTCTCTTTGCTTAACGCTAAATCGTCAATGACAGTACTTGATGATATGGAGCTTTCGCAAAATACCCATCTCGATTTAAATAATGTTCAGTTAGCAGCTCGTATTGATTTAACTGAGTGGCAAGCCGATCCAGACTCGAAGAAGTATATCTCTTTCGTACGTGGCCGTGCGGGCCGTAAAGTTGCTGATTTCTTCCTCGACTTTATGGGATGTGTTGAAGGGGTAAACACTAAAGCACAAAACAAATCGTTAATGAATGCGGTCGAAGATTTCGTTGGCAACAGTGAATTAACTAAAGATGAGCGTCAACAAGCTCGTGAACGTGTATTTGACTATTGTACTGAACGCTGTGATGAAGGTTCATCAATTCAAATCAAAGATTTGGCAGATGAATTAGCCGATCAAGGTATGGACTCGTTTTATGATTTCGCCCAAGGCGGTACATACGACTTAGAAGAAGAGTTTCCAGGGGATAAGCCAACCCTCAGGCAGCTAAAGAAGTTTTCAGGTACTGGCGGTGGCGTGACATTAAGCTTTGATGGTCAACACCTTGGCGAGCGCGTTATTTATGATCCTGTTTCAGACACTATTATTATTAAAGGCGTACCTGCTAACTTAAAAGATCAGTTAGACCGTCGCCTTAAGGGCGAGTAACTTAAACTGGTGTTGGCAAGCGCCTAAAACATGAGTTTAGAGCGAATCAAATGAAGCCGAGCTAATAATGCTCGGCTTTTTTTTCAATATTTGACAAGAATGATTATCTTTCAGTGCTTCATGAGAGAAAGCATTAAAAGGAATTAGCGTAGTTGTATCACACGTATTTAAGCTAACTTTTGGCTTAGATTTAACCTGTTTTTACGTTGGATTTGGCGTATTCAGGGTATTTAACTGACTTCGCTTTAAAACAATGCAGTCAGTGTTAAAAAAGTCGAATGTTAATGCGGTTCGTTGTAAGCTACTGCAATATTCAACGTAACCAGAACTCTGGTTGGCGTATATCTTATTCATCCTGCGGCCATTGCTGTATGGACTATGACAGGTAGACTGTTTTTCTACCTAGGAGCGCAAATGCAACTATTCGTTAAAGATTTAACCGTAATCGACTTTTCTTATCTTTGTCCGATTAGAGGGATGGTTGGGGAAAGTTGGATTGTTGACGTGTTACTTGATGGTGGTTTAGATGAGCAAAATATGGTGCTCGACTTTGCTAAAGTGAAGCGTACCATTAAAAGCACTATTGACGATGTCGCAGATCATCGTTTGTTGATCCCAACCGCTTGTAGCGAAGCACGCTGGCAGCAAAAGGGCGATCGTGTCTGGATGGATTTTTCAAGCCAAAAAGGCGACATCCATCTTGCGTGTCCATCGCAGGCATTTGCACTTATTCCAAGTGAAATTATTGATTTTGAAAGTGTGAACAAGTTTTTGCAGCAAGCATTGAAAGAAGTATTACCGGAAAATGTTGAAGGGATTTCGCTTACACTCAGAAATGAGCTGCATGATGCACCTTTTTATCATTATAGTCATGGTTTGAAAAAGCACGATGGTAACTGTCAACGTATTGCTCATGGGCACCGCAGCCCGGTAACCGTATTTGAAAACGGCGTTGCTGCACCTAAATGGGATGAATATTGGGCCAAGCGTTGGCATGACATTTATCTTGGCACAGTTGAAGATCAAGTATCAGTTAAAACGTTGGTGTTATCGCCACAAACAGAAGTAAATGATAACACCCATTTCGGTTTTCATTATCAGGCGCCACAAGGTGACTTTCAGTTAGCTATGCCTAAAGATCTTTGTGATATTTTGCCACATGATACAACCGTTGAATTGCTTGCAGATTACATGGCGCAAACGCTTTCAGACAAAGTACCAAGCAGTGATTTTAAAGTGATTGCTTATGAAGGTGTGGGTAAAGGTGCTATTGCGAGTCGCAGTGTTAAATAAACAAGCAAAGCATAAAAGGAGTCGCTTTGAGAGTATTTATCAAGATCATATCTAGCTGTGTGTTTGGTGGTTTAGCATTGCAAGCCAATGCGGCTGTAGAGCTAAATGGAGAGTTGATTCAAGGCGCGTTAATGCGTGCTCAGGTTCAACCAGGTACACAGGTTTTTTTAAATGATGAGCCACTAAAGGTAAATGCTCAAGGCGAATTTGCATTTGGTTTTGCTCGCCAAGCAGAGTTAGAGCAGATGCTAAAACTTGTTTATCCGGATGGATTGACAGAGCTGAAGCCACTCAAACTGAAAACTCAGCAATATAAGATCCAAAATATTACTGGGATCAGTAAAAAAATTATGAAACCAGATCCAAAAGCGCAAGCAAGGGCGGCTAAGGATTCTAAACAGGTTAAAGCTGCAAGAGCTCAATTCACGGCAAGTGACGCTTTCAATCAGGATTTTATCTGGCCATTAACCGGCAGAATAAGCGGTGTGTATGGTAGTCAGCGTATCTATAACGGTAAGCCAGGCACGCCGCACTACGGTGTCGATGTTGCAGCTAAAACAGGTACCGTAGTCGTCGCACCTGCAGATGGAGTGATATCACTTTCTGTTTCTGATATGTTTTATTCCGGTGGTACTATGATTATTGATCATGGTTATGGGGTTAGTTCGAGTTTTTTGCATTTAAGTAAGCTCTACGTGAAACAGGGCGATGTTGTGAAGCAAGGCGATAAAGTTGCTGAGGTGGGATCAACTGGTCGCTCAACGGGACCACATTTGGATTGGCGGATTAATTGGTATCAAATGCGCCTTGATCCTACAACTATCGTACCTTCGATGAAGAGTGTAATGGCAAAAAGTAAGGTAAAGTAAGCGCTTTATTTTAGAGTAGAATCAGCAACAAAAAAGCAGTCTTAATGACTGCTTTTTTGTTGCTGATTCTTAGCCGGTAACTTTTAATGCAGAGTAGTGAGTTACTTGGTGTAGAGATTATTTGTAGCGGTTTTTCCATTTAAAGAGTATTGAATATTTCCACAATGTACGTATGAGTAGATATCCTACTATTGAAAAAACACCTGCTAAAACCACACAGCCTAATAAAAATGGCGGGCCGATAGTTTCAATTGAGGCTTGGAACCATTGCCAATTCGCTTCAAAGTTAAACGCTTGTGGCTCATGCCCTAGCAAGGTTGCTCCTAAAAGGTAAGCCACATAAAACATGAGTGGCATAGTGATGGGATTGGTAATCCAAACTAGCGCCACAGCTAAAGGCAAATTGACATTAAATAAAATGGCTAGAGCAGCTGCAAGTACCATCTGAAAAGGCATCGGCAGCCAAGCGACAAATAGACCAACGGCAAATGCTCCAGGTGCGGAGTGTCTGTTTAACGTCCATAAATTAGGCTTTAAGAGTAGATCACCAAACATGCGTAAATTTTTATGTTCGCGCAATGTCTCGGGGTTGGGCATGAATCTTTCAATAAATTTTTTTGGCATAACTTCTATTTGCTGTCTTAACTTAATTCACTATGAATCGATTTATGTGCGGCTACTGCATTACCATTGTCTCTACAATGTTTTGGCCTTCCTTGGTTAATCTATACATCCTACCTTTTTTAATCGTAGTGGTTATTACTGCCTGTCGGCGCTTTCCGTTTGTCGCCGGAGGCTTACTCGCAATATGCTGGATAAGCGTTTTCTATTCTTTATTAATGGGCTGGAATACCGGGGAACGTGTCGCTACGCTCGATATTGAGGGCGAAATCATATCATTAGTTCAGTCAAACAGCGACCGCATTAGTGTGGATATTACCCTGATTGATTCAATTTCACCCCATATAGTGCACCGTAAGCTGCGGTTATACTGGCAGCAACCACCACCCGAAGTTAGTCCTGGTCAACGTTGGTTGTTTTCCATAAAACCTAAGCCAATAACCAGTATTTTAAACCAAGGTGGTTTTAACCAACAAAAGCATTTGCTTGCTAAACACATTATAGGCAAAGGTAGCGTCAAAGATGCCAAGTTACTGACAAAGAACTTGTCTTATCGAGAGAATTTGATTGCTAGATTAAAGCCAGAGCTTGCCGTTTATCCAAGCCATGCTTTGTTGCTTGCACTATTAACTGGCGATAAGTCACTAATAACTAATAAAGAGTGGCAGCAGCTCCGCAGTACAGGAGCTGGACACCTTTTTGCTATTTCAGGTCTACATCTGTCAGTTGTATCCTTATGGTTATTACTTATTTCCCAGCGTGTTTTATATCGATTATTTCCTATAAGTAGTCGCCGTAATTGGCTTTTATGCTTAGCTTTTTCGGCTAGTGGAGCCTTATTTTACGGCTATTTAGCGGGGTTCTCCGTTTCAACTCAGCGAGCTCTAATCATGCTTTTAGCCTATATATGCTTCAGCGCGTTTAGTCGACATTCATCGAGTTGGGAACGACTGTTATATGCACTCTTCATCATTCTACTGTTTGATCCTGTAAGTATATTAAGTGCCAGTTTTTGGCTTTCCTTCGGTGCATTGAGCATAATTTTACTCACTGTAAGCCGCTATGATTCACGAAAACCAATTACAAAAATATCAAAGATAGGATCGACAGGAATGATCAAACGTTCTGTTATTAGGTTAAAAACAGCAATCTTGGTTTTTTGGTCGTTGCAATGGCGTTTGACAATTGCACTTGGTGTGATTCAGGCGATATTTTTTCAAGGCATGTCGTTAATTAGTTTGTTTATTAATATTATTCTTGTTCCTTGGTTTAGCTTGGTACTAATTCCAATATGTTTATTGTCGCTGTTGATTTTTATGTTGCTAAGCCAACTTGGGATGTCAGTTAGCGGTGTTTTCGTTTTGGCTGCTTGGGCAATGGAGCCTGTAGTGGCATTACTGAATTTTAGTGAAAACTTAGGATTTGCTTGGTTAATACTGTCAGATGAACTTATAGCAGGCCTTATCTTGGCAAGTCTAGGCTGCTATTTGATGTTCAATTTTAAGCATAAGTATTGGCGACTATTGTTGTCTGTTATGTTACTGCCTTTAATATTAAGTGTTGTAGCTAACTATGCGAGGTCATTGGATAAAGCTTCTTTTGCTAGAAGCGCTTTAGATAATAAACGTTGGCAGGTGCATTTGCTCGATGTTGGTCAAGGGTTGTCTGTTGTGATTGAGCATAACAGGCGGGGGGTTATTTACGATACGGGAGCGAGATATGGCGAGCACTTTAGTTATGCGCAAAGAGCCTTGGAACCCTTTCTGTTAAGTCAGGGGATTATAGATATTGATTATATTATTATAAGCCATAGTGATAATGACCATGCTGGCGGAGTAGGGCTTATCAGCAAGGCTTATCCTAAAGCCCTGTTAGTTTCAGATCTTTGGTCGTTCTCACAAATTGATTGTAGACCTAAGCAGTTTTCATGGGGAAAGCTAAAGATTGAATTATTGGCGCCAAAGGTTGCACTCGCTGGAAATAATGGCTCTTGTGTGGTGAAAGTCAGCGATGATTTCAGCAGTGTTCTGTTAACCGGAGACATTGAAAAGCAGGCTGAGCGAGCTTTAGTTAATATGAATGCTCAACAACAAGCAGAAGGTTATTCTCAGAGTCGTAATCTAGCTAGTCGACTGTTAGTCGCTCCCCATCATGGTAGTGATACTTCATCTACAACCGCTTTTATTGAGGCTGTTTCTCCTGAGCTCGTTGTGTTCCCAGCAGGCTTTCGAAATCGTTATGGGTTTCCTAAAAAAGAGGTAGTTGAGCGCTATCAATTACAGCGAATCCCAAGCATTACGGTAGGCCAACAAGGACAGGTTAGTGTGTTATTTCACCAGCAAACTATGAAAGTTCGTACATATCGTTCGGATTTTGCACCATTTTGGTATAACCAAGTGTTTAGGTTTGGTCAGATTCAAAATCCGGAGTAGAATGCTTCTTTTACCAATATGTTAATTTCTCAATGACAACATCTCCTAAAAATGAAGTCTGGACTGTATTTAAGCGTTTACTTGGTTATTTAAAACCCCTTAAAGCAGTGCTCGCTTTAGCCATTTTTGGCCTAGCTATGTATGCCCTTGTGGATGCGACCTTTATCGCAGTGATTAAACCATTTATTGATGAAGGCTTTGGTGGCCAAGCTGCTAGCGGAGTTGCTGGTGGGGTTGGCAGTGTAGACTTTGGAACTGGGGCTGGCTTTAATTCGAGTAGCGAAGTTTTATTATTAGCCCCATTTGTGGTGATTGGATTATTTTCTTTACGCGGCCTTGCTAACTTCCTCTCAACTTATTGTATTTCATACATGAGTGCTCGCGTGATCATGGATATGCGTCAAGAAGTGTTTGAGCATTATTTAACACTCCCTGTTAGCTATATCGATAAAGAAAACACCGGCAATTTGATTTCTCGGGTAACTTACGACACCGAACAAATTGCACGAGCGTCAGGTAGCGCATTAATTACGATCGTACGTGACAGTATTACTGTTATTGGCATGATTGCGATTATGTTTTATTTCTCTTGGAAGTTATCGTTAGTTATTTTGGTTATCGGGCCGATTATTGGTCTAGTGATCACTGTGGTGAGCCGTCGTTTCAGAAAGGTCTCTAAGCAGATCCAAACTGCCATGGGCGGAGTCACTGCAGCAACTGAGCAGATGATTAAAGGCCATAAAAACGTATTGTCTTTTGGTGGCCAAGAAACTGAAGCTGAGCGTTTTGCGAAAGTTAACGGTCAAAACCGTTATCAAACTATGAAGCTTGCGACTGCACAGGCAATTAGCCAACCTTTAGTAATGATCATTGGCTCATTTGCATTAGCATTCGTGTTATATGCGGCAAGCCTAGACAGTATGAAAAGTGAGTTAACAGCGGGCACCTTCGCAACAATTCTAGCGGCCATGCTTGCTATGTTGCAGCCAATTAAAAATTTAACTCGCGTAAACGCGGAATTTCAGCGTGGTATCGCCGCATGTACAACCGTATTTGAATTGCTTGATACTGAGCCTGAAAGCGATAAAGGCACGCTAGATGTGGAGCGTGTCAAAGGTGAACTTGCATTTAATCATGTTGACTTTAGTTACCCTGGACATGAAAAATTAGCCTTAAACGGCATTGACTTTAAAGTTGAACAAGGTCAAACGCTTGCATTGGTTGGTCGTTCTGGTTCGGGTAAGTCAACAATAGCAAGTTTGGTCACACGCTTTTACACTGGCCTCAAAGCCGGTGATATTACACTTGATGGCCATAGTATTAATGACTACAAACTTAAATCCTTGCGTAGCCAAGTTGCCTTAGTTTCTCAGCAAGTGACGCTGTTTAACGACTCTATCGCCAATAATATTGCTTATGCTTATCCTGGAGTTGCTACTCGTGAGCAAATCATTGAAGCGGCAACACTTGCCCATGCAATGGAGTTTATTGAGCCGATGCCTGAGGGCTTAGACACACAAATCGGTGAAAATGGGGTGATGTTGTCGGGCGGTCAAAGACAACGAATTGCGATAGCAAGAGCAATTTTACGTAACTCACCAGTACTTATTCTTGATGAAGCAACGTCGGCACTTGATACTGAGTCTGAAAAAGCGATACAGCAAGGATTAGATAACTTGCGCCAAAACCGCACGTCGATTGTTATTGCACACCGCTTATCAACGATTGAAAGTGCTGACCAGATTTTAGTGGTTGATCAGGGACAAATTGTTGAAAGAGGTACTCATGAAGAGTTATTGGCAAAGCAGGGCGTTTATTTCAACCTATATCAAATGCAGTTTGGAAGCTAAATGCAGTCTTGGGTTAATAAACTTTGGTATAAAGGTCACTGGATAAGGTATGTGCTGTGGCCTTTGTCTTTACTCTTTAGGCTTATAACTGGTGTAAGACGACAACTGTTTAAGCTCAGAGTAAAGCAAGCGATTAAACTTCCTGTACCTGTGATTGTTGTCGGTAATATTACTGTTGGTGGCAGCGGTAAAACGCCAATGGTTATCTACTTAATCGAGTTGCTACGTAAACAAGGGTTTAAGCCTGGTGTTATTAGCCGTGGCTATGGCGTTGAAATCGACGGCGTTAGAGCGGTATTGCCAGTAGATTCGGCCGATAGTGTTGGTGATGAACCCGCAATGATAGTCGCGCGAACGCAAGTGCCGATGGTTGTTGGCGCTAAACGCGTAGATGCAGCACAAAAATTATTAGCGGACTTTGATGTTGATATCATAATCAGTGACGATGGTCTGCAACACTATCAGTTAGCGCGAGATATTGAACTGGTGATCCTTGATGGTGAACGCCGCTTAGGTAATGGTATGTTACTGCCAGCAGGCCCTCTACGTGAAGGCGCTTGGCGTTTAAACTGTGTTGACCATGTAATTGTAAATGGTGGTGATGCACTTGCTAATGAACAAGCGATGACATTAGAGCCAAGCAAGTGGTTGCCTGTGTCTGCACTGCATCATGGTAGCTCAGTTCCTACAAAGAGTGACTCTATTGTGGCTATGGCTGGGATTGGTAATCCACAGCGATTTTTTGATTCATTATTCGCACGAGGCTATCGAGTAGAGCAGGTTCAAGCTTTTGATGATCATAGCGATTACCAAGAGGTGGCTTTAGCTGAACTAGCTGATGGTCGAATCTTAGTCATGACAGAAAAAGATGCGGTGAAATGTCGCGATTTTGCAAAAGATAACTGGTGGTATCTCGCAGTTGATGCGAAGCTATCTTCCTCATTTGATAAACAACTACTGACTAAAATTGATCAGTTAGTAGCAGATAAGTAAAGGCATTCAAAATGGCATTTGATAAAAAATTACTCGAAATCGTTGCGTGTCCAGTATGCAAAGGCAAACTTGAATACAATAAAGAAGCTCAGCAACTGATCTGTAAAGCTGACAAATTAGCTTACCCTATCAATGATGGTATTCCTGTTTTACTGGAAAATAAAGCTGAGCCTTTAGCTGAGTAAATAGAGCTTCAGTAATAAAAAAGCGCCTTAATGGCGCTTTTTTATTACTAAATAATATACTAAAAGTAGGAAAACTCTAGCTCGTAGAGCACAGCATCATCTTCATAAGAGTCGTATTTTGCTTGCATTGTATACTCGGGTCTTTCTATATCTACAAACTCAAAATTATCGATTGCATCACTAAACTGAAGCATCATCTCTTCTTTTAGTAATGGTAACTTCAGTGAGTTAATACTTCCAAGGAAAGCGAGTTCATCTTCATCAGAAAATAAGGATTCACTGATTTTAATTTGTCTAGGAGCCTGTTGGTCAAATTTAACTAGAATATGGTTTCCGAGCAGCCACCATGTGTCACCATCGTTGGCTATATTTACTTTATGAGCAAAGGGAATGTTTTGCCTGAGCTGGTTCAAGGTGAAACTCTCAGGCTTTGTCGGTGATATTTTATTAAATAACCATTGTTTTTGCTGTTGTGTTAATTGTTGAGGTTTACGGGCTGTGTGTGGACTTGTATCTGTAAGCGTAAAATGAGTTAGTAGCAATTGCTTTTGATATGAATCTGTTGAATTGAACTTTTCGAAACTAAGTGTAAGCTCTTGATTATTTGAATTTATTACTAATTCATCCGCACTCTTCTGTAAAACGTTAGATGTGATGTTTTCTTTCACTGTTGCAATATCACTCTTACGCTGCGCGACCCCATCCACTTTCCATAATGTATCATCAAAACCGGGCCTAAATCCTAATATGTTAAGCCCTGCAATATTTAAGATGTTTTGTTTTGATGTTACGTGAGTCAATGTATCATTATTAAATGTAAACCATAATTCTCTTCCATAACCATATAAAACCTGGTTGTCATCCAGGCTGATTTCGATACTGGGCGGGCCTAATTTCTTTATGGTATCAGAGATATGGCTGCCGATTTTCATCCCGTATACGCCAGTTGCTATAGAGATGTTTTCTTTGGGTAACTTTATTGCTTGGGCAAGTTTATACGCTGACTTTGTTTGAAAGTCATCAGGGTTATATGTAACCTCATAAGAGTATCTAAGTACTTGGTAACCTTGAGCATTAAATGGTGCAGCAATACTTGAAAGAGACTTATCATCTGGGCACATTTTAAAGGCTTGCGCTTCAAGCTTGGTTCGTTGTTTATTTTTTTTGCCGTAATTTGTTCTATGGTGACTAACTGTATTGATAATAACGGCGTCAGCTCCTCTATTTAGAGCGTCTTGTTCTAATTTCAGTAGTGCGGATTTCAATGATGGGTTTATCTTTTTATCTTGTGAATTGCTGATCTCAATTTCATCTGAGCTTAAATTGATGAGTCCAAAATCTTTTTCCACACAGTTTGGTTTGTAATCTAATATCACAGTATTCTGCGCTGCATTGGTTGCTACTGGGGCTGTAGTCATTAATAAAAAGCAAAATATTTTATGAGTAGAATTTGGCATGCAATGCATTTCCTTATGCTTAATTATGTTGCTACTTTGTTATTTTGGAAGTCTAAAGTCAAATCGAAAACTATTATCTAGTTATTACCTATACCTATACCTATTTATCTGATTTTCGAGGATAACTAGACCCTAGTTACAAAAGAATTTTTTTAATTCAGTGGTAGCTAGTGGATAGGTGTCTCGTTAATTGGGTTGTAATTACAATAGTAGTTCTATTGCTTGGACCTGTAAGGTCGCTTCTCCTCCATATTTGTCTGTCATACTCGGCGTTAAATAAAGCGCATTGATCTCATTTAGCACTATGCCATGGTCTAGCGAGCTTTTAGGTGTCCAGTCAGGGCGAGAGAAAGTAATCAAATCGACTTCCACTGTATTCCACTCATTGCTTGCTGGAAGGCTCGTTTGATAGTGAGCATAAGTCTTATCACCGTCTTTACCATAGTGAGATTGCGATAATTTAATCAGTAAAGGAATATCACATTTATATGTGAGGCTAATTCTTTTCGTGCCGGCTAAAGTGGGGACGTCTGGCGTATAGATTACTTCTACCCAAGAATTTCGTTTGGCATCAACGCGAGGTATGCGTTTAAAGTTAACCCATATGCCCGCAGGTGTAAGGATTTGATTGCGAAATGTGGCAGTACTTCCGTATGGATCGGTAGCATAGCTCCAGTTAGATGGTTTTAGTTTAGAGCTTTGCTCTGTTGCCACACTGACATTTATATTAATGACTGAAGCTGTAGCCAAGCAGAGTAATGCATATTTCAAAATTGAGACCATGATTATCCTTATCATATTGTATATATTTATCGCTACTTCCTAAATGAAGTGCGAGTCGTGTGTACTAAATTAGGATAACAAATATAAGATCCGCTATTGTCTTATTATATAAACATTTTATTTTGTGCTTTAGCGTTACTGACTTGAGTTTTGGCAGAGTACAAGATCGATAATTTTTAAAGAAAAAGGCTAAAACGCACCTGCCGCTTTTAGCCTTTTACTTAAGTTTTTTTGCTAGATTTATATTATAGCTAGCTCATCCAAGGCAAAACCTTTTTTGAAAACCTATCGGCTTGTCCTAGGCGAATAGCACTGTTATGCCTCATTCTGTACAGGGCTTGATAACAGAGCGGCACCAAATACAAGCTGGTTACCGTTGAGAAGGTGAGGCCGCCAATAATGGCAATGGCCATTGGTGAATAAGATGGACCGCCGCCACCAAGTTGGGTATCGCCCATCGCCAGTGGCACTAAGCCAAGTACTGTCGTGCCGACAGTCATCAATACAGGGCGAAGCCTTGTATTGCAGACCTTAGTAATCGTGTTGGATAGTTCATCTAACTCTGGTGAAAGCTGATTAATTTGATCCACCAAGACGATGCCGTTGTTAACGACAATGCCCATTAAGATTAAAATCCCAATCATTGCCATAATAGACATAGGCGTACCGGTAAATAGCAGCGCCCAAAACACCCCTGTAATTGAAAATAAAATCGAGGTGATAATTGCTGTCGGTAACAATAACGATTCAAATAGCGCTGCCATAACGATATAAATCATTGCAATCGCTAGGATCATATTGGTTGCCATAACTGCTTCATCTTCATCTTGCTTTTGAAAGCCGCCTCTAAGTGAGTAGCCATAACCTGCTGGAAAGTTAACGCTATCCATAACTTGGGTGATCTTTTCCTGTGCTTCCTCGGTGGTTAACTCATCTAAATTGGCACCAATTGATAGTGCAGTTTGTCTATCGTAATGTCTGATTGTGTCAAATCTCGGCAAGATCTCGATCTTGGCTAGACTGGCTAAGGTATACACTCGATTATCGATGCGGATCACGGGTAACTGCTTTAGCTTTTCGAGTGATAAACGCCATTGCTGCTCATAGGCCATTTCAATGCGGAGCTCACCGCTTGGATCGTGGCGGAATGAACGCAGCGGTGTGCCACGTAATGCCATTGAAATACTCGAAGCAATCTCATTGAGTTTTAAATCTAATCTTGCAGCCATTTGGCGGTCAATACGGATCACGACTTCTTGTTGTGCGCCATTTAGTTCTGAGCGTACATCAGTGAGCCCCTCTATATTGCTTAAAAGCGGTATAACCTGCTGACTTAAGCTGATAAGTTCGGTTGTCGACCGACCAGTAAGGGAGACCCTAACGCCGTTGTTTTCACCGCCCCAGCCAAATTGTGGTTTGGCAATGGCAAATTTGGGAAAGCCTTCACGTATGGTTTTTTTTAAGGCTTTCATATCAACTTCGGTATCTTCTTTTAAGATCAGTGTTGATTGACCTCTATCGGCTGAAAAGTAACTGTATACCGAGTCAATTTGAAACTTTTCTTGATTGGCATAAAGGTAAGTTTCCATTTTGGTGATCATGGCTTCAGTAACATCAAGGCTATGTCTGCCTTCGACTTGATAATTGATATATAAACGATTATTGCCTTCACCGTCAGACTGATCTTGACTGACCATGCTCAGTGGTAATGCCGTAGATGCCAGTATTATTATCGCCAGCACTCCAGATATACGTGGATGAGCCAAAATCCAACTGAGGCTACTTTTATAAGAGCGTTGCAGTCTGCTAGGATCTGTCTGAGGTTTTGGGGCAAAATACAATTTACTTAACATTAAAGGTAGTAAGGTTTTTGCGACTAATAAAGAGGCCGCAAGTGAGATACAAATTGCAATTGCAACGTGCTCTAAGAAAATTGTTAGCTCGACTTTTACGCCAAAAATATTCGGTAAAAAAACGATGGCAGTGGTGAGTGTTCCGGCAAGTACTGCAAGGGATACCTTATCGACACCACGCAAAATTGCACTACTTGTTATGGCTAGGTGGGGTGAGCTCACTGTCGTGTCAGTTGTGGTAGCACGATTGGCACTATCAGCTTGTTTTTCCTGTAGTACGCTTTCAGTCACCACAACGGCGTTGTCAATCAGCATACCTACAGCCAACAATAGCCCCATCATAGATAAGATGTTGAGGCTGTAGCCTAAAAAGTACATAGCAGCCAGCGTCATACAAATAGAAATAGGTACTGATGACACGATAACTAAAGTCATTTTGAGGTCGCGTAAAAACAAGTACAACACCACAAAAGACAGTAGGGCACCAATTAAACCCGCAGCTAACAAGTCGCGCAGCGATGAGGTTACGCCGTAAGCTTGATCTTCCATCACAAACAGTTTGATGCCGTCAAATTGAGAGTTTTGTTTAGCCTCATCAATCACCTTCATGACGCGCTGTGATACGTCAACTAGATTCGCGCCAGACTCTTTAAATACATCCAGACCCACAGCATAATTTTGATCTAAATGACGTCCATCGAGGCGTTCTGGCAATGAAAAGCTCACAGTTGCAATATCTGCAA
The DNA here is from genome assembly GCF_023283845.1 of Shewanella marinintestina. Classification (GTDB taxonomy): domain Bacteria; phylum Pseudomonadota; class Gammaproteobacteria; order Enterobacterales; family Shewanellaceae; genus Shewanella; species Shewanella marinintestina. The sequence goes on from NZ_JAKILC010000005.1 coordinate 40,665, forward strand.
GGGTAATGCCTGGAGCTAAAACAATCCTATTTATATCATCTAAGTTTCTAAACTCACCTTTAGGTGATACTTGATATACTCGTGATTGAGTCTTTAGTACGCCAGCATTAATGACAAAGTTTTCCTGCTGTAGTCGTCTGTTAAGTGCTTGCACTGAAATATTACTGGCAGAAAGTTTGTCAGCATTAATACGGATCTCTATTTGCTTTTGCTCCACTCCATAAAGGGTGACTTGCGATACGCCTTCGACTCGTTCAAGTGGTTTTTTAAGCTGTTTATCGAGCAAATCAAATGCACTTGAAAGCTCGCGGTCACTGGATATACGTAAATTAAGCACTGGCATATCGGCGGTGCTGAACTGCCTGATAAACACTCGCTCTACATCCTTTGGCAGTAAATGACGCACGGCATCGACTTTCTCTCGTGCTTCTAAGCTTTTGGTGGCAACATTTTCGCCCCATTTCATTCTTAGGTCGATTTCGGCACCATTTTGAGAAGAACTTGAGCGAAGCTCTTCAATACCGCCCATCGTGGCTAATGACTCCTCCAGTATATTGGTAATATCACGCTCAACTTCAGCAGGTGTAGAACCTTTATAGGGCACCTCGACAATCACTTGTGGAATGTCTATTCCAGGGAACATTTCCAGCGGCAATAATCTGCTTGAAGCTAACCCAAATAACAGTATTGCCATAAAAAACATGGTTGTGGTTACGGGTCGTGCTAAGGCAAAGCGGGTGATATTCATGCTTTACCTCCTTCAAGAGTTTGATTATTCATTGCACCAGTGTCGTTGCTTTTCCCTGATTCAATTTGGTCAAACTGTTTTCGATCAAAGAGGGCATAAAGTACTGGAATAACAACCAGGGTAAGTAAGGTCGATAATGACAAGCCAAAGATAACGGTTATCGCCATTGGAGCCCTTACTTCACTGCCATCACCCAGACCAAATGCCATTGGTGATAACCCGAGTGCAGTTGTCATTGTGGTCATAATAATCGGTCGTAGACGCGATTTTGCTGCGTTTGATATGGCGCTAAGTTTGTCTTCACCGCTTTGACGCAGCTGATTAATTCTATCAACTAATACAATGGCGTTATTCACGACGATACCGGCCAGCATAATAAGGCCAATGAATACCACCACACTTAAGTGAGTTTGAGTGATAAATAAACCAAAAATACTGCCGCCTACCGCCATAGGTACAGCAATTAAGATAAGTAGTGGATGCAGCAAGGATTCAAACTGACTTGCCATAACCAAATAAACTAAAAATACCGCTAATACGAGTGCTATTTGCAGTGACTTAAATGAGTGCTCCATCTCCTCATTTTGGCCACCAAAACGTGCTTGTACTGAGGTGGGCAATGTTTGAGCCGATAAGATCTCGCGAGCGGTTAATACGGCATCGTTTAAATCACCATAAGCGAGGTTGGCAGAGACGATTGCTACACGTTGCTGACTGATACGATTAATTGCAGATGGGCCAAGCTTGAGGCTGACATCGGCAATAGCGCTAAGTGAAATCGGGTGGCTGCTATTGGGGTTAATAATCATCGAGTCGATATCGCTGATCTGGTTACGTTCGTCTAGCTCACTACGCACTAATATATCGATTTTACGGTCACGTACTGTGTACTGGCTGGCTACAGTACCGCCAATACGCTGGGCAATACGGTTGGCAACCATAGGCGCATCCATGCCCAGAGCCGCTAGACGTTCGTGGTCAAAGCGGATACTTAGCTCAGGTTGACCATCGCGTAGGCTAGTATTGATATCGGCGAAACGGTCTGAATCACCCAGTGCGTCTACCAAGGTGTCGGCAGTTTGTTTAAGCTGAGCTAAATCATAACCGATAAGTTCAATTTCAAGCGGCGTCTTAAAGCTAAAGAGTTCAGGATGTTGCACTTTGGCTTCGAGTTCAGGAATTCGCATCGCGGTTGTACGTAATTTATCGGCTACCGCATCAAATGCATTATGGTCGCTAAGTACCACTTGTAAGCGTCCCCAGTTTTCTCCACCTCGAGAGGTGTCAGAGGTCATCAGTCCGCCACTACCTGCTTGACTGTAAGCATGTTTTACATCTGCTCGATCTTTAATCGATAGCGCGAGTTTACGCAGAACGCGATCGGTTTGAGCCACTTCTGTGCCAGGCGGAAGTAAAACCTCAACATAAAACTCGCCTTGATTCATAGGTGGGATGAGCTCCATACCTAAACGAGGGATCAGCAATCCTGCACTCGCTGTAACCATGAGCGCTATAGCTAAAGTGATAACGCGAAACTTAAGCGCTGCGGCTAGCAGCTTATGGTACAAGACCTCAAGTTTGCTGTAGCCCCAGTTAAAGCCACTACTGATAGGACGCATAACCAGTCCTGTTAGCCAAGATAGGCTGCGACCAACAATAAGCACGAGTGTTAACAGCGCGCTTGGCAAGTAGTTAAACAATAATACAAATGGAAAAGAGAATACCGTGGCACTGTAATGCTTTAATTTGGCCATCTTGGTAACGGGTTTTGGTTTGGCTGCTTTTTCTAATAATGGTGGCAGTGCTTTGAATCCTTCACGAGATGCAAGCATTGGAATGGTGGTTAATGCCACAAGTAATGAAGCGAGTAGAGCAAAAGTTACGGTTAATGCTTGATCTGAAAATAGTGCGCCAGCCACGCCATCAACAAACACCAGAGGTACAAATACCGCAAGCGTAGTTAAAGTGGAAGCAAAGATAGCGCCGGCCACCTCTTTGGTGCCTGTTACGGCAGCTTCTAGTCTGTTCATGCCAAGAGATTTGCAACGGTCGATATTTTCTAATACCACAATGGCATTATCGACCAAGAGGCCAACCGCTAATGCAATACCGCCAAGCGACATGATGTTTAGACTGATACCGGCAAAGTACATCATGTTAAAGGTGGCAATAACCGAAAAGGGGATCGAGATTGAAATAATCAGCGTCGGGATAATGTCTCTGAGGAAGAGGTAGATGACAAGCATCGATAGCAAACTACCAATCAGAGCTGCACTGGTGACCTCATTAACTGCACTTTCAATAAACTCGGACTGATCGTAAATAACCTTGAGCTCTCCCTTCACATTATGCCGATTAAGTTTATTGAGCTCATCAGTTACTTTACGCGCCACGGCAACCGTATTGGCATCACCTTCTTTATAAATGGCGAGTTCAATGGATTCTTTATCGCCAATTCGCGTGATGTCATTGCGCTCTTTAAAGGCATCAACAATGGTTGCGACCTCAAATAGGCGCACTAGCGTTTGCTCATCACGGTAAATCACGATTTGCCCCAGCTCATCGAGCGAGTTGAACTGATTTAAGGTACGAACTAAGTATTCCTTGTCACCTTGAATCACTTTACCTGCAGAGAGGTTAATGTTTTCTTCGGCGATACGGTTGCGAATAATATCGGCACTTAAATTGAGTTGGGTGAGCTTTTGTTGATTAAGTTGAATATGGACTTCTTGCTGTAAACCACCAGAAAGTCTTACTGCTGCAACACCTGATAGTGATTCAAGTTGACGTTTGAGCTCCTCTTCAGCGTAAGTTCGCATCTGCTTTAGTTCTGTTTCACTCATCCCACCAGTCACAGTATCACTTGCTTCTGGAACTGAGAGCGCTAAACGAACAATAGGGTCAAGGTTTGGATTAAAGCGCAGTAAGAGGGGCTTTTTAACATCAAGCGGCAATTCTATGGTGTCGAGCTTTTCTCGCACATCAAGGCTTGCCATGTCCATATCTGTACCCCATTCAAACTCAAGCACCACATCAGACATACCTGATCGTGAAATTGAGCTGATTTTTCTAAGGCCTTTGACGATACCCGCAGCTTCTTCGATCGGTTTAGATACCAGTTGTTCAACTTCAACGGGGGCTGCACCCACATATTGGGTACGAATAGTAATGGTTGGGTAACTTAAATCTGGCAATAGTTTTACTGCAAGGCGAGAGAAACCCACCATGCCGAAAAGGATCACTGCAAACATGAACATCCAAACCGTGACAGGTCGATTAACCGCTGTTTTTATAATAGACATAACGTGCTCCGTAGATTTTAAGCTATTTAGCTGACGCTAGATCTGTTGAATTAATGACTTCAACTAGTGACTGGTCTTTAAGGTTTTGCTGTCCACGAACAACAATTTGCTCACCTGGTTGAATACCGTTTACCACTTCCACGGTGTCGGCTTCGCGGTAACCAAGAGAAACACTGCGGCGATTAACGTTTTCACCATCGATAACATAAAGGGCGTACTCGTTATCTTGGTTCACTAAAGCGTTATAAGGCACAGTGATTACATTGTTGTGGGTATCGTATTTAAGTTCCACGCGGGTAAACATGCCGGCTTTTAGTGTGGCATTTGTATTGGGTACTGAAAGAGTGACCTTAAAGGTACCACTTTGCGCATCAACAATAGGACTAATACGCAGCACAGTGGCATGGGTGGTTTCTTGAGTATGTTTGTTGGCAAAAATTTGTGCGTCTTGGCCTAAACGTAGATGCTGTAATTGCTGCTCAGGTAAGTGCACTATGCCGTAAAGTTCGTCTTGATTGACCACATAAAATAGTTCATCGAACTCTTTAGCCATATTGCCAGCCTTAACAAAGCGTGTAGCGATAACACCATCAATAGGCGAGCGGATCATACTTTCTTGGACATAAAGCGCAGCTAAGTCGCGTTTTGCCATGGCTGCTTGTAGGTTATATTCAAGTTTTGCCATCGAGTCGGCACTGAAAAATTCTTTATTACTGATTTTTTTAAGACGATTTAACTCTTGCTCGATGATTTCAACTTCGGCTTGCGACCGATCTAAATCGAACTTCTGCCTTTTAGAGTCGATAATTGCTAGCAACTGACCTTTTTTAACTCTGTCACCTTCTTCTACTTTAAGTTCTTGGATAAGACCTGCCACCCGGGTAACGACATTCGCTTCTTGAGGCGCTTCAAGTGTGGCGGTTGTGCTGTAAAAAGAGGATACATCACCTTGGATCACTGTGGCAGTTTCAACGGGAACAGCATATTTCTCTTCTTCTTTTGCTTGTTCTTCTGCACCGCCACAAGCTGTGAGTAATGCTGCACTTAAGATTAGGGGGAGGATTATTTTGTTTTTGTTTAACGCTTCCATGTCGGCAGACCTTAATGTAATTGTTCCAATAGATCTGTTAAAGCACAATGTATGCCAAATATTAATATCATTTAATAACAGTCACTTATCTTGTTATTTTATTTTTGGTTTAATTAATTAACTTATAATGTAGCGAAAAAGTATAAATGTTAGTTTTTTTTACAGAAGTGACAATTTGTTTTTGGTCTCCTTGGTAATATCAGCTGATTTGCCTATATTCGATTAAGGGAGTGCTATCTAGATACTAGTGGTGATGGCTAAATTAACATTCTAACAATGAATTGTGTCTTAGAGCTTTAGCTGTTTACGCTATTGAGTTTTATCATGATAGAAGACCAAGTAATAAAAAAGGCTGTAGTTTAATTGAAGAGCTTAAATTGCCCGGGCAATATTGTTGAAGATAGGTGAGTTAATTGCGTTTATTTAAGTCAAAGAAATCACGCTTACTATCACCAGTGTAAAGCTGGCGAGGGCAGTCGAGCCTTTGCCTGGCTGATATAGCATCTCTTTCCTACGGGCAATTCAACCTGCTGTGCGTGCTAGAGCGAACGATATTGGTGGGAATAGCCGGACATAGGTAATAACAAAAGGTAATAAAAAAGGCACTCAAAGAGTGCCTTTTAGATAATTTGTGCCGAAGTTTAAGTGACGAGCTTAAACTGCCAGACAACATTGTTACAGATAGCGGCGTTAATCGCGCTTATCTAAATCAACGAAATCGCGTTTAGCATCACCAGTGTATAGCTGGCGAGGACGGCTGATCTTGTGACCTGGCTGATCAAGCATCTCTTTCCAGTGGGCAATCCAACCAACTGTTCGCGCTAGCGCAAACAATACTGTGAACATACTTGTTGGAATACCAATCGCTTTCATGATGATCCCTGAGTAGAAATCAACATTTGGATAAAGCTTCTTAGAGACGAAATAGTCATCTTCCAGTGCAATGCGTTCAAGCTCCATTGCCACGTCTAGAAGTGGATCGTTAACCTTAAGCTCTGCAAGCACTTCATGACATGTTTCACGCATCACTTTAGCGCGAGGGTCGAAGTTCTTATAAACGCGGTGGCCAAAGCCCATTAGACGGAAAGGATCTTCTTTATCCTTAGCACGTGCAATAAACTCAGGAATACGATCAACAGTGCCAATCTCTTCAAGCATGTTTAGACATGCTTCGTTAGCGCCGCCGTGAGCAGGTCCCCAAAGTGACGCAATACCCGCAGCAATACAAGCAAATGGGTTAGCGCCTGAAGAGCCAGCTAGACGTACGGTAGACGTTGAAGCATTTTGCTCATGATCCGCGTGCAGGATAAAGATACGATCCATAGCGCGTTCAACAATTGGGTTAACCTTGTATTCTTCACATGGGACAGCAAACATCATGCTTAAGAAGTTACCCGCGTAGCTTAAGTCGTTACGTGGGTATACAAACGGTTGACCGATTGAATACTTGTAGCACATAGCGGCGATAGTCGGCATTTTTGACACTAGGCGGTATGCTGCAATTTCACGGTGACGCTCGTCATTAACATCCAAAGAGTCTTGGTAAAATGCAGATAAAGCACCCGTAACACCACATAGCATTGCCATTGGATGAGCATCAGGCCTAAAACCTGCAAAGAAAGCAGACAACTGCTCATTGACCATGGTGTGCGTTTTTACTGTGTGTACGAATTCATCGTATTGAGTTTTATTTGGTAACTCTCCGTAGAGTAGCAAATAACATAAATCTAAATAATCAGAGTCTACTGCCAACTGATCGATTGGGTAACCACGGTGAAGCAGTATGCCTTTCTCGCCGTCGATGTAGGTGATCGCTGATTCACAGGAAGCGGTCGCAAGAAATCCTGGATCAAAAGTAAAGTGACCTTTGCTACCTAGCTTACTGATGTCGATAACATCAAAACCTGCCGTACCTTCTTTAATAGGCAGTTCGATTGAATCGTTCCCTGGTAGTTCTAATTTGGCTATATTGTCAGCCATACCCCATTCTCCTTACTTCATTCTTATTGAGTGCGGCTTATCAAACGACATTACTTTACAGTGAATCTAGATCACATTTCAATTTAAATAAGCGTTTAAATTTGTTAGACCATGGTCTTAATTAGGCCTAAGTGCTTGTGCCAGCTGGTGCTTGGCAGATTTTTTTACCAAAAAAACAAAATTTGCATAATGTGATGTTTGTATTTGACATTTCACCCACGTATACTTGCCGCAGCTCAGAAGAGCTGCATACATTGGCGATAAGTTATCACTTTTTTGCATGCTTAATTAGTGGTTGCTAAATCTGTTAAATGTTTGTTTCAAGTTTTCTTTTGTAAAAGTTCTAAACCGTGATTGAGATCACCGTTTAGAATTTAAGCAAAAGCGGTTCATATAACAAAAAATAGCTCAATTGAGCAGAGTGAGCAGAACGTGAAAAAGCAAAGACCTGTCCATTTAGATCTGCAGACCATACGCTTCCCTGCAACAGCGATCGCGTCCATTCTTCATCGTGTATCGGGTGTCATCATGCTGTTTGCCGTCGGTATTCTTATCTGGTTGCTTAATGAATCATTAGCATCAGCCGAGAGTTTCGCAGGCGTCCAATCTCTTTTTGATAACTTCGTTGTTAAGTTCATCATCTGGGGAATTCTTACCGCGCTGGGTTATCACTTGATAGTGGGCATTCGCCACTTAGTGATGGATGCTGGCTATTGGGAAGAGCTCTCTTCTGGTGTTTCTTCAGCTAAAGTCGCTATTGCATTATCAGTAGTGTTTTCAATTATTGCGGGGATTTGGGTATGGTAACTAACGCAGCAAGTCTTGGCCGCAGCGGTGTCCATGACTTTATTCTTATACGTGCAAGTGCTGTAGTCCTAGCCTGTTACACCATTTTTTTGGTTGGGTTTATCGCATGTAGCTCTCCACTAACTTATGACGCATGGCATGGCTTATTCAGCGCATTGCCAATGAAAGTGTTCACAATACTCGCTTTAGTTGCGGTGTTAGTACATGCCTGGATTGGTATTTGGCAGGTACTTACCGATTATGTAAAGTGCGTTTCTCTACGTGGTGTACTTCAGTTTGTTTTTGTCGTAGCAGCCTTCTGTTATTTGGCCGCAGGCATTTTGATTGTGTGGGGTGTTTAAGTGAGTATTCCTGTTCGCGAATTTGACGCGGTTGTAATCGGTGCTGGTGGCGCCGGTATGCGTGCCGCTTTACAAATATCTAAAGAAGGTAAGAGCTGTGCGCTGTTATCTAAAGTTTTTCCAACTCGTTCTCATACCGTATCTGCACAGGGGGGTATTACCGTAGCTCTTGGTAATGCACACGAAGATCACTGGGAACAACACATGTACGATACAGTGAAAGGTTCCGATTTTATCGGTGACCAAGAAGCGATTGAGTTTATGTGTAAAACCGGTCCTGAAGCGGTTATTGAACTAGAGCACATGGGTCTGCCATTCTCTCGTTTTGAAAACGGCAAAATCTACCAGCGTCCGTTTGGAGGTCAATCTAAAAACTTTGGTGGTGAACAGGCTGCGCGCACAGCGGCAGCTGCTGACCGTACAGGTCACGCACTACTGCATTGCCTATACCAACAAAACGTTAAGCATAAAACTGAAGTCTTTTCTGAGTGGTATGCACTCGACTTAGTCAAAAATGAAGACGGTGTGATTGTTGGTTGTACTGCAATCGAGATTGAAACCGGTGAAATCGTTTATTTTAAAGCCAAAGCTACCATTCTAGCAACGGGTGGAGCAGGGCGTATCTACGCATCAACCACAAACGCACATATTAACACTGGCGACGGTGTGGGTATGGCGATGCGCGCTGGCGTGCAGATGCAAGACATGGAAATGTGGCAGTTCCACCCAACGGGTATTGCTGGCGCAGGTGTTTTGGTAACTGAAGGTTGTCGTGGTGAAGGCGGATACCTACTAAACAAAGACGGTGAACGTTTCATGGAACGTTACGCACCTAACGCGAAAGATTTGGCATCACGTGACGTGGTAGCACGTTCTATGATGACTGAAATCCGTGAAGGTCGTGGTCTTGATGGTCCATTAGGCCCGCACTGTTTGCTTAAGCTTGATCACTTAGGTAAAGAGACCTTAGAAGCACGCCTACCAGGTGTTTGTGAATTGTCGCGCACATTCGCACATATCGATCCAGCAGACGGTCCAATCCCAGTATTGCCGACTTGTCACTATATGATGGGCGGTTTGCCAGCTAAAGTGAGTGGTCAAGTTGTTCGTCAAAATAATGATGGCAGCGAAGAAGAAGTCACTGGCTTATTTGCTGTTGGTGAAATTGCGTGCGTATCGGTACATGGAGCTAACCGATTGGGTGGTAACTCATTGTTAGATCTTGTAGTATTTGGTCGAGCAGCAGGGCAACATTTAGGTAAAGCGTTAGATGAAACGCCGACGCCAAAAGAGGCTAGCCAAGAAGAAGTTGATGCTTCTCTAGCACGTTTAAATCGCTGGGAAAGCAACAAAGACGGTGAAGATCCTGCGGTTATCCGCAAAGACTTACAGCTTTGTATGCAACTTAACTTCTCGGTATTTAGAAGTGGCGATGCGATGGCTGAAGGTCTTAAAGAGCTGAAAGCCATTCGTGAGCGTCTAGCCAATGCCAAGCTATCTGATAACTCAACAGAGTTTAATACTCAGCGTATTGAATGTTTAGAGCTAGATAACTTGATGGCCACTGCGATTGCAACGGCAACAGCGGCAAATTTCCGTACTGAAAGCCGTGGTGCTCATTCACGTGAAGATTACCTAGAGCGTGATGATGATAACTGGTTATGTCACAGTATTTATGACCCAGTTACCGAGCTTATGACTAAGCGTGATGTGAACATGGAGCCTAAGCTTCGCGCCGCATTCCCGCCTATCAAACGTACCTACTAAGGAGAAAACCCGATGAAATTGGAATTTGCAGTTTATCGCTACAATCCTGATGTAGATACTAAGCCATACATGAAGGATTACAGCTTAGAAGTGGATGAAGGTACCGATATGATGGTCCTTGATGCATTGCTAAAGCTAAAAGAGCTTGATCCAACTCTGGCGTTTAGACGCTCATGCCGTGAAGGTGTTTGTGGCAGTGATGGTATCAACATGAATGGTAAAAATGGTTTAGCGTGTATCACGCCCGTTTCTACCTTCAAAGGTAAAAAAATTGAAATCCGTCCGTTACCTGGTATGCCAGTTGTACGTGACTTGATTGTTGATTTAACTCAGTTCTACACCCAGTACGAGAAGATTAAGCCTTTCTTGATTAACGATGAAAAAACGCCGGCGCGTGAACATCTGCAATCACCAGAAGAACGTGAGCACTTAGATGGACTCTATGAGTGTATTATGTGTGCATGTTGTTCTACTGCTTGTCCTTCGTTCTGGTGGAACCCTGATAAGTTCATCGGTCCAAGTGGTTTGCTGCATGCTTACCGCTTCTTGATTGACAGCCGTGATACGGCGACAGAAGAACGTTTATCGGGTCTTGATGACGCATACAGCGTATTCCGCTGCCACGGCATCATGAACTGTGTTGACGTTTGTCCTAAAGGGCTTAATCCTACAAAAGCAATTGGACACATTAAGTCTATGCTGCTGCAGAGAGCCGTTTAGTATGCAGAACCAAGAGCCAATAATGATATAGCTCTATATGAGTCACTTTCCCTGTGGAGGGTGACTCTTTTTTGTGTCATGGAAGACAATTATAAAGAAAATCTGGAACTCTCGGGGCTACAGAGATTACAGAGAATTTGGGTCCGCTCAAACCCTCTGTATTTATGACTTTGGCTAAGCACGTGTATACAGTTTGAAAGGAATAGAAATGCACCAAGGCATCATGAAAGCCTGGCTCGAATCGTCACATCTTAATGGCGCGAATTCGACCTATGTAGAAGAGATGTATGAAGCCTATCAAGTCGATCCACAGTCGGTAACTGAAGACTGGCGTGTCGTGTTTGATAACCTCCCTCTAGTTAATGGTTCATCAGCGGATGTTCCAGAAGCTGCCCACTCTAAAGTACGTGACTATTTTCGTAGTCTTGCATTAGATGGACGTCAGAAAGGCTCACCTAAGGTGACCGATCATGAAGTCGATGCAAAACAAGTTAAAGTCCTACAGTTAATTAACGCTCACCGTTTCCGTGGTCATCAGAATGCCAATTTAGATCCGCTTCATATTTGGAAGCGCGATAAGGTTTCTGAGTTAGACCCAGCATTTCATGGCCTAGATGCCGATGACATGCAGCGTCAATTTAACACAGGTTCATTTGCACATGGTGGCGAAACCATGAAGCTTGTGGACTTAGTTAAAGCACTAAAAGCGACTTACTGTGGCTCTATTGGTGCTGAGTATATGCACATTACCGACACTGATGAGAAACGTTGGTTACAGCAACGTCTTGAGCCTTCTCTCGGTGCTGCAAATTACTCTAAAGCGGATAAAACTCGAATTCTTGAAGGACTTAACGCCGCAGAAGGTATGGAAAAATACCTAGGCGCTAAATTCCCTGGTGCAAAACGCTTTTCATTAGAAGGCGGCGACGCGCTGGTTCCTATGATGCGTGAGATCATCTACCGAGCAGGTGATGCGGGTACTAAAGAAGTAGTTATTGGTATGGCCCACCGCGGTCGTTTAAATGTACTGGTAAACATTCTTGGTAAGAAGCCGTCGGAACTGTTTGATGAATTTGCTGGTAAACACAGCGAATTAAACGGTAGTGGTGATGTTAAGTATCACCAAGGCTTTTCTTCAGATTTTGAAACACCAGGCGGCAACGTTCACTTAGCGCTAGCCTTTAACCCATCTCATCTAGAGATTGTTAACCCAGTGGTTATCGGCTCTGTTCGTGCTCGACTTGATCGTCGTGGCTGCGATACAGGCAAGCAAGTCATGCCAATCACCATTCATGGTGACTCGGCAATTACTGGCCAAGGTATCGTGCAAGAAACCTTTAACATGTCACAGACTCGTGGCTTTAAGGTTGGCGGCAGTATCCGCATCGTGGTTAACAACCAAGTGGGTTTCACCACTAACTTAACAGAAGATGTGCGCTCTACTGAGTACTGTACCGATATCGCTAAGATGGTTCAGGCTCCGATTTTCCACGTCAATGCAGATGATCCAGAAGCTGTAGCCTTTGTGTCACAGCTTGCCGTTGATTATCGCAACGAGTTTAAACGCGATGTGGTAATTGATTTAGTTTGTTATCGCCGTCATGGTCATAACGAAGCTGATGAGCCTAGTGCAACTCAGCCATTGATGTACGCTAAAATCAAAAAACATCCAACGCCAAGAAAAATTTATGCAGACCGCTTAATTGCTGAAAACACGCTTGGTAGCGACGATGTCACCTCTATGGTTAACGATTACCGTGATGCATTAGATGGTGGTGATTGTGTGGTTAAAGAGTGGCGTCCAATGACACTTCACTCGGTTGACTGGAGCCCATACATCGGCGCAGAGTGGAATGACTCTTACGATGCTCACATGTCACTTGACCGCATTAAAAATCTTGCTGACAAAATCAGTTATGTGCCAGAAAGCCATAAATTGCAGTCTCGCGTAGCTAAAATCTACAAAGATCGTTTAGCAATGGCATCCGGCGAGAAGCTGCTTGACTGGGGCTTTGCTGAAACCTTAGCTTACGCATCGATTCTTGAAGACAAGCAACGTATTCGTATTACTGGTCAAGATTCGGGCCGTGGTACTTTCTTCCACCGTCATGCGGTATTGCACAATCAAAATGACGCAACGGCTTATATGCCACTACGTAACATTGCTGATGAGCAAGGACCGATAGATATTACTGACTCAGTGCTTTCTGAAGCATCAGTATTAGCATTCGAATATGGTTATGCGACAGCAGAACCGGGTGGCTTAACCCTTTGGGAAGCTCAGTTTGGTGACTTTGCTAACTGTGCTCAAGTGGTAATTGACCAGTTCCTATCATCAGGTGAGCAAAAGTGGGGCCGTCTATGTGGTCTAACGATGTTATTGCCTCATGGTTATGAAGGCCAAGGTCCAGAGCACTCTAGTGCACGTTTAGAGCGCTTCTTACAGCTTTGTGCTAACCACAACATGCAAGTTTGCGTGCCATCAACGCCTGCACAGGTGTATCACATGCTGCGTCGTCAGGTTGTGCGACCTATGCGTCGTCCGCTTGTGGTTATGTCTCCTAAGTCTTTGCTACGTCACCCGCTAGCGGTTTCAAGTTTGGAAGAGCTTGCTGAAGGGACCTTCCAGAACGTTATTGGTGAAATCGATGAGCTAGACGCAACTAAAGTCGATAGAGTCGTATTCTGTAGCGGTAAAGTTTACTTTGAGCTACTTGAGCGTCGTCGTAAAGAAGGTCTAGATAACGTGGCACTTATTCGTGTTGAACAGCTTTATCCGTTCCCACACGATGAAGCGGCAGCAGCCCTTGCTGAATATAGCCACGTAAAAGATTTTGTATGGTGCCAAGAAGAGCCGCAAAACCAAGGTGCTTGGTATTGCAGTCAACACCATTTCTGGAGCGTCATCCCTGCAGGAGCTCAATTGAGCTACGCCGGTCGTGAAGCCTCAGCTGCGCCTGCATGCGGTTATCCATCATTGCATGCTCAGCAACAAGAATCATTAATCAACAGTGCATTAAAGCTGTAGTAATAGAACATTTATAAGAAGGATCGTAATCCATGAGTATCGAAATTAAGGTACCCGTACTGCCAGAATCAGTTGCTGATGCGACTATTGCTACTTGGCATGTTCAAGCTGGCGAGCAAGTTTCTCGTGATCAAATCCTTGTTGATATTGAAACTGATAAAGTTGTACTTGAAGTTGTTGCTCCAGAAGATGGCCAGATCTCAGCATTTTTAGCTGAAGAAGGTGATACGGTACTGGGTGAGGCAGTGATTGCAAGCTTTGTTGCTGGCGCAGTTGCCGGTCAAGAAGTAACTAAAGCACAAGCGGAAGCTGCAGCCCCTGCCAGCGAAACTGCTGATGAATCAAATGATGCATTAAGCCCATCTGTACGTCGTTTAATTGCTGAGCATAACGTAGATGCAAATGCGGTTAAAGGTACGGGCGTTGGTGGACGCATCACTAAAGAAGACGTTGAAGCATTTGTGAAAAACAAACCTGCTGCAGCGCCGACACCTTCAGCACCCGTTGCTGTTGCACCTTTAGCAGAACGTAGCGAAAAACGTGTACCTATGACACGTCTTCGTAAAACGATTGCTAATCGTTTATTAGAAGCGAAAAACTCTACTGCTATGTTAACCACGTTTAACGAAGTTAACATGAAGCCAATCATGGATATCCGTAAGCAGTATCAAGAGATTTTTGAAAAGCGCCACGGTATTCGTCTAGGTTTCATGTCTTTCTACGTGAAAGCGGTTACTGAAGCACTTAAGCGTTTCCCTGAAGTGAACGCATCAATTGATGGTGACGATATTGTTTACCACAACTACTTTGATGTGAGCATTGCTGTATCGACTCCTCGTGGTCTTGTCACGCCAGTACTGCGTGATACTGACAAGATGAGTCTGGCTGATATCGAACGTAATGTTCGTGAATTAGCAATTAAAGGTCGTGACGGTAAGCTAACCGTTGATGACATGACTGGTGGTAACTTCACCGTGACTAACGGTGGTGTATTTGGCTCATTGATGTCAACACCAATCTTGAATCTGCCACAGAGCGCGATTTTAGGCATGCATGCTATTAAAGATCGCCCAATGGCAGTTAATGGTCAGGTTGAAATCCTGCCTATGATGTACCTCGCACTTTCTTACGATCACCGTATTGTAGATGGTCGTGAATCAGTTGGTTATTTGGTTGCTATTAAAGACTTCCTAGAAGATCCAACTCGTTTGTTACTTGACCTATAGGCCAAGAACAAACAATACCCTCGTGCAGGCCCATTTGGGCCTGTTGAAATACACAAGAAGTATAATGGATAGATCATCATGAATTTGCATGAGTATCAGGCGAAATCTCTATTTGCCGAATATGGTTTACCAGTGTCAGAAGGTTTTGCATGTGATACTGCCCAAGAAGCAGTTGAAGCAGCAGGACACATTGGCGGTGATATGTGGGTTGTTAAGTGTCAAGTACACGCTGGCGGCCGTGGTAAAGCAGGTGGCGTTAAAGTCACTGGCGACAAAGAAGAGATCCGAGCGTTTGCTGAACATTGGTTAGGTAAGAACCTTGTTACTTACCAAACTGATGAGAAAGGCCAGCCAGTTGCTAAAATTTTAGTAGAAAGCTGCACTGACATCGCAAATGAATTGTACCTAGGTGCAGTGGTAGACCGTGCAACACGTCGCGTTGTATTTATGGCGTCTACTGAAGGTGGTGTGGAAATTGAAACTGTGGCTGAAGAAACGCCAGAGTTGATCCACAAAGCAATCATCGATCCGCTTACTGGTCCACAGCCGTACCAAGCACGCGATCTTGGCTTCAAGTTAGGTCTAAACCCTACTCAAATGAAGCAATTCACTAAAGTCTTTATGGGCTTAGCGAAAATGTTTGAAGACCATGATTTCGCACTACTAGAAATCAACCCACTTGTTATCACTGACGAAGGCAACATTCACTGTCTTGATGGCAAGATTGGTATCGATGGTAACGCACTATTCCGTCAACCAAAAATCCGTGAAATGCACGATCCATCACAAGATGATGCTCGCGAAGCACACGCGGCTAAGTTTGAGCTTAACTATGTCGCACTAGACGGAAACGTTGGTTGTATGGTTAACGGCGCAGGCCTTGCAATGGGTACCATGGACATTGTAAATCTACACGGTGGCAAGCCAGCTAACTTCCTAGACGTAGGCGGCGGAGCAACTAAAGAGCGTGTTGCTGAAGCGTTCAAGATTATCTTGTCTGACTCAAACGTTAAAGCTGTTCTTGTGAACATCTTTGGTGGCATCGTTCGTTGTGACATGATTGCTGAAGGCATCATTGGCGCAGTTAAAGAAGTCGGTGTACAAGTACCTGTTGTTGTTCGTTTAGAAGGTACTAACGCTGATCTAGGTCGTGAAGTTCTAGCTAACTCTGATCTAGATATTATCGCTGCTACAAGTCTAACTGACGCGGCTGAGCAAGTAGTTAAAGCTGCGGAGGGCAAATAATGTCTGTACTAATTAACAAAGATACCAAAGTTATCTGTCAGGGTTTCACTGGCGGTCAAGGTACGTTCCACTCTGAGCAAGCTATCGCTTACGGTACAAAGATGGTTGGTGGTGTATCTCCAGGAAAAGGTGGTCAAACTCACCTAGGTCTGCCAGTATTTAATACTGTTAAAGATGCGGTAGAAGTGACTGGCGCAACAGCTTCAGTTATCTACGTACCAGCACCTTTCTGTAAAGATGCAATCCTAGAAGCAATCGACGGTGGCATTGAGCTAATCGTTTGTATTACTGAAGGGATCCCAACGTTAGATATGCTTCAAGTTAAAGTTAAGCTTGAAGAAACTGGCGTTCGCATGATCGGTCCAAACTGCCCAGGTGTTATCACTCCGGGTGAATGTAAGATTGGTATCATGCCTGGTCATATCCACAAGCCTGGTAAAGTCGGTATTGTTTCACGCTCTGGTACGTTAACGTACGAAGCGGTTAAGCAAACGACAGATGAAGGTTTCGGTCAGTCTACTTGTGTTGGTATTGGCGGTGACCCAATTCCAGGTACTAACTTTATCGACGTATTGGAAATGTTCCAAAACGATCCGCTAACTGAAGCAATCGTAATGATTGGTGAAATTGGCGGTACTGCTGAAGAAGAAGCGGCTGAATACATCAAGGCTAACGTAACTAAGCCTGTTGTTTCGTACATTGCTGGTGTTACAGCACCTGAAGGCAAGCGTATGGGCCATGCAGGCGCAATTATCGCTGGTGGTAAAGGTACTGCTGAAGATAAGTTTGCCGCTCTTGAAGCTGCAGGCGTAACGACTGTACGTTCACTTGCTGACATCGGTAAGGCGTTACGTACTAAAACGGGTTGGTAATTTCTAACCTCGTGTAAAAAGGCGCTTCGGCGCCTTTTTTGTTGGCAGCAGAAATGTTTAGTAAGGAAGTTTGAGTGTAAAATTTACAAGCCTGCTGACTATTTTTAGATTTTAGTTTCACATTTATGATTCTAACTAGAACTAATGGCGATAAATGCGGCTAATTTAAGCGAAAATATGGCGTAGTTTTAACAATCTGTTATACCTAATTTATCTATAGGGAACTTGTAGGTAACTTTTATGTCTATGGTAAGCGCGAAAGAGTTTTCTGATTGGTTACGATTAAGATTTGGTGATCTTAACGAGGGGGTTGCACTCACTCGTAAAGATATCAATCAGTTAACTGGTCGTCAGAACTTTTCATCAGACTTTGTAAATGATATTCACTTTGAGTTAATGCGTCATGGCTTGGCGTTTGTTACTGATACATCAAGAGAGCATTTTTATCTTGTACCGATTAATAAGCAATCTTGGCGTGACAGATTAGAGCTGCAATTCGAAAAAGAGATTTTCTGCAATATCATTCCACTCAATATCTCCAGTCAGTAGGGCAAGTGAGTAAGGGGTAGCAATACTTGCTAAACCTTCATCTATCTAAAAAATTCTCGTAGTTAGCTCTTTTCTGCTCGCTTCATAGCCCTTGTTAGCATTTATTTGGTTAGGCGTTCATTTCAAGTGAGGTGGGTTGCGTATAGTTCGAGATTTTAGGCGACATGGATGTCACTAGGGTGCCGATACGTATTCCTAAATGCGCTGTGTAATAGCCAAATTTACTCTCAACAAGTGCATCTCGCCAATAGTGCAAGTTGAGTACTAACATTTTACTATTGATTTTGTTAATAAAAGCATACTTTGTTATCATCCCCGTGAAAAACTCATTTCAATTCTTATTTTACCGACGGTTCTAGGAAATCTTAGAAGTAGCAGTAAGGATCTCCGCTATGTCGACGCTTTCAATCATTTTTCCGCTATTGTTTATGGCTATACTCGGCTATGGTTTTACAGCTAAAGGCACGTTTACCAAGGAGCGTATTGCTGGTATTAGTCAGTTTACGTTTTACTTGTCGATCCCCGCCTTTTTGTTTATCAATATGTACCAAGCAGATTTGGCTAAAAGTTTTCAGATTAAAAGCTTAGCGAGTTTTTATCTTCCTGTACTGGTAACCTATTGTATTGGTGGTGTGCTATACGCTTGGCTTAACCGCCAGCGAAAACCTTTACTGGGGCCTAGTGCAGTATTTGGTTTAGGGTGCAGTTATTCGAACACGATTCTCGTAGGCTTACCTGTTATTGTTGGCGCACTTGGCGACGAAATGATTGGTAACGTATTTGCTATTATTACCTTCCATAGTGCACTGTTATTTTCGCTGACACTTTTGCTAGGGCATAAGCAAGATAGGGCCAGTTTTGACTTATGGTTATTGCTAAAGGGAATTGTGTTTAACCCTATAGTATTGAGTTTGTCAGGCGGCTTGGTTCTAAATTTATTGCAAGTGCCTTTATTCGATGATCTAGTCAGTGGGTTAACTTTATTAAGCACCCCAGCATTAGCCTGCGCCTTATTTGTGTTGGGGGCTAATTTAAGTTTTTATAAAATCTCACAAGATTGGCAACTTGCCTTAGCTGCCTCGTTTATTAAGCTGGTTTTATTACCTTTTAGCGTCTATTTGATAGGGCGGTATATATTTGGCTTAGAGGGGGATAATTTGGCGGTATCAGTACTTCTAAGTGCTTCACCACTCGGCGTTAATGCTTATCTTATTGCGATGCAAGTGAAACAACAACAAGCCATTATTGCCAGTACCGTTGTGTTATCGACAATATTATCAGTGATCACGATGAGCGTATGGTTGGCTATTTTGATGTCATAGTCGCTTTGATTTTTAGATTTAAGATTTGGCTTGCTGAACTTTCAATAAGTCGTGCTAGTACTGTTTTGATTCGTGAACCTTTGGACACTTTACTTTGCTTTACTTGCCCAAAGGTCATCACCATGATTTAAACGCATGGGAGCACTGGGAATATAGCTGCAGCTATCTAATAGTTGTTTCTCTATTTACAGAACGAGACAATTCCGCGGGTGAGAGGATATAGACGTCTTCTGAATAAAAGTCTTCAGCTTGCGCCATACTCCACCAGTCATTCCATGGTCCCGCGATCTTTTCACCCTTGAGAAGTTCATTTGGCTTAAGTGGCTCAATTAAACTACCTACAGACATCAATAGTCCATAAGGCGTCCGCCGTTTTAACATGTGAGGTTGTAGTTTTTCAGGACTATCTAATCCCATACTACCTACTAACTCAAAAAAGCTTTTTAATGTATTTTGATGATAATTTTTAACCCGTTCACTTTTTTCACTCACATTAATTGCTTTACTACGAGCAGGATCTTGTGTGGCGATACCTGTCGGGCATAAGTTAGTATTGCAGTGCCTTGACTGAATACACCCAAGTGACAACATCATGGTTCTTGCAGCGTTAACGCTATCGGCGCCCATGGCTATTTTAGCTAGCAGATCAAAACTAGATGCAGTTTTACCTGAAGCAATAATTTTAATTTTATCGCGAAGACCCGTGCCAGTTAACGCATTATGAACGAAATAAACGGCTTCAAGACACATCATGCCTAGGCGATTAGTGAATTCTACTGGTGCGGCCCCAGTGCCACCTTCGGCGCCATCTACGGTAATAAAGTCGGGTGTAATACCTGTTTCTATCATGGCCTTACACAAGCCTAAAAATTCGACAGGGTTACCAAGGCATAACTTAAAGCCTATTGGTTTTCCATTACTGAGTTCTCTAAGCTTAGCAACAAAATTGAGTAAATCTTTTGGTGTTGTGCACTCAGGGTTTACTGCTGGTGATACACAATCAACACCTTTGGGAATATGACGGATCTGGGCAATTTCATCAGTTATTTTAGCCGCTGGTAATACGCCACCATGCCCTGGTTTAGCACCTTGGCTTAGCTTTATTTCAATCATTTTAATTTGTGGCCGTGTCGCCATTGCTTTAAAACTATCAGGATTAAAATTACCCGCGTCATCTCTACAACCAAATAAACCTGAACCAATTTGCCAAACGATATCGCCTTGATGCTTTAGATGATAAGGACTAACGCCGCCTTCACCAGTATTGTGATAACAGCCTGCTTTGAGAGCGCCTAGATTAAGCGATTCTATAGCGTTGGCGCTAAGAGATCCAAAGCTCATGGCTGAGATATTAAAGTAACATGCTTGATAAGGCTGCGAACAATCAGGCCCGCCGATAGTGATTCTTTTCGCTGTATCTAATACCTCTTTTGGGTGCAGAGATTGCCAAAGGCTAAGGTAATTATCTTCAAGTAGGTCTCTTTGAGTACCAAAGGCGATGGTATCTCTTACGTTTTTGGCTCGCTGATATACTAGCGATCGTTGTTCACGGTTGAAAGGAGTTTCTTCTGTATCATTAGCAATAAAGTATTGCTGTATTTCGACGCGATAAGATTCGAGAAAGTAACGCAGGTAAGCAACAACTGGATAGAGACGGTTTAGCGTGTGTGGGCTATGGTTAATATCGTAATAGCCTACCAAGGTGTAGATAAAAGTGAAGGTAAAGATGGCCGTGGGAAATATCCCTGTATTGCTTAGCATATAGTTTATTGCTAACAAGTTTCCTAAGCTGGCAATGATCCAATAGACCTTTTGCATTATCGTCATAAAGCATTCCTTTATTGCTGACTTTTATTTGGCTTAAAGCTATTGAACGCTATCATTGCCATTTAAGCAAACATGTTTTAATACTTTCTAAACTAAACAAAATATGGGTATATTAGAGAGATAGGGACATAAGAGGACATTATTGTGATTATCACAGAAACCGACAGGTTGGTATTACGGCATTTTGAGGAGAAAGATACCAAGGCGATTTTTTTACTCAATAGCATTCCTGAGGTACTGAAATATATTCCTGGAGAGCCAATGACATCAATTGCCCAGGCTGAACAAATTTTTGAAAATGTGATTACCAAAAGTTATCAAGAACGTGGTTATGGTCGCTGGGCGGTAGAACATAAAGCAGATGGTAAGGTTATTGGTTTCTGTGGACCTACATTTATTACTGAGTTTAATGAAGTCGAGTTAGGCTATCGATATTTGCCACAATATTGGGGGCAGGGGATAGGATATGAAGCAGGTGTAGCGGCATTAGAACGATTTCAAGATTATGATATCAATGAAGCTATCGCGCTAATCCTGCTCGGTAATAAAGGCTCTGAAGGTGTTGCACGCAAAGTCGGGATGGCCGAACGCAACAGAGCTAAATTTATGGGCCATAAAGTGAACGTATTTCATAAGGTATTGGCGTAAATATATTGTAGCTAATACTATTTGCAATTATATTTAGAAACAAAAAAACCAGCTTAATGCTGGTTTTTTGTCTAAGGACGCCAATTTATGCGTCGCCGTGATCACACTCATCGTTAGTGCATACACCATATAGATATAAACTGTGATTAGTCAGTTTAATGTTGTGTTTCATTGCTATTTCATCTTGACGACGTTCAATCATTTCGTCTGAGAATTCGATAACTTTACCGCAAGATAAACACACTAAGTGGTCGTGATGATGCTGAGACGAAAGTTCAAATACCGCTTTACCACTTTCAAAATGATGTCGGGTCACAATACCGGCATCGTCAAACTGGTTAAGTACGCGGTATACAGTAGCAAGACCAATCTCTTCACCCATGTCGAGTAACTTCTTATAGAGGTCCTCAGCACTAATATGTTGATTCTCTGGCGCTTGCATCAATTCTAGAATTTTGACTCGTGGTAAGGTCACTTTCAAACCCGCTTTCTTTAGCGCTTGATTTCCATCTGTCATTATTGATCTCTTGATTGCAGAACGATTAGCCATAAGTTAATCAGTTCATTTGTGGGTATTCAATCCATTATATGTGTACAAATTGAAAACTTAAACCTTTGATCTAGCAATAAAGCGTCATAAGCAAATAAAAGGCCTTAACTAGATATAAAACAAGCAATTTAAGCATACTTTTTGTATTGTTATTGCCCATTTATACTAACGCCTAATGTCATATCTGCCTACAAACAGGCAAAATAATAACAAAGACCAACAAAAAGGACTGTAGATGTACCAACAGATTGTAATATTGACAGGAGCTGGGATCTCTGCCGAATCTGGGTTACGTACCTTTCGAGATCAAGATGGTTTGTGGGAAGAGCATAAAATTGAAGAGGTAGCGACTCCTGAAGGTTATGCAAATAACCCTGAGTTAGTGGAAGGTTTTTATAACGATAGATGGCAACAGTTTCATAATGGTGATATTGAACCTAATGCTGGCCATATAGCCTTAGCTAAATTAGAGAAGGAATTTACCGGTGAGCTGCTGGTTATCACCCAAAATATTGATGATTTGCACGAAAGAGCAGGATCAAGACGGTTATTGCATATGCACGGTGAATTGTCTAAAGGGCGCTGTCCTCGCTCGCAACAGACTTTTTTGCTAAGAGAGCCTTTTGGTCCCAAACATTGTTGTACTTGTTGCATCCCGGCTCAGCGTTTAAGGCCACATGTGGTTTGGTTTGGCGAAATGCCTTTTGGGTTAGATAGAATTCAATATGCACTTGATACCTGTGACCTATTTATAGCTATTGGCACCTCTGGGACTGTATACCCCGCAGCGGGTTTTGTTGATACCGCAAATCATCATGGTGCACAAACCGTAGAGGTTAACTTAGTTACTGCTGACCGCCATAGTCAGTTCCAATATCATTTGGAAGGTAAAGCGAGCGAGTTAGTGCCAAAATTGGTTGATGATATTCTTAGCGGGAAAATAATCAGTAATGCCTAATTAAATTGACGTTTGCGGGCTTTAGCAAAATAAGCGTTGGAGTAAAAGAGATGACACAAACAACAAACTACAATGGCATTGCTATTATCATGCGTGGTCTACCGGGTAGCGGTAAAAGTTACTGGGCAGAAGAGTATGTTAAAGCGTTACCAAAGTTAGAACATGCCGAGCAATTCAAAATCTGTTCTACAGATGAGTTCTTTTATCATGAGGGGCAATACCGTTTTAATTCAAAAAACCTTTCTAAGTATCACAAACTTAACTTAACTCGGTTTATTCATGCCATAGCGAATAGAGTGCCAGTGGTTATTTGTGATAACACTAATATGGCGCAGTGGGAGTTTGAAGGTTACTGTGAAGCGGCAAAAGCAGAAGGTTATCAAGTACAGATTCAGCAAGTCGGTGAGCCAAAAGATAAGCAGCATCAACTACTGTGTGCTGATAGAAATAAGCACAGGGTTCCTTTAAGTAGCATCAGCCGTATGGCGAAGGGTTTTGAGGCTATATAGCCGAAAAGATATAAATCAAGTAAATGAGTTATGCCGCTGAAATGTCAATTTTTAGCGGCTATGCTATGTCGCTCAGTATTTGTAGACTGAGCAACTCACTAAGTTGACTCTAATTGATACTTGGCTAATATTGAAACTAATTTTTTTACGCTAACTGAGCTGCTTTCTTAGGCCTATTCGGCTGTAGCCTGAAGGGAAGTTGTCAAAGCGCGTAAATTCTTTAAATCCGAGGTTTTGGTAAAATAATGGTGCTTGCCAGCTTTGAGTCCATAACCATAAACCTGCCAATTGCTGTTCTTTTGCGTAAGTTTCAGCCTGCATCATCAACTGTTTACCAATGCCTTTGCCTCGACAACTTTCATCGACCCAAAGTTCATCTACATACAACCATTGCCATAATAGGTCGGCAGTGAGTGCAGCTATAAGTCCACCTTGTTCATTGGTGACTGTCCAGTTTAACCGCTCCGTTTGATAAGTTGGAGCGCACTGAATTTGGCCGTGTGATTTAAACCCAGCATTAAGCTCTTCTTGTTGGCGGACATTTAATGCTCCATTACTAAAATCTATTTTCAGCATTGCTGATCTCTTATTTATGAGCAAAGCTTATTGGCTATGCTGGACTCTTAGATATTAATAATAAACAAATTATGAATAAAATAAATCAAGAATAGCTCGGAAGAGTCTAAATAGTTATGGGGTTATTGAGAGGCAAGAATGGTGATGGTGTTTTGAGCTAAAGGTTTGGTAATAAAAAATTTTAACTGTAGAAAGGGTAATAAAAAAGCCTATAGATTTGCACCTATAGGCTTTTCGTTAAAGTTTGAAACTCTAAAGAGTCATAACTAAATTAATAGTTACTTCTTAGCAGCTCTTTCTTTAACTTCAGCGATAACTTTCTCAGAAACACTGTTTGGACACTGGCTGTAGTGAGCAAATTCCATAGAGAATTGGCCACGACCAGAAGTCATAGTACGTAGTGAACCGATGTAACCGAACATTTCTGAAAGCGGTACGTCAGCCTTAATACGAACACCAGTAACACCAGCGTTTTGGTCTTTGATCATACCACGACGACGGTTAAGGTCACCAATTACGTCACCAACGTTGTCATCTGGGCTGAATACGTCAACGTTCATGATAGGCTCAAGAAGTTGCGCGCCAGCTTTTGGCATAGATTGACGGAATGCGCCTTTAGCAGCGATTTCGAACGCGATAGCTGACGAGTCAACTGCGTGGAAAGCACCATCTTTAAGTTCGAATTCAACGTCTAACACAGGGAAACCAGCAACAGTACCGGTGTTCATCATGCTAGCGAAACCTTTCTCAACTGCTGGCCAGAATTCCTTAGGAACGTTACCACCAACAACTGAAGATTTGAACGTTAGGCCAGTGTTAGCTTCGCCTGGACGGATAACGTAGTCGATCTTACCGAACTGACCAGAACCACCAGATTGCTTCTTGTGCGTGTAGCTATCTTCGATTTCACGAGTAATAGTTTCACGGTATGCAACTTGAGGCTCACCTACAATTAGCTCAACGCCGTATGTACGCTTAAGGATATCTACCTTAATGTCTAGGTGAAGCTCACCCATACCTTTAAGGATAGTTTCACCTGAGTCTTCGTCAGTTTCTACGCGGAAAGATGGATCTTCTGCGATCATTTTACCGATAGCGATACCCATTTTCTCAGAACCGCCTTTATCTTTTGGCGCTACAGCGATAGAGATAACTGGCTCTGGGAATACCATTGCTTCAAGAGTACAAGGGTGCTTAACATCACATAAAGTGTGACCAGTTTGTACGTTCTTCATACCAACGATCGCGATGATGTCACCAGCTTGTGCGTAATCAAGTTCGTTACGCTCATCAGCTTGCATTTCACACATACGGCCGATACGTTCAGTCTTACCAGTTGCACTGTTAAGAATCGTGTCGCCTTTACGTAGCTGACCTGAGTAGATACGTACGAATGTTAGTGCACCAAAACGGTCATCCATGATTTTGAATGCTAGTGCTTTTAGTGGCTCGTCGATAGAAACTAAAGCAACTTCACCAGTCTCGTTACCTTCTTCGTCAGTTAGAGGCTGTGGATCAACTTCAACTGGGTTTGGTAGGTAATCAACAACAGCATCAAGAAGAAGCTGCATACCTTTGTTCTTGAAAGCAGAACCACAGTATGTTGGGAAGAAAGTCATGTCACGAGTACCGGCACGGATACAACGCTTAATGTCTTCCATAGATGGCTCTTCGCCTTCCATGTAAGATTCCATTAGGTCATCGTCCATCTCAACCGCAGTCTCGATTAGCATTTCACGGTATTCTTCAACAAGATCTACCATGTCAGCTGGAACGTCGTTTACTGTGTAGTTTTCAGCTTCGCCAGTATCATCCCATACGTATGCTTTACGAGTCAGTAGGTCAACAACACCACTGAACTCATCTTCGATACCGATTGGAAGAACCATAACTAGTGGGTTAGCAGCTAGTACGTCTTTAGTTTGCTTAACAACGCGTAGGAAGTCAGCACCCATACGGTCTAACTTGTTTACGAAAATGATACGTGCAACTTCAGATTCGTTAGCATAACGCCAGTTAGTTTCTGATTGTGGCTCAACACCACCAGAACCACAGAATACACCGATACCGCCATCAAGAACTTTAAGAGAACGGTAAACTTCTACTGTAAAGTCAACGTGACCAGGGGTGTCGATAACGTTGAAACGGTGATCTTTCCAGAAACAACTAACAGCAGCAGACTGAATGGTAATACCACGCTCAGCTTCCTGTTCCATGAAGTCAGTTGTTGATTCGCCGTCATGCACTTCACCTAACTTATGGATTTTACCAGTAAGCTTTAGGATACGCTCAGTTGTAGTAGTTTTACCCGCGTCAACGTGAGCAAAGATACCAATGTTTCTGTACTTTGATAAATCAGTCATTTTTCTACTCTATTGGAGTTACGTTCTAAAATTCCGCGCAAGTATAGCAATACTTTTCAATTTATTTTATCGATTTTTATCATTCAGGGCTAAATTAAACGAAATATCATAAAAAAATCACATTTTATAGCCAAAATTAAGGTCGAAAATCTGATAGCCAAGTTAGGAAAATAGCTATCTCTGGCTTTTCTGATAGTTTTTTATCTTAGCTACAGAATAATTGGGTATGCGATTGCGCGAAGCTTGACCCAGTTTAGTCAAATTTGGGCTAAATGGATACCTGTAAACAATGCTTACATCCACTTAAGTTTTGCTGACTAGATAATGATATCGGTTGAAGGTAAAAGGGTAGGGGTTTTAGTTTGGGACGACTGTTTAAGGTGGTGTTTTATTTGCTTTGAAGTAAACGTTTTATGGGGTTTGTACGTATAGATGGTTGATCGTTGATAATAATCGCTGGCTAATCGAGCTTTGCTTTTAAAGCATAAAGAATTTGATTATGTGTCAAATGATTAACTCTACACATTAACGTCACATCGACGAGGTTATAGTTAAAGACTCAGCAGTTCAGACTAAATATAGTGAGTTTTGAGTTTCATGAAGTGATTGATAGAGCCATGTAGTGGACGATAAGCGTTATTGAAATAGAGGCTAAGAATATGGCGAACGTTAAGAGTATCACTAAAGGACCTGCTTGCAGAAGGTTTAATTCGTTACCTCTTGGAATTCGTTTTACGTTCAAAGTAAGCCAAAAGATATTTTGTAGAGCGTTTTTTCTCATCACATTCACTATGTCATTTGCTTTTTTTATACCGGATAAAGTCTTTGCTACAGAAATAGATATTTTAGAGCAAAATATTTCGGATTCAGAAAAAGTAAAATTAAATAAATGGCTTTCTTATGGTGTCGAGGCCGTTACCGAAACATTAGGTGAACTTCCACAAGATAAAATTGAAATTGAGCTTGTGCATAAACGCAGTACTGGCGAACCCGTGCCGTTTGGACAAGTAATAAGAGGTAGCCCTGTGAAAGTTAGACTACAAATTAATGCTTATGCCACTTTCCCCGAGTTTGTTGATGATTGGACGCTATATCATGAGTTATCGCATCTCTACATACCCTACCTTGACTATCCGTCGTTTTGGCTAAATGAGGGGTTTGCTACTTATATGCAATATGTTGCGATGCTCAATAGCGACACTATTAATGCTCATCAGTTTGTTAACCGAGTCAGTAATGGGCTAATAAGAGGAGAGCAAAGAACAAAGCAGTCTCCAGGGCAACTTGCAGAAGTGTCTGATGATATGTGGCGTAAACGAGCATTTAAGCGAGTCTATTGGACTGGCGCTGCATTTTTTATCGAAGTGGATAACTTACTTATCACTCAAGGTCAAAGTATGGTTAAAGTGATAGCAGCTTATACTGAATGTTGTCTTACTGCAGAGAGTACGGGTATCAAGCTGATGCAGGACTTTGATCAAATCGCCAAAACAAGAGTGTTTACTGATACTTATAAACAGTATTATATGAGAACAGATTTTCCGGTTATCACTCAAGCGCAAATAAAGCTCGTTAGCCGTTATTACGCTAATAACTGAGTAGCCTGTTTATAAAGAGCCAATCATTGTTGGCTCCTTATTGATACTAACCGTGACTGATAAAAGCGCTAGCACTCGCACTCGCTTTCGGACTAATTCCCTTTGCAACCGTTTTCATCGCATGAGTCAATTTGCTTAGCTGCTCATTAGTAACGCAGTAAGGCGGCATAATATAAATAAGATTAGAAAAAGGTCTGATCCATACGCCTAGATTAACAAATTCTTGCTGCAGCTCTGCGGTATTTAATGTTGAACTCATTTCAAGCACACCTACAGCACCAAGTACTCGCACATCGTGTACATGTTCATAGTCGATAGCGTCGGCTAACTCTGTTTTTAGTTGCGCTTCAATTGCACTGACTTGAGCTTGCCATTGGTTTTCTTTAATCAGTTCAATACTGGCAATGGCTGCAGCGCAAGCTAACGGGTTACCCATAAATGTTGGGCCGTGCATAAAGACACCTGCTGGCGAGTCACTTACACCTTGTGCGACTTCATCACTACACATAGTCGCAGCTAAGGAAATATAACCGCCAGTAAGGGCTTTACCAAGGCACAAAATATCTGCTTCGATATGGCTATGCTCATAGGCAAACAGCTTACCTGTTCGGCCAAACCCTGTGGCGATTTCATCTAAAATAAGTAACACATTATATTTGTCGCATAATTTGCGCAGCGCAGCTAGATAATCTGAGTGGTAAAAACGCATACCGCCAGCGCCTTGCATTATAGGCTCAACCAGTAACGCCGCTATTTGCTGATGATTGTCTTCAAAAATACTGGCAATTTCATTGAGCTCTTCGGGATCAAACTCACCATCAAATCGAGACTGCGGTGCAGGGGCAAATAGCTGCTTGGTGACTAACTCGCCAAACATGGTGTGCATCCCCCCCTCTGGATCACATACGCTCATCGCGGCAAAGGTATCGCCATGGTAACCATTTTTAATCGTAAGAATTTTCTGCTTGTCGGTATTGGCTTTACCTTGCCAATATTGCAACGCCATTTTCATTGCCACTTCAACGGCAATAGAACCTGAATCGGCTAAGAATACTTTGGTTAATTTAGGACTGGTGAGCTCGACGAGTAGTCGCGCCAGTTCAACGGCGGGTCGATGAGTGATCCCGCCAAACATGACATGACTGAGCTGGGCTGTTTGTTGCTGCATAGCTGCAACGATTTTTGGGTGACTATACCCATGTACACATGCCCACCAAGAACTCGTACCATCGACTAATTTGCTACCGTCTTGTAATTGCAGTTCAACACCTTCAGCAGCAACTACACCATAAGCCGGCAGTGAATTGGCCATTGAGGTGTAAGGATGCCAAAGGTGTTTTCTATCAAATTGAAGGTCGATGCTGTTTATCGTAGACTGGTCTTGTGTGTTCATAAATTAACCGTTAGTAAACCTTTTAATTCCGATGGCGTTGACAGGTTACGGCTTGCAGGTATCCTAAGCAAGCAAAATATTTACTTTTAAAGCTAACTAATTATTTGTAGTTACTTGTTTTTTATATAAAATAGTTTGCACTCTCAAACTCTTGTCAATGCGGTTGTTGGTATAAGAGCTGAGTTTAAATGACTGGTGTACCAATAAAATAAACAATAAATTGAACGAGTGAGCGAAAAGGGAACAAGATGTCTGAAGTACAGCTAAGAAATAACTGGAAGCGCGAAGAGATTGAAGCCTTATTTGCACTTCCTATGAACGATCTTCTATTTCAGGCGCAGAGTATCCATCGCCAAGAGTTCGATCCTAATGAAGTGCAAATTAGTCGTTTACTGTCGATAAAAACGGGTGCTTGCCCAGAAGACTGTAAATATTGTCCACAGAGCGCTCGTTACGATACAGGCCTTGAGAAAGAGCGCCTTATGGCAATGGAAACCGTATTAACAGAAGCACGCAGCGCAAAAGCGGCAGGTGCTTCACGTTTTTGCATGGGGGCTGCATGGCGTAACCCTAAAGAGCGTGATATGCCATACCTAAAGACCATGGTTGAAGAGGTCAAGGCATTAGGCATGGAAACCTGCATGACGTTAGGTATGCTTTCTGCTGATCAAGCAAATACGCTAGCAGATGCGGGCTTAGATTATTACAACCACAATTTAGATACATCACCAGAGTATTATGGCGATGTGATCACCACTCGTACCTACCAAAGCCGTTTAGATACATTAACTAATGTGCGCGCATCAGGTATGAAAGTCTGCTCAGGCGGTATTGTCGGTATGGGCGAGAAGGCAACTGACAGAGCTGGCCTTATTCAACAGTTAGCTAACCTGGAACAGCATCCTGATTCTGTACCCATTAATATGTTAGTAAAGGTTGAAGGCACACCGTTTGAAAAGCTTGACGATCTCGACCCACTAGAGTTCGTGCGCACTATCGCAGTAGCACGTATTACTATGCCTAAGTCTCGGGTGCGCTTATCGGCGGGCCGTGAGAATATGACTGAAGAGTTGCAAGCAATGTGCTTTTTTGCTGGCGCAAACTCAATTTTCTACGGTTGTAAGTTGTTAACAACGCCGAACCCTGAAGAAAATGATGATATGGCATTATTTAAAAAGTTAGGTTTACATCCAGAGCAAGGCATAGCAGCAACGAAAGAGCAAGATGAAGCAATGCTTGCCAAAGCGGCTGCACAGCAAAATAAAAAGCAATCAGCATTTTATGATGCTGGTGCACTCTAGGTATTCTATAAAACGTGAATAAGCCAATAAAGTTCAACTTGTTAAATAGATAGAATCTGAAGCAATCTAACCATAATAGTCATTTATGCCTTACTTACACATTGTGGGGCATAAGGACTAAACGCTTTTAAATTGAGCAAAATCAATGTCAGAAAGTTCCAATCAAGAACAACAGAACGAAACTCTCGCCACTCGTATTGCTAATCGCAATCTAGCACTTCATGAGCAAGGTTTACTGAGAAAACGTACTAATTTAGTACTCGATCCCAGTCAGTCAAACTATTTTGAAGTCGACGCCTTACCCTATGTTAATTTTAGTAGTAATGATTATTTAGGCTTATCAACTTCAAACGTTTTAATAGATGCTCTACATCAAGGTGCTAAAGATTATGGCGTGGGTAGCACTGCATCACCTCTTGTTGTTGGTTACACGGAGGCGCATATCAAGCTTGAAAAAGCACTCTGTGATGTAACGGGGCACGAAGCTGCATTACTATTCTGCTCAGGTTTTAGTGCTAATACTGCATTGATGAAAACCTTGTTTGAACCGAACGATCTGGTTGTTGCAGATAAGTTCATTCATGCATCGGTTATTGATGGTATTCAAGACAGTGGTGCAAAACTAAAGCGCTTTAGTCACAATGACATTGACAGTGCGAAGTCCTGCTTTGAACGTTTTAAACCAAGTGCACTGGTTACCGAAAGTGTATTTAGTATGGATGGAGACATCGCACCGTTAGCAGAGATGTCAGCGCTTTGTCAGCAACATGGTGCATGGTTTATTGTTGATGATGCCCATGGTTTTGGTGTGATTGGTGAAGATGGCTTTGGCGCTACGAGACTAACTGATGATATTAAGATTGATGCGCAATTAGTCACATTTGGAAAGGCTCTCGGTGGGCAAGGTGCTGCAATTCTCGGTAGCCGCGAGTTAGTTGACTTTCTCGTTGCTAATGCACGGCACTATATTTATTCCACGGCATTATCTCCTGCAAGCGCAGTGGCAGCCTTTACCGCATTGACAGTGATAGAGCAGCAACCAGAGCTAAGGGAAAAGCTTAAAGAGAACATCAGTTATTTTCGCGAACAGTGTGAAAGTAAAAATATTGAGTTAACTGATTCGTTAACTGCAATACAGCCTATTATTTTAGGCGATAGTGCTAAAACGATGGCTGTGGCTCAGCGCCTTAAAGAGCATGGCTTTTGGTTAGGTGCAATAAGACCACCAACTGTTCCACAAGGTAGTGCAAGGCTAAGATTGACGCTAAATGCCAATCATTGCCAACAAGATATATCAGCCTTAGTGAATGTGTTGGCTGATATCCTTAATAACGATTAATAATCAAATTAATGAATAACAATATTTTAATTGTTCGGGATCCAATGTTGTGAATAAAGGATCAAATGGGCTAAGTCAGCAAGTGGCGGCACGTTTTTCAGCCGCAGCGGATAATTACCATAGTTATGATGTATTGCAACAACAAACGGCTCAACGTTTGTTAAAGCAAACTGAGGTCAGTGGTCGATTATTGGATATTGGTGCCGGCCCCGGCACATGCTTTGCGCATTTACCAAGCGTTAAGCAGGTCATTTGCCTGGATATCGCCGAGGGTATGTTAAGCACTCTGACTGCGAATTATCCACACTACCAAGCGATATGTGCAGATGCTCAAAACCTGCCTTTGCTCGACAACAGTGTGGACGGCATCTACTCCAATGTTGCTCTGCAATGGTGTCAACAACTGCCTCAAGCAATAACAGAAGCTAATCGAGTGCTAACTGCGGGCGCAGAGTTCAATATGAGCATCGTCGCCAAAGATAGCTTGCAGCAATTGGCTGCTCTGGGTTTTAAAATAAATCAGTTTATTGAACAGAGCACACTGTTAGCGGGCTTTGATAAATCACAATGGGATATTGAGCTGTGTGAAACGCAGGCGATCAGCTTACATTTTGACACTCTGAAATCAATGTTGCAGTCGATTAAAGGAGTTGGTGCATCAATTGTTAAGCAACAACAAGATGTTAACTTGCCTCAGGTCACATTGAGAGGACGTAAAGATTGGCAAGCATTACAAGCTAAGGCAGAGTTGAGCCGAGCCCCAGAGGGCCTTCCTTTAACTTATAACATTTGCTTTATTAAGGCGCGCAAAAAGCGCTAATTGCAGCTGAGCGACTTGGAGATAACATGACATTTTTTGTAACCGGTACCGACACTGATTGCGGTAAGACGCTTATTTCATCTGCATTATTGACGGCTGCCAAAGGCGAAACTGTTGGTTTTAAGCCTGTAGCATCGGGTTGCGCTGAGACAGAAGCGGGTCTACGAAATAGTGATGCGTTAGCATTAATGGCTGCATCGACGATTAAGCTTCCTTATGAAGATATTAACCCTTTTGCATTTTTACCTGCTATTGCTCCGCATATTGCAGCCGAGCAAATGGGCGTACAGTTAGCCCCTAACCGCATTGCGGCTATGATGAAAATGTCTGAATTTGTCGGTGCGGACTTTTGCTTAATCGAAGGTGCTGGTGGCTGGCGTTTACCATTAGGGGACGGGCATTATTTATCTGAAGTGGTGCAAATGATGCAGCTGCCGGTTATTTTAGTGGTTGGTATGAAGCTTGGTTGTTTAAATCATGCATTACTCACTGTGGAAGCGATAAAAGCTGATGGCCTCAACATTGCTGGTTGGGTCGCTAATCAGGTTGATCCTGACATGGCGCATCCAGAAGAAAACCTAGCAACATTAAAAGCGGCAATTACAGCGCCTTTCTTAGGTTTTGTACCACACCTATCGGAAGCAACAGCAGAGCAAGCTGCCAGTCATCTTGATATAAGCGTGCTGGGCTAATACCAATCAGTATAAACATTTGGTCGCTCAGCGAGAATTTAGCGGCTTTGAGGCAAGGTCATTAAATGCTCCTGCATTAATGACATTCACCACATCCATGTGGTTTGCAACGAGTGAAGAGCATAGTTATTCTACGTTCAAGCTCGTTAACACAGCATCAAAGCCGCTAAAACTCGCCATTCTGGAGCGTTTTTGGCTGCCTACTTCTACGTTGAATAACTTCAAAAGGGAGCGACCATTCTTTCAATTATTCGCCTTGAATTAGTTTGCCAAAAACACTCTGAGTAGATCAAATTCTTGTACTGATTGGTATAAATCTTCGTTCGAGCTATCCCTATTAATCTAGTTCAGCAAAGCCTAGTTATGCCGTTTTTCTATGGTGGTTAATTAGGCTTATCTTTTTGTTAAAAAAGATTAATCTCACGTCTTTTACAATTACCCCTGTTAGGCAATTAAATTAATCTTGGGTTAATGAAACCGACCTAGACTTGGCGTCACTTGATATAAAGTGGATTCGAGTCGTCTATTATTGAAGCAATAAGCCATAAATTGAAGCGACAAGGCAAAATTTTTGCCGTCTCCCCTTGAAATCTCGTTTGCCGGACATATTATGTCTTTTAAGAGTGTATATCAGGTACTTTGTATCCTACAGGAGCTTAAATGAAGCGTATATTTTTACTGATTGCCACCAACATGGCGATCTTATTAGTGGCATCAATTGTGATGTCTATTTTAGGTGTTAACACCTCTACTATGGGTGGTTTACTGGTATTCGCTGCGATCTTTGGTTTTGGTGGCGCATTTATCAGTTTAGCAATCTCTAAGTGGATGGCTAAAAAGACTATGGGTTGTGAAGTGATCACAACACCACGTGATAATACTGAACGTTGGTTAGTTGAAACGGTTGCCCGTCAAGCTGAGCAAGCTGGTATTAAAATGCCTGAAGTGGCAATTTATCAGTCACCAGAGCTAAACGCATTTGCGACAGGCCCAAGCAAGAATAACTCTTTAGTGGCAGTGAGTAGTGGTTTGCTATATGGCATGAACCAAGACGAGATTGAAGCGGTTCTAGCCCACGAAGTCAGCCACGTTGCCAACGGCGACATGGTGACATTGACGCTAATTCAAGGCGTAGTGAACACATTTGTCATTTTCGCTGCTCGCGTCGTTGCAGGCATCATCAATAACTTCGTTGCAAGTAATGATGAAGAAGGTGAAGGCCTAGGCATGTTTGCCTATATGGCAGTGGTTTTCGTTCTTGATATGTTATTTGGTATTTTGGCTTCAATCATCGTTGCTTATTTCTCACGTATTCGTGAATACAGAGCGGATGAAGGCGCAGCAAAACTTGCAGGTAAAGAGAAGATGATTGCTGCACTTGATAGATTACGTCAAGGTCCAGAAACTGGTGCAATGCCAGCATCTATGTCTGCACTTGGTATCAATGGTAAAAAGTCTATGGCGGAATTGATGATGAGTCATCCACCATTAGAAAAGCGTATCGCAGCATTACGCGCTAGCTAATATAACGTTTTACTAAACAAAGCGGTTTGAGCTTATAAAGCTCAAACCGCTTTTTTATTGCTCAAAATCAAAGCGATAAATGGTGAAAACGAGCAAATTCCAAGAGTTAATTTGATTGAGCGCACGTTTTGCGAAAATCCACAATGATATGATCTTTCAGCTAAATTAGTTGCGAATTAGATAATGCTTAGCTAAATTAATCTAAGTCGTGCTAAAAAAATAATGATCGCAAGATGAAAACAACCTGACATATAAGTTTTCACTATGTGAACATCTAATGAGGATACAATTGTGAGCAATAAACTACTAAGCGTAATCTTTGGTGCGGCTTTCGCTGCGCTAGCACTATCTCCATCAGCTTTCGCTGAAGGTCAAGAACTTGCAGAAATGCATGCAGAAATGGACGGTTGTGAAGCGTGTCACGCTGACGGTTCTCCATCTGCAGACGGCGAATATGAGTTTGAGCAGTGCCAAGCTTGCCACGGTACATTGGCAGAAATGGACGCAGTTCACCAACCACATGATGGCATGCTAATGTGTGCAGATTGTCACGCGCCACATGAAATGAACGTGGGTGACAAGCCAACTTGTGACAGCTGTCACGATGACGGCCGTACAGCAGAGTCAGTACTTAAGTAATTTTGAATTAATTCAGAATTCTAAATTGAGCCAGCTAAATAGCTGGCTTTTTTGTGGCTAAAATTTGCATATTATATCAAGTCGTTAGGCGCTCAAGTTTTTGAAAAAATTTAAGTGATTACCACTATTTTGCGTGTTAGTGTTGAGCAATTATGCTGCTCTATATCTCGCCATTTTTGATGTTTTTAGCTTATTTACCAACCATCGAAGAGTAGTGAAACGCGATATTACGGCGTGAAATCGCGTATTTACTCCGGCTATTTGTACTAAAATTCACCTTATCCCGCCTGTATTTGTGATTAGAATACGAACTCCCGCCTAAAAAAATACAAGCTGTGTGCGCCTTTAGTGCATATAAATGCACTTTTTTTGGGCGTTATTTAGTTTGTATTCTTATCAGTCACCCTTCAGCAGCAAATTTTTACTATTAAAACAGTTGTTTAAATTTTGGCTTGGTATTTGCTTTATCTCTTATAAGACTTTCATGGAGGAGCGAGCAAATGCCAAGCTGTAGAACCACTTGTGCTTACTGTGGTGTCGGCTGCGGGATAGAGATCCACCGCGGGACATCTGACGAAATTATGCAAAAAGCTTCGATTGTTAAAGCGGATAAGCTTATTCAAAAGGCTAGTTTACCGCAGGCTAACGAGAGCAATCACAAGCATATCGAGCTATGTGGTGACGTAACCCATCCTGCCAATGTTGGTGAGTTATGCCTCAAAGGCATGAGTTTGCTTGAAGGGGTAAAGGTCCCTAATAAACTGCTTTATCCTAGGTTGAACCAAAGGCTGAGCTCTAGAGGCCATGACAAGGCAAACACTGAAACAGTACAAGCCAATGCCAGCAAAACGATTGGCTGGGATGAGGCGATTGATAAAGTTGCATCGAAATTTAACAGCATTATTGCAGAGCATGGCAGTAATTCGGTGGCATTTTATTTATCGGGCCAACTGCTTACAGAAGATTATTACGTAGCAAATAAATTGGCTAAAGGTTTTTTAGGCTGCGCCAATATCGATACCAATTCACGCTTGTGCATGTCTTCAGCGGTAACGGCGCATACTCGCGCTTTTGGTGAAGATGTTGTTCCTGGCTGTTATCAAGATTTTGAATTGGCCGATGTCGTTGTACTTGTTGGTGCCAATACCGCTTGGACACACCCGGTATTGTTTAAACGCATTCTTGCAGCAAGAGAACAAAAGGGAACCAAGTTGGTGGTTGTCGATCCACGTAAAACAGCTACGGCGTCTTATGCAGATCTGCATCTGCAATTACTACCGGGATCCGATCTCGCTTTATTCAATGGATTATTAAGCGCAATTAGTCACTCGAAGCGGCAAAACCTTGATTACATTCAAAGCAGTACCAGAGGGTTTTTAGAAGCAATTTACGCTGTAAGTGCATGTGATTCTCTTGAGAAAGTTGCTGTTAAAACAGGATTGTCGGTTGAGGATATTAGCAACTTTTATCAGCTCTATACTGCAACTGATCCCATCGTTCCAGTCACAAATAAAGTTGTTACAGCCAGTGGTCAAGGTGTAAATCAATCACTCATCGGCACTGACACCAGTAATGCCATTATTAATTGTCACTTGGCAATGGGGGATATAGGTCAACCAGGCTGTGGACCCTTTTCATTAACTGGTCAGCCAAATGCAATGGGCGGACGTGAAGTCGGAGGCATGGCAACTCAGCTTGCAGCTCATATGGGATTTACCTTGCAAGAGCGAAGTCTGCTAAGTGAGTTTTGGCAATCAGAGTCAGTAGTAAAAAGCAAAGGGCTCACCGCGACAGAAATTTTCAGCCAGATGGCGTCGGGGGAAATCAAGGCCATATGGATAATGGGTACTAATCCATTAGTGTCAATGCCCGATAGGGCTTTAGTTAAACGAGGACTTAAGCGCTGTGAGTTTGTGGTGATGTCAGATATTACTGCTGACACCGATACAGCTAAATACGCAGACTTACTTTTGCCTGCCCAAGGTTGGTCAGAAAAGTCTGGAACGGTGACCAATAGTGAACGTACCATTAGTCGTCAGCGTCGTTTTGTTACACCACAAGGAGAATCAAAAGCAGACTGGTGGGCCATTTGTGAAGTGGCGAAAGCGCTTGGATTCAAACAAGGCTTCAATTTTTCCAATAGTCATCAAATTTTTACCGAGCACGCGATGCTTACCGACAAAGTGGTTAGTCACTTTCCCAATCAGCAATATACCTTAGCTGGTCTAAGCAATATTAGCGAGCAGGAGTACGACGAGCTTGAGCCGATCCAGTGGCCTATTGCCAAAAGGTGCGAGCAATTTAATAGCTTGCAAACTAAGGCGTTAGTTAAAGATAAGGCTGAAGATCTGCCAAATAATCTCCTAGAACAAAAAACACTGCAATCGTCTCAATATTTATCTCAAGAACGCTTATATCAAGATGGTCGCTTCTCAACGACCAATGGTCTTGCCAACTTCATCGCGACTCCTTTGTTAGCACAAGAAGTGGATAAAAAGTCTGCGCCAAATGGAATATGGCTTAACTCTGGCAGATCGCGAGATCAGTGGCACACCATGACGCGAACGGGTCATATTGCCAGCCTATCGGCAAGTGATTATCAACCTACGGTTTTGCTTAACCCTTTTACCTTGGAGCAATTGCAGATTGCTTCTGGAGATCTCGTCAAACTTACCGGGCTTAATTCAAATGAAAACATGTTAGCAAGAACGGTTGCTGATGAGGCTATTTTACCGGGTTCAGCTTTCTGTTCGATGCATTGGTCAACTCAATTTAGTAACAGTGCGGGTGTCAATCAGCTACTGGAAAGTCATGTAGATCCTTGGTCTTTGCAACCAGGGTTTAAGCACCAACGGGTGCAAATTGAGGCTTATCCCGTCGTGGTTCAAGGGATCATCTGGGGGACGTCTGTTGTGGATGTCAGACAGCATATTTGGTGTGTAAAGCAAACCATTAATGATGGCGTTTGTCATCATTTTGCGGCGGCAAAGGCTGAGCTTGTTAGTAAAGCATTTAGCGATGTGGTTGGCTTTTCAAATATCCCTGCGCAAACATTGGAGTGGCAGTTTTCAGGTTACACAATTACCTGTTTTCTCAAGCAAGGCTCTGTCATTGGTCTATGCATTAGTGATAGCAGAGAAGTCAAAGTAGATGTTAATGCAGTACAAGCTCTGCTTAATCAGTGCGTTGATAATGATTGGCTTAGAAAGCTATATAGGCTTATTCGAGCGGGAGGGAGTCCGTTAATTTGTGCTTGCAACGGCGTAACCGAAGCTGCGATCTCCGCCAATATGCTTGAGACAATACAAAGTCTTGGCAGTGAGCAACTTGGAGTAACTCAATTGGTAAATGATGCTAAGCAAGCACTGGGCTGTAGCGCTGCTTGTGGCAGTTGCCTTAATCAAGTCACTGAGCTGGCGAGAGCGTTGCTAACGGCCGAAGATCTGGCGACACAGGAGGTGGCATGATGCAGGGAATAGAATTTATCAAGCAGATGCTATTTAAGCCTCTGAGCAATATGAAATTTATTAATCCTGAGACGGTCGAGGAGTTTAGGGATCAAAAATTGACAACTTCTCAACGTAGTGGGCAGCTGAACACTGACGAGTTTTGCTCGCTCAAGCGAGTTAGCGATGAAAAGATAAACACAGAGACAAGAACTCAGCAACTAAAGCAATTTGCTTTACAGTGCCTTAAGAGCACTGAGCAAAATAAAGTCATAAATAACCAACATCAGACTGTAAAAATTGTAGGAGCAGGCTGTGGTGACATTGAGTTACTCACTTTAAAAGCGGCAAAGATGATAACTGAAGCGGATGCCATTGTTTATGACAATTTGGTATGTGCGGAGATTTTACAATTGGCAGCTACTCATTGCCGTCTTATCTACATGGGTAAGCGTTTTGCACAAAAAAGTCGTACTCAAGATGAGATTAACCAAAGACTTTATCATTTGGCTATCTCAGGGGTAAAAGTGGTACGACTCAAAGGCGGCGACCCAAATGTTTTTGGCCGCGGAGGTGAAGAAGCACTATTTCTAGCTAAACGGGGTGTTAAGAGCGAGTTCATCGCGGGTGTCACGGCGGCTTTGGGCTGCGCAGCAAGTAGTGGCATCCCACTGACCCATAGAAAAGTGGCCAGAAGCGTCACCTTTGTCACTGGCAGAATCTGCGATAACAAAAGAGAGCAAGCTGTTATAGATGAATGGCAAGGCTTACTTTCAGCTAATAGCACCTTAGTGTTCTATATGGGTAAAGAGAAGGCATTAGAAATTGCAACGGGATTAATGTTAGCTGGCGCAGTAGGCAGTTTACCTGTTGCTTTTATTACCAATGGTGCAAGGCAATCACAGACAATAAAGTTCAGTCGTGTTGATCAAATGGCGCAAGATGCACTAAGCCTCAAGCAAGCTGGGCCGACACTCATCATAGTGGGAGAAGTGGTCACTATTGGTGCAGAGCTTGAGCATTGCCTGGCGTTTTGTTCACAATCTATTGCAGCTAATGAGAGTCTATATGGATAAAGCAAACCTAAGTGCAGCATCTACAAGCAAGTTACTAATGGGACATATAGGTAGCAGCAAACTCGATAATCATATTGATAAGGCCGGTTATATAAAACTTATTAAGGCGCTGGGACGCGGAAAAAAAGGCTCACGAAGCTTAACCGTTAATGAAAGTTTTCAGCTTATACATGGATGTAAACTTGGCGTTGGTACGACCGCTCAATTAAGTGCGGCGCTTATGTTAATGCGAGTTCGTGGTGAAACTGCCGAAGAGATCGCAGGGGTAACACTCGCGCTAAAGCAAAGCGTTGACCCCCTGTGGCAATCGTTAAATATTACCCTTGATTGGCCCTGTTACGCAGGTAAACGCGATCAGTTACCGTATATGCTCTTCTGTGCCAAAGCTTTGGCAAAGCAAGGTGAGCGAATACTTATCCATGGTGATAATCGTATATTGCGTCATCGTCATCATGTGGGCGATGTCATTCAAGCTTTAGGCATAGCGGAGGTCAACTCAGCTGCTGAGGCTCAAGTTATATTAGACCGCGATGGGCTTTGTTATGTCAATGCAGACAAGCTCACCGTGTTTGCCGATAACTTTAGAGAGCTTCATCAACAATTGGGACTAAGAAGCCTTTATCAAACGGCGATACGTTGTTTGAACCCCGCTAATGCTCAATTAGGCATACGCAGCTATTTTCACAGTGGTTTAGCATCGCAACACATTAAGGTTGCGCAACTTTTGGCGCAGCATGTGCCAGCATCAAGAGTGTTGATTTTTAAAGGTTATCAAGGCGAAGCTGAAATTAACCCAAGGTGCAGTACTAAGCTGTTTATTAGTCCGTGGCAGGATATAGATTCTCAATCTTTTGGCGTTAATGACGCTAATCAGGTGTTAAGCATCAATATACCGACAAGGCTAGATATGCTGCAAGGCGACAAGTTACTTGCTAAACACTTGTGCGCAAACTGGTTAACAGCGTTGGTTGGAAGCAATACACGGGACTTGCCTGCAAAAGTAGATGGTCTTGATTCAATGATCGAAAGTGCTATTGATATAAACGAGCGCATACGTGCAAAGGCTGCCATTGAAAGTACGCTAACCGCACTTAACTTACTAAAAAATCCATCACTTGTCTTAAATGATGCACGTAGCCAGGCCGAGCATTTAACTGATCAAATCTTTGCCTATTTAATTCGAGATATTTGCAGCCTTGAGCAAGTAAATAACCCTGAGCGGATAGACAGCCCTGATCTGATAGATAGCCCTGAGCAAGTAAATAACCCTGAACGGATAGACAGCCCTGATCTGATAGATAGCCCTGAGCAAGTAAACAGCCTTGAGCAGACAGACAGTTCTGACAGTATAAATCGCTCTGAAACCAAGCAATACCAAAAGCTAACGAGTCGTAATAAGCAAGAGGAGCCTGCAAATGCGCATTATTAGCTTTACGGAATCGCAACAAATTAAGTCAAGGTATCGCGGCGAATGCTATGTGAGCGAGTTAAGTCATGCAGGCCATCAACTAGTGCCAGTAACGAGTTTATTAGAATGTGAACGTATTCATTTTGAAGCACAGTCCGATCTGTTGCTGTTAAACCTTAAAAAAATCACTGAGAGTCATTTAGCGTTTATTGCTCGCTTAATGGAATTCTCCCCTGTGAGCTTGATTGTTTGTAGTGAGAAGATTAGCGAAAACCAATTAACTTGTTTACTGGAATGTGGGCGCATAACGTATACGCCGCAAACATTATGCGTGAGCCGTATTAATGCTGTGATAGATCTGGCGTTACTGCGTTTTAAAGCGGCTAATCACACATTATCTAAAATTGAGCATCTTGAGCAGAAATTAGCTACTGAGCAAATTATTTATCAAGCGAAAAGTAAGTTGCAATCAGTTGGGCTTAATGAACAGCAAGCACATCAACAATTGCAGCAATATGCTATGCAGCAGGGAACAAGCCTTATTGCTGTGGCAAAAGCGTTGTGTAAATAGCCTTGCACTGTCGATGTTCTACAATGAACCAAATAAGTGCAAGTAAAGTGAGTCAGTGAGTAAAGTAGAAAAAATACGACAAGATAATAAACATCTTAACTCATTTAAAACAGTTAGTTGCATAATTTTTAATACGGGTGTTTAAGCTGGCATAAGCTTTGCGAAAGATAGAGTGACACGAGCTTAGTAAAATTAGTTTAGTCAGTACGAACTGAGTGACACTGAGTTAGTGATTATAATGCGATTTAAAAATAGCTTGTTATAAAAAGCGGTAATCAAAATTTAATGGATATCGGGCAAAGGCGCCATCTTCTTTAGGGAAGTGGCGCCTTTTTGTTTTTCTAAAAGTCAGTAACTCTAAAACTCTGGAATACGGGGGCGCTAAATGGAACAAACAAAACAAAAACTGCTGGTGGTTGGGAACGGCATGGTAGGCCATTATTTTGTCGAGCAACTGTGCCGTCAAAATATGAGTCAATATTTAGATATTCAAGTGTTAGGGCAAGAACAGATTGCAGCCTATGACAGAGTGCAATTGTCTAAATATTTTGAGGTAGGTAACGCTGATAATTTGATGTTGGCAAGTCAGGTTGAATATCAAGCCAATGGTGTGACACTACATTTGGGCCAAGAGGTCATAGAAATTGATGTGGTTAATAAGCAGGTTTTTACTCAAGATGCTGATTTTAGTTACGACAAGTTGGTGCTCGCTACAGGTTCATATCCGTTTGTTCCACCGATACAAGGCAATGATAGAGCCGACTGTTTAGTCTACCGAACGATTGATGATTTAAAAGCCATTGAACGGGCAGCTAATCGCGCACGCTCAGGTGTTGTTGTAGGTGGGGGATTATTAGGTCTAGAGGCCGCCAACGCGCTGCTATCACTCGGTATCGATACGCATGTTGTTGAGTTTGCGCCACAGCTGATGTCTGTTCAGCTGAATAAAGAAGGTGGTGAGTTGCTCAAGGAAAAAATTGAAGCACTGGGAGTGCAGGTTCATCTCAATAAAGCCACTACGGAGATTGTTGATGGCGAAGAGGCTCGGCATCGAATGACTTTTAGTGACGGAAGTTTCCTAGAAGCTGACATGTTGGTGTTTTCTGCGGGGATCCGCCCTCAAGATAACTTGGCAAGAAAGGCCAATATCAATGTAGGAGATAGAGGAGGGATTATCATTGATGATCAGTGCCTTACTTCTAATGAGGATATTTTTGCAATTGGAGAGTGCGCATTATGGCAACAAAAAATATTTGGATTAGTAGCGCCTGGTTACCAAATGGCAAATGTCGTTGCATCGCAAATCACAGCTGATTATTTACACAATCAACCAAGCCAATTTTATGGCGCAGATATGAGCACCAAACTTAAACTTCTTGGCGTAGATGTGGCTTCGATAGGCGAAAGCCGTGGCTTTGAGAATGCTCAATATGTTGAATTGATAGACCAACAAGCAGGTATTTATAAAAAGTTATGGCTTGATGAAACTGGCTTATACCTAAGAGGAGCGGTACTGATTGGTAATGTTGATGAGTATAGCCACTTACTGAGTTTATATTTGGCCGCAGAGCCTTTAGAACTACCCGCGGTCAGCCTGTTAACTGCAGATAATTCTGCTCCAATTCTATTAAAAGATAACGCTATCGTTTGTTCGTGCCATCAGGTAACTAAATCAGAGATCTGTGAGCAAGTGTTAGCGGGGAATCATACTCTAAGTGATATTAAAAGCTGTACTAAAGCCGCTTCAGGTTGTGGTGGCTGCGCTGCAGTGGTTGAGCAAATTATTGATGATGCGCTAGTTGAGCAAGGGATAGAAACAGAGCAAGGCGTGTGTCGCCACTTTGAATATGATAGACAAGCCTTGTTTCATCTGTGCCAAGTTGAAAGCATTAAAGATTTCAACACTCTTTATCAGCAACACGCTAAATCTGGTGCGTCAAGCTTAGCGCTTGGCTGTGAGATCTGTAAGCCATTAGCGGCGTCGATTTTTGCCACACTAGAAAACGACTATGTGCTTTCAGAGCAACATGTGGCACTTCAAGATACTAACGATGCTTACTTAGGTAATTTGCAAAAAGATGGCAGTTACTCGGTTGTGCCACGTATTGCTGGTGGTGAAATTACCCCTGATAAATTGATTGCGATAGGTGAAATTGCCAAAAAATATAACCTTTACACCAAAATCACTGGTGGCCAAAGAATTGATATGTTTGGGGCGCAATTATCAGAGCTACCACGAATATGGCAACAACTGATCGCTGCTGGGTTTGAAACGGGTCATGCCTATGGTAAGTCGTTACGCACGGTAAAGTCCTGTGTTGGTGATACTTGGTGCCGTTACGGCGTACAAGACTCGGTTAGCTTGGCCATCGCATTAGAGAATCGTTATAAGGGCCTGCGGGCCCCCCACAAAGTTAAAATGGCCGTATCAGGCTGTACGCGTGAATGTGCCGAAGCCCAAAGCAAAGATATTGGTGTGATTGCATCAGAAAATGGCTGGAATCTTTATGTTTGTGGTAATGGTGGCATGCGCCCACGACATGGTGACTTGTTTGCGACTGACTTATCGACAGAGCAGTTGGTCAGTTATATCGATAGGATCTTGATGTTCTA
Organism: Shewanella marinintestina; assembly: GCF_023283845.1. GTDB lineage: Bacteria > Pseudomonadota > Gammaproteobacteria > Enterobacterales > Shewanellaceae > Shewanella > Shewanella marinintestina. Next base: position 85,513 of record NZ_JAKILC010000005.1, read on the forward strand.
CTCGAAAACAGCAGGCAGATTACAACGCACCTCTGTGTGGATGGAATCATTAGCTGGTGGCCTCGAATATCTGCAATCTGTGATTATTAGTGATGAACTTGGACTCGCTGCGGAGCTTGAAGCGCAGATGCAAAAAGTGGTGGCGAGTTACCAGTGTGAGTGGCAGACTAGTTTAAATGATAAACATTTTCTCAGTCGTTTCGATGAGTTTGTCAACCCTAAAGATGCGCCTGCACCAAGTCAAAACCCCTACCAATATCTGCGCCAGCAGAAATTTCCAATCCAATCGCAAGTACAGCGATTTTCTGAAATCACTCAAGCAAATAAAGGGGCAGGGAATATTGCCGTCACTATTTTAGACGAACAGGAGACAAGTCTATGAGTTGGGTAACATTATGTGAAGAAAAAGTATTACCAACGAATCGAGGTGTGGCAGCTTGGTTTTGTGGGAGAGCCATTGCCTTGTTTAATCTCGGTGATAAAGGCATATTCGCAGTTGATAATATTGATCCAGCTACGGGCGTAAGTGTACTTTCAAGAGGCCTATTATGTGAGCTCAATAATGAGCTTTACGTGTCATCTCCGCTCCATAAACAGCACTATCATTTGCAAAGCGGGAAATGCTTTGAAAATTCAGAGCTTAACGTTAGTTGCTTTGAGGTCAAAAAGTACCAAGGTAAGGTAATGGTTCGAAAAAATAAGCCTAAAATAGTGCAAGGTAGACGACCAACAGAGACTAAATCAGCTTTTAGTAAGGAGGCATAATATGACTAACCAAAATTTCAGCCTCTTTAGCTTTAGTGGCAAGATGAAAGTGATGCACTTAAGCTGGATGGCATTTTTTATCACATTTGTTGTGTGGTTTAACGCGGCGCCACTAATGAGTGTGATTGCAGAAAGCATTGGCTTAACTATTGCGCAGATCAAAACCTTATTGATTTTAAATGTGGCATTAACCATTCCTGCACGCGTCATTATTGGCATGGTCACTGACCGTTATGGTCCAAGACGAGTCTATTCTTTGCTATTGGGTTTATGTTCCATTCCTTGCTTTATGTTTGCTTTAGGCACCACGTTTGAGCAACTCGCATTGGCTCGTTTTTTACTTGGGTTTATTGGCGCTGGTTTTGTGATTGGTATCCGTATGGTAAGTGAATGGTTTCCAGCGAAAGAGCTAGGTGTAGCTGAAGGCATATATGGTGGTTGGGGAAACTTTGGCTCAGCAGCTGCAGCCTTTACCTTACCCGCTGTGGCACTGGCTTTTGGTGGCGAAAATGGTTGGCGTTACGCTATTGGTTTAAGTGGATTAATGAGTCTAGCTTTCGCCTTTGTTTATTATTTTAATGTCACCGATACGCCAAAAGGCTCAACCTATTTTAAACCTAAAAGGGCTGGAGCTCTTGAGGTTACAAGTAAAGGAGACTTTGTGTTGCTGGTGGTAATGAAATTACCAATGTATGCCACCTTAGCGCTCCTCGCCTGGAAACTATCACCGGCAGGTGTTGCAATGCTATCTGCAAATATGGTCAATGGGATTTATCTATTCTTATTTGCGATTTTAGCTGCCGATTTGCTACAAACATTTAATGTAAATAAGGCTGTATTTAAAGGCGGCGTTCCCGAATTTGAACGTTACGAATTTAAGCAAGTTGCAGTGCTTAACGTCCTTTACTTTTCAACTTTCGGCTCAGAGTTAGCTGTTGTATCCATGTTGCCTTTGTATTTTGCAGAGACGTTCGAGTTAGGTTTGGCTCAAGCAGGTATGGTCGCATCTTCCTATGCGTTTATGAATTTGATGTCTCGTCCCGGCGGGGGCTGGCTAAGTGATCGTTTTGGACGGAAATCGACACTACTGATTTTGACTGCTGGATTAGCATTAGGTTACTTAGGTGTGGCACAAATAGATAGTAGTTGGGGATTACCTGTTGCTATTGCGATGGTCATGCTTTGCTCTTTCTTTGTTCAAAGTGGTGAAGGTGCAGTGTTTGCCGCTGTGCCGTTAATTAAACGGCGACTAACAGGGCAAATAGCGGGCATGACTGGTGCGTATGGCAATGTGGGGGCGGTGTTTTTTTTAACCGTTTACTCGATGGTGTCAACACAGACTTTTTTCTATGTCATAGCGGCTAGTGCTGTATTTGGTTTTATTACATTGTTTTTTATGGCTGAGCCCAAAGGGCATATTGCGGAGGTCAATGATAACGGTGAAGTCACACTTATTAGTGTGAGTTAAGCAAATGGTAAACCACACTTTTACAGGAAAAAACTGGCCTGTTCGAGAGTCGCTCGCGTTGAAAAAAGCGGGCGACAACCAATCAAGCATTGGCATAAATAAGGCGCAACCTCTGCCGTTTATGCCTGATTCGAATTTATCGCTTTGTGTTGGTCAATATTCAGATAAGGGCGTAAAGTCAGAAAATGAAGATGCTATCGGGATCCGGATCCCTACAGGGCATGTTCTTACAACAAAAGGCGCAGTAGCTGCGATTAGTGACGGAGTTAGTTTAGCGGAAAAGGGCGGCGCCGCATCGGCAATAAGTGTGAGCAATTTTTTAGCTGACTATTATTCAACCCCAGACCTTTGGTCGGTAAAACAGGCAAGCGCTAAAGTGCTAACAGCCTTAAACCGGTGGCTTTACGGATTAGGACAAGATTATCGGGATGCAAGGCGGGGCTATGTGTGCACGTTTAGTGCATTAGTATTTAAGTCGAATCATTTGCATATGCTACATATAGGCGATTCTCGGATTTATCGATATCGAAACGACCGCTTACAAAAGCTATCTAACGATCATATTAGTTTGGTTGGGAAAAGTGATAGGTACCTTGCAAGAGCCTTAGGGCTAGACTTGAACATTGACGTAGATTACTGCTGTTTATCTTTACAAGTTGACGATATATATCTGTTGATGACTGACGGCGTGCACGATGTATTAGCTGATCACGATATCGTAAAGATTATAGATACTCAGCTTTCATCGGCCTCCAATAACGTTAGTGATAACGACTGTGATAACGACTGTGATGTGATTAGCTACCAGCTTGTTAACAATGCCATTATCCAAGGTTCAAAGGATAACGCTAGCTGTCAGTGCATTAGTGTAACGCAATTGCCTGATGCATCAATCGATGACTTGTATAGAAGTTTAACTCATTTACCGTTTCCACCTGCGTTAAGTAAAGGTATGAAGCTGGATGGTTACACAGTGCTTAAAACCTTGTACCAAAGTCAGCGTAGCCAAGTTTACCTTGTTAATAATGAACAGGGTCAGCTGAGGTGCATGAAAACGCCATCAGTTAACTATCAAGATGATGCCGCTTATATCGAGCGTTTTATACTAGAAAGCTGGGTGGGTGAACGGATCAATAGTGCGCAAGTTATCTCGATAAAAGACAGAGGCCAACCTAAGTCTGCTCTGTACTATTTAACTGAGTATATAGAGGGAGTAACGTTACAGCGATGGATGCAGCTTAACCCAAAGCCTGACATACAAGCCGTACTCGCTATTTTGAATCAAATAGAGGCTGGTTTACGAGCTTTTCACCGCAAAGAGACATTACACCAAGATCTGAAACCAGAAAACATACTTATCGACCCAGATGGACAGGTTAAGATCATCGACTTTGGCGCTTGCTACATAAAAGGTATTGCTGAGATCTCAACTCCGTTAGTACGAAATAGTGTTCTTGGTACCGCAGAATATTCAGCTCCTGAAGTGCTGTTACGTTATAACGTGACCCATCAAGCGGATTTATATTCATTAGCTGTTATTGCGTTTGAGATGCTGACAAGTCAATTGCCTTTTAGGGGGAAGCAAGCTGAGTGTTTGTTAGAAACAGATTTTAAGCGCCTGCGTTATACACCTAGCTATACATTAAATCCATTGGTACCTATTTGGATGGATAGCGCATTAAAAAAATCATTACATTTTGACCCTAATGCGCGTCATAACGACATCAGTGAATGGCTCTATGAAATGAATACTCCTGTACGCCAATGGTACCAACCTACCGACAAGCAATCATTTTTTCAAAGGAGGCCGTTGGTGTTTTGGCAAAGTATGAGTGGGTTATTATTGGGCATCATATTGCTATTTGTTATGTTTGGTCTGTAATAGTGTGAGTGTTTTTCACTTTGTATATTCGGGTTGTATGTTTTAGTCTTGACTAAACATACGTGCAGTAGTGAGAATTTTTGATTTCAGCCTACTAGATTGCTTATCTCGATTTAGGGAGTTTACACGGTAGTGAGCTGTTTTTTAGGTTAATAGACAGATCAGTTCAATGCTCGGTTAGATAATAGCTATACAAAGGAATGTTTAATGCGATTAATGTTGATATTGTTTTTTTCGATCTTGCTGCAAGCCTGTCAAGCAACAGATAAACCTCAAATGCCACGCCCAACATTACCTCAGTTAAATTATGCTGCAGAGCTTTTTGATGGTGGGGTACCTGCGCCAGAGGATTTCTATCAGCTAAGTGCGGCTCAAATTAAATCGCTAAATGAATTTGTAGCGCAAGAACATATCGCGAGTTTACCTCGCTACAAACAAGCTTATGCATATCTCAAAAAGCGATTGGTGAACTTTAATTTTCAAGGCGAAAATTATTCCGCGACTGAATCGCTTGAAAATAATGGCGGAAATTGCATGGCTCTGGCAATGTTAACTTACGCTATTGCTAAAGAAATGGATGTGGAATTCAGGTTTCAAGTTATGCATACCATGCCTGTATTACTTGATATTTCGGATGAAATTGCAGCGACCTCTGATCATGTTCGAACCTTTCTATATGAAGCTTCAGAAGACGAATCGGTTGCTTTATTTGGGCGAAGTCGAGTTCAAATCGATTATTTTCCCGATAAATATGATCGAGGCGGTAAGCTAATAAATCAGGAGGAATTCTTAGCAATGTTCTACCGTAATCTAGCAGCTGATGCCATTTTTATCGGTGATTTGAATTATGCTTTTTTGCTGTTAAATAAAAGCTTAAAAATTGCACCTTACTATGAGCCAGCTATAAATATGCAAGCGGTGGTGCTTAGAAAGCTAGGTGATGAAGAGTCAGCAGAAAAGTTATATCGCTACGGACTTGAAATAGCTGAAAATAAAATTACTTTACTGAGTAATTATCACTTTTTACTAGAGTTAGATGGACGAGCAGAGCAAGCTGATAGAATTAAACAACAATTATTGGCACTTGAAGATCAAAGTCCATATACATGGTACCTGCAAGCATTAGATGCTATGTCAAAGCAAGACTATAAGAGTGCCAAGGTTTACCTCAATAAATTTCTACAAAATACTTATTACTACCATAGAGCTTATTACGATTTAGCTAAGGTTCAGGTGATACTTGGCGAATATCAGTTAGCAGAAGAGTCGCTTGCCCTTGCGATGAAATATACAGAGCGTACTCAGGATAGATCATTGTATCAAACCAAGATAGATAGGCTTTCAAACTTGTAAACCATCTACTGACAGAGCATGACTTTGGTATGACATGTTAAAGCTGATTTAAAATAGAGTTTATCTTGAATTTATCATTATCTATATTTAAACCAATGGATTAGGTTGTTTTTCAACTTGTAGTACTAAGCTGAGAAGAATAAAAAGAGATGTAGTACAAAGGTCTAGGTTTGCTGTGGTGAATAGCTAGTTTGTTGTATGACCTTTAATACTCTGGGTTGATGATGAAAATGCACTTTATCGACATAATGACCGCGTTAATTAATTTTGGTCAGTAAAAAGGTTGATGATTTGCAATGAACAATAACAATAGGACTCATGCTTTTTTCAATTCAACCGTAGCGCAATTATGTTTGCTTCTATTTGCATTTATTATTGCCGCAATTTTATCAACGGCTGCAATTGCCCAAGACCTAAGTCAGTTTGATGAACTCAATGGTTATGATAATAAGGCTTCAATAACGCAAAACGGCGACAACCTTCAAGCATCGATCAATCAGCAAGGTGTATCTAATCAAGCTTATGTCAGTCAATTTGGTATTTCTACTCATGTCGATGTAAACCAAGTGGGGGGGAGTAATCGATTAGTCGCCCACCAAAATGGCGCTGAAATAGAGGCTACCATTCTTCAAAGCGGTTTCAACAATACCCTAGTGTCTTCCCAGCAAGGCGCTTATCTCAATTTAGATGTCAATCAACAGGGAAACGACAATTGGGCCTCAGTCTTACAGGTTGGAAATGAAAATAGTGTCACGATTTACCAAAATGGCAGTGGCAATGGGGTCGCAGTAGTCCAGTATGGACAAGGCATAACGACCCAAGTGACTCAAGGGCAAGCGCCAAACTAGTCGCCAGAAAATTCGCTTTACTTAGCCAGCAAACAGAGTCTTCATCGTTTTGATGTTAATTTATGGTTAAATTGTATTACACTGGTGGCCACATGGATGGTGAATTAGAGCAAACACGGAGTTAGTTAATGTTTAAAGTTACACATTGGGTCGTAATCACCCGCTCACATTTATTTGCAGACTTATTGAATACCCGATGGCCGCAAGAGTTTTTAGTTAAATTACACCGGGTCTCACCAGAACAATTCAACGGTGATTTATTAGAAAGCCGAATTACGATCATACTTATCGATTTAGCCACTGTCGACGTGCAAACTGCCTATCAAATTCAAAAACGAGTTGAGAAAGGCAGTAACGTCGCTCGGGTTGTATTTGTACATTTTCCAAAGCAAATCGATGCAAAATTCCTATTACAAGCTTCTGTAACAGCAGGCGTATTCTATTCTGATGCGTCTTTAGAAGACATTGGTGAGGGAATGACTGAAATTGTTAAAGGCAAAGTGCTGATCCCACAAGCATTAATTGAATCTAATATTAATAAAGATGCGGTTACTGATGAGGTTGAAACCCTCACTATTCGTGAGCGTGAAGTATTGCAAGTTTTACGCAGTGGTAGCACAAACATCGATATTGCTAATAAGCTTTTTGTTAGTGAAAGCACCATCAAAACACATCTATATCGTGCCTTTAGAAAAATTGGAGTCTCTAGTAGAGGCCAAGCAATAGCGTGGGCACAGACTAACTTGCATGAAGTTACCCAATGATCCGTTTGTGGGTTTGCTTACTACTTTTGGCACCTTGTATTGCAGCTGAGGAGCTGGTACTTGCCGATCAAGATAAAAAAGCAAAAAGCACCAGTGATATTCCGCCTAAAATTGAAACAGATCTTATAGATGGCTTAATCTTGAATCGAGCAATGACTCGGTTTGGCCACCGATTTTATCGAGAATTTGTGGCTGACTATCGTGATATTGGCGGAATGGCACAACATTCAGGCTTAACCATTGTTGAGCAGGCGACAGCAAGAAGTGGCAGTAAGATTAGTATCTTGCATAACAGGAAGCCTATTTACATTACTGTCGTATCACCGGCGAGTCGTAACATTGATGAACAGGCACTTGCTGCAGCCAAATGGGTAAATCAAAAACTGACACAAAATCAAAAACAAGCAAGTTGGGCACAGTTTTTGGACCCCGACCTAGCACCTGATGAGTTTTAACAAGGAATGTCTATGACTATATCTCTGAAAATAGCGGCTGCTACTGCACTTATTGCAGTGGTTGGTTCTGCTAAGGCGACCCAGTTGATTTATACGCCAGTTAACCCCAACTTTGGTGGTAGTTACTTAAACGGATCATACCTTTTGTCTAATGCTTCAGCACAAAATAAACATACAGGTGGTTCTAGTTATGTACCGCCAACTGCGCTAGATCGTCTTGCCAGTTCTTTAGAATCACGTTTGATGAGTCAATTGTTTAATGATGCAGCAAATGGTGGTGAAGGTTATTTAAAGACTGATGATTTTGAAATTCAAGTCGTCAATCAAGATGGCACCTTGTTAGTACATATTACTGATGTTGTCACCGGAGAAACCACCATTATTGAAGTCGGTGGTATTGTTGATAGTGGCACTGGAGCTGGTTAAAAATGAAAAAGCTTATTCTATTGTTAATATTATTTATTGTATCTGCTTGCTCATCTACCAGTGAACTAGAACAGATAGAGGCCTCATCTAGTTTAATGCCAAAAGGTGAAACATATTACGATTTAATCGGCTTACCTGCTCCCCAAGGTAGTATGGTTGCGGCCGTTTATGATTTTAGAGATCAAACCGGCCAATATAAGCCTATTCCGTCGAGTAACTTTTCCACGGCAGTTCCACAAAGTGGTACGGCATTTTTAGCGCAAGCGCTAAATGATTCAAGTTGGTTCACACCTGTTGAACGTGAAGGCTTACAGAATCTACTTACGGAACGTAAAATTGTGCGTGCAGGGCTAAAAGGCGATGCTGCGAGTTTAACTCAGCTTAATTCTGCTCAAATTCTAATGGAAGGAGGAATTGTTGCTTATGACACAAATATTCGTACTGGTGGAGCTGGGGCGCGTTACTTAGGTATCGGGGCGTCGAGTCAATTTCGTGTTGATAGCATTACTGTCAATTTAAGAGCAGTTGATATACGTACGGGTCGTCTATTGAGCAGTGTGACGACGACAAAGTCAGTTTTGTCTAAAGAGCTAACAGCAGGTGTTTTTAAATTTATCGATGCGCAAGAACTACTGGAATCTGAAGTGGGTTATACCTCAAATGAACCCGTTAGTTTATGTGTTGCACAGGCAATAGAAAGTGCTGTGGTTCATATGATTGCTGATGGCATTTGGAAAAGAGCCTGGAATTTGGCCGATACCCAAGTTGGTTTACAAAATGAGGTCTTAAAAAAATATTGGCTTGAAGCGCATTCGGTAGACAGAGTTCAAGCTAGACTCAACCAAGGTTAGTAGCGCAATGAGTTAAATTGAAAATGATACCGAATTAATATTAACTCGTTATAAAAGGCACTTTTTGTGCCTTTTTTGTTCCCCACCTCAATTTCATCTATCAACTTAAGCTAAATAAAACAATTTTTAACGCGTTATTGGTCTGTATTGAAACAGTACCTTTTACTGTGTAATGTGGTGGTTATTGATTGCGCTATACAGGTGTTTATTTTTGTTGTATGCTTTATCTGTATTCAAGTTTAATAAAGGTGATGACATGAAAACGAAAACAAGGTTGCTATTGAGTGTAATGCTAGTCAGTACATGGGGCTTAGGTATACAGCAAGCTAAAGCTGCAACAGTTGGTTGTGAGCGTTCTGGTGGCATTAAGTGTCAAAAAGTCCGTAAGCCATATCAGCGTAACAAAGTCATAGTTATCCCTAAAAATCACCGCCACTATCATGCTTTTCATTCGCCAATATTAACGACCTTAGGCATCGCCATCGTTTTAGATGCAGCTGGCAATGCTGTAACTGATGATGGCAGTAAGGTAGTCGTGCTAGGTGAGGGAAGCGAAGTTAAAAATGTTTATGAAAAAGATGGTGTTGTCTATTTGATCAAAGAGCTTGGTTAGAATGGTAGCAATCAATGAGTTTAAGTCTCAACTTCCTTTTGTTGATAAAGCATTAACGATTCTTGCGGTATTTATATGCCTACTTGGCTTGTTTAACATCGCTATATTTCAGGTCTCTACATTAAGCATTATTGCACTAATTGCCTCTTTTATTACGGGGTTATCGATATACTGTTTTAAAGTACTAATTATAGGCTTAAGCAAAATGATTTTAGATTCTAGCAATAGAGGTGATTCGACATCAATTAAGCCGCAGCTTGTACTAAGACAAAATAGAGGGATTCATTTTGGGCTGTGTACTTTTTGCAACCAGTTTGAGACTAAGAACACTCTATCCGGGCGCTATGTTTGTTCTGATTGCTATCAAGTTTTTCTTAAAGTGAAGGGGAATACATTATTGTCGAACTTAAATGATAGACCAGCTTTTAAAAAGGCTAGTTAGCTTTATTTTAGAGATAAAAAAGCCGGTTTAACCGGCTATTATTAATATCTTAATGAGTATAAAAGCACTTCTACATCACTTTTAATCATATCGTTAATGCTACTTGTACATTTCGCGTTCTTTATTTAAAAACTCGAAGCCACTCTTCATAAAGGAAAAGTTTTCTTCGTCTGGTAACGAGCGTACCTGGGTCAGCATTAGACCAAAAGCAGAGTCGATCATCAGTCTATCTGACAGCTTTAAATAACTGTAGACCACAGGTCTAAGTACAACTGAAAACTCACCGGTTAGATCTTCAAAACGCCCTTGCACAATCGCTTCGGTATTTTTTACTAACTCTCGCATACAAAGCGCCGCAAGCAAGGCATTTTTATCGCTGAAAGATTGATACTGCGCTGCGCGCGAATATCCCGCCTTTTTATGTACGTCAGACATATTTAAGGCAATCATACCTTTTTCTTTGACTAACTCTGTCGCTGCGTCGAGAAGCGCAGTTTCTTTTTCTGTAAGCATGGCCATATTCCTGCAAATATTTCTCTCATTAGATGTGGTTATCTGAGGAATGTCAACCAGATTGTATATACACCTGTTTAAAGTGTGTACAAATTGTATCGTTGTATTTGATTGAATTCGTAGTTGAATCGACCATCGCCTTGTTAATATTTTCGAGTATACTATGGCTAGTAATTTCCTATTGAGGGCAGATAAATGGCCGAAGAAACCATATTTAGTAAAATTATTCGTCGTGAAATTCCAGCTGATATCTTGTATCAAGATGAGCTTGTGACTGCATTTAGAGACATCACCCCCCAAGCTCCTACACATATTTTAATTATTCCTAACCATTTGATCCCAACAGCCAATGATATTAAGGCATCGGATGAAAAAGCATTAGGTCGCATGATGTCTGTAGCTGCTAAGCTAGCGCAAGAGGCGGGTATTGCGGAAGACGGTTACCGTTTAATAATGAATTGTAATCAACATGCAGGGCAAGAAGTGTTTCATATTCATATGCATTTAGTGGGTGGTCATCCACTAGGGCGAATGCTGAGCCCAAGTGCATGAAATTAGGCAGCGATAAAAAATCTTTAACTGCTATGGCAACGCGTTTTGTTGACCAACTGACACAATGTAGAAAGCTAAAGTTGCAGGTATTAGAGGCCAGTGGTGACCATGTCTTAATGGAGCTGCCTTACGATACTCAGTTAGTTGGTTATCCTGATACCGGCGTTATTCATGGTGGAGTCATTACCACGCTAATGGATACAGCTAGTGGTTGTGCAGTCGTTTGCTCAATCTTCGATAAATGCGATTTGCTTGAGATCTCGCCAACGCTCGATTTGCGGGTTGATTACATGAAGCCTGCTGAGCCCCATAAACCCGTTTATGGTCATGCACAATGTTATAAATTATCGTCAAGCGTGGCGTTTACCCGGGCAATTGCCTATCAAGACTCTATTGATGATCCTATTGCCCACGCCGTTGGCTCATTCATGCGTATTAGTCCTGAGATGGTTGGCGAAGAATTTAGGCAAGCTTTGATGGGAGACGCAAATGAGTTCTAATGAAGCCATGCTTGTTGATGATAGCGCTAAACTAGACGTTAAAAGTATCGTTAAAAAGGCGACTGAGCTCAATGACTTTGGTCATCTACTCGAGCACGTTCCCTATGCTAAATTCATCGGCATGGGAGTTGAGCGTTTTGGCGATGAGTTGGTGTTCAAGTTACCCGCAAAAGATGACAACATAGGTAATCCTATTTTACCAGCCTTACACGGCGGTGTGATTGCGGGATTTATGGAAATGTCGGCGATAGTGCAGTTAATGGTATTTATGCAAACCACTAAGGTGCCTAAGGTGGTCGATTTCTCAATTGACTACTTAAGAGCGGGTTACCATAAAGATAGCTTTGCTGAGTGTAAGATCACCCGCCAAGGCCGGCGAGTGGCCAATGTAAGCATTAATTGTTGGCAAACCAATCGTAAGCATTTAATCGCCACCGCAAGAGCGCACTTTTTGATAGATTAGTGCTAGATTATACAGATAAGCATAAATGCAATGCTAATGAGTAATAAAGGGGATGGATATGAAAAAGGTTTTATTGGGGCTGTTTACCGCATTAATTATTACCGCATGTGCGCCACATACCGCCGGTGTCATGGCTGGCTCTGACGGCCAAGTGCGTGTTGATAACAATAGTTTTGGTAAAGAAGTTCAAGTAGCCAACATCATGGCACGCCCTGAAGGTGGCTTTTTACGTGGTACTGGCACTATTGTTAGCCAAGTTTCTACCGACCTTAGACTGCAATACAAGTTTACCTGGTATGACTTAAACGGTATGACGATTGATGATGAAGGGGTTAGCTGGAAGTCAGTCAAACTTCATGGTAAACAACAGTTGCAGGTCAGTGCTGTTGCACCTAATGCCAATGCGACTCGCTTTGAGCTTTATGTCAGAAAAGCTTTCTCTAATTAGTAATTAAAAGTCGACGAAAGCGACAAAAAATACGTCTGTTAAAAAAACGTCAGTTAAACTGGCGTTTTTTTATGCATAGCGTTCAGGTTTTTTAAGAAGTCTGTCACTGAGTTGTAAAATTCATGTATAATCGCGCTCGCCAAGGGGTGTTAAAGTCTATCAATCGAAAGTTGGATTTGTAGATTTATACTGAGATGTTGCAAAACGAACCCTTTGAACCTGATCCGGCTAATACCGGCGTAGGAATGGGCCACAATTCATTTTCCGATCGCTTCTTTACTGATGCCGGATCTCAAAATTTTACTTTGAGGTCCTATGTTAAATCTAAATTCTTATTCGCCAATTGCCCTCGCGGTAATTGCAGTAATTTCATCTCCCAATGTTGCTGCTAATAGCCAACAAACTTCAACGCCTGACGATATCGAAGTGATGGTAGTTACATCCGATTTTCGTGGTTCAGCATTAGAAAAAATGCCTTCAAGCGTTACGGTTATCGACCAGCAACAAATTGAAGATGAAGGCGCGCAGCATTTCGAAGATATCTTGAATAATATTGCTAACTTCAATTGGTCTGGTGGCAGCTCGCGTCCAAAATATTTTCAAATCCGTGGTGTCGGTGAGCAAGAAGAGTATCAAGGAGCACCTAACTCCTCGGTCGGTTTCGTGGTAGACGATATCGATCTATCAGGCTTGGGCATGGTTTCAAGCATGTATGATTTACAGCAAGTTGAAGTTCTGCGCGGTCCGCAAGGCACACGTTATGGTGCTAATGCACTAGCGGGTCTTATCTACCTTAAGAGTAACGATCCGACAGATGTGTTTGAGCATGGCGCCGAGGTTTCATTAGGTAATGATAACCTACAAACCTTTAGTGGTTTTAGTTCTGGTCCTGTTACCGATTCGGGGAATTTATTATATCGCGTGTCTTTGCAACAACATCAGCAAGATGGCTATCGCGACAACCTTTACCTTGATCGAAGTGATACTAATAATCGTGATGAGTTTACCGGGCGCGCTAAGTTACGTTGGTACGCAACAGACGATTTAGAAATTGATTTAACTCTACTACATGCAAATTATGATAATGGTTATGATGCGTGGACATTGGATAATAACGGTTTTGATACGTTAACCGATGCGCCAGGTGTTGATAAACAGCGCACAACTGGTTCATCGCTTAAGTTCACTTATACAGGAGCCGAGGACTTTGAGTTGACCTCATTAACCTCTTTGGCACAATCAGACACTCGCCACAACTACGATGGCGACTGGGCAAACCCTGATTATTGGGCAAGTCGAGATTGTGACGGTAGCCCATGTGAATATGAATATAACTGGGATAAAAAAGGCGAAAGAAAAACAGTCACTCAAGAGTTTAGATTGTCTTCTACAGAATCTGGTCGCATTTTTGCTGATAGCACTGATTGGTTAATCGGTGTTTATGGTATGGATTTGCAAGAAGATAACGACACTGTTGATAGCTACAGCCAGTTATCTGCCGAATATCGAGCTCAGAATTATGCACTATTTGGTCAATTAGACTCAGATTTAGGCTCTAGCTATGCGCTGTCTGTCGGTTTACGTGTGGAGCGTCGCGATAGTGATTATAGCGATTCTGCAGGTGATGAGTTCGACCCAAGTGAAACGATGTGGGGAGGGCATATTGCGCTGAGCAAAGCGTTAAGTGAAAACCATGAATCATATATTCGTATAGCACGTGGTTATAAAGCTGGCGGCTTTAATATGTCATTGCCAGAAGAAGTCGCGGATAAAAAAGAATATGACACTGAAATCCTCTATAACTATGAGTTGGGCTTAAAGTCGACTTGGTTAGATGGCCAAGCAAACACCAACTTCGCATTATTCTATATGGATAGGCAAGATCAACAAGTTGCCGCGTCTCAGCAATCAACGGTACCAGGGCAAGAAGGTAACTTTATCTTGTTTACTGAAAATGCTGGTAGCTCTCATAACTATGGTGCTGAGCTCGATGGTAATTGGTATGCCACTGATAACCTACAGGTGTACGGTAGTGTAGGCTGGCTTGAAACTGCTTATGGTGATTATCAGTATGAAGATAAGTACGGTACAGTTGTTGATTTGTCGGGCCGTGAGTTAGCCCATTCACCAAACTTTACTTTTAGTTTAGGGGCGACCTACCGCAGTGATAGCGGCTGGTTCGCCAATGTAAACGCCAGTGGTAAGAGCGACTTTTACTACTCAGACAGTAATGAGTCAAAATCAGATGCGTACCAAGTCTTTAACGCAAAGGTTGGCTATGAAGCCGATATTTGGTCTGTCTACCTGTGGGGACGTAACTTGTTTGACGAAAAATACGGCGTTCGTGGTTTTTACTTCGGTAATGAGCCTGATTTGGACTGGGCAGATAAGCAATATATACGCTATGGTGACCCACAACAAATTGGTATGACGTTTAACGTTAAGTTTTTGTAATTGTAGATTTAAATCACTTTAATTCATTAACAATATTATTAAGCCGTCGGTTCAAGACGGCTGAGGTTAGTAAGATGAAATTGACTGCAGAGATCAGTTGTTACCCGCTACAAGATAATTATCTAGAGCCTATTAAATGGTTTATTGGTCGCGTTGACTCTTACGAGAATATCCAACGTGTTACTAATGCGATGGCTACTCAAGTTGTTGGTGAATATAGCGACGTAATGTCAATGCTAGCGATTGAAATGCAAGCAGCCCATGAGAAGTTCGGCAAAGCAGTATTTGTGTGTAAGTTTATTGGTGGTGAGCTAAATTTAAACCATAGCGAGTAAATGGCGACTGTTACAATACACACGCTAAAATGGTCACAGTGCAGTTTTGTTCTGTGACCATTTTTTACAAAATAATAGAACTATTTAGTGATTGTTTACGACTAGATGGAGAGCGTTTTACATGTCTGAATTTTGGCTGACTCTAGTCAACAGCTTTACTAGCGCTTTTGGTGAAGCACAAGCTTTGACCGCGTGGGAAGCTGTAGCCGTATTATTAGCTTTGGCGTACCTTGTTTTTGCCATGAAGGGCAGTATTTGGTGCTGGGCTGCAGCATTCACCAGTACCGCGATATATACCGTGCTTTTTTGGAATGTGGCTTTGTTAATGGAGTCGCTACTGAACGTTTATTATATGGCCATGGCGGTTTATGGCTATTGGATGTGGACAAGGGGAGGGAATAAACATGCCGGTGTTAATATCGTTTCTTGGGGCTTAACGACCCATATTAAGTTAATTAGCGTAACCGCAGCGATTTCTCTAGTTGTCGGTCATTTTATGGCGACGCAAACACAAGCCGCATTGCCTTACTTAGATGCCGCAACGACTTGCTTTGCTGTAATGACTACCTATTTGGTGGCTAAAAAGGTTTTAGAAAACTGGATCTATTGGTTTATTATTGATGCCGTTTCAATTTATCTGTATGTAAGTAAAGGTTTGATGTTAACGGCCGTTTTATTCATTCTTTATTTAGGTATGGTAGTTTTCGGCTACTTTATGTGGCGCAAAACGATGCAACAACAGTCTGCTACAGGACTAAACTTTTCGACAGGTGCTGTATAAGTGCCCGCTTTACTAGCTAAATTAAGCCCATATTTTCAAGAGGCCAACCTGTCAAATATAAGCCTTATTGCGCCTCTAACTCAGGGGTTAAGTAATGACAATTACTATGTGCGAGCCAGGCATCCTAGTCAAGCTCAAGAAGCTGAGTGGGTGTTAAGGCTTAACAGTTGGGCTAGCTCACAGATCTGCAACCGTGATAGTGAAGTAGCCAACTGGCGCTTGGCGAGTGATGCGAATCTAGCGCCAAAAATTGTCTATGTGAGCTTAGGTAATACTTTCTATGTGAGTGAGTTTTTTGCTCAAAATGAGCAAAGCTGCTGGAGTGAGCTAATGGCTGCAAATAGCTCTCACCCTATTAAAAGTACGCGAGAAAGTTGGCCAGGCGCAGAGCGGAAACTTTTACAATTACTAAATGGATTACAAAGCTTACCTTTGCCACATAATGAGATAACACTTGATTCGCAGTGGCACATATACCAAGAACGATTAGCAGGTATGCAAGCAAAGATATTGCCGATATTACAACACGGTAGTCAACGGCCTCGTGAGGTTCCTGAGTCGTGTTTATTAGTGATACTGAAACGTTGGCAGCAGCTTTATACAAACCTGTGCGACTCTGGATGCTCAATTAATAATATGTTGGTCAATTTAGCCGATTGCATGGTAAACCTGCAATATAGTCATCGTGACTTAAACCCATATAATGTATTGGTGGTAGACGATAAATTAAAGTGTATTGATTTTGAATATGCCTGTAGCTCACATCCGCTATGCGATCTTGCAGCTGTTATTGCCAGTCATTCATTATCATCTACTCAGCGGCACTGGTTGATAAGTCAGTATCTAAAAAATAATCCAAATTTAAACCAAACGGCGGACAAGGGTGTGGAGTCTGCAGTTGATCTTTACTGGGTATTTGCAGTCTGTTGGGCGTTACAAATGGCATTTGATAGCTTGCTAGCTGATTTTGATATAGGTTTAGAACTAGAGACCTATTTAACAGAACAAACTGTTTTCGCTAAAGGAGAAGATTCGAATGCTGCAGTACTAAAAAGGGACGATTATCACTCTGTGTGCGAGTATCTAGATTGTGCTGAGCAATACTTTAAACTGATCTCCAGCTGTACATAGTGGTCTATTGATTCCTCGATCTATCCTTACTTTGTTTTATATCTAATATTGCTGTTGTTATTCGCCCGTATAACAATTTGTATCGCTCTGAACTCTCTCCATTGTTCTATGCTAGGTTATAACAATCTATATAGGTATTTAGCGTTCGTTAAAGTGTACTCATCTTTATCATCTCTAGATTTAGTACATTTGAGTCGTTTAACTTCTTATATTGTGGCACTTAACCATTTTAAGCGTTTCTACTTTTGAAAGCCTAAGCAGTCTAATTAATCGAATTGGGGATGTATGAAGAAATGTGCTATTTGGATAACACTCGTTGCTTGCCTTATAGGTTGTTCGACTAAGGTTGGTTATTATTTTTTAGATTGGGCGATTGAATGGAAACTCGAAGAGTATGTCAGTCTTAATGATAGCCAGCAGAGTCAATTTGGCACATTGTTAGATAAATTCTTGCGTTGGCACCGTAGTGATGAACTTGTGCGTTATGAACAACATTTAGCGAAAATAGCAATAGAAATACAACAACAAAGTTTAACACCTAAATTGTGGCGTGAGCATGTGCAACAAGCAAAAGGTCATTGGTTACGTACATTTGAATTTATAAAACCTAAGTTAGTACCTTTGGTTGCTTCATTTAGCGACCAACAAGTTGCGCAAATTATTGCTCAGTTAAAAGTGGATGAAGTTGAATTAAATCAAAAGTATTTAAATAAGGATCAACAAGAACTGGTTGAAATGGCTGACGAGCGGATCACTAAGCGCGTCAAGCAGTGGTTAGGTAAGTTATCTTCCGAGCAGGAGCAAGCTATTCATCAATATAACGTTAATCGCGGTAGTACACTTGATATGTGGCTAGAGTACCGTCACGAGTGGATCCGTTTATTTTCTCAGACGTTGAAAAATCGCCACAATACAGCGGCCCTTTCCCACAGTCTTTCTGTACTAATGACTCAGCCTGATAGCCTTAAATCTGATGCCTACCAAGCTGCACTTGATAAAAATACCAATGAATTTGGCCAGCTGCTTATCTTATTAAACCAACAAGCCACCGAAAAACAAAGGCGCCATTTTCAAAATAAACTTTCCGGATTACAACAAGATTTGATAGAGCTTAGTGAATCGGATGAATAACGGCTTGTGTTTATTTTTAATGAGAATGAAAGTTATTCGACTTTACAATGGTCTATATAGCTAAATCTGTAGCTGACAACTATTTTTACTGTATCGGGTCATTAGCAAAAGGGCCCTGTATGCTATGTCAGACAGCCATCGGCGTCATCAAAGCGATATGTTAAGGCAACTGATTTAGCGCAGCTAAAAATCATATACAAGATTCAATTTAGCGACAAAAGACGCAAGTTTGAGAGAATAACTTTAAGAGGGAAGCACATGCAATTAGTTAAACTGTATCAACGATTATTAGATGGGTTTAAATTCGTTGAAGGCATAGCCCCTTTGGGGTTACGGCTTTATCTTGCACCGGTATTAATGCAGGCTGGTTACAATAAACTATCAAACTTTAGCGATACAGCAGCTTGGTTTGGTAATCCAGATTGGGGGTTGGGTTTACCTTTTCCTGAGGTCATGGTTGCACTTGCCGCGGGTACTGAATTTTTTGGCGGAGCATTACTTATCGTTGGTTTGGCTACTCGGCTTATTGCTATACCGTTAGCATTCACCATGCTAGTCGCTGCTTTTAGCGTCCACATTGATAATGGTTGGTTAGCGATTGCGGATGCTAGTTCATGGTTAGCGAATGAAAATGTTTTAGCCTCTGCGGATAAACTGGCTCGTGCTAAAGAAATCCTACAAGAAAATGGCAATTATGAATGGCTGACCAGCTCTGGCAATTTTGTCATATTAAACAATGGTATTGAGTTTGCGATTACTTATTTACTGATGTTGCTTGCTCTTATTTTTATGGGGGGAGGTCGTTATACCAGTCTTGATTATTATATCGCTAAACGAAACGGTGTTGTTAACTAGAACCTAGCTCATGAGTTAACAAGCGAACTAAGCTATAGCAGTAATATTATTAAAGCATCACCAAAAGAGTTAATTAAGCTAATTAGACTAATGCTTTTCCAAACAAAATAGCTAATTTATTAAATCCCACTAAATAGGTGGGATTTTTTATGTGCGCTTGATATTCTCAAGTGACACTCGAATATGGGTAATCCTTTTTTCGTGAAAATGTTTATAAGGGACAATCATTTGGACGCATTAGAATTATTATTGACTCGTCAATCGACTCCGAGATTAACTCAACCAGCCCCATCACCTATTGAGCTGCAGCATATTTTAGATGCAGCCACTCGCGCCCCAGATCATGCGGGTCTGACTCCATGGGAGTTTATTATTGCCGAAGACGATGGTTTAGCTCGCCTTGGTGATATTTTTGTTAGTGCACTTAAAGCTAAGGGGGCAGATGAAGATTTAATCGTTAAAGCTAAAAATATGCCGCTGCGTGCACCTATGGTCATTACTGTCGTCGCCAAAGTCACCGAGCATCCAAAGGTACCAGAGCTAGAGCAACATCTTGCAGCAGGCTGCGCCGTAATGGCAATGCAACAAGCTGCGTTTGCTCAAGGTCTGGGTGGAATTTGGCGCACTGGAGAGTTGGCTTTTGACGCCAATGTTCATCAATTACTTGGCTTGGAGCAGCAAGATCAGATTGTCGGTTTTCTCTATTTAGGTACGCCAGCATTGAGCGCACCAACTAAAACATTAAAAGATGGTATGACTTTCGCTCGATATTTATAGAAGATTGCAGACAGGTTTAAAGCGCTGAATAGTCCATTAGTGTGGTATTGCTAGCATGTAAGCAGCTTTCAACAGTGATTAAGAATTATCCTTATAGGTGTTGAACAAGTTTCATAAAAGTTAGCTTATAACAATTTGATAAGCATGCTAGCTTAGACAAGCATTTGACAGGAGGTTATGGTGAACAAAGAACTACAACAGGAAAGCTTAACTGGCGAGCATATCGTCCTTGAACCACTGACCCTAGAGCATCAAGCTGCGCTGAGTATTGCTGTCTCTGATGGTAACTTGTGGGAACTATGGTATACCAAGGTTCCCCATCCCGATGACATGAAAAGTTACATAGCTTCGGCATTAGCATCTGAAGCTCGAGGGGAAACACTAGCATTCGTGGTGAGATGCCGTTATTCCGGTGAAGTTATTGGCTGTACCCGTATTTGTCAGTGGTATCAAGAACATCGTCGTTTAGAAGTGGGATATACCTGGTATGCTAAAAGTGCTCAGCGCACAGCTGTGAATACCGAGGCTAAACTACTTCTTTTAAGCTATGCGTTTGAAACGCTTGACGTGATGGCGGTTGAGTTCAGAACGCATATTCAAAATCAAGTCTCGCGTCTAGCAATCAGCCGTTTAGGTGCTAAACAAGACGGTATTTTGCGTAATCATCAATTACTCAAAGATGGCACAATTAGGGACACGGTGGTTTATTCGATTATTGACAGCGAGTGGACGGATATTAAGCAAGGTCTGAAACAAAAGCTACTGAACCATCAAGCAATAACACTTTAATCTCTAGTACTTCGTTAGGTGTAAGCTGCGCCTAACGAAAACTATCCCTAATAACTAAATATCATCATTAAGTCTTATCCCCAATGGCCTGTATCTTTTGAAAGCAATGTAAAAAAGGAGGGGGCAAGATCAATATTTGCTGCTATTGATGATACAAAATCTTCTGCTGTAGTGGTCATGACTTTGAGGTCCATCCTCAAAACGGCAATACTCAAGCACATTATGAGGTGTTGGCATTTAAAAATATGAGACGTTTTTTCGCTATACGCTTGATATTCAATAAAAGCTAAAGTAGAAATATATAAGTTAGCTTATGTTGAGTGACCTATATTAACCGTCTATTGCCAATAGAAACATCATCTATAATGTATATGTTGGTTAAAATTGAGGGAATGTCTACATTTCAATATGAGCTAGATACGAACAGCTAACAAAAATAAAAGGAATATTGTCGATGTTTGCAAAGGTTAATCTCGCCATCTGTGTCGTAAGTGCAAGCTTATTGTCTTTCAATAGCTTCGCGGGAGAAGCTGAAGATGCTTTTGTCGGTGAGCTAGCAGATTGCGCTGCGTACTATCATATTGCTTCTGATGCGATTTCCGCTATGAACGCACCGCAAATGGCGGCGGTAGTTGATCGTTTAAAGGTTTCTGGTGAACAAGCAGAGCAATTGGCTAAGCAATACCATACAGAAGATCAGGTTTCTGCTGCTATTGTCGCCGCAACTGAGAAGCATAGAGCTACAATGCCAAACTCTAAGAGTTTAGGTCCGTTAATGGGTAAGTATAAAGAAACGTGTCAGTCGATAATTGCTCAGCCGGATAAACGTTTGGACTATTGGACCATGACAACCATGTAATTGCTAATAGAGTCAGTTTATCTGCTAGAAGAGGTGAAATAGTGCGTTTTTTTATTCTCGGCAACAGATAGCAAACTGAGAAACAGCATACTGTCAAAAGAGTGATTCAAAAGGGAGTACCTGAAAAGGACTCTCTTTTTATTTTTGCTAACTGCTTTTATGACTAAACAGTCGATTTTGAGACTGATGCTTTGGTTTAATCTTATCAATCGTATTATGTTGCCATCTAACTTTGTAAGAATGTTGGCGGCCAGCCTGTCTCTTATGCAACTAGGCTTTGGTGTTAGATTACTAAGCCATTACCGAGCAAACTAGAAAACCAAATTTTACAGAACGGTTAAAACAGTCACTGTATCTGTTTTAGCCGTAATAGCTAAGTGATTATGCTTAACAGGGGGATAGATGAATATTTATTTACTGATCGCAGGGATGATAGCGGTACTCACTTTTATTGGTCATTTGAGTTATGGGCGCCGCGAATTTTTACAGCCGATGCTGCGGGCAGACTATGACCCTACAGCAAAAGCAATAATGCACTGTGTTTTTCATTATGTGTCAGTATTTTTATTGTTATCTAGCGTAGTACTACTCGCTTGTGCGTTTGCAGCCGTAGCGCTAATGCAAAGTTTTGGCATGTTAATTTTTATTGCGGTTAATTTTGGTCTTTTTGCTATTTGGCAGTTGTATATTGGTTTTATGACAGACGTAAACGTGTCATTTAAGCGCTTATTTCAATGGATTTTATTTGTCTTAATCGCCGTTTTTACTTTAGCCGGAGCGACTCTTGGTTAGCGCTAGGGGAGCTATTAAATAAGCCTTGGTGGTAAGAGTAATAATCAGGTACGAACATATTAATTATTAATTTGCGCGGAGCTATGCATGGAACACCGCGCCATTTATGCAGTATAGCTAAGCTGCATGCAGGCTAAGGTTTTTCTTGGTATTCAGTTGTCGTAAGTGAGTGGATTATAGTTGCTATTTTCGCTTAGGGCAGGCTAGCTTGTATTTTTTACTTAGCTTAAGTATATTGTATTCAATGTTTAAATGGATTGAAACATTATTAACAAGGACTGAAGATGTTACCTATTCATAAACTTTATTTTCCTCCTCAATCACCACTCCTGTTTCAATCATCTTATATATCGAAAAAGATAATTAATCGCTAACGAACATTAGCAAAATAATATTGTCTGACGAGTAATAGATTTATATTATTTTTATTTACAAACTTTTGCAGTGCAACTGGTCAACGGTTATCTTACTTAACGGTATGATAAGCGGTATCGATGATTGTTAGCCCTGCTAAATGAGCCTGTTATGATTAAAGTCCAGCAATTAGCTAAAGAATACCCTATGGGGGATAGCTGCGTAAAAGCGCTGAATGGTGTCAGCTTTTCTATCGCAAAAAATGAGTTTGTTGCCATTATGGGACCGTCGGGGTCAGGTAAGTCAACCTTGATGAATATCATAGGTTGTCTCGATAAACCAACATCAGGTAGCTATAGCTTAAACGAGCAAGAGGTTGCAGAACTTGACGACGATGCTTTATCTGCAGTACGTAATAAAGAAATTGGTTTTGTATTTCAGAGCTTTCATTTATTGCCGCGTCTCTCTGCGTTACAGAATGTATTATTACCGCTGAGATTTGCTGCTGAACCTACACAAGATACCGACTACGCCCATGAACTGCTAGAGCGAGTGGGACTTGGGACTCGATATGATCATCGTCCCAACCAGTTATCAGGCGGCCAGAGACAACGCGTGGCTATTGCGCGCTCGTTAGTCAATCGTCCTGCAATATTACTTGCCGATGAGCCAACTGGTGCGCTAGACAGTAAAACCTCTATAGAAATTATGGCGTTATTTACCGAGCTTCATCAGGCCGGGCAAACCATTATTCTGGTGACTCACGAAGAGGAAGTCGCAGCCTACGCACAGCGGATTATTCGCATGCGTGATGGTGATATCGTTGAGATTGAAGAGCGAGGTAACAATGCTGCTTAATAAGTCTATAAACACTAAGCACTTTGATGTTGATAACGTCGATGTTGATAACGTTAGTGTTAATCGCTCTTTTGCTCACAAATGCCAAGCGCAATATCGCTTGTTAAAGGGGGTTTTCCCCGTATTACTGCTTAACAGTTTTTCTGCAGTAGCGATGGCTAATAATGAGATCGCTGTGAGTACTGATATTCCTGTAGCTGTTGTCGCTAATACAGCCTCTGCAGGTTCAGCAATCGCTACATTACAACAAAAAGATCTGGCGCCGCTATTATTAACTGGTCAGGTAGCTTCGGTGATCTCGCAGCCGTTTGTCGTTCCCAAAGCGGGTGACTCCTGGCGTTATCAAATTCAATGGATGATGCCAGAAGGTTCCCTAGCTGACCCTGGTCAAGTTGTAGTGATTTTCGATAAAAGTGAAATCGATAATCGAATTGAACAGCTTGAAGGCACTTTACTCCGTGTGACTGCTCAGGAGCAAAGTCAAGCTATTGAGCTTAACGGCCAGTTATTACAAGCAAAATTCGACTTGAAACAGGCTAAGCTCGAACTTGAAAAGGCGAAACTCGACGCGGCTATTCCTGCGGAGTTTATTGCTGCTAAAGACTATGCCGATAATCAGTTTAACCAGCTTAAAGCTGAATCAGAATTATCGAAAAAGCAACAAGCTCTGAGCGAGGTTGAAGATAAACGCAGCGCATCTTTATCGCAATTAGCTATTGATAAAAAAAGAGCTGAACTTGAATTATCTCAAGCGCTTTCAGGTCTTGAACAACTCGAACTACGCGCTGAAATCGCAGGACCGGTATTATATGGTCGCGACCCGTGGAGCGATAAAAAATACTCAGTAGGTGACAACGTACAGATAGGCAGGCAAGTCGCTAATATTCCAGCGTTAAACGATTTAGAAGTGGTCGCTTGGGTTAATGAAGTCGATGTCGACCGCATTACTATTGGCGAGCCTGTGCAGTTACGCCTTGATTCACAATCTTCAATTTTATTGAGCGGCAGCATCAATGAAGTCAGCCGACAAGCACGTACACAAGCTGCTTGGGGCAATAGTAATTGGTTTAAAATTGCGATTAAGTTTACTGCCGACGAGCGGGTTGAAATAATTCCCGGTATGAGCGTGTTAGTAGAAGCGGGAGCCAGCTCATCATGAAAAAAACAGCCATAGTAATATGCCTGCTATCGACTCTGTTTACAGGTTGTAGTGACAAAGTCGTGACTCAAGTTGAATCTGGCATATTGGATCAACAAATCGAAGTAACTGGAGAGTTAGTGTCAGCCAATACCGTCAATTTAAAGCCGCCGGCATTAAGACGTGTATGGCAATACCAAGTCAAAATGTTAGCGCCGGAAGGCAGCCAAGTTCAAAAAGGCGATAGGGTCGCTCAGCTTGATACTTCAACCTTGACTCAACGTTTGTCGGTTAAGTCAGCAAATTTGGCCACTACAGTACAAGACATTGAAACCTCTAAATTGCGTAATGCTAAAAAGTTAGAAGAGTTAAAACTTGAATTAGCTGAAGCTAAAATGACTCAAGAAAAAAGTCAGATGAAAGTTGATATCTCGGATGAAACCGTTTCGGTTATCGATCAGCAAAAGTATTTGAGAGATGCGGTGATTGCCAAAGATCGCGTCATTTTGATTAACCAAAAGATCCAGCTTGAAATAAAAGGCGCAGAGCAGCGCATGAAGATGTTAGCCGGCGACCAAAAAAAGTTTGCAGCAGAAGTCGCAGCTCTTGAAAAAGGCATTAAGTCGCTAACCTTAATTGCTCCACGTGACGGGATGGTGGTGTATGGCAATGACCAGCAAGGTAATAAGCTTGCTGAAGGGCAGAATATTTTTGGCGGCGACACGGTATTAAGCATTCCAGATCTGCAACATATGCAGGTCAATATGACGATACCTGAAGTTGAAGCTGGGCGAGTAAAAGTCGGCCAAGCGCTAAAAATCCGTCTTGATGCTAATCCTGAGAAAAGTTTTAACGGTAAAATCATTGAGCTAGGTGCTGTTTTTAGAATAAAGAACCAAGACGTTCCTTTGGTTATTTTTGATGCTGTTGCCAGTATTGATGAAGTGGACTCTGAATTAATGCGACCAGGCATGACGGCCAAGATAAGTATCGATATCGCTAATAAAGCGGCAGAATTATTGTTGTCGTTAGACGCCGTTCATTATGACAGCGGTAAGGCGTATGTGATTAAGCCTGGATTATTTAGTGATAGTAAACAATACGTCAGTTTAGGCGCCATGGGCAAAGAACAAGTTGTTATTAGCAAAGGGCTGAGCAAAGGAGAAGAGGTGTTACTGCCATGATAAAAAAAACAGTAAAGTCCTTTGTTAGTTGCTATAAAGTGCAACAGCAAAAAGAACAAAGTCACAGTAAATTGATTGCTAGTAGCTTAATGCTGAGCGCAGTATTGCTGATGACGGCATGTAGCGATCCTGCTAGCAACGGCGTATTAACTTTTGAAGTGAATCGTTCTGATTTTAAAGTCGATATCCCTGCAACAGGTGAGTTAGAGGCCAGTAACTCCACTACCGTAAATGTGCCGACAGGTCTTCGAGGTCCACAGTCACTGGCGTGGATTATGGATAATTTTAGCAGCGTTAAAGCGGGTGACGTTGTAGCAAGGATGGATGGTACTCGAGAGAGTTTTCGATTGGAGATGGAAGCGCTCGATTACGACCGTTTAGGTCTTGATAGCCAGATCCAATCGCAAAAAGATAAAACCATTGATAAGTCACTGAGCACCGACACAAAGTTAACTGCCCAAGAGCAAGATTTAGCTGAACGCTTTTTTAGTGAAGATGAACGTGTTTATACCAAAATAGATATTATTGATCAGATGCGTAACCAAGATTATCTTGAAGCGAAGATGGATTTTTATGGGTGGGGAATTAGCCAGCATGGCTCTCAAGCAGAAGCTGAGCAAGAGCTGATTAAATTAAAGCAAAAAGGCCATAAAGCGAAAATGAATCGCTATTCAAACAACCTTAAGCAGATGGAGATAGTCGCGCCTCACGACGGCTTATTTGTTGCTCAGCCAGGTTGGAATGGTGCTTTACCTGTGCCGGGAGACATGATGTGGTCGGGGATGGCTATAGGCTTATTACCCGACACTTCTAAGATGCAAGCTAAACTATTTGTACTTGAATCCGAGGCGTTAGGTTTAGCGATAGGCAAACCTGTAACCTTATATCTTGATGCGTATCCAGAGCTCGCGCTAACAGGGACGCTAACGCAACTCGACGCGTTAGCCAAAGCAAAGGAGCAAGATAGCCCGGTTAACTATTTTCAAATAACAGTTAGTCTAGATGAAACTTTGGTTGAAATTATGCAGCCCGGCCGACAGATTAACGCCATGGTGCATGCGCTAGACATCAAAGATGTCATTACTGTGCCTAATCAAGCCTTGTTCCAAAAGTCAGGTGAGTACTGGGTTTATCTAAAAACAGCAAAGGGCTTTGCTAAGCAGAGTGTTACTTTAGGTAATCGCAGTTTAAACCGCACGGTAATAAAAGAAGGATTAGCGCAAGGTGATACTGTTGCGCTTACGACTCCGCCAAAGAGGAATCGAGTATGACCCAGAATAGACCTTTGGCGGATCTCACTCACCTTTCCGCTAACAAAAGCTCAATTCCACTTGCTGTATATTGGGAAGGTATAAAACAAGCTTTTGATGAAATGCGTCATCATAAACTGCGAACTTCGCTGACATTACTCGGCATGATATTTGGTGTTGGTGCGGTTATTGCCATGCTAAGCGTTGGCGA
Organism: Shewanella marinintestina; assembly: GCF_023283845.1. Classification (GTDB taxonomy): domain Bacteria; phylum Pseudomonadota; class Gammaproteobacteria; order Enterobacterales; family Shewanellaceae; genus Shewanella; species Shewanella marinintestina. The sequence goes on from NZ_JAKILC010000005.1 coordinate 112,755, forward strand.
AGGGGCTGAGCGTGAAGCATTAAAAATGATTGAGTCGATGGGTGTAAATAATCTTGTAGTTAATGCTCGTAGCGCTGAAGGTGAAGCACTAAAATCGGAGCGCGAACATAGCATTGGCTTAAGTTTGCGTGATATTGAAAGTGCTCGCGATACTTTGCCATTTGTAGAGAACTGGAGCGCAGAGAAAGACGTTAAGGTTTTCAGTTTATTTAGTTTAAAGGGCCGTAGTGACGCGAAAGTATCTGGTGTTACGCCAAGCTATTTTGACCTGAGCGCATTGCCGTTAGGTGAGGGGCGTACGTTAAACGTTAGTGATGAGAATTATTATCAGCAAGTTGCGGTACTCGGGCCTGAAGCCGCGAGAAGTTTATTTCCGCAGGGTAACGCGATAAACAGCCTTATAAAGGTAAACCATCAGTGGTTTACTGTGGTCGGCGTGCTTTCTGAAAAAGAGGGCAGTAAGTCGAGCATTCAAGGGGTTAAGCTTGGCGGGGAACGAAATCAGGTGTTTATTCCGTTAACCACAGCGTTAAAAAAAATGCAGTTTAACAGTTTAGAAAGTGAGCTTGATGCATTTAAACTGGCGTTGGCTGATGGCGTTGAGCCTTCGTTAGCGGCTAAAAGTTTGCAACATCTGTTGAATCGGCGCCACGGTGGTGAAAAAGACTTCGATGTAGTCGTACCTGCAGACTTGCTTGCACAACACCAAAAAACACAGCAGATCTTCAATATTGTGATGGCATGTGTGGCAGGGATCTCTTTGCTCGTTGGGGGCATAGGTATTATGAATATCATGCTGGCGACCATTCTAGAACGTACTGGAGAAATTGGTTTGCTCAGAGCTTTAGGGGCAAAACGCAAAGATATAGCGCGTCAGTTTTTAATTGAGAGTATCGCAATTTCGGCTACAGGCGGCATTATTGGAATAGGTGTGGGTTTACTATTAGCACTCGTCATTTCATCGGCGGCGGGTTGGCCTGTTGCTTGGTCACCGTTTGCTATTTTATTGGCACTAGGCGTGTGTATGACGATAGGCGTGGGGTTTGGTTTATACCCAGCGAATAAAGCTGCCAAACTGGATCCGATTGTTGCCCTACAGCGAGATTAATGACCGAGGAAGTCATTTCGGTAGCAGTTATACATTAGGGTTGAAATAGCAATCTGTAAGTAACATGACCCGTGGTTTCGCCACGGGTTGTTTTTCAGTGATACACATATGTCTTCGTATAGGAAGAGCGTGTTGACTCATGCAATTTAGACTGGCTTAGTCATATGGTTGATGAACCTGCGTTAAGCATTCAAGTATTTGATTGTTTTAAGTTCTGTAACTCCTCTTGAGTCGAAGTGAAATCAGATGTTTTTACAGTATTGGTTATGGCTGCTCTTTTTGGCTTCAAATCTACAAGCTAATAACGCTTATCAATTAAGTTGTGCTTGCGATTCAAATTGTTCTCCCTGAAAGCACCTGTAACCCATCTTCGTGATTTGCTTTGAGAGGAATACCTTCATTGAGGCAAGGTATAAACCAAGAGATACTCGACAAGCGAGCAAGCCACTTAACCATCAAGCGGCATTTTATTAAGGTGTGATTATTGAGATGCTTAGTAGCGAGGTTATGAACATTAGTTGCCAGAACCCATAGAGTAATGATGTTATGATTTGTTAAAGACCTCGCCTTATTCATATCTATCCTAAATGCGAATGATGATGTATGACAGCAAAGGCGCATATGTCCAAAAATATCGGATAATGCTTCTATTTCATCAACAATTCAGCCGTGTAGATGTTTATCATATACCTTCGCCAGACAAGTAATACACCGAGATTGATAACATGATAAGCGCGTTGTTTCAGCATCGATTAGGGGATATCTTGCAGAGCTCATGATAGCAATTCTTCACTAGCAGTAGTGATCAGGTTACTAAAAATTTTTGAGAGTGGGACGATAGAACAAAGGTATAGCTGTCTTTTCTTTTGGCTCTCTTTTTTCTAAAAGAGGTATGCGTCACAACTTAATAAAGACATTTCCCATCAATAACCTAAATTCGTTAAGCTAGGTCACAATACTGTGAGCGCCTGCGCAAGGTGCTCCCCAAGCTTACTTGCGACGGCACCTTGAGGCTCTAGTGAAACTAAACCGCAAGCGCATAGATGCTCACCTACTTAGCACAATCAAAATTACATTGCTGATTGTCATTGTGTTTTCGTTGGTCAATTTTTCCTTTCAGTACATGAACCTTAAATCGTTCCGGGAAAGCATGGTCGAAACCGCGCTGGAGGAGACGACTAACCACATTCCCAATGTGCTTCGAGAAATTAATAAAAATTACGCTTATACCAGCAAAATATTAGCAGAGCTATATGCCGAAAAGTTAGCTGATGGTTATCAGGTAGATAAACTATTGCTCGAATTGCAAAGCAAGCAACGCGCCATTGGTGTTAAACAGATTGGTTTAGTGGACTCCTGTAATGGCCTTTATCTCGACACCCTTGGTCGAGTTCTTCAGCTTGATATCAGTTCTGCAAGAGATCAGTGGGTTCAAGAGTTTATTGATGGCCAAGCCGACTATCGCTATGCCTTGTACGATCCAGACGAGCTTGAATATGAGAGCCTGTATTCGTTCTACTATGACCATAAGATCAAAGACGACCATGGAAAGACGATAGGGATCCTTGGGATAGGCTTAAACTATGAAGACCTATATCAGCGTATTCAGGGGCTTGATAATAACATTGACATCAGTTTTCTGAATTTAGACGGAGACATTCGGCTGCCCAAAAATAATAAAGGCAAATCAGTATTTTCTTTGTATCCCAATTTATCCAAACAGCAGTTTGACTTAATCCAACAGCAGGACCAAATTTTGTGGAGCAATGGCAACCGTGAAAACTATTTGGTTTATTTTCATTACTTAGCAGACATCAATCGAATTTTACTGCTTAAAATGGACAACACGGATTATTACAATAATTCGAGAAAGCAATACTTTGTCTCATTTTTGATCGGCCTAGCATTAATTTTTACCGTTGCTATCCTTAACCTGTTTTATATTTTCTATCAAAATAAGCGTCTAAATAAGAGTGCGTTTTATGATTTACTTACCGGTTGTTACAATCGTAATTATTTAGAGAACAGGATTAAATTAAGGCCGTTTTGGCGCCAATTGACCCAAGCTCAATGCTCGATGTTGGTGTTTGATATTGACTATTTTAAACACGTTAATGACAGTTTCGGTCATCTAGAAGGTGACAAAATGTTAAAGCAGGTGGCGTCCGTTGTGCGTAACTGCCTAAGAGAAAGCGACCATTTTATTCGCTGGGGCGGTGATGAATTTCTCGTTCTGATTGAGATGCCGCTTCAAGAATCGATGGCTATCGCGAACCGAATTCAGCTACGAGTTGAACAAGAAACGTCCGTCACGTTGTCTCTCGGCATAACCGACATTACCAGCAATGACAGTTTTCAAACAGCCATGAAGCGAGCTGATTCAGCTCTCTATGAAGCCAAAGATAAAGGACGCAATCAGGTTCGCGTCTGCTGTAAAACCTTATAATCCGCTAAAAAATAACACTTGGCCCCCATGAATACAGTTTGAACTCACCGCTAAAATGGTTTCGCAGGAACGTTTTTTTGGTGGAAAGCAACACACTTGAAAAAACTAACTAGGCCCCTTAATAGGTTCACGCTTGTTGATACGAGATTGTTTGTAAAAAATCGCTGACTTTGCGTCTATTAGCAGATTTAACAATATGATTGATAGGATTCGGTGCCATTGGAGCAATAGCTGCGTGGCGCAGATACACTGACACTGCGGTAACGACTATCTTGCATAAAGTACGGGGACAGGTTTAAGGTATTTCAAAGTTAGGTATCAAATGTCTTCCCCCTTAATTTATACAATAAATACACAGTAGTGATACAGCTGAGGTAGTTGATAAAAGGGCGAACAGGTAGCGGGCTTTAACCCATTTTAGAGCATTGCATTGTGTTGTTGCTTGGTATTAAGGATGCCGTTATTCAAAGCTAACGTTCTCGCATATCAATAGACAGCTAATCAATTTTAATACTCTTTACAGCTTAATTAGAGGATAGGCGGTTAAAAAATATCAGCAATTGCAGTTAAACTAAGCTATTGTATTGAAAGTGTTAGCCTAATAACTAATAAGTGTTATGGCGGAAAAATGAGAGCTGACAAGGAATCGCCAGTTTGATAAAAAAAATAATAACTAAACACAATAATTTTTACTATATGACCGCTGCTCTCGTGGTGTTGTTATTAAGTGCTTCTTTAGTTAAATCTGTTGCTGATGGCATGCTTGAATCACTGCTTGATGGGGTTATTGCGATAACCTTTTTAGTTTGTGTGATCAGCCTAGGCGTGGACAAAAGTTGGAAGCGTTTTATGCAAGGGCTGATTGTTGTTTGGCTGATAGCAGCAATGGTGAAACGATTTACCTCTCTTCCTTATATTGATCTCTTTATGCTGATGCTTATGTTTGCTTTTTTTTGGGGGACATTTAGTTCAATCGCTCGGCAAATACTTTTCTCCGGTTCTGTCGATGGCAATAAGGTTGTTGGTTCGATTGCACTTTTTTTGCTACTTGGCCTAATGTGGGCTTTAGTTTATTTACTTATTTTGGCGCTTTCGCCTCTTGCTTTTACTGGTATTGAGCATAGCGCCTGGGGTCAAAATTTTTCTCAAATGGCTTATTTTAGTTTCGTCACTTTAACCACACTAGGTTATGGCGATATCAGCCCAAATACCCCTTTTGCACAAGTTGCAGTTTATATGGAGGCAATTGCTGGCGTGTTTTACATGGCGATTGTCGTTGCTAGTTTGGTGAGTTCAGGATTGGCTCATAAGGAAACCCAATAGGAAGCTTAATATGGAAAACCCTATGCAACATAGTCAGAGTAAGTTGTTTATCAATAACATGATGGAGTCCGCTATTCGGATTGGCTTACTGTTTATATTGGTTGTTTGGACGTACGATATCATTAAACCTTTTGTTATTCCTGTGCTTTGGGGAGCGATTATCGCGGTAGCGCTAATGCCAATGACACAAAGACTTGAGCGTGCGCTTAAAGGGCGGCGTGGCGTTGCTGCCAGCATATTAGCGTTAGCTGGGATTATTCTACTTATTGCACCATTTTGGATTGTGTCGAGCTCTCTTTTTGAAGGGATTTCTCACACAATAGAAGTTTTGCAATCTGGTGATGTTGATATCCCAGGGCCAACTCAAAAGATTGCAGATCTCCCCTTAGTTGGCGATAAGCTATATGAAATATGGGCATTATTTGCCACTAATTTAGAGAAGGCTGTGCTACATTTTTTGCCACAAATTAAAACCGGTGTGAGCGCTGCCGCTGGTATGTTGGGTAGTAGCTTAGGTACTTTGGTGATGTTTATTATTTCATTGGCTATTGCTGGTGGTTTTATGGCTCATGCAGAAAAGTCTGCAGCAGCCGTTAGTACGGTGGCCGTCAAAGTGGCGGGGACTCACGGTGAAGAGTGGACGAGTTTAACTGCTGCGACTATCCGTAGTGTGTTATTAGGGGTTGTTGGTGTTGCCTTTATTCAATCCATCTTAATTGGCTCAGCGTTGTTTACTTTTAGTATTCCGGCTGCAGGGTTATTTACTTTTATTGTGTTTATATTGGGAATTGCACAATTACCGCCGCTGTTAGTGGTGTTACCACTGATCTTTTATGTGTTTTCAACACATGATTCAACGCCTGCAACTATATTTACTATTTGGGTTTTAGTGGCTGGTATTTCTGATAGCGTGTTAAAACCTATGCTGATGGGGCGCGGTGTAGATGTGCCAATGCCAGTTATTCTAATAGGCGCGATCGGTGGCATGTTAACCGCTGGTATTATTGGGTTATTTTTAGGTGCTGTGGTTTTAGCTATATGGTATGAACTATTTATGACCTGGCTAAAAGCAGAAAAAGCATTAAAGAAGCCAGCGGAAGCTGCTGGTGGCGAAGACGATAAATTGGTGAGCGCTCCAGCTCACGAGGGCGCAGACGACTAATTTCGATTGAGTCGGTACTATATGCGGATAAAAAAAGGTGCTATAAGGCACCTTTTTTATTTATTTCAATTAGTTTCTTATAGTGTTTGATATTAGCGAAAGACCGTTTGTGTTTTAATAATCCAAACTGCGTAGTAGATCGCAATCTGCAAGGTCTTGATTTAAGGTCATCACAAGGGAGTTAGTGGGTGAATAACGAAAAATCTATGCTAGGGGTTTGGTTCGAGCATGGCCTTATTTCAAAGGAAGCACAACAGGCAGCATTAACACAAATACACCAAGATAAAACCCGTTTTCCGAGCTCATTGCAATGGCGTTCGCTGTTTGACCTTATGCTAATCTGGTTAGCTGGATTACTTATAGGTTCAGGTATTATTTTCTTTGTTGCTGCTAATTGGCAAGATATGAGCCAGTTTGTGCGTTTTGCGTTAGTAGAAACCTGTTTGTTACTGACCTTATCGGTATACCTTGTTATGCGTAAGCGCGCCTTAAATCGTGGAGACTTACTTGGGTTTGGATATACCACCGCTAATGCGCTACTCCTGTTGATCTGTTTGATTATTGGTAGTTTATTTGCATTAGTTGGTCAAACTTATCAAACTTATCAAACAGGGGCGGATCCATGGCAGCTTTTTGCTGTTTGGGGATTGTTTGTTCTGCCGTTAGCACTCGTCGCAGGAACTGAGCTCTTGTGGCTGCTTTTTGGGCTCTTGGTTAATGCGGCATTATTGCTTTATTTTGATGCATTTCCTGGGGCAGGAGGGCTAGTTTGGGGGGCAAACTCAGCCATGGCATGGTTATTTGTATTAAATCTTGCTTTGCACCTGTCTTGTTTATTTTTAAGCGGTGAGATTACAAATAGTCCAGTAGCACAGTTTACTCATAAACAACGCTTCTTTGCTCCTTTGTTAAGACAATTGACAATCTTAGCGGCGCTTTCAATCGTGACTATATTATCTATTGAAGCTATTTTTGACTGGAAAAATAGCATTTGGTTAATGATTTATTTTGCTTTGATTACTGCAGGTTACTTTCTCTATAACCGATATCTGCAAGATATATTTGTGCTTGCTATTGGTAGCTTTAGCCTAGTGGCCGTAGCAAATAGCTTATTGATAAGAGCTACCTTAGAGGGAGACGAACCTGTTGGTATGTTTTTAGTGTTAGGTGTGAGTATTATAGGTTCCACCACCGCGGTGACCCTATGGCTTAAACAACGTCATAAAGCCTTTAGCCAAGGAGGGCTAAGTGATATTAGTTAACTTTAAAGGACGATTTACGGCTAGTGATAAGATGGCGCAAACAGAGCTTTGGGCTACCCTTGCATCGCAAGGGCTAGTTGATACCGAGCAACCAGATACAGTGGTCAGAAGCCCTTGGTATATCCAATTCATGCAATCGATAGCCGCTTGGGTGGCATCTTTATTTGTTTTAGCGTTTACGGTTACTTTCTTCGGGCTATTTTTTGATGGTCTTGATACGCTTTTTGCGACGTTAGTCGGAGTCGTTTATAACTGCGCTGCGATAGTCATTTATCGTAATAATATTGGGCGGCGACTATTTATCAACCAAATGGCGTTGGCACTAAGTCTTTGTGGTTTATTATCGTTAGCTTATGGCCTTACTGAATGGTTTGATTTTGATAATGGCATAAGTTGGTACTTGGTTTTCTTTAGTGTTTTACTCATGAATTGGCTAATTGTTGAACACTATAGCCATCAGTTCATTACGAGCTTTGGCATGATAGCCTGCGCTGTAGGTGTGAGTTATGAATTGCGGTTGCTCGAGATCTTACCGGCGGTGTTAAGTCTTGGATTTACCATTATTTGGCTTAATGATACGAAGTATGCCGCGTTGCTTTCTCGGCTGAATGCACTAGGGTACATGTTAGCTATTTGGCTAGTATTAATTCAACTCCCGCTTTTACTTGCCGATACGCTTTTATTGCAACACAGTGATTTTCCAATCTTAGCAACTTGGTCTAACCCACTTTCTATCATTACCACATTGATCATTGCGGTGGCTTTATTTGCCAATATTTTAAGGTCATTAACGACTCAGTTAAACTGCAAGCAATCGGTACTCTGTATATTTGGCTTAGTTTTATTGGCGTTGTTATCTTTACCAATGACAGGGCTATTGACTGCGGTGCTGATCTTGATTGTTGGCTTTTATGTGGGAGAAAGAGGTATTTTCATTTTAGGTATACTAGGCGTTATAAGTTTCATTGCTTGGTATTATTACAGCTTACAATTGCCCTTATTAGATAAATCGATATGGCTAATAGCGCTTGGTATAGGGTTACTGGTTGTGAAAGTTGTTTCAAGCAAAGTATTTCCTGCTACTGCTATTCAAGAAGCAACCTCTATTGAAAACGAAGCTGACTGCCAATGATGAATAGTTTAAATACCAGAGCAAACACGACTAACAAACAGCAAAATAAATCTAAGCATAGCTTTGGATTACCACTAAGTGCTTATGTCATTATTGCAACTCTATTGGCTGTGCTTACTTTGGTAAATTTTGATATCTACCAAAAAGAGCAACATCTGCTTAAAGGAAAAGTCATTCGATTAGCATTAGCATCTGTTGATCCTCGCTCATTAATGCAAGGGGATTATATGGTGCTGAATTATGCAATCGCTGCTCAGGTTAGTGCTTTTGTACCTGAGGGGACTACTGACGGAACGATGCAAGTCAAGCTAGATGAAAACCAAGTTGCAAGCTTAATTAGTGTCGATGAAATCCCGCTGACGACTTACAGTAATATTGTGGCAGAGGCTCAAGCTCTAACAACGATGTCTATTCAATACCGTATTCGCAATCATCAAGTCAAATTTGCTAGTAATGGGTATTTTTTTGAAGAAGGACAAGGAGAGCGTTACGAGCAGGCCGAATATGGTCAATTTAGAGTAAATGAGCAAGGTAGCCTTTTATTGGAATCGTTACTCGATAACAGCTTTAACGTGCTTTAAAGCTGGGAAACCCCAAAGCATAATAGGCTTGGTCGGTACAATATTCTTGTCGCCGATAATGAATGTATCACGGTATAGCTTTGAGCACACAGTAATTAAAATAGGCTAAAGTAAAATGCCGTTAAAAAAGTTAAACGGCATTTAGTTGATGCTTTGAGGGGTTACTTTTTAATCCACTTACCTGACTGGTTTTTTATGTAGTGGCCTTTTTTAGTCGCCTTGATTGCTTTCTCAGCGGCTAACTTGGCCACATCATTTACCGAAATTCGATTCTGTTTTGCTATTTTTTCATAGTGAGCTTTGCGTTTGGCATTGACTGAACTGACAACGGCTTTGGCATCTGCAGAGTTTTTGACTACGCCTAAATAGCCATTTGCTTGTTCGCCGACTAAACCTTGAGCTTTGGCATCTTGCAAAGAAATAGCAAAGGCATTAAAGCTGAGAATAAGACTCGCAACCAGTAAAAGAATTTTTGACTTCATGGGGTTCTCCTTAATGGCTCTGCTTAGAAAAGTTCATCGTTGGCGAGTAGTTGATCTAGCTCTTTATCGACCTTGATCTTGATTTCATGCTCAATTTTTACATTGAGGTTAATCACAATTGGTTTATCAGGTGGCTCAATTTTGACAGTTGGGCTGCAACCGACTATGGCATACATTGCCAGCATTATGCTTAATAAAATTTTCGGGCTGTTTACCTGAGAGCCTGATATTTTCAAGCGTTGAGCTATAGAGTTTCGTTTTATAGGATCATGCAATGCTTTCATTGGCTTATCCTTTCCTTAAGTGGCTTTCTAAACGGTTTTGTAACAAGGCAATTGATAAGTGACTCAATGCGCTAACTACAAGCTATTTCACTGCTTTTTCTATCTGATTTTGCAAATTATCACCAATCTGCAAACTCCTAAGTAATTGGATCATATTCTCTTCTTGAGAATAGTTGAAGTGAATCGGTCGTTCAACACCTTGACTGCGGCCTTTAACATTAACTTTCAATGTCGCATCACCTGCAGCTGTCATATCAAAGGTACTTGAAAGCTCTGTGTAATCTAAATGTTCTAGCGTTGCAAAGGCAAACTCTAGGTAAGGCTGGCTTTGGCGCATCTGCTCAACAGCTGGGTTATTGCCTATAGCGATCAAGCCGCCAGGTGCCCGTGCGGCAAGCTTACCGCCGTTGACACTGGCTTTGCCAGCTTCTAAACGAACGGGTAAAACTCCATCAAAAATGCCATCTGCATAGACTCCAGTGAGTGGTTGCAGCGCCAGTAACTCTGCTAGATCTATTCTCTGCAGTACAAAATAGGCAGAAGAGGGCTTATTTAAGTTTACTTCAAATTGAGGGATAAGCAGCTGCCCACCGAGTAGATCGCCCTTGGCCGTGAGGTTAACAGAAGCTTGTTTGACCCCGAGTAGCTGTTGGGCTAAGGCTAAATTTTGCTGATTTGATTCAGAATCAGCTCCTGACTGAGCTCCTGACTTAGCCCCTGAGTCAGTTAACGGCGCTACTTTTGATTCACTGCTAAAGGCAACTGCTGCCTCTGCGTTTATATCTGTAATTAACACACCGGGATTAAAGGCTTTTAACGATAAAGTGACGTTATCACAGTTGAATTGGCTAGCTCGTTTATGGTCTTGGTTTTGCTGCCAATTAAACTGGCATTGGGTGTCCATATTGCCACCTTCAAAAGGTAACAAGTTAATACTGCCCTTAATGTCATTCACTTTTGGGTCAAAAGTTAATTCAAACTGTGTGCTTTTATTTTTACTCAGCAGGTAATGCATGTTTATTTCTGCATTACCTTGGATCTCAAGTGCATCAGGTAAGCTATCTGTCTGACTGAGAAAACGAAGAATGGGTGCAAATTCACTATTAAACTGCCAATCTCCGACTAATGTAAATGGGCTAAAGTTAGCGGCTGACGTGAGGAATTGATGTTGGCTGTTAAACAGCAGGTCATTAATTTGCCAGACTTCTTCGCTAGTGAGTTGGTGTTTATTTAAGGCGAGTGATTGCGACAATTCTATGTTATCGAAGTTGAACAGCTTTTGTTTAGTATGTTTTTTACGTTTAATGGAATGACCTTTGTTTACCCTATTGCCTTGAGCATAAGTCGTTTTATCAAGACTGAGTTGATTTAAGTTTAGGGTAAATTGATTGCTTAATTGATGGTCTAATATTTGGCTCAATATTGACTTAGGCGGTTTGCCATTCAATAAGTTAGTGGTTAAGTTCAGTGATAATGGTGCTAAAAGTGCCAAATCGGCGTTATTCAGTGCAAGCTTGTAGGTTTCATCTGCGGTTGAATCTAAGTTATTTTTTAACGCGAGTTCGCCTGCAAGATTGGTTAATTGGTAGCTCACACTCGGAATTGTTAGGTGAGTATCGCCTTGCTCATATTGATAAGTTAATGGCGAATCAATATTGATTTGGGTCTGCCCAATGCGGGTTAGTAGCTGGGAATGGTTTTGACGTTTAGCTACAGTTGGCTGATTATTTTTAACGCCGCTGATTACAGATATTTTGGCATCTTTGGCTATTTGGGCTTCTTGGGCAATTAAGGTTGGGTGGCGACTGATACTTATTCCCTGGGTTTGTTGTGTCGATGCTGGTTTAACGTTAATTGCGTAGGTAAGCTCAGCCTGATTTTTACTCACACTCACATCGCCACTAAGTTCAAGTAATGCGCTGTCGATTTCTACCTGATAGGGAAGTTTTTGTAAGGTTGGCCATAGTTGATTAATGATTATTGGCTGCTGGTGGTGCGCGTTAAGTTGCCACTGGCTAGATACCGTAAAGTCATTAGTTGCGAGTATTTGATACGCCGTATTATCAAGCTTGAGTTTTGCATCAATTTTACTGTCTATGATGGCAATCTCAATTTCAGGCATTAACAATGAGTTTGTGGCTAATTGATACGTTAATGCTTGGTTGAGGCTTATCAGTAACTGAGGCGAGCTATGATTGTTTCGCTTAAGCGCTTGATAGAGATTTAGCAGCGCAGCTTCAAAGGGCTTGTCATTAAGCTTATTAATGATTTGGGTTAACTGGCTATCTTGTTTATTTGGCGCTGTCGTTTTAGCTGCAGTTTTTGTCGTAAACGTCACAGGCAGTTTTAAGGGGGCTAACGTCAGCTCTGGCTGTGCAATATTGCCATTGATAGCAAACTCAATCGAGTCAGGGGACTCTGCACTTTCAGTTGTTGCTACTAAAGCAACGGGTTGTAGCGTTAGGTCCGCTAAATCCCCAAGCGTAAGGCTGAGCCCATGTAAGTGGTGTGTAGATGTTAGCTGCGCAGTTTTGAGATCAAGTGCGAGCTGTGAGTCTAATGTCGCTTTAAGACTCAAATTTTTATCGTCGAGGGTTTGTACCAAATCATAAAGTGGCGTCAGCAGGCTATGTTGTACCTGCGTTGAGGATTCTTTGTGGCTTTTTCGCAAGAGGGCGCGTTCGCTGGCGGCTAACTTGCGAGTGAAATCCTGTAATAAGGTTAGATCTATGTTGGATTTAGCTTGCCAGTTTTTGTCATCAAGTTCGGCAGTTAAAGTGAGTAGCCGTTGTTGATTTACATCTATTCGGCTAGAGAGCTCGCCGGAATTATTCAAACTAAGATCATGCAGGGTTAAAGATAGCGCCGCGTCTTCAATGCCTTTTAGCGTGATGTGAGTTTGTTTGAGCTTAATATCTGGCAATGCATCAAAGTTAAGGCCGATGGCAGGGCCTGTTTCATTCGGTGCTTTATCTGAAAGCATTAATGAATTTAATGAGAGCCTTACCTGTACATTTTCAACCGATAACGCCTTTAAATCACTGACATTAAAGGCCCAAGGTTTTGTGTTTTTATCAAAGACTAAGTTGAGGTCATTAAGGGTTATATCCGTGTTATCGACGGTGAGTTCAGCGCTGGTTACGTGCCATTGGGTTAAGCTTTGTGGTTTGAAGCTAAGTTGGTGTACTTGGGTGTTATAGGCTGATAAAAACTGATTTGCGACATCGATTGTGACTCTTTCATAATACCTAAGCGCCACAAGACCGGCGATAGCAACAAGCGCTACTAGGCTGATAAAGGAGAACGCTAAATATCGGGTGGCTTTCTGTCGCCAGCTTTTTGGTACTGCCTGTTGCACTCGCAAGGTTCCATCTGTTGTGAGCTAAAACCGCAACCATTATTGATTTTTAGCTAGCTTGCTGGCTTTTAGTATAGTCAGACGATTCTAACACCTTAACTTAATACCTGAATAGATGAACAAGGAGACTGTTATTTCGACAAGGTCATGTTTTTCAACAATGACAATCTTGTGAGTTAGCTCAAATAACCGAGTGTTGTTTTTTATATTTATCGTTACATATTGAACCATTTGTTACTGACTTGCTCAATATTGAGCGGCGTGTCGCTGTTCTTTTGGCTAAAGCATTTTTATTTCGTTTAGGAATGCTTTAGCCAGCAGTATTTAACAGAAAAAGAGGTTCACATTGAAAAACTTAGGCTGGTTGTTAATTTTTATTCCCGCGCTTTGTACTTGCTCATTAGTCTTTATGGTCATCTTGCATTATTTTCATATTATCGAAAGCACCGAGATTTTAGTTGGTTTGATGTTTTCATTGCTGGCGCTGAATCTAATGGGATGTGTGACGATAGGATTAAAAACCTCAGGTAATCTTCCTTACCTTCTATTTGGTAATCTATTGTTCTTCATCATTTTTGTTTTTTCGATTGCCACTGTAAACACTCATGATTGTCAACATCACGAACAAAAACAGAATAGCCAACTAGATACACCTGTCTTAGGTCAACAGCTTGATTTGGACTTGGCTAGAGAATGATTTTATAAGTAATAAGTATTAAATAATTGGCGAGTAACGCATTTATGATAGCCAGAAAAGACAATGTTTTACTGGCTATCACAACAGAAGAGGCTTACGCTTTCCAGCGAATATGTGTGGTTAGCGTATGACTTTCATTAGGTGCCAAGACCACTTTATCTTCTAATACGTTTGCAGCCTCTAGGCAAACCATCGTCAGGTAGTCATCGCTATTGAAGCGAGATAACCGCGCTGATTTATCAATCCATGGATTCCAAAGTACAGCACTCTTGCTATTTTCGCGGCTGACTTCGATTACACCATCAGGAGTATGAAGCTCTTGTACATTGCCTAGTTCAGTATAAACTCGATCGGTTTCTCGGGTGAATTCAACTTTGTCATTTTCTTGAGTGAAAGGACCTTGACCAAACTCTATATACTTAGCACCCTCAAAACCACTAGCTTGTAGCTGATGGATATCATTGATTGGAAAATAAGTGTGCAGCGCCTGAGTTAGGCTAACGTCATAATCACTACGGTTGGTATTCACTAAGCTGACTGAGAGGCGGTCGCTTAGCGTAAATAACAATTCAACATCGGTGTCGTGAGGCCAGAACAGCCTATCTTCTTCACTGATGTTTAGCGTGAACTTAAGATCAACAATTTGGTTGCGCATTTTTACCGACTCAAGCGCCCAAATACGAGTGCGAGCAAAACCATGCTGAGGAAAATCAGGGTTTTCGTTCATGCCAAACCATGGCCAACAAACTGGAATACCACCGCGGATCCCATTGCCAGGAGAATAGTCATCAGCGCTTGAAACCCAAAGCAATGGCTTTTGGCCAACAGGTTCAAAGAAATCAATCTGTGCACCTTGCATAAAGATCCTAGCTTTACACAAAGGTGTATTAACGTCGACGTACTCTAATCCATTAGCATGTTTATTAGTGGTGACGGAACCCATGAGGTGTTGTCCTTTCAAAGCGTTATCACGATATAGTTGAGCTAGCTTACCCGTTTTTTGAAAACGACATAAGCCTTCTTTTAACCGGATTTGCGGTAATGCTGTTCTGTTGAACAAACAAATGCCGCATCAGGTTAAGATTTAGCATTATTTATTTACCGATTGTGCACCAGGCTGGCGTATTTAACCTTTAGCTATAGTCATTCAGTTTACTTTACAATTATTTAAAGACCGTGCATGTGGTGAATATAATCCGCTTTTAGAGCTTAGTGAGAAAATATTTGTTGGTCATTTCTAATAACGTTCTCTAATCCTAATTTGATTTTTTAATGTTTGCTCCCTTGTTGTTTTAACTAAAAAATTGCTGTGTTTTTAGCCAAACTTAGTTATGGTGGTTAAAAGGTGGTCAGAGCACCGACCATTAATGATAAGAACTAAAAGGGACGATGTTATGCCAATTTACCAAGCACCAATCCGCGATTATCAGTTTGTTTTAAATGAGCTCTTAAATATATATCAGCAGGATGAATTGAAAGGTTTTGATGAGTTTGACCCTGAGCTGATAGATGCGGTGCTGCAAGGTGTAGCCGATTTTACCACTGATATTATGCTGCCACTCAATGGCAGTGGTGATGTTGAAGGTTGTCGCTTGGTTGACGGAAAAGTCATAACCCCCCAAGGCTTTATCGATGCATACCAGCAATACGTTGATAATGGTTGGGCAACGTTAACCTGTGACCCTGAATTTGGCGGCCAAGGTTTACCTGAAGTAGTCGGTGTGTTTGCAACCGAAATGAAAACTTCAACTAATATGGCTTTTGCTATGTATCCTGGGCTGACTCACGGTGCTTATGCCGCGATTCATACTCATGGTAGTGATGATCTAAAAAGTAAATATTTAGAGAAATTAGTCAGTGGTGAATGGACTGGCACAATGAATCTTACTGAGTCTCATTCGGGCACGGATTTGGCATTGTTGCGAACTAAAGCGATCCCTCAAGCGGATGGCACTTTTGCTATAACTGGTGAAAAAATCTTTATCTCATCAGGCGATCATGATTTAACTGACAATATTGTACATTTGGTATTAGCAAAGCTGCCTGATGCACCTGAAGGGGTTAAAGGCATTTCGTTATTTGTGGTGCCTAAAATATTGATTAACAAAGATGGCAGTTTAGGCGATCCAAATACGCTTTGTGCAGCGAGTTTAGAACACAAAATGGGGATCCATGGTAACTCAACCTGCGTGATGAATTTTGATGGTGCAATTGGAGAGCTGGTAGGTGAGCCGCATCAAGGGCTACGAGCCATGTTTACAATGATGAATCAAGCAAGATTAGGCGTTGGACTGCAAGGGTTAGGTGTATCTGAAATTGCTTATCAAAACGCACTTGCTTACGCAAAAGATCGTATTCAAGGTCGAGCACTAAGTGGTGCTAAGCAGCCCGAGCAGGCGGCTGACTCTATTTTGGTGCATGGGGATGTGCGCCGAATGTTATTGTCGCAAAAGTCATTTAATGAAGGCACTCGAGCATTAATGGGGCAACAAGCGCTTTGGCTAGATGAATCTGAAAGGCATAGCGATGACGAGTGCGCTAAAGTGGCATCCAAACTTGCCGCATTATTCACGCCGATTGTAAAAGGTTTTGTCACAGATCAAGCCTTTAAAGCTTGTGTTGATGCACAACAGGTATTTGGTGGACATGGATATATTCATGAGTGGGGCATGGAGCAATTCGTACGTGATAGTCGTATCGCAATGATTTATGAAGGTACTAATGGCGTACAAGCTTTAGATCTTGTTGGCCGTAAGTTGTTGTCAGATAAGGGAGAGGCACTGCAAATATGGTCCTTAGAAGTCAAGTCTTTGATAGAACGTAATAGGGGCACTGAAGAGATGAAGCCATACCTTGCTGGTTTAATGGATGCTGCTGGCGACCTTGAAAAGGCCACTGCTTACTTAACAACAAACGCAGCTAAAAACCCTGATTTAATAGGAGCTGCGTCTATGGCCTATATGCAAATTTTAGGGATCGCTGCGCTAGCATGGATGTGGACTCGAACCGCAGAAAAAGCAATACAAACAATAGCAGCAGGTACTGAAGAAACGGCCTTCTATCAAGATAAGCTCAATACTGCTAAGTTCTTTATGCATTATTGGGGGGCGAAAACTCGCAGTCTGCGTAAGCAAATTCAATTAGCTAGTGAAGACATTTGCGGGTTTGATAATCGTGCTTTTTAATCGTTAAGATTATTTTCCTTGCTGAGCACTCTTGCAGATATAAGTCGTAAGAGTGCTTTTAATCAATAATCTATTTTAACATCCTTTTTAAAGCTAGAGTTCTGCTCTATATACCTTTTAGTGATTGCAGTTAGACATCTCCCCCTTATCTAAGCTAACCTTGGCGCACCTTACGAACTAGCCTTTATGGGCCATAGTTTTATTAAATACAATTAGCAGCAATGGCTGTATTCATTTAATTAGGATAGACATGCAGTATAAATGGGTACTTTTTGACGCTGATGAGACCTTGTTTCATTTTGATGCTTTTCAAGGCTTACAGCTGATGTTTTCACGATTTGACGTAGATTTTACTCGTCAAGATTTTGCGCACTATCAAACGGTGAACAAGCCTCTTTGGGTCGATTATCAAGACGGTAAACTAACCGCCAAACAACTACAAAATATTCGTTTTGAAGAGTGGGCAAAAAAGTTAACGGTATCTACTCAGCAGCTTAATAGTAGTTTTCTTGCCGCAATGGCAGAGATCTGTCAACTTCTGCCTGGCGCACAGGAGTTGATCGATGCGCTAACGGGCAGGGTTAACATGGGAATTATTACTAACGGTTTTACCGAGTTGCAAACTGTACGCTTAGAAAAAGTTGGTTTAGCTAACTGTTTTTCGCCATTAGTCATTTCAGAAGAGGTTGGTCTCGCTAAGCCTGATGTGGGAATTTTTAATCACGCATTGAGTTTGATGGGTGACCCAGACAAAGAGTCGGTATTGATGGTTGGAGATAACCCGCATTCAGATATCTTAGGAGGCATAAATGCTGGTATTCATACTTGTTGGCTAAACAGTGATGGCTCTGAACAACCTGCAGGAATTAACCCTAATTACCACGTAAGTTCTTTATGCGAACTACGAGAGCTCTTAACGAGCAATAAGTCTTTTAAATAACAGACTTATTGCGTAAGTTAATTGTTTGAATATCAGACGTTTTTTTCGAAGTGAAGTAAACGATTGTTGGCAGGCATAGGATGATCTGCTTTGAGTTTTAGCCCTTGTTCTATTGCAAGCTCAGTTATCCACTCTATGTCTCTAATTGCACTTTTAGGGTTTTGCTCTAGCAACCATTGATCAAAATTCCGATTACTATCACAGGTGTATTGCCCCTGATAATTAAAGGGGCCGTACACACAGAGTTGTCCACCAAGGCTTAAATGTTCACCTAAGCCTTTAAATAAATCTTGCACCATAGCTTTAGACATAATGTGTAAAGTATTCGCGGTAAAAATCCCATCAATAATCGGCAGTTCGAGTTTTTCTATAGGCCAAGCTTGGGTCACATCAAGTACTAGTGGCGGACGAAGATTCAAGCTAGGTTCTGCTGTAAGCCACGCATTTATTCCTCTATGATTAAAGCTTTGATCGCTGGTTTGCCAAATTAAATGCGGAAGCAGTTTAGCGAAATACACTGCATGCTGACCTGTACCACTGCCTATTTCAAGCACTTGGCTTGATTGGTTAAAGCAATGTTCGAGTACCGAACCAATGGCATATTTATTATTTTCACAAGCTTGAGAGTAAGGTAATGAGCTCACAGGTAATGCTTTGTTATCGGGTGTTATTAGTTGTTTTACCGCGTCTGCCGTATAAATTCAATTGCTGTGTAGATATTGGCTCCTAATCATCATTCTAGATATAATTAGAAGAGGTTGTGGGGAATTAGCTTTAGGTATCACTATAAAAAAGAGTTAATATCTAGCCTCTATTTTGCAGATAACAAGGCAAGTATTTTGGCTTTAGAACACAATGAAATAGTTTCGTTACTAAGCGAACTTGAGTGCAGAACAAACTTCACTATCAAGAAAGTTACCGAGTACATGTTGCCTAAGCTAAAAGAGCCATTTTATCTTTACCTAGATGGTAAGCAGGCGCAATTGGTGATCCGTCCGGCCTATGAAGTTTTTATAGCTGACTTTGCCGAATTAGATGGAGTTAACCCTAAAGCGCAATATTGTCATTATTCAGAAATGACAAGGTTTCCGAAGCGTGTGCAGAAAAGCATAAACGGTATTCACTATGGATTAGCCTTTAGTTTTGACAGTAAAGAAGCACTTAAAGTGTTTATTGAAAAGCTAATAGTCATCAATCAGGGATAGTGGCTAACAAGAGAAATTTTTAGTGGAGCAACGGGTGACGAAAACAGACAAAAAAATCGATAATGCTATCCGTATTGCGCTGACCTCAATATGTGAAAGTGCAAAAAGTGAGATCTCAGGTTTTAAATGGCTAAGTCACCAAGTTAATTTTGCAAAAGTGAATCAAACTCTAACAATACGTTTTATGTTTGATTCACATGAGGATCTAAATAAAGCGAGAGCTGAAGGGCTAATAAGCAAACTGATTGTCAGTACTGAACAAGAGTTAGCGCTTGATAATATTGTCCTCGCCAATGCTATGAAACAATGCCGTTTTGAAGTGTTACCAAGCAACACTTAAAAGTAATATTGTTTGTTTAGCAGCAACTCGCTCTGGACGGGCATTTAAAGGATTTAAAGTTAACGATATCAAGTGAGTCAATATATTGGGGTTGAGTGAGCGGTCTTGCTGAAACATTTATTCACCAAATGTATTACCAGCTAGTAACTTAAATTGGTTTACACTATAGCTATAATACAAATTGAAATTCGTTACCGGATAGTTTGTTGACAAGGAGTCTCATAAATATGGAGCCTGAGAAGGTCTCGGCTGAAGAGTCGCTAAATGATGCTGATTTTGAAGCTTTGCTATCAGAACTAAATCGTAAGCGTATACGCTCATTTGTTTTTGTTATTGGTTTAGTCGCTGGATTGCCGGCCGGATTTTATGGTGCGCGCTGGATTTATCAGCTTTGGCAATAGAACAACTTTACTCAATAAAAAGCGATTAAACTTGGTGTCATTTGAAATAATACAGCTCCCGCTAATTTAAGAGAGCTTTTTGTTATTGATAGGTGCGGTATAGTACAGGACTGGTCATAAGCAGTATTTTTATCAAGTTATACGCACTGGTGGAAGCTTAACCTAGATATGAAATAAAAAAGACACGCAATATGCGTGTCTTTTTGTTATCTGGTTTTAGTGGCTAGGTTTATTTTGCAAGTAAACCACGGCTACGTAGTAGTGGCTCAATGCCCGCTTCTTTACCGCGGAATTGCTTGTAAAGTTGCATAGGATCTTCACTGCCACCTTGAGACAAGATGTTATCTCTAAAGGCATCAGCTGTCGCCTTATCGAAAATACCATTTTCTTTAAAGGCTTCAAATGCATCAGCGCCTAAAATATCAGACCAGATGTAGCTGTAGTAACCTGCAGAGTAACCGCCTGAGAAAATATGAGAGAAGTATGTACTGCGGTAACGCGGTGCGATCTCTTCAATCAACCCCATTTTGTTTAATGACTCAGCTTCAAATTTTGCAGCATCTTTTGGCATAAAGTCTGTCACTGTGTGCCAATCTAAATCAAGCTTAGTTGCAGCCATGTATTCAACGGTAGCAAAACCTTGATTGAACTTGCTTGCTGCTTGAATTTTTTTAACCAACTCTTGTGGGATCACTTCGCCAGTTTTGTAATGCTTAGCAAACTGCGCGAGCACTTCAGGTTGCGTCATCCAGTTTTCCATCACTTGAGATGGGAACTCAACATAATCGCGTGGTACTGAAGTCCCTGCTTGCGAGCGATATTCAACATCTGACAACATACCGTGTAGTGCGTGGCCAAATTCATGGAATAGGGTACTTGCTTCATCAAATGTAAGCAGTGCAGGCTCATCGCCAACTGGACGAGGGTAGTTAAGCACGTTGACGATAATAGGCTTAGATTCAACGCCGTCCATATTGTACTGCTGACGGTATGAGTTCATCCATGCTCCGCCACGTTTGCTATCGCGGACAAAGTAGTCACCCATAAAGATAGCCATTAGTTCACCATCTTTGTCGTACACTTCCCAAGTACGTACCTCGTCATTGTACTTAGGCAGATCTGTACGCTCTTTTACGGTAATACCAAATAAACGGTTTGCCGTGTAGAACACTCCTTTTAACGTGTTCTCTAGTGAGAAGTAAGGGCGAGTTTGTTGCTCGTTAAAGCTGTATTTAGCTACTCGGATTTTATCTGAGTAGTACCACCAGTCCCAGCCCGCTAATTTAAAGTCGCCGCCTTCTGAGTCGATAAGCGCTTGCATGTCTGCCACTTCAGCTTCTGCTTGAGCAAGTGCCGCAGGCCATACTTTGTTAAGCAGCTCATATACATTTTCAGGTGTTTTTGCTGTGCGTTCTTCTAGTACAAAGTGTGCGTGAGTTTTGTAACCCATAAGTTGCGCACGTTCGGCACGCAGTGCAGCCATCTTAGCCAGAATTTTCTTGTTATCGTTAGCGTTATCATTATTGCCACGCTCAACATAACCCTTATAAAGCGCTTCGCGAAGATCGCGGTTGTCTGCATAGGTTAAAAACGGAGTAATAGATGGACGAGAAGTCGTGAATACCCATTTTCCATCATGGCCACGCTTAGTTGCCGTTTGTGCAGCAGTATTGATAACATCTTCAGGTAAGCCTGATAGATCCGCTTTATTGTCGATGACCAATTCAAATGCGTTAGTTTCGGCTAACAAGTTGTCGCCAAACTCTAGACCTAACTTACCGATTTGCTCGTTAAGCGCACGGAGCTTAGTTTTATCACCTTCGCTTAAGTTAGCACCGCCGCGGGTGAATGATTTATATGTATCTTCTAAAAGTTTAGCTTGAGCGACGTTTAAATTTAGATTGTCGCGCTGATTGTAAACAGCTTTTACTTTTTGGAATAAAGCGTCGTTAAGCAAAACATCATCACTTGCAGATGACAGCATAGGCGATACTTGTTTTGAAATTGCTTGTAATTCTTTGTTTGTGTCAGCACCAGTTAGGTTATAAAACACGCTAGCTACTTTCGTCGTTAGCTCACCAGAAAATTCCATCGCTTCGATAGTGTTTGCAAACGTTGGTGCTGCTGGATTGTCGATAATCGCTTGGATTTCAGCCTTATGTTGCGCTATACCGGCTTTAAAAGCAGGTAAATAATGCTCAGGCTTAATCTTTGCAAAATCAGGGATCCCTAAATAGGTATCGTAAGGTTTGAAAAATGGATTGTTAACGTTGTTTTCAATAATCTGTTGGGCGACAACATTTGGTGCGACTTGTGCTTCTGCGCCTGTATTTGTTGTATTTGATGCGCTACATGCGGTAAGTGCGAGTGCTAAAGCAACTGCTGACACGATTGGTTTGAGGGTTAATCCCTTCATATTTATATCCCCGAATTTGCTTGTGTGAAAAATCGCCACATAAATTACGCTGGCGTTAAGCTCTTTAAATATCATGGTTATTGGTGTTAAATCTATTATAAAGCTGGAAACTTTGTAACAAAGCGTTCAGTTAGTCATTTTTTACACATTTTGACGGTTTTTTTATGGCAAACTCCGACTTGTAACATTAATAATAACAAATGGAATACCATGAAATTACCTACCCTTGTTTTTGTCACTACTATAGTGTCAACGCTAACAACTGCTTTCTTTTCTGTTCCTGTCCTTGCGGTTTCACTAACCAGTGATGATGTGGCAAATTATGCTGTAGACACCTATTCAGAGCCGATGGTAGCTAACTTAGCTAAATTAGTGGCTTTTGATACGACCGCAATACCTGGGAAAACACCTGACACAAACCCACAATTTATCGGGTTTAAAGCAGAATTAAAGGCCTTGAGTACCGAGTTAGGACTGGATTTTAGTGATCATGGCTATGTGATGTTAATTGGCTTAGGTGATAGTGAAAATAAGCTAGGGGTAATCACTCACGGTGATGTGCAACCAGCCGATCCAGCGTTGTGGCAACAAAGTCCGTTTTTGTTAGATTCGACGTCAGAGCCAGGAAAGCTCATAGGCCGTGGCACCGAAGATGATAAAGGAGCAATAGTGACCGCAATGTATGCGATGAAAGCTATTAAGGATAAAAGCATTGCACTTAATCGACGCATAGAGTTAATGGTCTACATGGCTGAAGAGTCAGATTGGCAGCCACTTAGAGAGTTTCTAAAGACTTTTACTCCAGCTGATATCAATATCACTATCGACGCTGAATACCCTGTAGTAACTGCAGAAAAAGGCTGGAGCCAAATTGCGTTTACTTTGAATAACCCTCAGGCAAAGACCAATGTAGAGCAGGTAAATCGAAATGCTGATCCTGCTAAGTTAACTTATTTCTCTGGTGGCGTGTTTGCCAGTCAAGTGCCGCAGCAAGCCGTAGCAAAGCTCATTAATGTCGCTCCCGAACTACGTAATAAGTTAGAAGCTCAAGCGAAGCTCCAAGTACAAATGGATTACCGTTTCGAGCAGCAAGGTAATTTGTTAACCATTTATGCCGATGGCAAGTCAACACATTCATCGACACCAGAAGATGGAGTGAATGCCGTGACGCATCTTGCAGATGTATTATCAATCCACTCTTGGCCTCGAACAACGGCATCGCAGACGCAATTATTTATTAGTGAAATGGTGGGTTTAGGCCTATATGCAGAGCAATTTGGTGAGATTGCTTATAAAGATGACTTTATGGGGAATATGACTCTTGCTGCTACGGTGGTTAAGCAAGGTGATTTAGGTACCCAAATTACCTTAAACCTAAGACGCCCTAAAGGTAAATCGGCAGAAACCTTGGATAAACAAGCTTTGAGCGCTATGCATTTATGGCAGGGAAAACATCAAGTTAGCATATCTGGGTTAGAAACTTATTGGGGTAAACCGATGGTGATGGAAGGGGCTCCTCATTTAGAGACATTATTGACCGTATTTGAACATTATACTGGGATAATTAATCCACAACCCGTTTCAATTGGTGGCTCAACCAACAGTAAACTATTCCCAAATGCACTCAGTTTTGGGCCAGCGATGCCAGGTGTTGAATATACGGGTCATAGCGAGCATGAATTTATTACTTATGAGCAATTTATGCTGAATTTGAAAATGTATACCGCAGCGTTTATTGAATTATCGACTGAAGGTAAGTAGTTGTAGCCAGTTGTAGGGAAAGCGCTAATACATTCAGGTTGGCTGCACTTTTACTGTTCATATACTCTTTGTCTATTTATTGATAGTGGGTACTTCTAAACGGCGCTAAGTAATTAGCGCCGTTTCTCTTTGCGCTTACATATAAAAGACGCTCCTTTAGATACCTACCGAGTATACGATTGCTAAATTGAGGACATTTATAATGTGCTTTTATGGATTATATATCGCGAAAATAACAAAGCGTTTGTAGCGGTTACCATAATTAAGATTTTTACCCAAATTGTGCTTGCTGATCCGTTTTAGATAATTGGCATTACTCATTGATTATTAACGTGATAGTTATCAACCCTTTTTCAGTGTGCTTCTGTAACAATAGCGCACCATTTTTATCCACGATAAGACCCAATAGTATGCGAAATAACCAACCTGTGACTCAGACAGAAAAGACGCTCACCGACAATTGTATTTTACTGTCTACAACAGACTTGGCTGGTAATATTAAATATGCAAACGAAGGTTTTATTAATGTAAGTGGGTATAGGTTTGAAGAGTTACAAAAGCAGCCACATAACTTAGTTCGTCACCCTGACATGCCTTCTGTGGCATTTAAATCACTTTGGGATAAAGTAAAATTAGGAAAGCCTTGGGTTGGTATCGTTAAAAATCGAACCAAATCAGGCGATCACTATTGGGTGAATGCGTATATCGCACCTGTCTATGAAAACGGTAAAATTCACGAGTATCAATCGGTACGACGTAAAGCAACCCCTGAGCAAATTAGTCGCGCCGAGCAGATATATCAAAGTGTAAATGCAGGCAAGCAACCGAAAGCCCTAAAAAAACCTATTTTGAGCTTCACCTCTAGAATATATAGCTTGATGATTTGTACTGTAATAGCTGCTGTGTTATTGGCTCAATATTCACCTTTAATAGCCGTTATTGTGGCGAGTATGATTGCCACTTTGGGCCTAAGTATATTATTTAAGCCATTTAATCGCTTGGTATTACAAGCCACTAGGATTATAGATGATCCACTTGCAACAGGGGTATTTACTGGCCGCCAAGATGAAATCGGAAAAGTGGGCTTTGCTTTACAGTTTTTACTAACAGAAACAGGTGGTGTTGTTGGCCGAATGGCAGATTCTGCGGGCTCAATTGAAAGTTTAAGCGCTAGTTTAAAAGACACTATTGGCAGTACCCGTGAGCGTGCAGATAGCCAAAACCAGCAAACGAGCCAAGCAGCCACCGCGATGGAAGAGATGAGCGCTAGCTTTAATGAAGTGAGTCAAAATATTCATAGCGCAGCGAGTGAAATGTCGGTAAGTAATCTGTCGGCAGAGAAAGGCCATGAACTGCTTGAACGTGTAGTGCAATCAATTAATCAGCTAAAAGAGGAAGTGGCTAACTTTGCGACGGTTGTGGCCTCTATTGAGCAAGATAGCCAAGATATCAATAATGTACTTGAAGTTATTCGTGGCATTGCTGAGCAAACTAATCTCTTAGCATTAAACGCGGCTATTGAAGCGGCAAGAGCGGGTGAGTCAGGGCGAGGTTTTGCTGTTGTAGCCGATGAAGTGCGTCAGCTTTCTAGTCGTACAAGCGAATCAACGGCCCATATTGAAACCATTGTGAGTAAGTTTAGGCACAGTACAGCGATGGCAGCCAAAGCCATGGAAATTGGTCAGCAAAAGGCTGAGCAATCAGTCGATCTCGCCAGACAGGTGGATGAGTCTTTTGAAGCTCTACGTGATTCGATTAAAAAGATGAATCTCATGAGTGATGAAAATGCTTGTGCCATGACCCAGCAAACCACAGTTGCAAATGAAATTAGCCATTCGATACAAGTGATCAGTGAGTTGTCATTGGAAAGTTTGCAGCAAACCCAAGATGCTGCAGAGCGGGGCGAGCAAGTATTGCGTTTATCTGCAAAAACACATCATCTGTCTCAGCAGTTTTGGGAACAAAGCGTGCAGCGTAAAATATAGCTAAATAAAGCTAAACGTCAGGTAAAGGCGCAGCTTTTAAAGCTGCGCCTTATTATAGGTAACCGCATTAGCCGTAAGTTACAGCACTTACATAATGACTAAAGCCGGCCTTTAAATAAGAGGCAAGAAAATTAAAACTTATAAGCGACACTGACTCGAACATCTCTACCAGCAGCTGCAATACCATCGCTCATATAGGGTTTGTAGTACTGATTAGTAATATTCTTTACAGTTAAATACGCTTCCCAGTTATTGAGTGCTCCAGACTCGCCAGTGAAAGCAATATAGAAATCTTGAATAAAGTAGGCATCGGTTGCCTGATCTGTTCTAAAACTGCTGGCAACAGGCATATGCTCTTCAGATTTACTGTCATACCATTTTCCGCGCCAAGCAACCATTAAGTCATTAGTGAGGTAATAACCTAATTTTAGCCCTATGTTAGTCGGAGCTAAGTCTGCAAGATATTCATCTTCACCGCTAGAGTCTTTTAAGCTGCCACTATGTTTGCCTGTAATATAAGAGGCATCTAAATCTGCAAACAAATCATGATAACGATAATTTAAGATTAGATCGGCTCCTTTATTATAGTACCCATCGAGATTGGTGTTATATCCTTGTGCTTGCTCCACAGAATTAACTCCAGATCGTTTTGCGACATCATTCTCACCTTTGTGATAGTACAAGGTGACTTGGGTAGAGAGCACGTCATCATTGGTAAATATGTCGTTATTGACTTGAGTGAGCCCGAGTTTATAAGCATGTAGGCGTTCTAATTCAAGATCTCGGCTAGACGTGATGGCTTTACTCGCCTTTGCGTATTGTACTGTGTAAATATCATCAATAACTGGCGCCTGAAGTGTATAGGCGTAGTCGAAACTCAATTGTGTCTCATCACTTAATTGATAGTTGATACCTAGTCGCGGGGAAAAGCCTGAATGTGAAACCGCACTATAGTCGTGCCCAGCCGCGAAATCATTATAGTCTGATGCCAAATTACCTTTACCTTCACTACGTATATGGTCGTATCTAAGAGAGGGTTTAACTAATAGATCATCCGTTATTTGATAATTAAACTCCGCATACACGCTGGATGTTTGCTGTTTTCCGCTAGGTTGATAATAAGGCGTATACAAACCAAAGTTTTTGGCTTCTTTTTTTTCGTATGTCTTGTTATAGACTAAAGAATCACGGTCGGAGCTTAAATACTGAAGTCCAACTAATAGGCTGCTATCCCCAAACCAGCTGGTATTATTAATATCAACGAATGAACGTTTGTAATCAAGCCACGACTCATGTCCAAAGTTGCCTACAGAAACATACATTTTCTCCCATGCGATATCTGGGCGTACCCAGTGGCGCTGATTATCACTGGTTGATATGACCAGTTGAGTGTCAATCCAATCGTTACTCGGTGTGTAGCGATAATTTAATGCATAATTAGTATCTTGATAGGTATTATGAGCCGTTGTTGCGTAAAGAGCTGTTTCGTAATCCCCATATTTTTTAATGTTGTAATCGCTAATTGTTGGCATTTGACCGCGACGGTTAGCCCATGGCTTTTGACCTTCGTCTTTATAATCAGTCATAGATAAAGACATTAAATGCGCGCCATAATCAAAATCAATTTTAGCGAGTAAGCTGTTTTGTTGGTATCCGGAGTAACGGAGCTTAGCTTCATTGCCGCTATCAAATTCAACAGGTTCACCCTCATCGGCAATATTGTCACCCCAAATACCATTACCTAAAGTTGTGTCATTTGCATCTCTATAGGTGTAGTTTACGATGGCTGAAAGGTGTCGATTTAATTGACCATATAAACTGATCAAGCTGCGCTTTTCGTCGTCATTATCGCTATATCCGGCTTTAAGTCGTGCGCCGAAATGCTCGCCGGGTTTTAAAAAGTCTTCAGCACTTTTGCTGGTTACATACATTGAGCCACCAAATCCACCATTCCCAGATCGAACATCGTGAGCGCCTTTAATTACCTGAACTTGTTTAATTAAGTCAGGATCGATAAAGAATGAGCCATAGCGATACTGCTCAAAGCCTAATGGAGCATTATCTAAATACAAATTAAGATCTTCTTCATCACCAAAGCCCCAGACGTTAATTCGTTCACCACCAACACGTGTACCACCATCTATATTTATACCTGGAAGTTCATCAACGAGTTCTGCAAACTGGGTTGATTGCTGTTCTTCAATCTCCTTCATGGTGATAATCGCAGTGCCGGGTGGTGTCAATTTTAGTTGTCGCGGGTAGGCTCTGCCTGTTACTTCGATCACTTCTATCGCATCAACTTTTGGCGCACCGAGTACTTTATTTGCCGCATTTACCCTGGGTTTTTGTCGCTCTAACGGCTCAGTAGTGGTTTGTGCATAGACATGGGATTGAATTGACAATGTAAGAAATGATAATGAAAACAGTTTAATAGTACGTGATAACACCGGAGTATTCTCATTGATAAGAAAAGATGGCGGCGAGTATAAATGAAAAATAACTAGATGATAATGATTATCATCTACAATTTACATATGAAGATCTTATGTTACAAATGTCGCAATATGGCCTAGTCATCAGTGTTAAAGAGAAGGTTACGCTAATGCGAAGTTAACTTGATAAAATGCAGTACTCAATCGAGAAAGTCCTAATTATGGGATTAAGGAGCTGGGAAACACTTTATAGCCAGCTCCTTTTTACCCGCTAGCCTTAAAAACGTCTGATAAACGATTCGATATAAGCTGGGGTACGGGCATTTAAAATAGGATCTGCCGAAGGCGTAATACCATTGGGTAGCAATAAAGGATTAAAAATACTTTTATCACATTGTTGTACGCTCGTTTCTGCGTCACGTTCGCCATTAATAATTACTTGGCCAACTAATACTCTTTGTCGAGATTCTGGCCATACTATGGTTGGATCATTTATTTTGTCAGTATCTTTTGCCAACTTGATATATAGATCCCAAATAGCTGGTGTGTTGTCTATTCGGTTAAGTAATTCGTTTTGCAAAAAATCATCTGTTTTTTCGTCAAGTTGTGGTTTTGATAACGGAGCAGAACCGGCGACTGGCTCGAATATCCAGCGTCCTGCTACTTGGGCGTTGTCCGGTGTATTGAATAAGAAACTATTCACGCCAAAGTATCGGCTATTTGCATAGCTGGCACTTGGTGAACGTTGGCTTACATATTCGAAAAACGTTTTGGCATCGGGTTTATTATCAATAAGCCACTGCTTGCCTTGTGCTCCTTGTTTAACTTTGGTTTGAAATATAAAGAAGTCTTCCAAGTTTTTAGCAAAAAACACTTGTGCGTTAGATGTGACAAAGTTAAGGCTTTCTTGGTCGCCATCGATTTTTAGGGACATAAAACGTCCTGAACCTTTGTCCGATGCATGAGGATTGGTGCCCCCGAGTGAGAACCGGGCCGTGACGTTTATTTGTTGTTGGTCTAAAAATGGAATGTTGAATTGATTTTTAATATCGGCTGCGGGGGTAAACGTTCCTGAAGTGCAGAAACCTTTAGCGTGATTGCGTAGTTTTACTTTTTTACCTGCTTCACGACTCGCTGAATCGAGAGTGCCATTAACCGCATCGACTAATTCTGGGATAGACTTTTCTGCGGCAAAAGTTGAAATAGGAATTAGTGCTAGGCTTGAAAAAATAATGGCTTGTATTAATTGATTTATTTTTGTTAGACGTTTATTTGTGAACTGCATAATGTGAACTCTTAAGTTGATTTACCATAATAGAGAACGGTAATAATAAAAATATCTTTCAATGCCTGAGCATTTTATTTGCATATGATTGTCATGGTTCGAAAGTCATTATTCGGAGATATTGACTAAGCGAACACAGAGAAGCGAGATCCTCTTTGCGCTGTAAGAGGCTAATAAAAAAAATTTGTAGTTTAACGCTTGAAAGTCGTGCATTTAGAAGCGGTGTTATGTGCTTGCTATCTCAGCACTATAATGGCGTGTTGATAATTTAAGCTGGCACAGACTTATTTGCGGGTTTTTATCTGGTGCATTTGTTAGAATCCCCCATTATTTTTTGGCAGTAATAATAGCTGCCACACTCTGTGGATGTTTTGACCCGATTTTTGTTGTTCAGTTATTAATGTTTACATTCAAACAGAGTATTTTGGTTTTACTATTTAAAGGCAGGTTATGACCGTTCTTCTAATGACTCCACCTATGACCCAGCTGAATACGCCTTATCCGGCTACAGCCTATTTGACTGGTTTTTTACGCTCTCGAGGTTATGAGGCGGTGCAGCGAGATCCTGCTATTGAGCTTTTTCTTGAAATGATGACAGCGCCTGCGCTTGAGGTGATTCGCCAGCATGTAGAGCAAAATTTCGAGCAGTTTGAAGATGATGAATTACCTGAAGTCATCTTTAACTTTTTGGCTGAGTTTGACCGCTACCATTTAACAGTAGAGCCTGCTATTCGCTTTTTGCAGGGTAAAGATCCCAGTCTGGCTATGCGGATTAACTCTCGCCGATTTTTACCCGAAGGTCCAGCGTTTGACACCATAGCTCAAATGGAAGCCGTGTCGGGCGATGTTTTGCAAGCTGCGTTTGGTAATCTGGGGGTACAAGATAAAGCCAAATATCTTGCTACTCTATTTATTAATGATTTATCTAACGTGATCACACAAGGTGTTGACCCGTATTTTGAAGTGAGTCGCTATGGTGAGCAACTTGCCGCGGCCAACCCAAGCTTTGATAACCTCTACAACACTTTAATGGATGAGCCTAGCTTTAGTTCAGAAATTTTGGAGCAGTTGGTTGAGCAATATTTAGAAGAAACGCAACCGAGCGTGGTGGCGTTAACAGTACCTTTTCCTGGCAACATGTTAGGTGCGTTACGTATTGCACAAACGTGCAAGGCGATTAACCCAGAACTCCCAATTGTAATGGGGGGCGGCTTTATAAATACTGAGCTGCGTGCTTTAAAAGATCCTCGGGTCTTTGAATTTGTCGATTTTATCTGTCTTGATGACGGTGAGCGTCCATTTATTACGCTTCTTGAATATTTTCAGGGACAGCGTGAAGTTGACGATTTAGTTCGAACTTATTTCCTCGCTGAAGACGAAAACGGTGAGGCATATGTTCATTTTAATGAAAACGCGGAACTCCATGATATTCCACAAACTGATGTTGGCGCACCAGTCTATGATGGTTTGCCGCTGGATGAGTATTTGTCTTTATGTGAAATGCTAAATCCAATGCACCGTATTTGGAGCGATGGACGCTGGAACAAACTGACGATTGCTCATGGTTGTTATTGGCGTAAATGTAGTTTTTGCGACGTAAGCTTAGACTATATTGACCGATTCGATGCGGCTAGCGCCGATGTGTTGGTGGATCGAATTGAACAGCTTATCGAAGAAACCGGTGAAACAGGTTTCCACTTTGTTGATGAAGCTCTACCGCCAAAGCTGTTGTTTACATTAGCTAAGCGACTAATCGAACGTGGTGTTGTGATCAGCTGGTGGGGCAATATACGCTTTGAAAGAACCTTTAGTGAGGCACGTTGCCAATTACTGGCTGACTCAGGTTGTATCGCAGTCAGTGGCGGTCTTGAGGTCGCATCAGATCGTTTGTTGAAGCTAATGAAAAAAGGTGTAAGTGTTGAGCGTGTTGCCCAAGTAACCAAAGCGTTCAGTGATGCGGGGATCTTAGTCCACGCTTACTTGATGTATGGCTTCCCAACACAAACTGAGCAGGAAACCGTGGATTCACTTGAAATGGTACGTCAGATGATGAGCCAAGGTTGTTTCCAGTCGGCTTATTGGCACCGATTCGTAGCTACAATTCATAGCCCTATTGGCATTAATCCTGAGCAGTTTGGTATTACGCTTAGCGAACGACCAGAGATTTTATTTGCAGAAAATGATGTCGACTTTACCGATCCAACCGGTACTGATCATGAAATGCTGGGTGAAGGTTTGCGCAAGGCTATATATAACTATATGCATGGGATAGGTTTTGACCAGCCGATGAGTTTTTGGTTTAACCAGAAAGTGGTTAAAACACAGATGAAAAAAGATTTGATCTCAAAAGCGATTAACAATTTGATTGTCAGTGCTGAAGATTAAACTGATGTGCAATAGATTAATGATTAAAAACTGACGTTAAAAAGCCACTTTCAGCTAAGAAAGTGGCTTTTAGTTATCTCTCATCAAATCGAGTGCTTAATTATAAGCTTCTAAACATTCAACAATTAAGTCAACGAAGCCTTGTCTATCAAGTTTACACAGCACTTGAGTGTTATGCGGATTGTTGGTGAGTTGATAACGGTCAACAACGGTCATACCTTGGGTGTATTCACCTTTAGTTTCAACACCAACCCAGCAATCGTATGAGGTAAATAACTCTGGCTTTAATAACCATGCGATAGTACATGGATCATGCAAGGGCGCGCCGTCAAAACCCCACTTTGGATCTCTATGATAAATCATAAAGAAATCGAGTAGCTCGGCGACGCACTTAGCGACTGGGTTTGGAATAACACGAATACGCTCAATGTCTTCATCCATGATTTGCGCTTGGTGAGTGATATCAAGGCCGCACATGGTTATAGGCACCCCTGATTTAAATACCATATCAGCGGCTTCTGGGTCGACAAAGATATTAAACTCAGCTGCAGGTGTCCAGTTGCCAGCTTCCGCGGCACCGCCCATTAATACAATGCGCTCAATTTTACTGTGCAGTTCAGGGTAGGTCGATAAAAATAGAGCAATATTGGTTAGCGGGCCTGACGGCACAAGCGTCACAGGCTCATGACTCTCACGTACTTTTTGAGCCATGAGCTCGATACCTGAAATCGCTAATGGTTCAAATGCTGGATCGGGTAGTTGGGGGCCGTCTAAGCCACTCTCGCCGTGAACATTGTCGGCAATGATCAGTTCGCGTGCTAATGGCTTAGGCGCACCAGCAGCAACAGGGATATCGTGACGCTCGAGTAGAGTCAGGATCCGCAGTGCATTATTTAAGGTCTTGTCAGGGGTTTGATTGCCCGCGCTGGTGGTTACTGCTAGTGGCTTTAGTGTTTGGCTGCTCATGGCTAAAATCAGTGAAATAGCATCGTCATGACCTGGATCACAATCTAGAATAATTGGTTTTGCTTTTTTTGTCATTGTTGTAGGGTTCATTACTTCTCCGCATCGTCGCGTTTTATTAGATTGTTGAATATCCTAGGTTTTAAATCTAAATAAAACTGTGACTGAGTAATAGTTTTAACGATTGAGATAATTGTTTACATAAGATTACTGCTGAATAAAAAGGCCCGAACGCTATTGTAAGGGCCCAATTTATATTCATTGAATGGCGTTAAGCTCTGGCAAGGTTAGGTGGCTTAGTAACCAGCTGTTTCACTACCTGCGCGGCGTGGATCGCTTGCTCCGAAAATACCTTGATCGGTAACCATAATCGATTGAGTAGAGCCAATAGCATTACTCACTTTTATCGTATGACCTTTTGCTTCCAATAAACTAAGCGTGTCTCGATTTAATGTATGTTCAACCCGTAATGTATCGGGCAACCATTGATGGTGCACTCTTGCTGCATTCGTGGCTTCGGCGATATTAAAGTCATGATCAATTACATTCATGATGATCTGCATGGTGGTAGTAATAATGCGTGAGCCTCCTGGGCTTCCGGTAACTATGTAGGGTTTGCCTTCTTTCATTACAATGGTTGGGCTCATAGAGCTTAATGGTCGCTTATTGGCTTCGACTGCATTAGCTTCTCCACCAATTAATCCAAAGCCATTTGGCGTGCCGGCTTTGGCTGAGAAATCATCCATTTCATTATTGAGTAAAATTCCGGTGCCTTTTGCCACTAAACCTGAACCATAACTGAAGTTAAGCGTGTAAGTATTTGAAACTGCGTTGCCCCATTTATCAACAACTGAATAATGGGTAGTTTGATTACTTTCATAAGGAGCAAGTTTTCCAGGCTTTATCTCGTTACTTGGGGTGGCTTTATTTAGTGATATTTGTTTGGCGAGTTGCTTTGCATAATCTTTGCTGAGAAGCGCATTTACCGGGACGTTGAAAAAGTCAGGGTCGCCAAGATATTCACTGCGATCAGCATAAGCACGCTTCATTGATTCGGTCATTAAATGCAAGGTTGCTGCTGTGTTATGCCCAAGTTCATTAACAGGGTAGTTTTCGAGCATATTAAGCATTTCGATAATGTGAATACCACCAGACGATGGCGGCGGCATTGAGACTACTTGATAACCACGGTACTCACCAGTGACTGGCTTTCGCTCAACGACCTTATAGTTTTTTAAGTCATTTAAGGTCATGATCCCGCCCGCAGTTTGCACGGCGTTAACCAACTTCTTGGCGGTTTCACCTTGATAAAATCCTTTGCTACCAGATTTAGCGATAAGTGACAAAGAGTGGGCCAGTTCCGGCTGCTTTAAAATTTCGCCTATTTGGTAATCTGAGCCATCGGCTTTGTAAAAAATTTCAGCTGAACTTGGCCATTGGGCAATTCGGCGTTTAAGCCCGGATAGTGATGATTGCAGATCGGGTGTCACTGCTATGCCATTTTTAGCCATGTTAATCGCTGCAGTTGTTACTTGCTGCATGGTCATGGTGCCGTACTTTTCGAGCGCTAGCTCCATACCCATTACAGTCCCGGGTACTCCTGCAGCCAGGCCGTGTTCACGGCTGAGCTTTTTGACGGGGTTGCCGTCGGTATCAAGAAAAATATTTTTGTGAGCTGAGCTTGGCGCCATTTCACGATAATCGATGGCAATGGTTTTATTAGGTTTTGCAAGGTGAACCAGCATAAAGCCGCCCCCGCCAATATTGCCAGCTCTTGGCAGGGTTACCGCTAAGCTAAAGCCAACAGCTACAGCAGCATCAACTGCATTTCCCCCTTGCTTTAAAATCTCGACTCCAGCCTGAGTCGCTAAAGCCTCTTGACTAGATACCATGCCATGTTTTGCCCAAATGGGCTGCGCTGTAGCCCTGTGGCTATAAATAGAGGCTTCTTTTGCTTGGGCGGGTAATGGAGAAATTGCAGTAATGGCTAGCGTGGTTAATGGAATTGCCATTGAAATGGCGAAGGCTAATACCTTAAATGACTGAGTGCTTAGCGAGCGGGGGATATGAGGTCTTGAACAATGAAGTTTAAGCTTGAGAGTCTTAAGGGCGCGCATGTTAAATCCTTGCAATGGTATCAGGCTAAAATGTGGCAATACTATGATCTGCTAATACTAAAACCGATTAGCATTATTGTTATCATCTGCAGTAAATAGTTATAGTGTTGTGATTACTCTGCAGATAAACGCAATGTGACGTTTATTGTCGGTAAATGCAAGCTTAGCTAAGCTCAATCAAATACCGAAACAACTATGCATTATTGTCAGGTCACAGCATACAGTTAGAAAAGCTAATATAACCAATTGTTTGCCATTAAAGATTAACAGCAAGTTTCAAGGAGAGGTCATTGACGATGGGGGAGTTCGGTGCAAGCAAACAGTGATTTGAATAGCCTAGATTATGAAGTTGAACTGGTTGACGCTATTGCTAAGATCCCAGCGAAAAGCTGGAATCGTTTAATGGCTGATGACAACCCATTTAATCAACATGAGTATTTAGCAGCGCTTGAATTTAGTGAGTGTGTTTGTACTAAAACGGGCTGGACGCCACTGCACTTATTGATAAAGGAGGTTAATACTCACTGTGCTAAAGACACCATCGTTGCTGTTATGCCGCTGTATATTAAGGCTCACTCCTATGGCGAGTACGTATTTGACTGGGCTTGGGCGGATGCTTTTGAGCGTCATCAGCTAGCGTATTATCCCAAGCTTCTATCAGCAGTTCCCTTCACGCCAACAACAGGAAAGCGTTTAGGGATTGATAAAACGAAAACGCAGTCAGAGCAGCATATTATTTGGCAATTAGTGGCTAATACTCTCACACAATGTTTATCCGAGTATGATTTTTCAAGCTGGCACTGTTTGTTTTTACCCAAAGCACAATTTGAACAACTCTCTCAAACCAATAGCTTGCAACGGTTGAGCACGCAGTTTCACTGGTTTAACCGTGATTACACCGACTTTGATAATTTTTTAGCAACGTTAAGCTCCAGAAAGCGTAAAGATATTAAAAAAGAGCGTGCAAAAGCCAGTCGCGCAAACTTGAGCTTTGAATTTATAGAAGGGCCAGATATTACCACTGAGTTATGGCAGCTTTTTTACGCTTGTTATCAGCAAACTTATGCTAAACGTTCAGGGCATTATGGGTACCTTAATTTGGTTTTTTTTGAAACTTTAGGCACCACATTAAACGATGCGGTGATCTTACTTGTGGTGCGGGATAACGAGCAGCGAATCGTTGCGTCAGCTTTATACTTCAAGTCTGCAACACATCTGTATGGCCGCTATTGGGGGGCATTGGTTGACATTGACGGATTACATTTTGAGGCTTGTTACTATCAAGGTATTGAGTATTGTATCGACAATAGTTTGCAAGTATTTGATGCTGGCGCTCAAGGCGAACATAAGGTGCCCAGAGGGTTTGAGCCTATTGCGACTTACTCAAACCATGAGATAGCGCATCAGGAATTTAGACAAGCGATCCATAGCTTTACTTTGCAAGAAGCTGAAAACATCAAAATCTATATGCAACAGCTTAAGCAGAAGCTACCTTATAAATCCCTCGACTAGACGGCAAGGGATTATAACAATAGCGAGTTAGGTAAATAGATTAGAGCTTGTGCATCTAATAGCCATGAGCTCGGGTGCCCAGTTGCTGCTGAATTGATGCAGACAGCTTGTAGATCCATTTATTATAATTACGGTGAATTTTTCCATTGTCGTAATCTAAATTGGTGCTGGATACATAGTTAATATTATAAAACTTATCATCATAAGTTATTTGTACATGAGCTTTGTGAGAGCGCACTGTAATATAAGCATCAATTGTATTACTGCTTGCTACGATAGGCGTCCAGCCCTTGGCTTTACAACCCTGAATAATCGCTTGTTCAATGCTGTGTGCGCTATTGGTAGGGATAGGTTCATTATTTAATTCTACAATCGGTGTTGATGTACAACCCGATAGATATAAGCCTGCAACCAAGAGTAACACCAGTTTGATAGACTTCATTGAATACACCTTATTATTGATGAGTTAGAACAAATTAGCCGCTATGACTGCAATATGCAGTTATACGGCTGCAAGCCAAATCCCGACAAATATCATTAAGCTACCAGCAATACGGTTCATCCATTTGATGTTATCGCCACGGCTTAAAAATATCCGCAAACTTTTGCCACCCGCAGCATACGCCATCATGCTCACTAATTCAGTAAATAAAATAATGCTCACAAGTGCCATAAGCTGCGGCGCCACTTCGCGCTCTACATTAATAAAAGGTGGTAGCAGTGACACCATAAACGCCCAGCCCTTGGGGTTAGCAATTGCAGTAAAAAACCCTTGTGAAATAAGTTCTAAGTTACCAACACTCGGTGTTTGCTGGCCTTCAATGATGGCCATCTTGCCTTTTGAACGCCACATGTTGACGCCAATATAAACTAAATACATTCCGCCTACCCATTTCAAAATAGAGAAAATGTCAGGGTAGTTGAGCATAACACTGGCTACGCCCATTACAGCGGCCACAGCGACTAAGGCAACTCCAACAAGCTCACCAACCATCATCCAAAGGGTACGGCGAAAGCCAATGCTCATACCCAATGTCATGGCGAGGGTCATACACATTCCAGGTGTGATAGAGACGAAAAAAAATGTCGGTAAAAAAACGGCTAATAAGGTTAAATCAGGCATGGTGAGATCAGTGCTTTTGGATGATAATGGGCTAAAAGAGCTTAGCCTTTGAAAGGCCACAGTGTAGAGAAAAACACAGGTTGAGGATAGGTCAGTAAACATAAAAACCCGCTTTTAAGCGGGTTTTTATGTTAGAAAAGCGGTTTTAGCTAGCTCGTATTAGCTATGAGTGAGTTTACAGCACACCACGACGCTGTTGATCGCGCTCAATTGATTCAAATAACGCGGTAAAATTACCTTCACCAAAACCTAAATTATTTTTACGTTGAATGATCTCAATGAAAATTGGACCAAATAGATTTTTCGTGAAAATTTGCAGTAAGTAGCCGTCTTCATCACCATCAACCAAAATTTGGTGATGCTTGATACGCTCACGGTCTTCGGTCACTTGTGGTAGCTTTTCAAAGATGGTGTCGTAATATTCTGGAATGATATCCAAGGTTTGAATAGACGAGCCTTCCATTGCATCGAGTGAGCCCACGATATCACGGCTTCTGAACGCTAAGTGCTGTACACCAGGGCCATCATATTCACGTAAATACTCATCAATTTGGTTTTTATCGTTGCCTTTACCTTCGTTAATCGGGATACAGAAACTACCATCTGGTGAACGCAGCGCATAAGAGATAAGAGCTGTTTGTGAGCCTTTAATGTCAAAGTAGCGTACTTCAGTAAAACCGAAAATGTCTTTGTAGAAGTTTGACCAGTATTCCATCGTGCCCTTGTAGACATTATTGGTTAAATGGTCGACTTCCATAAAGCCTTTCTCTTTAGTGATGATCTGCTCTTGTAGATCTTCAAAGTCTTTAGCATAGATATTGTCGGTTTCACCGAAGGTATCAATAAAGTAAATGAGGCTATCGCCAATACCGTAAATTGCTGGGTATGGCATATCTTTAGCTGCATCATCTGCAGGTTTTGCACCGCGGGCAACAGCGCCTTCAAATGCAAACTGTGCGTCTTCAACGCGCCAACCCATAGAGCAAATTGCCGGGCCATGGCTTTTAGCAAACTCTGCTGAGAATCCCTTACGCTCAGTATTAAGCAAGAAGTTAATATCGTTTTGTTTGTAGTACAAAATCTCTTTAGACTTTGATTTTTTTAGCAATGAAAAACCGAAATCGATAAATACTTGGTGCATAAAATCTTGTTCAGGCGTTGCAAACTCAGTGAATTCAATACCGAGTAAGCCTAGTGGGTTTTGTTCGCTTGCCATTGTTATTTCCTCTGTCAATTTGTTACTACAGACCAGCCACTCTTGGGTGACCTAATGCTTGTATTAAAATGGGTAAAACCGTTTAGTTTTCAATCCAAGAACGGTTGTAGTCGATACTCATGCAATGCTTTACATGTTCAGTGAGTTGCAGTGGTGCGAAGGTATCAACCATCACTGCATATTCATAAGTTTCAGTTTTGCCTATAGACGCTTCAGTGCGACCAGGTTGCGGTCCGTGTGGCACACCTTTTTGATGTAATGTCATATAGCCAGCTTCAATACCTGTGCGACTCATAAAGTCGCCATCGACGTAATAAAGCACTTCGTCGCTGTCGATATTGTTATGGTAATAAGGCGCGGGGATTGACTGTGGGTGGAAGTCGTAGGGGCGAGGTACGAAGTTACAAATAACAAAGTTATGTGCTGTAAATACTAAGTGATCTGATGGCGGTAAATGAATTTTCCCCACCTTAGGCGCATATTCTTGAATATTGAATGCCCATGGATATACACAGCCATCCCATCCGACTAGATCAAATGGGTGCCACTCTAGTGAAGTTTGTTGGTATTTATCGCCAAATTTGCAAACTAATGGAAACTCGCCTTGCTCTACAATGGCATCTTCTAATACGGGCGTGCGGATATCGCGTTCGCAATAGGGAGCTGACTCAAGCATTTGGCCATATTCGTTTCGGAAATGCTTTGGTACTTCGACCATGCTTGATGATTCAACCACAAACAGGCGTACGTTTGCGTAATCATCAAACTTTAATTGATAAATGGTGCCACGGGGAATAATAAGGTAATCCCACTTCTTTACAGCGAGGGCGCCGTATTCACTATAAAGTGTACCTTGACCTTCATGAACAAAAATGACTTCATCTGCGTAGGCGTTACGGTAGAATTCGTTAGTGTCTTCAGTCACATTCGCTGTGTACATCGCCACATCGTTATTAAAGAAAATTTTATTACGGCTATTGAAGAAGTTACCTTTACAATCGGCTTTCTTAGTATCGAGCTTATAGTTTTGTACCAACGAGTCTTGCCATACTTCTCCATGAGAGAGACTATAAGGACTCACTGATAGTGCCTTTGTCGGCATATTATGGTGATACTTATTTGAATAAATATTTGAAAATCCATGAGTTGAAAACAACTCTTCACGATACAGTTCACCATTGTCTTTTTTAAATGTGATATGTCGCTTTGTCGGAATATTTCCTTGCTTCACATAAAATGGCATATTCGCTTTCCTTCGTTGTACTCGGGCACGTATTTCAGTGTAAATGTGATCTATCTTCAATTTAGTTGCTTAAACAAACAAAAAAAAGAATAATAATTGCTATGACATCATCTAAAAAATAGATGGTAATTTCAGCTTTACGCTAGGGAAGCATTATGCGGATTGATGTTGATGCATTTAAAGTATTGCAGATATTAGTGGAAGAGGGCAGCTTTGCTAAGGCTGCGGAGCGTTTACATAAGGCGCAGTCCGCGGTGAGCTATCAAGTGAAAAAGCTCGAGCAGCACCTTGGTGTAAACCTTTTTTGTCGCGACCAATATCGTGCGGAGTT
Organism: Shewanella marinintestina; assembly: GCF_023283845.1. GTDB lineage: Bacteria > Pseudomonadota > Gammaproteobacteria > Enterobacterales > Shewanellaceae > Shewanella > Shewanella marinintestina. The sequence continues at coordinate 153,430 of NZ_JAKILC010000005.1, forward strand.
AACTCCTGAGGGGAAAGTTATTCTGGCGGAAGGCCAAAGGTTACTGCAATACCTTGCTAACATTGAACATTTAGCCAGCAAGTTTAGTGAAGGCTGGGAACCAAAGTTAGAGTTGGTGATTGATGATGCTTTGCCGATGAAGCCTATTATGCGCGCGCTAAAACGTCTGACCGAGCTACAAATTCCGACTAAAGTGCAGCTTAACATGGAGTTTCTAGGTGGCGTCCAAGAAAGATTTGAACGCGATAGTGCAGACTTAATGCTAGTAAAGGATTATCGCACAGGTCCAAGTTATCGACCTCAGGCATTACCAGAGATTACTAGTGTTTTAGTGGTCGCTGCAGATCACCCGTTAGCGACAGAGAAGCAATTGAGCCTATTTGAGTTGCAGCGGCATGTAGAATTGACGATTGAAGATTCATCAATCAATAAGCATTACCGAGATGAAATGCAGTTTGGTGGAGATAAGGTATTTTATCTGTCAGGCTTTGTAATGAAAAAGAATGCGCTATTAATGGGGCTGGGGTTTGGCTGGATGCCCGACTTTTTAATTGAAGCTGAACTAAAAAGCGGTGAACTTGTTGAAGTCGACTTTATGGGAGGCAATCGTTATAGCTTTACTCCACAGCTAGTTTCAACCATGGAAAGACCGCTTGGGCGTGCAGGTCGTTTGTTTACCGATCTTATCATGGAAGAGTTTAACGCAGAGTTGAACTCTACAATGGATACTAGATAGTTAACCGCTATATGTTACTCGCAAATTGATATAGGTAACGAGAACCCATATTTAACGCGCCAATATCTCCAATGAAGCGGCTGCTAACTAATATCTGTTACCTGTGATCAAGCTAGGTACGGGATCTTCTAGCTGTTTTTTGATACTAAACTGCGAGGCTAATTATTCTTAACTAAGATATTGATGATCTCTCGTGTTTTGTGATTGATTTTAATCGGAGTATTATCGATATCAATGACGATATTGCCATTCTTATCTATAGGCGAGTTAATTTTTCCTCGAGAGTAAAGCTCATCACTTAGCCTATCTCCTCGTTTTAGTTTCTTTTGCCAGCCAGGTGGTAAGGGCTCTCCATGAGCTGCTTTTTTTTGTAAGCCGTAAGGTAGTTCTTTGGCTGGTTTGCCTTGGCCTTTATCATGTTTATCATTTTTTGCGTATGCACCGATGGCTAAAAAACTACTGCTAAGCAATGATACAAAGAATATTCGTGTTAAATAAGTCTGTCTCATAACGTTAACTTTTGCGAATGAACCTTGTGACAAGTATAGGGCATATTTTTTGTCCACAGTCTCAGGTTCTGTCTTTGTAAAGTTGGTGTCACCGTGAGAGCATCATACTCGTGGCAAGAAGAGATAATGGACATTAGTGGCTTTGATCTGTGAGTACATATCGCATTTTGCAAACCTAGATGCAAAGCACATTGTTAATGTGCTTTTTACCTTGGTATTCATTGTTATTTGATGCCTCAATCTCGGTGAGTTTTTATTAAATATTGCATTTTGTAGGTAAAAATCATTTTGGTACATACGGTCATAACAGTCTTACTCTGGAGGTTAACGTATTTAATTTGTTTTATTACAGTGATTTATAACAGAAGCGAACGTTAAGTTTGTGTTCAGCTTGTCTCCATTAGACTAGCTCCATTAATAATTGGTACGTGCAATGCATAGCAAGCATGTATACGACTAGTGAGTTAATCACAAGTGCATGTCGGTACTGATTTGAATGGAGATTTACAATGAACAAGAATACTTCAAAAGGTTACACGCCAAATTTGTACGCTAAATATGCCAGTGATCTGAAACTCGATAACCAAAATGTATCGGATATGCGCCTACAAGAGTTTGTCACTGACTTAGATCGTTGCGGTATGCTTCTTGATGAGTTCGAATGGGATGAATGGTATCAAAATAGCCATATGGTTGATCGCCCTGAATACATTGGTGATGCGTCTATTTATGAATGTCAGTTGTTATTAACCGCCATGTCTCGAATTGACCGTTTTAGCCCCGGTATACTAAGTAATATGCGCCGGCAAGGTGTGCTTCTTGCAATTATTGAACGTTTTCAAATATTGCATTATAAACAAGTTGGTTAAAGGCTCTGTTATTGGATCTTAGCTTAATGGCTTATGTACTATCGCTAATATTGCCACTGAAGGTATTAAGGCTTATTTGGCTTTATTGACTAATTTTAAAGCGTTTACAAATTCAGCCGTAGCAATGATGTTTATAGGGCTGCTAGTTAGCAGCGAACAATGTATAGAAATAAAAAGAGCTGCAAATATGCAGCTCTTTTTATTTTTCAATACAAATCGATCAATCTGCGAAAGGTACTGGGCGAGGTGTGTTTTTATTAGATGGTGGCAAAATTGGTAACACAATTTGTGGTTGCTCACCTGTCAAAGAGTTTAAGAATGCGACCATCTCTTTAACTTCTTTGTTTGAAAGCTTTTGACCCAATTGAATATCAGCCATGGTATTTACCGCTTCTTCTAAATCCCACACGCTACCATCATGGAAGTACGGGTAGGTCAGTTCGATATTACGCAATGTTGGCACTTTAAAGACAAACTTGTCGGCTTCTTTGCCTGTTACGCCTTTTCTGCCTTCCGCTGGGTTGTTGGTGTGGAATGGTTTGACTAGGCCCATCTTCATGTACATGGTGCCACCAACAGCAGGACCGTTATGGCAGCTCACACAACCTTTATCTTTAAATAATTGGTAGCCAGCTTTCGCTTGTTCGGTAATAGCCGCTTTGTCGCCTTGAAGGTATAAGTCAAAAGGTGCGTTAGGGGTTACCAAGGTCTTTTCGAACTCAGCAATAGCATCAGTGATCATATCTATGTTGATCTCTTTTGAGTTATAAACATCGGCAAAACGAGCTTGGTAAGCAGGCATTGAACGTACTGTATCGACAGCAAGATCGTGAGTGAAGCCCATTTCTTTAGGGTTAGCAATAGGTCCAGCGGCTTGTTCTTTTAGATCCTTAGCGCGACCGTCCCAAAATTGTGCTAGACCATATTCAGCGTTAAGCACGGTTGGTGAGTTAATTGGACCTTGTTGCCAGTTATGGCCAATAGAGGTCGGTAGCGCATCAACACCACCAGTTGAAATGTTGTGGCAAGAGTTACATGAAATAAAGCCCGATTTCGACAATCTTGGTTCGAAGAATAGCATCTTACCAAGCTCAACCTTTTCGGGATTAGTGATAACGGCTGCAGGAATGATTTCGATAGGTTCGTTAGACGCGTTAGCACCAATTGATAAAGTAGAAAGCAGAGCAATGGAGATTACATTAAGCTTATTCATAATAGCCTCAACTAAACATTATATTTTATAGGGTTAAATCAATGCAGCAATAATAGAGAGGTTTAGGAATATAAGATAACGCTTTGTTTCGATTAGGACTATCGTGGATTTGGATTAATTAAATGAGAGCTATATCGCAGACTTACTACCTAATGATAGGTAGGGTGGCAGTTAAGTTTGTTAGGCTGGGTGTTGAACTTTGCACTTTATTGAGGATAACTCTGTAAAGGCGATTCATAGACTCGATATAAGATAAACTTTAAAGACAACTACTTTTTATTTAGTTTGCGCATAAGTATTTTTCGGTCAAGCCAGCGAGCGGTTTTATTCATATGAGCTTGACTTTTCTTTAGCCAATGACGGGCCCAAGTGTACTCTAAACTTAACACTGCAAGGCCAATGGGCAGTAGCAACCAAGCCGGGCCTGGAAGAATAATTAATGCGGCGCCTAGTATTGTTAGGCTACCCCCAATTATTGTTATTAGTAGTTTCCGCATATTATCTCCTTTATCTATTTCATTACCCTAGATAAGCAAGGGTTTGAACCCTGTGCAAAAGCCTGTTCGAGAGGCAAATTTCTAACTTGTTCTATTTAAACCAAATGTTATTTAATTAACTTACATGTTTAATTGGTTGATAGAAATTTCATGTTAGAAATTAGCTTATTCAGAGTTACTTACCAGTGTAAATCAAAGTCGGTCGGTAAGTTTGACTTAATTGTAACAAGGACTAACAAGAAGAAAGGGGCTTGCTGATATCGGCGATAATGACTCATCATTTCACCTCAATTTACGCATTGAAGCGACCAATCAACTTATCAATTTAACATCTATTGATAAAACTTTTGCTTTGCATTACTGCGATCCAATTTTAGTTAACATATGCTGAAAGCTACTTATGCGATTTTTCGTAAACGCCCGCGATTTTGGCGTTATTAGCGAGGTTGACTAAAATCTTCTGTAGGTACATTAAATATAGATTGACTGGTATGAATTTAATAAAGAGATATTTTCTACTGCAGGCATTAAGCACGTGTTAGCCCAAGCTATTGTTTGCTATAGATATGGTGTTTATAGAAGACAGTTGTTAATCAAGGGACTTAAGTTTTTATGTGCCTTTTGTGTACTGAGTTTTTCATCAGTAATAAATGCTGAAACACTTTATTTAACCTCGCTGCATTGGCCTCCTTATTCTGGAGGACAGTTAAAAAATCAAGGCGCATATATCGCCGTTGCTCGCGCGGCTCTTGAAGCCGTTGGGCACACGTTGGTTGTCGATTTTTATCCTTGGAGCCGAGCTGTGAGGATGGCCTCAAGAAATGACTCAAAATACCTTGGTTACTTACCTGAATATGCCTATCCAACAGAAAAGTTCCTGTTCTCTGACTCAATGGGCCGCAGTGCTTTAGGCCTCGTAGAGCAAAAATCTCACCCTATTAGCTGGACGCAGCAGAGTGATTTAAATCATTACACGATTGGCGTAGTGCAAGATTATATCAATACATCAGAATTTGATGCCATGGTGACACAGGGAACACAGCCTTTTGAAGCTGTTGCTTCGGATCTTCATAATATTAATAAAGTGGGTACCGGACGTATTGATGCCGCGATTATTGATGAACATGTGCTAGCTTATATTTTGGCTCAGCCAAATATGAAACACTTAAAAGGTAAACTTCAATTAAATAAGAAACGTTTAACTTACAAAGAGCTTTTTGTCGCTTTTAAGAATAATGAGGCAGGTCGCAAATGGCGTGAACGTTTTAATCAGGGCTTAGCAAAAATTGATGTACAAAAGATAGTCGCAGATAACATGGATAAATAGTTGATTTTGATGAGTGGTAATACTTGAATTAACTAATTTATCTGATACTCATTACCAACGATGCCTAGGTTAATAAAAACAACAAATACGATTAGCACTAACATAAAGGTGGATTTTCTAAGTGCTAATCGCTTAAGTAAAGATTAGGCTTTTGCGACTACAGTCTGGCCTATCGGGGTTAAACTTAAGATAGCAAGTTTTAAATGCTGTAAAGCAAAGGGGATCCCGATAATCGTAACCGCACATGCTAGGGCATGCGCAATATGACCAATTGCAAGCCAAATACCAAACAATAAGAACCAGATGATATTACCTACCATGCCAAATGCACCTGTACCTAAATCATTGTTACCAGTTAATGCTCGGCGGTTCATTGAATCTTGACCAAAAGGCCAAAATGCCATTTCACCAATAACGAAACAAGCACGGCCAAAAGGAATGCCTATTATGCTAATAAAGCACAGCAGACCTGCTAACCACCAAGCTAAGCCCATAACAAAGCCACCCAAAATAAACCAAGCAATATTAAACACTAAACGTAATACAGCCATTTAAGGCTCCTTTTTCTCTTCTTGCCACTACGGCAACTGCTATTAGTGCTTGCGATTTTTGTGCCAAGTAGAACCGCGTGATACTCAAGGGGTTCATAGAGTGCTGTCAAAAATGAGTTAGCACTTTTTACTAATTATTAGCGATATTACTCATTATCCTTTAATCATAGTTAATTTATTCGAGCCACAGAGAGCCAGGCTAAGCTTAAGTCAATCGGTGATAAAATATGTGCTTATGGCGGTTGACTCACATCTTTGAGATTTCGATATCGCTTCGATGTGATTACAATAGCGCTAATAATAGTTATTTAAGCGATCATTGATCCAGCGCTAAGTGAGCAGCTTGTGTTTGTAAATTCCCCTGTTGAGAGTATTGAGTTTAACGGTAGGCATATTTTCGTTAAACGTGATGATTTATTAAGTGAGACTTTTTCGGGTAATAAAGCCCGTAAATTTGCTTATTTTCTTGAAAATGAGTTCCCAGGTAAATCCGTTTTGATTGGCCATGGCTCTCCCGTGGCTAATTCACTGTACTCTATGTCTGCGTTAGCAAAATTAAAAGGTGTACAACTTGAGTTTTATGTCGACCATATAGCAGAACAAGTTATTAATTCTACTGTTGGTAACTATGCTGCGGCGGTAGTCAATGGCGCAAATATCATTGATATTTCGAAAATGGCCGACAGGCAAGAACGCAGTGTTATTGAGTATATTGAGCAAAAAGTACTACCGGAGCGAGACGATTGTTTGTTTGTACCAGAAGGTGGTCGCTGTGAGTACGCGCGATATGGCGTACATCATTTAGCACAAGAGATCATAACTTGGTCTCAAGCGCATAATTTGCTTCAGTTGTCAGTTTTTTTGCCATCAGGTACCGGTACAACGGCGGTGTTTTTGAATGAATATTTTGTACAGCATGCACCGGGTATCCAAGTTTTTACCTGCGCTTGCGTTGGTGACCGTCAGTATTTGAAGCAACAGTTTAACCTGCTTGTAAGCGATGCTAGTATGCATCCGCATATTGTTGAACTCGACAAAAAGTATCACTTTGGTAAGTTGTATCGTCCTTTTTACGATATGTATTACAAGCTTTTGATGACTGGGATTGAGTTTGAGTTACTCTATGATCCATTAGGTTGGATGTGTGTTGAAAAGCTACTGGATAGTGGGTTAAAGCAACCAATGCTTTATATTCATCAAGGTGGGTTATTAGGTAACGCGACTATGCTGCCTAGGTATCAGCGAAAATATGATAGAGCGCTTTAACGACAGTTCAGGAATTTATGTTGGTAAAAGGAATATTAAAACTGATATTGATTCCATTTGGTTAGGCTGGATACCGACTAAGGGTACGGCCTAAACCAAATGAATGCGACTAAATAGCTGAGTAGATGTTTCAGTCCTATTCGTTTGCCTATGAAGACAAACATTCGATACGGGTGAGAGGAGGTGTATCGAAGAGTCAGATATTGCGTATATAAATAATTAGCTTACTTGTTGCTAGAAAGTAACCATTTCATAAAGTTAAGCGCTTCAATACGCTTCGAAAAGGTTTGTTTGTTTTTGCCTTGACTGTCGGTAAAGGCTATTGATGTTTTGTTGACTGAAATTGAGTCTACTGGGAAGTTAACGGTAATTTCGTGTCCATTTACTAGGTATGACATATGGTCACACTCCTTCTATTTTAAGCTGCCCTTTATAAGGCTGTGCTTTATAACAATAAGATATCCTTAGCATTTTTGCGAAAGATGAATTTTAAGTTCTATTTGAGACTACTCATCTTTGGCTACTTATACAAGTGACTTATATCTAAATATGTGTATAAAAATGTCTGCTTTGTCGCAAAATTAATACAAATATCAATACAAACTGCTTAATAGTAAAGCATATGCTTGTGACAGTAACATGACTGCCAAAAAAGATGATTTAACCTGTGAGATAACGCTTATGTGGGGATCAAACGACGAATCGTGGATTTTACAAAAAGGCGGTGACTTCTATCTAAAAGGGTCTATCTTAAAAACTGAGCGAATTATATGCGGCAGGGAAAGATTGTCAAGAGATTATTTGGAATCAACGTGAATTTTTTATTTTAATCAAGTGTTAACATCAGGTTAAAGATTGCTAGAATGAACAATACTTGCGATCAGCGCAAGCTATAGTCCTGTTAATGGAGTATTCATGTTACGAATTATCTCGCTACTTATTCTATTCAGCGCTTTGCTGCTTTCTTTACCTGCATCAAGTTCTAGTGTGTTGTCAGCTACAAAAGAAACACAGCAGACTGAACCGCAAACACTGGCTGTTAAAGAGGTATCTTATGATTATCAAGATAGTCTCTTTAGAGATACGCCTAGAGGTGCGTTAGCAGGCTTGTTTGAAGCTGCGTTTGAGCAAAACTATGACAAAGCCGCAAAATATTTAGACTTACGTTATCTGCCTGACGATATGGATGCTGATCTTGGTCCTGAATATGCAAAACAGCTTATTGCTATCATTGAACGTAATATATGGGTTAATTTACAAGAGGTTAATGATACTCCTGAGGGAACTAGTGGCGATCAGCTGCCAAATTACCGTGATGCATTTGGTCGGGTTGAAGTAAAAGGTAACCACATTACCCTGTTGTTACAAAAGGTGCCTAATAAACAATTAGGTTCTATCTGGAAGGTGTCAAATGCTACCGTTGCTAAAGTCCCTTTATTATATAGCGAGCTGGGTTATGGACCGGTCGTTGAGTGGTTTGTAAAGCATGTGCCTGCAGGACACTTATTTAAATTAAACCTATGGGAATGGGCTCTACTTGGTTGCTATTTTATTTTAGCAATGCTGGTGGTTATTCCTATTACCTGGATTGCGAAAAAACTGATATTACGCAGCGAGTATCAATATAAAGCCGATGTAGCACATCTGGCTGTCGGGCCTTTTCGTTTTCTTGTCGCATTATTGCTAGTAAGAGCATGGATGGCGCATACCACCTTATCTGCTAATGTGATAGCGGTAGTTAATACGGGGGTATTGCTGTTAATCGCAGTGGTGTGGTTCATTTGGTCACTGACAGATGTCATTCAAAATAGTTTGCGTTTGCGTTGGATTAGCAAAGGTAATAGCCAAAGTGCATCATTGTTACGGCCTCTTGCAAATTTCACCCGAGTGATTTTAGTTGCGCTTGCTGTATTGATTTGGTTAGAGCATTTAGGATTTGATGCCTCCACTATTTTAGCAGGACTTGGAATTGGCGGTATAGCCGTAGCTTTAGCATCGAAACAGTCTATTGAAAACTTTATAGGGACTATCACTCTATATTCATCAGCCCCCATTAAAGTAGGCAATGTTGGTAGGTTTGGCAGTATTACTGGTACGGTTGAAGAGATTGGTTTGCGTTGCACTCGGATCAGAACGATTGATCGCAGTGTCATTAATGTGCCTAACGCGCGCTTATCTGAAATGGATATTGAGAATATCTCAGAGCGTGAAAAAATCCGTCTGAAAACGGATATTCGCTTGGATTATCAAACGAGCGCTGAACAAATACATCTTATTATTGATGATATTCGAGCTTTATTAGAACAACATGAAAAAGTAGAAGAAAGCCCTTTGCGGGTAACGTTTAAAGGGTTTGGCTTATATGGCTTGCAGTTAAATGTATTTGCTTATATTGGCACAACTGACTTTGCAGAATTTCAATTGGTATCTGAAGAGCTGCACTTTGGAATTATGAATGTAGTGAGTAAACATGGCTCACGCATTGTACCAGTGGTGCCGGTAGCGGCAGCCCAAAGTTAGTTTGCATTGCAAAGGGAAGAATATACAAATAAAAAGGTCGCGAATGCGACCTTTTTTAACAGAGCTTGATTTGTGAGGCCAAATGTAGCTGGCAGTTTAATATATCAACTCACCAATCGGGTTTAGAATTTTACTAATCCCTTTGGTAAAGTGCAGAGGCGCATCAACTACTGTATAGCATAGACAGCCATTTAGGGTTTTTGGTGAATGTTGATGTGCAGCATCGAGCTCAATGAAATCCCCAGGAACATACTGGCTAAATTCATCTTCAAAATTACCATCTAATAGTAGGGTGATCTCTCGTCCAGTGTGAGTATGTTCAGGGATCTCGCCATTAGCATCGATATGCAACAAACTAGAACGAGCATTGTCATCATCAGCATCCAAACGCATACGACTGATTTTACCGAAGCCACTCCAGGATTGATCTACTTGCTGAGTAAATGCCTTTGGTAAGCTGTATTGATTACCTTTTACTTCAACAACGGCGCGTGGAGTTGGTGGATTAAAGGGTGCAACTTCTAACTGGGTGATTTGATTAAGCATATCGCTGAAGTCAATATTAGCAAACGTGTCAACAGCCACCGAGACTTCAGGTTGTAAATTCTTCTGAGCGAGCTTTTCAGTCATTTTAGCTACTTTTTCATTACAGATCGGGCAAAGTTCACAATGAGCAGAAACCGCAGTAGCTAAACCAAGATGAAGTTGTCCGTTAACGTGTTGCAAAAGCATTTCGTCTTTTGGATGGTATTTAATCATAGTGTTTCTCCAAAATACTTCTCAGTTTGACGAGGCCTAATCTGAGTCGCGACTTTATAGTACCTAACGGGACGCTTAATTTGCTGGAAAGTTCCTGCTGGCTTAACTCTTGTAAATAGATGCCTTTCACTACTTGCCTTTGTAGCGGTGGCAAGGCATCAACATGCTTGAGTAATTTGGCTGTAAGTATATGGTCTTCGTGTTCAGTTGCTTCGGGAGTTTCGAATACAGGCCAAATATCGTCACCAAAGGTGTCTTCTTTGTTATGCTGGACCTTGCGTAGCATATCAAAACAGCGATTACGCATAATGGTAAACACCCATGTTGTAATCGCACCTTTGTCTGCGTCAAACAAATGAGCTTTGGTCCAAACTGTGGTCATGGTTTCCTGCACTAGATCCATTGCCGAACCTTGGCTAGCCAATTTTTGATTACCAAAGTTTAAAATTTTGGGCGCAAAATAGCTGAAAAGCTCAGCATATGCGGACTTGTCGCGGTTATTAGCCACATTAACTAAATGCGCAGTCAGCTCGGTTAGCAAGGTGTCTGGTTTATTGTCATCCATAGAGTGCTTATTTTGCCTGTTGTAAGCTTTATCATAACCACTTTGGCGACATTGTGATTGAATATTTTGCATTATTCCCACTTTTGTTATGGAAGGCGGAGCCGTTCTGTGCCGAAACGTGTTACATCGATACGTAGCTTTTAAACCCTTGGATCACTTTTATTGTGATTTTGTTTTGTTCAACTAAAATAGCGAGTTCTGAATGCAGTTGATAGGCTGCGATAAAGTATTGTTGACGGCGTTACTTTAAAACATTGCTCAACATGGTTAGCGCGAGTTGATGGTCTTTGGCTGCTATGCAGTGTTGTTTCTCTGCTGGAGTAAGAGGTAAGATCTCGATCCATCGCTGGCAAACCCAAGTTAAGTTGTTAAAGTCATCTAATGTATATTGGCTTAGATGCTCTGGATATTCGGCTAATAGGTCTTTCAAAATTGTGGTGAATTTCTGTTGCGCTGCAGAGATAGGCTGAGACTTCCAACAAGGGACTAAAGTAACGTTACCTCTTTTTAAGCCATCCTCTTCAATAATATAAGTGCCTAATTCGAACTTTTCTATTCCGACGATTGTTACCCCTAATAAACCGTCTTCTAAGGTTTCAAAGTCAACTATTTTACATCGCGTCCCCATGGGCAGCAGTGTTTTTCCGTCTTCTGCTAACATACAAGCACCAAAGCCTGAGTCATTTTGTAATGACTCTTTCACTAGTCTTTGGTATCTCGCCTCAAAGATCCTCAGCTTGATAAAGCCATCGGGCAGAATACATATTTGCAGTGGAAAAAGCGGTAGTTTCATAATACTTCATTCGGTAGTGGACTGGTGATGGATACGCTGAACAAGACCGACGCGATCAGTTTATTTATGCCTTTTACTGATGAGTTGGTTTGTCAACAACATGGCATTTAATGATGGCTTCAAACTAAATTTGTGGCATAGGTACATGATTAAATTGTTAAATCGTTATAGTCTTAGGGAAATATAAAGAATTTTAAGGAGCGCTAATGACTCAGATGTTGGCAAGTGTCGATCAAAGGACCAAGTTAGTTGGTGAGAATCGGCTTGAGTTATTGTTGTTTCGAATTAGTGCAACTCAGCTTTTTGCGATTAATGTTTTTAAAGTTAAAGAGGTTGTAAAGGTTCCGCCTTTAAGTACTATGCCAGGCAGTCATAGCAGTATTATTGGCGTGGCAAATCTTCGCGGTTTATCGATACCCGTAATTGATCTACGAAAAGCCATCGGTTTTAGAGCTTCGGTAATACACCCAGAAAGTAACCTTATTGTGACTGAATATAATCGCTCGGTGCAGGGCTTTTTGGTCGATAAAGTCGAGCATATTGTTAATCTAACGTGGGGTGATATCCTGCCACCACCTAAGACTGTAGGTCGTGATAACTATTTAACAGCAATTACTCGTATTGAATATCAAGACAAACAAGAACTAGTGTCTATTATTGACGTTGAGAAAGTACTGGCGGAGATCATTCATTATGATATTCGTTTGTCTGATGGTGTTTTAGATGAGCAGTTATTACCACATATGTATGGTCGAAAGGTGTTAATCGCTGATGACTCGGCAACAGCAAGAAGACAGGTACGTGAAACACTTGAACAATTAGGTTTAGAAGTGATTGAGGTATCTGATGGTTTGATGGCGCTGAAGCAACTACAGCAGTGGTGTAATGAAGGTAAAGTGATAACTGATCATATTTTAATGTTAATCACGGATGCTGAGATGCCTGAAATGGATGGTTATAAGCTAACCCATGAAGTGCGCAGTGATAAACGTATGGCGGATTTGTTTATTACCTTAAATACGTCGTTAAGTGGTAGTTTCAATAATGCTATGGTCGAGAAAGTCGGCTGTAATCGATTTATATCGAAATTCCAACCAGACTTACTCGTAGAAGTTGTACAAGAGAGGCTTAAGCAAGCGTTATCGGTTTAGATATTCTGAGATTATCAGTGATAGCACGTTTGATTAGTTCGCGTGCTCTTCTCTTAGATCATTTAACACCTGTTTCTTAAGTTCTGGTACGGCAGCAATATTAATCTGGGCAATACGTACAGCAAAACCGAACCTATCTTTACCTACAATCGCGATGACATCTTCTAAGAAACGCTTATCTAAAACGAATTGTTTTGCATAGAACTGAATGGCTTTGCTCACCGAACTATAACTCACACCATCAAAGCTAAAGGATGCATCATAGCCATAGTCGTCAATCAGGACTCCATTGAGGCTTAATGGCCAACCGCTGTAATTGACTCGGTCTCGCGCAATTTCGTACATCATCCACGCACTTTTTTTAAATCCGCCAAAAACTTTGTCTTCAAACTCAGATTCTTCAAGTTCTTGCTTGGTCCAATTTACCCCAATAGCTAAGTGCTTTTCATAAATGCGCATCAACTCGTCCTTTACTGCCATTTTACAATCCCAAATTGATGTGAGCTTATGTTGTTTAGCGAGTTTAAAGCACTCTTTACAGCAGGGAACAGTTAACGATGAGTGAGGCGTATAAGTTTCTTTCAAATAGCTCAATTGTTGGTTACTCGGCTCACCACAGAACCAGCAACAATGTCTACGATCAAAGGGGATATCGATTAATGGTGCGAGATCTAGCACAAATGGTTTCCTTTTTTAGCCCTGTGATGCACTGGGCATGGTTTACTACCAAGCAAAAACACGAGGAGCGTAAACAAGAAAACGCACAATGGGTTAGATTGTGCGCTTTGGTGTAAAGGTTGTTACTTCATCACAGAAGAATGAGATTGGTTACTCTTTTTCAACGTCTACAAGTGAAGTTGCTAGTACGATAGGATCAACTTCTTGACAGTCATGGTCGGCAATCCAGTCAACACCAATCAACACGCCATCGTCATTTAGATCGCTAACCCAGAACTCTAGGAATTCTTCTAAGGTAATTGCAACCGCTGTGTAACCTTCCCATTCGTCAGTGCAGTGGCTTTTTGCTTGCGCTTCTTCAGACCATAAAGGCATCACGTCCGTGGCTTCATATTCAGAAGAATCACAAACTACCCAGCCTTCGCCGCTTTCATCTTGTAGGCCCCAAACAACTTGAGATAATTTTACGTTGTTGATGAAGCTTTCTAATGCAGGAGTCATTTCAGTCATGATTAATCTCTTGTTTGGTTAGGTATAAATGAGGCTTTACTCAATGGCTAATAGTCTGCATTTGGCTTAGCATTTTAGCAAGTCATTTAGCGTATTTATCTACCGAGACAAAAGCACTATCGTTAGTAAGGATTATAGGTTTAGGTCGCTAATTAGCCAATTGAAACACAATCATCATTTAGCGGTAATAATTAAGTTAATTTAGTCTATATTATGCAGCTATCATAGTATGATATTTTACAAAGGCTTTAGCATTCATGCCTCATCGCCGGCGTTGGTGATTTATTCAACCAAGGAAGTTAACTAATTTTAAGGTAGAGTTAATTAAACCGCGTCACTTTATACGTTACAGTCATCATTTTTGGGAGTCTTCTATTGTTTAAATCAATCCCCCTGGCTACAGCGCTTCTTCTAACGAGTTCAGCAACACTCGCGAACGAACAGCCTAATTGGGCCACATGTATCGCAGACCTACAAAAAACGGCAAAGTCTGAAGGTTTATCACAACAAACGATTGATACCACTCTTGCCAATGTTAAATTTGTGCCAAGAGTGATAGAGCTCGATAATAAACAACCAGAGTTTAGTCAGTCTTTTGAAAATTATTTTACCAAACGCGTTACTGACTGGCGAGTTGAACAGGGACGTAAGCTTTATAAAGAGCATAAAGTTCTGCTAGATAAGCTTGCAAAAGAATACGGCGTGCCACCGCAATATCTGCTTGCGTTTTGGGGGCTTGAAACTAACTTTGGCTCTTATAAAGGTAAAATGCCTGTATTGGACTCTTTGGCTACTTTAGCTTGTGATCCCCGTCGTAGTCGCTATTTTACCCAAGAGTTGATGCAAGCTCTTAAGCTAAAAGAGCGTTACAATTTTGCCGAAACAGATATGGTTGGCTCTTGGGCTGGTGCTATGGGGCATACCCAGTTTATGCCGTCAGCTTACGCCGAGTATGCTGTAGATGGTGATGGCGACGGAAAAGCTGATTTATGGAATAGCACCACAGACGCATTGACGTCAGCTGCTCACTTTTTGCAAAACTTAGGATGGAAACGCAATGAACGATGGGGTAGGGAAGTGACACTACCCGCTGACTTTTCGTACACGCATCTTGGTAAGGCCGAAGCACAACCATTAACACGTTGGGCTGAGCTTGGGATCAAGCAAACTAGTGGTTTGCCGTTGAGTACGCCAGATATGCAAGCAGCGCTTTACTTACCATCTGGCCATACCGGCCCTGCTTTTCTAGGTTATGACAATTTTGATGTAATTATGCGCTGGAATCGCTCTACATTTTATGCCATAGCTGTAGGTCATCTTGCAGACAGAATTAATGGTGCGGTGGCATTAAAAGTGGCTCCACCTAAAATGCCAAACCTTAGTCGCGCTAGAGTTAAAGAGTTACAAATCCAATTGAATGATCGTGGTTATGATGTCGGTAAACCAGATGGTATTTTGGGCTCTAAGTCTGTTAAAGGTTTGCAAGCGTACCAAAAATCACAAGGTTTAGTTGCAGACGGATACCCTGATGAGTCTACATTTAAGGCTTTGAATGTTAAATAACTCACCTTATATGCAAAGCTTTTATACAAAGGTTGTCGCTGTAGGTTAGTCAACAAAATTTAAGTGACACTTGAAATTTGGGCTACTAGGTAAGACATAGAAGATGCAATCATAAAGATTGCATCTTTTTTATTGGTCACTTAAATTAGAAACCGCATCGGGTTAATGAATTAAGTTTATGGGGTTTACATGGATGATTTAACACACGCTCAGCGACAACGTTTAGCGTTTATTGATTTTAGTTTGCAATATTTTGGTCAAGTATCAAGACAAGATATGATCACTAAGTTTGCAACAGGTCTTGCAGCCGCTACCCGTGATTTTCAGCTATATAAAACGCTTGCACCAGACAATATGCAATTAGTCCATCAAACTAAGAGCTATCATCGTCTTAATTCATTTAAACCATTATTTACTCATCAACCTGAATCAATTCTACACGGCCTAGCAAAAGGCTTTGGTGATGGGTTATCTCATCCTGTACAACCCAGTGAGGTTTGTATAGATGCTTTGCAACTTATACACCCTGACACAGCGGTTATTGCAGCGTTAATGCGCGCTATCCAAGATAAAAAAGCGGTTGAGATAACATATGTATCGGTATCATCTGGTGAGAAGTTACGCCAAGTAATTCCTCACGCTTTGATTAATAATGGTCAGCGTTGGCATGTGCGAGCATTTGATCGCGCTAATAGTATTTTTAGCGATTTTGTTGCGACTCGAATTAAGTCTATCTCGCTAAGTCCAACAGTTGTAGAAGCATCGGAGTGCTGTGATAGTGATAGGTTTTGGCATCAAGATGTTCAGCTTATTCTGGTGCCACACCCATCGCTAAAGCATCCAGAAGCTATTGAATTAGATTATCAAATGCAAGATAAGCAGCTTGTGTTAACTTGCCGAGCTGCATTGGCCGGTTATCTGTTGCGCCAATGGAGTGTGGATTGTTCGGCTAAACATCAAATAGGTTCGGGTGTTTGTCAGCTTGCATTAGCAAATCATCAGGTACTAAAGCTGATAGAAAACTTGTCTATTGTCCCCGGCGCTAAATACTAACTAAACACACTCTATGTGGCTATAAGCCCTATAGTTTATTACTTTAGAGTTTATCGCCTGCTCATTTACGTTTGGGTAATGCAATAACAGTAGAGCGCAGCTGTCGGTTTTGGTAAGCTGCTGCCACTAAATTAGAGTTAAGGAATACCATGAGTATTAAAGACGATTCAGTTGTGCAGTTCAACTACACATTGCGTGATGAGCAGGGCGAAGTTTTAGAAACTAACGAAGGGTTAGACCCAATTGCTTACTTACATGGCCATGACAACATGATGCCAGGGGTTGAAGATGCTTTAACGGGTAAAGATGTCGGCGCTAAGTTTTCAGTAACTTTACCTGCAAGTGAAACTTACGGTGAACGAAATGAAGATGCTGAACAGCGTGTTTCTGTAAAACATCTGCAAGGTGCAAGTGTGTGGAAGCCTGGCATGCGTGCGTTAATTAATACCGATCAAGGTCAACGCCAAGTAACCATCCTTAAAGTGGGTAAATTTATGGCAACGGTTGATGTAAACCATCCGTTAGCTGGCAGAGAGTTAACTTTTGATTTAGACGTTATCGATGTCCGCGACGCTACCAGTGAAGAGATTGCTCACGGCCACGCACACGGTAAAGGTGGTCACCACCACTAAGTTTTATTCAGTATTTATATACTGTTGATTAAGCCCAACGATGTTGGGCTTTTTAATTTTTAGCTGATTTTGTGTTAATTAAGAGTCTATAAAGCATGATTATCGCGTTTTCTGCAGGCAAAATTATTCTTACACCTTTTGAAGTTCAGGTGCGCCTTGATAATGGATGCCAGTTATATGCCATGGTTGATGATGTGAAGTGTCATGATGATGCGTTGATGTTAGTGGCAGATGCAGGCGCCGTTCGCTGGAATATAAAACTAGATACAAGCGAACAACTGCAAGAGATCAAACAAGAGCTAGGTATTGGGTAGAGCGTAAGCGGAAAGATGATTTTGATAAAGTTGTTCGGGGACAATTTTAGCAAGTTAAATTCTGCCTTAAACGGTGGTTGCACTCAGTAAGTGTAGAATATTTATGTGCGTTATAAACGATCTCCTGTCTAAATGGATGCATTTCGAATATCTATAGCTAGGAGGTTCACTTGTACAATAATAGAGATAAAAATACATCACTTAGGGAGTCTAACTAATAGAATCCTTAAGATTTGTCCCTTTAGGAACGATGCGTGTGGGCTTAATCGTGTCATGGCTAAAGTAATTGTGCTGCTTAATATGTTCAAAATTAACCGTAGCTGCCACACCTGGTAGTTGATAGATGCCTTTATGTAACGATAAAGGTTTGGGTAATTGATAATGCGTTTTTATCTGTTTTAAAACGCTCAACGGACACAGCATCAAATCGAATCAATGTGGTAAATAATCTTAGATCTGCCTTGGTAAGCTTATTGCTTGTTAAATATTGCGCAGCTTTCAAACTTATCTAACACATCAAAAAGACTATCATACGCATCATGATACGCGGCTTATGTAGTTGCAAATCCCGCCCGATAAACGCCATTATTGATATTGGAGTATATAAACTCATTTAACTCATCAATTTGCTGCTGCAAATGGGGAGGATAAAAGTCGTGTTTACTTGTCGTTACAGAGTTAAACTCATTATTTAGCATACGAATAATTTCTGAATGCTCGTTGCTAACAATTGTCGCCGTATGTTTATCCCAAAGTACTGGAACGGAAGCCCTACCGTTATAATTTGCATCTGCAATCCAATATACTTGATAAAGATAATCTGCCTGATTTATTGGATCGCTAGTCGCTCACTCAATATGGCTAGCGAATGTACTTTGCTTTGAGCCTGCAAACTCCCGTCATTAGTTAGTATATGTGGTTCAATCACGGAAACAGTAACAGCGGATTTCATTCTATTTTTTATAACAGGATGAACACAGACTATCGAGATTTACTTACACTGGCCAGTGGGATAACCAGCAAACGACTGGTATGATCGTTCTATCAAAAAATATCTAAATAACAAGAGAAATACATGTCTGACTCTATGCTTGAACGTATAACTATTGAACCTAAAGTACCTGCTAAAGCCTGTGTAATTTGGTTGCACGGATTGGGAGATTCTGGTGCTGGCTTTGCGCCAGTTGTACCTGCATTAGGATTACAGGCCGATCATGCAATTCGTTTTGTTTTCCCTCATGCTCAAGAGCAACCGGTTACAATTAACGGCGGCTACGTAATGCGAGCGTGGTATGACATTAAAAGCATGGATCTACACGATCGGGCTGATATGGCTGGCGTAAAACAAAGCGAGCAACAAATTCTTAGGTTGATAGCAGAGCAGATTTCTAGCGGTATACCAAGTGAAAACATCGTCTTAGCAGGGTTTAGCCAAGGTGGGGTCATGAGTTTGTTTACGGCATTGAGGTTACAAAAAAAATTAGCTGGAATTATGGCTTTGTCTTGTTATTTACCAAGCGGCGACTCTTTGCCTGATGCGATTACTGATGTAAATCAAACCACGCCTATTTTACAGCACCACGGTGTTGATGATGAGGTCGTTCCGCTAAATGCTGGCCAAGTTGCCCACCAATTACTTAGCACTGTAGGTTTTAATTGTCAGTGGCAAGAATATAAGATGGGTCATTCAGTTGTTCCTGAACAGCTTCGCGATATTTCAACTTGGTTACAAACAGTGCTTGATCACGTTAAATAAATTAATTTGGTCATATTTTTGTATTTTAAGGGCGATATAAATCTTGTCGCCTCGTTCTGTTATTGAAACAATCTCCCGTAAAAACCACTGTTAGCCAGCTTATTGTTTTTCCGCAACTTTAATTATTCCCCTTTGAACCCAACTTGCTTATATAGTGATTTAAAAATAAGCATTATTAATCATTGTTTGTTTATAAAGACACCGAATGGCATAAATTGTATATAAAAGAGTCGTTTAGATCACGATGTGTAATAAATGTGACACAATTTCTGCCTAAGCTTTGCTAAGATGTCGTCCAGCAAAAGGAAATGATGCTTTTTGCTAAACAATTAATAAAACGAATTATAAAAAATAATCAAGGGGTTGATTGTAATGAAAAAGACTTTACTGAAAGGATTAGTGGCTACAGCAGTTGTTAGTGCATTAACGGCATGTGGTGGCGATAATAAGGACGATTTTAAGCACGTTTCAGATGCTTGTGTGGCAGCTGGCGCTGATTGTACCTTTTTCACCGTAATCCATACTAACGATAACCACGGTCGTTTCTGGCAAAATAAAGATGGCGAATACGGTATGGCTGCACGTAAAACTGCAATCGACAGTATCCGTGATGAGGTTGAGCGTGCAGGTGGTGATACTATTTTGCTATCTGGTGGTGATATCAACACTGGTGTACCTGAATCAGATATGCAAGATGCTGTGCCTGACTTTATCGGTATGGGATTGTTGGGCTATGATGCTATGGCTGTGGGCAACCATGAATTTGATAACCCATTATCTGTACTTGATATGCAAGCAAACATCGCAAAATTCCCAATGCTTGCTGCAAACATCTATAAAAAAGATAGCGAAGGAAATCCAACTCAGGAACGTTACTTTGAACCGTACCGAGTGTTTGAAATTAACGGCCTAAAAGTCGCTATCATAGGTTTTACTACTGTTGATACCCCAAAAGTTGTTAGTCCTGATAACGTTGCAAGCTTGCATTTCACTGATCCTAAAGCTGAACTTCAAACTGTTATGGCAGAAATCGAAGCTAATGAAACAGTTGATATGGTCTTTGCTCTAACGCACATGGGTCATTACGCAAATGGTGAACACGGCACTGAAGCACCTGGCGACGTTAAGTTAGCTCGCTCTTTAGCTGGCACTCCATTTGACGGTAAACTCCAAGCCATTATTGGTGGCCACTCTCAAAATCCAGTTTGTATGGAAGGTGATGGCTATGCTGACTTCAAACCTGGTGACGAATGTAAGCCAGATGAGCAAAACGGTACTTTCATCATGCAAGCACATGAGTGGGGCAAGTATGTAGGCCGTGCTGACTTTGAATACATCAATGGTGAATTGTCGCTTGCAAGTTACAAGTTAATCCCTATCAATCTTAAAGAAGAAAATGAAAACGAAGAACTTGTTTTCATTACTGAAGAGATTGAACAAGACCAACTAGTTATCGATGCGCTGCAACATTATCAAGATCTTGGCCAAGAGTTACTTGATGTGGATATCTCAAGCACTGACGGTAAGCTTGAAGGAGATCGTAATGTTGTTCGTGCAGAGCAAACTAACCTAGGTCAGTTATTAACTCGCGCATATGCTGATTGGGTTACTGCGAACTTCGACTCAACTGTTGATTTTGGTGTGATGAACTCTGGTGGTATTCGTGATTCAATTGCTGAAGGTACAATTTCTTACCGTGACGTGTTAACTGTTCAGCCATTTGCAAATGACGTGGCTTTTGTCACCATGACAGGTGCTGAAGTTCAAGATTACCTTGCAAACGTTGCCCTTAAAACCGGTGGTGGTATGGCTCAGTTACACCCAATGGAAATGAATGTTACTTGTGACGCTGTTGAGATTGACCCAGACGCAACTTCAGCAGATATCGTAGAGATTTTATCTCTAGGTGGACGCGACTTTAACCTAACCGATAACTACACTTTCTCATTGATTAACTTCAGTGCAAAAGGTGGCGATGATTACCCTGTAGTGACTGCTCACGCTAACTACATCGATACTCAACGTAGTGATGCATCAGTATTACGTGAATACTTCGAGAAAAACCCAAGCATTAAAGTGGCTGAATACGCGCCAGCTAATGGCGGCCACCCTAAGTTTTTCCGTGGTGGTTCGGAAGTTAAGAGTTGTGCTAAATAATTCGCTAAATTAGTTTAACAATCATAGTAAGTAAGGTTAAATCGTTCGGTATTAATCAAGTGATTTAACAACTAAAACTATGTTCTATAAAATCCAGTACAGGCTAAGTCTGTGCTGGATTTTTAGTTTTTACCTACCCTGCAGTCGAATGTATAACTCAGCTGAATTTTATCGGAATAAACAAATAATTTAATTTTCCCTTGAAAAGCTTAAAGCTCATCCATATATAGATGATAAGGTCGCTCAATGAGGACCTTACAAGATATCTAAATACTGTGCCTTCGGGGCAGGATTTAGAGAGGAAGTGTAATTACGCTTCAATAATGGTGCGATATCAGTCGGCCAACTTACTTTTAAATATATTGCTTAACACAAGGATATACCCATGAGAAATTATGACCTTACTCCACTATACCGCAGCGCAATTGGTTTTGACCGTTTAGCACAACTTGCAGAGCATGCGGCGTCTAATAAAGGTAATTCTGGTTACCCACCGTACAATATCGAACTAATTAATGAACATCGCTATCGCATTACGATGGCTGTTGCTGGCTTTTCTATGGAAGAGCTCGATATCACAAGCGAAGGTGACAAGTTATTAGTTAAGGGCACAAAAGCGGAAGAGAAAGAAGACCGTAAATACCTTTATCAAGGGATAGCAGAGCGTGGATTTGAGCGTACTTTCCAGCTAGCCGATTACGTAACTGTTATTGGTGCCAATTTAGAAAACGGCTTATTGAATATTGATCTTAAACGTGAGATCCCAGAAGCGATGAAACCAAGAAAAATAGAAATTGGTCGTTCACGCTTAATCGATGGTGAGTAAATCAAAGCGTGATGCCTAGATAACAACCCCACAGATTGATAGAGAAGAATAAAAAAGGGAGCCAATGGCTCCCTTTTACAATTTCAATAATCGATTCAGTTACTGATTTAGCCGTTTAAGCTTTCATTGCTTTTTCACCGCGAGCAAGACCCACAACACCTGAACGTGAGATCTCCACAACTTTAGTAACATCCCCTAGAGCTGCAATACAAGCATCAAGCTTTTCAGTGGTACCTATGAGCTGCACGGTGTAAAGGCTTTGAGTTACGTCTACAATTTGACCGCGAAAAATATCGGCTAAGCGCTTAACTTCTTCACGATTTTCGCCGTGTGCTTTGACCTTAATTAACGCAAGCTCTCGTTCGATATGCGCAGACTCTGTGATGTTAGAGACTTTAAGAACATCAATGAGCTTATGCAGTTGTTTCTCTATTTGTTCTAACACATACTCGTCAGCATTAACTGTTACCGTTAAACGCGATAAAGTCATATCTTCGGTCGGTGCAACGGTTAATGTTTCAATGTTATATCCGCGTTGCGAAAATAGACCAACAACTCGTGATAGTGCACCGGGCTGGTTTTCAAGTAATACACATATAATCCGACGCATTAGCTTTTCTCCGTTTTGCTCAGCCACATTTCATTCATTGCGCCACCACGGATCTGCATTGGGTGAACGTGCTCAGTTTCATCTACGTGAATATCCATAAACACCAGCTTATCTTTCATATTGATGGCTTTTTTAAGGCCTTCTTCTAATTCTGCTGGGTTACTGATTGTCATTCCAACATGGCCATAGGCTTCAGATATTTTTGCAAAGTCGGGGACAGAATCCATATAGGATTGTGAATGACGGCCTGCATAAATCATATCTTGCCATTGCTTAACCATTCCTAAGAAATGATTGTTTAAGTTAATAATAATCACAGGAATATCATATTGCAGAGCCGTTGATAGTTCCTGAATATTCATTTGAATAGAGCCATCGCCGGTGACGCAAATAACAGTCTCTTCGGGCATAGCCAGTTTAACACCTAAGGCAGCAGGCAAACCAAAGCCCATGGTGCCGAGACCGCCAGAGTTTATCCAACGGCGGGGCTTATTAAACGGATAATAAAGTGCGGCAAACATTTGGTGTTGGCCCACATCAGATGCAACGTAAGCATCACCATTGGTTAGCTTATGAACTGCTTCAATGACTTGTTGTGGTTTGATTTTTTTATCATTGGTTGAGTATTTAAGACTATCAACGGCACGCCAAGTAGCGATATCGCTCCACCATTGATCGTTTGCAGCCGCATCCGTAATTTCGTAGTCGTTTGCTTCTATTTGCTTGAGCATATCATCTAAGATTTTTTCAGCAGAGCCTACTATTGGAATGTCTACTCGAATAGTTTTGGAGATCGAAGAAGGATCTATATCGATATGTAGAATTTTGGCATTCGGGCAATATTTTTCGACATTGTTGGTGGTGCGATCATCAAACCGTACCCCAATACCGAAAATTAAATCACTGTTGTGCATTGTCATATTGGCTTCATAGCAGCCATGCATGCCTAGCATTCCAACACTGTTTTTATGAGTGCCGGGGAATGCGCCTAAACCCATGAGCGTGCTAACCACAGGAATATGTAGTTTTTCAGATAAAGCGAGAATCTGTGCATCGCAAGCTGATATTACTGCGCCGCCACCAACATAAAGAACTGGCTTTTTAGCATTTAATAAAGCTTGTAAGCCACGACGAATCTGGCCTTTATGGCCCGATGTCGTTGGGTTATATGAACGCATGCTGATATCTTCTGGATATTGATAGTCATGCAAAATAGCAGGATTCATACAATCTTTAGGGATATCGATAACAACAGGGCCGGGACGGCCACTAGCTGCGATATAAAATGCTTTTTTAAGGATTGCTGGAATATCTTTAGGATCGGTGACTAAGAAACTATGTTTCACTACAGGTCGCGAAATACCAATCATATCGCACTCTTGAAACGCATCATTACCGATAAGGTTACTTGGGACTTGCCCAGAGATAACAACTAGTGGTATTGAATCCATATAAGCCGTTGCAATACCTGTGATGGTATTAGTGGCTCCAGGTCCAGACGTAACGAGTACAACACCGACTTCGCCGGTTGCACGCGCATACCCATCGGCCATATGGACTGCAGCTTGTTCATGGCGAACTAGAATATGTTCAATATTAGACTTTTCATGTAGGGCATCGTAGATATCCAGCACAGAGCCGCCTGGATAACCAAAAATATGTTTTACACCCTCATCAATAAGAGAACGGACGACCATGCTGGCGCCTGATAGCTTCTCCATAGTATTTCCTCATAAGTTACCGCGACGTATGCAGTATCTTGATACAGCGACGGTAATCGCTCTAATAATTAAGCTAAGACGGTAATCTTCGCTCACGAAATGCCATAATAATCTTAGGAAAAATTATCGTTTGCAAAATATTGCTCGGCAAACATTCAATATGAATGTATTTTCATCATATAAAACCCAAAAGTTATTTCAAGCGATTTTAGACAAAAACTGTTCTGGTTGAAGAATATTCATTATTGAATAGGGAATAGTATATAAAAGCAGCGACAACGGTTCGGAGAACTCTGTGAATTTGGCCGACTTAGGTATTGGGGATTAAACCACTAAGCATTAGTGACTTAATGCTTAGTGGCTGGTTGCTGTCGATTATGAGTGCAGAGATTGCTTGCTTTGCTTGATGCAAAGCTCATGAGCTTATCATGATTAAGGAGCAATACTGCTTAATTGGTAATTTAGCATGTAATGTTACTCTTCGATAATCACAGCCGCTGGTTCATGCCGACTCATGAATTGACATAAACCCACGAGTATTACTGCCGACAACATTAGTGCCGAAAATGGTACCGCTGTACCAGTATAAAATAGCGCCAATAACGGACCTGCTAATGCACCAAATCCAAAGCGTAATGTACCGATAACGGCAGTTGCAGTACCGGTTTCTTTTTGAAATTTCATTAATACAATGGCGTCAGCATTTACCGACATGACTCCTAAACAAGCCATTAGTGGAAGTAACATGGCAACCGTAAACATGTAGTTAAGGCTTAATAGATTAACGGTTAACAGCGCAATACCGGCAATGGCACCAAAAAAGGTTGCTACCTTTAACATGCGTTTGGAGCCATAGCGACCAACAATCCGACTATTAACAACGTTTGCGAGCATTAATGCGCCGACGTTAGTACTAAATAGTATGGCAAAAAGTGATTTATCTAAACCGAATACTTCCATATACACAAATGGTGAAGCGGTTAGATAACAAAAGAAAGCAAAAGAAGTTAACACACCACTGGCAATGTTTAGCTTCACGCCTTTTTTGGTAAACACTGTGGCATAAGCACCAAAAAATGTTTGAGTACTGCGATTACTATTGTCTTTATCGCTCGGCATTTTAAGTTTAAGGCTGACCAAAAGTAATAATACAAACGCATAGAAAGCCAAAATAAAGAAGATTAAATGCCAGTCACCTAGCTCTAGGATTAGACTACCGATACTTGGGGCAATTAAAGGTGCCAACATCATAATCAGACTAACGTAAGACATACCTTTTGCGGTATTTTTACCGTAAAGTTCCTTGATATACCCTGGTACGACAACAGTTGCTGCTGCGCCGATAAATGCCTGAATAAATCTGATTGCTAAGAAGCTCTCTATTGTGGTGACAAAAGCTAAGCTTAAACTTGTGAACATAAAACCGCTAAGGCCGATTAGCACTAACCTTTTTCGTCCAAATCTATCGGCTAGAGGACCGAAGCACAGCATACCTAATGCGTAACCGCCTAAATATAAACTTAGCGATTGTTGCACTAAAGTAATATCGGTATTGAAGCTCGTAGCTAGGGTTGCCATTGCGGGTAGATACATATCAATGGCAAGGGGAGTGATAGCCACAATTGCAGACAGCATTGGGATCAGGAGGGCGAGGCTGGCACCAAAAGGATATTTCTGCTTGCTTTGACTATTGGGAGAATTGTTCAACGGTACCTCAACGACTAAATACTGCGACTTTTTGTAGCAATGGTGATTTAATTTGTGATTGTTACAGACGAATATTTGCGGTTATAGCAACTATATTTGCAGATAAGGTCAAATAAGCGTTTAACGGTGTTAATGCTAGATCTGTTGGTGCTTACATTGCCGACTAAACGAGGTAATGCTCTATTTAGTGAATGAAAGGAACACTGTAAATGTATTGATTATTTTCAGTGTCAGATGCAAATATATTAGCGTTTTAAACAAAATTATCAATCTTAAATCCGCGTTATTTTTAACCTATTGATGAGCAATTTGTAAGTAAAAGCGTTGGAGAGTTTAAAACGTCGAAGTGAGCCCTGAATCGGTGCTAGAGTTTTTATTCTAATTTTTGTTCATTAGTTACAACGTATTCAGGTCATATATTTTCTATTTCGAACAGCTTTGTAGCGGTCGAATCTCTCATAGACTGATTCGCTTACATTGCAAAAAAGTGAGAATCGAAGCTGTGATATTGCAGGTAAAATTTATGTACCAGTATTACGAGATTTTACGTAGCAGAGTTAGACCTATAAAGTAAAAAACTCCGCTACGCTGTAACGGAGTTTTTATTGAGTGCTTTTAAATATCATCACATTGGCAAAATGCGATTGATTTTATCTATAAAAATTAAAAGCCGCGTGGCAGTTGGCCTTTACCTGCAAGCTTTTCACGCCAAAGTTCTTTAGGTGTTTTACCTGCTTGATTACCACTGCTTTTAGCAACAGGAGCAGCTTTCTTAGCTGGCGCCTTTTTTGCTGCAGGTTTAGCCGCAACCGCTTTTTTCTCAGTTTTAGCTTCAAC
The DNA here is from genome assembly GCF_023283845.1 of Shewanella marinintestina. Taxonomy (GTDB): domain Bacteria; phylum Pseudomonadota; class Gammaproteobacteria; order Enterobacterales; family Shewanellaceae; genus Shewanella; species Shewanella marinintestina. Next base: position 180,550 of record NZ_JAKILC010000005.1, read on the forward strand.
AGGCGTAGTTTCACCGCCAACTTCCGCTAACATCGCTTCTAAATCACTAAAGCGTAAAGACTTACCGCCATCGATTTTGTACCAGCTACCTTTCTGTTCAACTTTAACAGCTTGGCCATCACGCGCAGTAAGCGCTGCCTCAAGAGTGCTGATAACTTCTTCTTTGGTCAGTTTTGACATAATAATAACCTGTTTATTTTTGTGTGTACTTAAAGGTTTGAACTGATTTTATCGTTTAATGTACCGTAAAGTCCAATTTTAGGCGTATTTGACTGTATTTCTATGATGTTTTTAACCTTTTTAAGTAATTTGCGAGGAAAAAAACATCGATTGTTAATAACAGTAGCAAAATCCAAAGCTGGTGACTTAACTGTCTATTTACACTAACAATAGGTTAAAATACGTTTTTTGCTATTCTCGGTGGATTTATGACTCGGACCGAATTAGGCCAATATTTGGCAAATTTTTTACAACTCTCTAATTTCAAAGACTATGCGCCCAATGGCTTACAAGTTGAAGGTAAGGAAGAAATTAATACCATAGTGACAGGCGTTACAGCATGTCAGGCATTGATTGATGCTGCCATAGAGTTAAACGCTGACGCAATTTTAGTGCATCATGGCTTTTTCTGGAAAAGTGAGCCTGAAATCATTGTTGGTATGAAGCAAAAACGCATTAAGGCTTTATTAGTTAATGATATTAATTTGATGGGTTATCACTTGCCATTAGATGCTCACCCAGTTGTAGGCAACAATGCGCAGTTAGCAAAAGTGCTGGATATTGTAGAAGCTGAAGTGATTGAAGGTGTTGCTCAAGGTTTAATTTGGCAAGGTAAACTTGCTCATCCGTTAAAAGCTAAAGCTTTTAATGAATTTATTTCGCAAAAACTTAATCGAAATTGCCAACATTTAGGTGATGAAAATGCACTGGTCTCGACTGTTGCCTGGTGTACTGGTGGCGCACAGGATTATATTGATGTAGCTGCCAGTATGGGAATTGATGCTTTTATCAGTGGTGAAGTGTCTGAGCGTACATATCACTGTGCGGTTGAGCAGGGGATCCAATATTATGCAGCGGGTCATCACGCCACTGAGCTATATGGTATTCAAGCATTAGGTGAGCACTTGGCTGATAAATTTGGTCTAGAGCATCACTTTGTCGACATCGTTAACCCTGTTTAATTAGCCACTATGTGACTATGTCGAAGCAATGACCAAAATTAATAATTGTTTCAGTAATAAAAAAGCCGCTTAAATAGCGGCTTTTTTGTTTAATGTATTAAGTAAAAGGGCTTACTTCACTTTCATACCTGGCTGAGCACCTTCGTGCGGCTCCATGATCCAAAGATCTTTACCGCCAGGGCCTGCTGCCAATACCATACCTTCAGATACACCGAAACGCATTTGACGTGGCGCAAGGTTAGCGACCATAACGGTTAGCTTGCCTTCTAGATCTTCTGGCGCGTAAGCAGACTTAATACCAGCGAATACTTGCTTAGTTTCGCCGCCTAAATCTAGCTCAAGACGTAATAGCTTGTTGGCTTCTTTAACGTGTTCAGCTTTGGCGATACGTGCAATGCGCAGATCAATCTTAGCAAAATCATCAAAGCTGATCTCATCGCTAATAGGATCTTGCTCAAGCGGGCTCTTAACCTCAGCTTTAACTTCAGGCTCTGCTGTTACTTGCAAGTTTTCTGTTGATGCTTCGATAATGGCTTCAATGCTCTTCATCTCAACACGCTGCATTAATGCTTTAAACTTAGCTATCTCGTGGCCAGCCAGATCAACGTCTAGGTTGTCCCACTTAAGCTCCATTTGTAAGAAGGCTTCAACATCTTGCGCAAGCTTTGGTAATACAGGCTTTAGATAAGTCACTAATATACGGAATAAGTTAAGTGCATTACTACAAACCTGATGCGCTTCTTCTTGCTTGTCATCTTCTTTGATTAACTGCCAAGGCGCCGAATCTGCAACATATGCGTTAGCAATGTCTGCTAGCGTCATAATTTCACGCATAGCTTTGCCGTATTCACGGGTCTCATAGAAGTTAGCAATGCTTTCTTGTTTCGCTAAGAAGCTTGTTGTCAGGCTAGTGTCGTTAATCTTCGCTAGTTTGCCGTCAAAACGCTTGCTGATAAAGCCTGCTGTGCGTGATGCCAAGTTGACTAGTTTACCAACTAAATCGGAGTTAACGCGTTGTGCGAAATCTTCAAGGTTTAAATCAAGGTCGTCAATTCTGCTGCTAAGTTTAGCGGCGTAGTAATAACGAAGATACTCAGGATCTAAGTTATCAAGGTAGGTACGCGCTTTAATAAAGGTGCCTTTAGACTTTGACATCTTAGCGCCATTAACAGTGACATAGCCGTGCGCATAAACACTAGTAGGCTTACGTAGACCTGCCCCTTCAAGCATTGCTGGCCAGAACAGACTGTGGAAATAAACAATGTCCTTTCCGATGAAGTGGTAAACTTCAGCTGTTGAATCTTTGGCCCAGAAATCCTCAAAATTTAGGTCGTCGCGCTTGTCACAAAGGTTTTTAAATGAACCCATGTAGCCGATAGGGGCGTCTAGCCAAACGTAGAAAAACTTGCCCGGTGCATCTGGAATTTCAAAACCAAAGTAAGGCGCATCACGAGATATATCCCACTGCTGCAAACCTTGCTCAAACCATTCACCTAGCTTGTTAGCCATTTCTTGTTGTAATGAACCAGAGTTGATCCACTCTTTCAACATGCCTTCAAAAGCTGGCAGATCAAAGAAGAAATGCTCAGTATCTTTCATTATTGGCGTAGCACCAGATACGGCAGACTTAGGATTGATCAAATCTGTTGTACTGTACGTCGCGCCGCAGTTATCACAGTTATCGCCATATTGATCTTCAGACTTACAGCGTGGGCAAGTACCTTTAACAAAACGGTCTGGCAGGAACATTGACTTTTCTGGGTCAAATAGCTGCGAGATAGTTTTAGTTTTGATATAACCATTGTCGCGCAGCTTGATATAGATGTCGCTAGCAAGTTGACGGTTTTCATCGCTGTGAGTGCTGTGGAAGTTGTCAAACTGAATATTGAAGTCAGCAAAGTCTTTCTCGTGTTCAGTTTGAACTTGAGCGATCATTTCTTCAGGAGTAATTCCCAACTGCTGTGCTTTAAGCATGATTGGCGTGCCGTGAGCATCGTCAGCACAGATATAATGACATTCATGTCCACGAAGCTTTTGAAAACGTGACCAGATATCGGTTTGAATATACTCCAACATATGACCTAAATGGATAGGACCATTTGCATATGGAAGGGCACTTGTGACTAGGATTTTACGTTGTGAATTTGCCATCTTTTCTCAAAATCGCTGGGAACCAAATTGGAATGGCATAGATACTAACCGATCCTATGCATAGTTTCATCAAAAGCTCGCACAAGTGGATTAAATCTAGACTAATGTTTGCCAGAATATCTGGTACAATTGCGCAAATCTTATTTAGGGGGTCTGCATTTTGTCTTCAACACATCCAAATTATCATCTTGATGATGCTCTACTCAGCCAAGTACTAGCAATTCTTGATACGTTTCAAGACACGTATCTGAACAAAAGTTTGCTTAGCGCGGGCATGGTTACAAAACTTGCTATCGAAGGCAAGCGACTGCAGCTAGGGTTATGCTACTCATACCCGTGTCAAACTCAGTATCGCGACATCGTAATGGCAGTGACCAAAGAGCTAGCGGTATTGGATGCGATTGATGAAGTAGAATGTGAAATCGATTTCCAACCTGAAACAGTATCGGCTATCAGCGCCGTTGAGCCACTGCCAAATATCAAGCAAGTCATTGCAGTTGCTTCAGGTAAAGGTGGTGTGGGTAAATCTACAACTGCAGTAAACCTAGCGCTAGCATTAGCAGCAGAAGGCGCTAGTGTAGGTATATTAGATGCCGACATTTATGGTCCATCAATCCCTATGATGTTGGGTGTTGAAGATTTCAAGCCGGTATCACCAGATGGCAAGATCATGACCTTTGCTCCGGCACATGGTATTGCAGCACAGTCGATAGGCTTTATGCTAGATGGCGATCAAGCTGCAGTATGGCGCGGCCCAATGGCGGCAGGTGCGCTAGTACAACTACTTACCGAAACTGATTGGCCAGAACTGGATTACTTAGTGATTGATATGCCACCAGGAACTGGTGATATCCAGCTTACTTTGTCGCAAAAAGTGCCAGTAAGTGGTGCCGTAATCGTTACAACACCGCAAGATATTGCGTTGGCTGATGCTAAAAAAGGCGTGAGCATGTTCCAAAAAGTTAACATCCCTGTATTGGGTATTGTTGAAAACATGAGTTTCCACTTATGTCCTGAGTGTGGTCATAAAGATCATCCATTTGGCGCAGAAGGTGGCCAGAAAATGGCGACTCGCTATAACGTTCCGCTACTTGGGCAATTACCGCTACAGCTTAATATCCGTGAAGATGTAGATAAAGGTACACCTACTGTAGTGGCTGACGAATCAAGTCAAGTCGCTGGTATTTATCGTGAAATCGCTAGAAAGGTCGGGGCACAGCTTGCGTTATGTCAAGCACAGCCTAAAGTATCAATTAGCATGTCTGATGACGAATAAGGTCTATTTAAATGAATTCTAAAGATTGTGTTGTAATTGGTATTGCTGGCGCATCAGCATCGGGTAAAAGTTTAATCGCAAAAACGATTTATGAAGAGCTTTGCCGTGATTTAGGTACAGACCAAATCGGCGTGATTGCAGAAGATGCTTATTACCGTGACCAAGGTCATTTGTCTATGGACCAGCGTGTACTTACAAATTACGACCATCCAAAGGCTTTGGACCACGAGTTATTGTGCAGCCACCTACGTGAGTTAAAAGCCGGCAATGCAGTTGATGTGCCTGTATATAGTTATAACGAACATACCCGTACTGATCAGAAAGTAACACTAACTCCTAAGAAAGTGATTATTTTAGAAGGGATCTTGCTACTGACAGATCCAGCTCTTCGTAAAGAGATGGATGCGTCAGTATTTATGGATACTCCGCTAGATATCTGCTTTATGCGTCGTTTATCTCGCGATGTAGCTGAGCGCGGCAGAACAATGGAATCAGTGATGGTGCAGTATACCGAGACTGTACGCCCTATGTTCCTTCAGTTCATTGAGCCATCTAAACAATACGCTGATATCATCGTGCCACGCGGTGGCAAAAACCGTATTGCTACAGATATCTTGAAAGCACGTATTCAGCATTTATTAGCGAAATAGCGCTATTAAATGAGGCATAGGGGACAAACTGCAATTAAGGGGTTAGGGAATACAGTTATTGCTGGCAGCTTTCATGGAGTCGCGGCTATTCAGGCGCCTTGGCTAAAACCTAAGCTGGCATGTGATAAAGCTGTTGACGCTGGATTGACTCAATTATGTCAGATTGCTAATTTGTTATTTCAAGCTAGTGTTCCTTATATTTATTCGAGCTCTTTAATTGATGTAAGACCCTGTGAGCTAATCACAGCCATTCGCCAAATGAATGCTGCTGAACAAAAGCATTCATTTGCGGATTTTGAGCCACTCAGACTTGCTATTGTGCTAAATTATGTGGCATTACCCGTTGATATCGTGCGTTGGCGAGATAGCCTATTCAGCAAGGAGCATTAATGGCGCAAGTTTGGGTAAATGGAGAAATCGATATAGGCGTCAGCCCTTTAGATAGAGGGCTAGCCTATGGCGACGGTTTATTCGCAACGATGCGTGTAAACCAAGGTCATATTTTATTTCTTGATGAACATATGGAGCGTCTTACTCAAGGCGCTTTTCGTTTAGGTTTTAGCTGGACACCTTCTGCTGCTCTTTACTCGCATTTAACCTCTTTAGCCCAGGCTAATCCACAGTCTTGCATTAAGTTAATCTTGTCGCGAGGTGTTGGAGGCAGAGGCTATGGTGTCGAGCTTAATCGAGTTAACCAAGCCTTTACTCAGTATGATTTATCTAATGCAGAAAAATCAGACTCTAAGCATGAAACTGCAAGCAATAACTCACTGGATGTCACTGAAGTTATTTCATTAAGTGTATTACCTGAACACTACCAAACTTGGCAACAACAAGGCATTTGTCTTGCGCGTTCTGAAGTCCTATTAGGTAAACAGCCAAAACTTGCAGGTATAAAGCACTGTAATCGATTAGAACAAGTATTAATTAAGTCGGCCGTACTACCCCATGGTTACCAGGATTGGTTGGTGCTTGATTCAAGTAACAATATGATTGAATCATCGATGGCAAATATCTTTTTTGTTATCGAGGATAAGATTGTGACACCAAGAATAAGCCATGCAGGTGTGGCTGGTATGATGCGTGAACAATTGATTTATCAACTTTTAAGCAGAGGTTTTAAGGTAGAAATAACAGATATTGATTACGATAAGTTAAGCTCGGTGAAGCATGCATTTATCAGTAACAGTCTTTTTGGATTAGTTGATGTAGTCGCTATCGATAGATTTACCTTCGAACGTGCGGTTTGGACATCAAGTTTAAGAGAACAGCTCAGTCTGATATTATGAAAAAAATTATAATAAGCCTATTTGCAAGTCTATTTACCTTATTAACCATTGGCGCAATGTCGCTTTATTGGGGTTATCAAATGCTGTTGGATTATGGTCAGCAGCCAATCAATGTGACCGAAGCACAAGAGCTAACCGTTAAACGAGGAACGACATTTAATCAGTTTATTTCTGTTTTAGAATCTACCGATCTCATTAAAGACGGTTGGAAACTAAAGTGGTTGGTTCGTTTAAAGCCTGAACTTGCCCATATCCGTTCCGGTTTATATGAGATTACACCGAGCGATAACATTGACAGCCTTTTAGCTAAAATCGTCGGCGGTAAAGAGAAATCGTTTGGCGTCACACTGCTAGAAGGCCAGACCGTCAAGGAGTGGCGCCAGGTATTAGCGACGCAAGATAAGCTGGTTATGCAAGCAGACGTGTTTCAACAAATCTTGCTAGATAATGGCGATGACAGTGGCTTGCCAGAAGGCAAGTTTTTTCCTGACACTTATCATTACCCAGCTGGTAGCAGCGAAAAAGCGCTGCTGAATAAAAGCTATCTAAAAATGCAGCAGGAACTTGAGCAAGCATGGCAAGGGCGTCAAGCTAACTTACCGTTAAAGTCTGCCTATGAGTTGCTTATCTTAGCGTCCATTATTGAGAAAGAGACCGGTAAAGCGAGCGAGCGTCCATGGATTGCTGCTGTCTTTGTTAATCGTTTGCGTAAAGGCATGCGTCTGCAAACTGATCCCACGGTAATTTACGGCATGGGTGACAGGTATAACGGCAATATTACTCGTAAAGATCTGCGTGAAACGACCGCATTTAATACTTACAGAATTAATGGTCTACCACCAACACCTATAGCAGCGCCAAGCTTAGCGGCAATAAAAGCTGCCGCGCATCCTGCCGATGTTGATTACTTCTATTTCGTATCGCGAAATGATGGTAGCCATGTATTTTCAAAAACACTGACCGAACATAACCGTGCAGTGAACAAATATCAGAGAAACCGATGAAAACACCAAGCGAACACTCGGCCAAGTTTATTGTCATTGAAGGACTTGAGGGCGCCGGCAAATCTAGTGCTATTGCACTGGTGAGAGATTTTATAGAAAAGCATACTGGTCAAGCACCTATTTGTACTCGTGAGCCTGGCGGTACGCCTTTGGCGGAGCAGATGCGTGATTTAGTCAAAGTGGCAAATGAAACCGATCCATTATGTGATGAAGCCGAATGCTTGCTTTTCTATGCAGCTAGAGCGCAATTGGTTGCCAATGTTATTAAACCAGCACTTGCGAAAGGCGAATGGGTTTTAGGTGATAGACATAATTTGTCTTCGCTAGCATATCAGGGCGGAGGTAGAGGGCTTATGCCTCTAGTTTCAGCAATTAGTGATGCAACCTTAAAAGGTTTTAAACCTGATCTGACTTTGTATTTAGATATTGACCCTAAGCAAGGTTTAGAGCGCGCTGCACGTCGCGGCGAGCTAGATCGTATTGAGCAGCAAGAAATTGAATTCTTCGATCGCGCACGAGCAACGTTTTTAGCCTACGCAAATGCAGATGATTCAATAAAAATTATCGATGCGAGCCAGAGCATGTCTGAAGTACATAAAGATATCATTGCACTGTTACAAGAGCAGAGCTGGTAATATGGCCCAGCTTCCTTGGTTACACCAGCCTTTAGAGGCTTTTTGTTCCCTGTTAAAGACTAAACGTATAGGCCATGCTTACCTTGTGGCTATGGACATGGGTTATGGTGGTGAGCAATTAACACTAGCGCTTGCTAAATCATCATTATGTACTGCGGTTGGCTATGCTGGGAGCTGTGGATTTTGTAAATCGTGTCAGCTTGTTGAAGCCAATAATCACCCCGACTTATATCGAGTTGAAGCTGATGGTGCACAGATTAAAGTGGATCAAATCCGTACACTTTGCCAAAAGCTAACCACTACGCCCCAGCAAGGTGGTCGCCGTATTGCATTTATTTTAAATAGTGAGCGCTTAAATCAGGCGTCTGCTAATGCATTACTTAAAACACTGGAAGAGCCAGGTAAAGACACAATATTGTTTCTACAGGCTAATTCACCGAGCCGATTATTATCAACGATCAGTAGTCGTTGTCAAAGACTACATTTAGAAATTCCCGCTAAATCAGTAGTTAGGCAGTGGTTGCATCAAGAGTTGCAAATTAGTGAGGATGTTACTTGGTGCTTACCAGTAGTTGGTGGACCTTTAGCAGTCATTGAGGCCGTTGAAAGCGGGCGAGAGCAGCTGCTCGTATCTTACCGAAAAGCTTGGTTGCAAAGTTTGTCGTCTGGGCTGCTGTGTGATAGTTTAATAAATGTTAATGAAAAGCAAGTTTCTGATGCACTTAAAGTTTTATATCTAGTCGTGCATAGGATCTTGGTGAAAAAACAAGAAGTGGACCCTTTGACTCGAGTGGCATTAGCCAACTTTGCAGGCAAAATCATGCAAGTCGAAACACGCTTATCAGTAATGCCAACTGTTAATTCGTTAGCATTATTTGAAGGGTTAACCATTGAATATCGCCAGCTAATGAGCCAATAAACCCTATGAGTAATCTTGTCGTTAAATTTGAATCTTTACAGCAGCTTTATCGTGCCTATATGCCTTTTATCAAGCCTATGGGAATGTTTGTTACAAGCGCAGAAAGCTTTAATCTTGGACAAGAAATAAATGTGTCTTACTTATTGCCAAATAGCAGTGAAAGGCATGAGTTTACCGGTTCTGTAGTTTGGATAAACCCAATGGGCGCGTCTGGCGGCCGTCCTGCAGGTATTGGAGTTAAAGTGTTGACCGATCCAGACTTTCATAAACACCATATTGAGCAGATGCTTTCACATGAGCTTGCCTCCGGGGATTTGACCTGCACTATGTAGCTGGGTAGACTTGCAGTCCTTTTTGCTGTTTGTTGGGTTTTCTCAGTGCTTATCGATTCACATTGTCATTTAGACCGTCTTAAAACCGCGCCAGATCAGGCCTCACTTCAAGAAATTATTGCTGCTGCTAAAGCACGTGATATTGCATATTTTTTATGTGTAAACGTTCGTCAGCAAGGATTTGCTGATATGAAGCAGAAAATGGCGCCATTCAATGAAGTCTTTTTATCTGCGGGAGTACACCCTTTAGATGTCCAAGACGGTCTTAATATTGAAGAAGTTGAACAGTTTGCTCGTGATGAGAAAGTTATCGCGATTGGCGAAACGGGTCTTGATTATTTTTATGCGAAGGAAACTAAAGCATTACAACAGCAATGTTTTGAGCAACAGATAGATCTGGCTGTTAAAGTGAAAAAGCCATTAATCATCCATACTCGTGACGCGCGAGAAGATACGATTAATTTTTTAAAGCGTGGTAATGCGGAAAGTGTTGGTGGTGTATTGCATTGCTTCACGGAAAGCTGGGAAATGGCCAAAGAAGCGCTCGATCTTGGTTTTTATATCTCAGTGTCAGGAATCGTCACATTTAAGAACGCCGGCGATTTACGCAACGTGATCAGAAAAGTTCCTAAGGATCGTCTACTCGTTGAAACAGACTCACCGTATTTAGCACCTGTACCGCATCGTGGTAAGGAAAATCAACCGGCTTTTGTGCGTGATGTAGCAGAGTTTGTTGCTGAGTTACGAGGAGAAAAGTACCCAGAACTTGCACAGTACACGACTGAGAATTTTTTCAACTTATTTAAAGATGCGGCTCGTTTAGCGGGTCGTTAGTACTTGCTAGAGCCAAATTAGAGACAAAAAAAGACCCAAAACTATTCCAATTGTTCTGGGTCTAGGGGAATGGCTCACTAGGAGCCGTGCGCTACTGTTGATACCGCATAGGTAAAATTTTACAGCTGCTTAGTTCGGTAATCTTTAGTTATTCTGAGCAGCTAGTCTTAAACTGATGTTATACAGTGTAGACCAGCTTTTTTATTTGTGGGTGGTTATTTTTGTGTCAACATCATCCAAATGTAACTTTTTATGTATTTATGCACTAAAGTTTTATAGATAAAGGGCTATCTTATCTTTAACTAAGTCTCTAGGGAGGTTGTTTTTTAATTTATTACCTAAGTGCTTTGCAACCCCAAGTGGATTCGCTGCATAACTGACAATTACTTCACCCTGTGGTTTTACTCTTTCAGCAAGGCTAATATCACGTCCCATCAAAAACTCTTTTGCCTGCTCATCGCTAAGTTCTATTTGGGTTGGAGACGATAAAGCTAAGATCGCTTCGTGGCGAACTTTATAGCCTTTTTTCAATGCATCCGCGAGTTTGATCCCAATGCGTTGGAAGCGCATTTTTCCAATAAGCGGCAATACAGCTTGAGGGAATAACCAAAACTCGAGATCTCGCTCCATTATCTGTGCATCATCAGGTATATCGATATTGAAAGCCTCTTTAAAATACAGCACAAGTTCTGCAACTTGTTTTGCTTTCGCGGCAGTAAACGGGAAGTTCTTTTGTTTTCTTGGTTCATCTTGTTGGCGTTCAACCTTTGAAACCTTGTTTATTTTTGCGACAAAAAAACCTTCACTATCATAAATTTGTGGCCAAACGTGTAAGAACCCCTCTTTTGTACAGGCCTTTTCTGCATTGGGGAATAGCTTCTCTAAACTAGCAAACTCTACAGCATTACCGAAAGTTGTTTTTAAGTGGTTACAGACGTCTTGGTTTTCTTGGCGACTTAGTGCACAAGTTGAATAAACCATGTTTCCGCCAACCTTTAATGCTAAAAATGCCGATTCAATCAATGCTTTCTGGGTTGCAACTATGCCTTTATTCTCATTGTTATCCCAATTTTTCAGTGCGTCAGGGTCTTTGCGGATAGTACCTTCACCGCTACAAGGTGCATCTAACAAAATTGAATCAAAGGTTTCAAAAAGATATTCACCAAACACTCTTGCATCGAAGTGAGTAAGAGCGCAGTTTGCGACACCCATTCTGGCTATATTGGCATGGAGTACTTTGACACGGCTAGCAGAATATTCATTAGCCACTAACAAACCTTTGTTTTGCATTAGCCCTGCAATTTGAGTTGTTTTAGAGCCAGGGGCTGATGCCATATCAAGTACTACAGGATCTGTTTGTACTTTTATATTTTGGCTATTTTCATTTTTAAACAATGCGGTTGGCGGCAGCATCGAACTCGCTTCTTGGATGTAAAACAAGCCTTGCAAGTGCTCTATCGTGTTGCCAAGTTGAATCTTCTGGCTATTGGTGATCCAAAAACCTTCTGCACACCAAGGTATAGAGTCAAACTGCCAACCTTTTGGTGTCATTAGTTTGATAAAATCAGTGACGCTAATTTTTAAAGTATTCACCCGAATAGAAAGACGCAGTGGCTGATTGCTATAAGCAATAAAGTCTTCCATAGAAAGGTGATCTGGGAGTTCGCGTTCGATACTGTCGAGGAAATTCTGATTAAAATGAGCCATATGTCGAAGATAATGCGGTAAAGTATCAGGATTATAACAGATTAAAAGAGATTCATTGCGTGCTAAATAAGATCTGGTTTGGCTTTTTTGCTACCGCATTAGTGGCGATACTAGCCCAAGTGTTTACCGGCCATACTCAAGTTCTGTCTGAAAGCGTGACAGCCATTTTTTCAAGTTCGAAACTAGCGGCTGAGATTGCACTTGGTTTAGTGGGAGTTCTTTCTTTGTGGATGGGCTTAATGCGAGTTGGGGAAAAAGCTGGTGTCGTTGCACTTTTTTCGCGCTTATTTGAGCCGCTATTATCGAAACTCATGCCTGAAGTACCAAGAGGCCATCCCGCATACGGTAGTGTGACCATGAATCTAACTGCAAATATGTTGGGGTTAGATAATGCTGCGACGCCCTTAGGGCTAAAAGCAATGCAAGATCTACAAACGTTAAACCCAAATAAACACGTAGCAACTAATGCGCAGATCTTATTTTTAGTGCTTAACACCTCTTCGATAACTTTAGTCCCTGTCACGGTGTTTTTATATCGCGCTCAACAAGGTGCAGCAGCACCAGCAGATATCTTTTTACCTATATTGTTAGCGACAACAGCATCAACTTTGGCTGGGCTAACGATAGTTGCACTCGTGCAACGGTTATCACTATTTAACGCTGTAGTTTTGGGCTATGCCGGCGTTATATTATCTTCGATTATTGGCCTGGTCTTTTATCTCAGTACTCTCACTGTGACCGTAATAGGCGAGGTGAGTACTGCACTCGGTAACGGGATCTTGCTGCTGCTTATCTTTAGTTTTGTTTTAGTCGCAGGCGTGCGTAAAGTGGCCGTTTATGATGAGTTTATTGAAGGGGCTAAGGAGGGCTTTTCACAATCAATTAAACTCATTCCGTATTTATTGGCAATGCTGTTAGCTATAGCATTATTAAGAGCATCAGGTGCTTTAGATTATTTACTGCAATTGATCGCTAGCGTGGTTGCTGTAGCAGGTGGTGATGTGCGTTTTGTAGATGCTATGCCTACCGCGATTATGAAACCTTTTAGCGGTTCAGGCGCACGAGCTATGATGTTAGAAACCATGCAACACTATGGGGTAGATTCTTTTGCCGGCCGATTAGCAGCCATATTGCAAGGTAGTACAGAAACCACATTTTATGTATTGGCGGTATATTTTGGTGCGGTTGGGATCCGTAATGGACGTCACGCATTGGCTTGTGGTTTATTTGCGGACTTAGCGGGAATTATTGCTGCAATACTTGTTTGTTATCAATTCTATGGTTAATCGCCTGCCTTGGTAATTGTCAATTAACATTGCTCTATAACGTCAGTAGCTTAAATTTCGAACACAATACGAGGCTTACTAAGGTAAGCTAATTATTTGAATGGTTATATTCATGACTGATATGGGATTAGTGGATAATTTACCGTTTTAGAAAGGCATATAAAAAACGAGGCATTTGCCTCGTTTTTTATGTTTTGATTAACAGCCGTTTTAACTGGAACTCATTAGTTTTGACTTGTTTGTATAGGAGACCAATTCAACCAAGCAGGATCGATTTCACTATTTAATATAAAAGTCTGCTTGCTAGTAAGCTCATTGGTTGAAGTGGTTGTCGCTTGTGTTGCTACTGCAATCCCGCCTGCTAATATAGTTTCTAAAGAGCCTGTTTCTATCTGCGCTCCAGAGAAAATTCCGACGTCGACCTTCACTCCTGAAAGATCCCAAAACACGCTAGTCTGATTGATTAGATGCTTATATTTATTTTCTACATGAGCTTGCATCAACACTCCTGTACCTTGCTGTGATAGCTCGTATGCATCAACTTGACCGATTTTTATACCTCTAAAAAATATTCCTGTACCGGACTTTATTGAGCCTAGTGAGCTATCTGATAAAGTAAATCTCAGTTCATTTGCTTGGGTATAAACAGGCTTTTCAATCGTACCGATAAACTCTGATGAAGTTGTTACACTATGTCCTGGGTAGACTTCTATGTAAGGGCCGCTAATTAAGGTCTCTGGTGCAGTTATTCCCGCAAGCGAGATATCGGCAGTAACAACAGAGTATGCTGCATCTTGTTGGACAAAATTAGCTGCGTACTCCCCATATAAGTATGCGTTAACGTTCAATTTATTAAGGTCTGCACCCAAGGTTACAGTTTCTACTTCACCGACTTTATGCCCTAGATATCTGATAGGTGCTTTGCTTGTTAATTGTACCGTTGCTGGGAAGGTAAGCTTAATTGGCTTGGCTTGACTCATCGCTAATAACTTAGACTCATATAGGCTGGTTGAGTTAACGACTTTGCCTTGCTCAAGTAATCCCAAACTGATGCCACCTTTTAGTGCACCCATCAAAGGAGCGACTTCCACTTCAACACCACTTAAACTCGCGTTAATTGATAGCGCGCTATTACGCCAAAATACAGTTTGCTCGTTAAGCAGACTTTTAAAGGTACGTTCTATGGCAATATCAATAGCAAAGTTGTTCTCAGCGGCTTGCCATTGTACTGAAGTGACTTCACCTATTTGCATTTTCTTATAATAAATTGGCGAGCCAGCAACGAGATCCGCAGCGTCTTGGTTAATTAAGCGTTTTTTGATTAAATGCTGTTTGCTATAAAACACCTTGGCATCTTCACTGCTAGCAAATACGTATAGTGAGTCGCCGTCAGTCGCAAGGGCTTTATTTGTTCCTCTAACTAAGCTTAATGCACCATTTGTTAGTGTATTAAAATCGTTCGTTTTTACCTTTACACCATCTAAATTTGCATCGATTTTTAATGCCGACTCTGCAATGAAATGGCTATTTTTACTGACTAACTCGGCAAAATCTGCAGCGATTTCGACTTGATATTCAACCTGAGTAAAAGCATCGTTTAATTTTGCGCTCAGTACTTGACCAATCTTTATTTGCTTATAGCGAATTTCTGCTCCAGCACTAACTCCAGGATTAGAATCTGAATGCAAAGTTACCAGTAATTTGCTGATATTTTTGGGCTCTGGTGCTTGAGTCAATAGTTGATATTGTTGTTTAGCTGGGCCTGAACCTGGAACAAAGTTTATAACATTGCCAGTAATCAAACGTTCTGGATGTTTGATACCTGATAGCGAAATATCAGCGCCTTCGAGCCAAAAGTTTGCACTTTCAGTCAAGAGTTCTTGATACATGCTATCGATTTTAGCGTCTAATAAGATGCCATTATCACTTAAAGATTTTTTGGTTACTTGGCCAATCTGTATGCCACGATATACAATCGAAGTATTTTGAGATACAGATTCGCTTCCGTTAGCGATTAGCTCAAATTGAGTGCCACCTAGCGCGTCATCTTCACTATCATATAGTGCAAACTCATGATTGTTTTGAGCAAGTGTTGAACCGCTATTAGAGCTAAAGCTAATACCGCCAGCCAGGAGCGACGCTAAACTCTCGCTGCTAACTTTAATTCCTGATAATGAAGCATCAACACTAATGCCTGATACATTCCAAAATTGTGAATCGATTTTCACAAGCTCTGCATATTGCTGTTGGATAAAGGCGGTAACTAGGATCTGCTCGGCATTCTCAAGATGATAACCAACAATTTGGCCAACTGGGATTTGTCGATAAAATACTGGCGAACCCACATCTAAGGAGCCTAATTTATCTGAGGTAATATTAACTATTAGGCCTTCTACGCCCGGGGTAATGACTGGCGCTTTAGTCTCGGCTTCAAAGTAGGTTTCTGACTTTCCTTCACCGGGTAAAATACTGATGTAATTGCCCGAAAAAAGCGTATCTAAGCCTTCAACACCAGTAATCGTGGCTTTGGGTTTGACCAACCAAAACTTTGTACCTTGATTAATAAAAGGCTCTGAACGATAGTCCATAATCACTTTTACATCGACGCCCTGTAGTTGGTCGTCAATACTCATATCAACCACTTTACCAACAGTTAACCCTTGGTATTTTACTAAGGTTTTACCTATGTCCATACCCGTAGCACTAGGGAAATGGATTGTGACTTCAATACCTGACTCACGAATGCTTTTGACACCGAGCCAAGCACCGAGTGCCAGTGCAATAATAGGTAATAACCAAATCGGTGAAAATAGTTTTTTCTTGACGATTTTAGGTGTTTGTACTTGAGTCATTTTTTGCTTCCAATCTATCCCAGAGTAAACGGGTATCTATGACTTTTGCAGCGAGCTGCGTGAGTAAAATTACTAAGGCAAACGCTGTTGCAGCTGGGGCAGGTTTTGCATCTAACAATTGTCCCATATTAACCACTGCAACAGTCAGTGAAATCACAAAAAGGTCGAGCATTGACCAGCGTCCAATCCATTCAATAATATGAAAACCAGTCATTAACTTCTTTTTTGAAATAGGTAATTTAAAGGTAATTGCTGATAAATAAATGGTTAAACCAACAATTTTTAAAATTGGTACCAAGATACTCGCAGTAAATAAAATGATGGCAATAGGGATCATATCAGTTTTAACTAAATGGGCGATCCCTGAAAAAATGGTGTCTTGTGTTACACGACCTTGATTAGTCAATGTCGTTATTGGATAGATATTAGCTGGAATGAGTAGGACTGCAGCAGTGATGAGTAGTGCCCAGCTTTTTTGCACACTGGCGTAGTCACGAATAATTAATGGTGCATCACAGCGACTGCATGTCCTAGATTTGCAACAAGTCACCTTATTACACGTTTTGCATAAGGTTAAACCAATGTCTTTTCCCAACGGGCCGCCACTATTTATGCTCATCAAGAAAACTCCACATGTGTTCCAAATCGTATTCCCGCATTAAAAACAGCGTCATAATAAATAGCATAGTAAAACAGAACGTACCGAAGCCAAAAGATACTGTCGCGAAGTCGGCCAAATTGAAAGCTGCGACTAAAAAACTGATAACGTAAATTTCAAGCATTGTAAGCTGGGTTAACAATCCTTGCATTTTTAATAATTGTTTTAAGGTTGTTCTTAACATCATTGACGTTAGTCCGAACTTGATAATGAGGATCTGACTTAATATAGAGATTAATAATAACCCTGGTGCAACAACGGCCGAGATTAAAACAGCTACTCCAACGAGCCAGTAACCTTGGTAGTAAACGGCTAATGCGCCTTCTAACACGGTCGTGGTTCTCATGCTGCCGAGAAATTCAAGTTCCAACACGGGATATAAATTAGCAGGTGCAAAAAAGAATACGGCAGTTAAACATAGAGCTAGCATACCGTTTATAGAGCAATAAGGAGTATCGTAAAGCGGGGTATGGCAACGAGGGCATAGCGCACGCACACCGCTAGGCAATGCACGCTTCCTAATCACAAGATCACACGATTGACATAATGTAATACTACAATCTTCGGTTTCCATTCCCATCCGTTTTGTATTCAAGTGGACAATACCTACGTTGATTTCAATGCAAATCATGGCTTTTGACACGTATGCTTTTGAAAATATTGAGCCATTAACCACAGAAGTTTATCAGATAATCAAGAAAACTTGCATAAGAAGTTCAATCTATGAGACTCTTTACTGTATATAAAAACAGTGTGAGGTTGGATATGGCCGTTGTAACTCAATTTGTAGTGGTTAGAGAAGGGGTTGAAAAGATGACTTTTACATCTAAAAAGGAGGCTGATGCCTACGATAAGATGCTAGATATCGCTGACAATCTGATTCCATTTTTATCTAAAAGTGAACTTGACTTAGCCGAGAACGATATTGAAAAGTTAGGTTTTTTCCTTGCTCAACATAAAGATGATTTACAAGTTTTGTTAAAAGGTGGTTCGTTAGATAAAAAAGTGACGCCTAAAAAAACACCAAAAAAAACCGAGAATAAAGAGCCTAAATAAAACCGCTTGAACAAATGACTCTGTTTGTTGTTAGAAT
Organism: Shewanella marinintestina; assembly: GCF_023283845.1. Lineage (GTDB taxonomy): Bacteria > Pseudomonadota > Gammaproteobacteria > Enterobacterales > Shewanellaceae > Shewanella > Shewanella marinintestina. The sequence goes on from NZ_JAKILC010000005.1 coordinate 198,417, forward strand.
GCTGCAATTATATTTTAGCTTTAGATGAACTTGTTGGGGATTGTTAAAGGTGAATGATTTTTACGATACGTTGAATAGACAGGTCCAGGCGTTGTTCGAAGGTGAAGATGACATCGTTGCGGCGCTTGCTAATTTTTCAGCATTATTAAATGACAATATGACAGATCTAAATTGGGTCGGTTTCTATTTATTGAAAAATGATCAATTGGTACTCGGGCCGTTCCAAGGTAAAGTGGCTTGCACGCGTATCCCTATTGGAAAAGGCGTGTGTGGAACAGCGGTCGCTATGAATATCAGCCAGCGAATAGATGATGTTCACCAGTTTGAAGGTCATATAGCATGTGACAGTGCAAGCAATTCGGAGTTGGTTGTACCGCTAAGAAAAAATGGAACTGTTATTGGCGTGCTCGATATTGATAGCCCATCGTTATCAAGATTCAGCGAAATTGATCAACAAGGCGTCGAAACTTTGGTTAAAAGTCTCGAAATCTGCCTATTTGGTTAAACTACGACCAATTATCGCTAATTGTAGGTCGCAATCATTTGAAGCCTCTCTATAATAAGCGGTTTGAGTAATGAAAAAACTAAACACTGACAATTCAGCAAATGAATGCATGGAGTTTAGGCTTTTATGTTGCTAAGGTAGGTTTGGTTTTAGAGTGTAAAAACAAATGTTAACGATTTTTCATTTGTGCTTTTAGCTCTGATCAGACAAATATAAACGACACATAAACTGAACTCAGCGATAGTGCTTATCAGTGGTGTCCCTTTTTTAAACTGTGGAAGTAAAGATGGAATCAACAGAAAAGTTGACCGATACCAACGCTATTCTTGCGTATTTGTACGAAACATTTCCTTTATGCTTTATAGCTGAAGGCGAAACTAAGCCATTAAAAATTGGTTTGTTTCAAGATTTAGCGGAAAGGTTAGCTGATGATTCTAAAGTCAGTAAAACTCAGCTGAGAATCGCATTAAGAAGATACACTAGCAGCTGGCGTTATTTAAAGTGCGTGAAAGCAGGCGCACAACGTATCGATTTAGATGGCAACGAATGTGGTGAATTAGAGCAAGAGCACATTGACCACGCGGCAGCTACACTAAAAGAAAGCCAAGATAAAGCGAAGGCTAAACGTCTTGCTCAAGCTAAGACTGCAAATCCAACAGCTAAAGCTGCTAAAAAACCAGCTAAGAAGCCTGTTGCTAAACGTCCTAAGCCTGCAGCAAGCAGCAAGCCTGCTAAAGAAGCGGTAGTGGCAGAGAACTTAACACCTGCAGTATTAGCTGAATTAAAAGCCAATCAGCGTGTTAACGTTAAGTTAGGTAAGGCACCAGTTGCTGGTGTGATTTTGGACATTAAGAAAGAAGATGTTCAGGTTCAACTAGACTCTGGTTTAACCATCAAAGTTAGAGTTGAGCACATACTGCTGTAATGGCTTAGAAGCATATAAAGGAGTAACTTGTTGATGCGAAAACTTTCTCTGGCTGTATCTATTGCCGGTATTTTTGTCGGATTCTCGGCATGGGCCGTAAGCCCTACTATTCAATTCAGCGAGTTGCCCGCTCTTAAGCAGGAACCGCAGCACAAAGTAGCCAGTAAACGTGTTACTGGTCTCTTCACTCGTTCACATTACCATCGTTTTGATATGGATGATGTGTTTTCTGAGCAAGTATTTGATCGTTATTTGAAGCAATTAGATTACCGTAAGAATGTTTTACTACAGTCTGATATTGATGGTTTCAAAGGCTATTCAACACAATTTGACGATATGCTAAAAAGCGGCGACTTGAATCAAGTTTACGCTATGTACGAGCTTGTTCAAAAACGTCGTTACGAGCGCTTTGTCTATGCATTATCTTTACTAGATGAAGAGATGGCATTTGACGTTGCGGGTGACGAATATGAGTACGATCGGAAAGAGGCGAGTTGGCCTAAAACTGAAGCTGAATTAAATGAGCTTTGGCGTCAACGCGTTAAATACGATGCGTTAAACCTTTCTCTAACGGGTAAAAACTGGGACGAAATTGTTGAAGTGTTAGAAAAGCGCTATAACAACGCAATTAAACGTTTAAGCCAGACCAAGAGTGAAGATGTATTCCAAGGCGTAATGAACGCGTTTGCTCGCACTGTTGAGCCACACACAAGTTATCTGTCACCACGAAACGCTGAACGTTTCCAGATGGAAATGAACCTAAGCCTAGAAGGTATTGGTGCCGTTTTACAAGTTGATGATGACTATACGGTAATTAAGAGCCTTGTTGCTGGCGGCCCAGCGGCTTCAAGTGAAAAATTATCGCCAGAAGATAGAATTATTGGTGTTGGCCAAGAAGGTAAAGAAATTGTTGATGTTATTGGCTGGCGTCTTGACGATGTTGTCGAGCTGATTAAAGGGCCTAAAGGCAGTAAGGTTGTATTAGAAATCTTGCCTAAGAAAGGCGGCACAAGTGCGAAAACATTTGAGCTAACAATTGTTCGCGACAAGATTCGTTTAGAAGATCGCGCAGCAACATCAAAAGTCATTGAACCTACAGAAGGTCCATACGCAAACCGTAAAGTAGGCGTAATTCAAATCCCTGGTTTTTATATGGATTTGTCTAAAGACGTTTCTAAAGAATTAGCAGAATTAAAAGAGGCCAAAGTTGAAGGGATCATTATCGACCTTCGTGGCAATGGTGGCGGTGCGTTAACAGAAGCTACACTTTTAACTGGTTTGTTTATTGAACAAGGCCCGGTAGTCCAAATTCGTGATGCCAATGGTCGTGTGACACAAAATCGTGATAACGATGGACGTGTTACCTATGATGGTCCGTTAACCGTAATGGTTGATCGTTATAGTGCTTCAGCATCAGAAATTTTTGCTGCGGCATTACAAGACTATGATCGTGCGTTAATTGTTGGTGAGTCGACCTTCGGTAAAGGTACTGTTCAGCAACATAAGAGCCTAGGCCGAATCTACGATATGTACGAAAAACCAATTGGCCATGTGCAATATACGATAGCAAAGTTCTACCGTATCAACGGCGGCAGTACACAGTTGAAAGGCGTAACGCCTGATATCCCATTCCCAAGTGCTTTAGAGCCTGGTGAGTATGGTGAAGCTGAAGAAGAAAACGCGTTGCCTTGGGATAAAGTACCTGTTGCACAATACGGCACATTGGGCGAAATTTATCCTCAACTGATTGCTAACTTAGATGGTAAACATAAAGACCGTATTAAGAGCGATGTTGAATTTGGTTATATTTTCCAAGATATTGCAGAGTTTAAAGAAAATCACGACGATAAAACTGTGTCATTGGTTAAGAGTGAACGTTTAGCTGAGCGTGACGATAACGACCAAAAGCAACTTGACAGAGCTAATGACAGGTTAGTACGGGAAGGTGAAGAGAAAGTGAAGTCATTGGACGACATCCCTGATGACGTTGAAGTCGCTGATGCGTTCTTAGATGAAACCGCATTTATTACTCTGGACTTAGCTGATATTGAAAAGCTAGCCAAGAACCAACAAAAGTAAGATTGACTCAATAAAAAAACGCGCTTAATGCGCGTTTTTTTTAATCAAAAATTAATAAGAAAGAGGTTTATTCATGTCCCAGCCACAAGCTAAATTCCTCAAAGATTACCAAAAACCACTATTTCAAATTAGTCATATTGATTTAGACTTTTCCTTGGCTCAAGCGCAAACCCAGTTGATTGCGACAAGTAAAGTGATTCGTCATGGTACACATAGTGATGCGTTAGTATTAGCCGGTGATGATATTGAGTTACTCAGCGTTACAATTGATAACCAGTCTGTTGATTATATGCAGCGTGATGGCGAGCTTATTATTGAGACAAGCTTGAATGCATTTGAATTACAAATCATCACCAAATTAGATCCAGAGGCTAATACAAGTCTTGAAGGTTTATATATGTCCGACGGCGCATATTGCACTCAATGTGAAGCGGAAGGATTTAGACGTATTACTTACTTCCTAGACCGCCCAGATGTATTAGCTATTTACACAGTTCGTATTGAGGCTGATAAGCAAGCTTTTCCATTTCTACTGAGTAATGGCAATTTAGTTGACAGTGGCGATTCTAATGACGGTTTACACTTCGCTAAGTGGCATGACCCATTCCCAAAACCCGCTTATTTATTTGCATTAGTTGCAGGTGATTTTGATCTATTGGAAGACAGTTTTACGACTTGCAGTCAACGAGATATTAAATTGCAAGTATTTGTTGATAAGGGAAATTTAAATAAAGCTCACCATGCTATGGCATCGCTTAAAAAGTCGATGGCATGGGATGAAAGCCGCTTTAATTTAGAATATGACTTAGACATTTACATGATCGTCGCAGTTGATTTTTTCAATATGGGGGCAATGGAAAACAAGGGGCTCAATGTATTCAACACTAAGTTTGTTTTAGCAGATAAAGACTCAGCTACAGATGATGATTATCATGGTATTGAATCTGTTGTTGGTCATGAATATTTCCATAACTGGACAGGAAATCGAGTAACTTGCCGTGATTGGTTCCAACTAAGCCTTAAAGAGGGGCTTACTGTATTTAGAGATCAAGAGTTTAGTTCAGATTTGGGCTCTCGTGCAGTTAATCGTATTCATGCAATTAAAGTCATGAAGAACCAACAGTTTGCAGAAGACTCTGGACCTATGGCACACCCAATTAGACCAGAGTCAGTTATTGAGATGAATAACTTTTACACCGTTACCGTTTATAACAAAGGTGCTGAAGTTATTCGTATGATGCATACTTTGCTTGGAGAGAGTGGCTTTCAAAAAGGAATGGCATTGTATTTCGAGCGTCACGATGGTGAGGCTGTAACATGTGATGACTTTGTGGCGGCGATGCAAGATGCAAGTGGCATTGATTTAGCGCAATTCAAACGTTGGTATAGCCAAGCTGGCACGCCACAAATTGATGTACAGGAAGAGTACAACTCAGAGACTCAGTGTTATACATTGACCTTGCTACAGTCTACTCCGGACACGCCGGATGGTTCTGCTAAATTACCGCTGCATATCCCATTTGATATTGAGCTTATTGACGTTGCCGGCCAATCAATTGTTAATAAAGTCCTAGATTTTACGCAGGAGAAACAACAGTTTAATTTTGAAGGGCTAGAACAGAAACCTATTCCATCTTTACTGCAAAATTTTTCAGCTCCTGTAAAACTTAATTTTGAATATTCTGTTGAACAGTTAGTTCACATAATGCGTTTTGCTCAAAGCGAAGTCGCTAAATGGGAAGCTTCTGTAGCGTTATTTAGTCAATCCATTTGGCAAAATATAGAGCGTTTGCAGGCGCAGCAAGCGATGTTTATCGATCCAAGAATAGTTGATGCTTTTAAAGGGGTATTGTTAGCACAAGATCTAGATAAAGCCTTAATGGCGGAGATATTGACCTTAGCCAGCGCAGGCTCATTAATCGAACAAAATGATATCGTCGATCTAGATAATCTTAAAATAGCGCGAGAGTTTGTTGTACTGGAGATCGCCGCAAACTGCGAAGACGAGCTGCTAGTTATCGTACGCGAGTTAGCAGGTATTGATGATGCTGCAACACGAGCTTTGAAGAACGTTTGTTTGGCCTTATTGCTAAAAGTTGATAGTAATTATGCATCACTTGCTGAGCAGCAATATAACAATGCTGAAAACATGACTGATAGCTTAGCCGCCTTAAGCGCTTTGAATGGTGAATCTTCTGCTATTCGTGAGCAACTTATGGCTAAGTTTGAACAGAAGTGGTTGAAAACGCCATTAGTTATGGACAAGTGGTTAGGATTGCACGCGACATTCACTAACGACAATTGTATTGATAAGTTGAAATCTTTATTTGATCATGAAGCGTTTAGTTTTAATAATCCTAATAGAGTTCGCTCGTTAATTGGTATCTTTGCAGCAGCAAATACTTTTGAATTTCATCGTCATGATGGATTAGGCTATCAATTCTTAACGGATGCAATTATCAAACTTAATACTTTGAATCCACAAGTTGCCGCGCGGATCATAACGCCTTTAATACAATTTAAGAAATTTGATTTGGCGCGTCAGCAATTAATGATCAATGAGTTAAACCGAATTCTTACGGTCGATAATTTATCAAAAGATCTATATGAAAAAGTAACTAAGGCGTTAGTTTAGACGTTAGATTAGTCCTAGAGTCTCGACGTCCTGTCTTTTATATGCAGCGTCGAGACTAAACTATTTGTAGCCAGCAATAGAGTAAGAAATTGTCTAGTCAACATCAATTCCAATTTGGGTTAAATATCACTTACCAAGAGTTTCTACCTTATTATCGAGGAGAAATTAATAAGGTTGAAGTCATTGATCTCACAGGGCGCACGCTTTGGATTAATGCGCGGCATTTTAGACCTTTTTTAACAAGTGTCGGTATTAAGGCGTATTTTCGTATGACCATTGATGCACAAGGAAATTTAATTACTCTAATTAAAATTTAGAGTAATTACTTCAAACGGTCGATTGCTTTAAACAATCTGCAGTATCTATCTGTTGAACTTGTAAGTTATTGTTAAATATGTGTATATGAGTTCAACACTAGCCCTTTCTAAATTCACCTATTACTGATTTAAATCTATTGCTAAAAACTAGTCTAAAAATCTGCTTTAAGTAACGAAATCTTTTAAAGATTTTCTATGTTTCATCCTTGCTCACTCTGTATAAATGCTGTAACAATGGTGTTACCTGGAGGCTAACGGTATGTTGGCTATCAATTCCTATAACAATAGAATCCAGCAGGTTACGGAGAGAAGCTAAATGAAAAAGGTTAAAAACGGCTTTAATAAGTCGACGCTCGCTTTGGGGATCGTTGCGGCGCTCAGCTTTGGCATGACTAATCATGCAAATGCTGTCTCATTTAATTGGGGGGAGGTAGAAGGTACATTCGACTCGACTTGGACTGCTGGTGCAAGTTGGAGAACTGAAGGTCGTGATTGGGATAATCAAATTGGTAAGGTAAATCACCCACGATTTGATTGGTCCGGATATTCTGCTTTTGGTAATACGAAATACAGCTCTGCTGAGATCTGGGCGCAGCCCGGTTCTTATTCAAGCAATGGTGATTTGAGTAATTTGTTGTACTCGCAAGGCGATACAACTTCAGAAATTTTCAAAGGCCTGCACGAGTTATCATTGAAATACCAAAACTTCGGTGTGTTTGCCCGTGGTATGTATTTCTATGATAGAAAAATGAATGATGGTGATTTTGGTTTTAATGATCCTTTAACGGGTCAAGAGTTTGATCCATGTGAAGATAGCAAAGCATCTGAAGTTCAGTGTAAAGATATTCGCTTACTCGATGCGTTTGTTTACGCTGATTTCGATTTTAACGATGGTGCTAATCCACTATCAATACGTGTTGGTAATCAGGTTGTCTCTTGGGGAGAAAGCACACTGATTGCCCACGGTATTGGTGTTATTAACCCTGTCGATTTAAACATTCTAAATGCGCCTGGCGCAGAGTTAAAAGAAGCGTTTAGACCACAAGGTATGGTGTGGGCGTCATTTGGTGTTACCGACAACTTATCTGTTGAAGGTTTCTACCAATACGATTGGGAACCTGTTTGGGTACCGACTCCAGGCTCATTTTTTTCGACTAATGATTTTGCCGGATATGGTGGCTACAGCCAAAATGCTCAGTTAGGATTTAACGCAAATCCTGACATGAATCTTGATTTCTTAATGTCAGAGTACAATGCCCTTGTCGGTATGGTTGGGTCTGGACAGGTAGATGCTGCAACCTTGGCATCACTTGCATTAGCGTACCCAACAAAGGCTACACTGGTTGAAGATCCTGCTGAAGCGAGCGATGATGGTCAATGGGGTGTCAAACTTGGTTACTATTCTCCCGAATTAGGCGAAACAGAGTTTGGCCTTTACTACATGAATTATCACAGCCGTCGTCCCCTTATTAGTGGTACAACAGCAAACTTTTCTCAAGAAGCTATTGGCCGAGATCTTCAGCGCCTTGGTGGTAAAGCTCAGTCTGGCGAGGCGATGACTCGCGAAGACTTGTTAGCATTAGAAACTTTCTCTAAAGCTCAGATTGTTTATCCAGAAGATATTCAATTAATGGGTGTAAGCTTTAATACGCTGGTAGGTGATACGTCAGTTGCAGGTGAGATTGCTCACCGTTTAGATGAGCCTCTGCAGATCGATGATGTTGAATTGCTATTTGCAGCAATGCCACAGCAGCTTGCTAATGCCGGTTTGCGCCCAGATTTAGATGGTGTCTCACAAGTAGAAAATTATGGACCAGGTGAATACGCGGAAGGCTTTATTCGTTTGGATACTACGCAAGCACAAACCACATTCACTCATTTATTTGGCCCTACATTAGGCACTGATAATCTAACTATGTTGGCTGAGATTGGTGGTGTTTGGATCCATGATATGCCTAGCCATGATGAGCTTCGTTTAAATGGCCCTGGTACAGGTCGCTCAGGTGGTAATCCTGATATGCCAGGTATTATTGAAGCATTGCATAATGGTCCTGAAACCAACCCGTTCCCAACAGATTTCGCATGGGGTTATCGCTTAGTTGCTAAGGCTGACTATAACAACGTGTGGGGAGGAGTAAACATTGCGCCTCGAGTTATCTTCTCACATGACGTTGATGGTATTACGCCAGATCCAATGTTCTTGTTCACTGAAGGTAAGAAGTCTGTAGCTGTTGGTATTAACTTTGATTATCAAAGCCGTTGGGGCGCTGATATTTCTTACAATACTTTCTTTGGTGGTGTAGGCACTACTAATGCCATGGCTGATCGAGATTATGTGTCGTTCAACATTAAGTATTCAATCTAAATCACAAGGACAATAATAATGAATAAACTTGCGATATTGCCTGTAGCAGTGATGATTGCGCTAAGCGCACCGAGTGCTATGGCTAAAGTATCAGAAGCCGATGCGGCGAAACTCGGAACAGAGTTAACTCCACTCGGTGGTGAGAAAGCTGCTAATGCTGATGGATCTATTCCTGCTTGGGATGGGGGGATTACAGAGCCTGTAGCTGGATATAGTAAAGGTATGCATCACCCAGATCCGTTTCCGGGAGACAAAATTGAATTTACTATTACAAATGCAAATAAAGATAAGTATAAAGCGTATTTATCAGATGGTCAGGTAAAGCTATTTGAGTTGTACCCAGAAACCTTCAAGATGAATGTTTACCAGACGCGTCGTTCAGCGTCCGTGCCGCAGTTTGTTTACGATGCGACTCGAGAAAACGCGACTCGCGCAGAGCTTATTGATGGCGGTAACGGCATCAAAGGTGCGTCAATTGGTATTCCTTTCCCTATGCCTGAGAATGGTTTAGAAGTGATTTGGAACCATGTTTTACGATTCCGTGGTGTTGATATTAAAACGTCTCGTAGTCAGGCGGCACCTACAGCTGGCGGTAGCTACACACTAGTTGAAACAGCAGAAGAAATTCGTTTTCAATATTCTCGTCCAGAGATGACATTGGATAAGTTATCTAAAGACAATACACTGTTTTTCTTTAAGCAAGTTGTTACACAGCCTGCACGCCTAGCGGGTACAGCGTTACTTGTTAAAGAAACAATGGACCAAGAGAAATTACCTCGTCAAGCATGGACCTATAACACTGGCCAACGCCGTGTTCGTAAAGCACCAAATGTTGCGTTCGATACGCCAGGTACAGTGTCTGACGGTTTAAGAACAACCGATGATTTCGATATGTTCAACGGTTCGCCTGTGCGTTACAACTGGGAGCTTGTCGGTAAACAAGAGCTTTATATTCCTTACAACGATTATAAACTTCATTCAGATAAGCTTGAGTATGACCAAATTATCACCCCTGGTCATATCAATCCAGAATACGTACGTTATGAGAAACATCGTGTTTGGGTAGTCAAAGCGACGCTAAAAGAGGGCATGCGCCATATTTATAAGGCACGTACTTTCTATATTGATGAAGATTCATGGCAGGTATCTGTAGCTGATTTATATGATAACCGTGATGAGCTTTATCGTGTGGCTATTGCTCATGGTTTGAACTACTACGAAGTGCCAACTCAGTGGAGTACGTTAGAAGTATTCCATGATCTGCAATCACGTCGCTATATCGCGATGGGGTTAGATAACGAAGGTCGTATGTACGACTTTGATGCCAAACTAAGTGAAGCAAACTTCACACCAGCGGCATTGCGCCGTGCAGGTATTCGTTAACCCTACCAATGAGGGGCGCAAGCCCCTCTTTATTTTAAGGAAGTTTGTATGTCGTTTAGCATGCTTCGGTTTCTCTCTGTATTGAGTTTATTTAGCCTTTTTCAGTCTACTTCACTGCTGGCACAAGAGAATAATTTACAACAACAAATTCAGCCTCTTGCTGCAAACTCTCTCGTTTTAGATATCGCAAAAAATCAACAAACCTTGGTCGCCGTTGGTGACAGAGGCCATGCCTTTATTTATCAAGACTCTTGGAGGCAGGTGAGCACTCCTACTCAGGTACTGCTGACTAAGGCTTTTTTCATAACGCCAAATAAAGGTTGGGCAGTCGGTCATGATGCGACTATTTTACATACTCAAGATGCAGGGCTGTCTTGGCAATTACAAATGCAATCGCCTGAAATTGAGAAGCCTTTTTTAGATATTTTATTTTTTAATGAACAAAATGGCATTGCTATTGGCGCCTATGGATTGTTCTACCGAACTCAAGATGGTGGTCGCACTTGGAAGAGTGAATACCATCAAGAACTGCTTTTTGAAGAAGATATTGCTTACCTAGAAGAGCTCAAAGCTGAAGATGAAACTTTGTATTTATCTGAGCGTAGTACTTTATTACCCCATTTTAATCGCATATTACCTGTTAATGACACAACCTTAATCATGGTGGGGGAGTTAGGGTTAGTTGCGACATCAATAGATGAGGGGCGTAATTGGATTAAACAAGATTTTCTCTATGAAGGTTCATTGTTTAATGTCGCTGTAGTTAGCAATACTGCATTTGTTATGGGGTTAAGGGGCAACGTATTTCGTGCAGACTTAAACCTTGTAGATTGGCGTAAGGTTGAGTTACCAGTGGATTCTACCATTAATGCAGGGATCCAATTGGGCGAAGATACGCTGCGCGTTGTCGGTAATGCAGGAGTGATTATTGATATTTCAACCTCTGGCGAAAGCCAATTAGTAGAGCAACGACAAGGTGAAAACCTCGTCGCTATTGCCGAAGACTCACAAGGAAACTTATGGGTCGCGGGTAATAAAGGTCTCATCAAATTAGAACAAAAATAATAGGACCTTACTATGTTAGATAAATTAGTTAATGGATTCGAATCTTATCTATTTCGTCATAGAGCCTTTGTTATATTTTTATTTGCAGTTGCTACTGTGTTTTTGGGAATGCAAGCTAGCAATCTAAAAATGGATGCAGCATTTGTAAAAAATATTCCGCTTAATCATAGTTATATGCAAACTTATCTTAAGCACCAAAAGCAGTTTGGCGGCGCAAATAGTATTATGGTGGCAGTTGAAGATACTAGCGGCAATATCTTTAACCCGACCTTTTTTGATGCGTTAAAAAATGTTCATGACCAACTATTCTTTATTCCTGGAGTGGATAGGGCACAAGTCAAATCGTTATTTTCACCATCAACTCGATTTACTGAAGTCGTTGAAGATGGATTTGCCGGTGGACCGGTGATCCCAGCTGATTTTTCAACTACAGAATATGGTCTAAAAGTTGTTCGAGGTAATATTGAGAAAGCAGGTATTGTTGGGCGATTGATTGCCGAAGATTATTCTGCTGCAATGGTAAGTGCTCAGCTAATGGACTTTGACCCTCAAACTGGTGAGGCTCTGGATACCTTAGCTTTTGCTGCACAGCTGGAAAAAGAGTTACGTGAGCAATACGAAACTGATGAAATTAAAATTCATATTATTGGCTTTGCTAAAATGGCGGGAGATGTAGCCGATGGTGCAAAAGGCGTATTACTGTTTTTCTTAATTGCTATTTTAGTCACCGCGGTCATGGTGTACTTCTTTTCTAAATCAGTCGCCTTAACAATTCTACCTTTGGTTTGTAGCCTTATAGCTGTGGTATGGCAGTTAGGCTTATTAACTGTGGTTGGTTTTGGTTTAGATCCCATGTCGATTCTTATTCCATTTTTGGTATTTGCAATTGGTGTAAGCCATAGTGTGCAGATGATTAATGCTGTGAGGCGACGTGTGACTGATGGTCAGTCAACGAAAGCTGCCGCAGCGTTAGCGTTTAGAAGTTTATTGATCCCAGGTGGTGTTGCGTTGTTGTCCGATACCATTGGCTTTATGACTTTACTCGCGATTGATATCGGTATTATCCGCGAGCTGGCAATATCGGCTTCATTAGGTGTAGCAGTCATTATTTTAACTAACTTGATGCTGTTGCCACTTTTAATCTCATTTACTACGGTAACACCAAATAAAGAAATTAAAGATAAACCCGGCAATAATATTTGGTTAACACTGTCTAAATTTGCTACGCCTAAATATGCAATTTGGGTCTTGGCTATTACAGCGGTGCTTTATGGTGTTGGTCTACAGCAAGCCAATAAAATGAAAATAGGTGACTTGCAAGGTGGTGCACCAGCACTGCATCTAGATTCACGCTATAACCAAGATACCTTTTTCATTACAGACAAGTTTTCAATCACCACTGATGTGATGACCATTATCGTAGAGGCTTTTCCTGAGGCATGTACTTATCATTCAGTACTTACTGAGATCGATGAGTTTGAATGGCAGGTTAGTAATACGCCGGGTGTTGAAGCAACAGCAAGTCTTGCATCGGTTGCTAAACGTGTTAATTCTGGTTTTAACGAAGGAAATCCTAAGTGGAGCGTCTTACCACGTACAACAGCCAGCTTAGTACAAGCTGTAGGGCGAGTGCCAACAACTTCAGGACTGTTAAATAGCGACTGCTCGGTAATGCCTGTGTACTTGTTCTTGAAAGATCATAAAGCAGAAACTATTGAAGTTGTCATCGAGAAAGTAAACCAGCTACAACAGCAAATGAATAGTGACAAACTGCAGTTTAAGTTAGCTTCTGGCCCCGTAGGTGTTATGGCTGCAACCAATGAAGCAGTGGCTGAAGCACAGTTACCTATGATGCTGTATGTCTATGGTGCAGTGTTTATTTTGTGCCTTATTAGTTTCCGTTCTTTAAGAGCGACAATTGCCGTGATTTTGCCGCTTTACGTGGTGTCTACCTTGGCTCAGGCATTAATGACTCAACTTGATATTGGTTTGGCTGTCAGTACATTACCTGTTATTGCGCTGGGTGTCGGTATTGGTGTTGACTACGGTATTTATATCTTATCTACCATGGCGGTTCGTCTGCGTGATGGTATGCCAGTGCAGCAGGCCTATTATGAAGCTTTGGTTGAGCGAGGTAGTGCAGTGATATTTACCGGACTGACATTAGCGATTGGTGTGAGTACTTGGTTCTTCTCTGCGCTCAAGTTCCAAATGGATATGGGAATATTGTTAACCTTCATGTTTTTGGTAAATATGTTGGGGGCAATAATTATACTCCCAGCAATTGCGGCTATTTTTTGGCGGCAGCCCAAGTAGAGTCTACTAAAGAGGAGCATTAGCTCCTCTTTTTTTATGCATAAAAACACGTAATATACGATTGTTATGTCAGAGATGTGAATGAAATCGCTGTCAGGTTAAATTCGATGAGGATGTACCACTAAAATAGTTCTCGAAATATGGCGAGTTTAGTAATAAACTTCGCGCTATGACCTAGGTCACAAAAATAGGCTCAGGTCGGTTTAAGAAGCATCCATAAAAATTAAAAAGCGCTGCCATAGCCCCTAAGGAAATAGCAACATGGCCTTGAAAGATGCAATGCCTTCAGTACTGCTCGAAAATGTAGTCACCCTAATTCACGCTAAAGTACCTAATACACAAGCAAAGCAAGTAGAACAGTTCGCTACTTGTCTCTATGCGCACATGTCGAAAGACGACCTCAATGCACGCAATGACAGTGATCTATACGGCGCTGTTTTAAGTCAATGGAATGCGCTGAACAAGACCTCCGTCGGGGAAGGTCATATCAGAGTATTTAATCCAAGTCAGTCTAAGCATGGCTGGCAATCAAGTCATTCAATTATAGAAATTATCCAACCAGATATGCCATTTTTGGTTGATTCTGTTGGCATGGCGCTAAACCGACTCGGTATTACTGCACATATGATGCTGCACACGCCAATGGCGATTGAGCGTCATGACGGTAAAGTGACGAAAGTGAGTTATAGCTCTGATGATCAACATAACGTCGATAAAGTCGCTGTATTTTTAATAGAGATTGATCGCCAAAGCAGTGACGCAGATATTAAAGCACTGACAAAAGAAATTGAATCAGTTATAGACGATGTAGGCGCGGCTGTTAACGATTGGGAAGCGATGTCTCAAAAGCTAAGTGATACGATTGCTGAGTTAGAGAATCGTCCATACCCAGGTACAAAAGAAGAGTTAAGCGAGGCAAAAAACTTTCTTTCGTATCTAAATGATCATCACCTTACTTTGCTTGGTTACCGTCGTTATGACCTTCATAAAGTTGAAGGTGATCTTGAATTAATAGCGGATAAGTCAACGAGTTTAGGTTTAATGACTAAGTCAGCTAAAGCCAAAACAGAAACTGGACTCTTACTGTCTAACTTCTCGGCTAGTGCCCGTAAAGAAGCACTTGATAGCAGCTTGTTAGTACTCACTAAAAGTAGCGAAAAAAGTCGAGTTCATCGTCCAGCATATGTTGATTATATTGGTGTTAAGCGTTTTGATGAACAGGGTAACGTTGTTGGTGAAGACCGATTTATTGGCCTTTATGCATCAAACTTATATAACCGTAGCCCACGCGAAATTCCATTGCTAGCTCAAAAAGTGCAACGAGTGTTAGATAACTCAGGTCTTACACCACGCTCTCATGATTATAAAGCGTTGATGCATATTCTTGAGACACTTCCACGTGATGAGCTTATCCAAGCGAGCGTTGAGCAATTAGCATCAATTGCCCGCGGTGTGCTTGAAATGCAAGACCGCGACAAACTGAAATTGTTTGTTCGTAAAGATGGGTTTGGTCGTTTCTTCTCTTGCTTAGTTTATGTATCAAAAGATAGATATAACACCAAGTTACGTGAAGATACTCAACGTATTCTTGCGCAACATTTTGAAAGTAGTGAAGACGTTGAATTTACCACTTATTTCTCTGAATCGACTTTGGCTAGAACGCATTACATTATCAAAGTTGACAATAATAATATGGACGTCGATGTGGCAGCGATTGAGAATAATTTGACAGAAGCAGCGCGCTCTTGGGAAGACAAACTTGCCAGTGCCGTCATTAGCGCTCAGGGCGAAGAGCTAGGTAACAGTTTAATTAAGCGTTACGTTGACGCTTTCCCGCGTAGTTATAAAGAAGATGTATTACCAAGCTCATCGGTCGTAGATATTCAGCATCTTGAAGAGCTGGATGATGACCATAAATTGGGTATGCTATTTTATCAGCCGCAAGAAACGGCGCTGAATGATAACAAGGTACGCTTAAAACTATTCCATAAAGATGAACCTATTCATCTTTCTGATGTGTTGCCAATGCTGGAAAACTTCGGTCTTAGAGTCATCAATGAAAGACCTTATGAAGTTAAAACTGCTGATGGTGCAACATATTGGATTTTAGACTTCTTAATGACAACTCAAAACGTTGCATCTGATGATCTAGCTGACAGCCAAGAGCGCTTCCAAACTGCATTGTCTCAAGTGTGGAAAAAAGAGCTAGAAGATGATGGCTTTAACCGTTTAGTGCTTTCTACCGGATTAACCGGACGAGAAGTATCAGTACTACGTGCATACGCTAAGTACATGCGCCAAATCGACTCTACATTTAGCCAAGCATACATTGAAGAAACTTTCTCAAGTTACCCGCAGATTGCAGATCTACTGGTTAAAATGTATATCCGCAAATTTAACCCTAAGTTAAAGACTCGGACGCTAAACAAGTTTCTTGAACAGATAGATCTTCGTCTAGAAGACGTATCTAGCTTAGATGATGACCGTATTATCCGTCGTTACTTAGACTTAATTAACGCGACTAATCGCACCAATTTCTATCAAGTTGCTGACTCTGGTCTACCTAAGTCATATATCTCGTTCAAATTTGAACCAGCTTTGATCCCAGAGATGCCTAAGCCATTACCAAAGTATGAAATCTTTGTGTATTCACCGCGTGTTGAAGGTGTACACCTTCGTGGTGGTAAAGTGGCACGTGGTGGTCTGCGCTGGTCTGATAGACGTGAAGATTTCCGTACAGAAGTATTGGGTCTAGTTAAAGCGCAACAAGTTAAAAACACCGTAATCGTTCCAGTAGGTGCAAAAGGTGGGTTTGTTTGTAAGCAACTGCCGACCGATGGCAACCGTGAAGCGTTTTTTGCTGAAGGGCAAGAATGTTACCGTTTATTTATTCGTGGTCTGCTTGATATCAGCGACAACATTATCAACGGCGACGTTATTGCACCAGAAAATGTGGTTCGTCATGATGAAGATGATCCATATTTAGTTGTTGCAGCAGATAAAGGTACTGCAACATTTTCTGATATCGCAAACGAAATTGCGATTGAGTACAATTTCTGGCTAGGTGATGCGTTTGCTTCTGGTGGTAGTAATGGTTATGACCATAAGAAGATGGGCATTACAGCTCGCGGTGCATGGGAATCTGTTAAGCGTCATTTCCGTGAAATGGGCGTTAACTGCCAAACCACAGATTTTACCTGTTTAGCCGTTGGTGATATGGCTGGTGATGTATTTGGTAATGGTATGTTGTTGTCTAAACATACACGCCTAGTGGCTGCATTTAACCATATGCATATCTTCATTGACCCAAATCCTGATGCTGCAACCAGCTACGTTGAGCGTGAGCGTTTGTTCGCATTGCCTCGTTCAAGCTGGGAAGATTATAACCAGGAGCTTATCTCTAAAGGTGGCGGTATATTCTTACGTTCTGCTAAGTCAATTCCATTGTCTGCAGAGATGAAGAAAATGCTTGGTACGCAAAAAGCGTCAATGGCACCATTAGAGTTGCTGAAAGAACTGCTTAAAATGCAGGTCGATCTTATCTGGAATGGTGGTATTGGTACTTACGTTAAAGCGACGAGTGAAACTCATGTTGAAGTTGGCGACCGTGCTAATGATGCTATTCGTGTAAACGGCAATGAAGTACAAGCCAAGATTATTGGTGAAGGCGGTAACTTAGGTTGTACTCAGTTAGGTCGTATTGAATACTGCGCGAATGGCGGCCGTATGAACACGGACTTTGTCGATAACGTCGGTGGTGTAGACTGCTCTGATAACGAAGTTAACATCAAGATCTTGCTAAATGCTCTAGTCGCAGATGGCGAGATGACATTGAAGCAGCGCAATCGTTTACTAGAAGATATGACTGATGAAGTCAGTCGTATTGTTCTACAAGATTGTAAAGATCAGACTCGCACTATTTCGGTAACCCAAGTGCGTGGCGCTGAGCAGCTTAAAGAACAGATCCGTTTTATTCACTATCTTGAAAAAGAAGGCAAGTTAGATAGAGCGCTTGAATTCTTACCCAATGAAGATGAATTGGCTGATAGATTAGTCAACGGTAAGTCACTAACGCGTCCAGAACTATCAGTACTTGTTGCTTACGCTAAAATGGTGCTTAAAGAGCAGCTGTTAACTTCAGAAATTACTGAAGACAGTTTCTTAAGTCAGCTATTAGTTGAATACTTCCCTAAGCAATTGCAAGAAAAGTACACAGCAAATATGGCATCGCATCCGTTAAGAGGTGAAATTATTGCCACATCGTTAGCTAATGAACTAGTTAATGATATGGGACTTAATTTCGTGCAACGTATGCAAGATGAGACAGGTGCCTCAGTAGCTGAAGCGGCTATCTGTTACACTATGGCTCGCGAAGTATTTGGTTTAGCTGATTTAACTAAGTCCATTACAGATTTGAACGGTGTTATACCTGCAGTTGTTCAATGCGAAATGTTACATCAGTTAAGACGTAACATTCGTCGTGCGAGCCGTTGGTTCATGCGACACCGTAATCGTAATTTGAATATCGAGCAAACGATTGCGTTCTTCAAGCCAGTATTTGATGAGTTAAAAGCTAGCGTTCATCAGTATATGGTAAATGAAGAAGTTGAAGGTATTCGCGCCGAGTCGAATGCATTGATTAAAGAGGGTGTGCCAGAGGATGTCGCGATGGTTGTCGCAAATGTCAGCACCTTGTTCTCTGCACTTGATATTGCTCAAATCTGTGAATCTGAAAACAAGCCAGTTCCTTTGGTTGCTGAAACTTACTTTAAGCTTGGTGCAAGTGTAGATTTACACTGGTTCCTTGAGCAGATAAGTGCACAACCGGTGAGTAATCACTGGCAAGCATTGGCGAGAGCAGCCTTTAGAGAAGAGCTTGATTGGCAACAGCGTTCATTAAGTTCTGTGGTGTTAAGAACTTGTACTGAAAGCTGCGATGCAAACAAGATTATTTCAGAATGGATTGGGGCAAATCAAAGCCTACTGGAACGTTGGTTCCATATGCTGGCTGACTTCAAGACTTCGCAAAGCCATGAGTTTGCAAAGTTCTCTGTAGCCTTACGTGAACTTAATCTTCTGATCCTTCATTGTGAAGGACAAAAGTAATCTGATATAAATCAGAAGCCCTGGCAAATGCCGGGGCTTTTTTCGGTCTAGGAGAAAGCATGTTTTATAAAATCGCACAAAAGTTCATGTTTCAGATGGATCCAGAACTAGCGCATAATTTTGCTATGAGCAGTTTAAAATCTACTGGTAATTCGCCTCTAAATTGCTTTTATGCGCAAAATATTAAGCCAGCTCCCGTTACTATGATGGGACTGACATTTCCAAACCCTGTAGGCCTTGCTGCTGGGATGGATAAAGACGGTGAGTGTATCGACGCATTTCATGCTATGGGTTTTGGCCATATTGAAGTCGGTACAGTAACACCGCGTCCACAGCCTGGTAATGAACAACCTCGATGTTTTAGACTCAAACCCGCAAAAGCAATTATTAATCGCATGGGCTTTAACAATAAAGGCGTCGATAACCTTGTTGAAAACCTAAAAGCTGTTAAAACAAATGCTATGGTTGGTGTGAATATTGGTAAGAATAAAGATACGCCAGTAGAGCAGGGCAAAGAAGATTACCTTATTTGTATGGATAAGGTTTATCAATATGCGGCTTATATTGCTGTTAACATTTCATCGCCTAACACCCCAGGTCTTAGATCGCTTCAATACGGAGATCTACTAGACGATCTTCTTGGTTCTCTTAAGCAAAAACAAACAGAGCTTGCTGAAAAACATGGTAAATACGTACCAATTGCTTTGAAAATTGCACCTGATTTATCAAGTGAAGAGATTGAAAAGATTGCAGAAGCGCTGATTAAAAGCAACTTTGATGCGGCGATTGCAACTAATACAACACTGACTCGCGACGGAGTAAGTGGATTGTTAAATGCTAATGAAGCGGGCGGATTGAGTGGTAAACCATTGAATTCATTGTCTACTGTAGTGATTAAACAACTAGCAGACTGTCTAAAAGGTAAGTTGCCGATTATTGGTGTAGGTGGTATTAACTCTGCTGAAGATGCTTTAGATAAATTAGACGCTGGTGCAGAAATGCTTCAAATTTATACTGGTTTTATTTATCAAGGACCTCAGTTAATTAAAGATATCGTTGAAGCATATCGAATTAAATAAAGGTATTTAGATCTAATATTGTTTATTAGATCGTAAAACGATCATTCAGATCTATTTTAGATCGGGATGATCGTTTTTTATTTAACAAATACATTTCATTTCGAATAAAATTTATTTTGATATTGATGAAATAATCATCTATTATCCAATTGTATCTAAATAAAGGTAAACGTTATGTTATTAATGCCAAAAAGGGATTGGCAATGGGGCTATAATGAAACACACCAAGTACTCAGTGTTTCGTTAGGGGATGATATGGAGTTCTTATCACCTTATAAATTTAAGTCTCTAATACCTGATGCCAAAAAAACAACAGAGTTTAGCGTTGAACACGCTAAATTTTATATTGATTTGGTTGACCGTTTATCAAAGTCCTTATCTTTAAATGATGCCCTCTTGGTGCAAATAGCGCTTAACGCTACCGCTGCTCATTTTTTATTAAAACCTCAGATGCCAAAATCTTGGTTCTTTAATGTGTCACATCAGTGTGTTTATAGCGAAGTTGGTAAGTTATTTCAGCTAACCACTAATGAGCATACTGTCTTGGCTATGGTGATAGAGTCGGGGTTGCAAGCCTCGTTAATGATGATTATGTCAGCAGAGTGTCGTTTAACTGATTCTAAATCGTTACTGCAATTTGAAACGATTAAAGTTATGCATGATAGGCTAGCACCATTATCTCCGTCTTTACGTCAAGTTAATGCCGCTTAAATTTTTTGGAGGGTATTTAATTCGCTAGCCCAGTAACTAGCTCTTCATTTTTATGCCTTCAGAATGAAAGTTATATAGGCTAGAGGAGCGACTCTGCTTAGTCTAATTTTTATTTAAAGTGCATTGTTAAATCTTGATTAATATCTTCACTCCCGAAAGGACGAATTGGCTACTCCCCCCTATACTGACTTTATATTGTTAATTTAAAATTAGCTAAGATGCTAAGTTAACTACCTCCGCTAAAAATTTTATATGCTTAAATATTGCATTGGTGATCATATCCGTACTTGGTGTTGAAGTTCTTCCTGCTTAATTTTGATGTCTTATAACGAATATTTCATAATATTTTTTAGGTAAAGGCTAATCGTTTTTAGGGTGGCAAATTTTTATTGATCAGTTAACGATAAGATGGACGCCATGTACTATGCTTTTTATAGCGTCCATTTAAGGTTAATTAGAGCAGTTAGTTTCCGTCACAGAACTAATTAAAATCTCAGTCAAAGGGACATCACTGCTATTGGTGCTAACGACGCTTATTTGGTCTACAACTTCCATGCCTGAAGTCACTTCACCGAAAACGGCATAACCATGGTTAGAACTTGATGCATCAAGTTGTGGATTATCGAGTATATTGATAAAAAACTGCGACGTTGCAGAGTCCGGAGCACTGGTTCGTGCCATTGCTATGGTGCCGCGCTTGTTACTTAGCCCTATATTCGCTTCATTAACTATTGGTGCATTTCCTAGCTTGGCAACTAACCCTGAAGTGTAACCGCCGCCTTGCACAACAAAGTTATTAACACTTCGGTGAAATAGCGTTCCGTTGTAAAAGTCACTCTCGACATAATCTATAAAATTATTACCTGTTACGGGAACATTGGTGAGATCGATTGCAAGTGTAATATTCCCCATACTTGTAGACATTTGATAACACACATCTGCTTTAAGACTTGGTGGTACTAGTGGTGGAGGAGTCACGGTGCTATTTGAATCGTCGTTACTACCGCCACATGCAGTTAAGCCTAGGCAAAGAAAAACGGGTACAAGTTTGTTCATTAATCTACTCACTATAAATATCAGCAACCAGTGTTGCATGGATGTTTTTATTGTTACTTTCATGTGGTGGTGATTTTTATCGATTTTTTGTCGTTGATCAATAAAGCAATATCAATAGTAACAAACTGTAGCAATTAGCTTTTGTTGTTTAACCCGCCCGAGTACATTTAAGTGTGACGTATGCAATTTGTCGTATATAAGGGGCGAACTGAAAACAACAAAGAGTATATAAAATGGTCGATAGCGAAAATATTGAGGGGATAGAAACGATAGATTTAAGTTTTCAGACAATACTACTCGCTGATTGCAGCGATTAAATCTTGCTTTAGCTAATAACTTTTATCATTTAGTAGCGCTTACAGGTATAATGTCCAACTAATTTTTACTGTGTGTCGACTAATCAATGTTAAATTTTTTTGCTGCAGCTCCTCGGGGCTATGAATACGCGTTATCACTTGAACTAGCAGAGCTTGGCGCTTCTGAAATTAAAGAGAGCGTTGCTGGTGTTTATTTTTCTGCTTCTTTAGAGCTGGGATATCGTATTACGCTTTGGTCGCGCTTGGCGAGCAGAATCATTTTTGTCATTTATAAAGGTCCATGTGAGTCTCCTGAGCAGTTGTATAATGCGGCTTATGGTATTGACTGGCAGATGCAGTTTTCAAATCGCAG
The DNA here is from genome assembly GCF_023283845.1 of Shewanella marinintestina. GTDB lineage: Bacteria > Pseudomonadota > Gammaproteobacteria > Enterobacterales > Shewanellaceae > Shewanella > Shewanella marinintestina. The sequence continues at coordinate 220,628 of NZ_JAKILC010000005.1, forward strand.
CACGTTTAGCATCGACTTCCATGGCTTGGGTGGTTTTATTAAAAACACTCAATTTGGTGCATTAAAAATTAAAGATGCAATCGTTGACCGCTTTCGTGATGATGACTTTAGTCGTCCAAATGTAGAAAGAGTTGACGCTGATTTTAGAATCGATGCACATTTTAGACGCGGCGAAATAACTATTGGTTTTAACTTCTCTGGCCCAGCGCTGCACAAGCGTGGCTATCGTTCTACGACCGGTGAAGCTCCACTTAAAGAAAACTTAGCAGCGAATATGCTAGTACGTAGTGGCTGGCAAGCAGAGAAAGTTGATTTACTTGATCCTTTCTGTGGTAGTGGCACAATTTTGATTGAAGCCGCTATGATGGCTTGTGATATGGCGCCAGGTATTCACCGCGAACGTTATGGTTTTGACCACTGGTTACCGCACAACAAAAAAGTGTGGGAAGAGCTTTTAAATGAAGCCCGTGCCCGTGCGTCTATCGGTAAGACTCGTTGTGAAATTAAATTCTTCGGTTCAGACATTGACTCTCGTTTAGTTGCTTTAGCTAAGCGCAATGCAGAGAATGCTGGCGTATTAGAATTGATTGATTTCAATGTTTGTAATGCACTGAATATTGAAGCGCCAGTTGAGTCAGGTTTTTTGATCTCTAACCCGCCATACGGCGAGCGTTTAGGTAATGTAACCTCATTACTGCAACTTTATTATCAGTTAGGTGATAAGTTTAAGGCTGAATTTGGCGGCTGGAGCATTGCTATTTTAAATAGTGATGTAGAGCTGTTATCGGCACTGAAACTTAAGGCTGACAAGCAGATGAAGATGAATAATGGCGCGTTAGAGTGTGCGTTTAATCTATATACTGTTCATGCTGAAAATACTCGTCGTGTTGATCCTGCGAATATTAAGATAGAAGGTGATGTTAGCGATATAGCAGTTCCGTTTGCTAACCGTATTAAAAAGAATTTCAAACAATTAGAGAAGTGGGCGAAGAAAGAAGGTGTAGATAGCTACCGTTTATATGATGCTGACTTACCTGAGTATAACGTTGCTGTTGATAAGTATCTTGATTACGTAGTTATTCAGGAATATTCAGCGCCTTCTCAAATACCTGAAGCCGTGACTAAACGTCGTCTTACCGACGTGTTGATCTCTTTACCTAGTGCAATTGGTATCGATCCAAATCATATTATTTTAAAAACCCGCGAGCGTAAAAAGGGGACAAATCAGTATGAGAAATTGGCTGCGAGCAAACTTGAGCTCATCACAACTGAATATGGTGCAAAGTTTAAGTTAAACCTTAAAGAGTATTTAGATACTGGTTTGTTCTTAGATCACCGTTTAACGCGTAAGTTAGTGGGTGAAAAGTCAAAAGGTCGTAGTGTCTGTAACTTGTTCTCATACACAGGTTCTGCATCAGTACATGCGGCATTAGGCGGAGCGACATCGGTAACAACCGTTGATATGTCAAATACTTATATCGATTGGGCAAAAGAGAACTTTGCGTTAAATGGTTTAAATAGCGATAAGTATCAATTCGTTCAAGCTAACTGCTTACAGTGGATGAAGCGCACTCACGATAGGTTTGATCTGATTTTTATTGATCCGCCAACCTTCTCAAACTCTAAGCGTATGGAAGATTCATTCGATGTGTTACGTGATCACGTAGATATGTTGAGTGATGTATTTAAGCTACTAAATCCAGGTGGAGAGATCATTTTCTCTAACAATAAACGTAAGTTTAAGATGGAAGTTGAGCAGCTTGAAGCGCAAGGAATGGTTGTTAAAAATATTGATAATCAAACATTGCCTTTAGATTACAAGCGCAATCCGCATATTCATAACACTTGGTTGATTACTCATGCCAAGTAATACCTCTGTTGTATTGTTTCACACAGATGCTTGCCATTTGTGTGAGCTTGCGGCTGAGCTGCTTGAGCAAGCGAATGTTGCTTATAGCATGGTAGATATTTGTGATGATCTTACCCTAGCAGAGCAATACGGTATTCGTATTCCTGTGGTCAAAATAGCTAATACTGAAAAAGAGCTAGGTTGGCCGTTTGATCTCGAAGCATTAGTCAGATTTTTAGGAGCGTAAGTTGAGTCTCGTACGTATTAATAACGGCTCTTTAGCCTACGGTTACACCCCTTTATTGCAAAACGCCGATTTTACAATTGAACCAGGTGAGCGTGTTTGTATTGTGGGCCGTAATGGCGCTGGTAAGTCTAGTTTAATGAAAGTGCTAAGTGGTGATGTTCTGCTTGATGAAGGCGAGTTTAACATCGCAACTGACGTCAAAGTTAGCCGTTTACAACAAGACCCACCAAAAGCAGAAAAAGGCACTGTGTATGCGTATATTGCAGCAGGCCTAAAAGATGTTGGTGAAAAATTAGAACGTTATCATCAGCTTTCTCATGATTTAGCGACAGCCTCTGCAGATGATATGGAGCGTATGCTAAAACAAATGGAACGTCTGCAAGAAGACATCGACCATTTAAACGGTTGGCAGCTAGACAATAGAATTAGTCAAAACTGTGAGTTACTTGGTTTAGATGCAGATGCTCCACTATCTGAGTTATCGGGTGGTTGGCAGCGTAAAGTAGCGTTAGCACGTTCTTTGGTGAGTGATCCTGACTTATTGCTTCTTGATGAGCCAACAAACCATTTAGACATCGATACAATTGAATGGTTAGAGCAGTTCTTATTGAGTTACCGCGGCGCTATTGTGTTTGTCAGTCACGACCGTGGCTTTATTCAACGCATGGCAACAAGAATTGTTGATTTAGATCGTGGCGTAGTGACTTCTTGGCCTGGTAATTATCAAACATATCTAGATGGAAAAGCGGAGTGGTTGCGTGTTGAAGCCGAGCAGAATGCCCATTTTGATAAAAAATTGGCAGAAGAAGAAGCTTGGATCCGCCAAGGAGTTAAGGCTCGTCGTACTCGTAATGAAGGGCGTGTTCGTGCTCTAAAAGATCTACGTGTTGAACGTATGGCCCGTCTTAATCGTCAGGGCGGCGCCAAAATGGCAGTTGCTGATACAGAGCGATCAGGTAAATTGGTCTTCGATATCGAAAATCTTGAATACAACCTACCTGAAAAGAATTTGGTTAAGAATTTCAGTTCAACTGTTATTCGTGGTGACCGTATTGCACTGATTGGTCCTAACGGTTGTGGTAAATCAACATTAGTTAAATTACTTATTGGTCAGCTTGAAGCTCAATCAGGTCATGTAAAAGTTGGTACTAAGCTTGAAATTGCTTACTTTGACCAGTATCGCGAAGCGCTAGATCCAGAAAAAACGGTCGAAGATAACGTAGGTGAAGGGAAGAAAACCGTTACTATTAACGGTCAAGACCGTCATATTTTAAGTTACTTGCAAGACTTCTTGTTCTCGCCAATGCGTGCTCGTACACCTGTAAAAGCATTATCTGGTGGTGAAAAGAACCGTTTATTGCTTGCGCGCTTATTGCTAAGGCCTGCCAACCTTATTATTCTCGACGAACCAACAAACGACCTTGATATTGAGACATTAGAGTTGTTAGAGTCGTTACTCGCAGAATATAAAGGTACTTTATTGCTTGTTAGTCACGATCGTGCCTTTATTGATAACACAGTAACAAGTAGCTGGTGGTTTACTGGTAATGGTGGCTGGAGCGAATACGTTGGTGGTTACCAAGACGCTGTAGCTCAAGGTGCTCGTTTTTATTCCGAGGAACCTCAAGGCGATAAGATGGTCGAAGCTCCAGTTGTAGAAGCTAAACCCGTAGCTAAGCCAATTGAAAAGAAAGTTGAAAAGAAGCTTTCTTATAAATTGCAAAGAGAACTAGAGTCTCTACCAGCGCTAATGGAGCAGCTAGAGCAAGAGCTTGAACAATTACAGACTATTGTCAGTTCTGCTGATTTTTACGCTCAGGAACAAAAAATAGTGAATGAAAACTTAAAAGCGTTGTCCGATAAGGAGAGTCAGCTTGAGAGTTGCTTTGAGCGATGGGAAGAGCTCGAATCATTGAAGTAAGCTAAAAATAATAAATAGGAAGCGAGTTAATGAAGTTTAAGTTGGATAAAGCCCTATCGTTAGTAGCTGTTGGTGTTTTAAGTGTACTTCAAGGCGTTCATGCAGCGCCTGTTTATGAGATTATCAATATTGATAATTATCCTGATGTACAAAACGGCGATTATGATTTAAATGGCACCATAGATAACACTCGAAATGGCTATGGTATGGCTGTTAACAGCAGTAATGAAGCCGTTGGTGCTGCAAAGGGTAAAAAGAAACTGACCGTTTCTGAAGAAGACGATGGCGTTATTGATATTGAAGATGGCGTAGCTGATTCCGAAACGATTACTTATTCGGTCAATCTTCCAATTATTGCCAACAATTACACCTTTAACTCTATTGGTAACGCGTGGGTCCCAACATTTGAAAGTGTAAATGGAACCACTGCACCAACCTTCCCAGAAGATGAATCGGCTGTTAACTCCGTCGATACTTTTTTCTATGACATTAATGATAGTGGGCTTAAAGTCGGTGCCATGACAGGTAAGGAACAAACGCTTCCTTATGTGGGTGACCGAGAAGATCAAGATTTCTGGTACTACCGCGAATATGAACAGCGTGGCTTTGTTAAGTCTGGTAGTGATGCCGAGGTTGCGTTGCTTCCGCCTTACTCACAATATGTTTATAAAGAAGGTGAGTCAGAAGAGCAAACAATTACCGTTGGTGGTTTTTCTAGCGCCGCATCAGTCAATAATAATGGTTTAATCACAGGTTATGCCAGTACCGATATTAGTGAAAATAGTGCCGGTAAAATCGACTCTTGTGTAAGTAATAATAGCGAAACTAAACCTCAAAATATCTGTATTCAAGATTTACAGTTTCCCAACCAATATGGCTATAGTGACGTTCAATATCAGATCCGTGGTTACGTTTGGCAATATGATGCAGGAGCGGTTACGGCAACAATGCTACCGCTTGGTCTTGAAGTTACCAATGATTCAGTTTTTAGCGCACAAGGCTTAGGCATTAACAACGAAGGTCAAGTTGCCGGTCGTTCTTATGTTTATCGAGATAATGATAAAGATAGACTTTATTACGATGCTGCATATTGGACTAAAGATGCTGCTACTGGTGAGTATAAATACAACTGGGTAGATGTTGATGAAGCTCGAGATGTATATTCATCAATTGCTTATGATATTAATGATAACGGTATTCTAGTCGGCAGTTACAATAAGTATATCAATGGCTATCGCCGTGATAAGTTTTTCTATTTTGATACTAAAAGTCCAGAAACACCACTCGTTACTCCTAATGACTTTTACGATAATTTGTCTGACTTAAGTAGTCGTGGCCGTGATATTAACAATCTGGGCCAAGTTGTCGGTTATATTGAGACGACACATGATAAAGAAAAGCCACGTCCAAAAGCGGGTTTCCTTTATGATTTGCCTAAAGATGAGTTTAGTAATCTAAATGACTTACTAACGTGTGAGTCTAAAGGCTATAAGCAAAATGACAAAGGTAATTGGGAAAGAAACCTAGTTGAAGTGACTGACGGTGACGGCAAAACTCTAACCTATAAAAGTGACATCTTAGTTGTTGAAGCAAATAGCATTAATGAAGATGGTACGATTGTGGGTACAGCGTTCATCCGTAAGCCATCTTATAAATTTGATGACGATGGTAACTTGGTGATAGGTGATGATGGTAAACCATTCTTTCAGCTAAATGGTAATGGCGATCCGGTTACTTCATACTTACCGAGAATGGTTATTCTGCAGCCTAATAGTACATCAGGTGCTGAAGCTTGTACCGTTGTTGATGATGACGATACTGATGAAAACTATGAACGCAAGGGCGCAGCGAGCTTTGCATGGCTTTTAGCATTGCCATTATTGTGGTTTAGACGTCGTATTAAATAACTAGCACAATAACTTAAAAAATCGAGGCAAATAGCCTCGATTTTTTTTGAATTAAATTTGTAATAATTCTCAATAGCTTAAAAAACAAGCATGCTAAAGTCGGTTTTTTGTGATTGATCTCTGTTCAAAAAAGCTTTATCAATGGAGGTGAAGCGATAGCTTCTTTTGGTTATTGAAGAGAGGATGCTTGCATGAAAAGACAGAAAAGAGATCGATTAGATAGAGCTTTTTCTAAAGGTTTTCAAGCTGGAATTGGCGGCCGTTCGAAGGAGATTTGTCCATATTCGACACTTGATTCTAAATCACAGTGGCTTGGCGGGTGGCGTGAAGGCATTGATGGGCGAGTGAGTGGATTATTTAATAAATAACACTTTTCACCTACTTTGATTAATTTTGTATTTTTATCACGGAATTGTTAAAAGCAGCATTTTTGCCCTCTAATATAGAGGGCATTTTATTATATTTTTAGCGGCTAAAAGCTAGTGGTATCGGTAAAAATCCCGACTTTAAGATCTTTAGCGCTGTAGATTTCACGGCCGTCAACTTCCATTGTCGCATCGGCAATGCCCATAACCAATTTACGATATACTTTACGCTTAATTGTAAGTTTGTACGTGACTTTTTTAGCTTCAGGTAAGACTTGACCGGTAAACTTTACTTCACCAACACCAAGCGCACGACCTTTGCCTAATGCGCCTTCCCAGCCAAGAAAGAATCCAACAAGTTGCCACATAGCATCTAAGCCTAAACAACCTGGCATTACTGGATCGCCAGCAAAGTGACAGTCAAAAAACCATAGATCTGGGTTAATATCTAGCTCTGCAACAATTTCACCTTTACCAAACTCACCACCGTCAGCATTAATTTTTAATACGCGGTCGATCATCAACATATTGTCTTTCGGCAATCTCGGAGAATTAGGTTCGAATAATTTGCCAAGTCCACAGGCAACAAGGTCTTCTTTAGTAAAACTGTTTGCGTAACTCATTATTTTTTATACTCCAGCAATTTGAGCTGCCAAGGTTAGCGAACACGTGTACGCTAAACAACTCCGATCAGCTAGAAAATCTTAATTTATCGACTAATCTCGCAAAAAGGCTACGTTCTTCGTCTTGATAACCAGCAAGACTTTCCAAGCGTGATTGCACTAAACCATAAAGAGATTCATCTGGAAATTGATTATCCTCATCTGGGCTACCAGCGGGTGTTTGCATTAAGATCTCTACTGCTTCATCGATATGTTTAACTTGGTACAACGTAAATAATCCAGCATCGACAGCATCGATAACATCTTGATGCAGGTTTAGCTGTTGCATATTAGAGCAGGGAATTATGACGCCCTGATGACCCGTTAATCCACGACGTTTACAGAGTTTAAAGAAACCTTCGATTTTTTCGTTTACACCACCAATAGCCTGTACATTTCCAAATTGGTCTATGGCGCCTGTAGCGGCAAGGCTTTGGTTAATTGGTTTTTCTGAAATCGCTGATATTAAACAGCAATATTCAGCCAAAGAAGCACTATCTCCGTCAATCTCTTGGTAAGATTGTTCAAATACAATATTTGCATTTAAATGCAGAGGGGCATCTTTACCAAAAATACGGTAAAGGCACGCAGATAAAATCATCATGCCTTTTGCATGAATATTGCCACCTAACTCAGATTTGCGTTCAATATCGGCAACTTCACCGTCTCCATAGTGGACGGAAGCGGTAATACGTGCTGGTTCGCCATAGCTAAACTCCGCATTTTCAATAACGGTTAACCCATTTATCTGGCCAACCATTTCGTCCTGAGTGGGCAGATTGATAAATAAATCATCAAAATTCTGTTCAGATAGTCTCTCTGATGCATTATGACGTTGATTTACCATGTTGATGCTGTGAGCGAGGGTTTGCTCAGATATTTTTTCGCTTTGGCCATATGCTTTAGCTTGAGCTAACAAATGTTCTATATTGGTACTCATTAAACTTAAGCGTTGCTGGTGATCTGCAAGTTTCGCGCTAAATTGTAATAACAGAGTTAAGGCTCCGTCGTCGAGCTCTACTTTGATATGGTTAAGTATCCCTGCTAACCAGTGGCAATAATCCAATACTGAGTGCTCAGATAAATCCATTTCGTTAATCAGCTCACCCAGCAATGGGAAGTGACGTGAAAAGCTCGGTTCTCCCAACCAGCAACTGCCATATTGATGGCTTGAACCAATCAGGATGATTTTACATTTTAGCGGGATTAGCGGTAGTTTTGAGTGAGCCTGATATGCTTGCTTATCGAGGATGTCGAGGAGCAGATCCCATAAGGTTTCGCGCTTCCACAATGAGTCAGCGCAAATAAACAGCAAATGACAGCTCGCAAGTAATCCAGCTGTATAGTTTTTGCTACTAGGATCGTATTGACCAATTAAGTCTGATTTGCGAATTGCTCCAGATAAATATCCATGGCTAAGTGTTTTGTTGGTAAGTACTGTGTCGCCGACATTTGTCGTTGCTTGCCAATGGGTTTGCCCTTGTTGATCTAATATCAAACTTTGCGCTATAAATTGGCCGTGATTTTTAACTAATGACTCAATGATACGTTTACGATTGCAGCCAAAATACTCGGCCAAATACATGTGCTGGTTTTCTGTGGTGCATAGTAAATTAAATGCATCAATAGTCCGGACTTGAGCGAGCAAGTCTGCTTTTGCACTAGATGTAATAACCTGTTTAGCTGGAAGAGTAAAACGAGGAATAAGCGCTGAAGCAGGAATAACGTTTGAGTTCATATAAGTGTATGGCAATTTTTAGTAGCACGATACTAGCACATTTTTTAATTGCCTTTGATAGATAACGTTATATAACTGATGTAAAAGCGGATGCATAATAATTAGTATCAGCTGTTTTTCGTTTAAACCTCCGCCAAATTGTGTGCTTATTGAGCGTCGTTATGTATTTACCGGTATTTTTAAGGTAAATAGGTTTACTTCATAAGAGAAAAACCATAGTATTTACATCGCTCGGAGAGATGGCAGAGTGGTCGAATGCACCGGTCTTGAAAACCGGCATGGGTTTATAGCCCATCTAGGGTTCAAATCCCTATCTCTCCGCCACATTTAGAAAAGGCAGCCTATGGCTGCCTTTTTGCTTTTTTAGCTAAGTCAATGATTTTGAAAAGTATTAACTCTAGTCAATCTCGTTGATTTCAGACAAATTTATCTTTCTTAATCCCTTTTTTTGCGATAAATTAACCTTTATAACATTATTGATTCTAACTTCACTTTATGAGGTTGAATTAAGCATTAAAAGGTAAGGCAACTTTGATCTCTGTATATTTAGTTGATGACCATGAGCTAGTCAGAACCGGTATTCGACGGATCCTTGAAGACGAGCGTGGCATTAAGGTCGTGGGTGAAGCCGGTGACGGTGAAACGGCAGTACAGTGGTGCCGTAAAAATGAAGCCGATGTCATTTTAATGGACATGAATATGCCAGGGATTGGAGGGTTGGAAGCTACGCGTAAGATCCTGCGCTTTCAAGCTCATGCCAAAATCATCGTGTTAACAATTCATACAGAAGATCCATTTCCTACTAAAGTTATGCAGGCAGGGGCCTCTGGTTATTTAACTAAAGGCGCAACTTCCCCTGAAGTATTACAAGCGATTCGCCAAGTTGCACACGGCCAACGTTATCTATCTCCAGAAATCGCGCAGCAAATGGCACTAAGCCAGTTTAATCAATCAGAAGAGAATCCGTTCAAAACACTGTCTGAGCGTGAGTTGCAGATCATGTTGATGATTACTAATGGTGAAAAGGTCAGTGAGATCTCTGAACAACTCAATTTGAGTCCAAAAACGGTAAACAGCTATCGCTATCGATTATTTGCTAAATTGGGGATCGGTGGAGATGTTGAGCTGACTCGTTTGGCGATTAGATATAAAATGCTTGATACGGGACAATTTTAATCAAAATCGACATCTTTTATGCCTGAGCAATTTAATGCCGAAAACTTCCTAAAAACAGTCACTTCTTCTCCTGGCGTATACCGTATGTATGACGCCAAGAGTGTGGTTATTTATGTAGGAAAAGCAAAAGATTTGAAAAAGCGGCTTTCTTCTTACTTTCGTAAAAATCTTGGTAATGTAAAAACTCAGGCACTTGTGTCTCATATTGCTAATATTGATGTCACGGTGACACATAGTGAAACTGACGCATTAATTCTAGAAAATGATTACATCAAGCAGTACATGCCTAAATACAATGTATTGCTTAGAGATGATAAGTCTTATCCATATATCCTACTAAGCAGTCACAAACATCCTCGGTTAGCATATCATCGTGGCCCAAAACGAGATAAAGGCCAATATTTCGGTCCATATCCTAATGGTGGTGCGGTTAGGGAAAGCTTGCACCTTATGCAAAAGCTCTTTCCTATTCGGCAATGTGATGATCTTTATTATAAATCTCGTTCTCGCCCCTGCTTACAATATCAAATTGGTCGTTGCTGTGCGCCTTGTGTGGATCTAGTGAGTAACGAGGATTATCAGGAGCAAGTTAGGTTAGCATCATTATTTTTAAAAGGTAAAAATAGTCAAGTGATGTCGGTCCTTGTTGAAAAAATGGAGCAAGCTGCAACTGACATGGCCTATGAACAAGCTGCTTTATATCGTGATCAAATCACCGCTTTACGTCGAGTGTCTGAGCAGCAGGAAGTATCCAATGCCTCTGGAGATATGGATGTGATCGGTGCTTATTATGCTTCTGGAGTGGCTTGCTTCCATCTACTGTTTATTCGGGAAGGTAAAATATTTGGTAGCCGCAGTTATTACCCTAAAGTACCGGTCAATACCGAAGTCACCGAAGTTTTACGAGCATTTATGTTGCAGTTTTATTTGAACTCGGATAGTCAACGTCTAACACCCAAAGAAATTCTAATCAGTGAAGTATTTGCAGAACAGCAAGAGCTAGCTGCTGCGATACAAACGGCACAGAACAAGAAAGTTGAGATAAAAACTCAAGTTAGAGGAGAGCGCGCCAGTTTTCTACGCTTAGCTCTAACCAACGCGACTAATGCAGTTAATACACGTTTATCACATAAGAATACTGTTGAGCAGCGTTTCTTGTTATTAGAAGAAGCTATTGAAGCAAGTAACAAGATCCAGCGTATGGAATGTTTTGATATTAGCCATACTATGGGGGAGAGTACAGTTGCATCTTGTGTCGTATTTAATAGAGAAGGGCCAAGTAAAGCTGACTATCGTCGTTATAATATTACAGGGATCACCGGAGGAGATGATTACGCTGCAATGAAACAAGCCATCAGTCGACGCTTTGACAAAGTGACTGATAAAGGCAAAGTTCCCGATATTTTGTTTATTGACGGTGGTATTGGCCAGTTGAGAATTGCGCAAAAGGTGGTTGATGAAAAGTTCGTAGCACTAGATAACGCTCCGACATTGATTGGCGTTGCAAAAGGGGAAGGGCGAAAGCCTGGACTAGAAACATTGATTTATGGTGAGAACGAAGAGTCATTCACTTTACCTGCAGATTCAGGTGCTTTACATCTTATTCAGCATATTCGTGATGAGTCCCATCGATTCGCAATAACAGGACATAGAAATAAACGCCAAAAAACTCGTAACACATCAACGTTGGAATCTATTGCTGGTGTGGGTCCGAAAAGGCGCAAAGCATTACTGCAATATCTTGGTGGTTTACAAGAAGTCAAAGGTGCAAGTGTCTCTGAATTGGTAAAAGTACCCGGTATTAGCCTAGAAATGGCACAAACGATACATGATGCATTGCGAGGGTAACAAAATTAAGGCAAGATTGGCGCTGCTTTTGACTAATAGGTCCTACAATGCCGTTTAACATTCCTATTGCGTTAACACTTTTCAGGTTATTACTGTTACCTGTTTTTGTTGTGCTTTTTTATATACCTGAACCCTGGTCTCCTTTTGCTTCGGCATTTGTTTTTTGGTTAGCAGCGGTAACTGATGCGCTAGATGGTTATGCTGCACGAAAATTAAAGCAGTCGACTCGTTTCGGTGCGTTTCTAGATCCCGTTGCAGATAAGATCATGGTAACGACTGCCTTAGTGTTATTGATTTCTGAGTACAGCAACATTTGGCTGACGTTGCCAGCATTAATTATGATTGGCCGCGAGATTGTGATTTCAGCATTACGCGAATGGATGGCTGAAATTGGTAAAAGAGGAGCTGTTGCTGTTTCATGGATTGGTAAATATAAAACGGCAGCGCAAATGGTGGCTATTACTGGGTTAATTTGGCAACCAAATGAATTTCTGACAAATGTCGCCTACGCACTGTTTTATGTTGCGGCAGTTCTTACTTTATGGTCGATGATGAGCTATATTTTGGCCGCGTGGAAAGATCTGACGGCTGAATAGAGTGTTAAAACACCGAAGAGATCAATAAGTGGTCAAACGGTCTTTTATCGATAATTATAGCGTTGACTCTTGGTAATTAATCGGTAGAATGCCATCTCGTAGTCAAGGAGAGCATACTAAGCACTAGCTTGATTACGGTTTAAATTGAAATGCGACATTAGCTCAGTTGGTAGAGCGATACCTTGCCAAGGTATAGGTCATCGGTTCGAACCCGATATGTCGCTCCAATTTAAAGTATGGCGCGATGGCAGAATGGCTATGCTGCGGATTGCAAATCCGTCGATCTCGGTTCGACTCCGGGTCGCGCCTCCATAAATAAGAATTTGGTGAGTTTCCTGAAAATTGAAACAGTATTGGTACCGACAATACGTATCATCAAAATCAAAGAGTTTGCCCGTGTGGTGGAATCGGTAGACACAAGGGATTTAAAATCCCTCGCTGAATAAGCGTGCCAGTTCAAGTCTGGCCACGGGTACCATCTTCTATTGAAGAGTGATAAAACCAGCCTAGAGCTGGTTTTTTTACGTCTAAAATTTAGTGCCATAATAATCTCACTATTTACGCATAGCAAAAATTCCCTCGAACTCTTCACAAAGTAACGCGTGCCAATTCAAGTTTAGCCACGGGTAGCCTTGTTAAGGCCTCCGCACCAACCTGCGGAGTTTTTTTGTTTCTATAAGGCGCTAATGGACTAATGCGTTTAATCTGAGCAATATATTCCTTGTACTCTTAAAAAGTAACGCGCGGCAGTGCATGTCAGGCGCCGACACGTATCAGAAAGTCTATGCTTAAACAGCAACTTTCAGATTGTTTTATGCTTTGTATCTGTTCTACATTTGTTTACCTGTGGGTCATTAGGAAACTTCGCATAAATGCAATTGATAAAATTTCAATGATGATAAAGACTACAACTTTATCTATTTATGCATAAATTTAATACAATAATGAGCAGGGAAAGTTGAGGTTTGACTTAACGTTACCATGTTATTTATTGGATATAAGTTGGGTGTAGTATGAATAAACAAGCTAAGGGGTTCACTCTGGTTGAATTGGTCGTTGTGATCATTGTTCTGGGAATTTTGGCGGTTACTGCGGTACCTAAATTTATAAACTTAAGTGACGATGCACATGACGCATCTATCAAAAGTGCATTTGGTAGTTTTAGTTCAGCGGTTAAGCTTTACCATAGTTGCTGGCTAACATCAGGAAAGAGTGGCTATGAAATGGATTTAGCTTGTTATGGAGAGGGGGATTTAGATTCTTCTGTCACAGGGTATCCTTTAGGGATTGATACGTCTACTAGTCAGAATGGTACTCGTCTTCAAGGTGCGTTTTGCAAAGAGATCTGGCAAGGACTGCTTACAAACGATGATTACAACCTAGAAAACCACGGTAATAACACGTTTGATAAAGGGGATGATATTATTTATTGGTATTCAGGTGGTGATCTAAGTGACTCAGATACATATTGTTATTATAACTATATTGCTGATGATAGGAGCCAAGGAGCCGATAATTGGCAATTAAAGTATTACCCGGCAACAGGCCAGACCAGCATTGGTCAAAGTGCTCTTAGTTTTTAAACTAATGGTATAAGCTTATTAATTAAAGAAGCTTGTTATTTAGTTCTTCGAAAAATTTGCTTACCTAAATTTTTAAGCCGTCATATACAAAACACAATTGTTTGCCATACTTAAAATAGCAATATTGAAGGGAGGCAAAATGCGATTTGGTAGTATGATATGCTGGTTAGGTTTGATATCTATTTGCTTTACAAGCCATGCTGATGAGCGGCTTACACGTGCTCAAAATATGCTGTATCAACAGGTGTCCTTAATTGCTTTGGTTGATCAAGATGAGCAATTTGAGCGATACAAGACCAAATTGTTAAAAAGTCAGCTTTCTCAAACTCAGTTAAAGCAAATTGAAATGCAAATTGCTGATTTTTGGAGCCAACGTAATTTACCCATTAGAAATGGAGCTGTGAGCCAATCAGCCGATCCGTTTATAAGAGCTATGGCACTGGAGCCGCAGCTAGACGGATATTTGCATATTCAAAATCGTATCCGTCACTTACAGTGGTTAGCAGAGCAAGACTGGTGGCAACCTATCAGTATCTCTAAGTTGATTCGGCCAGGGATGAGCGACCCCGCAATTCCATCGATCGTCAAACGATTATGGCTGTTGGGCGATTCCAATAGCTCAGCAAAGAGCACTAATCAGTTAGATCCTTCAACCGCAACTTCTTTAAAACGTTTTCAGCGTCGACATGGTCTACAGCCCGATGCAGTCATCGGGCCTGAAACGATAAAGTGGTTAAACGTAACACCCAAACAAAGAGCTTCGATGTTAGCTAATAACTATATTGAGCGTGCAGAGTTTATGGCTCAACGTTCGCACCGTTTTTTAGTTATCAATATCCCTGCATTTGAAATGGAGCTATTTAATAATGGTCGTGTAGAGCTTGCCTCTAGGGTCATTGTTGGTAAACCTTATCGCCCAACTCCATTATTGAGTAGTGCAATATCGAATGTAGTGATAAACCCTAGCTGGCGAGTGCCTAAAAAGATTCTATACAACGACTTGTTACCTCAAGTTAGAAAAGACGGTAACTACATCAATGAGCGTAACTTTGACGTCTACGATAGAGACGATAAGCAAGTATTAAGAACCGCGGAGCAATGGAGTGATTTGGCTAAAGGGCCGTTTCCCTTCCGGTTTGTACAAAGGCCTGGAGTAAATAATACTTTAGGGCGCTATAAGTTCTATTTTCCAAATGATCACAGTGTGTACCTGCATGACACCGTCGATCCTAAGCTATTTCAACTTAGCAATAGAGCTTTGTCTTCTGGTTGTATTCGTGTTGAAAATGTTGAAGGTTTAGCCAATTGGATGGCAGCTAATCTAGTAAAAGATAAGCAAACCTGGGTTGATAGACATAGAGATCGAAAACGTACCCAGTGGTTTGCACTCAATTCAAAACTCAATGTGCACTTAGTTTATTGGACAGCTTGGTTAGATGAGTCTAATCAAGCTCAGTTTAGAAATGATATCTACCAAATGAACACCAAACCCAATGCTTCCCCCCCCGTCAGTGCTCAAATCAACGACTTATAAAGCAGATACTGCTAATTTAGCATGATTGCTTGATTTCTGTTTTTCTACAGGTTAATTTGCCTGCCAGTTGTTTGAAAAGTAGTCAGTGGTGGATGTGTGTCAGTAGTATGTAGCTCGCGTAGACAGTTATTATTAGGCTTAGGTGGTGTAGCAATGTTTTCAATGTTGCCTTCAAAAGCCCAAGCAAGTCGTTCAACGAAAGGAGTTAGAAGCTTAGGTTTCTATAATCGTCATACAGGTGAACGTGGGCATGGAAGCTACTGGATTGATGGTGATTATCAAAATGAAATTCTGACGGATTTTAGTCAGGTGCTTAGAGATCACCGACTAAATGAATCTGCGCCAATGGATAAAAGACTGTTTGATTTTGCTTTTCAGCTAACAGAGTCTTTGAGTTTTGAAGATGAGTTGCATATTATTTCCGGTTACCGCTCACCAAAGACCAATGCTATGCTTGCTAAAAAAAGTAATGGTGTGGCGAAGAAGAGCTATCACATGAAAGGGATGGCATTAGATTTAGCGTTACCCGGAGTTAAACTCGCACAAATTCGTGAAGCGGCGATTGAATTGAAGCTTGGTGGAGTTGGTTATTATCCAAATTCTGGCTTTATTCACATAGATACTGGACCTGTAAGAAATTGGTAGTAAGTTTATCCATTAATATATCCAAATCGCGCGTCATATACTTTGTACGTATAAATATTCTGTGTTAGAATCCGCCCGCTTTAAACAAAGTCATGGTTGGTCGAAAATCGTGGCTTTATTATATTATTATTATTATTTTTATTAAGTGAGTTTACTATGTCTTATACTATCGCTGCACAAGTTCGTACAGAAATCGGGAAAGGTTCGAGCCGCCGCCTACGTCACGCTAAGAAAGTTCCTGGTGTTATCTACGGTCCAGGTAAAGAAGCTATCTCTATTGTTTTTGAACACAAAGATATCATCAACATTCAAGAGAACCAAGATTTCTACACTTCTGAGCTAACTATTGCTCTAGAAGGTAAAGACGTTAAAGTTCGCGTTCAAGACATGCAACGCCATGCGTTCAAGCCAATGATCGAACACGTTGACTTCAAATTCGCTTAATCTAAGCTGATTTGATAAAAAGCGCCTAATAAGGCGCTTTTTTTATGGCTCAATGGTACCAATATTGGCTGTTATTCTTCATTTTTTTCAGGGCAAGCTGCTATTAGGCTTGTGTCGCCGTCATCATAGAGTTCTAGTTTGACATCGAAGCCCCACAAACGATGCAGGTGTTTAACGACTTGATGGCAGGTATCAGCTAGGGGGATCCTTGAGTTAGGTATATAGCGTAATGTTATCGAGCGATCGCCACTGACTTCTACATTTTGAACCTGAATGTTAGGTTCCAAGTTGGATAGGTTATACTGCTGCGACAGTTTTTCTCTGATCTCTTTATATCCAGCGTCATCGTGGATTGCTGAAACGCTAATATGGTTTCTTCTATCATCATCAAGAATAGAGAAAAGCTTAAATTGCCTAATAATATTTGGCGATAGATATTGGCTAATAAAGCTTTCATCTTTGAAGTTTTCCATAGCGAAGTGCAGTGTCGTTAACCAATCACTACCTGCGATTTCTGGAAACCACTCTTTATCCTCTTCGGTAGGGTTTTCGCAAATCCGACGAATATCGACAAACATATTAAACCCCAAAGCATAGGGATTTATGCCACTGTAATAAGGGCTGTTATAGCTTGGCTGAGCAACCACGTTAGTATGGCTTTGTAAAAACTCCAACATAAACCGGTCAGTAACTAAGCCTTCATCGTAGAGGTGGTTTAAAATGGTGTAGTGCCAAAAGGTAGCCCAGCCCTCATTCATAACTTGAGTTTGTTTTTGTGGATAAAAGTACTGCCCCATCTTGCGGACAATTCTAACTATTTCACGTTGCCAAGGTTCCAAAAGTGGCGCGTTTTTTTCAATGAAATAGAGAATATTTTCTTGTGGTTCAGCAGGAAAGTTCACTTTTTCCTGCTTAGCTTCCTCTTGCGGTGAATCAGGAATCGTGCGCCAAAGCTCATTTACTTGGCTTTGCAAGTAAGCCTCTCTGTCTTTCTGGCGCATCTTTTCTTCTTTGAATGATATTTCGCTAGGGCGCTTATAACGGTCAACACCATAACTCATTAATGCATGACAGGAGTCAATAATGCTTTCTACTTTCTCAATTCCATATAGCTCTTCACATTCACTGATGTAGTTTCTAGCAAACACTAAGTAATCGATTATAGAACTGGCATCAGTCCAAGTTTTAAAAAGGTAGTTACCTTTAAAGAAACTATTATGACCAAAGCTAGCATGGGCCATGACTAAGGCTTGCATCGTAATAGTATTTTCTTCCATTAAATAGGCGATACACGGATCGGAGTTAATAACAATTTCGTAAGCTAAACCCATTTGTCCACGCTTATAGCCTTGCTCAGTTTCAATAAACCTTTTACCAAACGACCAGTGTGTGTAGCCAATCGGCATGCCTATTCCTGCATAAGCATCCATCATTTGTTCGGCAGTAATAACTTCAATTTGATTTGGGTAGGCATCTAAGCGATAGATCCCTGCAACTCGCTCAATTTCAGTTAAGTAGGTTTGTAGTAGATCGAAGTTCCAATCTGGGCCATCGTCTAGTGGTGTTCTTTTATTTGGAGTATCCATAGCGCCTCCTAAACAGCCTGCTTTTTAAATAGTTCTCTAAATACAGGATATATATCTTCAGCCTGTTTTATATGTTGTACTGCGATGTTGTCATGAGACTTTTGCAGATCTTCATACTCTCGCCATAGTGTTTGATGAGCGCGGTTAGTGATCTCTATGTAGCTGAAGTAGCGAACGACTGGCAATAGCTTTTTCTCGAGTAGTTCATGGCAAGAAGGGGAGTCGTCTGCCCAATTATCACCATCAGAAGCTTGGGCTGCATAGATATTCCACTCATTTTCTGGGTAACGTTTTTGCTGGATCTCGTGCATTAGTTTCAAAGCACTCGAAACTATGGTGCCACCAGTTTCTTGCGAATAGAAGAATTCATGTTCATCTACTTCTTTTGCCTGGGTGTGATGACGAATGTACACAACATCTAAGTTTTTATAGGTACGAGTTAAAAATAGATACAATAGAATGTAAAAACGTTTTGCCATGTCTTTTGTGGCCTGATCCATAGAGCCGGATACGTCCATCAAACAAAACATAACCGCTTGGCTAGATGGTACTTCACGTTTTGCATAATTGTTATAGCGTAAATCGAATGTATCGATAAAAGGAACTTTTTTAATCCGCTGTTTAAGATCGATTATTTCAGCTTTTAACGCCATGATTCGTTCAGCATCAGAACCGGGTTTATTTTCCAGTTGGTCAAGTTCATTCTCTAATTGAGATAACTTGTTTTTTTTGGTTGAAGTCATTGCCGTTCTGCGGGCAAGTGACGAACGTAGTGATCGCACGATATTGATATTGGCAGGGACTCCGTCGTTGGTAAAACCTGCTCGATATACTTGATATTCAACAAGTTTGTTTAAACGGTTATTTTGTAGGTTAGGTAGCTCAAGATCTTCAAATAACAGCTCTAAATATTCATCTTTTGAGATCTCAAATACAAAGTCATCTTGGCCTTCGCCGGAATCAGAGGCCTCTCCTTGACCTGCACCTTGTCCCTGACCCGACGGTGGACGCTCTATTTGATCGCCTTGAGCAAATTTATCATTGCCGGGATGAACTCTTTCTCTTACTCCACCACTTCCTTGGTGAAAAGTGGGTTCACTAATGTCACGTGTTGGGATACTAATTTTTTCGCCTTTATCGACGTCCGTAACACTACGACGTGTAACTGCATCGCTAACAGCCTTTTTAATTTGCTTTTTATAACGATTAATAAAGCGTTGTCTATTAACGGTACTTTTACCTTTAGCATTAAGCCTTCTATCAATAAAACTTGTCATGCGCACCTCCTAGCCAAATGGGGGGGAGCAAGCTCCCCCTTGGGCTTTTTAAGAAGACTTTCTTACTCTCAAGTACCACTCTGAAAGCAGTCTTACTTGTTTTTGGGTGTAGCCTTTTTCCATCATTCGATTCACAAAGTCATCATGTTTACGTTGATCATCTGTTGAGGTCTTGCCATTGAAAGAAATCACAGGTAATAGATCTTCGGTATTTGAAAACATCTTTTTCTCAATTACCGTTCTAAGTTTTTCATAGCTCGTCCATAGCGGATTCATGCCTTCGTTGTTAGCACGTGCGCGAAGGACAAAGTTAACAATTTCATTTCTAAAATCCTTTGGATTGCTTATTCCTGCTGGCTTTTCTATTTTTTCTAGCTCTGCATTCAATGCAGCTCTATCAAATAGCTGGCCTGTTTCAGGATCTCTATATTCTTGATCCTGAATCCAGAAATCGGCATAGGTGACGTACCTATCAAAAATATTCTGACCATATTCTGAGTAAGACTCTAAATAAGCGGTTTGGATCTCTTTACCAATAAACTCAACATATTTTGGAATGAGGTAACCTTTTAAAAACTCTAAGTAGCGCTCAGCCATTTCTGTTGGGAATTGTTCTTGCTCGATTTGACGCTCTAATACATAGAATAGGTGAACCGGGTTAGCGGCAATTTCGGTATGGTCGAAATTAAATACCCGCGACAAGATCTTAAAGGCAAAACGGGTGGATAGTCCCAACATGCCTTCATCGACACCAGCATAGTCACGATACTCCTGATAAGACTTAGCTTTAGGATCGGTATCTTTCAAACTCTCACCATCATAGACTCGCATTTTTGAATAAATTGATGAATTTTCAGGCGCTACAACTCTTGATAAAACAGTAAATTGTGCCAAGGTTTCAAGCGTACCAGGAGCACACGGGGTATTGGCGAGTTCAGAGTTGCTGAGTAGTTTTTCGTAAATACGAACTTCTTCTGAAATTCTTAGGCAATAAGGTACTTTTACAATGTAAACCCTGTCTAAGAAAGCTTCATTAGTTTTATTGTTTCTGAATGTGGTCCACTCTGACTCGTTGGAGTGAGCTAGAATGATCCCACTAAAAGGCAGTGCAGATAAGCCTTCTGTACCGTTGTAATTACCTTCCTGAGTTGCTGTTAGTAGAGGGTGTAACACCTTAATAGGTGCTTTAAACATCTCCACAAACTCCATCATGCCTTGGTTAGCACGACATAATGCACCTGAATATGAATAGGCGTCGGCATCGTGTTGTGCATAATGCTCTAGCTGACGAATATCTACTTTACCTACAAGTGATGAAATGTCCTGATTATTTTCATCTCCAGGTTCGGTTTTAGCGATAGCTAATTGATCAAGAATAGAAGGGTAAACTTTAACGACTTTAAACTTAGAAATATCACCGCCAAATTCGTGTAAGCGTTTTACAGCCCAAGGTGACATGATTGTTTTCAGATAGCGGTCAGGAATATTGTATTCTTGCTTAAGAATGTCGCCGTCTTCATCTAAATTAAATAAACAGAAAGGGTGATCATTAACAGGGCTTCGGACACCGTCCGCGGTTAATACATATACTGGAACATCTTGCATCAAGGCTTTTAGCTTCTCCGCAAGAGATGATTTACCACCACCGACAGGTCCAAGTAAATACAAGATCTGTTTAGACTCTTCTAAGCCTTGAGCTGAATGTTTAAGGTAAGCCACGATTTGTTCAATGGCTTCCTCCATGCCGTAAAAATCTTTAAATGCTGGATATCGTGAAATTAGCCGATTTGAAAACAGTCGGCTTAAAACCGGATCCTTGGAGGTATCAATGACTTCTGGCTCGCCAATGGCCGTTAATAGTCGCTCTGCTGCAGATGCATAGGCACTGCGGTCTTGCTTACAGATTTTCAAAAAGTCTTCTAACGAATACTCTTCGTCTAGTTTTTTCTCATAGCGCTGTTGGTAATGCTCAAATATACTCATAACCGGCCCCCTGAAACGCACAAATGATAAGATTAGAGATAAATATTCTTTACCTCCTATCTTTAATCTTAGTCGTAAAATGAGACCTCTGTAGTAAAAAAGTAAATAAAAACAAAGAGAAATAGTTGCATTTGCAATAGTTGCAGTTGATATTTTTAAAATCAAACAAAAATGAGCAAGCGCTATAGATGTTGGTTTCCCGAGTCATTTTTATTCTTCTAAAAATAAACTGTTTCAAGAATCGATACCGAGTGCTTTTTGGCGTAAGGGAAATTAATGACAGCTGGAAGCTGCTTAAATACTATCTAGAAAGCAGAAAGCAGAAAGCAGAAAGCAGAAAGCAGAAAGCAGAAAGCAAGGCGTAGTTAGCGCCTAACTTTCGAAAATACCATAATGTATATTGTTGGTTACTTAGCTTGGCCTGAATAGCTAAATTCAGTTTCAACTTTCCATACGCGATAACGCAACTGGCTGTTTTCCGGAAGGTAAAATACTTTTGCTAAGCGGCTATCATAGTTAAGTATTAGATCGGCATTAATCGATAAAAACTTAGCCGTTTTCGCTTTTTCAAAGCAGGCCATCATCGTACTCGGCCCATCAACTATGGTGTCTACTTGATAATAATTGTAACCCCAACCTTCAACTGATAACTGTTTCAGCTCCCCAATCAGACCATGTTTATTGCAATCAACCATTTGTGTTTGGCCGATCTCAATTTCTATCATGTAATCACTTTCATTCTCGATTTTTGGTAGGGTTAAAATGTGTTGTTCTTGCCCGGCTGCAGGCTTTGGGTACATTTTGGTTTCGTTGATAGAAACATAATTGCTAGCACTATACATTTGGGTCGTTATCATATTTTGATTCAATCCAGACGGGTGAGTAGGACTTGTAGCATTCACATTAAAAGAAAAAGCGCCAAAAACTAAAGAAGTTGCTAACAAGGCACGGCTAAACTTATTTTTGCGTTGAGTGAATAAAGTCATAAATTCTCCAAAATAAAAGTATTGTTCGTATTCAATATCTATATGAACGGCCTAGATTTTAAAAAGGGTTAAAAAATATTGTATTTTTTTAATTTTATTTACTTTCAACTAAAAAATACATTTTAATTCAAACGATTATCTTCTTCCTCCTGTTTAAACAAAACATTCCTTTTAACCTATCCTCAAGCAAAAAACAGTTCGTATCGCTGTTAAATTATCCAAAAAATTTAGCTAATTCCGCTGTTCAGTACAAATTGATCTCGATCACAGTAACCCGAGTTTTCCTTGAAATACTGTACTGACAGGTTCAAACTTTGTTTGATGATCAAATTACTCTGAGTTCAAATTATACTTTTTTCAAAGTAACTCCTTCACTGAGGCTGAATGAGTGTGACTCCTTTGCGTCATAAGCTAGTCAACATTGCTAGTTTGTTGAAAGAGCCAATATAGCTAGAGTTAATTATTCAGAAATTGGGCAAAGTTGCTTTTAAATAGTAGTTATAAGGCTATGTGCTGAGTAACACCGTACATAATTAGAAAAGGAAAGAAGGTATTTTTATGCTTAAGGGGGAGCAAGTGCAAATTAACTGTCAGCACAAACAAGGCTTTTCAAATTTAAATAGTGCAGGTGAACGAAATACTGCTTATGTTCTGTTGCTAACGATAGTAACTATGTTAGCTGAAATTGTAGCTGGAACAATGTATGGCTCGATGGCTTTGCTAGCAGATGGCTGGCATATGGGCACACATGCAGCGGCATTTATGATTACACTTTTTGCTTATCGTTATGCACGGAATAATGCCAATTCAGCTGAGTTTTCATATGGTACGGGAAAGGTGAGTGTTCTGGGCGGCTATACCAGTGCGATTGCGCTTGGGGTTGTGGCGCTGGTGATGTTGGTTGAATCTGGTATTAGAATATTTAAGCCCCATGAAATTCAATTCGATCAGGCCATTTTGGTCGCCTTTATTGGACTTACTGTAAACATAGCAAGCGCATTTTTACTTAAAGATCATCATGGTCACTCACATGGCGATGGACATGGCCACTGTCATGAACATCACGATCATCATAGCCACCATGAAGAGAGTCACGGACATGATCACAATTTACGTGCGGCGTATTTCCATGTTCTTGCCGATGCGCTTACCTCTGTACTGGCAATCGCAGCCCTATTAATGGGCAAATATTTTGGATTAACTTGGTTAGACCCATTAATGGGGATCATCGGTGGTATCATTATTAGTCGTTGGGCATGGGGCTTACTAAAGCAAACAAGCCCAGTGTTACTCGATGCGAGTATTGAGCAATCTTATATTGATCAGGTAACAGTCAGTATTGAACAAGAAGGAGCACGAGTGGTGGACTTACATATTTGGAAAGTCAGTGCTGATCACTACGCTGCAAGTTTTGTCATTGAAAGTCCTGATGGAAAAGGAGTCGAATATTATAAAAATAAGCTTTCATATTTTAAACGCTTATCTCATGTCACTATTGAAGTGAATCATGTGGCTGAGGCACAATAGACGCCTTATCAATAAGAGTAAATAAACTAATGAAAAACCAAGGTGATAGTCTAAATCATGCCATGATTGAGTTTTATGAGAAGTTATCATCTTGGGAGATGGCCGTAGTTAAAGATAAAGGCTTTAGTTTGCCTCAAGTACATACAGTTGAAATATTAGGGCTGAATGGTCCAATGCGAATGAAAGAACTTGCGCAAAAAATAGGGGTGACCACGGGGACGCTTACTGTTCAAGTCGACAAAATGGTTGATGCTGGTTTGGTTAATCGTGTACCTCATGCTAATGATCGGCGCTCAATTTTAATTGAGCTGACCGAAAATGGTCATATGATGTTTACCGAACACGATAAGTTGCATATGCAACTAACACAAGATTTAACGGCCAAGTTTGATGATAGTGAACGTGCTAAGTTATTAGAATTTTTCGAGAGAATTAATAAAGAGTTTTAATAGATTGTCTCCCAAATTGTATTACTCTGAATATTGGCCATTTAGTTTAACCTAACCATTTAATGGCTTACAAATTCAGCAAGAAAGTAAGCCATACTCCAAATTGAAATCATCCAAATATTTTTAGTGACTAGCTTTGGTACCAATCTTATCGCCATTGAGCGATACATTTTGATACTAAATAGCGGCTATTTCTAGCTAATCACTTTTTAGCGCAGCCCTATGGTGCTAAAATTAAAGCGAAAGTGCCGACTGAAGGCTAGTGGCAAGGAAGGCCATAAACCGTTATTACTCGTCATCAAATAAAGTGAGCAATTCCTGTGCTATCACGTCTTAAAAATCTAAACAGCATCCAATTTACTTTTATTCTTGCGCTTTATTATGTCTGCGTGTTCAATATTCCATTCTTTAATATTGTAAAGCACGGGATCGATAAACAAGCTAACGTGAACATGCTGTTTATAGCTACGATTCCGTTCTTTTTAGTGTTTATACTGTCATTTTTATTTAGTCTTTTTAGCATCAAGTATATAGCCAAGCCATTTTTTATTGGGCTGACAATACTGTCATCTTGCGTTTTCTTTGCTGAGTTGCAATATGGCGTTATTTTTGACTATGGCATGATTGAAAACATGGTCCAAACCAACCAAGCTGAAGCTGCGACTTACCTCAATTGGGTGTCTATTGCCAATCTAGTTATAACAGGCGGGATCCCGGCGTTATTGATTTACAAAGTTAATATTACATACAAACCTTTTACTAAAGAGCTACTGCATAAAGTCTTGTTTATGCTAGCAATGCTTGGTGGTGTTCTACTTATTGCCGCATTTTATTATGAAAATTATTTAGCATTTGGCCGCAATAATAGTTTAATCAAACGCTCCATAATCCCAACATACTTTATCGGTTCTACGGTTAAATTCGTTAATCTTAATTACTTACAGTCGCCACTTGAATACAAACAATTGGGTTTAGATGCTCATAACTCTAGCCAAAAAAAGAAACCTAACCTAGTTGTGTTACTGGTAGGTGAAACTGCTCGTGCGATGAACTATAGCTATTACGGTTACGACAAGCCGACAAACTCTCATACTCAAAAGCACGATTTAGTTGTCTTTAATGACACGCGCTCATGTGGCACTGCAACGGCGGTTTCTTTGCCTTGTATGTTTTCAAGAATGGGTCGTGAAAACTATGACGAACGTCGAGCGAAAGCACAAGACGGTGCTATCGACGTATTAAAACATGCAGGAATACAATTACAGTGGCTAGACAATGATAGTGGCTGTAAAGGAGTATGCCAGCACGTTGAAAATATCGTTATTGATCATAACAATAATTCTAAATGGTGCAATGGTGAGTCTTGCTATGACGAAGTACTAGTTGATGAGTTAGTGGCGAGATTAGGGCAAATAAAGCTAGAAGACACTTTGATAGTATTACACCTAATTGGTTCTCATGGGCCAACCTATTACCAGCGCTACCCTGAAAGTCACCGTAAATTTGTGCCAGATTGTCAGCGTAGCGATATACAAAACTGCAGTAAACAAGAGCTGTTAAATACCTACGACAATACGATCTTGTACACTGATTATATTGTGTCATTGGTAGTTGATAAGCTAAAGCAGCAAGAAACTAGATTTGATACAGCTATGCTATATCTGTCTGATCATGGAGAGTCTTTAGGTGAAAGCGGCATGTATTTGCACGGTGCGCCTTATGCATTTGCACCAAAAGAGCAAACTCATATTCCTTTCTTGGGTTGGTTCTCTGAAGATTTTGCTACACAGAACAATTTAGATTTAGGTTGCTTGAATAAGTATGCTAAGTCCGGTGGTTTTTCCCATGACAATCTATTTGATAGCTTACTGGGTCTGTTAAATGTCACTAGCGATGTTTACCGGCAGAGCACTGATATTTTTGCTCGCTGCAGAAAATAAACTCCTTTAATAATAGACTTTCTGTAAAAATAGGCTGTTAAGCAGGCTTTTTTTGTATAAAGTATTGATAAGTATGGATATCAATAAGGGGTTACTAATTTATGGATGTGGCGCAGCAATTATCAGAAACTGAGCTGTCGGCAAAGATATTACGCCATGCAGTACCTAAGATGTCAGAGTTGAACATACCTGTTACCCCTGACAATTACGCTGTATGGTACGAATACTATAAAGGAATTAACCTCGACCTAAAGCGTGCAATTGATGGTTTTTTAGCTAACAGATTAGCGTTTACTCCTGAGGTATGTAGCAGCCTGTATAAAACCTATATTCAGGTCAACTCCTCTGAAGTCATTGAAAATGTCCAAATTGAAACTCAAGTTTTAATTAACAGCTTAATTGCAAAAATTGCCAGTATGACAAAAGGTACGTCACGGTTTTCTGAATCACTGAGTGAATTTGATACTGCTTTAAAAGAACAACCAGATCAACTCGTCATGCAGAAGCTTGTTGATGGTGTTAGCTTAGAGCTCGAACAAATCATCAATACGAATCTTGAAATGGATAAAAGTCTGCATAGTATGACGCAGGAGGTTGATGCTCTTAAGTCCGAAATGGCCGAGCTTCGTTCCGTTGCGATGACAGATCAGCTGACTTCATTACATAATCGCCGAGCTTTCGATCAAGAAGTGATTAGCCATATTGATAGTTTTAGTCAGCCTAACTTTGAAAGTAGCTTGCTGGTGATTGATATTGATTACTTTAAGAAATTTAATGATACGCACGGACATTTAATCGGCGACAAGGTATTAACTTATGTTGCTCAGGCATTGAAGAGTTCGGTTAAAGGTGCTGATTTTGTTGCACGTTACGGTGGCGAAGAGTTCGTAATTTTGCTGCCGCAAACTAACCATCTAAACGCTCAAAAAGTTGCGGATAATATTAGACGTAAAATTGCCGAGCGTAACTTAACTATCGGTAAAGAGAAAAAGCTACCGTTAGGCAATATTACTGTGTCAGTAGGTGTTGCGTCACTCAAGCCTACAGATGATAAAGATAGCTACTTTTTACGTGCTGACGAAGCTTTATATCGCGCAAAGTCATCTGGGCGCAATTGCGTCGTTGGCGAGCCCGTTATTGAAACGCCGATTTAGTAAAGCAGTTATCTATAAAGAATACTAAAAAGGCCACTAGCTTATGCTGGTGGCCTTTTTAGTTAACAGATTAGTGCGAGATGATTAAAGTTAGTCGTTTGATGCAGGCTTTAAATCCATATGCATATTAATTAGACGTTCTTCCATATCAAATGTCACTGTAAAGCCTAAATGTTTAGCAAGGCTGGCCATATTTCTATTTTCAAACATGGTAAACCCAGTAAGGGCTAAGGTGTCATTTTGTTTGTAGTAGCGCACCAACTTCTCAAGTAATAACTTACCTAATCCCTGGCCTTGGTAATTACTGCGTACAGCCATGGCAAACTCTGCTTCTGTATTATCAGGGTCAATTGAGGCTCTAATTGCACCTAAGGTGGTTTCTTCGCCATCATCACCTAACGCTGTGGCTATAAAAGCCATCTCACGGGCGTAGTCAATCTGGGTTAATACCGCCATTTCCTCATGAGTCATTTTCGAGCGTACGCCAAAGTAACGTTTGTACCTGTCTTCGTCAGATAGTGAATTATCAAAGGCCATATGTTTAGGTTCATCTTCAGGAAGAATCGGCCGCAGCATTACTTGGTTGCCATTTTTTAGGGTAGCAATCTCTTCTAGTTCTTTAGGGTAAGGGGAGATTGCCAGCCTTGAGGCATTATCAACAGGTTCAGGATTAAGGCCAATATTAACGTCAAGCAAGGTAATATTCTCGCCTGCGCACAAAACAGGGTTTAAATCTAAGGTCGCTATTTCAGGGCAATCAATAATTAAATGCGATATTTGTGTAAGCAATACACATAGCGCATTCATATTTAACCCAAGTGGTAAATGGCGATCCCTAAGTTTTTGAGTCTTGAGTGCTTGGATCACCATATAACGGGCTAGTGTCATGTTAAGAGGCGGTAGCGCAACGACGGCATCTTTAGTTGGTTCCCATTCGGACCCCCCTTCGCCGAGCAAAATAGCAGGGCCAAATACCGGGTCATTGGCAACGGCAACACGGATCTCTTGCGCCCCCGCGGTTAGCGCCATTTTCTGTACGATTAACCCTTCAATTTTTGCATCGGGGTTAAGTGACATTACGCGTTCAATCATGGCTTTAGCCGCTTGTTTAACTTCTAAGTCTGAGGTTAAATTTAGCATTACGCCGTGTACGTCTGACTTGTGATGAATATCAGGTGATTGCACTTTTAGTGCAATTGGGTAACCGGCTTGTTTCGCATATTCAACAGCCTGATCTGGGTTATTAGCAAACCAAGTATCAACAGTATTTAAACCGTAAGCCGCTAAAATCACGCGGGATTCATGGGTCTCTAACAGAGTTTTACCAGAATCTATTGCTTGTTGAAGCTTGGTTCTTGCGGTAGCGGTATCAGCTGGAATATTAACGGGGATAGATTGTGGTACTTCCTGGAGCAGTTTTTGGTTACGACGATACTCAACCATATGCATAAACGCGCCCACAGCGCCTTCCGGTGTTCTGTAGGTTGGAATTCGGGATTTTGAAAAGTGTTTACGCGCTTCATAAGCAGAATCTTCACCACTCCAATTAGTTAAGACATTGACTCTATTACGGTTCGGATGCTTTGCAATTGTTTCAGCTATTGCTTCTGCAATCTCAACACTCTCGCCTAAAGCTGATGGTGAGTGCAGTACTAAAATGGCATCTAGATCGTCACTATCCATCAGAATTTCTAGTGATTTGGCATAGCGCAGTGCGTCCGAGTCCCCCCCGATATCTACCGGGTTTTGGCCAGACCAACTTTTAGGAAGTAGGGCGTTTAATCTTTGATAGATCTCAGTGGATAAAGAGGGTAGTTTGCCACCGCCTAATATAAGTTCATCGAGCGCTAACACTGCAGGGCCACCGCCGTTGCTGATGATCCCAAGGCGCTCACCTTGTAACGGTCTAGAGTGAGCTAGCGTCTCTACAGCGGCAAATAGCTCGATAAGATCGTTTACCCTAAGCATACCCGCTCGCCTAAAGGCTGCTTCATACACGGCATCGTTTCCTGCAACACCGCCAGTGTGAAGTTTTGCCGCGCTGGTCCCCTCAATACTTCTACCAGACTTGATGACTAAAATAGGCTTGTTACGCGACGCTGCTCGCGCTGCCGATAAGAAGTGACGCTTTTCATTAACCGAGTCGACATAAAGTAAAATTGCATCGGTTTTAGAGTCTCTGCCTAGGTAATCAAGTAACTCATCAAAGTTAATGTCATTGGCGTCGCCAAGAGAAATAAACGATGAAAAGCCAATGCCTTTGTTATTCGCCCAATCAAGTACAGTGGTACATATTGCAGCTGATTGCGACACAAATGCAATTTTACCGGGTAGTGCAGCTGTATGGGCAAGGCTAGCGTTTAACCCAAGGTTTGGCAGTATCATCCCTAAGCTATTTGGACCAAGAATACGCATGCCATAACGTCTAGCGGTTTGCTGAGTGACAGTGAGTAAGCTTATACCATCTTCGGTTAACTCATCACCAAGGCCCGATGCCATCACGATAGCGACTTTGCAGCCAAATTGAGCCAGAGTTTCAATGATTGCAGGCACTCTAGTCGCCGCGGTACAAACAATGGCTAAATCCGGTTTTAGAGGTAAAGATTCTATGTTTGGATAAGCTAATACGCCCAATACCGCTTCATATTTAGGGGTTACCGGCATAATAGGCCCTGAAAAACCTCCAGACAGCAGGTTTTTCATTAATACATTCCCCGCTCGTTTGGGTTTATTTGACGCGCCAATGATGGCAACAGATTTAGGTTTAAACAGAGTATGAAGGGTACGTTGGCTCATGAACTTATCCGATAAGTCAGTATGTTATGAGTTTACATGAGCCCAATATATTTACCATAGTAGAATGGTCGAATCGAATCAGAAGCTTCGAAACCTGGTTTATCAAAGCTATATCAAACCGAGCAAAGAAACCCGTTAATAGAAAAGTGATACAAAAAGCAGTTATAAAGTCTGAGCGACTTTCACTAAGTATCTGCAGATTTTGATGTGAATAAATTACTCCGCTAATTCGTTTTACCTAAGTTTTATATCAAGTACAATCTATTTTGCTTAGCAATTAAGCCAAGTTTTTAATATCAAGAATATTGATGAGTTGATTTTTATTTCGATATTTTTGCGATTGAGTTTTAATACGCCACTAAAGTAAGCCTGTGTAATTAATTGGGCTCATCACTGGCATTGAAAGCCTATACCTAGTTCAATTAGCCGTAGCAAGAATTAGCCGACCACTATTTAATAACTGTCATCTGTTACTTCGGCAGCCGTGCTCTAAGGTCTTCAACTACATTGTTCGGCACCAATGGGGTCAGTTTGTTTAAACACTGCAAACTTTGCGGTGAACGATTATCGATCATCAACTCACATAAAGCGAAAAGGTACTGTGGATTACCACTCACTTGATAAGCCTTATTAAACGCGGTAGCAGCTTCACCAATGGAGTAAGGTGTTAATGCAATTGCGTAGACATACCAAAATCGGCCATTATTAGGTTCAAGCTTAGTTGCCATTTTAAGGCTCTTTAGCGCGGCATCATTTTGTTTGCTGCGTAGTAGGGCTAACGCTTGACTAAAGCGCAGAGTACCCGAGTCGGGCTTGGCAATAATGCCTTGCTCTAGTATTTGAACCGCCGCAGATTCTTTACCTTGTGAGCGATATAAATCAGCAAGATTAGTATATGCGCCGGCAAAATTCGGTTGTACATCGATAGAAGCCTTGTAACTTGCTTCGGCTTTGTTTGCAAAACCCTGGTTTGCATATAAATTACCTAAATTTGTGCGCGCAAAGCCTCTATCAGCATTAAAGCTGAGGATCTCAATATATTCTTTTAATGGCGCTTCTAGTTGAGCTTGTTGCTGACTTGATAGCTGTTGCCAATAGTTTGCAAGTGCTGCAGCGGCTTGGGATCTGATCATTAACACTTCATCGGTCAACAAAGGTGCCAGCATTTGCCATCGTTCGGCAATAGTATATGGGCTGCTACCTTCGACTGCTGCGACCCTTAACATTTCATCTTGATGTTTTACTGCTCTTGCGATCGCTACAATCCCATTTCGTCCAGTAAATTGCTGTAAACGCTCAATGGCGGCAGCTCGAATAATATTGGCTTGCTGGTGGTCCTGAGATAGATAAGACAAAGCATCAACAGAGTTAGGATTACCGGCTCTAGCACTGGCAAAAGCGCTACTAAAGTGCTGCGGTACAAAAGTGTTTAACTCTGGATACCAAGACGTTGAATGCTCAATTGCCCACTGAGTTGATTTGTCATCATGACATTGGTTACATGCGTTCGGAGAACCTAATCGTTGAGTATTCGCCGGGACAGGGATACTGAAACTATGATCACGTCTGTCATCAATTTGCATATAAGTTGTTTCAGGCATATGGCAATTAACACACAAGCTACCAGTGTTGTTATCGTGTTTATGATGTTCGCTGGTATCAAATGTGCCAGGCTCATGGCACTGACTACAAAGTGAATTTTCCTGTAATATTAACTCGGTGGTATGTGGATTA
Source organism: Shewanella marinintestina (assembly GCF_023283845.1). Classification (GTDB taxonomy): domain Bacteria; phylum Pseudomonadota; class Gammaproteobacteria; order Enterobacterales; family Shewanellaceae; genus Shewanella; species Shewanella marinintestina. The sequence goes on from NZ_JAKILC010000005.1 coordinate 252,575, forward strand.
TGACAATTACTGCAAACCACGCTATTTTCATGCATTTTCGACTGTAAAAATGATCCATAGACATAATTTTCATCATAGACCTGACCATCATCAAAGTATTGCGCCTGAGCAATAAGATTCAACTGATAGCGGTCCCCAAATGGTTTAGTTACCAAAGGCTCTTTGTCATTGAGCTGTAATCTACGACTATGACACTGGGCGCAGGTTTGAAGCTGTTGACTATCTTGTTTTGCCAAAGGTTTAGCAGTGTTTTCACTAGAGCTTCTAGCTGAGCCCAAATTCGAGCGTTGCCATTGGGCAACGGATTTAGCAAGAGTTCGATCAAACCCTTTAAATGGGGTTTCAGCGATGACTAAAGCGGAAGATGCGCCTTCATTGTTAGCGTTTTTACTTGGTGAGTCGTTAGCCCAAGAAAGGTGATCGCTTGCTGCGCCATGGCAGGCTTCACAGCCAACATTAATTTCTGAAAATTGAGTATCAAATCGGTTCGTTTGCGGATTATAATTTTTCTTCACATTGGTTGAGTGGCAATCGGCACACATGTGATTCCAGTTTTGCCCGGCATTTAACCAATAGAAGTCCTGATGTTGAGCACTGTTATTTGGATAAAGGTAAAACCACTTTTGACCACCATCTTCAACCTTGCGATTATCCCAAGCAAAAGGAATAAGTTGCACTCGACCGTCTTCGAACTCAACCATGTACTGCTGCAGTGGGTAGTAACCAAAGGTGAAGCTTATCTGGTAATCAGTCAATTTACCCTGGCGATCAGCAAGGTTTACCCAATAACTCTCTTGCTTCTTAAAGAATCGGTATTGTTGGTTCTGATGGTTGATAGTGATCTGATTAAAGTCTCCAAATACGCTTTGTTCATCAGCGTGCTTCATCGCCATATCATGATCAGAACCTTGCCAGTCTTTAAAGGCTTGCTCATGACAGCTTTTACAAGCAAATGTGCCGACAAAGTCAGCCGAGCTGGCTGTATTCGGCATACACGTGCTCAAAACCCCAAGAAAACCTAGCATTGCGGGCAGAGCTTTTGAATTTAGCCAATCAGGATTAAAACTGGAAAAAGCGAACCAAGGTTTGATAATGAAATTCCTTTTACATCAAATAGAACAACGAGCAATATCCTTAACTAACATCGCTGATCTATTGGTAATTGTCCATTAATGATCTTGAACACTAAAATAACTTGTTTATCAAAGTGGTCTCATTTTGTTGTGAAGTGCACTGGCTCATTTGCTTGGTTTTTAACCGTGTTGAAAACGGGTTAGAGTTTTAATCAGTTATTAAGTACAAAATTAACCAAAACAGACTTATTTTAGCCAGAGCATGATCACTTAGGATTAACTGACATAAAATCATGTTGTTTGCAGTCGCTTTAGCTCGAGTAGTGTATCTAGCGTATAATTCACTTGTTGTGGATTAGTAAGTAGTGAGGCATTTTGCTGCGAATTGAAGATTTAGAGCGGTTTACGATAGTTGTTTAGCTGGCCAGTTATACTGCTGCGGCAATCGCAGTTAACCTACCAAGGGCAAATGAGCGTCGCGGTATAGGCTTATTCAATGCTCAACACACGACAGTAACTTCTAACTCAACACGGCACAACTATCACGCACACCTCACCGCACTTTGCCCTACTTACATAGCGATATTATCTTGTATAGATTCTACTATCACCTTAACTTAGCGCTAAATACTGTTCCAGTTGATTGACTTTTAATGGTTTTTGTAAGAATACAATATCATTTGAAAGACTTAGTTTTGGGATTTCATTTTCGGAGTTAGCAGATAAAATGAAGTAGCGAAGGGAGTTATATCCATATTGTTTGAGTTTTTCTATTAGTGTTAGGCCATTGGATTCACCTAATATATAGTCCATCAATACAATTAATGGGGATTGTTCAGAATAACCATATTTACTCATGTAGCGCTGCAATGCTGTAATCGATTCCGCCTCATTAACAGCAGTAATGACCTTATAACCATTACTTTCTAATAGAGATTTACATACAGCGAGATCAAAGCGATTGTCTTCAACTAAAAGCACGACTCTATTTTTATTATTCACCCTTAACGGGTAAGTATGAGTTTGATGAGGTTTAGTATGATCAACTTTGCTTACTACATTCGCTTTAGTGTTAGTTAAATGGTGTTTATTTGACACTTTATAAGGGAAGTGAAATATCACCAAAGTACCTTTACCTGGTTGGCTTCTGATCTTAATTTTACCACCAATACTTTCAATCACTGACTTGGAAGTATACAAGCCTATACCGATACTTGGTTCCGCCTGCTTAACAGAAGAATAAGTGGTAAACGGATTTCTAAATGCTTCTTCCGCGCTTTTGACCATGCCATTACCAAAGTCTTTTATCGATACTCTGATGTAACCTAATTTAGCACTGTCATCTGTGTCACAAGGTAGTATTTTTATATCGTAAATAACCCTATTACCTGTACTGTGCTTAAAGGCATTATTAATAAAATTAGTGATTAGTTGATAGAATTGAGTTGAGTCTAGTTGAATAAATTGTGGGATCGGGCTCGATAATTGCATTACTATTTTTTTCTTGTGGACATCAATAAATGATTGATAATAGTCATTTAATTTACCTAGAAAGGCTTTAAGGTCTAATTCTTCATAGCATAACGAAAGGCATTCCGCGCTAGCTTTACTGTAGGAAAGAGCGTTCTGTGCAACACTATTAACTAAATTTGATGACCATATCAAATTATCAACGATCTCTTGTTCTTTTTTTCTACTGTAAGAAATTGTTTTTAATAAGTTTGCATAACCAACAACTGCATTAATAGGGGTTCTTATTTCATGGTTTAAGTTAGACAATGCAGCAAGTTTCGCATTATTCTCTCGTTGAACAGTTTGTTTATTAAGCAGGTTGTGCACGTAAATCGCCATTAAAAGTGATATACCTATGCCTAATAGTGAACAGTATGCAAGTAGTGTTAAAACTGTAAATAGCTCATCTTCAGCCGGGATGTAGTTTACGTAAATTAGAAAATTTGTACCGTATTTTGGTAACGTCATTATCTTGTAAGAATCAAAATTAATTAATGTAGATAAATGTCGATTTTTATAGTCTTTACATGCCTGATTACTTAGTGTCTGACTACCGATGGTTAACCTTAAGCAAAAATTTTGATTTTGTTCAAGTTTTTTCTGGATAAGGCTATTAGGAACTGCATAGATTAAGTATGGATCTTTAAAATGTTCTAGAGGGATGATTGTAGTAGTATAATTATCAAATTTAAAGCTGGTTTCTCCTCCAAATAAACTATTAAATTGTTTTTTATTTATCGTATCTTCGTAACCTGTATCGGATATAAAGTTTGGTTTTAAGTGTTTTCCAATAGTGAATGCTATGGCTGATTTTGATTTTAATATCTCACTTGAAAATAGAGAAAAATTTTCATGGCTAATTGGATTTCTAGTTTCAAAAAGAATGCGTAATGCATCAATAACCATGCCTTGTTGTTTAAAAATCTCCCTTGAAGATTCAAAAATTTGTTTTGTTTTGTTTTGGTAAAATGAGTAAAAGCCATTCTGCATTCGTTTCCAAGTTGCAAACGTCGACGCAGTTGTTAGAGTCAAACCGATAATTAGAACGAGATAACTAAGCCTTTTTTGCTTCACGTTAACACTCCTTCAATAATTGCTGTAAGGCTTCAATATTTACCAAAAGTAATTTTTTTGTAGGTGGTTCTTTGCAAATTTCTTCATTGCTTAAATTTAAGTATTTGCATAAGCCTTTATATTTATGATGATAATCTGTTACTGATTGGATATCTGTATGATTAAGTTCTACAATGTCATACTGCAAAGCTGTAAGCTCCAGTATTAACAATTTATGGAGGTGTTTTTTGGTTTCAAGGTCAAATTGACTAAAGAATAGAGAGACCTTTTCAGATATGTTTTGTTTCGTTAAGTTCATTATCACCCTCCAATAGCTTTCGTATAGTTATTAATCCATTCAATTAAATAGCGCCCTTCAATAGGTGGACTATAATAAAAACCTTGAGCATACTGACAGTTCAATTCGGTTAATTTATTCACAACAGCTATTGTTTCCACACCTTCAGCAACTACTTTTACATTGAGCTTTTTTGCCATATTGATAATGGCAGTAACTATGGCGTGGTGCTGTTCATTAGTATCTATATCTGTGACGAAATCTTTATCAATTTTTATTTCATCAAAAGGAATAGAGTCTAATCTTTCTAAGCTTGAATAACTTTTTCCAAAATCATCTAAAGACACTTTGATTCCATTGATAATTAACTTAACGATGGCTTGCGACGTTGCTGTTTTATTTATTGTTTGCTGTGACTCTGTTAGTTCTAGTGTTAAATTTATATCGTTGTTTTTATTGTGTTTCCCTATAATGTATTCAACAAAATCTTCAGAGTCCAAATCATGCGCACTTATATTTATAGCTAAATTATAGTTTTTTAATTCATTTATTGATTTCCATTGACTTAAAGCTTGGTTTAGTACTAACTTCGTTAATCTATGGTTATTTTTTGTTTGTTCGACGATAGGTAGGAAATTTTTAGGAGAGATAAATTTATCACCCTTTATATAAAGACGGGACAGTGCTTCAAACCCAATTATCTTTTGGGTGGTGATGTTTATTTTTGGTTGGTAACATAATAATAAATTATCGTGATTGATTAAGTTTCTTATATTTTCTGTGTTACATAGGCTAGGGGGGGATGTATAGCTTTTTTTTGTTTTTTGTTTTTTATTTTGTTGTAAGAATTCAAGGTAAATATTACGAACATTTAATGGTTTTTTAAATACGCCAATTAGGTTTAATCTATGTTTCTTGATAATATTTTTAACTAAAGATAACGCCCGAGTATTTGTTGAGCTTATGATTATCAAAGGCGTCTCTAAATCTTTAATCGCCACCATATGACTAATTAGGGTCAGCCCATCTCCTTCTTTCATCTTCAAATCTAAAATGATTAAATCCAATTTATTGCTAGCGGGGTGATTAGTTCTATTAAAAAATGCTATAGCGGCATTTGCACTGCTAGCCTCTTCTATCTGTATCATATTGCTAATAACAACTTCTTCAAGCTGTTGTTTAATAATGCTTCTTATGAACATTTGATCATCTACGATAAGAATCTTCATATGTTCTTACCTTTGCCAACACTAGTTAAAAAGTCGTTAAGTTGCATAGGGGTGATAACTGCGAGCTTCAATAAAAAACGATTCGCCATTACTTCAGACCGAGTGATTATGTAAGAGCTTACTTGTACAGTCTTTTGTAATAACTCAATATTTTTAACTTTGAATGGTTCTAGTTTAGCCTTATTTAGTTTTTTTATGAGGCTTCCATTACTGGTTGAGAAGCACATAAATCGTAATTGTTTCTGTTCCGAAAATTTGTTGATATAGGTTGACATTATGCTATTTTCAACTTGCTTCGTGGCACCCGCTGATGAAAGCACTAACATGGTGTTGTGTTGGCTTTCATTGTGAATATTCTTTTTTATTATGTTTTCTAAGTTTGTGGTGAAATTAACTAACTCTAATGTTGCTTTGGTAGTCGATGTTAAGAATAGACAATGACCAATGATCTGCCTATTAAAAGCCGTAGCAATAGTTATCTTTAAGTCCCCCAATCTATCAAGCATTTCTAATGGTAGCTCAAAATTAATTGTTGGATTACCTTCGTATCTCATGATCATCTTTAATACTAGGTAAAAACTTTCATCATCGATGTCTATAGTGTGTATTTGATAGTTATCATTACGAAAATATGGATGGTTTGACTTTTGATTTATTGGATCTGTTTCCATGATTAATTCACTTGATTCTCTAATAAATTGTTTGTCGTCACTATAGATACTGGTTAATTCATCGTCATATAATTCGACTATTTCAGCCTGTTTTGCTAGTGAAGGAATATTTACGCCACGTTCCCAACGACTTACAGTGATAGAATCTAAGTTATAAAATAAGCTACTATGTTGACGAAGCTGTAAACATAACTGTTCCTGTGATATCGAGTTATTCGATCTTATTTTCTTAAGAAATGTTGAGAATACATGTGCTTTTTGGTCTTCAGCGTCTGAGTAGTTGGTAAAGGTCATAACGTGTTCCATTTTTTCTTAAATGTCTCAATATTTGTATATATAGTTCTTCGCTCACTCCATCGATGGCTTCTGGATACCGAACTGTATATAAAATCCAAAGCCTCAGTTTTGCTTTCTTAAAGTAGAGCCCCGTTATTTTTTCATTTTCCATCGAATAAGCATTTTTCTAATCTATATTAGTGATTGATTATGGAGTCTAGAACAGGGCCAATATTAATGACACGGCAACTTAATTTTCCTTGTAGTCCCAGACTGCCTAGCCACTAACAGATATTGATTTATCGACTATGCACTATTTGTATTAAAACATCAGTTATTGTTCTATCCAAATTTTTGCTCTTATTTAATAGAACACTAGGTTATTAATTTAAGGTGTCTTATGTTTATTATTAATATTGATTAAGAAGTGGGTGAGGTTAACTGATAGATGTGATGATTATTTTTGGACTTAGTACTAAGTAACATATTGATATCGCGTTACTCTCAGGTTTACCTTCATGTGGAGTGGTTTTTTGATGTGACTTTTATTATCTACCTTGTCATAAAAAGTTCATAATAAATAAGGTGCGAATTAAATTTAACAAATGAACTTAGATTAGGAGTGATATCTTTTACCTCTTTAGGGGGGCTGGTGTTGAGTAACTTCAATGACAATGCAGCAATACTTATCAGTAGTGAAATAAATTGTGTATATTTATCTAAGTTGCTATCGAGCTAAATCCTTATACAAGGCAAGTTAGGCAGCTTACCGGTCAGTCTTGATGCGCTGCGTCGGACAAATATGTTCATAGATGTGTTGTAGCAGCAAAAAATAAACTGGACATATGACAATAACTCTATTTATAACGCTCGGGATAAATAGGCAGATAAAGAGTTGTTTTTTTGCTAACTCATTATTCCGTAAAGTCCTGATAGCAGCGTTTATTAAATTGTCTCCAATAGTTAATTGTGTTAAGTAAAGCAATGGCGACCTAAGAAAAGACGAGAAATGCAGCGTTTAAGCTGCTGCATTTTTATAAAAGCCACTAGGTTAAGTCTTGTTAAATTATCCGACTATCATAGCTTGTAATTCTGCAATAATTCAGCTGTTAAAGCTGTTTTTCAACTTAGCAAACTCTTAATTTTAATTCTGTTAAACACTTTGTTCAAACCCATGTAGGGTAGAATCATTCCTAAGCTATTTAGCCCTTTGATGCGCATGCCATACCTTTGTACAGATTGCTATATCTGACATAACAGGTTTTCACCTCATTCATTTCTTCAGCCATGCCAGAAGCCATGACTATGGACCGTAACAACAAAATTGGGTCAAAGTTTCTATGATGCCGGGAACGGGATTGGCTGCTGTGCAATTAATAGTGAGATCGGCAATAAATAGTAATGTTTGGGTGTTGGGATAAGCTAAGACGCTTATTTCCACTTCATATTTTTACGTTACCGGCATGATAGGCCCTGTAAACCAGCAGATAACAAAGCTTTCATCAACATACTGCTAGCTCTTTTAGAGCTTATTTGAGGCAACATTTATGGCTACAGATTTAGGTTTAAACAGAGGAAGGCACGCACAGGCTTACCAACAAACCTTACGGCTCACCTTACGAACTCATCTTGTAAAACAATAGCTTATACATATTTAAATCAATAGGTTATTGGTTTGTGTGAACGCATGGTTTTACCACCGTCTAATAGTTTAATGAAGCATATTAGCGCTGAATTAATCCGAAGATATTCTAGCGAGTTTAGTTTGCTATGGTTTTGTGGACTAAGCCACATACACATTAACTACATTATTAACCTAGACACAAAAAGGTTACAGTTTCTAAATAGAGCCTTTATTTAGCTCGCTGTACCTAAAGTCTATGAGGTGAACAATGCGAATTGAAGATTTAAAGCTGTTTACGATTGTGGTTAAACTTGGGAGTTTTACCGCTGCAGCAACGGCACTGGATCTACCGCGCGCAAATGTTAGCCGCCGTATTGGTGAGTTAGAGAAATCACTCAATGCCCAGCTATTTTTTAGAACCACCAGGCAGTTACGTCTAACTCAACACGGCGAAGCCTACTATCACGAGCTGCTCACTGTACTTGATGGATTTGAGCAAGCTAAGAATAAACTGCTCGATGTTGATGAAAATCCAGTTGGAAAAGTAAAGCTGGGCTTTTTACCTGAAAGTGACGAAGCACTGCAACCAGCATTAGCCAAGTTTCAGCGACTGTATCCCGATATTGAGTTAGACCTTCGTTTTACCAATAACTACGTCAACGACATTTACAGTCAGGGTTTAGACTTTGTATTGCATGCGGGTAAGATAAAAGATTCAGGTTTTATTGCGCGTAAACTCTTAAGTTTGGGCCGTGGCATGTACGCCAGTCCCGATTATCTAGCAGAGCACGGCGCACCAGCCAATTTAGATGAACTTACACAGCATCAAACTATTTGCTATCGCTGGCCTGATGGAACACTTGATGATAATTGGGATCTCATTAGCGACAGCGTAAAAGTGAATTGTAAAGTCAGCTGTAATCACATGGGCTTTATCAGGCGAGCCATTGTTGGTGGGCAGGGGATAGGCTTTATGCCGCCGTTATTTGCGTTAGCCGCAATCGAAAACAATCAATTAGTACGGATTTTGCCTGAGTACGAGTCTAAGAAAGAAGATGTGTGGTTAATCTACCCAGATAGAAAAGGCATCAGTTTACCGACACGGTTATTGATTGACTTTTTATTACAAGAAATTCCTGAAATGGCTTCTTTGTCATGATTATCGTGACAGTGTTGTACGCATTCGGCAGATTATCTCAATAAGTTAAACACTTAGACTCTCCCTTAATAAATATTACGGGAGAGAGTAATGAAAAAACCAACCTCTAGCAGTCTTAAGCGACCAGTAACACAGCGACTAATCCTTGTTAGCACCATACTGGCGGCAACAGGCTGCAGCGAAACGCCAATATCCCAAGAGCAAGACGCGCAAACACATCAGCATCGTCCTGTGCAGATTCTATTGCTCGACGATTCCCAGCAGAGCAATATCAGACACTTTTCTGGCGTATTAGAAGCCACTAAAACCGCACATCTCGCTTTTAAAGTTCCTGGCACCATTGAAGCCATTTTGGTTAAAACGGGTGATAGCGTCGTTAAAGGCCAAGTCCTCGCTAAGTTAGAACCCCATGACTACCAAGTAACCGTTGTTGAGTTAAAAGCACGTTTAGCCGAGGCAAATGCTGCACACGACTTGGCTAAAGTGGAGCTAGCACGTGTAAAAACTGCCATTGCTGATGACGCGATTTCACAAGTCAATTTAGATAGAGCTCAAAGCGGTTACAAGCGCAGTTTAGCTATGGTTAACGTGATGAAGCAAAACCTTCAAAAAGCCCAAGATGCCCTTAGTTACACCGAGCTAACGGCACCTTTCTCTGGCGTTATTGGTGCTAAGAATCAGCAAACCTTTGAACAAACTGCGCCGGGCACAGCACTGTTTTCATTACATCAACTCGGCAATATGAAAGCCGTTATTGATGTACCCGAAAATCTCATGCCTCAACTGCAAGGGTCGCAACAAGCGCAGGTGCATTGGTATGGTCAAGACAAGCCTTACACCGCTTCGTTAAGTGCCATGGACACAATGCCTCACCCAATCAAGCAAACATATGAGGTTGAGTTTGTTATTGCTCAAAGCACAACGGCATTACCGGGTAAAGCGGTCGATGTCTCGGTGACATTCGACAGTGATACGCCTAGCTATTGTGTGCCCTATGGCGCGTTAGTTGGCAAGTTTGAAAGCAATAGTGTTTACGTGGTGCATGAGCAAACAGTGATTGAGAAAAATGTCACTGTACGCTCTTTTGGGCAAAATAAAGCCTGTATTAGTGGCGACTTATCTCAAGGAGATGCGCTAGTAACCGCTGGTGTGCATTACCTTAAACCAAACCAGCGAGTCACCAATACTGTTGCTAAAGCATTTAGCTACTAGGAGTCATGATGAATTTAGCTGAATTTGCGATAAAACAACGGGTATTTGTACTGTTTTTTAGTGTGCTATGTGTGATTGTCGGTTTAGTGTCTTACTTTGAGTTAGGCAAGTTAGAAGACCCTTCCTTTACAGTCAAAAGTGCAGTCGTTGTCACGCTTTATCCTGGCGCTTCCGCCAAAGAGATTGAACTGCAAGTGACCGATAAAATAGAGACTAAGCTGCAAGAGATGGGCGCAATGTGGAAGCTTCGCTCCTTGTCTCGCCCGGGTAGCTCAATGATATTTATCGATTTGAAAGAATCGACTAATTCAAAAGAATTACCACAGCAATGGGATCTATTACGTCGCAAGGTAGAAGATGTGAAGCTCTCTTTACCTGCAACAGCGCAAATCAGCATAGTGCAGGACGAGTTTTCTGAAGTCTACGGTATGTTGTTTAGTGTTTATGGCAACAATGCGCAACCAGAAGAGTTACGTCAATATGCTAAGGAGCTACAGCGCCGGATAAAAACGCTAGATGGCATTAAGAAAATTGAGTTGCATGGTGTTCAAAGCCAAGCGGTTTATATCGACTTACCTGAACAAAGATTAGCTAAATACGGCATTTCTTCTGCTCAAGTGATCAATCAATTATCTACTCAGAATCTTACCTTCGATAGTGGTAGCTTTGCGGCGGATGCTGAGCGGATCCGTATCGATCAAAGTAGTGCCTTTAAGTCTGTGCAAGATATCAAGGACCTGACAATTAAAGGCGGAATAGGCCAATACAGCACAGGTCTAATTAGGCTTGGTGATATTGCCGATGTCACTTTAGGGTACAAAACCCCAGCAACAACACTGAGCCGTTTCAACGGTGAACCCGCGGTTAGTTTAGCGGTCAGCCCAGTTGAAGGCATAAATGTGGTGAGCCTAGGTGAATCACTGACCGCAATTATTAATGATTATCAAGCAGAGTTACCCGTCGGAGTGGAAATCGGCACCATTGCTTTTCAGCCTGATGAAGTTGAAAAGTCGATTGAAGAGTTCGTTGTTAACTTGCTTGAAAGTGTAGCAATTGTATTTGCCGTACTTTTGATCTTTATGGGTTTTAAAAGCGCGACAATCGTGGGTAGCAGTTTGCTGTTTACCATATTGCTAACGCTTATTTATATGTACCTAGCAGGGGTTGATCTACAACGTGTATCACTGGGTACGTTTATTCTGGCCTTAGGTATGCTGGTGGACAACGCCATTGTGATCACTGATCTATTTGTGGTCAAACTCAACAAAGGAATAGCGCGTACCAAAGCGGCGATTGATGCAGTAAAAGAAACGGCTAAGCCGCTGTTAGCCGCCACCGTCATCGCGATTATGGGCTCAAGTCCTGTGTTGTTTTCGCAAACTGACGCTGGTGAGTTTGCAAGCTCAGTGTTTTTAATTATCTGTTCATCACTTTTATTTTCATGGTTAGTAGCAGTAACCCTAACGCCGTTATTGTGCTGGTTATGGATAAAGCCAAACACTAAAAAAGAACAACAACATAAAACGAATCGCTACCAGCTTGCAGTGGGCTGGACGGTTAAAAATCCACTAAAAGCCATATCTATGGTGGTCCCACTATTGCTAATCACCGCGATGGCTGTGCCTTATGTTGCTATCAATTTTATTCCTAGCTCAGACCGTCCAATGGTATTCCTAGACTATTGGTTACCTAATGGTTCCAAGATAGAAAGCACATCAGAGGATATGAAAAAAATTGAAGGTTGGTTGTTAAAACAGCCTGAGGTTACCACGATTTCAAGCTATATCGGCGCAAGTGCACCGCGCTTTTCGGTCACTGTAGAGCCTGAGCCATATGATCCTAGTTATGGTCAGGTGGTGATTAACGTGGCGGAATATGACGCTATTACCGATCTTGTTAAGCGGGGCGACGCTTGGTTAGCGCAAAACTTCCCAAATTCTGAGCCACGCTTTAGAGCATTAAAATTGGCGACTAAGGACAAATTTAGCATTGAAGCAAGATTCACCGGATCTGATCCACAGGTGCTGCACCAGTTATCAGAACAAGCCAAAGTAATATTAGCTAGCCATCCAAACATTAAGTATGTGCGCGATGATTGGCGTCAACTCAGTAAAGTGATTGAGCCGATTATCAATCAAGAGCAAGCAAGGCGCGCAGGTATTAATCGCACTGATATTTCGCTAGCCATTAAGCGTGCAACAGAAGGCGTGACATTAGGCACGCTTAATCAAGGCGATCAGATAATCCCGATTAGCTTTAGAAGTGCAGATGCCGACTTGAGTTATTTGGAAACACTACCCGTGCGTTCACTGCTAGGTGTGCATAGTGTGCCACTAGGCCAAGTGGTTGACGGCTTTGAACTTAAGGCCGAAGAGAGCATGATTTGGCGCAGAAACCGGATGCCCACCATTACTGCACAGGCTGATGTTTTTGATATCACTCCAGCAGAGGCAAGAAATCAAATAAAACATCAAATTGAGGCAATAGAACTACCAGCAGGCTATGCCTTTGAGTGGGGCGGTGAGTATTACGACGAAAATCGCGCCATAACCGATACCTTGAGCCAGTTACCTAAGGCATTGTTGATGATGATAGTCATTATGGTCGCCATGTTTAATGGTTTTAAACAGCCGGCAATCATTTTGATCACATTGCCATTAGCGGCAATAGGTGCAACCTGGACGTTACTACTCATGGACAAACCATTTGGTTTTATGGCGTTAATCGGTGCTATTACGTTATCTGGCATGATCATCAAAAACGGTATTGTGCTGATGGATCAAATAGAGCTTGAGCGTGCAAATGCAAAGCCTCTGCAAGAGGCTGTATTAGCGGCAACACTTAATCGCACCATGGCAATCTCAATGGGAGCATTAACAACCGCTTTAGGCATGATCCCATTATTAAGCGATAGACTGTTTGATCAGATGGCAGCAACTATTATTGGTGGTTTGGCCGCAGCGACCGTGCTGTCGTTATTTATTATGCCCGCCTTCTATTGTCTGTTTTATCGCAATAGCGACGAGCAACAGCAATCAACTCAAATCGAACCACTTATCGCGCAACCTGCATTGGAGCAAAAATAATATGAAACTTTTAAAACTGGCTCCACTTGCAGTGGCGCTCATTGTCTCTGGATGCGCGGTTGGCCCAGATTATCAAGTGCCGACAACTCAGCTGCAATCTGAGTATTTGAATCAAAATATTCAAGGAACAATAGCGGCAGGAGCTCACGCTGAACAGCTGCATGCTTGGTGGTATCAATTTAATGATCCTGTGCTTAATCAACTCGTTGTGGATGCTCAAAACCAAGCGATTCCTCTAAAAGTTGCAGCGGAGCGTATAAAAATGGCGCAGTCTTACCAAACGGCAATTGAGTCATTTAAAGTGCCAACGGTGAATATAGGAGCGGGTTTTGGTAATGCACAGATAAGTGAAAACGATCCGCTGTTAGGTGGAGCAATTACAGCCACCAATCCATTAACCGGTGAAGCGCTGGGTTTAGTGGATGACAATAACAGTGCATTTTTTGCAGGTGGCAATATTGCTTGGCAAGCTGATCTATTTGGTCAAATAGACAGGCAGTCTCAAGCCGCGGCAATACGCAAAGAGCAAGCAGTGATCATGCGTGAGGGATTAACAACATTAATTACCTCTGATGTCATCCATAATTACTTGCAAATGCGCGGCGCCGAGGAGCGTAAACAAATTGCATTAGATACGGTTAGCGATCAAAAACGCACTTTAGATCTGGTTAAACTTATGGTTAAGAGTGGTTATGGCTCTAAGTTGGATGAAGCACAAGCCAAAGCGATGCTCGCGGTAACGCAATCGGTTATTCCGCAGTTAGAAATTGCCGAGAATGCCCATCGCCAGCGTTTAGCTATTTTACTTGGAGAAACCCCCAAACAGGCGCTGCAGCGCTTTAGCCAAAATATGCCGTTACCAGACTTTACAGGAGTGATCCCAACCGGTTTACCATCTGATCTGCTTAATCGTCGCCCAGATATTCGAATGGCAGAGCGAGAAATGGCAGCCTTAAACCAAGAGCAGGGCGCAGCAATCGCGGCGCAATACCCAAAAGTCTTTTTAACTGGGTCGCCGGGCGTTCTGGCTAAAGACTTTGATGATCTATTTAGCAGCGACTCAGTCGCATGGTTAGGTAGTTTAGGCATTAGTTGGAATGTGTTTGATGGTGGCCGTGGTGACGCCATGGTTGAGTTACAACAAGCGCGTTTCGACGTAAGCGTGCTGAGGTATCAACATTCAGTCATTGCAGCATTCGGTGAAGTAGAAACCTTGTTACAGGGCTACGGTCATAGTCAGCAGTATGTGCAACTGGTCATCGAAGCTGAGGCTGAAACCACGATAGCGGTCAATAAAGCGAAATCCTTATATAAGGCCGGATTAAGTGATTACCTATCAATTCTAGATGCCCAGCGTCAGCAAAACATGCTTAAAGACCGTGTAGTTGCCGCCAAACTACAGACTGCACATATGACAATAGGCCTACATAAAGCGCTTGGGGGAAATTGGAGTGTAGAAGATGGTGTTTAACTAACTTGTTTTGCCGTAATAGCCTGATAGCACGCCTTTATTTAAATGTCGCTATTAGGCAATTGGCTTAGGGCTGCAATTACAGAATAAAACAAGATAACTAACATAAGACAAGTCAACAAATGCAGCGTTTAAGCGCTGCATGTTTATGTATAAAGCCGCTAGCTTAGTCTTATTCAATTACCCGACTATCACAGTTTTTAATCCACTAAGCTGCCAGTTGCCAGTTGCCAGTTGCTAAGTGTCAGATGCCAGTTATTAGAGCAGTCAGTTGTTAAAGCTGCATTGCAACCTACCCAATTGTTAATCTAAATACTATTAAACACCTTGATCAAATCAGTCTTGTTTTAACGAAAAACTGTAAAAGTTTTTTGCCTTAATTCGCTAATAGGTTAAAGAGTGTCTCTTAGACTTTACTCTAATGTTGTCGACAATTTGTCGGTTCATTGTTGACTATTTGTTTTTAAATGGCTAGATTGTCGACAATCCATTAAGAGCTAATATTCTATTTTGCCAATGACATTCTTTAACGAACAACCGGTTACCAGCGCAGATAAAACCTTCTTTCAGCTACGCAAAGCGATAGTGGAAGGCGAGATCGAGCAGGGCTCCAAGCTGAGTGAAACCGAGTTGTCGACAAAGTACAGTGTAAGCCGGGCGGTCGTGCGCGAAGCGATTAATCGTTTAGAAGCAAGCCACCTAGTTGAGCGCAAAGCCAATGTTGGCGCACGAGTTGTTAGTTTAACGCCAGCAGGGTTACTTGAGCTTTATCAAGTACGCGAATCCCTTGAAGGCATGGCGGCACGGCTTGCGGCAATAAATATGACCGATCAAGAAATTATTGATTTACAAACACTACTCAATAGCCATTTTGAGACGGTTCAGTCAGCGGGCAGTTATTACCAAGAAGCCGGCGATGTCGACTTTCATTACCGTATTATCCAAGGCAGTAAAAATAAGCATTTAATCTCAATGTTGCTCGACGGTATTTACCATTTAGTACGCATGTATCGCGTACAGCTCGGCATGACGGGCCCGAGAGTGACCACCGCCTTTGATGAACATAAACACATAGTACAAGCAATTTGTAATCGTGACGCAGAGCTAGCAGAGATGCTGATGCGTCGCCATATTCTGTACTCGAAAACCAGTATTGAAAATAAGCTGGCATAGGCACAGGTAATTAAACAGATAAAAATACAACATCAAAATAAGTTTGCAGGGCGATGAGTTAGGCGCCGCACATAATCAACAAGAAGGAAAAACACATGAGCGCAGGTAAGAAGTTTCGCGAAGCGTTAGCCGCTAATAAGCCCCTACAAATCGTGGGTACCATCAATGCTTATTCAGCCATGATGGCGAAGAAAATTGGTCATCAAGCTATCTACCTTTCTGGTGGCGGTGTAGCAAACGCATCATACGGTTTACCGGATCTTGGCATGACATCGCTCAATGATGTGATTGTTGATGTGCAGCGTATAACTTCTGCTTGTGACTTGCCGTTAATGGTTGATATCGATACCGGCTGGGGCGGGGCGTTCAATATTGCTAAAACGATTCGCGATATGGAAAAAGCCGGCGCTGCCGCGGTGCACATGGAAGATCAAGTCGCGCAAAAGCGCTGTGGTCATCGCCCCAATAAAGAGATTGTTTCAACAGAAGAGATGGTCGATCGCATTAAAGCGGCTGTAGACGCCCGCACCGATCCTGACTTTTTCATCATGGCGCGTACAGACTCGTTCGCTCAAGAAGGCTTAGAAGCGGCAATTGCGCGTGCTAAAGCCTATGTGGCAGCAGGCGCTGACGGCATTTTTGCAGAAGCGGTGAAAACGGAAGAGCATTATCGCGCATTTAGCGACGCGCTAGATGTGCCAATTCTTGCCAACATTACTGAATTTGGCCAAACCGAATTGTGGAATAAAGAACAGCTAGGCGAGTGGGGCGCATCAATGGTGCTGTACCCATTAAGTGCCTTTAGAGCCATGAACAAAGCGGCTGAAATGGTGTACAGCTCAATACTTGAAAATGGCGACCAAAAGGCGGTAGTAGATTCAATGCAAACACGAATGGATCTATACGATTACCTGGGTTACCACGATTACGAGCAAAAGCTAGATAAGCTATTTGCTGAAGGAAAGAACCTGTAACTGCTGACTAGCGGTAATAGGCAATAAATGAATTAAGTAAAACGGCAGTAAAGCATAAGTTATCCATCGCCAAGCTGCCAAATATTGAGAAACACCTATTAGATAAAACCTTACAAACGTTTGCATGATGGATAAGCGCAAACGTAATAAATATAAAAATAACTTGCAGCTAAGGCTGACGGGTAAACAAATAAAAGGAAGAGAGCAATGGTTGATAAGAAGATTGGTGGCGCAGGTCTACGTGGTCAAAGCGCAGGTGAAACATCTTTATGTACAGTAGGTAAGTCAGGCTCTGGCTTAACCTATTGTGGTTATGACGTATCAGATCTTGCTGATAACGCTTCATTTGAAGAAGTGGCTTACTTGCTTTTTAACGGCGAGCTACCCAATCAAACCCAGCTTGATCATTATAAAACCGAGCTCTTTGCCCTGCGCGATCTTCCAAAGGCGTTAAAAGAAGTACTGCAACGTATTCCAGCAGACGCCCACCCAATGGACGTGATGCGCACCGGTTGTTCATTCCTAGGTAACCTAGAGCCAGAAGCCGATTTTAGCGAGCAAAACCAAGCGGCAAATCGCTTATTAGCCGCGTTTCCGGCCATCATGTGTTACTGGTATAAGTTCTCTCATGAAGGCGTTGAAATAGACTGCGTAACCGATGAAGACTCTATTGGTGGTCACTTCTTACACCTACTTAATGGCAAAGCACCATCTGAGCAGCACCGCCGCGTAATGGACGTGTCGCTGATTTTGTACGCCGAGCATGAGTTTAATGCTTCAACCTTTACCGCTCGCGTGTGTGCATCAACCTTATCAGATATGTTCTCGTGTATTACAGGCGCCATCGGCACCTTACGTGGCCCACTGCATGGCGGCGCGAACGAAGCAGCAATGGATATGATCCAGCAGTTTAGCTCACCTGAAGATGCAAAAATCCAAATGGCTGGCATGCTTGAGCGTAAAGAAAAGATCATGGGCTTTGGTCATGCGATTTATCGCACCTCAGATCCACGTAATGTGATCATCAAAGCCTGGTCAGAAAAGTTGGCAAACGAGTTTGGTGACACCTCACTTTATGATATCTCAGTCGCTTGTGAAGAGTTCATGTGGGATACCAAGAAGCTATTCTGTAACGCTGACTTCTTCCATGCATCTGCTTACCATTTCATGGGCATTCCAACTAAGCTGTTTACCCCAATATTTGTTTGTTCACGCCTAACGGGTTGGGCTGCACACGTAATGGAGCAACGCTCTAACAACCGTATTATCCGCCCAAGTGCTGATTACACTGGTAGCGAGCCACGTAAAGTTAATCCTATTAGTGAAAGATAGTCATAATAAATAACGATAAAGGCAGGTTACTCTGCCTTACTGTTAGGTAAGTGATTGTAATTTAGGTTTTTAGTGGGATGAAAATATTGCAAGGACCTAGGACCTAGAAGCGAAGCGCCCTCTAACCTGTACGAATTAAACTGGAACGCCCTATGAATACCCAATACCGTAAACCTTTACCCGGTACCGATCTCGATTATTTTGATACCGAAGCTGCGGTTAATGCTATAAGCCCAGGCGCTTATGCAAAGCTACCTTATTGCTCTCGTGTCTATGCCGAGAACCTTGTACGTCGCTGCACAACAGAAACATTAACCGACAGCCTTAAACAGATCATTGAACGTAAACGCGATTTGGACTTTCCGTGGTATCCCGCGCGCGTAGTGTGTCACGATATTCTAGGCCAAACCGCGTTAGTAGACTTAGCAGGCCTACGTGATGCCATTGCTGACAAAGGCGGCGACCCATCAAAAGTGAACCCAGTTGTGCCAACTCAGCTGATTGTGGATCACTCTTTAGCGGTTGAGCACGCGGGTTTTGAAAAAGATGCCTTCGAGAAAAACCGCGCGATTGAAGACAGACGTAACGACGACAGATTTCATTTCATTAACTGGACTAAAACTGCCTTTAAAAATATTGATGTTATTCAGCCGGGTAACGGCATCATGCATCAAATCAACTTAGAGAAGATGTCGCCTGTTGTGCAAGCGCGCGATGGCGTGGCGTTTCCTGATACCTTAGTCGGCACCGACAGCCACACGCCGCATGTTGATGCTTTAGGCGTTATCGCTATTGGAGTTGGCGGCCTTGAAGCCGAAAGCGTTATGCTGGGTCGACCATCTTATATGCGTCTGCCCGATATTGTCGGTGTAGAGCTGGTGGGGCAACGTCAAAGCGGCATTACCGCAACGGATATTGTACTGGCGATTACCGAGTTTTTACGTAATGAAAAAGTGGTTTCTACTTACCTTGAGTTCTATGGTGAAGGCGCAGCCAATTTAACACTGGGCGACCGTGCAACAATCTCAAATATGACCCCAGAATTTGGCGCCACCGCAGCCATGTTCTATATCGACGATAAAACCATTGACTACCTTAAACTAACTGGCCGAGACGACAGCCAAGTTAAGCTAGTAGAAACCTACGCTAAGCAAAGTGGTTTATGGGCCGACAGTTTAAAAGAAGCGGAATACGAGCGAGTACTGCGTTTTGATTTATCAAGTGTAGGCCGTAATATTGCTGGCCCATCAAACCCACATCGCCGTGTATCTACGGCCGATCTAGCCGCAAAAGGCATTAGTGCTCCTTATGCTAACAAAGCAGAAGGGGAAGCAGGCTTAATGCCCGATGGTGCGTGTATTATTGCCGCCATTACCAGTTGTACTAATACCTCAAACCCACGCAATGTGATTGCCGCAGGCTTATTGGCTCGTAATGCTAATGCTAAAGGCTTAACCCGTAAGCCTTGGGTTAAAACCTCATTAGCACCGGGATCAAAAGCGGTGCAGCTATATCTAGAAGACGCCAATCTATTACCTGAGCTAGAAGCCTTAGGCTTTGGCATTGTCGGCTTTGCCTGCACCACCTGTAATGGCATGAGCGGCGCGCTGGATCCTGTGATTCAACAAGAAGTGATCGATCGTGACTTATACTCTACAGCGGTATTAAGTGGTAACCGCAACTTCGACGGCCGCATTCACCCTTATGCTAAACAAGCCTTTTTAGCGTCGCCGCCATTAGTTGTCGCTTATGCTATTGCGGGCACCATACGTTTTGATATTGAAAAAGATGCCTTAGGGCAAGATGAGCATGGCAACGACATTTTACTTAAAGATCTATGGCCGTCTGATGAAGAAATTGACGCGGTAATCGCCCAAAGCGTTAAGCCTGAGCAGTTCCGCAAAGTATACGAGCCAATGTTTGACATAAAAGTTGAATATGGCAGCCAAAATGATCCGCAATACGATTGGCGTCCACAAAGTACCTATATTCGTCGCCCACCATATTGGGAGGGCGCATTAGCAGGTGAGCGCACCATGAAAGGCATGCGTCCGTTAGCGGTACTCGGTGACAACATCACCACCGACCATCTATCGCCTTCAAACGCGATTATGCTCGACAGTGCTGCTGGCGCTTACTTGGATAAAATGGGCTTACCAGAAGTTGATTTCAACTCATACGCAACGCACCGTGGAGACCACTTAACGGCGCAGCGTGCCACCTTTGCTAATCCAAAATTGTTTAATGAAATGGTGACGCAAATTGGCCGTAATGGCGAAGTTGAGGTGAAGCAGGGCTCTTACGCTCGCATTGAGCCAGAAGGTGTTGAATCACGCATGTGGGAAGCAATTGAAACCTACATGGAACGTAAACAGCCGCTGATCATTATTGCGGGCGCTGATTACGGCCAAGGTTCAAGCCGCGACTGGGCTGCAAAAGGTGTGCGTCTTGCTGGTGTTGAAGTGATTGTGGCTGAAGGATTTGAGCGTATTCACCGTACTAACCTTGTCGGTATGGGCGTATTGCCGCTTGAGTTCACTAATGGTGCTAATCGCCATACTTATCAGATTGATGGCACAGAAACTTACGATGTACTTGGTGAACGTACGCCGGGCGCAATGCTCACGGTAATTATGATCCGTAGTAATGGTGAAACAGTTGAGATCCCAGTTAAGTGCCGACTCGATACCCTTGATGAAGTCTCTATCTATGAAGCAGGCGGCATACTCCAGCGCTTCGCCCAAGACTTTTTAGAGTCCTCAACGTAGAAAAGAGTCTTCAAGAGAGCCATCAGCGGATAGAGAGTAGAGTTTGAATCTTTGCTCTTTAATCTTGGTGTTAAAAAGAAGCCTTGGATGGTGGAGATACCATCCAAGCTTAGACTCGGTAGCCTAGATGAAGTCTCCACCTATGAAGCGGGCGGATTTCAATTAGTTCAGCCAATAATAGAGTAGAGCTTTAGTATTTTCTCTTTAATCTCGCAGCTGTAAGTAGATACTTTTATATCGTTATCCTGATGAGACGCCGCAAGTACATCCTTGTAGGCTCTGCGGTGGCATCGAAGCTAAAAAAGCCACCAAGGCTCATCTTTATAACGATATAAAACCTCACGCTTATGTTGTTTCATTTTACATATGACTAAATGACTCAAACAGTATTAAAACGGTAAAACACATGACCACATCAACAGATCCAAAACCAAAATTTGCGCCACAAATCAAAGTGCCTGCCACCTATATGCGTGGTGGCACCAGTAAAGGGGTGTTTTTTAATTTAACCGATTTACCTATTGAGGCGCAGGAAGCAGGCGCTGCGCGTGATGCCTTGTTACTAAGAGTCATTGGCAGCCCAGATCCTTACGGTAAACAAACCGATGGTATGGGCGGGGCAACATCCAGTACCAGTAAAACGGTTATCTTAGCTAAAAGCGATAAAGCCGATCACGACGTTGACTACCTATTTGGTCAAGTTGCCATCGACAAACCGTTTGTTGATTGGAGTGGTAACTGCGGCAACTTAACTGCAGCGGTCGGCTCATTCGCTATCAGTAACGGTTTAGTCGATAGCAGCCGTGTACCAGAAAATGGCATTGCTGTGGTGCAAATTTGGCAAAAAAACATACAAAAAACCATTATTGCCCATGTACCTATCACTAATGGTGAAGTGCAAGAAACCGGTGATTTTGAGTTAGATGGCGTCACGTTCGCTGCAGCTGAGGTGCAAGTTGAGTTTTTAGCCCCAGCAGATGGTGAGGGCGCTATGTTCCCAACCGGTAATTTAATTGATGACTTAGCTGTACCTACTGATGTTGTAGAAAGTGGTGTATTGCAAGCCACCATGATCAACGCTGGTATTCCAACCGTGTTTATTAACGCCAGCGAATTAGGTTACAACGGCGCTGAACTGCAAGATGCCATTAACGGTGATGCAAAGGCACTTGCCATGTTTGAAACCATCCGCGCTTATGGCGCAGTGCAAATGGGGCTAATCAAACATATCGATGAAGCGGCAACCCGTCAGCATACGCCCAAAGTAGCAATAGTGGCGCCGCCGATAGATTACACTTCATCAAGCGGTAAACAGATTGCCAAAACCGATATCGACTTAAACGTGCGCGCCTTGTCTATGGGCAAACTGCATCACGCCATGATGGGCACTGCTGCAGTGGCAATTGGGACCGCAGCGGCAATACCCGGCACCTTAGTGCAGATAGCTGCCAGTCAAAGCCTGAGTCTGAGCAATAGTGCTAGTTCGGACTCTGTCACCTTTGGTCATCCATCAGGTACCCTAAAAGTAGGCGCTGAAGCGACTGAAGTCGACGGTAACTGGCAGGTGAATAAAGTGGTAATGAGCCGCAGCGCAAGGGTGTTAATGGAAGGTTGGGTTCGCGTACCTGCCACTGCTGTTTAGCACCTCTAAAATCTAGAGCTAAAAACAACAAAGCAGGCGATTCGATAATGAATGCCTGCTTTTTTTATGTGGTACGTGCTTGGAAAATGCCGGTCATAGCCTCTTTAAGGGGCTATTTATTAGGGGCTATTTATTAGGGGCTATGTATTAGAAGCTTGATTCACAAATTTATTGAGTACTTTGTTAATAGCGCGAACAACAGTTTCAGTCACTCTTACAATCACAATTTCAATCACTCTTACAATCACTTTTACAACCAGAGCGGCAATAACAACCGTTAAGAATAAGTCCCGCCGTATTCAGCTTCCATCAACTTAATGTAGTCATGCATCTCTTGCCCGGCAGTAACGGCAAAGTAGCGGCGTAGATTGGTGATATTAATGATTCTATCGACTCTGAAATTTCTAAAGTCATTACGTAACTCACACCAAGCGAGTAACGTCCAAGTGCCTTTCCAAAAGTAGATCGCGAGCGGTCGCAACTCTCGTTGAGTACAATCATCTTTTGCATCGCGGTAATCCATTAATAGGTATTCTCGCAGGCGAGAAGCTTTCCGCAGTGCATCTAAAAATTTAAATTCGTCATTGTCGATGTAAAAGTCGGGGGCAAACATCAACGACTGATATTCCTTTAAGCGCTCGGGCAAAACTGATTCGACTTTTATCATCGCCTGTTTTGCCGCACTCGATAACTCGCTGCCGCCCCAGGCTTGCACCATGCGCATCCCTACTTGAATTGCTTCAAGCTCAGCCTCGTTAAACATCAGCGGTGGCACGCTGACTTCTTGCCTAAGCAGGTAACCCACTCCAGCTTCGCCCTCAATAGGAATGCCGCTTAAGCATAAATCTTGAATATCGCGATATACGGTTCGGGTCGATACCTCAAGCCGTTCGGCCAATTGCTGCGCAGTAGTTAAACGGCGACTACGGAGTATTTGAACGAGCTGAAATAATCGGTCTGCACGGCGCATAGGGTTCCTGCAAGCTAGGGTTATGGTTTTCTTTGGTTAAGGCTTTTTAAAAGGCCCTGATTATTTTACTGATGTTACCCAGTGACTGTACAAAGTTACTGCACCGAGTGACTGTACTCAGATAGCAAACACAGTGGCTGTACCTAGCCGTTATAAAGAGTAGTTATAAATAGTAGCTGTAAATAGTAGCTGTAAATAGTAGCAATCTATAGCCGCTATTAGTTAACACCAATATAAATATCGACTCCGGCAGTGGAGGTGTAACACTCGTAATCGGTGTCAAAACTGCGCTGAAATGGGCATTCTTTTGCTTCAAAATAATGCCATATTTGCTGCCAAAGTGCGATTATCACCGCTGGCATTTCGCCAGTGGCACTAAATTTTAAGTATTTGCCTGCAACTAAATCAACCTCAGTTAAATCTGCGCTAGCGGGTTCGCGAAGTGTTAAGCCTGCCAGAATAGAATACTGCCCATTATGGTCAGACTCATAGTGGTAGTAACAACCGTAGATAGGTGAGGTGGTATTACTACTGACTTCAGGGCGCTGCATAAACGCTTGCCAGAGAGGCATAATCTTTTGCGTCGCTTGGTGTTGCTCAGCCTTATTTGAAGTCGTGACCGCGAGCCCAAAGACCTTAATAGCAGGCTGATTAACTAGCTGTGGCGATGATGTTTCATTACTAATTTTATTCATTCCATATTCCTTTCTTGGCTCTGCCAAATAAGCCGTCCATATAAGCAGGCCAATACAAACAGAGAAATTCTTATAAATAATCAGTTGCTTGCCGCTATGGCAGCAAGCGCACTGTGTTGTTTACGCTAAAAGCGCCTTTCTTGTATCAAATATTAGTTTTTTTTAAATTAGCTTTATCGCGCTATTTCCTCGTTCTAGCAATAGCACTAGCACTAGACCTATTTCTCCTTGGACCAAAGCCCAACCGTATTACCTTCGCTATCTTCAAATAATGCAATAAAGCCACATTCGCCGTCTTTAATTGGCATAACAGGAAGTAAGATTTTTACGCCAGCCTGGCTAATGCGCTCAACTAATGGAGTGAGTTGCGGGCTTAAATGCAAGTAAAGTACGCTGCCGTACGCAGACGGTTGCATCATTTCGTGCTTCACCAAGCCTATGGTAGCCGCTTCTTTATCAGTAGTTTCTAGAACGGCCATCTCCATATCGTTCATAGTTTCACGGTGAAAGCTAACATCAAAATGCTTGCTATAAAAAGCCACGGCTCTGTCCATATCAGCGACTGCAATCTCTCCCCAAACTAACGGTGCTTGTTCCAACATAATTAACTCCTTTTAAGATCAATACCAGCTAAGTGGCACTTGATATAAGCGCCATCGCTTAGCGTTGAAACAAGCATAAATGAGGGCTACTGACAGCATAGTGTCAGTAGTGTTTTGCATATTTGATTTGTAGGGGTAACGGTTGCCCCTTATTAGCAGAGAAGTCTTATTTCATAAGCGATCGCGCTGTAAAAATGAGCGTTTATCGTTTGTGTCGTGTGCAATAAATCGAAAAGCGACTAAATCTATAACGAATTGGGCTAGAACAAGCCCTCAACGCTGCAAATAGATCGAGAAAATTGCAGTTTTAGCGTATCCTAGCGGCCATTAAATTTAATACTGCTGTTTATGAACATTGACGTAAAAGACATATCCGATCCGGTAATCAACGCTGAGATCACCTGTTCAAACTGCCAAGCCTGTTGCTGCCGTTTAGAAGTGATGATCGTGACAGATACAGGTGTTCCCGATGAACACATCAGCATTGACGAATATGGCGCCGAAACCATGTTACGCCTCGATGACGGCTGGTGCTCCGCAGTCGATAGAGACACCCTAATGTGCACTATTTATGAGAACCGCCCATGGATCTGCCGTTTGTTTGAGATGGGATCTTATGAGTGCATCAGCGAGCGCAAAGAGCTGCTTTAAAAGAACTGTTTTAAATGGCTCTTTTAAAGAACTCCTTTAAAGAGCTTTTTTAAAAACATCGTTTGAGGTTTAGCTAAACACAGGATTTGTTTATCGTGACCTCAATCATGCTATTTCGATTTAAACATATGATCTAGATGTTCTTTTAACGCGCTGAGTATGATAATTTATTTGGATTAAATAAGCGCCTAATAACAATCGAACAACCAAGAAAAAGGCGCAATACAAAGGAATGTATTAGTGGTTTCTATAGCCAAACAGCAAGACACTGCCAGCTTTTATAATACCCATGCGGCTAAGCTAGCTGCCCAGTATCAATCAACTTCATTTGAGCTAGTGCACGAGTCTTGGGTTGCGCATTTAACTGATGTCTTTGTTTCTCATGCCAGTTCTCATATTAGCTCTCATATTGGTTCTCATAGCATTTCCAATGCTAGCTATCACACTAACTCTTACGCTAGTTATCAATCAGCTTTAACCGATCCCACTGTGTATTCCGCAAGCATTAATGTGCTGGATATTGGCGCAGGCTCCGGCCGTGATGTTAAATATCTAGCAGAGCAAGCAACAAGCCAGCAAAGTGTTGCTGTCTATGCCATAGAGCCCGCAAGCGAATTAGCTGCAATAGGCAAAAGCTTAACTCAAGACCTTAACGTCACTTGGATACAAGACTCACTCCCGGCGCTTAATACATTAAGTAAAATGTCTGACCTTAACCAAGCCAACCTGCGCTTTAAGCTCATTTTACTTAGCGCTGTTTGGATGCACATTCCTGAATCACAAAGGCTTCAAGCGCTTACACGTTTAGCCGAATTGCTTGAACCTCAAGGCAAGTTGATTATCACCTTACGTCACGGACCAAGTGGTGATGAGCGAGAAATGCATCAGGTAAGTATGCAAGAGCTAGAAACGCTGTGCCAAAACTTGAGTGATAACAGCCTAAAGCTAACGATTATCGATAGCGTCAAAGCTGAAAAAGATAAGCTAGGTCGAGACAAGGTTTACTGGGAAACGCTAGTACTGCAAAAGGTAACCAAGCAGGGTGACGATATTGAGATGCAATCGACGGGTGAACAGTCATGAGCGAATCTTTATTTCAACATGTTGATGCACAAACTCAAGTTAGCTTTATTAGTTATTTGCAGCGTTTGTTAGTCGAAGGGGAGTTTACCGCAACCTATAAGTTTGCCTTACTGCACGCCTTAGCTGATATCTGTATCGAGCGACCACTGCACAGTGATGTTACCGCCAACCTGCACGATGCATTAGACAGTGTGATCACCATAGACGAGTTAGTGGTGAAATTTATCGAACTGTATTGGCAACACTCTTTACCTTATAACGGCGTGGGTGATGAAGCATTTGTACTGTTACAAAACTCTGGCGGTCAATCGGCATTGGTACAAGATTTAGCGGCGTTTCGCCAGCAAGGTATACGTACCCTTGGGCAGTTAAAACAACATGCAGGCTGGAATAAGTTAGTCAGTAAAACCCGAAGTACTTTTAAGCAAGGCCCACTTTGGCGATTACAGTTGCTTGCGGGTAAAGAAGAGTGCTTTTACTACAACCACGACAAGACGCAAAAACATATTGTGCTTAAACCTGGCATCGCTTTTTGCTTTAGGCGTTTTTACGATTTAGTCGTATCACTCTCAAGAACCCACTGGACACAAAAAGTCAGTGCATTCCCCGCAAATTTCAACGTACTTGGCGGCAAAGGTAACTTATCTGAATTTTTGTTCGGTTGTGACCGCAGCTCAATTATCAGTGCTAGACCGCTACTAACCGAGATCCAAAAAGGTAAATGCTTTTACTGTAATAAGCCGCTGAAAAACGATGGCAGCAATGCAGCCGAAGTGGATCACTTTATCCCGTGGGCGCGATATCCAAACGATCTCGGCCACAACTTTGTTTTAGCACATCGCAGTTGTAATAACGCCAAGCGTGATCACTTAGCTGCCCAGCGTCATAAAGAGCGTTGGTATGAGCAAAACATTATAAACAACACTGCACAAATCACATCAGAGCTAAGCCAGTATTTTATTTGTGATAGTTCTCGCTCTGAAGCCATTACCGCTTGGGCGTATCAGCTAGCGCACCAAGGAGAATCGCCATTGTGGCTAGCGGACAGGGAGTTTGAAGCTTCAACAAACAAAATGTTTGCATATTAATCAAAAACTATTTTTTATTAATTTAATGCACGTATTTTATACCGAGTGGAGCAAATATTATGCGAAACCGGAGCGTGAATATATTAAGTCGAGAGTAAGTAACTTTACGTTTAAACCTATTGATGAATAGTTACTTTGCGACGGTCGAACAATTTGCATTTGTATGCATATTAACAAGTGTTAGAATCTGGCCTATTTCTGGCTAGTAGCCATTACAACTCAAAAGATGCCTTTATATGGACCACTCAGTACATAACAAACTCGTTTCATTTATTTGGTCGATTGCCGACGACTGCCTTCGTGATGTCTATGTTCGTGGTAAATACCGCGACGTTATCTTGCCTATGGTGGTGCTACGCCGTCTGGATACGCTTTTAGAACCATCAAAAGAAGCAGTATTGGAAGAAGTTAAATTCCAAGTAGAAGAAATGAATGAAACTGAGCTTGATGACGCACCATTGTGCGCTGCATCAGGTTATGTTTTCTACAACACGTCTAAGTGGACCCTACAAACGCTGTTTAACACTGCGACCAACAACCAACAGATTCTGCTGGCTAACTTCGAAGACTACCTAAACGGTTTTAGCGACAACGTAAAAGAGATTGTCGAGTGTTTTAACCTGAAAGCTCAAATTCGCCACATGGCGGGAAAAGACGTTCTGCTAAATGTGATTGAGAAATTCGTTTCGCCATATATCAACTTAACGCCAGAGGTTAAAGAAGATCCTGAGGGCAATAAACTATCAGCACTCAGCAACCTTGGTATGGGTTATGTATTTGAAGAGTTGATCCGTAAATTCAACGAAGAGAACAACGAAGAGGCTGGTGAGCACTTTACTCCGCGTGAAGTTATCGAATTGATGACGCACCTTGTCTTCGACCCAATGAAAGACAATTTACCACTTTCAATCACAGTGTATGACCCTGCTTGTGGTAGTGGCGGTATGCTGACAGAAACGCAAAACTTTGTTGAAGAAAAGTATCCAGCATCAAACCGTGATATCTACCTTTACGGCAAAGAGATCAACGATGAGACTTATGCCATCTGTAAGTCGGATATGATGATCAAAGGTAACAACCCAGAAAATATCCGTGTTGGCTCAACTCTTTCTACAGATGAATTTTCGTCAGAACGTTTCGATTTTATGCTATCTAACCCGCCTTACGGTAAGAGCTGGGCGAGTGAGCAAAAGCACATCAAAGACGGTATAGATGTCGTAGATGGTCGCTTTAAAGTGAAGTTAAAAGACTACTGGGGCGTTGAGGCAGAACAAGATGCGACCCCTCGTTCAAGTGACGGCCAGTTACTTTTTCTGATGGAAATGGTCACAAAGATGAAATCGCCGCAAGTCAGCCCGTTAGGGGCTCGTATTGCCTCGGTTCACAACGGTTCAAGTTTGTTTACCGGTGACGCAGGCAGTGGTGAAAGCAACATTCGTCGTTACATTATTGAAAATGACATGCTGGATGCGATTGTTCAGTTGCCAAATAACCTGTTCTACAACACGGGTATTACCACCTATATCTGGCTGCTTAATAATAACAAACCTGAAAGCCGCCAAGGCAAGGTACAGCTGATTGATGCTAGCTTACTGTTCCGTAAGTTGCGCAAAAATTTGGGTAACAAAAACTGCGAGTTCTCACCAGAGCACATTGCGGAAATTGTCTCGACCTATCTTGAGAACCAATCCGTTGAGCGTGCAATCGATGAGAAAGGCGATTCTGTCGGTGTTGCTGCACAAGTATTTAAAAACCAAGATTTTGGTTACCACAAAGTGAATATTGAGCGCCCAGATCGCCGCAGTGCCCAATTCCGTGCTGATCTAATTGAGCCGCTACGGTTTGAAAAATCACTGCGTGAAGTGATGGAGTACTTGTACACCGAATATGGAGCACAAGTTTATGAAGTTGGCTTTGTTAAAGGGATTGAAAAAGAGATCACTAAATGGTGTGAAGAAAACGATATCAGCCTAAACAAAGCGGCAAAAACCAAATTGCTAGATACGAAAAATTGGATTAAGCAGCGCGCACTGGTTAATGCGGCAAATCAGTTACACAGCGAGATTGGTGAAGACACTTACAACGACTTTAACCAGTTCAAACAGCGAGTAGATACAGAGCTGAAATTACTCGGTCTTAAACTTTCGGCTCCTGAAAAAAAAGCTATCTTGGATGCTATCAGCTGGTATGACGAAAATGCAGAAAAAGTCATCAAGAAAGTCGCCAAGCTAAAGCAAGACAAGTTAGATGATTTACTAGAAAACTACGAATGCGAACTGCAAGATTTGCCAGATTTCGGCTACTACCCAACGGGTAATCACAACGAGTTCGTGACTTATGAGTCAAGCTCAGCTCTGCGTGATAGTGAATCTGTACCGCTTGAACAAAGTATCTATCAATACTTCCTTGATGAAGTAAAACCACATGTGGATGAAGCATGGGTAAATCTTGAATCCGTCAAGATTGGTTATGAAATCAGCTTTAATAAATACTTCTATCGTCATAAGCCACTCCGTTCAATGGATGAAGTCGCTCAAGATATTATTGTGCTTGAACAAAAATCGGAAGGTTTGGTTGCTGACATTCTGGGTATCTCTGTAGCTAAAGTTCAGGGGGAATCTGATGACCGATACTATGATTAAGCAGATGCCTAAGTACGAGTGTTACTTAGCTACAGAAATTGATTGGATTGGTGATATTCCTGCTCATTGGAGCGTTAAAAAAGCAAAGTTTCTGTTCAACGAAGTGAATGAGCGCTCTATCGACGGGAGCGAAGAGTTATTATCGGTATCACACCTTACTGGAGTTAGTCGCCGTTCCGAAAAAAATGTGACCATGTTTCAAGCTGAGGACTATACAGGCTCTAAACTGTGTCAGCCTGGAGACTTAGTTATGAACATTATGTGGGCATGGATGGGAGCGTTAGGTGTTTCTGACATAGAGGGAATAGTGAGCCCATCATATGGTGTGTTTAGAACTAAAAGAGCCAATGAATTTAATTCAAAATTCTTAGAGTATTTGTTAAAGACTCCCAAATATATTGAATATTACAACAAGGTCTCAACAGGGCTGCATTCTTCGCGTCTTCGCTTTTATGCTGATATGTTCTTCGGTATGAAGCTAGGGTTTCCTAGTTTCAAGGAGCAGAACTTAATTATTGAATTTTTGGATAAAAAAATATCTCAAATTGATGAAGCTATTGCGATCAAACAAAAACAAATCGAGTTGTTAAAAGAACGTAAGAAAATCATTGTTAAGAAATCGGTTACTCAAGGTTTGAACCCTGATGTAGCAATGAAAGATTCTGATGTTGGTAGTATTGGTCAGATACCTAAGCATTGGAAATTGATGTCTCTCAGATATGCATTTGAGTTTAAAAATAATATGCGTGTGCCGCTTAGTGCTATAGACAGGGGGGATATGCAAGGAAAGTATCCTTATTATGGTGCAAGTGGGATTATTGATTATGTTGATGATTATATTTTTGATGAAGAGTTGATATTGATTGCTGAAGATGGAGCTAATCTATTAAGTAAATCTACCCCATTGGCATTTGTGGCCTCTGGCAAATATTGGGTAAACAACCATGCTCATATAATTAAACCAAAATTTGTGGGGTTCAAGTATTGGGCTGAGTTATTGAGCTGTCTTGACTATACCATTTTCATTTCTGGAGCTGCTCAACCCAAACTAACTAGAGATAGACTTGGCTCAGTAAAACTTCCTGTTCCTCCAGAGGATGAAATCCTTGAAATAGTAGACTTTATTGAATTAATAATTCCACCTATTGATTCTGAGATTGAGTTAAGTACAAGGCAAATCGAAAAACTGAAAGAGTACAAAGTTGTTATGATCAACGACGCTGTAACCGGTAAAATCAAAGTGATGGAGCTGGCATAAATGGCGGTTGTTGTTGCTAGTTGCACACTAGAAAAGCTATTTTCCGGTATGCCGATTTTAGCTTCTGACGGTAAGGTTGAGACAGACGTTCACGGGATGCTTGCCATCCCTGAATATCAGCGCCCCTATCGCTGGAATGAAGAGCAAATCACACGCCTGTTGAATGACTTTAAGCTTCATCAGCAAGAGCTAGCTGGTAAACCAGAAGCAGAACATTGCCCGTTCTATTTGGGCAGTGTGATCTTGCATCAACACGGTGACAAGCTGAATATTATCGATGGTCAGCAACGCCTGACCACAATGGCGTTGATTTCCCACTTATCGGGCAAATACGCCGACCTTAAATTGGTTTATGAATCCCCAGAGAGCCAGCAGCAAATTAAACACAACTTCGGTTGGCTGTATAAGCATGAAGCTTCTTTGGCTGATATCGACTTTGCACAAATCAACATTACCTTGGTAGTGACAGACAGCGAAGATGAAGCCTACCGCTTTTTTGAAACCCAGAACACGGGCGGGGTGCGTTTAGCAGGGCCAGATATTATCAAAGCGCATCATCTGCGAGCGGTTGATGAGAAGGACAAATCTGCGGTAAACACCTTTGCCACCCGTTGGGAAGCTCTGGGGGATTTAAACCCCGTAGTTGATATTTTGTTGCGTGGTCGCTATTGGCAACATCTGAACTTCCGAGACTACCCGCTACACAACCAAACTCAGCAAGTGCGTAATAGCATTGTCACCGAACTGGCAGAGCAAACAGGCAAAGGTGACGATACTGCCTTTGGTAGAATTGCTCGTACTTATATGCCAAATGGCGGTGAGAGCCTAGCACAGCCTCAGGTCGGTTATGAGTTGCGCCAGCCGCTAAATAGTGGCGCTA
This sequence comes from Shewanella marinintestina, assembly GCF_023283845.1. Classification (GTDB taxonomy): domain Bacteria; phylum Pseudomonadota; class Gammaproteobacteria; order Enterobacterales; family Shewanellaceae; genus Shewanella; species Shewanella marinintestina. Next base: position 284,997 of record NZ_JAKILC010000005.1, read on the forward strand.
ACACCATCCACTATTTGCAATATTTTGAGCAACTGCGCCAAACCTATTTGCTGAAAAACTCAACGCAAGCTGAGCTTGCAGCTTTTTACGAGTTCTATCAAAAGCTGGTGTGTAAACTCGATGGCTGCGGTTATCTCAAACAGCTCTATGACGCATGCCTGTTGCTCTACATCAGTCAGCATGGGCAGCAAAGCCTAGAGGTAGCAGCGAAAAAACTTTTCCGCGTGGTTTATTCTCGTCGAGTAGAGAACCAAAAAGCAGTAAAAGAGAAATCGGTTCCTGCTTTCGTAAAAGAAACCCCAGTTCTGGATTGGATTGCAATGAGCTATACCCCAGAGCAGTGTTTTACACAGCTAGATGGTTTTAAGCTGTCGGTAGACAAGAGTGGCTTTGATAAAAACAGCGTTAAAAAACGTTTCGTAGAAAAAGTATCGCAATATTTTGGCCTTGATATAGACAAGCAAGATTATGCCAATCAATTTGGCCCTGCATTTAGCCAATACATCTCTGTGTTAGGAGCAAAACATGGGTGATCATTTATCAGTGCAAACTGAGCTTCTGACGCTAGAGAAAATCTACACCGATAACTACCAGTTTTCTATTCCCAGCTATCAACGTCCTTATGTCTGGTCAGATGATGATGTCTTGCTGCTGTTTCGAGATATTAAAGAAGCGTGTCGATTAAAAGAGCCAAACTATTTTATCGGCACCATACTTTCGTCTCGCATTGAACAAGATGGAGAGCGGATTTATGAGCTGATCGATGGTCAGCAACGCACCACCACATTAATGCTAATGACCATTGCTTTCAAATACGCAGGCATTAAGTCTGATCTTGCAGGGCTTGCTGTTTATACATCAAATAACGGGGAAGATAAGCCTCGTCTTCAGTTTTCAATTCGCGAGCAAGTTCAGCAGCTTTTGGGTGGCCTAGCGGGGCTTAAGAACTATCAAGTGCCCTCTAAGGAGACGATCGCCGACAATGCTTATCTTAAACAGATGGGCGTGGCGTTAGATGTATTGACCAAAGAAGTAGAGAAGCTCAAATCAGACGGTTTGGTGAGCGCCGAAGCTATGGGGGATTACCTCTACCGCCAAGTTCAATGGGTAAACAACATTGTGCCAATACAAATGGACTTAAACCGATTGTTCGCCACCATGAACACCGCTGGCATACAGTTAGAGCAAGCGGACATTTTAAAGGCGAAGCTGTTCAAACATATTCATACTGACAAAGCGCAATATGATGCAATGTGGGTGGCGTGTGAGCATCTGGAAAACTATTTTGAGCGCAATGTACGCAAAGTATTTCCTAATGCCGATTGGTATCATATTGAACCCGAACATTTGGCGTCTTTTGATGCTGAATGCTTCGCTGCAAAAGATGAAACCTCCGAGGAGTCATCTGGCTTGTCGATTGCTCAGTTAGCATCACAAGTTAAAGCAAGTTCAATTCCTGATAACACCAAACAAGAGAAGTTTGAAACTTACGATCTGGACGTTGAAACGGTTTACTGTCGCCCAATCATCAAGTTCCCGCTGTTATTGATTCACGCTTACCGAGTCTACTTGGCGCTTAATGATCATAATGATATTGAGCCACGTCTGCATAGTGATCGCTTGTTGGAGATATTCGACCCAATTATCAACGGTGATGAGCAATCGGTAAAGCTGTTTATCGAAACGCTATGGCAGGTTCGCTACCAGTTTGACCGTTGGGTTGTGAAATGGGTTGAACGTGACGATGCGACAGATGCGCAGCTTGGTTTAACGTATCAATCTCGCAGCAAGTCGAATGACACTTACTACATCAACCGAACGCAGAAAGAGCTGACGGATATTGTGCTTTTGCAAAGTGTTCGCAACTTTACCGGTGAGCGCAGCGCTCAGTATTGGTTAACGCCATTTCTTTCAGGCTTGATCCGTTCGAGTATCAAACAAGACTCTGAGGCGCTAGAACTGCTAGAAAATATCGACAACAAAATGTCACTATCAATCGATACTCAGAAAGAGGCAAGCTTTGCACTGGCTGAGGGCTTGGAGCCTAACTACCAGAGTTGGCAATCACAATCGACGTACTTTGAACAGTCGTTAGGGACGAGTTTCGAGCACTACTGGTTTCAGAAACTTGAATACTTGATTTGGAAGCAAATGAAGGCTTCAGAATCTTCATTGTCTTCTGAAGAATTGAATAAGTTCAAAAGGTACCGAATTACGTCTAAAAACTCAGTAGAACATGTTCATCCTCAAAATGATGAGTATAAGAGTGAGTTAGCATATGAAACGTTAAACTCATTTGGTAATTTAGTATTACTTAGTCCCGCTGAAAACTCTTCTTATGGACATCAAGACGTTGACAAAAAGCGTATTGATTTCGATAGGAAGTCCCATTTCGACGCACTCAAATTGAGAGAGATGTTTGCTGTAAAAGGGCAGGGGCTATGGGGCAAACAACAGATAGATGACCATCTAGAAGACATGATGGTAGTATTTGCTCAGCACTATAAACATCAATAAAAACTTCGAGTCATCAAACCAAACAACGTGGTATTTATGGTTAGTAAAACAAATGAACAGGCGCTAGAGGCTGCAATTGAAAAAGGTTTAGCAGGTATTTGTAAAGAAGAGCTAGCGTTGGGTGAAGCACCTCTTAATTACAATAATGAGCTTTATCTTATTGGCTCTCCAAGTGACTTTGACAAACAGTACGCTATAGATACCCGTTTGTTTTGGCAGTTCCTTGAAGATACCCAAGCGAGTGAGTTAGAAAAACTCAAGCACACCAGCCCTCACGATTGGCAGAGAAAAATCCTTGAGCGTTTCGATCGTATGATCAAGCGTCATGGTGTTTTGCGTTTATTGAAAAAGGGGCTGGACGTTGATGATGCGTTTCTAACGTTAATGTATCCAGCGCCTCTCGCAAGTAGTTCTGAGAGGGTAAAAAAAGATTTTGCAGCTAACTTGTTTAGCGTGACTCGCCAAGTCTGTTATTCCAATGCAAATCCATTGGAAGAGATCGATATGGTGCTTTTCATCAATGGTATTCCGCTGATTACTCTTGAGTTAAAAAACCATTGGACGGGACAAAATGCGGCTTATCATGGTCAGAAACAGTACCGAGATGATAGAGACGCGAATCAAACTCTGTTGAACTTCGCACGTTGTTTGGTTCATATGGCTGTTGATACCGATGAAGTCTATATGACGACCAAACTGGCAGGTAAAAAGACATTCTTCCTACCGTTCAATAAAGGCTTCAATCTAGGTAAAGGGAACCCTACTAACCTATATGGCCACAAGACTGCTTACTTGTGGCAAGAGGTATTCCGTAAAGGAAGTATTGCAAATATTATTCAGCACTTTGTTCGCCTTGATGGCAGCAGCAAAAAGCAGTTGGACAAACGAACTTTGTTCTTCCCGCGATATCACCAAATGGATGTGGTGCGTCGCTTGATTGAAGACTGCTCGATCAAAGGTGTTGGTCAAACCTACTTGATTCAGCACTCAGCGGGTTCGGGAAAATCCAACTCGATCACATGGGCTGCTTACCAACTTATCGAAACCTATCCTATCAGCGATGATCTACCAGGAAGTAGAGGGAAAGAAGTGCCTCTATTCGATTCGGTCATCGTCGTTACTGACCGCCGATTGCTCGATAAGCAGCTACGCGACAATATTAAAGAGTTCTCCGAAGTGAAGAACATTGTTGCACCAGCGTTCAAATCGTCTGAGCTAAAGTCGGCATTAGAGAATGGCAAGAAAATCATCATTACCACCATTCAGAAGTTTCCGTTCATTATTGATGGTATTGCAGATTTAAGTGACAAGCGCTTTGCCGTCATTATTGATGAGGCCCACAGCTCGCAGTCAGGCTCCGCTCATGACAACATGAACCGTGCAATGGGTAAGAAAGAAGTGGAAGAGCTGGAAGATGCTCAGGACAAAATCCTACAGGCAATGCGCTCTCGTAAGATGCGTGGAAATGCCTCTTATTTTGCGTTCACCGCAACGCCTAAAAACACCACTCTAGAAAAGTTTGGCCAGAGACAAGCAGACGGAACTTACGCTCCTTTCCATTTGTACTCGATGAAACAAGCCATCGAAGAAGGGTTTATTCTCGATGTTATTGCCAACTACACGACTTATAAGAGTTATTACGAGATTGAAAAATCAATCCAAGATAACCCTGAGTTCGATAGTAAAAAAGCGCAGAAGCGTTTGCGAGCGTATGTAGAGGCAAGCCAAGAAACGATTGATACCAAAGCTGAGATCATGCTTGAACATTTTATCAAACATGTGATTAACGGTAAGAAGCTTAAAGGTAAAGGCAAAGGCATGGTGGTGACTCAAAATATTGAGTCAGCTATTCGCTACTATCGAGCGTTAACAAGGCAACTCGATAAGATGGGTAACCCATTTAAAGTCGCGATTGCCTTCTCTGGCACCAAAGAAGTTGATGGTATTGAATACACTGAAGCCGATCTTAATGGGTTCCCAGAAGGTGATACCAAAGATTACTTTGATGTGAACTACAAGCGTAAGGAGTCGGATTCCCTAATTCCTAAGCATGTAGATCAGGATGCTTTCCGTTTGTTGGTCGTGGCGAATAAGTATTTGACCGGTTTTGACCAACCGAAGCTTTGTGCTATGTATGTGGATAAAAAACTGGCGAGTGTACTGTGTGTGCAAGCCCTGTCTCGCTTGAACCGTTCGGCACCAAAGTACGGTAAGAAAACGGAAGATCTGTTTGTATTGGATTTCTTCAACTCAGTGGATGATATAAAAACTGCATTCGACCCTTTCTATACATCGACAACGCTTTCTGAAGCGACAGATGTCAATGTTCTTCATGAGCTAAAAGATGACATGGATGACACTGGTGTTTATGAGTGGTTTGAAGTTGAGGAGTTCAACAAGCGTTTCTTTGAAGGAAGAGATGCTCAGGAGCTAAGCCCAATCATTGACATCGCAGCTGCGCGTTTTAACCACGAGTTAGAATTAGAAAACGAGTTAAAAGTCGATTTCAAAGTGAAGACCAAGCAGTTTGTGAAAATCTACGGCCAGATGGCATCTATCATGCCTTATGAGGTCGTTCAGTGGGAAAAACTGTTCTGGTTCTTGAAGTTCTTGATTCCAAAACTTTCCGTCGAGGACCCAGATAAAGAAGCACTAGACTCGTTACTTGATTCAGTTGATTTGAGCTCCTATGGGTTACAAAGGGTTAAGCTTAATCATTCAATCAAGCTAGATGACTCTGAAACTGAGTTAGATCCCCAAAACCCGAACCCTCGCGGAGCTCATGGTACTGAAACTGAGAAAGACCCGTTAGATGAGATCATCCAAATCTTTAACGAACGTTGGTTTCAAGGTTGGAGCGCAACACCGGAAGAGCAGCGCGTTAAGTTTGTGAATATTGCTGAGAGTATCCGAAATCACCCTGATTTCGAAGCGAAATACCAAAACAACGCAGACCCTCATACGCGAGAGCTAGCGTTTGAGAAGATGTTGAAAGAAATCATGCTTCAACGTCGTAAAGACGAATTAGAACTCTATAAGCTGTTTGCTCAAGACCCTGCTTTTAAAGCATCTTGGACGCAAAGCATGCAGCGTATGGTGTCACCTGACCGCTTGTAAATAGTAACGTAAAACTTGGTGTAGCTAGTTAGGGTGTTAAATATAAAAAAATAGCCAACTTATTTTGGCTATTTTTTTATTTAAACGTCAGCGTTAATCACTAATCACCAGCGAATCCAATACACCCATACCGCTGTGGACGCCGCCTTCGGTGGTTCGGGCTGATTTACTTCTAATCAAATATCCGGCGTAAGCTTGTTTATGATTATTCTCGTCTGCAATCGCTGCTTCGCCGTCAATATGCACGGTAAACATGCCGATTTCGCTGATAAGGTCGTCTACTTTTTGTAGCTCACCTTTGCGCACAGTTAATGCGGTTGTTGCTCTTGCGGTTGGGTGCAGTCTACGCATGAGTGACCAGGCTTGGTATTCGTGGGGCTGTAACGCGGCTAGTTTTGGCAAAATGTCATCGCCAAATATACAGTGGCCGCCGCCTTCGCCTTGGTTTTTAAGTACCCAGTCATTATTACTGCTGTTTGCCACGATAGCGGCGCTGTCTTTGCTGACGGCGAGCATGTCACTGAGTAATTCTTTAACGGCTATTGCCTCATCAATGTTTAAACCAAAACGGGTGAGGGCTGCTGGCTCCATTGAAGACAATAACATTTGTACCCGTTTGCTGGTGGCCAATTGTTGGCTAACCGTGGCATTAACGGCGACCCGGTGTTTTTCAATAAAAATGCGGGTTTGCATTAATGCATCACAGCAAACACGGCTGATGATGTCGTTGGCGTGGTAGTCACAATATTGGTAGCCTGCGCGTAAATAGACGGTATCGATTGCGCCTACGCCGTCGAGTAATAGTCTATGGTTATCGCCAGTTTTAAGTTTACCGTGCAACTCTCTAAACGTGCGTCTAATGGTTCGTATGCCTTTAGATTGCAGGGCGTGTTCTAGTAGGTGTTGATCGTAAACATTGTCTTCACCAGCTTGCACAACCATTAAAAAGGTTGGCGCGTTCGTGGTGTTATTAATTGAAGATTGCTCAATGGCTGTAAACTCAGCATTAATTTTATGTGTGGCGTTAGCTATGCCTTGGGCTAAGTTCTCTAGCGCGTGGTTAGCAACTAACTTCCCCGTTGTTGGCGTTGACCACTCACTAAAAGCTTCAGGCGCTTGTAACTGCAAGAACTTATGTAGCTCATGTATACGTTGGCCAAATGGCCCCATACCCGCAGCGATACCGTTAAACTCAATCAGTTTAGGGCCTAAATTAGCATCGTCCATAAAGTCGCTGCGCATAATTAAAAGCGGTAATCGTATAGCGCTTTGCGGCGTTTGCTGATTAGTTTGGTGAATTGCCTGATGCATCTCTAATAAGGCATTAAAGAAAGGATCGCCAGAGGTGATAGGCGCGATCGCTTCGCTGAGGAACTCACTGTCTTCAGATGCAAAATGTACTAGCTTGCCGAGTAGACCTACCGATGCAGTTAGCTTTTGGTAGCGCGCGACAGTGATAGGCGTAGGCGTTAAGCTAAAAGCAGTGTGTACGGCAGAGTAGGGCGTGGTCTTTAGCGCCATTCCATGAGTTAACGCCCACTCGATGGCGTCTTGCGCAGCTTGTTTGCTTGTGTCGTTAATCATGATGTCACCCTTATTTGCTGTATTAATTTGAGCTTTGTTTTAAACATTTCTGTTATTTTCGAAATATAGGTCTGTGGCCGAGTATTGTCAATTTATATTTCGAATAAAGCCGAATTAAAGAAGGTAAACAACAGCCAACTTGTATTGCTAAATGGACGATTAATGTTCTAGTGTCTATATAAGCTATAGCTAGTTTAGTTTTGCAGTATAAACTCATTGATAATGAACCGGAGATATTCAGATGAAAAACACCTCAGTTGTTGCGTTAACGGCTATATCCGCCTGTATATTGAGTTTTGCACTGCCCGCAAAGCTTGCTTTTGCTGATCACCATCAAGATTGCAGTACTATGGTTGGCTGTGACAAAAAGCGTTGTGAGATCTCAAAGCAAATCGTTATGGCAAAGGCGCATGGTAATACGCATAAGGTATCGGGCTTAGAAACTGCACTTCAAAGTGTTGAAGCGAATTGCACTAACGATGGATTAAAACAAGATTTAACAGCTGAAATAGCCGATGTAAAACAACAAATAGATAAATATGAAGCTGATTTAAAAGAAGCTGAAGAAGAGAGTAATTTAGATAAAACCTATAAATACCAGCAAAAGCTATTGAGTGAAAATACTAAGCTCAAGCAACTTGAGCAAGAACTGGCAAACCTGCAAGCGAACCCATAAATAGGTGTACTACTGGAATAACTTGTTAGATAACAGGCGAGGCACCTTATTAGCAGGGGCCTCGCCTTAGTTTAATACTTACAAATGAGTCTTAAGAACACTAATTTTAAGTCTTATCTTGCTGCTCTATAAAGTCTTGAAACTCGATTTCATATAAGCGGGCTAACACGAGTGTTACCGCAAAGATAATTGGACCATAAATTAATCCTATAAGGCCGAATAGTTGTAGACCGCCTAGGAGTGAGAAAAACAGTAACAATGTACTCATGCCGGTATTGCCTTGCATTAGCCAAGGTCGCAAGAAGTTATCGATAGAACCAATTACCAGTATGCCCCACGCCATTAAAAACAGCGCCCATTGCCAGTCGCCAGTGATGAAAAGGTAGATTGAGGCGGGAAGCCAGATCATCGCGGTGCCGACAAACGGAATGAAAGAGGCGAATGCCATCATACTGCCCCAAAATAGCCCTGAAAACCCAGCCATAGCCATGGCGATGCCGCCCAATGCTCCTTGTGCTAACGCCGTTAAAAATGCACCGAAAACGGCAGACTTTGCTACCATTTTTACCTCATCAAACAGTAACTCTTCTTGTGAACGGGATAATGGAATGATGTGTCTAACACCTGCAATAATCTTTTCTTGATCTCGTAAGAAGAAAAACAGCACAAATAGCATTAATGAAAATGATAAAACGGTATCGGCAACATCACCGAGTAAACCGGTACTGGCGGTTAAAAAACTACTGCTTAGTTGGGTCACTTTTACCGCTGCTTGCTGCACCACTTCATCTATTTTAATAGTGTCGAAAGGCAGCCACTTATTTAATAGGCTAACACCACTTTGAATATAGGGGTGGGCAAGAAAGTCTTTAGCGCCGCCATCGGTAAGCCATTGGTAGGCATTACCCATAAAGTTAATGCCTTCGTTCATAATCGCGATGGCTACGAACAGCAATGGTATTAACACCATCACGGTGACAGATGTACAAGAAACCACCGAGGCCATGTTTGGGCTATTAGGTAGATGTTGTTGCACCCTAATATGAAATGGCATGACTAAGATGGCGACAATAAACGCAAGTACGATAGCGCCTAAATAGGGGGATACCAGCAAATAACATGCATAACACGCAATCGCCAAAGCGAGCAGTAATATGGCGTGGCGCGGCTTTAGCTTAAAACTGTCCATTAAAAGGAACTCCAAGCACTTTGGGTAAGTGATTTAATTAGGGCCGGATTTTACTTTAAGTCTTTTTATCTTAAGCCTTTTATTTTGGGCGATAAAAGCGACTTAATACTGAAATAATCTTGTTAAGGTGGTTAAAGGTTAAGAACAAGGTTAACTATAGTCAATGCTAACAATAACTTCTGTGATTGATCTTTGTCTAACGCTGGTTTTATTTAGTGGTTTGCTTATTAATAATTTGCTGCGTCATAATCTGTCGCAAGATAGTATTATGCTGTCTGCACTGCAAAATATGAGAACTTTTGATGCAAACCAATATTCAACGCCAGATTGCTATGCTTGAGCTGATCCCGCGTCACCCAAGACGAATAACCGCCAACGATATTACTGAGAAGTTAAACAACCGCGATTTTGATATTGGCCTAAGAACAGTGCAGCGTGAGCTGAAAGCCATGCATGATATGGGGCTGTTTGGATTGGTGATGGATGATAGATGTAAGCCCTTTGGCTGGTCTATTGCCGCTTGTTGGCGTGGAATTAATTTAACCTTGATGGATCAGCATGTGGCATTGGCGTTTCATACATTACAGCACAGCGCTAATCAGTTACTGCCACCACAAAGCGTTAAGCAGCTAAAGCCTTATTTTGAAAAAGCAGATCAAGTGCTTGGTAGTGATCCCGATAATCCTTGGCTGTACTGGGCGTGCCGAGTGGCTCAATTACCCGAGCCTTTGCCCATAACTTATGACGAGCCCGATCCGAAAGCGTTAGAAACAGTGCAGCAAGCGCTGCTTAACCATCAACAAATCGGCTGCCAAATTCAACGAGTGATTAAAGGTAAAAGTTATTGGATTGACTACCGACCTATTAATCCTGAGGGAATAAAAATAAGTGGTGGTGTGGTGTTATTGGCCTTTACCTTAGGTAACACTCACTCTAGACGCTACGCGAAACCCATACACATGTTGCGTAATATCGAACTGCTAGACACTAAAGCGGTGATGCGCAGCGATTTTGATATTGCACGAGTGGGTAATGTTCACTCTGAAAGTACAATCGATATCGAGTTGTTATTTGAACCTTCAGCGAGCTTTATATTGCGCAATGCTAAATTGAGCGACAATCAAACACTAGAGCGCCGTGTCGATGGTCGCTATTTAGTTAAAGCGAACGTCATGGATACGCCAAAGTTAAGAGAGTTTCTTTGGAGTATGGCTGACAGCGTTGAAGTGATTGCCCCGGTTAAGCTACGCGCGCATTTTTGTAAACTCAGCAGTAAAGTTATTAATAAATATCAAACTGCTACGTCGGAGGTTGTCGCAGAGCAGGTTTAGTCTTATCGATACAAATTTTTGTTATGTATTGAGGATAACTGCCGATGTTTGAATTACTAACCCCCAATGAGCAGACGCCGCGTATTACCGTATTTGGCGTAGGCGGCTGTGGATGTAATACCATTAATCAACTTAGCCAATCTACCATCGCAGACAATGTTCAGCTGGTGGCAGTTAATACCGATGCCCAATCATTAACGCTTTCACAGTGCAGCACTCGCTTACAGATAGGCCAGCAAGTGACTAAAGGTTTGGGCGCGGGGGCAAGACCGCAAAAAGGTTATGAAGCGGCTAAAGAGTCTGATACTGAAATTCGAGATTTGATTGAGCAGGCTGATGTGGTGTTTATCACCGGGGGGATGGGCGGCGGAACGGGCACTGGCGCGATTCCGTTTATGGCATCTGTTGCAGCAGAGCTGAATAAGCCTTTGGTCGCCGTAGTCACGACGCCATTTAGCATTGAGGGCCACCAGCGCAGTAAAATAGCCAAAGCCGGAATAGATGAGCTAATGCAGCAAGCGGATGCGGTAATCGTGCTGCCAAACGATAAATTGCTTGAGACGTTAGATAAGAAAATCAGTTTAGTGAATGCTTTTTATCAAAGTAATCGTATTTTACAAGATGTGCTTCAGGGCTTAACCACCACCATTAGCCAGTCGGGTTTAATCAATATCGACCTCAATGATTTTGTCGAGGTGATTAGCCATCATGGCCGTGCGGCGATGGGCGTGGCCAAGCAGATGCAAGGCGATGATTTACAACTGACCATCAATAATGCCCTTAAAAATCCGCTGTTAGAACAGATTGATTTAACTAAAGCTAAAGGCGCTATTGTGAGTGTAATGGCTACTGATCAAATTGAGCTAAGCCAATATAACTGTATTGGCGCGACGTTGCAGCAACAGCTCGATCCTGACGCATTAGTGATTATCGGGTTAACCATAGTGCCAGAGCTAGATTGTGAACTTGAGCTAATGGTGATTGCTACGGGGATAAGTGATGAACCGCTTGATAAGGTGGGTAAACCTGATGGTGCTCATATCCAAATAAACAGTATGGTTGAGGATGAAACACTTAATAACGATCGTAAAAAAGAGTTAGCCAAGCCTGTTACTGTTAGTAAAGAACGTTTCGATACATCGGAGCTACTTAATCTGCATGATTTTTTAAAAGAGAGATCAGCAAGGACAATTAGCGTACCTGAGGAGGAATTAGACATTCCGACTTATACGCGTAAGCAGAACTGTTAATAGGGCAGTTGGCACTAAAAGGCTTTCTAGCGCTTTAAAATGAGCTTTACAATCTCTAAAACAAGATAACCCCTTGCGGGGTTATCAATATGACTTGTGATAAGCGTTACACCGGTTTAATCCAATACTTATCTGAGGCCTTACCTCATTCCTTGTCTAGGAATTCGATTTAGATCTTAGTCTACTTTTACAAATGTACTTTCACGAGCGAACTTGATTGCGTCTTCACATAGTACAACTTGTTGCTCTTTATTAGCAGCTTGGAACTTTGTCATATAAGCATCTAATGCTTGGCTGGTTTCTTTGCTCATGATCATCTCTTCGATACCAGCTGTTCTATGAGACATCATAGACTGACCTACGATTTGACCTTCAATTTGCATATCGTGCTCGGCATAAAAAGAGGTGCAAATCATTAGACTTGCCATGCCAACAGCGGTATCAGTATCTAGGTTTTCAGCGCTAGCGGTGCCTGCGAATAAACAACTTACAAGACCTGCAACGAGTAATTTTTTCATTTTGGTGAACCCTTTTTTCATTTCACTTATGGAAGCGTTATCTAGATGATATTTGGTAGCATTTCTATTAATTTGAGGCGCTACTTTAGATGGCTAGAGGCTAGCATGTACTTATTATGGGGTATGTGATGGCAAGCCCCATTTTATCGGGTTCGGGTCATTTTTGTGTGGTTAATCACAGTCGTTGTGTACTTTTCATAAGTGAAAAAACCTAAAAACGCTTGTAGCTAATAATCGATTGGTTTTTACCGTATTTTTTTTGCGCACTCGTGTTTTGATTTGGTTTTTTAAGGCGCTTGTTGCTATTGAGTCACAGCGTTAATTGGTAGTATGGCGTTTTTGTCGGATGGGGTTATTGATGGAGCTTAGGCGACATTCTGTTGAGTTTGGATTTTTACAAGGCGTGGTATTTTGTATTAGCGCTCACTTGTGTGAACAAGGCTTAACCGTTAATGGCAAGCTATATGCTTATCCGGCGATGGATCAAACCGTTGAAGTCAGGCGAGGTTGGTTCACTAAAACCTTAGTCTGGGGCAATCACCGCTTTAGCTTTTTTCATTTTACCAACAGCAGACCGCTATTTAGTCTGGCACTCAATAATCGTCTTGCGGCTAATCGCGCTCAATTACAAGTGAGTTTTGATGATTTGCTGGTGGATATTGAGGCTTTTAATCATCATTTTGCTAAACATCAGCGTTATTTACGAGGCTCTGACATTAAGCAGTTTGAGCAAGCTTATGCTGCCAGTTTAGAGCAGTTCTCATTAGAGCCGCATTTTTCAACCCTTGGTTTTGCAACCGACAAACTTAATTGCCGCTTAGCTAAATTTATTAAGCAGCCACAGCTATTCGCCGATAAATATAACCAATGGTGGCAAACTCAACAGTTAACCGCTCATGCTGGCTTATTTGACTCCCTTGAAGCGCATCCGTTAACTAAGCTGCAGCGTCAAGCCTGTGTGATTGATGAAAACAATACCTTGGTCATCGCTGGGGCCGGTACCGGCAAAACTAGCACTATGGCAGCAAAGGCGGCTTATTTAGTTAAGCAAGGGCTAGCCAAGCCCGAAGAGATTTTAATGCTGGCATACGGTAAGGATGCCCGAGTTGAACTCGAACAACGGACTAAAGCGGTATTTGAAGCTGTATTTGAGCAGTCCTTTGAAACGGAGCCCACAAACGGAAATGACAGCTGTGTAAAAGACTGCGGTGTAAAAATTAGTACTTTTCATGCAATCGGCAAAGAGATCATTGAGTACTTCTCTAATGGCATAGCGCCAAATACAACACATCAGCCTATGCGAGTGTCAGTGCTTGCCAGTGATGAGAAGCAGTTTACCCAATTTATCGATAAGCAGATTGATAGCATTGTTGCTGATCCTAAAATGGCCGATCCCGTCGCCGAGTATTTTGGGCGCTTTTTGTATCCGCAGGTTAATGAACTGGCTTTTAAGTCGGAAGGTCAATACCGTGCTTACCTTAAAAATAACGAGATCAGAGCGCTTTCAGGTGACTTAGTTAAAAGCTTTCAAGAGCTTAAGATCTGCAATTACCTTTATACCCACGGGATTGAGTTTGAGTATGAGCCTCACTATCGTGCTCAAGCTAACGAAAATACCAGCATAAGTGTTACTGAGCCTGGTAAGGGCGCTTATCAACCTGACTTTTATATACCTAAACTGGATGCGTATTTAGAGCACTTTGGCATTGATAAAAAGGGCAATACTCGCCCTGATATTGATAAAGAGGCATATAACCAAAGCCGAGAATGGAAGATTGCGCTACATCAACAGCATGATACTTGTTTACTGCAGACGTTTAGTTGGCAGGCTAATATCGGTGAACTAGAGCAAAACTTAGAAGCGCAGTTATGTCAGCGGTGTGATGATCTTGGACTGCCCCAAAGTGAACTATTTAAGCCAATAGCACCGCAAGCAGTATTTGAGCAAGTTAAGGCCTTAGGCGTATACCGTAATATAAGCCGCTTGATGGCTAGCTTTGTGGGTTTGTTTAAATCATCTGGGCTGACAGTCGCTAAGTTAAATGCGACTAAATTTAACTCGGCGCTAAAGAGTGTAGCAGTTGCGCCTGGTATAGATGATATCAAGCCGACCGCCAAGACTAAGACGGCCGTTAAACAACATAATCTTTATAACCAGCTAAGATGGAAGGCATTTTTGCACTTGTTTAGTTGGGTTATTGAGCGCTATGAAGCTTATCTGGTTGAGAACAACACCATTGATTTCTCTGACATGATCAGCAAAGCACTTAATATTGCTAAGAGTAAGGCGTTTCATCAAAATACGGGTAATCGTTTTCGTTATAAATACATCATGGTTGATGAGTTTCAAGATATCTCAAGTGAACGGGCACAACTGGTAAAGGCCTTGCGAGATGCAAATCCTGGCTGCGCATTATTTTGTGTCGGTGATGATTGGCAGGCAATTTATCGTTTCGCCGGCAGCGATCTTAACTTAACCACAGAGTTTGAGCGTACTTTTGGCACCACGCAAACAATTAGCTTAGATAAAACCTTTAGATTTAATGACCAGATTGAAAAAGTCGCTTCTCGCTTTATTCAAGCAAACCCTGCCCAGTTAACCAAACAGCTTACCACCCATAGTAAGAGTGATAACCCTCAAGTGTGTTTGCTTATCGATACTAAGCAAGCGGCATTGGAGCAGGCTTTTGCAAGCATTGTTGAGCAGAGTAACAATCACCAAGCAAGTGTTATGCTGATAAGTCGTTTTAAAACTAGTTTGAAGGACTTAGATGTTTGGCGCCAGCGTTACCCGCAATTAGCCATTTCAGCAATGTCGGCCCATGCATCTAAAGGTAAGCAGGCAGACTATGTGATAGTGCTGGATGTGAACGATGACAAGTATGGCTTCCCTAGTAAGATTGCGAACGACCCGATTTTAGAAGTATTGCTACCTAAGCTGGACTCATTTAAAGACACTGAAGAGCGGCGCTTATTTTATGTAGCGTTATCTCGCGCCAAGCAAACGGTATTTGTGCAAGCTGAAGTGGGTAAAGAATCAAGTTTTGTTAAGGAGTTACGCGGTTATGGCGACAATGTTCGGCTTAACTTGAGTGAAATCGCTAACTTGTATCATGATTCAGCATCTTGCCCTGAGTGTAACGATGGCAAGCTTATCCCGCGGCAAGGTCCCTATGGTCTGTTTTATACCTGCTCACTAGGCAAGGATTATTGTGATACCAAGGTTGACGCTTGTCCTGCGTGTAAAAGCGGCCCTATGTTACCTAACCAAACTCATTATATTTGTGGCTCAGAAAACTGTGGCCATCAACAGCAGATTTGTCCTCAATGTTTAACCGGTAAACTTGTGCAGCGCACTAATGCTAAAAGTGGTAAAGCATTTTTAGCTTGTAGTCAGCACAAAAGAGGCGATGCGACTCGTTGCCAGTACACATGTGATCTTGTAAGTGATAAACAAAGTACGGCAGCCTAGCTTTTTATGAATGAATAGTTGGGTCAAAAAAATTGATGGTAGATTTAACTTTCCTGTTAAAAAGTGGATATCTTGATGACGAAGTCGAGTCTAGGTGATTGCTAGGTTGCCGTTGTTCCTTTGTTTTTCGATATTATTTTCCGATGATTATTTTTGATGTTTAAATGTTATTGTAGAAGTTTGAGGTGTTACCCATGAGCGCATTTACCAGTTGGCTTGAGTCTAAAAGGCTTAAAGAGCAAGTCACCAACCCTAATATTGAGGTAGGTGAGTACTCTTATTATTCCGGGTTTTATCATGGCAAGTCTTTTGAAGATCAAGCTGTTCGCTACCTTCTCGGAGACAGCTCGACCATAGATGTATGGGAGGCTGACGTTTTTGGTGAAGTCGATAAGCTAATAATCGGTAAGTTTTGCTCAATCGCATCTGGTGCTTGTTTTATGTTAGCGGGTAATCAAGGTCACCGCATGGATTGGATCTCTACTTATCCATTTTCGCCTGAGGAGTTTGGCGACGACGTTAAGAGTGGTTTTGAGCGCGCAGGCAATACGGTTATCGGTAGTGACGTGTGGATTGGCTCCGAGGCAATGATTATGCCGGGCGTTACCATTGGCGATGGCGCAGTGATTGGGGCGAGGGCGGTGATCTCAAAAGATGTTGCGCCATACTCCGTGGTGGTTGGTAGCAACAAATTGGTTAAGCAGCGTTTTGATGATGCAGCGGTTGCCCTGTTGCTAAGCATGAAATGGTGGGATTGGCCGCTTGATAAACTAAAAGGGGCGATGTCATTAATGTGTAGTGCTGATATAGACGGTTTATATCAATATCATTTAGCCAATAAATAGCCTTAGCTAATGCTAAATATAACGGCGTTACAGCACAAACAAAAATGGCGCTCACCATAAAGGTAGCGCCATTTTTTGATTAAGCGTAAGCGTTAAGTTACTTCTTAGCTTCGTTCTCTGCTTGGCTTGCCATGTACTCGTTGAAGGTACCTTGGAAGTTAACCAGTTTTTTGTCTTTTACGTCGATAATACGTGTAGCGAGTGATGATACAAACTCACGGTCATGGCTTACGAAAACCAATGTGCCTTGGTACACTTTAAGCGCATTGTTTAGTGCTTCAATGGCTTCCATATCCATGTGGTTCGTTGGCTCATCCATAACAAGCACGTTGATGTCCATCATCATTAACTTGCCGAATAACAGACGGTTTTTCTCACCACCAGAACAATTACGTGCTTTTTTGTTGATGTCATCTTCAGTAAACAACAAACGGCCAAGCATGCCACGTACCATTAGGTCGTTATGCTTTGGTAAGCGCCACTGTGACATCCAATCAAATAGAGTCATGTCATTATCAAAGTCTTTGCTGCTGTCCTGTGGGCAATAGCCGATAGACGCGTTTTCAGACCATTTGATTACACCTTGCTTGTTTTGTAATTCATTTACCAAACAACGTAAGAAGGTTGATTTACCGACACCGTTCTCACCAATAACAGCAAGTTTTGCACCTGCCTCAAGGATCAACTCACCGCCTTCAAATAGCATTTCGCCATCAAAACCGTGGCCTACATCTTCTAGGATAAGCGCCTGACGATGCATTTTCTTGCCATCTTCAAAACGTAACGATGGTGTCATACGGCTTGATGATTTAACTTCGTCTAAACTGATTTTTTCTAGCTTCTTAGCGCGTGAACTTGCTTGTTTCGCTTTAGATGCGTTTGCACCGAAACGGTTAACGAAGTCTTGCAGTTCAGTCATTTCAGCGCTTTTCTTAGCATTACCAGCTAATAGCTGCTCTTGAATTAGTGCTGCGGCTTCCATGAAGTACTCGTAGTTACCCGGGTAAATACGTAGCTCACCGTAGTCGATGTCAGCCATATGGGTACAAACAGTATTCAAGAAGTGTCTGTCGTGCGAAATGATGATCATTGTGCACTTACGCTTGTTAAGCTCTTCGGCCAACCAGTTAATGGTGTGAATGTCCAAGTTGTTGGTTGGTTCGTCAAGTAGCAGAATATCTGGGTTTGAGAACAGTGCTTGTGCTAGAAGTACACGCAGTTTCTTACCTGGAGCCACTTGGCTCATTAGGCCAAAATGCAACTCTTCTTCAACACCAGCTTCAAGTAGAATTTCACCCGCACGGCTTTCAGCGCTGTAACCGTCCATTTCTGCAAACTCGCTTTCAAGTTCACCGACGTACATGCCATCTTCTTCACTCATTTCTGGTAGTGAATAGATGCGCTCGCGCTCTTGTTTAACTTCCCACAGTCTTGCATCACCTTGAATAACTGCATCAATGACGCTGAATTCTTCAAATGCGAATTGGTTCTGGCTCAAAGTACCGACTTTTTGACCCGGGGTAATTGAAACGTTACCTGACGTAGGAGCAAGCTCACCACTTAAGATCTTCATGAAGGTGGATTTACCACAACCATTTGCGCCGATTAAGCCGTAGCGATTGCCGTTACCGAACTTAGCGGAAATGTTTTCGAATAATGGCTCTGGGCCAAACTGCATCGTAATATTTGCGGTAGAAATCAAAAGAGTATCCTGAGTGAATAATATAAAGTGAAAGCCAAAGACGCTAACAGGTTAGCAAGGCTAATCCTGTTCGAGAGGCAAAACAGCCGCGGATTATACAGAGGTAGGTGCTTAGATGTCGAGCAATCATGTATTGCAAAGCCTGATATTTATAGTGTTTGAGCTGGCTTTTATCAATAAATGCGCACGGAGTACGAATTGATTGGGTGATAAGGGCTTTTTCTTGTTATTATTAAGACATTGTTTTGACCAGCGCTATGATTGGTCTTCAGTATTTATTAAATGGTTATCATTATAATAGGTGCTTGCGCTTTATATATTACCTGCGATATTTGGACACCCCATGATTGAACATCAACAGAACAACCCGCTTCACGGCTTAAAACTTGAAACCATGCTAACTGAGCTTGTGAAGTTTTATGACTATAAAGTACTTTACGCTGCCCTTAGATTGGCATGCTTTAATTTAAATCCAAATATGGATGCATGTGTAAAGTTTTTGAAAAAGACTGAGTGGGCGCGGGAACGTGTAGAAGCGTTTTACCTGTACCGTTTTAAGCGTATGCCAAAAGGTAATGAAGACCAAATGGCACTTAAACCACGCGAGCGTGGTTATGCTGATGGTATTGTGCCGCGTAAACCAGAAAAGTTAACTGTGGAGTTGGTTGCAGAAATGCGCACTAAAGCTATGGAAAACTATAAAGAAATGAAGAAAAACGGGTCGCGTCCACGCTTTGGTAAAGACAAACCTAAAGCTCAAGATTCATATGCACAAAACCGTCGTAGTGGCGCTAAACGCCCTGCAGCGTCACAAGATCCTACAAACCCTTGGGGTAAGTAAGCCAGACTGACGTAAATATCATTTTTAAGCTTGTCCGCGACTGCGGGAATAATAGAATGATAGAAATAAAAGGATCCGTAAGGATCCTTTTTTGTTTCTCCTATTACATGGTTTAGCCCAAACTTAAGGTCTAATTATCACTATGCGTTTTATGCATAGTGTTGTTTCTATTTATTCATTTGTTTCATTCTCTACAAATCAGTAGCATGCGCTTCCTTTTAAGTAACCTTGTATAGTAATGCGCTCTCAATCCATATCTGCACAGCTGATCCGTATGACCACTGCGTTAGTACTGACTTTGATTTTAGTTAATTCTTACCCACCATTACTCAATGCCTTTAGTGATAACGGCGCTGAGGTCGGCTGCCACCAAATACCGAAACAACCTCTATCCGCTCAGCCTGTTGTTAGTACTAAAACTGGGGGACATCATTAATGAGTATATTTCGCTTCCCGCTGTTAGTTTGGTTAGGCATTGGTATATTGATTTTAAGTTTAGGGATCCGCCAATCGTTCGGGATCTTTATGACGCCGATATCGGTTAGCTTTGAGCAAGGTCGAGAGTTTTTTAGCTTAGCGATTGCGTTACAAAATTTGCTATTTGGTATGTTTCAGCCTTTTGTCGGTATGGCTGCCGATAGATATGGCTCAAAGCGGATCATTATGTTTGGTTCACTGGTGTATGGTGTTGGGCTCTTATTAACCTCCCTTTCTACAACTACCGATATGTTTTATCTATCAATTAGTATGTTGATAGGTTTGGGTTTAAGTGCAACAAGTTATGTGGTGGTGCTTGGCGCTGTGGCGAAAGTTGTGCCAGCGGAGCATACAGCAAAGGCATTTGGTTTAACTACGGCTGCAGGCTCTTTTGGCATGTTTGCAGTGATCCCTGGTGCGCAAAGCTTATTAACCCACTTTGATTGGCAAACCGCACTGCAAGTTTTTGCGCTGCTTTGCTGCATTATGTTTGCGTTTGCCTCTTTTATGAAAACCACTAAGAGCGAAAGTAATAGTCAAGAGCTAGCCGATGAGCAGACGTTGGGGCAGGCTTTAAGGCAAGCAGCGATGAATCGTAACTATTGGTTAATCCATATGGGGTTCTTTGTATGTGGTTTTCACGTTATGTTTATTGCCACACATCTACCTAGCTACCTTGCTGATAAGCACTTAGATGCTTCTACTGCAGCACTAGCCTTGGCCTATGTTGGTATATTTAATATTTTTGGTTCTTATTTTTGGGGCGTAATGGGTGACAGGTATAGCAAGCGATATGTCATGAGTGCGCTTTACTTCGTAAGAACGGCAGTTATTGCTGCATTTGTGACTTTGCCAGTAACCGATAACACTGCAGCATTGTTTGGTGCAGTAATTGGTTTTTGTTGGTTAGGGACTGTACCTCTCACATCTGGTCTAGTTAGGCAGATCTTTGGTGCTCGCTATCTTTCGACACTTTATGGGCTAGTGTTCTTTACGCACCAAGTTGGGAGTTTTTTAGGGGCTTGGGTTGGTGGGCGTATATATGACTATTATGGTAGTTACGATCCTATTTGGTGGTCTACGGTAGTGCTAGCGTTTATAGCAGCTTTATTACACCTACCAATTGATGACCGCCCTTTATCTACTTTCAATAAGCCTGAGCCATTAAGTCTTGATCCCAGACTTGCTCCTATAGCGACTGTAATCGATTTGCCTAAGCAAGCTTAATCTGTATTGTTTAAAACTAAGCACTAGTTGAGTCATCAATTGGATGGCTCTTTCTCTACGATGGACTCAGTCGTATTAAATGCTTTTACGTCATGCGAGATTTTATAGCTGTAAATTAGCCTAACAATATCCGTTTTAGATTCAAGTTGAGTTGGTAAACTTAAATACCAATTAAATGTATGGCTTCTATATTGCGTTCAATTTACTTCATTTAGTCTAATGAGTGATGTGTGCGAGTTCGAAGGCATGAAGGCAAGTGGTAGAGTGATCGAAAAGCGTTCGATATAATGAGGCAATTTTAGTGGCTGATATCTATAACATGGTTAATTGAGTCATGTTTATGTTTGCATGCTGCTTTTACCGAGTCGTAAAACAATAAAAGCTGCTTAAAAACTGGGTTAAAACATTCTTGTTTGTAATTGTTTTACTTATAAAATGCCGAAAATGCTTAAACACCACTCAAGTTGACTAGCAAATCACCGCTTAACATCTATTTGTGTTTTTTTACTTGCAACGAAAGCGCTATCGCCATACTATAGCGCTCGTTCCAAGGCAACAGCCAAACGGACAGCAAGAACACAGTCGCGGGATGGAGCAGTTTGGTAGCTCGTCGGGCTCATAACCCGAAGGTCGTTGGTTCAAATCCAGCTCCCGCAACCAGTTCTTAAACGATACAACCGTAGCTCAGTTGGTTAGAGCACTACCTTGACATGGTAGGGGTCGGTGGTTCGAATCCACTCGGTTGTACCAATTCTTTTATAGAAGAATTCAAAAATCTATAATCCTGTCGCGGGATGGAGCAGTTTGGTAGCTCGTCGGGCTCATAACCCGAAGGTCGTTGGTTCAAATCCAGCTCCCGCAACCAATACAACCGTAGCTCAGTTGGTTAGAGCACTACCTTGACATGGTAGGGGTCGGTGGTTCGAATCCACTCGGTTGTACCAATTCTTTTGTAGAAGAATCCAAAAATCTATTATTTAACGCTAGTTGGAGAAGCTATGTAGGCTGCTCGAACTGAGTTGTTATTGCGGACGCGGGATGGGGCAGTATAAAAGCTACTCGGACTCAACTCTTTATAAAAGATAGGCGAAGGTCGTTGCCACACTTTTGTAAAAAGTAATCCAGCTCCCGCAACCAATTCTTTTATAGCAGAATTAAAACAGTTATTAGCGTCAACATGGACGCGGGATGGAGCAGTTTGGTAGCTCGTCGGGCTCATAACCCGAAGGTCGTTGGTTCAAATCCAGCTCCCGCAACCAATTCTTTTATAGCAGAATTAAAACAGTTATTAGCGTCAACATGGACGCGGGATGGAGCAGTTTGGTAGCTCGTCGGGCTCATAACCCGAAGGTCGTTGGTTCAAATCCAGC
>NZ_JAKILC010000006.1 GCF_023283845.1 Shewanella marinintestina
CCCTTGCCATTCGCTAGTAGTTAACGTTTAATAACAGCATGTTATTGAACGGTGACCTTCCTACAGAGGACTTTCACCTCATTAGTTCATGCCCATGCTGGGCGTACACAAATGCATCAACACGATTTACTACACTCGGCATCTCTGGTTGTCGGGTGTTTATCGTTTTAAGGTGTCAATATTGAGTATAATTGCATAGTAGTAAACGTGTTATGCAGGCGTTATGTGCCAGTGGTAATTCGAGGTTATATTGAGTAGTTTGTATAAAATTGAGGTGGCAAAACTGCCATGCGCTATCGAGCAAATTGTCGACATATTTGCTCAGTTAATCGGGTTGGCAATTGTTTATTGGTTGTTTACTGTAATTGGTGAGTTGCTGATTGGTGAGGATTTTAGTGCAGATGTGCTGCTAAGTATGGTTGTATTGCCTGCGATCTTAGTCCTTAAACAATCAAGCGAAATATTACAGCCATATTTTGTAAAGGTCTCTGTTAAGGGTGACAAGTTATCTGTAACTCAAGGAATTCTGACTGTATTTGAAGACAGCCTTACCTTAGATAATGTTGAAAACGTAGAAACGGTTACAACCTTATTCGGTAGGTTTTTGGATTATTCGACGATCAGAATTTATGCATTTGGTTCTTGGGTTGTTGTTCCAAATGTCAAAAATCCAAAAGAAATTAAAAAGCAGCTAGAAGACATAATCGAGTCGAAGAAAACAGAGAAAGTCACATAATCGGGTAGCCGGAGGTTTCTAACCTCCAGCCCCCACACTACCCTGCATACGGCTCCGCACAGGGCTGTTCATTTTGAACGCCTAACTAGATTTCTGGTTAGGGTAATGAACTGCGATCCATCCATCTCTTAGTGAACATAAGCCCGCTTTCTTAAGATAGTCATTACTAATGATAATGTGAATCGTATAGTTTAGAACTTAAACTCTAAACGATTTCTGTCCGAAAATAAGTTAGTGCTTTTGTTATGGCTCTAATTGCGCAAAATCATTCTGTACTAACCTCGTGTAAAAATGGAATTTACCATCCATGCGTAGTATCTGCCGCAGGTAATTCGAACAGCTTTTGCTAAATATCCCCACTCAAACTAAAAATATCTCGCGAATTTATGAGTTTTGCTATCGAGCAGCATGCATATGCCAAACTATGTTTGTCGCGCTAGCAAGCAACATCATTAAAGCGCGATTGGCGACATGCTGTTATAATGGCAAACAGCAACACAGTTATCAGCGTCTATCTGCGCCAACCTGCGCCAAACCGATAACTGCAATAGATAAATCAGACACCTAATCGAGACTCGCATGCCGTTTTCTAAGCTTGGACTAAGCACTCCTATTGTTAACGCCGTAACAGAGCAAGGCTACACTAGCCCGACTCCTATTCAGGCAAAAACAATCCCTGTTATTTTAAGTCAGCGTAACCTGATTGCCGCTGCGCAAACTGGTACAGGTAAGACAGCAAGCTTTGTGCTGCCAATCTTAGAGATGCTGAGTCAGAGTGAAACCCAACGTAAAAAGCGTATTCGCGCGTTAATTTTAACGCCGACTCGCGAGCTTGCCGTGCAAGTTGAAGATAACATTAGCCACTATGGTAAGCATTTAAGCCTGACCTCAATGGCTATGTATGGCGGGGTGGACTCAAAGCCACAGCGCGAGCGTTTGATTAAAGGTGTGGATATTCTGGTTGCAACACCAGGTCGTTTACTCGATATGTATACTCAGCGTGCGATTCATTTCGATGAGCTAGAAATTCTAGTGCTTGATGAAGCCGATAGAATGCTGGATATGGGCTTTATTGAAGACATCAATAAAATCATTGAAAAGCTGCCAGTAGACAGACAAAGTCTATTGTTCTCTGCAACGCTTTCACGTCAAGTTAAAGAGTTAGCGCGAGCGACTATCACTCGCCCAATCGAAATTTCAGTGACCCATAACACTGACAACAAGCCTAAGATTGAGCAGTGGTTAGTTACCGTTGATAAAGACAAAAAATCAGCACTACTGAGCCATTTAATTCAAGAAAATAACTGGCAACAAGCGCTTATTTTTATTGAGACCAAGCAAGGTGCTGCCAAGCTGGTTAGCCAGCTTGAAAAGCGTGGTATTACCGCAGAATGTATTCATGGCGGTCGCAGCCAAGAAATTCGTGAACAAATTCTTGCGGACTTTAAGTCAGGCAAAATCGGCCTACTTATCGCCACAGGCATTGCGGCGCGCGGCTTAGATATTGATGAATTACCATTGGTAATTAACTACGATTTACCCTACCCAGCCGATGAATATATTCACCGTATCGGCCGTACTGGTCGTGCTGGCGCTAACGGTGAAGCAGTTGCACTTGTTTCAAAAGATGACTTTAAAAACCTATGTATGATTGAGAGCCGTTTAGGCCATTTAATTGAGCGTAGAGAAATTGAAGGCTTTGCACCACGTAAAGAAGTGCCTATTTCAATTTTAAACTATAAGCCTAAAAACAAACCTGCTCCAAGTGGTGATAAAAAGCCACGCACTGACCGAGCAAAACCTGCACGCGATAGTAAGCCTAAGCAGCGCAGTAATGACTTTAGCAATAATAAAGCGGTGATAAAACCTGACAATAAAACCGAGTCTCGTTCTGATGCCAGCAATCCGTCATTACCGCAAGATCCGTGGGCTTTTTCAAAGTCGAAGTTAAACAAATAGATCGATATACTGTCCGTTTGGAATAGCAATTAAGCCAAACGGACAATTTAGTCAGTCTAGCTCCTGCCTTGTTAATTCGTAATATACTCTGCGTCTAAATTTGCTTAACCGCCAAAGCGACTAAACCGCAGCTCTTTTATTAGTTAAATCTAGCTGACTTAACACTCCCTTTTATTGCTCTTCAATATTCAACCGTCTAACTAAAACTTTTGCGAGTCAGCCGCTTATGTTGCTGCAACAAAAAACTCACAAACTAGAGCAAACTGTATGGTTTCAAATAATTAAGCCCTACCTTATTTATTTGAGTTAGTTATACTGGGCTTAATTAAATAAGGATATTTATGCTGACATTCATCGAGAAACTAGCCAAGAAACCACAACAACTCATCTTGATTATTATTTTGATTGCTGCTGGAGTGGCCGTAGTGCTGTTTAATCAATCTTCATCTAAACAAACCAAACTCTCTGATGGAGCTATTATTGTACTGCCGATTCAACAGACAATTGAAAGCAAACAGCTAAATTGGCAAGCTTATACTCGTATGGAACAAGTCATCAATCAGCTAGGCACCTCAGCCAACTATCCGGTACTACTTGCAGAAGATGTCATAACGGAGCTTTCTCAATCCTCTAGCTTTATTGATGATAAACAAACAATCGATCTGAATCGTTTATTTGTTATATCTGGCGCATCACTCCTTGTAGAAGCGTCTATTTCAACGACCCCTAGCTTACAGTTAAACTATCGATTAATTACTCACAAAAAAATAAATGAAGGTGTATTAAAGGGTGATTCTATCGAAGTACTACAAAGCCAGCTTGTAAGCCAAATTAAACAATTTTCCGGTGGTCACTTCAGAAAAACGACCAATAGAAATTGGTTTACAGCTACGCTTGTTCAAGCGCTAAAAGAGATTCAAAATAACCAGAAAGCTAAAGCTGTGGCTAGCTTACAACAAGTATTGAATGATGATACTGGCAACTTAATAGCAAGCCGTTTAATGGCAAAAATAGAATTTGAAAACAAACAGCTTAAACAAGCAGCAAATAGAATTGAGCAAACTATAACGCAAGCCGATACCGATAATGTTCGTCAGATAGCCAGACTAAAATTTATTGATGCTCAAATAAAACTCGATGATAAAGAACTCGAACTCTCGCTAAGCTTATTGTCCCAAGCGAGAACATTAGCGGCTAAAAGCCAAGATTGGCTGTACTTAGGTTATATCTCAAACTGGGCTGGCTATATTTATCAACGTCTTAATCATTACGATAAG
Organism: Shewanella marinintestina; assembly: GCF_023283845.1. Classification (GTDB taxonomy): domain Bacteria; phylum Pseudomonadota; class Gammaproteobacteria; order Enterobacterales; family Shewanellaceae; genus Shewanella; species Shewanella marinintestina. The sequence goes on from NZ_JAKILC010000006.1 coordinate 3,973, forward strand.
GCTCGCAACCAATATCAACTCGCTTTTGATTACCTAAAAAAATCGGGATCACCAGCAGGCCAAGTCGTAGCTTTAAATAATCTGGCGGAGCTAGAATTATTGGAATACAACTATCGATTAGCTTATGACGCAGTTAATCAGTCTGTTGCTATCGTAAATCAAAGAGAACTGACTCAGCTTCAACAAGAAACCTTTGCCCTGTTGTCCAAAATTGAAAATAAACGTTAATAGCGATCCGCTGCTAGCTAGGTTTGTTAGCGAATGCTCAGCAAAATCTGCTTTCATTGCAGAGCATTAGCGTTAATAGTAAAAGCAAAGTCCATTATTGATTAAATAGATCCAATGCCGCTTTACTCATTGCACGTACTCCAGTATTTAGCGTTTTAGGATAATCAGGCGCAAATTGGCTTGAATGCAGTGACGGTAACGACTTACCTGTTGCTATGCTTTTCTCATAAGCCTCTGGCTCAACAGCACCGAGCCAAAATAACGTAATTGGCCTTTTATCTGAGGTTAAACCATAGAGCCCAAAATCTTCTCCGGCCATTACCGGTTCAGCTGCAACTACATTATCTATACCTAACTCAGTCTCTATACTGGCTCTTACCTTAGCGGCTAACTCAGGATTATTATATGTTGAGGGAATACGCTCATCTTCATGAACATAAACCTCTGGATACAACGACTCGTCAAGCCCAGCACTCATGGCAATACCAGCAGTTAAACGCTTCAGCGCTTCGATTTGCTGTAAACGAACCTCTGGATTGTAAGACCGCAACGTTAGCTGCAATTTGACTTCATTAGAGATAATATTGTGCTTGGAACCGCCATGGATTGAGCCAACCGTAATAACATTCGGCTCTAGCGGTGAAAGCTCTCGACTTGCAATAGTCTGCAACGCAAGCACGATTCTCGATGCGAGTACCACTGGGTCTTTAGTTAAATGTGGATAAGCACCATGTCCACCTAAACCTTTGACCGTAATATCAACTGAGTCGACATTGGCTAATGCATAGCCTGAAGTCACGCCGACTTTACCTGCTGGAAGCGAAGCACTCACATGTAAACCCAATATATAATCAGGTGTGGCAAAGTCTTTAAAAAGTCCCTGTTTAAGCATAGCTTTAGCTCCACCGCCCACCTCTTCAGCTGGCTGCGCCACCATCATTAACGTACCTTGCCATTTGTGCATATTGGCAACCAGTTGTTCAGCACTACCCACAAGACTAGTCATATGAATATCATGACCACAACCATGCATTACCCCAACCTCTTGGTTACTCGTATTTAAGGTTTTAACCTTTGATGCATAAGACTTACCGGTTGCTTCAGTAATAGGTAGTGCATCCATATCTGCACGGATCATTACCGTCGGCCCTTCACCATTTTTTAGTACGCCAACAACTCCATAACCGCCAATATTAGATGTCACCTCAAAGCCAAGCGCTTTTAACTCGTTAGCAATTCGCTCACTACTCGCCTTTTCTTGATATGACAACTCAGGGTTTTGATGCAAATGTAAATATAAGGCTTCTAGTTTGGCCATCGCCTTAGCACTTGGCTGCGCTAACTCTGTCGCTAAAACGCTGCCACTTAATGAGCAGCTCAATAATAATGCCAGTGAAGGAATAACAGCAGTTCTCATATTTATGCCTCTTTTGTCATATTTTTGTTCAACTAAAAATCGGTAAGATATTGATCCCCAAGCTAACACAGTTACTTAACATGTAAACCAGCCATAGCTAATAAACCTAACATCTACATGCAAGTTCACGCCTGTACAGCCAATGTAACCTTTGAATACATTTGTCAAAAAACACAAACCTTTAAGTTACTAAAAAGATAACAAAAACTCTCTTTCTAAATGGAAATGTGATCTGCTTTCAATATTTGTTTTTTTCTATTGTAAAGCCCATAAATAGGCTGTGTCTCAGCGAGACCCTACCCCAATAAGGGTATAAGATAGCGCGCGTTTAAAAGAAGAGAATAATTCTCATTTTGTTAAAAAGTTAAGGTGCGTAATGAACAAGCTTAAAGTTAGTGTAATCGCTATAGCGGTCAGCACAGTACTCAATGCCCAGGCTCAAGAGGCCTCAATCGACTCTCAATCCCCACCAGCACCCATTGCTAAAATGCAGGAAGTGATTGTTATTTCAGGTTCACGTATGGAACAAGAAATTGAACAAGTCGCGGGCTCGATCATGGTGATTGATGAAGATGCTATTGAAAAAAGCATGAGTAATGACTTTGGCAGCTTATTCAGAAACGAGTCTGCAATTGCCGTTAAAGGTGGCGCAGGTAAGCCGACATCGGTCACGATTCGTGGTATCGGTGGTAACCGCGTCATGATGGTTAAAGATGGCGTTCGCGTTAACAACCAATATGCATCTCCACTTGGCCCAGGCGCTGAAGGCACAGGCCGGGGCTTAACTGAAGTACAAAGCTTAAAGCAGGTTGAAGTCGTTAAAGCGGCTGCATCAACCATGTATGGCTCAGATGCATTAGGTGGCGTTGTGGTTATGCGTACTAAAGACGCTAGCGACTACTTAAATGGTGATGACTATTATGTATCACTTAATACCGGCTACAGCGGCATTAACAACGAATATAGTGCAGGCTTTACCAGCGCTGCAGCCTATGGTGGTTTTGAAAACCTCCTGACTTATCAGCACCGCACAGGCGAAGAACTACCTAACTATTATGATACTCAGCCTGACAGCGATTTAGTCCAAGACAGTGTACTATTTAAGAGCAAATACCACTTCAATGACTACACATCTATACAGCTAACTTTGGACTATCTAGAGCAAACGCTGAAGCGCTGGGAGTACGAATTTGATAAAGACAATGCACTTGAAGAAAATATCGATACGGATCGAGATACTCAGGTCATTAACGGTGCACTGCAGCTAGTATCAAGTAAGCCTACTCAGATGCATGATACTTTGACGGTTACCGCTTATTTTGGTCAAACTGAGCAGCTTGAGCATAGAGATTACTTTGAGTGGAATGATGCTAAACCTGAGAATGTTTATGGATTAAGTGAAGTCCGCGATTACAGTTTTGAAGATCAGCGCATCGGAATTAACAGCACTTTTAGTAAGTATATTGGTGGTGACAGTTACGGGCACCAGATCACTTATGGCTTAGACTATGAGTTTTCAACCATGTCACGTCACCGTGTGGTAAATGACCCTATTACAGGCGAAACCGAAACGCCATTTACTTTTGCCACTACCGACAGCCAACGCTTAGGTATTTTTGTGCAAGATGACGTCACTCTTCTCGACGGCGATTTGAATCTAATTGCTGGTCTACGTTATGACTACTTCCGCAATACTCCTGATCAGCAACAAGCGATTGATGCGGGTAAAGACGCTGAAGACTTCCAGACTATGAGTGACAATTTCTGGTCACCAAAAATTGGTCTAGTTTACCAACTATCAGACTCTGTTAGCGTCTACGGTCAATATGCTTACGGCTATAAGATGCCAACCCCAGATCAAAAATGGGGCGAGTTGGAAGTTGATGCAGGTTCAATGACAGATGTTCTTATTCAGGCAAACTATGACTTAGAATCTGAGCAATCTCATACTTGGGAAATCGGTGTTCGCGGTAATCACAGCGACACCAATTATGAATTAACCGCTTTCTACACTCAGGCTAAAGACTTTATTGACTGGCAGTATGTGAGCTATAAGCCGCCTTCAATCACTCCAGGTTGGCCTCCAGTAATGGAACCAATGGAGTTCAAATACCAGTACTACAATCGTGATGAAGTGATCTTGTACGGCGCGGAAGCTCAGATTAATCATTGGCTAACCGATAGCGTTGAGCTTTGGGGGAATATCTCTTACACCTACGGTGAAGATGAAAACGGTGATTACCTTAACAGTGTTAGCCCACTAAAAGGCAACGCAGGTGTTAATTGGTATACAGATATTGCCGATATGGAAGCAGATTTTGGCGCAGTGGTTCGCTGGGCGGATGATATGAGTCGCACTAATGATATCGAGCTAGCCGAAGATGATATTTGTGCCATGGGGATCTGTATTCCTAAAGAGAAGTTTAATGAAGTTTACGGTACCAGCGGTTACGCAGTGATGGACTTAACCTTTGGTTTACGCATTGACGATAACTGGAAGTTGAGAGCTGGCGTATATAACCTATTTGACAAAGAGTATATCGACTACGCCGATGTAGCGGGCCAATCAGTATTTCTACTTGGCGCGAGTATGGATCTAGAAAAAGAGGACTTTACTCAACCAGGTCGTTACTTCAATGTTAGCGTGAACTACCAGTTCTAATATTCGTTAACGTAAACACATTAATAAAAAATGCAGCCTTTGGCTGCATTTTTTATATTCAAGATAAAGGTGCTAACTCGTTAACTTAATTTACTTATATAGCATATCCCTCGCAGAGCCTCTCAATAAACCACGCGTTACAATAAAGTTAACAAACAGCCACTTCCGCTTGCCATTTAAGCGAATTATCGGTAATTTTAGCCTGCAAACAATGGCAAGAAAGCCTAATAATAATCATAAGCAGTAAAGGATTAGTCATGGGGAATATACTTTGGGTCGCTTCTTACCCTAAATCTGGCAACACTTGGGTTCGCGCTTTTATTGAAAACTACATTCAAAACCTTGACCACTCTATCGATATCAACACTATGCATACGATATCAACAGCCGAATCTGCGGCCCATAGGTTTCAACCGCATATTGCTCAAGACCAATCAACAACCGAGCTTTCGTTAGAAGAGATTTGCGCTCTCAGGCCACTAGTGCAAGCCGATATTGCGCGACAAGCAAATGGTACGACTTTTGTAAAAACCCATAATTATTTAGGTGAGTTTAACGGCCATCCACTGCATCGTTCTTCTGTCACTTCTGGAGCGATTTATATTGTTAGAAACCCTCTGGATGTTACCGTTTCAATGGCTAAATACTTTGATTACACCATAGATGAAACCATCGCCTATATGGCAGAAGAGATGACGGGAACACCTAACGAAAAAGAAAACGTACCACAAGTTATCACCTCATGGTCAATGCATGTTTCTAGCTGGACTCAGCAGCCTGAAGCATCACGCTTAATTTTACGTTACGAAGATATTTTAGATAACCCAAAGAAAGTATTCAGAAAAATTGAGTCCTTTTTAGGTTTAAAGAAAGACCCTAATCGGTTGAAAAATGCGATTAAACATTCCTCTTTTGCTCAACTAAAAGCTCAAGAGGTAAAAAAAGGATTCGTAGAAAAGCATGAGAATGCAAATTCATTTTTCCGCAAAGGAAGTAAGAATCAATGGCGTGAAGTCTTGTCTGATGAACAAGTTGCAAAGATTATTGAGATTCATAAAGAGCAGATGGAGCGCTTTAAATACCTTCCAGGGAAATAGTTCTTACTTCCCAGCTTGCGAACACAAAAAAATGCAGCCAATGGCTGCATTTTTTGTCTCTTTTTTAAAAAGCTAAAATAAACCTAAACCAACACCTATAAACGATAAGTTAAGGTCAGCTTGGCATTACGTTCTTCACCTGGCATGCCGCCTAAGAACATCGCTTTGCTGTAATACTCTTCATTAAATAAGTTATTGACGTTTAACTGTAATTTCCAGTCATCAACATCATAGCTAATAGCCGTATCTAGCACTGTGTAGCTTGGTACATAACCGTCTGGAATACCGAAAGAGCTTGAGTTAGTACTTCTGTCATCAACATACTTGGCACCTAAGCTAATATTAAGTGGGCTTGCAAGCGAGAACCAATCTGCGCCATAAGTCACCCAGGCACTTGCTGTTACATACGGCACACCTTTTTGGCGTGTATCGTAACTTGAGCGATTTGGATCTTTCTTATCACGGGCATCTTGGTAAACCGCATTAACATTAACCATCCACTGCTCATTAAGGTGCGCGTTCATGTCAAACTCGACACCTGTGGTTTCTTCACTGCCGTTGTAATAGTACTTAGGTACACTCGGACCAGAAACGCCTTCATCGTAATCAGGGTTAGTGTATTGCAAGTTAGTACGTGAACTCTTAAACAACACTAATGATGCCAACATTTGGTCATCAAAAGCTTTAAAGCGCATGCCCAAATCATCACTCACTGATTCACTGTCATCTCTATCGGTATCATTGCCGGCAATGCTACCTAAAATGCTATAAGCGGTGCGGCCTTTAGAGTGGTTAACAAAGAACGATAGATCGTCAGTTGGCATGTAAGTCAAACCTAAGTTGTAAGTAATGCCGTCATCTGTGGTATCCGCCTCTGGTGTTGGCGCTGCTCGGCTTGAGCTATAACGTGGATCAACACCTAAATGCTCATAGGTCTGCTTAATTTGGTTAAACGCCACGCCAATGCGCGATGTAAACCCGTAACCTAAATAACCCACATGCTGCACGCCAACGCCCCATGCACTGACTTTTTTGTCATAGTTACTGGTGAGTAACGGGTCATAATCTTCAAAGCTACCTTCACCCCAGTTAGGGTTACGGATATCGTAAATGTATGGCAGGCTGCCTTGATAAATTGTATTGCCAGCTTTGTCTTTGATGACTTTATCGGCATCGTAAATAGAGTATTGTTTGAATGCGATATCTCTATCTTCGTAGTTGGCATTAATCAATAATTCGTTATCAATATCGCCTATTTGGAAGTCATAACGAAGATCAGCAAAATACTGCCAAGATGACTCATCAGCATCCACTTTACGGTATTCTTGGCGACGAGCCGCAAACGGATAAAGTACGTCATCTTCAACCAGAGGAGCACGTGGGTCAGCATTAATAGCGCCACGACGATCCCAATAAACATAGTTATAAGCACCGGTTTGGCGGGCAAAACCTGAAGTGTAATCACGGTATTGCAGCTGCTGGTTTAAAAACAGGTTATCGGTGAAATAGATATTGTGAGTTAACTTAAAGCGCAGCTCTTCGCCTTCATTATCTTTAGCCATTGGCGAGATAATACCGGCATTACCGAACGCATATGGAGTTAGACCATCACTTGAAGCCAATGAATCAGCCAGCTGCTTACGCTGCGCGTCTGTTAGCTGAATGCCGTTATTGTTAGGATCATTAATTAAATCTTCCCAAGTCACGTCACCTGCCGTTTTGCCCCCTACAGATTCTGCGTTAAAAATACGAATAGGATGACCAATCGAGTCAACAGCAATGGCATCTTTAATGTAACTGGCCGACAGCATGACATCTTGGTTATCCGCCATAACGTACTTAAGTGAAGTGTAGATTTCATCACGGTCAGTGCCTATTTCTCGGTAACCATCACTACGTGCGGTTTTAGCCACAACTCGGTAAGCAAGGTTATCGGTAATGGCCGCAGTGCTATCGGCTTCAAGCGAGTATGTATCCCATTGACCCACTTCAGCGGTAAACGCATGATTAGATTCAAACTGCGGTTTCTTTTCAATAAGGTTAATTACACCACCAGCGCTGCCCATACCATAAAGCCCTGTTGCTGGACCTTTTAGCACTTCAACTGATTCAACGTTTGTTAGTGAACGAGTCGGGTTAAATGTGTTGCCAAGCCCCGCACCACCATACATGCCATCGTAAGTATAGTTTGCGCCTAAGCCACGAATAACTAAGTTATCGCCGATACCATAGTTATTACCCGCTTGGGTGACACCACTGATATTACGCACAAGATCTTGCAGGTTAGTTACTGCCTGCGCTTGAATAAGCTCTTGATCGACCACCACAACTGCTGCTGGCGTCTCCATTAGCGACATATCTGATTTAGTCGCCAAACCTGAATTCATCACCACCTGATTCTGGCGACCATAAACCGTAATACGCTCTACATTATCTAGTCCCTGCTCTGCTTCTTCTGCGTAAGCCATCGCTGGTAAAAATGTCGATGCGCATGCAATTGCTAACATTGAATAGCGAAAATGTTTCATCAATTAACCCCACTTTAGTATTATGCGGCAGGATGATAACGATTCTCATTAACAAAGCAACACCTGTTTCAATGCTGATACATTTGCATTTCGTTTGTGATTGTTTTTGTTTAATTTTATTTAAATTGTTTACAATGTAAATTCACAACTAGTTGTTAGAAACCAACAAGATACGTGACTTAGATCACATTCAATAATAACAAGCACCCATACTTAAGACTTCACATTCAAGTAGGGAATAATTTGCGGATAAGCGCGGCAGTAATCAACTAAATGCCCCGCTAAGCGGTCATAAAGATCATCTTTGATGTAGGGTTGTTCTTCACTGAAAATACGGCTATCTAACTCTGTTGGCAGTACAAAATTAGCTAAGCGATTGATGTCAGCTTCTATAGAAAGTCTGGTTTCAATACTAAAGTGTTGTGCTAACGGAAACTCAGCTGAGAGAAACACTTTTCTTAAGAAAATCAGCATCTCATCAAAACTGTCATCCCAGTTTAAATTACTATTAGCTTGCGCCTCCCAAGCTAATAACTCTAACACTCTAATGATCTCGCCTTGTAAGCTAGTGGGAGCAGCTGAAAAAGGCACTAAATGTTCCCACATCCACAAGACTGTATCGGCATTCGTTGGCTTAATTGTAACCTGAGTGATTGGCGATATTGGGTTAGCTAATTCCATGTGTGCTACCTTGGTTCTTATACTAATTGGTTTATGCTCAAATCAGATGCATAATTTTTGCGTGTCACTCAAGCAAGGTCAACGGCTAATTTTTCTAGCTCGGTTTAACTTAAACCCGAGCAACAGCAATAACATCGTCATCAAAGAGAGCGACAAGCTGCCAGCGTGATAGTCATCATCAATATAGATATCGTCTCTATCACTGCTTTCTAACGGCAGCGCATACAGGCTATCGAAATCATTCGAGCTTACCGTCGCGACAATATCGCCATAACCCACTTCGTATAAATCAATCAGCACATCATAATGATCAGTGCGGTAACCAAAATCTAAAGTGGTTAATACCTCAAAGTCATCATCGGTTGCATTGCCAAAAATAGTGAATACATCGGTAGTGTAATAATGCTCCCAAGGCCCGCCATTACGACTCAAATAAAGCTCTGCAAATACCTCTGCTCGTTCATTAATGTAATAGCCTTCAACATCGGCATCAAAAGTCACGCTAAAGGTCTGATAAAAACCGTCGTAATCGTTATCGACGAATAAACGGCTATAAGCATCGTAAATATAAAAATCTCGGTAGACGCCATTAGCAAACTGCACATTGGCATTATTTTTATCAGCAATTTGTTTAGTCTTTAACGCCTTATCAATATGGTTTTGAATGTTCTGCTCACGAGTGAGTTTTGCAGGCTGCGCCTCATCGCCGTCCAGCCCTTTAGCTTGCAAAAGTCTTTGCTGCTCAAGCTTGCTGATTTGTTGCTCAGATAAAGTATTGCCATATTGAGTCGTTTGAGCACTTTGCTCATTGCTAATAATTGTTTGCGCAACTGAGATGCTTTGCGGCTGCGAAAGCAGGCTCATATCCGAATTAGCACTCGCAGGCAGAGCGGCCCCCATTGAGAGTGTTAACAAGCTAACACTCAGCGCTCGCATTAATATGCTCTTTTGATTATCCATGTGGAGCTTATGATTTTGTTTTGTGTTCATCTTCACCTCGAAATGCTTGCTTAATGAAGCCATTAGAGTCCACTGAGTGTGAACAGAAGCTGAACGTTCTAAAGCGGATGCGCTTCAGAATCGCCGTCCATGGTTCTACTAAAACTACCTCGTCATCCATGACTCGCTCACACGATTTGTCTTCAATGAGCTCGGTAACTCCGATGGGGAATCGTGTTTTTTGTAGGTTTCATAACATACTTTTGCCCCAAAGTGGGTCAGCCTTAAAATGAAGACTTGATAACATTTTGAGGCTACGGTTCTGCATTTCTACTTCATGGTTGCTAATCGCCTGCCGCGGGCGCTGGACAGGATGTCCTAATCACATAAATATTAAGGAACGATAGTATGTGCAGACACCTCCTAAACACTAAAGCCTCAGCCAAATTAAAGTCCAATATTAATAAATGGTTTCATTCGGCACCCAGTAATTGTTTAGCTAACCGTACAAACTAAATTTCTTTGTTATTTCTCGAATAACTTCTGTTTCTCCGAACAAGCAAATTCCAAGGTAATTTAGATCTAATTCTGGCGTTTCTCTGGTCTTGGATTGCTGCACGATTGAGCCCCCTACGATCATTGTATCGACAAAAACAGTAAATGTTATTCCTCGGGTAATAGCCTCTTCTCTCACCTTCCTAATTTTATTGGAGTTATCTGCTTTCAAAACGATAAATGGGTAATGGGATACACCACTGTAGATATTGTTATCGCGATCTGTATAGTCAACATAGACTGCATCATCAGGTGTCAGTAAATTCGACAGTCCAACACTCATGTGACCAAGAACATTAACAGTACGTCCAACATCCATTTTTTTATTTAGGACCGCCACAAATCGTTTTTTCGTTTCATCTGGTAGATTATTCATTAATTGACCTTATCAGCTAAAACATAGCTCATGTAATTGTTGGATCTACTATAGATAGCTTTACACAAAATGTGCTTACATTTATTGTGGTAAAAATAAATATTTCACAACAAAAATAGAAAATGGATAAATTTAACGAAAGAATCTTGCAAGAGTTAACTATTAACGCAAGGATCACAAATGCTGAGCTAGCACAAAAAATTGGCCTATCAGCATCTGCATGCCTACGTCGAGTTCAAGAATTAGAAAATAAAGGCATCATTAAAGGCTACCGTGTCGTGCTCGATAACAGTGCTTTGGGTCGCGGGTTTGTTGCATACGTTACAGTCGGTCTTTCTACACATACAAGCCAAGCACAGAAAAGCTTCGAAGATGCCATTTCCCTATCACGTGAAGTGGTTGAATGTCATAACGTGACAGGAGGGTTTGAGTACTTATTACGAGTAGAAACTGCTGATTTAAAAAGCTATAAAGCATTTCATTCTAGCACTCTTGGAATGCTCCCCCACGCAGCAATGATTACAACTCATGTGGTTATGGAGTCAACCAAGGATGACCGTTCATAATCGCATTCTTAATAAGGGGGAAGCAGGATATAGGACATACTTGCAACGATAACTCTATCTAATAGCCAGTTCACACCATGCTTTTATAAGTAGTGCAAAGCTTCGTTTCACTCACAGGGTCACAAAAGTGTTCGCTGCATTACGCCTCTACAGATACCTTTAAAACCAACTCTAGTGCCTACTCTAATAAGCAACTCGACAACAAACTCTACTGCGAATCCAACCCACCGCATTCAGCCAGTGTTCATCTAATCTTATGTATATCTATGCCTTAACTTGGCATAGATAGGATAGTTCTCGCCCTATGCAGATCTAGTCCTTGGCATATCTGAGGTATATCTATGCCTTGGCTTAGCCAAGCATTGGCAAGCTAATGACTAATCGAATAGGATCTTTTAAACTGGCTGTATCTCAACTCTTTGGTAGCGTTAATGAAAACTGCTTTATTTACTATATTGGTCGCACTTTCACTTTGCACAGCCTCCCCTGTAATGGCGGCTGGCGTGCATGGCTATACTGCGCTGTCAGCAGTTGCGATGAATGCAAACAAACAGCAGCAAAAATTAAAGGTCAGCAGTAAAGAGCAGGCAGTACAGTTGGCGAAACGTCAGTATCGCGGCAAAGTGCTAAAAGTGCAGTCGAGCCGAGTAAATGGCAATCCTGGTTATAGCGTAAAGCTACTGTCGAATGACGGTGTGGTGTTTTATGTCAAAGTCGATGCCAAAACAGGTCGTGTTTCTCGCAACTAGCACTAGGCTATCGCTTGCAACGCTTTATTATCGCGCCGTACAACAAGGGACCAGAGCATGAGATTGTTATTAGTTGAAGATGATTTAGAGCTGCAATCTAATCTAAAACAGCACCTTATTGATGCTAATTACACCGTCGATACCGCCGATGATGGGGAGATAGGTCTGTTTCAAGGCCGCGAGTATAACTACGATGCCGCCATTATTGATGTTGGTCTGCCTAAGCTTGATGGCATCGCACTTATTACTCAGTTAAGAGCCCTTGAGATTAGTTTTCCTATCCTTATTTTAACCGCCCGTGATAGCTGGCAAGACAAGGTTGAAGGCTTAGATGCTGGCGCCGACGACTACCTTACCAAGCCATTTCATCCAGAAGAATTAGTTGCGCGCTTAAAAGCACTCATTCGCCGATCTGCGGGCAAAGCCAGCCCGATAATCACCAATGGCCCATTTAGCTTAAACACCAGTAGCTTGGAGATCACTAAGTCTGGCGAGGCCATTACTTTAAGTGGCTCTGAGTACAAATTGTTTGAGTATTTAATGCTGCATATCGGCGAGGTGAAATCAAAAACCGTGCTAACTGAGCATATTTACGATCAAGATTTTGATTTAGATTCAAACGTAATTGAGGTGTTTATTCGCCGTTTACGTAAAAAACTCGACCCAGATAATCAGCTAGGCCTGATTGAAACCCTTCGCGGTCAAGGCTATCGCCTTGTCTCTCTTAGTAATCACAGCGATTAACCAATGCATCGACTTAAGCGTTTGCCTCAACTTATGCATTCATTAAAGGCGCGCCTTATCATCAGTGCAATGCTGCTGGTGTTAGTGTTATTGCCCATTGTTGGTGTCACCCTAAATGATGCCTTTAAACTGCAAGTAAAAAGCGCTTCAGTCAAAGAGCTAAAAGCATATGTTTATTCCATTTTGGCGGTGACCGAAGTCGACAACCAACAGCTATTAATGCCTGAAGTGCTATTAGAAAATCAGTTCAATGTGATTCAATCCGGTTTATACGCTTTGATTACGGTTCCAGTAAAGACAAGCGCGCCTTCCCCAGCTGATGCAGATGATGCAGATGATGCAGATGATGACTTTGCGGCAAAGTTTATCGAAAATAAGCCTTTAGAAAATCAGTCCACAACAAAAAACCAGCAAGCCAACCCGAATAATAAAGATGCTCGCAAAGTCGCATGGCGCTCAAATTCTCTACTTGGAATTGATCTGTCAGCAGCGATAACGACTGCAGTGCATACCGCGGCAATATTTCCGCAGCCGGAAAAAGGCCAAGGCCAGTTTAGTGAGATTATGCTTAACGGTGAACCGCATTTGGTTTATGGCTTTAGTGCCAGCTTCGAAACTGAGCAGCTCAACAAACTGGGCGAACCGCAACTGACACGCTTTCCCTTTACGGTTTATATCATCAAAGATCAACACGATTATCAGCTGCAGGTACAGGCATTTAATCAACAGCTTTGGCGCTGGTTATTGATTTTAATGGCTGCACTACTCACGATTCAAATATTGTGGCTATGGTGGACGTTAAAACCGCTGACTCGCTTGCAACGCGAATTAGCCGCTATCGAAAACGGCCAAGCCAATAAATTAGATGAGCACTACCCGACTGAACTTAACGCGGTGGCGAAACAGCTTAATACCTTGCTCAATACCGAACAAAATCAACGTAAACGTTATCGAAACGCCTTAGCTGATCTCGCCCACAGTTTGAAAACACCTTTGGCGGTGATTCAAAGTCAAAAAGACTTAAGCCCCCAGTCGTTTGACCAAGTTAGCCATATTAATCGTATTATCGGCCATCAGCTTAAGCGCGCACAATCAGCAGCAGGGTCAGCATGGCATTTGGGCGTTGCAGTGGTTGAGGTGTCAGACAAGCTAGTACGTAACTTGCCCAAAATTTACTGCCAGCCAGCAATAACCATCACTGAAGATGTCGATAGCAGCGCTGTTTTCAAGGGTGATGCGAGCGACTTAACCGAGATCCTTGGCAACCTGTTAGATAACGCCTGTAAAGCGGCAAACAGCCAAGTGCTGTTTCAGGTAAAAATCGAGCATGCTCAGCTTATCATCACCATTGAAGATGACGGCATGGGAATAGATGAAGCGCTGCATACACAAATATTTGAACGTGGTATTCGCGCAGATACTTATCAGCAAGGTCACGGCATAGGTCTGGCGATTGTGCGCGACTTAGTCGACAGCTATCAAGGCCAATTAGCGGTTAGCCGCTCAACAACTCTCGGCGGCGCTAAGTTTCAGCTTAGCTTTAAACACTAGCTAGCCTATTAGTTTTAGATTACCTACAGTGTGTTTTTCACTTTCAGCTTATGTTCATCTTGGCTTTTTTATACTGCAGCTAACGTATAAAAAGGTCAGGAGTTCACATGAACAGACTCAAAAAATGGTGTTGCCTGTCACTTGTTATCGCAATGCCTTTGATAATGCCAGTGACTGCAGTCAACGCCGAACAAAATCAGTTTGAGCAAATTCAATATAGTGAGGGACAGCTTGCACAAATGCTGGCACCTATCGCCCTTTATCCCGATAGTTTACTGACCCATATCCTTATTGCAGCGACCTACCCGCTTGAAGTGGTTCAGGCTCATCGCTGGCAGCAGTCGAAACAGCACTTATCGACCCAAAAACAAATCGATAAAGCCCAGGATAAAGATTGGGACCCAAGTGTGGTGGCGCTGATTGCGTTTCCCAATGTATTGCAAAAGCTCAGTGAAGATCTTGATTGGACCCAGTCATTGGGTGACGCTTTTTTACAAGATGAAGCTCAGGTGCTCGCCAGTATTCAAATGCTGAGGCAAGAGGCAGACAATGCCAATAGCCTTGAGCAGATGGAAAACATGCAAGTCACTCGTGTGAGTAATCAGATCATTATTGAGCCTGTAAGAAAAGAGATCGTTTACGTGCCCTACTACGACCCGAGAACTGTTTACGGTTATTGGCGTTGGTATCGTTATCCTCCGGTATATTGGGCGGTTTATCCAGGTTACGTTAGACCCGGTTATGGCCATTTCTATTGGCGCGCCGGCGTGCACATTAGCTTTAACTATTACTTTAGTGCATTCCATTGGCATAAACGCCATGTGGTTGTAGTACATCACCATAACTCACATAAATATCGTCACCGCGGCCGTATCGTCACCAGTCACGGTGCCAAACGCTGGGCACATAAACCACAACATAGACGCGGTGTGGCTTATAGCAATGGTGCACTTAGGCATAAATATAATCGCCACCAGCCAAATAGAGCGAATGACAACAAACATGCGCGAACGCCTTATTCGCCAAAGCGCTCGTATAAAGCCAATCTGCACCGCCGAGATCTAAATCGCGCAGACGATGTAGTTCGTAAGATGAACCGTATAAACAGCAGTGAGCGAGTTAACAGCCATGAGCGCATAAGCAGCCATGAGCGTATGAACAGCCCTAAGCCAGTAACAAACCATGCGCGCTCGAAAGTTCATTCACAGCTAAAAAGCTACCAACCCAAAAGAGAGCATCAACAAGCAGACAAACGCCACCATCAAAGCCATAAAGCCACGGTAAGCAAACAGCGGCAATCAAACCCGCAATCACGAGCAAATAGGTATCAACCTACTAACAAAGGCTACAACAGCCATAACAAAAGTCAGAGCCAGCATCGTCACAGAAAAGATTAAATTATTGATTGTTGAGTTTGGGCTAAAGAAAAAAACGCCATCAATTAACCATTGATGGCGTTTTCATTAATCAAATATAAGGCTCATTCACTCATATCCGACTCAATAACATGGCTGATAAAGCACTGCTATAAATGACAACCGCAAACCTTTAAGCAACTGTCTTCTCAGCTTCTACTCGCTCGATATACTGCTGTAGTAATACTTCAATTTCATCAAAGCGCGGTCGTAAAGTGAGATCTGGCTGCATACACGCAGCTCGCAACGCTGTCAGCTCGGTTAACACAGCTTGCGAAGCTGACTCTGCTTGTAAGCAATGCGCTAACAAATCATCAATTAAGCAGCCTAATGCACGTACTTCAATACTTTGCATGGCTTCTCTTTGCAACAAAGGTAACTTTTGCAAATTAGTCGCTGCGCCAAAATCGCCAAAAAGCACATCAGCGCCTTGATACATTGTATTGTGAGCATAAATATCACCATGGCTTACCTGATGACGGTGCAAATGATTTAAGCCTGATGTCATCTGTTTTAACATCATTAAAATGCTATTTAATGTAAAACTTGAATCATCAGTAAAAGTATCACGCGTGCAAGTTTGCAGTGACGGCGGTAAGCCTAAGTTAGCGTATTGGCTCGGAATAAGCTCCATCACTAAACCTAGCGTATCGGTTTGATTTATCTGCGCAACAACCTTGATTAGATTATCGTGTTGCCCCGCTTGTAAGCAGTTAAGCAGCTCATCTTTAGGATAACCGTCGCTGGTAACTTCGCCTTTAAAAATCTTTACCGCGATATAAGCATCTGTGCCCTCGAGCTCTTTGGGTTGCTTAATCCATTTAGCGCGATAAATCACCCCTGAAGCACCTTGACCAATCACTTCTTTGAGCTCTATATCCTCAAGGTTGATCAAAGGCATGTTGACTTCATCACTCGGTAAAGCTTGATAACTCGCAGCTTGATTTAGCGGGTTGCCATCAAGGGCTAACCAGCTTAGTTTTGGCATTTGGAACAACCAGTTAGGTAGCGAAGCCAGCGCATTGGCAGACAATCTAGCCAGCTCTAACGCGCGACAATTCGCCATTGACTCTGGCAATTTAGATAACCGATTGCCCGCTAGCGCAAGCTTTTGTAAGCGATGTAATCGCCCCATATCGTCAGGCAAGGATGTGAGCTGATTATCAGTTAAAATTAACCAACGCGTATTGTCAGGTAATACTTGCTCACCAATCTGCTGAAGCTTATTCGATTTAAAACTAATCATCTCAAGCTTAGGGCACATGGCTAAGACTGCTGGGATAGTCTCAAAGCAATTATTAGTTAGAAACAAAATTCTTAATTGGGCTAATTTAGCAAAACTGTCAGGCAAATCGCTAAGCTGGTTGTCAGACAAATCAAGCACTTCTAAGCTATCTGCTAGCTCAATAATCTCTAACGGAAACTCGCTTAATCCTTGCTTCAAATACAGTTGGCTCACACCGGCCAACTCTCCTGACTGTAACTGCTCAATAGTATGCAAAACCTAAACCCTAGCTCAGATGAAAAATAGCCGGCAATACTATAGGATTCTCTTGTGCATATAAAGTTGTATCCTTATCGTCTCGGCAGCTAAATCTGATTCAGCACTGATCCATATCAGTTTTTTAGCGTATTGAAAAAGCAGATGATTTTAGACATTAATAATATCAAGCTGTTTTATTGAGAAGGCCTAAAAATGAATAAATCTCAAACCGCTAAGGTACCAACGAGCCGCTTATCACGCTTTTCATCTCTAGGCGGATTGGCCTCCCGCTTAGCGGGAAACATCATGCTTGAAGGTGCGAAGAAACTAAGTCAGGGACAGTCTCCGAAATTACAAGATTTAGTACTCACTCCAAAAAATATTTCTCATGTAGCAGACAAATTAGCGCAAATGCGCGGCGCGGCGATGAAAGTAGGCCAAATGCTGTCTATGGACTCTGGCGAATTAATGCCAAAAGAGCTGAGTGAGCTACTGGCTAGACTACGTGCTGACGCTAAAACCATGCCCCACAAACAGCTCATTGAGATCCTCAAGCGTAATTGGGGTGAAGATTGGTTATCACCCTTTGCTCACTTTGAGCTGCGTCCTTTTGCGGCAGCCTCAATTGGTCAGGTTCATAAAGCCACTTTAGCCAATGGTACGGAGCTGGCAGTGAAAGTGCAGTACCCGGGGATCCGTAATAGCATCGACAGTGATATTGATAATGTCGCGACCTTGTTGCGTGTTTCGCAATTAATTCCCAAGAATGTGCAATTCGATCGATTACTCTCTGAAGCCAAAAAACAGTTACACACTGAAGCTGATTATCGAATTGAGCTCAACATGCTTAAGCGATATCAAACGTTACTAAGTGATGATGAATCCTTCATTCTTCCAAGCCCTATTGAGCATCTATGTACCGAAGACCTTCTCGTTATGGAATATGTTGAAGGTGAAAATATTGAGTCCGCAGAATACTTAAGCCAAGGCAGCCGTAACGCAATTGCCAGTAAAATGCTGCTGCTTTTCTTTAGGGAATTATTTGAATTCAATCTGATCCAGTCCGATCCTAATTTTGCCAATTTTCAGTACCAAACTAATTCTCGAAAAATCGTTTTGCTCGACTTTGGCGCAACTCGTGAGATCCCAAAACCATTATCCCAGCAATATAAACAATTGATGCAGGCCGCTATTGATAATGACCGTGAAAAGATGGCGGCTGCTGCGCAGGAGATTGGATTTTTTAGAGACGCAATAGATGCGCAACAAAAAGCACTTATCGTGGATATTTTTTATCAGGCCTGTGAACCACTAAGAGGTGAAACTGAGTATGACTTTGGCAGCAGTAATTTAGCCCAACGGATCAAAGCTGCAGGAATGGCAATGAGCTCAGAAGCCGATAAATGGCACACTCCGCCAGTCGATGCCATTTTTATTCACCGAAAACTGGCTGGCATGTATTTATTAGCCTCAAAGCTTAATGCACAAGTTGATGTAAAATCGATATTTAAGCAATTTATGACTAGTGGCTAAGTGGCTAAAAATAAAAGTAACTAAAAAAATGTTGCTCCGATGCTAACACGATGGTGCTGTGTCTAAGTGTGCTCTCGCTGAGCGAGAGCTGTAACTATTCAGACTGCTGTTTCATTTGGCTAATTATTAACTTAGCCCCCTATTCATCTGCAGGTTTAAACTTATTCTCTCTCTCAGCTCTTAGTAGCTCTTGCCCTTTAGTAATCGCAATAACGGCTTTGGACTTAAACTCGCGACGATACAGTGTCACAACCACAAAAATGCTCGCTGCGATAAAGGCTATTGGGTGGAAGAACCAGCATAGAGCCGCCATAGAGAAGTAATATGAACGCAAACCATAGTTATAAGAATGAGTCGCTTGATCTTGCACTGTAGCCATTTGCTTAGCATAACGGCGTAGATTCTCATTCTTACCTTCTTTATCTACTGGCGCAGCGCCAACCATGACGTTCAAAAATCCATATTGACGCATCGACCAGGTAAACTGGAAAAACGCCATGATAAAAATAAAGGTCAACATACCTAATTTGACTTGAACTAGCGCATGGTTCGGCTCAGCAGCAAAGGGAATCGTTGCTATCACAGCCTCTAAACGTTCCACTTGAGCAAAGAGTGTTAGTACACCAGCTAATACCAGTAAAGTTGTTGACGCAAAAAAGGCAATATTACGCTCAAGGTTAGCTAACAATGCCGCCTCACCAACTCTCACCTCACGCCCAATGAGCTCATGCATCCAGTGGATCCGATGTTGATGCAAACAGCGGGCAATGCAGTTAGTTGTTTTGGCTTTACGTTTGGCAAAATAGGTATAACCGACCCAACTCACGATAAAGCAAAATGGCGCAACAAGGTCGAGTAGCGAGATGGTCGTGCTTGATTCCATAATAAAAAACCAACTATAAAGTTCAATAACGTTGCTGCAAGTTGAGACAGGATTAACACTAAGTCTCACCGCAGACACAAAATAAAATGGCTAAGCGTTCACTTTTTGCGCTAAGTTAACGCTTGGCTTGTAAGTCTTGTTTAACAATTTCTAACGCTGCTAGTGCCACATCAACATCAATCTTATTACTCTCTAGCAAAAAAATAAGATCAACCGCAAGCTTAACCTCTTCCGGGGCGCTATCTAGCGGGCTAGCAGGATTTTTTTCGCTCATATTATTTCACTCTTGCACTTGGGCAATATCGGCAGAAAGTCTGGATGCGCTAGTATACTCAGAGAGTTAGCTTGCCTCAATTGTAAAACCTCAGCCCAAAGCACTGATTTACTCAAATCAAATTATCGCAGCAAACCCGATACTAAGGCTTTATTACCATCGAAAGCCTAGATATACTCACGCTATTAAGGTGCAACCTCCGTTGTGCAGAGCAAATACAAAGGCAATAAAAAACACTATGGCAAAGATGGATTTCTCGGTGATTAATGACACCACAGCAAAATCTTTTATCGAGCAAAAAAACTTAATCAAAAGAGTTTTTAAAGGTAATACCGTTCTCTGCCCTGTATGTAACCAAGCACTTTCAATGAAGCTGCCAACTAAAGGGCAAGAAGATAGTGTATCGGGTATTTGCTGCAAAAAAGGCTGCACAGACATCGAACTTGATATGGAGTTGGTGGTTTAAACACCTGCTTTTTACCAAGTCTATTAAATGGCTGCTAACTTAGGTTTGCAGCCATTTTTATTTATCGATTACACGCTGAACAGTGCGTATATTAAAACTGATAGGTTACTCCCACACCAAAACCACTTGATGCCATATCAAACAAAAAGTCATCTTCATCGTAATCAATATCTAAATACCTAAAGCTATACTTTAGATCCCAGTTTTCAGACAAACTCTGATTCAAGGTAAAGTTTAACGCCCAAGAAAGCTGGCTTCCGACGCCAAAGCCTGCTAACTCAGCACGACTATTAAGATAAAATGTCTCATTGATAGCCCACAGGTTTTTCAAACCAAACATTGGGTCTATCCAGTCATCACCAAAGCTAGGCGTTCTTTGTTGATCAATAATACGAACATCAAGTTTATTGTTGACGTCAACAAACCTAACGCCAACAAAGCTGTACCATTGCATATTGCCCTGTTCGGAAAAACGATAGGCACTAACTAAATCCAGTAACTTTTGTTTGGCAGTTAACTTAGCAGATGCATTATCAACTTCGGCGTCATACTCAAGTCTCATATATACCAGATCTAACCACAGCTCCCAGTTACCTTTACGTGCTTGTAAATTAACTAATGCTGCACCATCTAAATTGTCAAAAATCTCACTAAACGACATATCGATATCAACAATGACTGACTGATTATTTCTGTCTACATAGCCAGTCTGCCCTTGCTGACTCACCGCCCAAAGATATGGAGAGATCTCAAACTGCCACTCTTCAGCAACCGTGTAACTCGACCCCAAAATAAACAAAACTAACGCAATAATAAATGACTTAAACATAGGCTATCCATTTCCCCTGTAGAGTATTAGGCGCAGTGGAATAAATACCTGGCACGATACTTAACCAAGTCGGTATAAAAGAATCACAAGCGCTACAACTATCAAGATTAGTTGATTTTTTTTAACTTGTTAGCACAAATTAGGAGTCAAATGATTTAATCGGAGTTTTGTTCATAAGCGATTTTGACTCGCCCTGTAGAAGTGATAGCCCGGCGAACACACAAGACCAATGTCGCTGCGACAGAAACCACTAACGTCACAAAGATAGCAACCGAAATAACCAACTGGTATTTAATGGCGATAAGCGGATCGACTCCCCCCAGGATTTGTCCAGTCATCATGCCAGGTAAAGTCACTAGACCCATTGTTGCCATCGACGCCAGTATTGGTGCAAAAGCTTGCTGCATTGCGGTTTGTAAAAAAGGCAGGCTCGCTTGGTTTGCTGTTGCGCCTAATGCTAATGCACCATGGTACTCGGCTTTCCTATCGTTAAAAGCCCCAAAAAGTCGCTGCAAAGCGACAATGTTGCCACTCAAACAATTGCCAAGTAACATGCCTGCCGTCGGAATTAGGTATTGTGCAGTGTATAAAGGCTCTGGTGACAACAGGTAAACAATCATAAGCCAAAGTACAGGGACTAAACCTAAAATTAAGCCACTAAACACAGGGAAATAGAGCACCTTTCTAGGTAATTTGGCTTTAGTAATAATCGCGCTACTGCCCACTAGTACCATCAACAATAACCAAGCAAAATTGATCCAAATATTATCTAATTCAAACAAATATTGTAGATATAAGCCCACTAGCACTAACTGCAGGGTCATACGAACAACAGCCCAAGTCATGTCACGAGTCAGTTGCAGCTGAAAATATCGGCCTATTGCCATTGGCACCAATAGTACCAACATGAATAACCCCAACTGTAACCAACCTATATCCATTTTTATCTCTCGGATCTGCTAAAAATAATGATTGCACAATAAAACCAAACTTATATTGCCAGAGTAACCTTAAACCTGAATGGCTAACAGTAAATAAGAAACTCAACGCATTGTTTAAATGTAAAAACAAATCGATTTATCGTTAGCTAAGCGCAAAATACTTAGGTTTAGTTTCGAAAGTTTCCCCTAAAAGCACCTAGAAGAAATCTGTGGCCATTTAGAAAAACTTGATCAATATCTAATGAATTGAGGTTTTGACTTGTTAGACTCTGGTCACTTTTTGCTATTTTAGAAAATACGATTATGAAGCAACAGATACTTGAACGGTTCTTAAGCTACGTCAGTTTCAACACCCAATCTGACAGCCAAAGCCAAAGCGTACCTAGCACTGACAACCAATTTAAATTTGCTCAACATCTTCGCCAAGAGCTAATAAGCTTAGGATTTGAAGAAGTACAATTGTCAGATAAAGGTTACTTAACCGCAACTGTTGCAGCAAATGTTGCCGATGCACCTTGCATTGGTTTTATTGCGCATTTAGATACGGCGCCAGATTACAGTGGCGAAAATGTACACCCACAAATTATTGAAAACTATAACGGCAAAGATATTCAGTTAGGCCTTGAAGAGGTGCTTTCTCCAACACAGTTTACCAGCCTAAATGCTTATATTGGCAAAACTTTAATCACCACCGACGGCAAAAGTTTACTTGGCGGTGATGACAAAGCTGGGATTGCTGAAATTGTAACAGCGCTTTACTACTTGATGCAGCACCCAGAGATCCCCCACGGTAAAATTCGTTTATGCTTCACCCCTGATGAAGAAATTGGTCGCGGCGCGGACCACTTTGACGTTGAAGGGTTTGGCGCACAATGGGCTTATACCGTCGATGGTGGTCAAGTTGGTGAGCTTGAATATGAAAACTTTAACGCCGCTACAGCAGTGATCACCGCGACTGGCAATAACTGCCATCCAGGTACAGCCTATGGCGTTATGGTTAACGCTCAAACCATTGCGGCTCGATTCCACGCTAAAATGCCACTAAAAGACACCCCTGAATGCAGTCAAGATTACGACGGATTTTTCCATTTAATGAGCATGGAAGGCGTGACGGAAAAGGCGACACTTAGCTATATCATTCGCGATTTTGATTTAGAACTATTCCAGCAAAGAAAGCGCTGGCTAACGGATCTTGTTGAAAAATATAATGCGGAATTGACTATTGGCCAGTTAAACATTGATATTCAAGACTCATATTTAAATATGAAGCAACAAGTATTGCCACACCCACATATTATCGACATTGCTAAGCAAGCGATGCAAAACTTAAATATCCAACCAATTGTAAAGCCAATTCGTGGTGGTACAGACGGTTCGCGTTTATCTTACATGGGGCTGCCATGCCCAAATCTATTTACTGGTGGCCATAACTTCCACGGTAAGCATGAATATGCTTGTTTAGAGTCAATGGAGCAAGCTACGCAAACACTAATTGAAATTGCTAAGCTAACCGCTAGTCACAAATAGATTATTAGATTATATGCAAAAAAAGGCCTGTCATTCAGGCCTTTTTGTTAGTGAGCTTTGACTAAAATCGACAACTTATAGTCACAATAACAATATAAAAGTATTTGCTTCCCACCTTTAGCTCTCTACACTTAAGCTACTAAAAGGCATTAATTAGAGAACACTATGAACGCGGCACTTATCGGCGCTACAGGACTCATTGGCCAGCTATTACTGCAAAAACTTATCGACAGTGGCTGCTACGAACACATTTTACTCGTTGGTAGAAAACTGCCGCAGTATCAGGAAACTGCAGCAACAAAAGTCACTTTTATACAATGCCAGTTAAGTCAACTACCAACGCTAGCGCTGCCATTTAACATAGATCATGCTTTTTGTTGCCTCGGCACAACCATCAAACAAGCTGGTAGCCAGCAAGCCTTTATTGCTGTAGATAAAACAGCCTGCATTGAATTTATAACAAGATGCCAAGCAAACGCTAATTTTGTGATCACCGCATTAGGCGCCAATAGTCAGTCAAAAGCCTTTTATAATCGTGTTAAAGGCGAAGCTCAGAATGAACTAATCGACTTGTTAGCCAAGAGTCAGCAAGCATCATCACCCAAGCGACTATGGCTGTTTCAACCCAGTTTATTGCTAGGTAAGCGCGGGGAAAATCGCATATTAGAAGATGCGGGGAAAGGGTTGTTTAGTCTTATCTCGCCACTTTTTATTGGGCCATTACATAAATATTGCCCAATTGAAGCTGAGCAAGTTGCAGCCTCAATACTAGCTTATGCCATTAGTGCTCAAGATCCTGACAATGCCTCAATCCAACGCGTCATTGTAGTATCAAATGCTGAGATGCTAACGTCTTAACTATAACTTTTCAGTAATTGTCATTATTAACCCTTAACGGCTCATTCAATACAGGCTAACTATTGCATGAATCGCTATTGACTCGGCACCTATAGCATCACGTAAAATAGCCGCCTACTTTACCCATGATTGAGTACAACCTTGAAGATTAGCCAGCGCCTACAGTACATTAACAACATGATTCACGACCAATATGAGCATATTTGGGATTGTTGTTGTGATCATGGGCTATTGGGCGCAGCCTTGCTTAAACGTAATGCTGCCAAGGCTATCCACTTTGTTGATGTTGTGCCAGAACTCATGCACGAAATAGAGCAAAAACTAACTCGTTTTTATCCAGTTACAGGCTCAACAGTACAAATAAGCTCAAATCAAAATGTTAATCAACACAATAGCGTGTGGCAGATACATTGCGCTGATGTTGGTAAGATTCAACTGGCACCGATTTCTGAGTCACAACTGATAATTATCGCTGGAGTGGGTGGCGATCTGACGATTAGCTTAGTCGCAGAGATCATTGCCCGTCATCCTAATCATACTCTTGAGTTTATTATTTGCCCCGTGCACCACACCTATAAAGTACGCCAAGCAATGCAGGACTTAGGTATGGGACTTCTCAGCGAACATTTGCTTCAGGAAAATAAACGCTTTTACGAAATTATCCATCTAATTAAATCTCCGCAGTTGCCTGAAAATACTGATGTGCCAAATGAGCCTGTGAGCCTTGTTGGCAGCGCAATGTGGGATTTTAGCCGCGATATAGATAAAGCCTATCTACAAAGTTTGCTTAATCACTATCAACGGATCGAGCAAGGTTTAGTCAACTCAAACATTAGCCAATCCCTCTCAAACAAGGGGGAAATCACCATACTTAAGCGGATTATTAAAGACTATCAAGCATTACTCAATAATTAGTTCTATCAAGCCAACGATTAATGCCTTGGACTAAAATTGACTACCAATAAGCGCTATACTCGCCCTCTTTCGAATAAATCAGCCAAAAAGAGTTATTAATGCGTCTGTTAAAATCTACCGTTCATAGCGATATTAATCACCTAAATGACGAGCAATTACGTAGCACTAGCTTTCATCGCCAAGCTGCTCGCGGGATTATCTTAAAAGGTGAAGAGATCTTAATGCTCTACACCGAGCGCTACCATGACTACAGTATTCCCGGTGGTGGGGTTGATGAGGGTGAAGATATTCAAAGCGGTCTCATCCGTGAATTAGAAGAAGAAACTGGCGCACAGCATATCGAAATCATCAGTGAATTTGGCCGCTACGAAGAGTTTCGTCCTTGGAATAGAGGTGGCTTCGAAGTAGTACATATGGATTCTTTCTGCTTTGTTTGTGATATTCATGCAGAGCTTGGCGAAACCAAATTAGAAGCTCATGAAATACAAAATGGTATGACGCCGGTTTGGATTAACATCCACCAAGCCATTGCTCACAATGAGCACACCATCGCCAATAGCCCTAAGAAGGGTATGTCGATTGAGCGAGAAACCTTTTTATTAAAACAGATTGTTGCCGAGCTTTTATAAGCAGCTTAACGCGATATAGCTAAGCCATATTCGTAAAATCATAGTCGGTAAACTTTAGCCGTTAAATTTTCGTAGTAAAACTTTAGCCGTTAGCGCCACAGAACGTGAATTAAGCCATTCACGCTCTTGTTACAGCTATCCCTTTTGATTAGGAACCAGCCTTGGTCTGAAGCTTGGCAATAGCCAACTCTAAGCGCTTTATCTCCCGTGCTGTGGCATTGCGATTCATTTCGTTATAGATCCACATTTTTATGGCAATTTGCATCATACTGGCTAGCAGCAGTGTTACGCCCCACTTAATCAATGCAACTGAGCTTACCGCCACAAAAAAGAATTGATAGCCAGACCAGAGCATCAACAGGCTCAGCATAAAAGCAACGATGCTCATTAAGATCATCCAGCCCCCAAGACGTCCCTTATAAGCATCGCCAAGCATGGAAAATAAGCTTGGATCGCGCTTAATCTGATGACTGATAGCTTCTGACTCTTTACTCAACTGCTGACGAATTTTGTCATCGATATCCATAACCTCTCCTAATCTTATGTTTGTAACGCTTGCTTTAAGCGCTCCCTTGCACGAAATAATCTCGACTTAACTGTCCCTGTTGGGATATCAAGCACTGCCGCAACCTCATTAAGATCCAACTGCGCTAAGTAAAATAGACAAATTACTTGCCCTTCAATATCCGGCAGTGCAGCAATCGCCTTAGCTAAATCATATTGCTCAAGCTGATCCTCACTATAAAGTGGCTCAGTACCCTCCATCGAGCGATAGCGATTTTGTTGCTTAAGCATATCTAGCACTTGCCAGCGCACTAGTTTAAATACCCAAGCATTTATTGCGGCAGGATCTCGCAGCTTGCTTATCGTCTTTGATAACTTCAGCAAAGCACTTTGTACCGCATCTTCTGCAAGATGAATGTCGCCACAGAGTTTGATCGAAAAACTAATAGCACTAGGGTAAAAGTGTTGGCACAGTTCAGAAAATGCTTTGCTATCGCCAGATTGCGCCTCCAACACCCATAGCTCAACTTGTGCTTGTTGTATGCTAATAAGGCTCTCCCTAGGTTGTTTTTAATAAAGACGATGCAATCGCTAAAAAGGTTCACGCGATTTTATTTAATTCTTTTCACCTAAATAAAAAGGGAGCCTATGCTCCCTTCTACTCACCACTATTGCCTATTAAGCTTAAAAGTTAGTACTAAAAAGAGAAGTTAAAAATAGACAAATAAGTTAATGATCATCGCATTGATAATATCGATAAAGAAGCCACAGACTAGCGGCACAATAATAAAGGCTCTATGGGCTGCACCATACTGCTGAGTCACCGCCGTCATATTAACAATCGCAGTTGCAGTAGATCCCAGTGTGACCCCACCGAAACCCGAGCAAATAACTGCAGCTTCATAATCTTTGCCCATCATCCTAAACACCACAAAGATGGTAAACAGCACTGAAAGCGTCACTTGCACCAACATAATGACCGAAATATAAAGCAAGCTTCCCTCAAGCTCCCATATCTTCAAGCTCATTAATGCCATAGTTAAGAACATACCTAAGCAAATATCTTGAATAAGCGACAAGCCTTGACCAGCATCATCCAAGTAAGCTCTATCTTTAACTTTACGGCGATTAAGAACGGCTCGCCCAGTATTACCAACGATAATACCTGCGAGTAAACAAGCCACAAAAAGTGGCAACTTTAAACCGGCACCTTGCAGAGCAATATCAATAAAGTAACCGATAATAAGCGTGACGTTTAACCATAACCAAGCCCGTAATACTCCAAAGTAATCGACTTTAATGTGCGATGAACTGGCCTGATGGCTAGTACCAATATCCAATTCTTCGTCTTGGTTAGCCTTAACTTGATGACGCTTCATCAAATAAGCAGCAATGGGGCCACCAATTACACAAGCAGAAATTAAACCTAATGTATTGGATGCTATCCCCAGTTCATTGGCATTAGCAATTCCAAGTTCCTCAACAAACGTCGGCGTCCACGCCATCGCGGTGCCAACACCGCCTATTAGTGAAATAGAACCAGACATTAGCCCCGCTTTAGGGTCGAGTCCAAATAACGACGCGATGGTAACACCGGTAAAGTTCTGTAGAAAAATAAACACACTGGCTAACAAAATAAGAATAAGTAGTGGTTTGCCGCCTTTAATCAAAGTGGCAAAGTCAGCCTTTAAACCAATACCGGCAAAAAAATACAGTAACAAGGTATCGCGAACGGCCAAGTTGAATTCGATTTGAATATCGAACGCATAATAAAGAATACCGACAATCGCTGCACAGGCAAATCCGCCAACAACGGGTTCAGGGATACTGTATTTTCTAAGTAATTCATAACGAGATATGATGTTTTTACCAATAAATAGCGCAATAATAGCTAAGGTAAACGAGACAAAATCTTCTATTTCTATTAACTGGACTTCCATGATTATTGATCATCCCTCAATTAAAATAATGACAGTATGACGGCAAATTATTATCAAGTTTAACCGGTATCAAATGATGATTTATCGCAATACTTAACCCATAAAAATAATGACTTAATTAACAATAAAGCAACACTATCATAGAGGTAATCTCAGCAATAATCATCCCTATTATTGTCTTTTATTTTGAATTTTCACGCCTATACATGAGCGTCGCCTAATCATTCCTAGTTTATTTTTTACGCCTCACAGACGTAAAACAATAGTTGCAGCGATAAACTATCGCCGATTAACAATATTTAAGCACAGAAAAACTCGTAAACCATTAAGCAACAAGAATAAACGGCAAGTTGTGACAGCTAAAAAATAGCCAAACCTACTAGGTGAAAATATACTAGTAGTAGCTAAGAGTCTTAGCTTTAATACCAATGCTGGACGCTATAAAAAACCTCTCCCTCCATAATTTCTCGCGTTCAATTAACCATAAAGTGGACAAATGACAATCCTGCAATAGCAAGGGTGTCTTGGCTTTAAACCACACCGCTAGGTTAATAAATAAGATTTCAATGCTTGGTTACTCACACTAACCAGCTGTATGTATGACTAAGCATTCGTATGAATGCATCGAAGATCGACCAATAACCCTGCACGTTAAATTTAATGTAAAAAGGATATTACGAATGAGAAAGTTACTTCCGATTGCTGCCGCTGTTGCGATTGCTTTGAACCCAGCGTTAGCACTAGCTAACGATGCAACTATTGACCAAAATGGCAACTCTAATGTCGCTGCGACGACTCAGTCTGGTGATAACCAGCTAGCAAATACAACTCAAACTGGCGACAGCAACAATGGAACTGTGCTGCAATCAGGTGCAGACCAAATAGCAACAGTTGCTCAAAACGGTACCTCAAACATTGCCAGCACAGATCAGTCTGGTACAGGCCATAATGCAGATGTAGAGCAGCTGGGGCTTGGTAATGACGCAACGGTTACACAATCGGATACAGGTCAACTAGCTACAATATATCAAAATGGTGATGGCAATAAAGCTGCTGCGACACAATCTGGTGCAAGCCAAGCAGCGACGGTTACTCAGCAAGGTTACAGAAACACCACCACAGCTATACAATCAGGTTCAAACCAAACTGCAACAATCAACCAGGTTGGTAATAGTGAAGACTCAACAGTTACAGTTACGCAATCAGGTTTAGGCCCGAACACAGCCTCTGTAACACAAGATCACAACTTCAGAAGTGAAGCTACCGTAACTCAAGATGGAACCAATAACGGCGCAACAGTTAACCAACTGCACGTTAATGACAGTAATGCAGAAGTGAGCCAAACTGGTGATACTAACGCCGCAGATATTCGCCAATATGGTTTTGGTATTCACAACCCAGCAGGTGCAACCATTA
Source organism: Shewanella marinintestina (assembly GCF_023283845.1). Taxonomy (GTDB): domain Bacteria; phylum Pseudomonadota; class Gammaproteobacteria; order Enterobacterales; family Shewanellaceae; genus Shewanella; species Shewanella marinintestina. The sequence continues at coordinate 33,679 of NZ_JAKILC010000006.1, forward strand.
CTCAAAATGGTGCAAATAACACTGCTTCAACTAACCAAGATGTTTCTACTGATGCGCTAGCAACAGTAATGCAAAGTGGTAATCGTAACGTTGCAGATGTTGACCAGACTGATAACTCATTTGATTCAAGCATTAGCGTCACTCAATCTACAAATAGAGCTTCAGTCATTGCATCGCAAACCAATTCAGATAATTCAACAATTACGACTGTGCAAAACAACCGTTCGAATTCTTCAATTATTGCAAGCCAGACAAACGGCACCAACAACTCTATTACCGCCACTCAAACAGGTAATGCAGACCGTTCAAATGCAGACGTAAGCCAAAATGGCAGCAATAACTCAATGACGGTTTTTCAAGACCATGCATTTGACTCAACCATAACGGTTAGCCAAAATGGTTCTGGTAACACGGGGTCGGTAAACCAAGAGCATGTAGATGACAGCACTGCGTTTATCTCTGCTACTGGTGACAGCAATACGACTGTTATCCGTCAATACGGATTTGGTGCTCATGAACCAGCATCTGCATCAATTACCTCTGTAGGCAACTTAAACAACGTTAATATCAATCAAGATACGTCTTATCTGGCTACAGCGACGGTCACCCAAGATGGAAACAACAATATTGTTGATATCGACCAAGAGAGTGAATCAGATAACTCTTCAGTGACTGTTAACCAGGTCAATGCAAGTGAAGCAGGTAACGTAACGGCATATCAAAACGAAGCTGCTGATTCAGTTATTACAGTTAACCAATCAGGCGTAAATGCGTCATCTGTTATCGTAAATCAATCTGGCTCAGTGCTAACTGCGCTAGTAAACCAAACAGATACTATCGGTGGATCAGCAACCGTTAACCAAACAGGCGTTGAGTTAGATGCAACAGTGACTCAATCAGGTTTAGAAAACACTGCTGATGTGATGCAAAGCAACACATTAAACGTAGCTAATGTACAGCAATTTGGTGAGTTTGGTGCAGCAGATATCGACCAAACTGGCGCTGATAACGATGCTTTCGTTTATCAACTTGGTGGTGCATATAACGAAGCAACTGTACTACAAGTTGGTGATGGTAATACTGCAACAATTAACCAAGATGGTGTTGGTACTGCTGTAGCGCTTAACTCAGCATCTATCACTCAAAATGGTCTAGCCGATACAGCTACCATTACCCAAACGGGTGGTTACGGCAATATGGCGACTATCGTACAAAACTAATTTAGTTTTACTGCAAGTCAAATAAAAAGGGGGAGCTATTTAGCTCCCCTTTTTTACTTTATATTAAAGCAATAACTTACTTTGCGTATTCAACCGCAATGTTAGCAGCAAGCTTTGCGTTATTGAACACAAGCTCAATGTTTGCCGCTAAGCTAACGCCTTTAGTGGTTTCAGCCACTTTAGCCAATAGGAATGGCGTAGAAGCCTTGCCGAAAATGCCTTTGCTGTCCATTTCTGCAACTGCGTCAGCAATCACTTGATCGATCATCGCACGATCTAACTGGTGTGCTTCAGGAATAGGGTTAGCAACTACGATGCCGCCTTTAAGATCCATATCCCACTTAGCTTTCATTGCTGCAGCAATTTGCGCTGGCGTATCAAGTTGATAATCAACACCAAACTCGCTCTCACGTGTGTAGAATGCTGGTAGTGTGCTAGTTTGGTAACCAATAACGGGTACACCTTGAGTTTCTAGGTACTCTAGCGTTAAGCCGATATCTAGAATTGACTTAGCACCTGCACAAACAACTGTTACATCAGTATTGGCTAGCTCTTGTAAGTCCGCTGAAATATCAAAAGTTTGTTGAGCACCGCGGTGAACACCACCAATACCGCCCGTTGCAAACACTTTAATACCCGCCATTTGCGCTAAAATCATGGTTGATGCAACAGTCGTTGCGCCATCAACACCTTTAGCAACAATAAATGGAATATCACGGCGGCTAGTCTTAATAACGTCAAGACCTGCTTTACCTAAATATTCAATCTCTTCGTGAGTCATACCCACTTTTAGGCGACCTTTTAAGATTGCGATTGTTGCTGGTACTGCACCGTTGTCACGAATAATTTGTTCTACTTTAAGCGCCGTTTCTACGTTTTGCGGATAAGGCATACCGTGAGAAATAATGGTCGATTCCAATGCAACGACTGGCTTACCTGCTGCTAATGCTGCTGCAACTTCAGGATTAATATCTAGGTACTGCTCTAACATAACGACTCCTTGATAACACGCTTAACGGTGATTTCTGACATATTAGGGTTGATTGTGGCTAAGTGAGACAAGGCAACAACCGCGGCTCCCATAGCAAATTTATTTGATTCTTCGGTATTCCATTCTTGGATCCAGCCATGAGCTAAGCCCGCAAGATAAGCATCGCCTGCGCCATTTGCATTTACCATCGCAACTGGAATAGCGGGTACTAATGCCTGAGATCCATCATCACTGTAAAACACACCATCACTTCCCAAGCTCAAGAAAATGCGCTTAACACCTTGCTTATGGAACCAGTTAGCAAGCTCAGGCAGTTCGTCATAATGACTGATACTGATCCCTGATAATTGCTCAGCTTCTTTAAGATTTGGTTTTAAGGTGTGAATTGAACTTAAAAATGGCGCAATTTTCTTAGCTTTTGCACAAGACACTGTGTCGACAAAAATAGGACGGTCTGAGAAGTTGCTGAGGATATATTCCAGTGAGTCAGCAGAAAGGTTAGCATCGACGACTATCAGATCTGCGCGGCGCAATACTTCTTCATGGCTTCTAAGTACTGCCACACTCAGTCTATCTAGAATGGCCATATCATTAATAGCAACATGCATATCGCTATCGCCATCAAGCACAGACAAGTAGGTAGAGGTTGCAAACTCATCAAGGTGGATACAGGCTTTCATATCAATGCCAGCTTGTTGGCACTGGCTCATGATCATTTGTCCATAGGTGTCTTTACCTAGAGCACTGATAAGATGAGTGTCTGAACCAAGTCTGGCGAGATTTTCCGCAATATTTCGACCAACACCACCTGGAGAGCAGCTAACACTACCAGGGTTTGAGTCACCAACCTGTAGGGTATTAAGGGGACGGCCAAGAATATCCATATTGGCACCACCGATTACGATGGCATAGCGAGATTCGGCTAGGATATAACCTTTACCTTTAATCACGCCTTTATGGGTCAAATTCATTATATGTCCAGCCACGGCTGAACGGCTAATGCCTAGCTGATCTGCAATACTTTGCTGGGGGATCAGTGGGTCTTGTTTAAGTAGTGATAGTATCTCGAGTTCGCGTTCTGTCATTATTATTATCCAGTCGACACGGCCAAACAAACATTTGTTTGGATACCAAACTTTAGTTTAAACTTGATGCAAGGGTATGCTTATTAGATTAAATATTCAAGCGAAACAGATTTAAAAGAGAGAATTTGTGAGCAAGACTAGAATTTAATTGCGCTCATCATTCAAATAAAAAGCACTGATAAAGCAGAAAATCACCACGACTGAATAGTAGTGAACGAAAGAGATTGTCAGTAAAATATTCTAGCGGTAATATAGGGGAAAAGCGGATACCCATACCATATTGGCCATGGGCATCCATCAATCATGACTATTGAGAACTACTCGATATTAGTCATGATTGCTTAAGTTAAATCACCATAGTTAAGTAACCCAGTACCAGCACGATCATCGACGTCAGTGCATAAGGGACAGGATAGCCGACCGCTGGCATGTCACTTTGACAAACATCTTGCGCACCTTTCATTGCTGGAGTGCTATTACGCCCGCCAGCACATGCACCCGCCAATATAGCCGGATTCATTTTGCGGAAGTACAAGCCGTATATCCAAGCTAGCAAAGGAGGGACAAGTGCAGCCGTTAATCCTAACGCCGCAATTTTTATCACTACAATACCTTGGAATGAAGCTAAAATTTTAGGCCCCACAGTGGCTGCAAGTACCGCAACGAATAGACTCAAACCGATGTCTTGCAGGAAGCTTCTTGCCCCCTCACTCATAGGGCCGCCAAAGGTTGGGTTACGCGTTCTTAAGAAAGAGAAAATAATACCGGTTAACATACAGCCTGCCGACGTGCCTAACGCAAAAGGAATACCGCCTAACGTGACACTAAAGTGGCCGCATATATAACCAATCAATAATGACAATGCCAGATAGAATGTTTCGGTTAATGTGCTTTCCACAATCGGTGTACTATTTAACTTTTTAGCCACTTGTTGCACGCACCAGTCAGATCCTGCAACGCGCAGCACATCGCCTACTTCGACTACGGCTTGCCCGGTCACAGGTAACTGGTGCCCTTGACGAAATAAGGCTTTAATGTAAACACCAAAACCCACTTTTTCACTGATTTCATTAATACTTTTACCGCTGAAATCCGATTTACCAAGATGGATATCAGCCACTTCAATATCGACATTTCGCGCCCTAGGCTCATCCACTTCTTCGCCAACAAACGCCGCATCGTCAATCAAAACATGATAATCGCCCCGCATACCAATCACATCCCCCAACTGCAACTTAGGGTTGTCAGCCGCATCAAAAACATCATCACCGCGCACGACTTTTAAGATAGCGGTATGAGGAAAACGCTGAAATAGTGATTCAATGCTCTGCCCTACTAGCTCTTGATGCTCGACTTTGTAAGCCCTAATGTCTAAAGGCAATACACCAATATTTGAAAAACCATTAGTACTTGGCAGGGCTTCAATGTCATCACCCACGCCAAACTCTGCCTCAGCGTCTTTACCCGCTTTAACCGGGTCAATGCCAAACATTGCAGGTAAATACTTAATTAATAAAATAATAAATACACTAGATAAGATGTAACTGATAGCATAGCCCGCGGCTATATTAGCGCTAACTTGATCTAAGGTCATGCCAGCTGGAGCTTTAAATGCGCCAGAGGAAATTGCCGATTGTGCAACGCCCATTACCGCGGTTACCGTGTAGCTTCCCGATATAATTCCAGCAGCATAGCCCGGCGCTAAGTCGAGTAATTTCGCGCCAAAATACACGATAAGAAAATTACTAAATACAACAATTAAACCAATAACGACAAAATCCAACCCGCCTCTTGCCAGCCCAGAGAAAAACTGCGGACCGACTTTCATGCCAATTGCATACATAAACATCATAAGGAAAATATCAGATACCAATCCAGGCTCTTCAATCTTAAGACCATAAACAGAGAAAGCGGTTAACGCGATAGCCACACCTGCCACTAGCGTTCCAGCGGTGGAGCCTAAAGATATTCCTTTGATTGATACCTTTCCAAGCGGGTAACCAATCGCAATGGCTAAAAACAAAAATACAAAGGGGTTATGAGCAATGTAACCAAATACAAAACCAAAAAATTCAGAAATATTCATCATCATGTCTCAAACTAAGTTGATAAAAAAAGGCCACCTATAAAGATGACCTTTTACCCATTAACCGTGATTAAAACCTGAAGACTCTTTTGAATCACTACCATGTGAAATCGGATGTTCAGCGAAAAAGTCAACACAGTGCTTTAAGTCGGCAACCAATAAATCAGCTTGGTCACGACTAAAGCCGTGGCGTACTAAAATACGCATTATCACTAAATCTTCCCTTTTAGGTGGCATTGCATAAGCTGCAATTTGCCAACCTCGTGAGCGGATGCGATCAGAGAGGTCAAATAAGTTAAACCCAGGATCAACGCCCTCTTTCAATGACCAGCTCATCGCAGGGATCCCGCCATGTCCGTCATAAATAATGTCGAACATGCCCAGCTTTTCTATTTCACTTGAAAGGTACTGCGCGGTGTCATAGCAAGCTTGATGGATCTTTCTGTAGCCCTCTTTACCTAGGCGTAAAAAGTTGTAGTACTGCGCAACGATTTGTCCACCAGGACGAGAAAAGTTCAGCGCAAATGTTGGCATATTGCCGCCTAAATAATTGACATTGAAAATCAAATCTTCATCTAACGCAGCTGCATCTCGCCAAATAACCCAACCCACTCCAAGCGGGCTTAAACCAAATTTATGCCCTGAAGCGTTAATGGATTTCACTCGTGGCAGTGAAAAATCCCACTCAAGTTCTGGTTGGCAAAATGGCGCTAAAAAACCACCACTGGCGGCATCAACATGAATAGGAATATCCAGACCAGTGTCTTGCTCAAGTTTATCAAGTGCTTCATGTACCGCTTTTACAGGCTCGTATTGACAGGTAAATGTCACCCCTAAAGTGGGAATTACACCAATGGTATTTTCATCACAGCGCTTAATGACTTCTTCAGCATTCATAATTAAGCGGTCCCCTTCCATCGGGATCTCACGTAACTCGATATCCCAATATCGAGCAAACTTATGCCAACATACTTGCACTGGGCCACAGACCATATTAGGTTTATCCGTCGGTTTTCCTAGTGCTTTCATTTTCTTGCGCCAAGCCCACTTCAGCGCCATGCCGCCAAGCATTGCCGCCTCGCTTGAGCCTGTGGTAGAACAACCTAAGGTATTTTCAGCATCTGGAGAGTTCCATAGATCTGCAAGCATATGCACGCAACGGGCTTCAAGCTCTGCGGTTTGGGGATACTCATCCTTATCAATCATGTTCTTGTCGATACATTCGTCCATTAATTTATGGACTTCTTCTTCAACCCAAGTTTGACAAAAAGTAGCAAGGTTTTGGCGTGAATTACCGTCCATCATGAGCTCGTCATGGACAATTTGATAAGCATGGCGCGGATTATTTTCTTGCTCGGGCATTTTATATTTGGGCATAGATAGCGCTAAATCTGTCGATGAGTAAATATCATCTAGCAGGTCGTCTCGCACAGAATCTTTCGCATGAAGAGGCATTATATTTTACTCCAATGAAATAAATAGAATTTCCTACTCGCTGGTGATACACAGCTGACACATTCAACATATAACTTTGTTTTAAGTGCAGCAAGACAAAAAACAAAATAAAAAGAATAAAAAACCAATAGGTAAACACTGTAAAGATATAAACATCAACAATAGGATACCGAACAGTTATTAAAACTAGGTTAGAATTAGAAGAGTAAGCATATAACACGCCACAATCGTTATAAGCAGCCAGTGAAACCGAGCACTTTCAAATCCCCTTGCCCTATCGATTAACAGTTTTATTTTGATAATCAATCAAGCAAAAGCCAGTTTATTATAATTAAGGTACAACTTAATATAGCTGCATCAGCTCAATCTAGGAGAGCAAACATGGCTAAACTAACAATTGTCGCTAACATCATTGCTAATGAAGACAGTGTTGAACAAGTGAAAGCAGAACTAATCAAGCTAATTGACATTACTCGCTGTGGTGCGGGGTGTATCCAGTATGATTTGCATCAAGATAATGCAAACCCAGCACATTTTATCTTTTTTGAAAACTGGTCCTCTAGAGAACTCTGGCAAGACCATATGGGCGCGCAGCCAATAAAGGATTACGTTGTGGCGACACAAGGAATGGTAAGATCATTTACAGTCAATGAAATGACCCAAATAGGGGTAGAGTCGTTACCAAAGTGAAATAAGCGACATAGTCCAAGTCATCAATTTAAATCTAGAGCAAGATTAAAATTGATGAACCTGCACGCTGACAATACTTGAAGATATAACTGGCTAATAGTGATTGATAAACTAGGCATCTTCTTCATGCATAAAGTCTTCAATCATTGTCATCTGCTCAGCAAGCTTATCTTCAATAGTCACCAAGCGAAAGCAACCATGAGGCATTTTCTCTAGGCTAACTCTATCACCTGCTTGAACATGCAATTGTTCAACTATTTCTCTGGGCAGTTTTAAACCTAGGCCACCACCAATCGCTTCTACTTTAAGTTCAGCCATAATGCTTACCTACTTAATCGATTAACGTCCTCTTCGGATTATAGTTGAATATCTAGCTGCAAGCCGTTGCTCAACACTAACTTTGTTTACCAACAAAACTTAAAAATAGTAGTAACTTTGCAAGCAAAATTAAAAGTTAAAATCAGCTCACTAACAAGTCGCGACAAAAAATTGCTTTCACTATTAAAAATCCGCCCTCTTTAAAATGATAAAGAGTTTTCACTAAAACAAACCTGACTTAAGCAAGATTAAGTACCAACAGGAATATACTCAGCAGATAGTGATAACTGTCACCAAATTAATGTAAAAACATCAAGGTTCACATAAGTCACTACTTTTATTGAATTTTATGAATTGTAAATGTGAATTTCATCAATTTGTCAATTTGTTGACCCTGCTAATATCTTGTCGCCCTTTATTTACCGAATGGCATATCTAAGAGTCAACGGACTCATTCTTAAGGATTAATAATGAAAAAGTTAAGCATACTTGCCGCCTCTATAGGCATTATTCTCGCAGGTTGTGGTAGCAGTGATGACGACAACTCAGTAAAAACGTTTGAAGTTAAAGCTATTGATGGTTACTTAGTTAATGCAGATATTTATGCGGGCGAAAAGTGCGACACGAAAGTTGGCGTAACTAATGAGCAAGGTATTGCAAAAGTTGATAACAAATACCAAGAGCAAACCATTTGCGTTAAAGCTGTTGCAGGTACCACACTTGATAGCGATCGCGGTATTGTTGCAAAAGACTTCGAGCTAGCTGCTCCTGCAAATTCTAGCGTTATCAACCCAATGACTAATCTTGTTGTTGAAAAAATGCAAGCTAATAACGTTACCGCTGAAGATGCAAAAGCAGAAGTCGCGGAGCAATTTGCAGCTTTAAATGCCAAGCCTGAACAGTTATTCGGCGACTATATTAAAGATGCAAATGCCGGTGATCAGCTTTCTCAAGGTATTAAAGTTATCGCTGAAACTTTAGTTGATGCCCAAGTTGAAAACACCAACGTTACAGATAGTATCCTAGATGATTTAGTCTCTGATGTTGCTGACAAGGTTGAAAACAAAGATGATTTAGAAGATTACGCGCCTGTAATTGATAATGATGGCTTTACACCAAATCACAGACCACAAATCACTTTAACTGAAGAACAGCAAGATAAGCTTGAAGAGATCAGCGTATCTCTAGGACAAGCCATTACTCCTATAGAACTACTTACAGCATTTAGCGATAAAGATAGCGATGAATTGACCATTTCAGTTAAAAGTGAAGATGGAAAAACATTGGCTAAACTCGGTCTAGCGTTCGACCAGGTAACTGGCGTACTGAGCGGCACACCTGTTAACGCTGGTGAAATTGAACTTCATGTTTATGCAACTGATAGCAAAGGAGCTCGTTCGTACCCACTAGAAATCGAAATAGAAGTCACTAGCCCTAACACTGCACCGACAATTGATAACGAAGAAAAAGCAGAAATTGAAGCAGAACTGAAAGAGTTAAACATCACTCAAGGTTCAGAAATCAATGCAGTTATTGACCTTGATGACCTATTTACAGACACCGATGAAGACACACTTAAGTTAGTCGCTACAACAGATATGCAAGGTGTGACTCTTAACATTGAACAAGAAGACGACCTACGCTTAACAGGTAAATCTGAGCTAGCAGGCGATTTCACTATTTCAGTGACAGCTAACGACGGTGTAAATGCCGCAGTTAAAGCCGATCTTAAAGTGAGTGTAGCGAACAATGATATTACTCCAGAGCCAGATCTGCACCCTCTAGAAGCTAACACTTGGTATGCCCTAGAATACGGTAGCGATGACGGTACCGATAATGTAAACCAGTTTACCCGCGTTTGGTGTGAAACCTACAAGTTTGAAGATGGCAAAGTGTTTATGAATGCACGTAGCCTAAACAACCTAACAGAGTGCTCTGAAGACGCATCAGAACAAGTCGGAACTTACACTGTAACTGGTGATAAATTAGAAACGACTTTTGATGGCGACGATGGTTTAGAAACGAACCAAGTAACCACACAGCAAGCGTTAGCTGGTATTGGTGAAGGTGCGTTAACCGTTAGCATTCATGACGAACGTTATACTTTCTTCAAGAATGATGACGATGCAGAGCAGCGTTTAGACATCGAATCTGATGACAATGCAGAAGAGCGCAGTTTCCCAATAGAAATGCCAAGCCTTGCAGAAGTAGGTCAATACAATCTAATTGATATTAGCCTACAAATGAACAAGCGAGGCAGTAAAGTTAAAATGTACTTTGATCACAAGGGTAAAGACCTTACTTGTGAAGAAGTCAGTGAATTTTACGCTCCTCAGCTAACAGCTAATGGTCTGGAGCAAAACGGCATATCAGCAGAGTTACTTGACTATGGCAACGAAGAGTTCAACTACTGTGTAGCGCAGTTTATTGTACCTACAGCGCTACCTGTAGAAACTGTTTTCAGCATCACAGGTCATTTAGCCCAAGATGATGACTCAGCGATTGTTGAGCCAATTAAAGCTAACATCGAGTGGACAGGTATAGCTGATACCGAGTAACTCGGTAACTAATTAGCCTAGAAAAATGAGATGGATATTAAAAAAGGAGAACATTTGTTCTCCTTTTATTTTGCCGCAACTTTGCTTAAGGCTTATGGTGCTTAGTAATATATCTGTCTAACTGATTACCAAAGGCTTGCTTCTCACTTGCACCTATTGCTGCAGGCCCACCAGTTTGCACACCACTAGCTCGCATGGTGTCCATAAAGTCACGCATATTTAAAATCGATTTAATATTTTGCTCAGTATATAGCTCACCGCGTGGGTTTAGCGCGACACCACCTTTGTCTATCACTTCTGAAGCTAACGGAATATCAGCCGTAATCACTAAGTCGCCAGCGGTTAATAGCTTGACGATTTCGTCATCAGCCACATCAAAGCCCGAAGAAACGGTTTTTAAGTTAATATAAGCTGATGGCGGGATACGCATCCAGTGATTAGCCACCAGTGTGACTTCAATTTTAGCTCTATCTGCGACTCTAAATAAAATCTCTTTGATCACACCAGGACATGCATCAGCATCAACCCAAACTTTCATTACCACTCCTCACATTGGCTCGCTGCCATATAAAATCAACTGAGAATTATAACAGCTATTGAGCATTTACCTTAGCCATAGTACCTAATAATCACTAGATAAAATGTCCTCGCCTAAGATATGATTTAGCTAGATGCCTCTTCTATAAATTACAGCTAGGTCGTTATTCCTATGAGCGTATTTACTCCTGAATGTTTTAATTTTTTAAATCTACTTTCAGTTAATAACGACAGAGAGTGGTTTAAAGCCAATCAACAACAGTATGAAGATAAGGTGCGTACACCAGCATTATTGTTTATCGAGGCTATGCAGCCACATATTCAAGGGATGTCACCTCGCTTAACAGCCGTAGCTAAAAAGGTTGGTGGCAGCATGATGCGCCCTCAACGCGATAGTCGATTTAGTAAAGATAAAACGCCTTATAAAACCAATATCGGTATTCAATTTAGGCATTTTCAAGGCAAAGATGTACATGCTCCAGCGCTTTACCTACACATTGCGAATGACCGCTGTTTTATCGGTGCAGGGATTTGGCATCCAGAGTCAAAAGCACTCAACGCCATTCGAACCTGTATAGATGAAAACCCCAATGGCTATAAAAAAGCCTTGCGCGAATTAACCGCTAAAGGGTTTGAAATGCAAGGCAGTCAACTTATTCGACCACCTAAAGGTTACGATAAACAGCACCCCATGCTTGATGAATTAAAACGAAAAGACTTTATTGCCATTAAGCCGTTAACTATTGACCAAATATGCCAAGCAGATTTTGCCGAGACTTGTGCCCAAGAGTTTGCCGCATGCCAACAGCTAATGCGGTATTTATGTTTTGCGTTAGATTTAGACTATTAATACATTAGCTAACTGAACAATTGAGTCAAATAAGCCCCAACAAATCGCGGGGCTAAAGCTTAGCGGCTGCAACTCGAAGTTTTGGGGCAGTCGTTAAACATGAAAGATTTAGTGGTTTAACCTAAGGTATTTGAGTTTTCTTCTGCTCAATATTGCCGCGTCAATCTCAGCACAACTAAGGCTTTCGAGTACGCTACACTGCTCTTAGCTTAAATCTCTGTTACAATTGCGCCAGTTATTATTTTCAGCCCTAACGTGGCTGCTTCAGGCACAAAGTAATGGTAGAACCTTCATCACCTCTAGATGCTTTTCAAGCGCAAACTCCAGCGCAAAAGCGAGCATTAAGCTACAGCAACACTATACATCAGCTCTTTACCAGCGTGATGCAAGAAAAGCTGCCAGCAGATCGCATTGTCGGAGAATACTTCAGAACCAATAAAAAACACGGTTCTAAAGATAGACGCGTGATCCGTGAAAGTCTGTTTGCACTTTTTCGTTGGTGGGGCTGGCTTAAACAGGTCCATACTAGCCAGCAACAAGATGCGAGTTGGTTTGCCTGTCTAGCGATGGTAGCGGAACTAGAGTCACATAAATGGACTCAATTTAGTGAGGCTTGGCAAGAATTCGCTAATCAATCAGAGCAATTTAAGCTATCAGCTTCAAAGAGCACCTTAGACTCCGTCACAGACAAATGTGCTTATCTGCAGCAACAATTGCAAATGCCGAGCTTAGTGACCACTCAGTTACTACCAGATTGGTTCTGGCAAGTCACTGACGTTGACAACACTCAGCAACTTGCAATTGTTGAGGCTATGAGTTCTCGCCCTCCTATTTGGGCACGCGCGCAAACCCTTAGCCAGCAGCAACTGATTAACTCGCTTGCAAAAGATGATGTTGAAGCAACTGCTAGCGAATTTTTTGATGATGCATTAAGCCTTGGTTTTAAGAGCATCAATTTAAATGCCATTAGCGCTTATCAGCGCGGCGAACTAGAAATCCAAGATTTAGGTTCACAGGTCATTGGCCAAATTTGTGCGCCAAAAGCTGAGCAGCATTGGTGGGACACTTGCAGTGGTGCTGGCGGAAAAACCCTGCAACTACGCTCATTAATGCTAAGACAAAACTCAAAAGCTGATGGCAGCATCATCTCATCAGATATTCGTCGTAAGCCACTGGAAGAATTGACTAAGCGAGCTAAACGCGCTGGATTTAGTGGGATTAACGTTGCGCCGTGGAAAAGTGAAGCACTACCTGTAGATGCGAACACATTTGACGGAGTTCTAGTCGATGCGCCTTGCAGTTGTACAGGAACATGGCGACGTAACCCCGATATGCGCTGGCTAGATGACGTAAATGTAGTAACTGATAAGCATGCTTTACAACTGGATATCTTAACTCGCAGTGCAAAAGCCGTGAAAGCCCAAGGGCAATTGGTATATGCCACCTGCTCACTATCACCAGTTGAGAATGAGCAGGTTGTTAATGCCTTTTTAAATGCAAACCCAGAGTTTGAATTGCGCACATTAACTCATCCTTTTAAAGGGACACAAGTCGAGATGCTAACCATTTGGCCTCAAGATGCCAATAGTGACGGTATGTTCGTTGCCAAGATGATTAAACGTTAGTAATCATCACCTGCATAATACAAAAACGCCATCACCCTGATGGCGTTTTTTGTATTACTCCGCCTTAATTAATCCTAACCACAACTAATACCAATTGGATTTCATTAGCTTGTCACGAGATTGTCACTGAAGCGTCACTTCAATTTTCTACACTCCTGCTTATCGAAAATCATCACCTCGAACTGAGTCTGCCGCAAATAGTCTAGTCACTGTCAATTAGGAAAATAGTATGAGAAACACTTACGATTTTGACCAAGAGAGCCAATGGGAAAACGAGTTGGATTTTGACGATAAAGCAAACGATAAAAATCAACGTCAAAAGTATCGCAAACGCGAGCAGCGAAACAATCATAAACGTATGTATCAGGAAGAGTTGAGCAAAGTGCTCAACTTTCCTGCCAGCTAGATAAAATACAAGGGCCTTTAGCCAAAACATATTAAAGCTCAATTGAATAAAGCCACTTTAGGTTATTCAATTGAGCCTGATTGACGTAATGCTTGAGTATATAACTCGCGGCGTTTATCACTCTTGTTACTATATAACTGGTGCTCAGCTTGTCTCAACCATTGGCGAAGATCGCGAGCATCAGTGTTGACGCTACAGCCTATATGCACACTTACTTCGCTATATTGACCAACCAAATAACTCACCTGAATTTCTTTTATCTGTTGCTGAACCTTACTAAAACGTTCTGCCTCACAAACAATCACAAAATGATTTTCAGCAATACGGTAGTTATGGCAAAACTCACGACTTTCTCCACGCAAAAAGCTTTGTTCACAAAGCAACTCAAGAGAATCCGCAACCCCACAAATGAGATTATCAACCTCGTTATGCCCTAACCTCTTAGTCAATGTCGGTAACCCCTCCAACGCAACTAATGCTAAACACATCTGCGTCGATGCATTAGGTCCCAACGGCAAGCCATTACTCATATTGTCATCAAAAGCAACACGATTAAGTAAGCCCGTTAGTTTGTCTGTACGGGCATTTTTCCTCGCAACTTCAAGTGTTTCAATATGACGCTCTTTCTCATCTGACAATAAACGGATTTTATAAGCCAAAGCAAAAGACAGTAAAAGCGCGTCAGCCGTGCCACCAAGTAGTGTCGCTAGCTCAGCGTTATCGAAAAAGTCCGGAGTCAGTCCCATATTGCCGGGTAAAATCATCACCGCGGGTAACAATAAGCAGGTAAAAGCCAATAAAAAGTATCGCGCAGGATAAAAGCCTTTCAATAAACACACATTACCGCAGACCATTGCTAGAGCAATCCAAAGCATAATCAACACTGACGCTATTACAGCTGTATATGACAGCAAAAAAATACTGCTTGGTAGCGCAATGATGCAAAGCCATAGCAAGCCTAAACTTAAGCGCCACAATTTAGGAGACAACTCAGGAAGTTTTAAAAAGTGTTTATAAAATAATATGTTGAAAATAGGCAGTGAGATAAAAAACAGATGGTGTACTTCTAAGCCATAAACATCAAATAGATGAGCCGGTATATGAAATGTCAGCGCCCACCCAGCTCCATAGCACAATACATATAACGCGTAATAGAGAAATGCTTTATCTTTAATAGACAAATAGATAAGCCCATTGTAAATAGCGATAAAGAGCAAGCCGCCTAAACATAACAACACCAACATCGCATAAATATCGGATTGGAGCCTATATTGCTGATATTCCTCTAATTGTAATTTTGGTTGAGAAGAAAAGTAACGGCTATCGAAACGCGTAACTAACCAATAGTTAACTCCAATATTTAACTCGACGCTTCTGCCGTAATTAAACAAAAACTCATAAGGAGCGTAATAACCACTATGGATATGTTGTCTCGAACCATCATCGCCTAAGACCCAGTAGTCGATAGATTCAATAATGGAGTTTTTAACATTTACAATCCAGCGAGTTTGCTGGCTATTGACCATAAGCGCTGACACCATCCAGTAATCACCACCCGACAACTTAACACCGTCGAGATCAGTTTTACTTTCAACCCAAGGCATCACGTCATTAAATCGTTGCGGCACTGATTCTTCAGCACTCGCATTATATATAAAAGTTGGCTCTATAATCGCCCTTTGCTCAGCCGTTGTTAGTCCACTGTACGCCAGCATCAATAGCAGTAATATTATTTTTATTGGCATTACTCGAATAACCCGCCTGTTAATTAGAATGTATAACCACTGCAGTTCTAATGGCAATACCAATCAAAGTGTACAGAATCACTATATAAGCAGCAATTTAATTAGTCATAGAGCGTTTTCTTAAGGTATTTAATGGAGAGACTGAATGCCATTGATCTAGAAAATTAACGTTCTTTAGTGAATTATTGTGGAGATTATTGCCAGCGGCGAGCTGTTTTTCTATGGCGAATGTTGGGGTTAATAGCAGGAAAGATAATGAGTGTGGAACAAATGAGCAGCGAATTATTTAGCTCATTGCAAAAAATAGCTAAGTTGATTTTGCATCGACTTAGCTATAGTAGACCGATTAATTACTCCGATAATGCATTAAAAAGATGCTTTTGCGCCTAGATAAAAGCCGGAGTCTAGCGTTGAGTTAGATTGCTCATCATATTGCAGGCGAATATTTCTATAGCCTACAAATAATGCCAATGCCGGATTAAGCGCGTATTGCACTTTTCCATCAAACTGCCAAGATCCATCAATATCACCAAAAGATAAGACTGAAGGAGAATAATAGCCTGAACCTTGTAATGATACATTTGAGCCTAAATGTAATGCATAACGACCGCCAATCCCAACAAAATTACCATTCGGGCTTCTATCAGACCAGACTTGTGAAAATTTAGCGCCTAATTCAAAGTGGTGGATCCCCGCATCATGTGCAACGTGCATAGCACCAGATAACATTTGCCCGCCAGTATCCGCATAAATATATTCTACAGATGCGTTTACATCTTTATTGACATCAAACTGCAATTCAGTCGACAACATGTCGTCATTTAAGCCAAATGTGAAGTCTGTTGCACTTGCATTAATTGAAAAAGCCGAAAGTAAAATTGCGGCTAATAGGGATTTCCTAGTCATTAAATGTCTCTGTATTTTAACTTTGCCAAGAGCATACACAAACTGATCTTAGCTTTTTAGATAAACCTAATTTTTAGAGAAAGATTTATTGAAAAGCCTACATTAACCAAACCTGATCGCAACTAAAAAAACGAAAACCATACACTTGCAACAAGGGGTGACAACACAAGAGAAAATAATCGATCCCATATCAGTTTAAAGGCTGAAGATTGGCTATGATTACAATTATCTAACCAGTTATAGCTAGAAATTCTTAGGGCTAATTAAAAGTTTATTTCTTGTTGAGTGAATTAAATTATATAAAGGTATACTGAGTAACAAAATACAACCTTAAATCAACAATAAACACCTAAGGAGCTAACGATGACAAAGACAGTCTATGACTTTTCGGCTAACAATATTCAAGGACAAACGGTTCCCCTTGCCGACTACAAAGACAAAGTTATTCTTATAGTGAATACAGCCAGTGAATGTGGATTTACTCCCCAATACAAAGATCTCGAAGCTCTCTATCAAAAATATCAAAACCAAGGTCTAGTGATCCTCGGGTTCCCATGTAATCAATTTGGTAATCAAGAGAAGGGCGATAGCCAATCGATTAGCTCATTCTGTGAGTTAAACTTTGGTGTAACCTTTCCGCTGTTTGAAAAGATTGAAGTCAATGGCGACAATTCAGCACCGCTTTACGCCTACTTAAAACGAGAAGCAAAAGGTCTATTAGGCTCTGAAAAAATCAAATGGAATTTTACAAAATTCTTAGTCAACAGACAGGGCCAAGTCGTGCAGAGATTTGCACCAACCACCAAACCTATGGCTCTAGAAAAAGATATTATAGATCTACTTTAACCTGATAAGTCATAGGCTTAAATTTGCACAAAAAAAAATCATTTTTTATCGCTTATTTTTTTGAACTTTATCTATTAAACCGTCTCTAACTTTGTGAGCATTGGATATTTTTCATGTTCATCATTCTCCCTGGGGCTTCTAGCGCAGCCCCCTTGATCTCAATGTAGATCAACCTGGCAACCCCTTGGGTTGCCCTTTTTTTGCCTTTATCCCTGCAGTTTTACTGCCTTCATTTAAAAGCATTTTATAAACTAATGATAGAAAACTTGTTGCGATATTGAACTTATCGAGCTCTATGCACTCTGACTACATGAACCGATTCGCGTTATAGGGAACATTTAAGAATTAAATACTTATTTGTTGGCTTAACATTAGCTTTATAGCTAGTTTCATTGTTCATCATCATTCTCCTTGGCATTCTAGTTAGGTTTGCCTGTAACGATAAGTGTTTAGCTAGCGCACAAAGACTTATTCTTACTTAGATATTGTTATGGCAGCCCTTTGGGTTGCCATTTTTTTACTTTGAATTTAGGCTTTGATTACTCAACAGAACCTCTTCGGTTAGTTTTATTTTGCTTCACTCACAAGTTCAAAAGTCTCGTCTAATCAAAATAATACTTAAAGAGATAAAAACTCGTTAAGCTTCCTACTTGAGTACGCATAAAGCCGTAATCGATATGAATAACATCAACAACGAGCCACTCTTTAACCACAGCGCATAAAAATTAAAAATAAATAAAAAACAAACAAATAAACAAATAAACAAATAAACAAATAAACAAATAAACAAATAAACAAATAAACAAATAGAATCAACAACTTAACAGCAACTTCCATCTATCTTAGGTGTAAGGATGAATAAAACTATTCAACCTTGGGAACTATTTTATTTAATCGGACTCTGACTATATGAACCGATTCTCGTTGAGTGAATATTTAAGACTTAACCCTTACATATTGGCTTAACATTAGCTCCTGCAGCTTAGTTTCATTGTTCATCATCATTCCCTTGGCATCCCTACTCGGTTTGCCCTTCGGAGTAAACGTTAAGCTAGCGCACAACGACTAACTCCAAATTAGATATTGTTATGGCAACCCTTTGGGTTGCCATTTTTTTTAGCTATTCGCTAACCTTTCTACCAAACTTTGACTCATTATAACCCTCTCCTTTGCCATGACTATTGCCGACATGCTATCAATATTTATGACTATAGATGAAAAAGCAAAGCCATACCCAATAAAAAACAAAGCAGAATAGGCTTTAAATACAACGACTAAAGCACAGTTGAAAAATAGAATATACTTTTATAGTCACTTCTTGGGAACTAAATAGGAATTAGGGACTCTGAATATATGAACCGATTCTCGTTAAGTGAATATATAAGATTCGAACACTTTTATATTGGCTTAACATTAGCTCCTGCAGCTTAGTTTCATTGTTCATCATCATTCCCTTGGCATCCCTACTCGGTTTGCCCTTAGGAATAAACGTTACGCTAGCGCATCAAGGTTTATTTCTAGTTAGATATTATTATGGCAACCCATTGGGTTGCCTTTTTTTTACCCTTTCACACCAAATTTCTACTGGTGGACTTTTACCATATCCAGGCTCTCTGCAAGGTCATAATCTCAGCCCACAATTACTGCTCATCGCCAACGATAGCTATTTAGCTTATGTCAAATATTGGCCAACAACGTAGGCTTTACTGGTCGCAAAAAATAAAAACGCATAGTTTAAACCATATTAAAATACAGATACTTAAGCTTAAAATAGAAAAACAATACATTTTTCACTATTAACTGGGAACTAATTGAAAGTTTACGACTCTTACTATATGAACCGATTCTCGTTAAATGAAAATTGCTGTAAATCAGTAATCTTGGTTTAACTTTAGCTCTTAGAGCTTAGTTTCATTGTTCATCATCATTCCCTTGGCATTCCTACTCGGCTTGCCCTTAGGAATAAATCTTTAGCTAGCGCACAAAGTTTATTCCGATTTAGATATTTTTATGGCAACCCATTGGGTTGCCATTTTTTTACCTTTAAATTTCAAGACTAACCTTACCGCGTAACGGCCTCAGCTTTACCATAACCTCTACTTTCTAAAACGGCTTAGATGTCACAAGGCAAATGGCAGTGAACAAGGCTACTTATAATACCTTCGCCAGCGTCTAAGCGTTAATGATGAACGGAGTTTCAATTTGGTTCTGGATTAAAAGCAAAATCAAACAGACAACTAAAATGTTGTATTTAAAGCACTTAAATTATTACCTGGAAATAATTTTACTTTTATTGCTAAGTTCTGGGAACTAACAGGCAAATAACCACTCTGACTATATGAACCGATTCTCGTTAAATGAAAATGACTGTTAACTAGTCATCTTGGTTTAACCTTAGCTTTTCAGGCTAGTTTCATTGTTCATCATCATTCCCTTGGCATCCCTACTCGGTTTGCCCTTCGGAATAAGCTTTTAGCTAGCGCACAAAGTTTATCCCGAGTTAGATATTTTTATGGCAACCCATTGGGTTGCCATTTTTTTGCCTTTTTGCTAATAACTCAAGCCCTAAATAGGCTAGCGTTGCTAATTTACACTACTTCAATAACTGCTGATCCAGCATAACCGCTATTGACGGATGGTAACCCTCACGTGCTTTAGCGTAAATTTGCTTGGCATCAACCGCAAAACCCGCACTCACTAACTCGGCATAAAGTGGCTTAACAAATTTACCTCGGCCGATTTTAATAAGATAAGCTTCTACATAAGGCAAAACGCTTTGATAGCGATTGCGGACAGCGACTCTAAACCAGTCAAAAGCAATTTCAGCATTAGTTGATTGGGTAAATTCAAAGGTATAGTCTAAATCACTCAAGGCTTGATGAGAGACTTGCTCTGGTAAGTTGTTCAAGAAGTACTGCCAATGGTGCACACGCCAGCCCTGGGTCATTAGACTGCTTGCTGCAGCCCCGTCATCAAATGCTCGCAGCGCCATAGTGACCTTAACTAAACTGTTTGAAGTTGGCGCAACAAACCAGCTCGGCATGCCTTCACCATAAACCCACTGCAATAGCTCAGTTTCAGTGATTTTATCGCTGTGCTGCTTTAACAAGGTTTGTTTAGCATAATCAATAAAGGTTTCAGTGGTGATGGCTTCAAACGCAAATGCCTGTACATAATCAAATAAGAACTTATCAAAGGCCTCACGACCTAAACGCTTTTCTAAGTCATGCACAAACATTGATGCCTTGTCATAGGTAAAACGATTAAAGGCTTCATTAGGATCTTGATCTTGCATGTTGGCTGGCAATGTCTGTTGCGCGATAGGCGTAGCTGAAATGGCTTCTTGTAAACGGCCATTTTCAAGTACCACTTCAAGCTCAGCTAACTCTTTGCCATAGACAGCTTCAACAATGCGATTGGTAAAATACGTGGTAAAACCCTCGTTTAACCATAAATCGCGCCAAGTAGCGTTACTGACTAAATTCCCTGTCCACGAATGAGCAAGCTCGTGGGCAACCGTTGAAACTAAGCTCTTATCACCCGCGATTAATGTTGGTGTCATAAACGCCAAGCGTGGATTTTCCATGCCGCCGAAGGGAAAGCTCGGTGGTAATACCAGCATGTCATATCGGCCCCATTGATATGGGCCAAGTAGAGATTCAGCCACAGCAACCATGCTCTCTGTGTCTTCAAACTCTGCCACTGCAGCAGCGAGCATTTCAGGTTCAGCGTAAACCCCAGTACGTGCTCCTAGTTCACCAAAAGCAATATCCCCTACAGCAACTGCCAACAAATGAGTCGGCATGGGTTTCTCCATGGTAAATGTAAATACCCCATTAAGCTCTGCGCTAGCATCATTCATTGCACTCATCACTGCACGCATACCTTGAGGCACGTTTATAACCGCATCAAAGGTGATTCTCGCCTTAGGTGTATCTTGCAAAGGGATCCAGCTACGCGCATTAATTGGCTGCGACTGGCTAAACAAAAAAGGCAGTTGTTTGCCACTGGTTTGTTCTGGTGTTAACCACTGCAAACCTTGAGCTTGAGGCGAGGTATGATAATGGATCACCACATGTGTCGTCGCTGTTGCCAATTGAATATTGAGCCGTTGACCTAGGGTGTCATTTTGCTTATCGAGACAATATTCAAGCGCTTCGCCAGCAGCAGACAAAACTGCCGTAATTGTTAAATCACGGGTATCAAGCCATAACTCAGTGGCCTGAGAGTTTATATACTCAAGTGTTAACTCGACCTGTCCAGTAAGTTGCTTAGTCTCGAAATTTGTCGTCAGTGATAACGAAAGGTGGTTAACTTTAACCTCATCGCTATTGGCAAACGAGTGGTAGTCATGATTATTATCCCATTGCTTTAACACGGCATATCCTTTTTTAAGTCACTGATTAATTTGTTGCATTTTAGCGCTATTTCGCGGGAATAAAAGCCCAGTTTGACATCATTACAGCTAAATGAAACACTACTGAATATTGTATGCAAAATAACAAATCAGAGAAACCCTCATGAAAAATAAACATACCCTATTGCCTTTAGCGCTTATTACGGCACTGCCCTTTGCTGCACAAGCAGAGCCTAAAGCCAATATTGACGCAGTGCTCAGCCAAAGCCATGCCTGTAGCGATACCATTGTCATTCGCTCACAAGCCCTGACTAAACAGCAAATAAGCGATGCTTGTCAGCTATTACAGACTCAAGAAGCTAATTTCCACCAGCTCTTTGGTACGTTAAACAAACCTGTCGCCAACGATAATAACCACAACATGCGCGCCAATGTTTACCACTCTAGAGAAGATTATGTAGAACATGTCACTCAACATTTTGATGTGCCAAGCGATAACGGTGGAATGTACCTAGAAGGTTTACCTTGGAAAAGTGACAATCAAGCGGAGTTTGTCGCTTATGAAAAAAAGGGCCAAGTATGGAACCTCGCCCACGAATATGTGCACTACCTCGATGGCCGGTTTAACCTTTATGGTGACTTTTGCCTGTCACTGCACGACTCACACAGTGGCCCAGAATACTGTCCTAAACCGGCTCCGCTTTATCCACATACGGTATGGTGGAGTGAAGGCGTTGCAGAATACATATCGGTGGGCGATAACAACCCAAAAGCCATAGCATTAATCGGCAATAAACAAAGCTATCCACTCAGCGATATATTCAACACTAGCTATGAAAAAAACGGCGGTACAGACAGAGTTTATCGTTGGGGTTATTTAGCGGTGCGTTTTATGATTGAGAACCATAAAGACAAAGTCGATAGCATGCTTGGCTTTACCCGAACAGGTGATTACCCACGTTACCAGGCTTTGCTTACGGACTGGGGTACATCGATGGATGCTGAATTTGATGCGTGGCTTAAACAGCTAAAGTCAACGACCAAATAGCGATGTATTGATTAAAAATAAGACATAAAAAAGGCCTCATTTGAGGCCTTTTTTATCGCTTAGATATTCACTATTAAAGACGAATGCCTGCTTTAGCTAGGTCTTTTGCGATAACGCTGCTTGGAAGTGCAACGTAACCATCTTTTTCAACAATCTTCTGACCTTGCATAGATAACACGTAACGGATGAACTCACGATCCATTGGCGCTAAGTCTTTGTTCGGGTGCTTGTTTACATATACGTATAAGTAACGAGAAAGTGGGTACTTACCTGTTGCCGCATTTTCTGCTGTTGCTGCAACGTAGTTAGTGCCTTTCTTAGAGATAGCCACGGCTTTAACGCCTGCAGTCTTGTAACCAATGCCTGAGTAGCCAATCGCATTAAGAGATTGCGAAACAGACTGAACCACTGATGCTGAACCTGGTTGCTCGTTTACGTTTGCTTTGAAGTCACCTTTACAAAGTGCTTTCTTTTTAAAGTAACCATAAGTGCCTGATACAGAGTTACGACCATAAAGCTGAATATCTTTAGCTGCCCAGTTACCGTCTAAGCCTGCTTCTCCCCAGCGCTGAATGTCGCCACCACCACACTTATCTGTTGAAGAAAAGATACCATCGATCTGCTCGATGCTCATGCCTTCAATTGGGTTATCTTTATGCACAAATACTGCTAGTGCATCGATTGCAACGCGAATAGCTGTTGGCTGATAACCGTAATGCTTTTCAAATGCTTCAATTTCATTAGGCTTCATCTTACGGCTCATTGGACCGAACTGAGATGTACCTTCAGTCAAAGCTGGTGGCGCAGTAGAAGAGCCCGCCGCCTGGATCTGAATATTTACGTTTGGATATAGCTGTTTAAAGTCTTCTGCCCACAACGTCATCATGTTAGCTAATGTATCTGAGCCAACAGAAGATAAGTTACCTGACACGCCGCTAGTCTTTTCGTAAGTTGGTAAAGACTGGTCGATTGCAGCCATTGATGCTGCAGAAAATACAGTCGCTGCAGTAAAGCTTACCGCGCCAACAAGTTGTTTCAGTTTCATTCTTTGCTCCAGTGTTTAGCTATCTTAGTTTCTTAAAACGCTGTCAGTATTGACTTCAATGATGACAAGTCTATTACTCCTAAGTGACACTTCGATGACAAACCAGCTTATTTTTAATTTAAATATAAAAAAACAGGCAAAAGCCTGTTTTTATGTGAAATTTATTTTAAAATTTCTATTCCAACCTCGCTCAACTAAGCACGATCTTGTTGATTAAACTCAATCAAGTTAGGCGGGATCACAAAACTAAATGTACTCCCCTTACCCAATTGGCTGGCAATATTAAGCTCACTTTGATGATGGTTCAGAGCATGCTTAGTAATTGCGAGCCCCAAGCCGGTGCCACCACTTTGGCGCGAACGTGCACTATCAACTCGATAAAAGCGCTCGGTTAAGCGGCCTATATGCTGCGGTGCAATGCCTTCACCATTATCTTTAACGCTAAATAAGCCACCAGAGGCTATCTTACGCCAGCTTATGTCTATCTTGCCGCCAGGCTCGGTATAACGAATCGCATTCGAAATCAGGTTAGAGCACACACTCCTCAACTGAAGCTCGTTGCCGTAAACATCTAAGCCTGGCTCACAGTAAAAACTCACCTCATACTGCTCTTGTGCCAACGCTAGCGCCTCATCACGTAAGATATCCATCATCTGCGCCATGCTCACTTTAACTTCTAAATTGACATCACTGGCATCTTCAATCCGCGACAGTGCTAGTAATTGCTCAACCATAGAGCGCATACGGGTTGTTTGTTGCTGCATCTGCTCCATCGCGCGGATATTGGGCGAATCTGGTTCTGCCATTGACTGCATCATTTCTAAATAGCCTTGCAATACCGTTAGTGGAGTTTTCAACTCATGAGAAACGTTAGCCACAAACTCTTTTCGCATCCCCTCTAACTGACGAACACGGGTAATATCACGTGCGATCAATAGCAACTGCCCTGCACCGTAACCCATGATCCGGATCTCAAGAATATGACCGTCCGACTGTGGCGATGCCAACTCTAGCGGCTCTTGGTACTCTTTTTGTTTCAAGTAAGCAGAGAAATCTGGATGACGAATAAGGTTATCAATGCGCTGACCATTATCTTGCGGCCAAACAAAACCAAGTAATAGCTGCGCTAACTTATTACACCATAAAATATTGTGTTCAGAATCTAGCACTACCGCGGCATCGGGCAGTGCTTCGGCGCCTTGTCTAAAGCGCCCAAGTAAAAATGCGAGTTGCGATACGCGTTTACGGTTTTTGCCCTGCAAGCGATAAATCCCGTTAAACACCCCTTCCCAACTGCCACTGCCATTAGGGGGGGTAAGGCGACGATCGTGCCACAGCCAAAAATTTAATCGTGATAGCTGACGATAATGCCAAACTAACAGGGAGAGCGAGCCGAGAAATAGCACCCAAACGACTTCACCGACTAATAACCCAGCTAATAAACATAAGCTTAGATAAATTACTAGCCGAGAAATTAGACGGTACCCAGAATATGAATCAAACATATTTAACCAATATTACGACCATATAGGAGGACTTGGCACAAGGTAACGCAAAAGTGACCTTGTGCCTATACTAAAGTCTGGTAGAGAAGCGGTAGCCTGCGCCGCGAACGGTTTGAATTAAGCGGTCATGGCCTGATTGAGTCACCGCTTTTCTAAGACGGCGAATGTGTACATCAACAGTGCGATCTTCAACATAAACGTTGGTACCCCAAACATTATCTAATAACTGCTCACGGCTATAAACGCGCTCTTGGTGGGTCATAAAGAAATGCAACAAACGAAACTCCGTAGGCCCCATATCCAAAACTTCATCACCAACTGTGACACGGTGACTTACAGGGTCTAACTGTAAGCCTTGGACATCAATGAGATCTTCTAAACAAGTCGGCGCACTACGACGCATTACAGCCTTAATCCGTGCAACTAACTCTTTAGGAGAAAATGGCTTAGTAATAAAGTCATCGGCGCCAACTTCTAGCCCTCTCACTTTATCTTCCTCTTCACCACGAGCCGTCAACATAATGATAGGAATATGACGAGTGAATTCGTCTTGACGTAGACGTTTCGCTAATTGAATACCACTGCCACCTGGGAACATCCAATCAAGTAACACAAGATCAGGGTATGGCTCAGTTAACATATCAAGCGCCGAGTCATAATCCTCAGCGGCTACAGTTGTATAACCATGCTGTTCCAAAACAAAAGTTAGCATCTCACGAATGGCTAACTCATCTTCAACTATCAAAATCCTTGCAGTCATAATCGATCTTCTATCAGTGAATTTCTACGATACTATTATTGGTCACTTTTATGACATTAATATTAAACACTCAGATATTTTGCCACATTAAGCATTATTTTTGTCATAAATATTATTTTTAGCTTATATCAATAGATCAAAAAAGGGACCGAAGTCCCTTTTATATTTGCACTTTGTCGTCTTAGAACTTGTGCTCAAGACCTACACCAAAGTAGCTATCATCATTTTCAATATTTTCAAAAGAACGGCTTGTATAGAAAGCAAATAACTTAGTTGGTTTACCAAGCTTATAGTCCCCACCAATAGACCATGAATCACCTTTATCTTCCATGTCTTGGAACTGGGCTTTTAATACAACAGCGTCAATTTGATAAGCGGCACTTAATAAGTAACCCGTCTTGCTTTCAGCGCCAATTACCGCATTACCTTCACCGTCATAAGTTGCTTCTTGCTGCTGATACATACCGCCTAGTTTAAAGCCTGCGATTTTACCTTGCACCGTTGCACGAACAACTTCATAGCCTTTAACGTCTGAGTCGTAGGCAATAGACGCGTAGATTGGTGACTTTTTAAGTCCTGAATCACCATACATAGCTGCAACACTGAAACCGTCTTGTGCATACTGAGAGCTTGCACCTTCTGCAGCGTAAGTTACACCCATTTTAAATCCGCTAAATGATGGCGTAATGTATGTCGCAGTTTGTTCGATACGGTTTTCACCTTTGAACAGGTTCTTTAAGTCACCTGAAAGGTCATTGAATTGATCAACCTTACCCTGTGAAGCTTTAAGCATAGTGTCA
This sequence comes from Shewanella marinintestina, assembly GCF_023283845.1. GTDB lineage: Bacteria > Pseudomonadota > Gammaproteobacteria > Enterobacterales > Shewanellaceae > Shewanella > Shewanella marinintestina. Next base: position 60,512 of record NZ_JAKILC010000006.1, read on the forward strand.
TTACGGCCGACAGAGAAAGCACCGAAGTTGCCTCTAAGCCCAACAAATTGATTACGCGCCTTGAAGTTATCTTTGTCACTATCGCCAGTATCAACTTCATATTCTACAGTGTAAAACGCTTCTAAAGAGCTACTTAACTCAAAAGCGCCTTTAACACCAAAACGAGAAGCATTAGATTGAATAGTCGTTGTTGACTCATCATTTTCGTCGTTAGACTGCGCAGTTACATTTAGCTTACCGTATACCGTTAGCGGATCCGCAGCATAGGCAGAAGAAAGTGTTGCTGTTGCAAGAGCTGAAGCTAGTAGAGTTTTACAAAAAACGTTCATCATTTAATCCTTTTGACGTTATTCGTCTTGGTTATTGGTTTGGACGAGCGCCATAATGAAGATGATTTGTTGCATTTTTATTTCAGCAAAAGGTTAATCAAGGGCGGATTATTAAATTTCCAGCAACACAATTGAGCAGAACCAGCACTACCAAGGCTTTGAGCAAAGGTTTTAGAAATGTGACACTTTAATGAATTGTCATATTACTAACGAGTCAGATGCCATTGAGGCGGTTTACCAGAACCCAACAATGGCTTACACTGCGCCTTTAATTTTGACTGAGCATTTATCTATGTGGTTTAAAAATCTAACTGTATACCGCTTTAACAAGCCTTTCTCTGTTGACCCTGATTCACTAGAAAAATCACTGGAAGACTTCACTTTCTCTCCTTGCTCAAGCCAAGATATTAGTAAGTTTGGATTTTCTAAAGCTATGGGTAAGCACGGCGAAACGCTTATTCATACCGCTGGTGACAGACATTTAGTTTGTGCGACTAAAGAAGAAAAGATTTTACCTTCGCAAGTGGTAAAAGAAGCTCTTGAAGAAAAAGTAAGCCAAATTGAAGCTGAAGAAAACCGTAAATTAGCCAAGAAAGAAAAAGATGCGCTAAAAGACGAGATCACCACGACTCTGCTTCCGCGTGCTTTCTCACGTCGTAGCCAAATTCGCGCACTTATATTGCCAGAAATTCAAATGGTACTTGTTGACAGCTCAAGTGCAGCTAAGTCTGAAGAGTTAATGGCGCTACTGCGTAAAGCTATTGGCACATTGCCTATCATTCCAATGAGCTTTAAAACACCAATCGAAACTCAGCTCACTGAATGGCTAAAAGAAGGTAAAACGCCTGCAGCTTTTGAAATGCAAGATGAGGCTGAACTTAAGAGCGATTCAGATGAAGGCGGTATTGTTCGCTTTAAACAGCAAGACCTGAGCGAAAATGAAGTACTAGCGCACATTGAAGTCGGTAAACAAGTGCATAAGCTTGCGTTGCATTTTGGTCAATCAATTGCTTTCTTACTGCAATCAGATGCGGCTATCAAACGTCTTAAATTCTCTGAAGAATTTAGAGCGGGTAACGATGATTTAGGTAATGATGACCCAATGGCAAGATTAGACGCTGACTTCGCCCTAATGAGCAGCGAGTTAATTGCACTTATTAATGCAACTGTTGAAGCGCTTGGCGGTCTAGAAGATAGCATTTAAAATATATCCCTAGTAATCATATAAAAAAAGGCGCCTATATGGCGCCTTTTCTGTTTATCAGTCGATTTATTTAACCGCTTTAAACTGACCGTCTTTATCAAATGGCCAATCAACACCTAACCAAGCTTTAAAAAATGCTTTTTGCGAGCTGCTAGGCTTATCTACACTGGTAATAGCAAGCTTACCACTTTGTTGTTCACCCAGAGTTAGAGAGACATCTTTAAGCCTATCATTACTAAATAGAGTCACAGTGATCGTGTCTCCCGCTTTAAAGTCATTAATACGTGACTCAAAACCAGCCGCTGTCACTTTAAGACCATTAATCGCCACAACCTCGTCGTTAAGCACAATTCCGGCATTCCAAGCGGGACCATTACGCAACACATGCGATAGTACTAATGAACCACTTTTTAACGTTACACCGGCAAAAGGCTCTACTTTACTGTCTTTGCCGTAGGTGGTCTTTAAGCCTGCTTGCTCCAACAACTTGTCAAAATCTAGACTGACAGGCTGGTTAACGTATTGCAGCCACCAATTGTCATAACTAATACCACTTACCTGCTTTAGAATTTGTTTCACATCAGCAACATTGTAGCCAGCAGGAATACGATGCTCGCTATAAAGCTGACGATGTACATCACGATAGGAATGTTCAAGTTCTGTTTCTTCTAGAAGCGAGAAATCTAAAGCTAGCGAGGTTAAAAAGCCTTCAGAATAAATATTAGTACTATGATTAACCGCGTAATCACCACCGCTACTCGCCCATTGGTTAGCGCTTGCACTCGCGATTGATTGTACTTCACGGCCTGGAGTTTTCTCACTTTGCGCGACACGCTTAGCTAAGTCTTCAAAAAACTCCTTCGGAGTCATCACCCCAGCACGCAGTAATAACTGGCTTTGGAAGTAACTGGTTGAACCTTCAGCAATCCAAAGTAGCTCGGTGATCTCTTCATCTTGATAATTGTATGGGACAAGTCCTTCAGGGCGATAAGCCTTCACATTCCAAGTATGAATAAATTCATGTGATGCGGTTTTAATAAAGCCCAAGTAGTCTTTACGATCTCGGTAGCTAAATCGAGGCCGCTGAATAATCGTCGAGTTCAAATGCTCAGTTGCGCCACGAGCACCACTTGTCGCATGAACCATATAAACGTATCTCTCAAATGGATAATCGTCCCAGATAACCTCAGCTTGACCACTAAGCTTAGTCAGATCCGCCACCATTTTATCGATATCGTAATTACCCTCTCCCCACACAACCAACTCATACTGGCGACCATCGGCTTCAAATTCTCGATGTTCACTGATCCCTGTTTCAATCGGAGAGTCGACTAATATGTCGTAATTAGAAGCAGTAAATTCATGATTACCTTTACCGCGATCCATTCCTGAATAACTACTCCAGTCATTCGGCACTTTTAGTGATACCGCTATCGGTTCGTTTCTAAATTCAGGACTATATACAAAGGTACCACTGGCATCTAAAAAGGCATGAGAAGCATCAATATGGTTCACCCTTTGACCCAACTTATTAGCATAAAGTTGGTAAGTTACTTTAACACTGGTGGGTTCTGATAGTGCCACTGTCCACTCACCACTGGCAGTGCGAGTCCAAGGTAAAACTTTGCCATTGTCATCAATTGCAGAAAAAGTGCGCACCGCGTCTGCTAATGGCAATACTTGATATTTACCTGTACGCCATACAGGTAAATTAACCACCAGCGCATCTGACTTAGTTTCTGGGAAATTGACTTCAACCTTTGCTAAATGATGCTCAGGAGCTGTTAAATCAATAAGGTAATTTACGTCTGCAAAAGCATTTGCGGAGGCTAACGCACTAAAAGTTAAGATTAAGGGAACTACAGGTTTCACTCTCGCGTCCTTCTGTTATTATTGTTTTCGTTGAGTCGAAAAATATAACATTAGACTTAATTAGGCCAATATAATTACAAAAATAGGCACTTAATTTAACGATTAAGTAAAAGGACCGGCATTTTAATGCATATTTTCGCTACCCTACTATCAATATTACTATTCTCTATTTCTAGCTTTGGAGCCTATGCAGCTTCAAGAGATGAAGTACTTACAGAAGTACAACTGCGAGAGAAGCCAAACATACTGGCACAATCAATAGTCAATACTCTACCTCAACTACCTCAGTTGGATTCCGCAGAAACATTTGATAAATTCACTCAAAGCTACCGTCTGCCAGCAGCTGAATTAATTCGCAATATTCAGCTTACAGCCCGCTTAAAGATGGAACTTTATAATAAAGAGAAAGATCGCTACCTAGCAGCCAAGAGCTTAATTGAGCAATTAGCGCATATAAGCCACAGCCCATTTGATAAGAGTTACTTACTTATGCTTAAGGGGCGTTACCTTGGCCGTAGCCAACAGGATTACGCTGGCGCCATAGAATATTATCAACAAGCCATACCTCTGATTGAGCAATCAACAGTTCTCGCAGATCAGGTTTTGCTTTATACATTGCAAGAGCATTTAAGCATGATGCATATGATCATGCGTCAAAAAGAGTCAGCATTAATACATTTAAAAAAACTGATCTCAACGGCTAAGAAAATTGAAAACAATTACCTGACCGCTCATGCTGAGTCGGTTTTGGGTAAGTATTTTTACAAACAGAATCAGCTTGGTAAATCACTGTCGCACTACACTGAAGCGGTAAAATACACCCGCGGTGGTAAGAATCCATCACAAAATGCGCATATCGAACTTCAGCTGGCACGGGTTTATCGTGATCTTGCCTCTTGGGATGAGGCCCTAAAATCAGCCAACAAAGCTGCAGATGCATTTACACAGTTGGGTAATCTAAATTACGTATCATCCTCGATGACTGTGATAGCGATGATTTATGCAAATCAAGACCTATGGTATCAAGCAATTGATTACCATTTAAATGCCCAACAAATTGAAACACAGCTCGGCAACTACATAGGCCTAGGCTTGAACTTGCACAACATAGGCGAAGCTTATTTTAAAATAGGCGATACCCAGAACTCGTTAAGTAATCTTAAACAAGCTAATGCCATCTTTACCTCTAAAAAAGCTGAACATTATTTAGTTTATAACGACCTACTGATCGCCGAAGTCACAGCAAGTGTAAGCCAGTGGCAAGAATCACAACTTTATGCAACAAAAGCAGCCAAAATAGCAGAGTCAAAGCAATTAAATGAAGAACTTAAAGAAGCATTAGAGCGGCAAGCATACGCGCAAGAACAATTAGGCCTATATGAGCAAGCCTATAACAGCATCCAACAGCTGCAAACACTCAATAGCCAAGCGACACCGCAAGCTTCAGAGCTTGATAAACAGCGCTCACAAGTTAAAGAGCAAAAACTAAAACTTAAGATCAGTAAGCTACAAAATGAGCTACAAGATAAATCTGAACAGTTAAATATCACTCGTTTAGTCAGTATTCTATGTGTGTTTCCACTGTGTTTACTTATATTATTATCGGTAAAACAATGGCGGATAAAAAACAAACTAGCTACAGCTAATCAAGAATTACAAGCCACTCAGTTACTCGAACCTTTTACGCAACAACCAAGTTACTTAAGCTTTAAGCTTAATTTTGAAAACCAAAATGAAAAGCAACAAAAAACCTTGGCGCTCGTCTCACTTTCTGCGCAACTTGATTCAGATTTAACTCAAGGTTTTGAATGCAATGCCGACATGAATAGACAACAGCTGCTTGCGATTAAAAACGCATTAGACTGCAAAGCATATATTATTAGGCCTGGCGTTTTCTTAATTAGCTTAGATAGCATCATTGAAGCTAATCAACTACTAGCCCAGCTAAGAGATATTATTGATAGCAATCACGGCCAGACAAGTATTCACATGGGTATTTTGCACCGTCCGTTATTAGCTGATTTAGCGATAAAGCTCTCTGCTGAACAACACTTTTTAAGCTTACAAATGATGTTATCAGCGGCGAGAACCTTGGGCCTAAGCCAAGATTACTTTGTCACCATGAAAACCCTTAACTTTGCCTCAGCGGGGATCTTTAATAAACCGCTGTACCTTAATATAGAAAAGAGCATTGTTAGGGGGATAGTCAAAATTGAAACCAATGGTGATAAAGACAATATTGTTTGGCCGAGATGGAAGATCCATCAAAATATCGATATAAATGACGATAAAGTAGACATTTAAGTGATTATAAGTAAAGGCGTGATGATGTTAATTTCTCTTTTTCAGTACTACTGCTAAGATAAGTACTCAAACGTTAAAGATAGACTAAGTCGCGTAATTTATAGGGAAAAACCTAAGCATGAAGGATGCAGCCATAAGCACATCTCAAATAAGCTTGTTACAGCAAAAACTCTATACCGCCAAGCAGGCATTAGAGGAGATGAACGAAGAGCAAAATGAAAAGCTGCACATCCTCATGCAATTTATTGGTCAGCTCAGCCTTGCTTGTAAAGGGCAGAACTTAGAGCTCGATAATAAACTAGCAAAATTACGTCATAAATTGGCTAACTTTAGCCAAGTTGAAGACTCCCTAGTCGATCTTAACGAAGCCGATACCATACTTAAGCAGCAATACGCTCGTATTATGCTTCAGCTCGAAGATAGCCGTCAGGCGTTGGCTAAAATGGTTAGCCAAATTCAACGTATTGAATCTCTTCCTAGCAAATTAAGACTCGAAATTTCTTATTTTAAGAAAGAACTGACTAAGCCACTGCATACTTATTGGGACTACATCCCTAAAGTCGAAAAGGTCGTTAACTTTTATGATGAAATCTTAAAAGAACAACTAAACCTCGGCGAGCAATTTGAGATCTTACCGCGTCATAGGCAATCCGCGCACGAACTAGCACAGCTACTATCTGAAATAGAATTCAGAAAAGAGCAACGTGAACAAATTGCACAGATAAAAAAGTCATTAACAGAAGATTTTGAGCTAACAACACTACTTGATGCTTATCAAGTTGTACTTGGCTTATTGTTGGATAATATTGCGCGAGAGAAAACAGCCTCACAAGAGTTTCTATTTGTACTGAATAACGCGCTAAGCAATGTACAAGATGTGGTGACAGAGTCTTACAGCCACTCTGTAAAAAGTTTTCAGGTGAGTAAACAGCTTAATCGCGATATTAACGGCCAAGTCGATAACGTTGGTGAAGCGGTCATTGAAGTCAATGATATCGATGAATTAAAAAATCAAATTACTAGCCATTTAGCGTCACTGCGAAAATCCCTTGGCCGCAAAGAGTTATTAGAAAATAGAGAGCAAGCCCAACTAAAACAGTCAGTAGAAGCGCTGCGCCGCGAACTCAAAGAACTAAGTAAAGAAACCGAATCATACAAAGAACGCTTATTTGAGCAACAAAAACTCAATCTACTCGATTCGCTGACTCAACTGCCAAACCGCAGTGCGCTAGAAGAAAGGATGGATATCGAGTATCGCAATTATCAGCGTACTAACCAGCCCTTATGGGTCGCTGTCGCCGATATTGATCACTTCAAAACAATTAACGACAGTTTTGGCCACAGCACTGGTGATAAAACTTTGCAAGTCATTGCTATGGCAATAAAAAACTCACTAAGAGAGTCTGAGTTCGTTGCCCGTTACGGTGGTGAAGAATTTGTTCTATTACTACCAGATATCGCCGATAGTGACATCCTTCCATTACTCAACCGCGTAAGAGAGAAAGTAAAAAGTATTCCGTTTAAGTTTAAAAATCAGCGAATTACAGTTACAGTATCTATAGGCGCAGCACAAATAATTGAAAATGAGCTCATCACAGAAACATTTGATAGAGCTGACGCTGCGCTATACAAAGCCAAAAACGAAAGCAGAGATAGAGTTATAATCGACTTCTAAGTTTCCCCTGTGTTAACACTCGTTATCACGCATGCCTTTGCGGGACCACTTAGCTATCACTGCTTAAGGAGTTGCTATGATAGTAAAAATTAGTCCCCGAGGTAGCCTAGATCAACTGTCTCAATTAGAGGTTGATCGATTAAAGCAAAATGCCAAAAGTGAGCTTTACCAGCTCTACCGCAGTTGTTCATTAGCCGTTCTTGCATCAGGCCTACAAAGCGATAATGCCGAAGGTTTATTTACCCAATTCAGCGAATTTAATATTAATGTGCTGCGCAGAGAGCGCGGCATTAAAATAGAGCTGACCAATCCTCCAGAAGAAGCCTTTGTAGATGGTGAGATTATTGCGGGGATCCAGGAGCATCTGTTTTCAGTACTTAGAGATATTGTCTACATCAACGATAAATACGACAACCTCAAGCATATCAATCTAACTAATGCTAACCATATTACTAACGTAGTATTTGATATCCTACGTAATGCACGTTCGATGCCGATGTTAGATCCCAATATTGTAGTTTGTTGGGGGGGACACAGTATTAACCCGATTGAGTACCAATATACCCGCGAAGTGGGCTATGAATTAGGTTTGCGTAAGCTCGATATTTGTACCGGTTGTGGCCCTGGTGCCATGGAAGGGCCAATGAAAGGTGCCGCGATTGGCCATGCTAAGCAACGTGTTAACCATGCTCGTTATATCGGTTTAACTGAGCCGAGTATTATTGCTGCCGAGCCACCAAACCAGATTGTAAATGAACTAGTGATTTTACCGGACATTGAAAAACGCCTAGAAGCTTTTGTTCGCTTGGGGCACGGTATTATTATCTTCCCTGGTGGTGCTGGTACCGCAGAAGAACTATTGTACCTACTGGGTATTTTACTTAACAAAGATAATCAAGATATTCCCTTCCCATTAGTGCTAACGGGCCCTAAAGAAAGCGAAGAGTACTTTTTGCGTATTGATGAGTTTATTGCGGCGACTTTAGGTGAAGAAGCTCAAAGTAAATATCAGATTATTATTGATGATCCAGCAAAAGTTGCGCGAATTCAAAAACAAGCGATGGAAGATATTAAAAAGTTCCGTAAAGACAACGGTGACTCATACCAATATCAATGGTCGTTAAAAATTGAACCCGAGTTCCAGCTACCATTTGAACCGACCCATGAAGTCATGAGTAACTTAGATCTGCATTTTCAAACTAACAAAGCTGAACTTGCAGCCAACCTACGTAAAGCGTTTTCTGGTATTGTGGCAGGTAATGTCAAAATGGACACAATCAAAGCTATTGAGGCACATGGTCCTTTTGAGCTTAAAGGCGACCCTAGGCTAATGGGGTTGATGGATGAACTGTTAAGCGCTTTTGTATCTCAGCAACGAATGAAGCTACCAGGTAGTGCTTATGTGCCCTGTTACAAAGTGATCAAATAACCTGAACCTAGGTTAATTTAAACGGTATTAAGATAAACAATTAGATGAATAAATTTCTCATTATAGATGGCATGAACTTAGTGCGGCGCATTCACGCCGCACAGCCTAATGAATCGGATGTATCTGGATTGAAAGAGCGAGTGAATGGTGCATGCCGCAAACTCATCAAGTTCCATCAGCCAACTCATGCAGCAATAGTGTGGGATGGAAATGCCGTTTCTTGGCGTAAAGCCCTATATGAAGATTATAAAAAAGGCCGTAAGCCAATGCCTGAAGCATTAGCGAATACCTTGGCAGATCTAAAAAATTATCTCGCTGAAAACCAGATTAATTCTATAGAGGCTGAGTCTGAGGCTGACGATGTCATTGCCACCCTAGCCTCAAAGCTTGCGAACATCAATGGTGAAGCCATAATAGTATCCACCGACAAGGGCTTTAGCCAGCTAAATAATCCAAATATCAAACAATGGGATCATTTTAGTCAAGCTTACCTAACCATAGAAGATATGGAAGCAAAGCTTGGGATAGAAAGAGCGCAACTCATTGACTATCTAGCACTTGCTGGAGACAGTGGTAACAAGATCCCTGGCGTCCCCGGAATCGGCCCTAAGTCAGCAGTAGAGCTATTGAAAATTTTCCGCTCGCTGGCGAACATTTATAACTCCATTGATAAAGTTGGTTCAAAACAAGCCAAAAAGCTGGAAGCTGGCAAACAAATGGCCCGCCTGAGTTATAAACTTGTGCAACTGCAATTAGATATTCCTTTAAACGTCAATCTAAAGCAGTTTAGATTAGAAGCGTAACAGCCAAGTTAGCTTTACACCTGTTAACATAAAGTTGCATTTATAGCATTTACCCTCACGCATTCAAGTAGTATCTTTACCCTATTAAAGGAAATGCGTGAAGGAAGCACTATTCCGATGAAATCAAAACTCCCCGTAATCATCATTAGTATCTTTGTCACTTATGTCGCGTTTGTTGCTGTGATCATGGCAACTTACGACCCCAGCCCAGACGAAATGGATTGGGAAGATAGGCAAGCTTATAACCTCGCTCAAATGAGTGAAGTAACTTTAGGCCAAAGTATCGAAGAGATTAAATCATTATTCGGTAAGGCAGACTTTTCTGAGGCTAAACTCTCCCAAGAAAGTCAGCTACAAGTGCTCTTTTACCGAACTCACCATAAAGAGTCTGATGGTGAAACTACAAAAGAAGAATGCACCCCAATGTTATTTAAACAAGGTAAGCTTATTGCGTGGGGTGAGGATACCTATAAACAATACCTAGCAAGCTCTATTGATAGCTAAGCTATCAGTCTGACCGCATTAAAAAAGCAGTGCACAAGGTCACTGCTTTTTTATGCTTGTGTCGTTTAAATAACTCCGCTAAACGAGTTAACCAAGAACCTTAAATGCCCCCTGTAAGCCTTCTACCGCCATCTGGGTACCGATCACAGCTAGAATAAGTCCCATCATTCGAGTGATCGCTCCTAGCGCTGCGCTTCCTAAATAGCTGACCAAGCGACCACCAAAGATAAAGAACACATAAGTGATAACACACAGTACCCCGAACGAACCAATAGTACTAATGAGCTCTGGCGCGCCACCAGCTGCAGTATAATTCATCGCTGTTGCGATAGTGCCTGGCCCCGCTAAGATAGGCAGAGCTAAAGGTGATACAGCAACACTCAGTTTTGCTTCAAGAGATTCATCTTCAGGCTTATCTTTGTCATGGTGCACAGAAGATTGGTTGCCTTGTAGCATATGAAAGCCAATTAGAAATACCAGTAAGCCGCCTGTGATCCTAAAGGCGGATAGTGAAATACCAAATAAATGGAAGATAAACTGCCCCGATATAGCAAATAAACTAATAATCACAAAAGCGATAATTAATGCTCTAAAAGCGATTAGCCGAGTAGTCTTTTCATCATACTCTGAGGTCAGCCCTAAAAAAATTGGTACGTTCGCAATCGGATTCATTATGGCAAAGAAGCCCATAAAGACGGCCCCGACATGCATCCATATCCCATCCATGTATTATTTCCTTTGATTTGAGTCGTTCAGTTATAGATTATGCAGATATCTCATCCTATTACGACCCTTGAGCCACATCAATTAATTATTTTACACTGCAATTTACATATACAATGCTTTATCTTAGGTAGCAGATTTACATTATCGAATGATGGGATTGAATTATTTGAAGAGCTGTCCTTTCACTTTTCACCGCTCCCTACGTCACTCATAGGCAGCAATGGGCTTATGACTCTTAAAGTAAAAAAAATGCCGGATACAATATCCGGCATTTAGATGGAATTATGAAGTTTAACCTGCTTTTTTAAACTCAGTATAAGCTTCGCCTTCGCTTAACCATTTAGGTGCAGGTTCACCTTTTAGGTAATGATCAAAATATTGCATCATACGAATACTGTAATCTAACTTATTAGGGTACTTCTTAAGGTGATGCGGCTCATCTTCATACTGCAAAAACACCACGTCTTTTCCGGCACGACGCATTGCCAAATACAGCTCAACACCTTGTTCCCAAGGCACCGCATCATCTTTATCACCAAACATAATCATCATAGGTGTTTTAATACGTTCAACGTAAAACACCGGAGAATTCTCTATGTACTTCTGTGGTGACTTAAATAAACTTTCACCAATACGACTTTGCCCTGTTTCATACTGAAACTGCCTTGCTAAACCACTACCATGGCGAATACCACTATAAGCACTGGTCATATTAGATACAGGAGCACCAGTAACCGCCGCTTTAAAAATATTGGTTTTAGTCACGGCAAATGCCGTTTGGTAGCCGCCCCAAGAGTGACCTTGAATCCCTACTGCTTGTGGATCTGCAATCCCTATATCAACTAAATGCTGCACACCGGACGTCAATGCCTGTACTGAAGAATCACCAGGATAGCCCACTTCAAAACGAATATCAGGTAAGAAAATCGCGTAACCATTATCTGCAAACCATGCAAAATTAGGGCGGTGATTAATCTTCATCTGCGGAAAAGCATGCAATCTGTCGCTCATAAAGCGGTAGAAATACACCAATACCGGATAGCGTTGACCTTCAACATAATTCGTCGGCTTGATCAACACGCCATCTAATGGTTTACCGTCGCCATTAGTCCAATGTACAAGTTCAGACTGGCTCCAGTTAAAGGCGTCACGCTGTTTATCTAAATTCGTTTGACGCGTCGCATCTTGCGGGGCGCTATAACTAGCAGTGTAAAGATCTGGGAACAGATCATACTGTTCTTTTGAATAAACTATCGTTCGTGCATCCTTACTACGTGCGAGTAACTTAAGTTTATAGTCGCCATCCATTAATGGCTTAACCCCTGCAACGCCAACTTGAGCTTGATAAAACCCATCACCTTTAGTGACATCACTGTAGCCATGAAGTAACACTTTCTCGTCGTTTTTCAGCACAGCAGGCTTATTCTTATCTTCAACAAGTCCAGTTACACGATACTGAACTCCGTGCTTACGACCTTCACCAGCGGTTAGCGTGAAAGCATCATGTGATATGGTATTTACTTGCCAAATATCATATTTGTCATAAATTAATAACCCAGCATCACCTTTAATCCAAGGCCCTACTCCATAGCTTGGAGCATTTGAAGGATAATCATGATCTTCATTGGCAAATGACACGCCTAAGCTCTTAGTGATATTAGTCCGTCTATCTTGGGCTACTTCATAAAGAAACACATTGCCATGTAAATAGTAAGCAACAAATTTTTCGTCAGGCGATAACGTTGGTTCTTCTGAGCTGCTTTGCTGACTCAAAAGTGGAATTTTACGTCCGGTATTTAAATCGACTAAGTAAAAGTCACGGTAAAACCCAGCCCAAGTGATCATCTTACGGTAAGGTAAATCAGAGCTTGCAATCACAAAGCGTTGTTGCTGCTGAACCTCTACATCGGGAACATTAAGGTCACCAAGCTGAACTAAATTATTGCCATTAACATGCAATACCGCGAGATAAGTGCGCTTCATCTCTTTTTTATATTGCTTGATCTCATGTGGCTTAATCCGAGGATCATCCCCATGCCAAATTTTCAAAGCTCTTCCTGAAGTAATAACTTCTTTATCGAACAGGTCAGCTTCGTTTTCTACTTTAGCAATTTCTAGTTGTTGACTAACTTGAGGTACGCGGCCAAAGAACAAACGTTGGCTATCATCGGAAAAACGTAACTCAGCATAACGATTTAATGTCCAATCATCTGCTATTGGCGCTGCAATAACTTGATTAGTTTGCAAGTTAAGTAACGATAACTGATATTCGCGGCCATACGGCTCAACTTTAGCATTGCCATAGGTAAAGCCTAAATATTTACCATCATCACTTAATGCCACGGAACCGACTTGCTGCTGTTTAAAACTCTTAACTATCGTGGCTGTATCGTTGGCAAGCTTAACAAGTCTAAGCTCATGCTTATTAGTTTCGATATTATTTATTGCAAGCGCAAAATGTTGACCTGACTTATCAAAGTTCATGGCCGTAACATCTTTAAATTTAGTTGATTTCAACCCATTAAGTGAAACAAGTTCAACTAATGTGCCTTTGTCAAAATCATCGACTTTTATGTCGCTTTTACTATTTTTAGCGCTATCTACCGATTTTTCATCTTTTTTCTTATCTTCAGCTTCAAACCAAATAGCCAAGTGGCTACCTGTCTCATTGAATTCAAAAGATTTAACACGATCAAAACGTATTTCTTTGCCCGTTGTTGTATCTAATAAAACAACACCAGACTTTAATTTTTTCTTAGCTTTCTTATTAGCCTTCTCAGAGTCAAGTAAAGGCACTGCATCAACAAAAGCAACAAAGCGGCCATCATGGCTCACTTTTGGCTTGCTGGCTCCTTTTACACTAAACTGTTTATTGGTCGTTAAGCTTTTAACTAAACCATGGCTGTCTCCACGGTCTGGCTTAACTTCAACAGCTAGCATATTACCAGTATCTGAAATAACAGGCTTTTTAAGCGATTCAAATCGCATGATATCGTCGGGTGTAATGCTATTCGTAGCAGCCATGATGTTTGCTGAAAGCAAACTGGTCGAAAACAGCAATAATGACTTTATTGGTAGTGACTTCAAGGTCTTCCTCATTATTATTTTATTAGACTAAAGTAGACTTTTTAAGCTTCTGGCGAACAATCATCGTCATAAGCGGTAATTTATGCAAGTTACCCTACAGAAAAAAACGTGAGATTGCTCACTATTTACTGTGAAAGTTGTTTAAAAGTGTTTAAAATACGTCGCATAAAAAGAAAATATATCGAGTTACTTATCATGCCTCGTGGCATGGTTAGACAATTGCAGTAACGCCTAACCCTGGTAGGACTATACATGACAAAAAGAACTATAACCGTTATCCCTGGTGATGGGATTGGCCCAAGCATTATTGATTCAGCCCTTAAGATTCTTGATAAAGCAGGCTGTGATTTTGAATATGAATTTGCGGATGCAGGCCTTGTAGCTTTAGAAAAGCACGGTGAATTATTACCTCAGCGCACATTAGAACTTATCGAAAAGAACCGTATTACCTTAAAAGGCCCGCTAACAACACCTGTTGGTGAAGGTTTTACTTCAATCAACGTAAGCCTACGTAAGCAATTTAGCTTGTATGCAAACGTGCGCCCTGTTTTGTCGTTTAAAGGCACTCAAGCTCGTTACGACAACATCGACATCATCACGGTACGTGAAAACACCGAAGGTATGTATTCAGGCCTAGGCCAAACAGTATCTGATGATGGTGCAACTGCAGAAGCGACAAGTATTATTACTCGTCAAGGCGCTGAGCAGATCACGACTTTCGCTTATGAGCTAGCTCGAAAAGAAGGACGTAAAAAAGTCACTATCGTCCACAAAGCTAACATCATGAAGTCAACTTCAGGTTTATTCCTGAAAGTTGCACGCGAAGTCAGCTTACGTTACCCAGACATCACTACTGAAGAAATGATTGTTGATGCAACTTGCATGAAACTGGTAATGAACCCAGAAAACTTCGATGTGATTGTTACTACGAACTTATTTGGTGACATTTTATCAGACTTATGTGCTGGTCTTGTTGGCGGTCTAGGTATGGCTCCTGGAGCCAACATCGGTAGCGATGCAGCAATCTTTGAAGCGGTACATGGCAGTGCGCCAGACATCGCAGGTAAGAATCTTGCAAACCCAACATCAGTTGTTCTAGCATCAATCCAAATGCTTGAGTATTTAGGCATGTCAGATAAAGCGGAGCTTATCCGCAGTGCTATCACCGCAGTAATTGAAGAAGGTGACCGTACAACGCGCGATCTTGGCGGTACTCACGGCACAACTGATTTCACTCAAGCAGTGATCGAGCGTTTATCATAATCTAATCACCTGAATTAGTTCAGGCCATTAAATAAAAAGACCCCATGTTTTCACATAGGGTCTTTTTTTATCTGTAATCGATTAGCATTATGACTATCTTGCTATATTTACCAAGGCTGACTTGGACGTAAGCAAAGGTGCACAGTCACTTCATCACGGTCATGGTAAAGATGCTTAGCGGCAATAGAGAAATCGTCCACGCCATTTTCTTTTAAGATCTCGGCCATGGTCTCAAGAATCGTTGAAACTTCTTTATAACGCGCTTTCATCGGCAGTTTAAGATTGAAAATAGACTCTTTAAACCAACCATTTATTGCCCAAGCCTCAATTAGCTCAGCAACACGTGATGGCTTTTCAATCATGTCACACACCAGCCAAGTAATGTTCTTTCTTGGTGGCTCAAATCTAAAACCGTCTGCTTGGTAATGCTTTACCTGTCCAGTATCCATTAGGCCTTGATCCATCGGACCATTATCAACTGCAGCAACAAACATACCGCGGCGAACAAGCTGATATGTCCAACCGCCTGGGCAAGCACCAAGATCGACCGCTTTCATACCGCTGCTTAGACGCGTTTCTTGCTCTTCTTTAGGAATAAAGTGAATAAAGGCCTCATCAAGCTTTAAGGTTGAGCGACTTGGCGCGTCAGCTGCAATCTTAAGTCTTGGGATCCCCATAAAATAAGGAGAGCTATTGTTACTTAATGAGTAACCAACATAAGCTTGACCTGAAGCAACAAAACATACGTGAATAATTGGACGCTTCGGGTTTTCCTTTTCAAGCAAAGTACCTGACTTTTTCAATCCTTGGCGTAGCGGCACAGTAAACTTACGGCAGAAGTTAGATAACTCTTTCGCTTCGTTGGTGTCAGGAGTTTCAACACGCAACTCACCCGCTTTGTTTACTTGGTTTAAGGCTTCAACGATTGGGCCAATTCTATCTTGCTCAGGTAAACCTTTAAGCAACTCTTTTGCTGCAAACATCTGTCTGGCAAAAATAAGTGAGTCTAGGCTGATATTTTTCGCCAGAACTTCAGCATCACCGGCTTGAAAGCACTGAAAAATGACGTAAGCATCATTGGTATTGGTTTTTACAAAACCACCAATATCGAGCTCCGCCGCGCGCACTTGGATCTCTGCTGCGCAATCTTTTTCGTAACCAGCACGGCAAAATAAAAATAGGTTTATCATTGAATTTCCTGAAGATAAAATAATATCAATCGAAATGCCTGTCATAAATTAACGAATCAGGCTTTCAAAAGCATAGCGTGTAAACAGCTTGCATTATTGAAAAGTTGATATAAAAAAGCGGCCAACAAAGTTGTTGGCCGCTATTTTACACTGTTCAAGCTTAGCTGTGTACTGTCTAATATTTAATTATCAGCGTTCAAGCACAAACATAAGCCCACATCGCACTTAATCGAGTTCTTTGACTCGATTACGCCATACTGCCACTGCAATAAATAGCCAACCAAGCAAGAAACACACACCGCCTATAGGCGTCACAGGACCAGTCCACTTGGCGCCAATCAACGCATACATATACAATGATCCAGAAAATAAAATCATACCCGCAATAAACATATAACCCGCCCAATCCAATAAGCGAGATTTTAGCCAGTGACCAGCAAAAGCCACTGCGATTAACGCAAAGGTATGGTAAAACTGATATTCAACACCTAAGTTAAAAATCGCAATCAACTCAGGTGGAGCAACATTCTTTAAACCATGAGCACCAAATGCCCCTAATGCTACAGCAATGAAACCGCTTAACGCTGCAAGCAGCAAAAATCCATTACGCATTAACCCTCTCCCCTTTAAATCAACAGTAAAAGATATTCAAACCCGCAAAAAATAACGGGTTAAACCTGTGCTATAAATTCTTGAGCTACAAAAATAGCCTTATCTAGGTTAGCCTCTAAGCTAGTGCCTGACGACTTTCGTGGCTTAAAACTATGATCGCCATCGATTAACCAATGTAACTGCACTTTGTTCATAACAGGCCAAGTTTCAACCAAGCCTTTATAACCAAACTTATCCCGCTCACCTTGAATGACTAATATAGGGGCTAGGCACTGCTCTATTGGCTCAAGACGAGCCTCACCACCGCTAAGTGGAATAAAGGGGTAACCTAAACATACTACGCCATCGACAGCCAAACTTTCAGCCAATATCGCGGACATGCGCCCACCCATAGACTTACCAACAAGAAATACACGTTTTGGCTGAAACTGCTGCTTTAAAATACTCAACTGTAGCGCGTAATCAGCAATGAGCTTTGGCGCTCTATCCGGTGGACGACGTTTTCCGTCAATCGCATTAGCGCGCATATAAGGAAAGTTAAACCGCACGACTCGAGTAGAACTCGTTGCCAACCCTTCTGCCATCGTTGTCATAAATTCATGATGCATATTCGCACCAGCGCCATGGGTCAACACAATAAGCGTGTCTATCAATTCTTCCGAGTGATCATCTTTCGTTTTGCTAACATCAATTAGAAATTGCTCAGTATCGAAAACTAAATCACCGTCAGATAACGACGCTACCGCAGAACTTAGCTCACCATCAAGATAAGCTTGTTTTAGCTTATCCTGTAAGCAACTCACTACGTGTCTCCTCTTCAAACATATCTAGCATCCACTCTCTGAACGCTGCCACTTTACCGATTTCAGCGTGATTTTGCTGACACACTAAGTAATATGCATTTTTACTGACTAAAACTTCAGGGAATGGACAAACAAGGCGACCCGCCTTAATATCCGGCCTTGCAAGTACACTGTATCCTAGCGCCACACCTTGGCCGTGAGCCGCAGCCTGTAATACTAATGAAGAATGACTAAATATTGGACCTTGGTTCACATTAATATCAGTAATTCCACATTGCCTAAACCAAGCCTGCCAATCTTGACGGCTTGAATCATGTAAAAGAGTGTGATTTTTAAGATCGCTTGGCTTTTCTAATGGCTTAGGGCCGTTAAGTAATAGCGGTGAACAAACCGGAATAAGTACTTCATTTCTAAGCTTGTCAGCACGCATGCCTTGCCAGTTACCCATACCGTAATAAATAGCGACATCGACATCATCAGTTAATGAGCCATCTTCATCATCAACCGCTTTAATTCGTACATCAATCTCTGGGTTTTTCTCACTAAACTTAGCGAGTCTTGGCACTAGCCACTGGATCGCAAAGCTAGGCGAGGTGGCTACTGTAAGCGAACCAATAGCACTTCGAGCAAGCAGTCTATCGGTAGCATCAGCTAGCTGGGTAAAGATATCTTTGATATCGAGAAAATAGCTCTGCCCTTCTTCCGTTAGTAGTAAAGAACGGTTCTTTCGACGGAATAATTTTAATCCGAGATACTCTTCCAAAGCCTTAATTTGATGACTAACTGCAGCCTGGGTTACAAACAGTTCTTCGGCCGCACGAGTAAAGCTCAAATGCCTAGCTGCTGCCTCAAATGCCTTAACTGCATTTAGGGGAGGTAATCGTCTTGCCATAGTGATCCAGATCCCGATTTTTAATTAGTTTTTCTAATGGGTATTGTTACATTTTATCGTTTGTAAAGGCCAGCCATTTTGGTCAAAATCTGCGCCAACAAAACGATATTAGTTGGACAGCCTCTACGACGTAAATGGGGAATGTCTAACAACCCGAATATAAGCCTGGAGGCTACCGCGTATGTTAAACCTTAAATCAGTACTTGTTATTGCTACTCTTAGCCTATCAGCAACCGTAAGCGCTGACGAAACCAACATTGATACCAAAGATGTTGAAGCAACACTAACAGCTAACCTAGCAGAAAGCATGGAATTAATGCAGTCTCAGTTAACTTCTGAACTTAATACTATGCTAATTACTGATGAGCAAAAGAAGAACGAAGAAGCAACAGCTAAAGTAATGCTTGCTGACTAAAAGCGTTTTTAAGGCTTTCTTAAAACCACCTAATAGGTGGTTTTTTTGTATCTAATACTCGGCACTTTTAAACTAACTACTAGCGTGAACATACAAAAAAGGCGACTCAAATAAAGTCGCCTTTGTCATACTTAAACTAATCAGCCCTTAACAACGGGCATTAAGGACGGTAGACCTTAACATTCGCGTAACCTTGCTCTTGCAGATAAAGTGCTTGTAGCTTACTCATTACACCGCGGTCGCAATACAATAAGTAACTCTTGTCTTTATCTAGATCAGCAAATTGAGTCGCCAACTTGTAGAAAGGAATCGCTTTCACTTCAACACCATCAACTTCTAAAGGAGACTTCTCTTCCTCTTCTGGTGCTCGGACGTCAATAATAACTTCACCCGCGTTAATCGCATCTACTGTTTCTGTTTCAGTGATTTTAGTATCCATCTGCGCAGCAATCTCCCTAATATCGATAATTTCAGCATCGGCAATCACGCGATCAAGTAGGTCTTCTGAGAACTTAGCCTCTTCAGCCTCTACTTTTGATAAAACTGCTTTAACCGTTGGCTTTTGAGAAATCACTCCACAATATTCAGGAATTGACTTAGCAAAATCTTCAGTACCGATTTGACGGCTTAAATTGATAATATCTTGCTTGTCCATAGCGATAAGTGGACGCAAAATTAACTGCTCAGTACAACGATCAATGACATTTAAGTTAGTCAATGTTTGGCTAGATACCTGCCCCATTGCCTCACCTGTTACCAGTGCTTGAATACCCATTTTCTGTGCAACACGAGCTGCAGCTCGCATCATCATACGCTTTAGAACCACACCCATTTGGCCATTGTCTACACGTTCAAGGATCTCTTGCACTACAGGATCAAAAGGTACAGAAATAAACTTAACCTTATGCGATTCACCGTACTTCTGCCATAAGTGGTAAGCCACCTGCTTAACGCCTATCTCGTGTTGATCGCCACCTAAGTTAAAGAAACAGTAGTGAGTACGAGAGCCACGCTTGATAAACTGATAGCTAGAAACACCTGAGTCAAAACCACCAGAGATCAAAGATAATACATCTTCTTGGGTGGCCATAGGGAAACCACCAAGACCTTCGATACGCTTATCAACAAGATAAAGATTGTCATTTTCAATCTCTAGGTTAACAGTCATATCAGGATCTTTTAAGCGTACACCTGCAGCGTCGGTAAACTGGTTTAAACCACCACCAACATAACGCTCTACTTCAATTGAATTAAAGTCATGCTTACCAGCACGCTTTACACGTACGCAAAATGTTTTACCTGCGAGTTCTTCTTTATAAACAGCTAGAGTTTGCTTATAGATATCATCAACAGAGGTGAAAGTACTTACACTTACTTGCAATACGTGGGCGATACCTGGAATACAAGCTAAACGTTCACCGAAAGCTTCAACCAGATCAGGTCTATCATCTGGCACCATAACCATGATTTTGTCCCACTGGCGCTGCACTTTAGCAGTCTCGTCGACCTTTTTAAGTACGTTACGAATGTTGGTTTCAAGCATTTTGGTAAAACGCATTCTTACCGGCTTGCTTTTCATCATGATTTCAGGGAACAGTTTTACGATAAATTTCATTGGTCTTCCGCGAGGAGTTGTTTAAACAGCAATTAACCGATTATAACAAGATAGCGTAGCAATTGCGTATATCCATTCTCAGTTTGTCTCGACAAAATAGTAAATATTCTGCCCAAAACCGGCTTAATAAGCTAAATGAGCACCTCAAAAACTAAAACACGCAATTAAGTTTCCCTAATTGCGTATTGGCTTGTACTCGCTAAGTGATTACTGACTTACTTGGATCTCATCAGATTCTTTCGCTTTCCCTTGTTCAATGGCAATCTCAACTCGACGATTACGTGCTCGGTTAGCGGCTGAATCATTTTTAACTAATGGATCTGATGACGCCATACCAACCACTTTCATGCGTTGCTGATTAAAACCTTTCACTCTTACAAGTTCATGAGCCACGGCTACCGCACGCTTACTTGATAAATCCCAATTAGAGCTATAAAGCTCATTAGAAATATTCCAGTCATCGGTATGACCAGAAACAGTCACAATGCCAGGAACGTCTTTAAGTAAATCACCCACACGGCGTACCACAGGTTTAAACCTTGGCTGTAAAAAACCTGAACCTGATGCGAAAGCCCCTTTTTCGCGGATACGAATAATGATCTGCTGCCCTAATGATTCAATTTCAATCGCGCCATCAACAATTTCTTTATTGAGCTCCTGCGCCATCTTCTTCACTTGCTCGTTAATCTTATCTTGAGCAGAGGCTTGAGTCTTAGTTGCTTCGGTTTCAGCTTGTGCTTCACTTTCGGCTTTTGCTTCGGCTTCTCTTGCTTCTACAGCCGTCGCTGATGCTTGCCCTCCACGTTGCTCGCCTCTTTGCTCTTGAATGCCGCCAGCACTAGAATCCTCGCCTTCTTGAAACTCAAGCATAGGCTCGGTCATTTCATTGGTTTGCTGGTTAATGATTTCAATCGGGGTTGGCTCTGGCTTGCCTGGTCGAAACTCTAACGCTATAACCGAGGTTCCTTTCGGGATGTCTTTCACTTCCACTTTATTTTGCACACCAAAGGCGTACTTCATTGAACCCGCAATCTGCTTGAACTTCATAACGTCCATTTCAGAAAATGCCAGTAAAAGTACGAAAAAGCACATTAGCAACGACATTAAATCAGCAAATGTTGCCAGCCACAAAGGTGCTCCGGGCGGCGGGCAATCACATTTGGCTTTCTTAGCCATCCGCTTACGCCCCGCCCAAAGTGTCTATTGTTCTTGATTTTTCAGATAGATAATTCTTAAGGAACCCTTCAATAACTCTTGGGTTTTGTCCGTCTTGAATGGCAAGCACCGCATCCATAATCAGGTTACGATTAAGCATCTCTTCATTCATTCGCAGCGATAACTTATCAGCAATAGGCAGTGCAACCATGTTAGCGACAACAGCACCGTACAAGGTGGTTAACAGTGCAACGGCCATTGCAGGACCAATCGATTTAGGGTCGTCCATATTCGATAACATGCCCACCAGACCAATGAGGGTACCGATCATGCCCATAGCAGGTGCAACATCACCAATAGATTTAAAGATGCCAATACCGGTTTTATGTCGCTCCTCAGTTAATGCGATATCTTTTTCTAGCGCGTCACGCACCACATCACCATCGTGACCATCCACCAACATATCAACCGCTTTTTGCATAAAGCTATTGCTGATCTCTGCCTCTTCCAAGGCTAAGAACCCACCTTTTCGAGCAGCGTCAGCCATAGAGATAGATTGCTCTATAAGATCTTCAGGGCGATCCAGTTTAAAAATAAATGCTTTAGCAGCAATCTTAGCGGAGCCCAAAAACTGCTTGAGGTTATATTTCATCATTACCACAAACAAAGAACCGATTAACACGATGAGAATCGATGGGACGTTAATAAAGATGGCAATGCCACCACTACTGACCATTGCCATAATAATAAAGACAAATGCGCCAATAAGTCCGATTAGGGTTGCTAAATCCAAAACTGCTCCTCAAATACAATCCGATACACTGTTACCAGTCTCGAATATCAACGGCTACATATAATGCAGGGAATAAATTAGTAGCGACAATATTACGCCTTAAGTGATACGGCAAGTGACAAGTTACCAAACATCACATCAAGCGCTATATTTTTACTATTGCAACTTATATAACGACCAAATAATCGATCTCTTGAGTGATTTTTCCAGCAAATCTTGTGCAGTTTCCGTTAAAATGGCATTTCGCTCGCAGGACGGTGTTTGCAACTATCGATAACAAGCTGATCGATAATTTGCCGACATACGTATGCTTTACTAACTCAATTAATGTGTGTTTGATATTTAAAGCGTGCTTTTGCGCAAATAGTCAACGGCTTAATTTGACCCATGTGCCCTGCTGATATACTTTGTGTACCGCTTATTTCTAGGAATGAATATTGTGGCAAAAAAACCAGAAAACCTCTCATTTGAAGATTCACTTTCCGAGCTAGAAAAAATCGTAACCGACTTAGAGCATGGTGATGTGTCACTTGATGATGCACTCAAGCAATTTGAGCGCGGCATTAAACTTGTGCGCAACAGCCAAAATAAATTAGAAAACGCACAGCAAAAAGTCGCCGTACTAATGCAAGAAGAGGGTGTAGACACTCTCAAACCTTATGATACCGAGGGTGAGTAATTGTTAGAAGAGTCACTTAAACGCTACCAGCAACGTATCAATCAACAACTTGAGTTGCGAATTGATGCGCTTGCCGATATCGAGCCAACCCTAAAAGCAGCCATGAAACATGGTGCCTTAATCGGCGGCAAGCGTATTCGACCATTTTTGGTCTATGCTATCGGCGATATGTTAGGTGTCAAACTGGCAACCCTTGACTCATGTGCAGCCTCTATTGAGTGCGTTCATGCCTACTCGTTAATCCATGATGACCTCCCTGCAATGGATGATGACGCATTGCGCCGTGGTCAACCGACTGTGCATATCGCATTTGATGAAGCAACAGCAATTCTAGCTGGTGATGCTTTACAAGCATTGGCATTTGAAATTATCAGTGACCCGATAGAAAACATTACTCCATCACAGAATTTGGCTATGGTTAAAGCCTTAGCTAATGCCTCTGGGTATAGTGGTATGTGTGGTGGTCAGGCGATGGATCTTAACGCCACCAATAAGCAAATTGAATTAGCCACATTAATACAGCTACACAAACTAAAAACAGGTGCGCTTATTCGTTGTGCAGTGGAGTTTGCCATCATCGCCGCCAAGGTTAATCAAGAAGAGCGTAAAGCGTTGCTCGACTTTGCCGATGCCATTGGCCTAGCTTTCCAAGTGCAAGATGACGTGCTCGATATTATCGCTAGCACAGAAGAGCTAGGAAAGCCCCAAGGCTCAGATACAGATTCAAACAAAAGCACCTATCCAAAGTTGCTTGGTTTAGAGGGCGCTCAAGAAACTGCGGCAAGTTTGATTGAGGACGCACTATCAGCGCTGGCTAAATTACCATACAATAGCCAGTTAATTGCAGAATTCGCCCGTTACATCATTGAGCGAAGAGTTTAATAAAGAGACAAAGAATCTCGTATGAGTTTTGATATTTCTCAATTCCCTGTGCTTGCACAGGCTAATACGCCAGATGAGCTAAGACAGCTCCCTCAAGCCGTGTTGCCACAATTGGCAGACGAACTTAGAGGTTTCTTATTGAAGTCTGTGGGTAAATCAAGCGGTCACTTCGCATCGGGTCTAGGCACGGTGGAACTGACTGTTGCACTTCATTACGTGTATAACACGCCTTTTGACAGATTAGTTTGGGACGTTGGTCACCAAGCTTATCCGCACAAAATCCTAACGGGTCGCCGTGAAAAGATGCACACCATTCGCCAAAAAGGCGGGGTGCACCCATTCCCATGGCGCGAAGAAAGTGAATACGACACTTTTAGTGTGGGTCACTCAGGCACTTCTATCAGTGCCGCACTTGCAATGGCTGTTGCGGCTGAAAAAGAACAAGCAGGTCGTAAAGTCGTTGCCGTTATTGGTGACGGTGCAATGACCGGTGGTATGGTGTTTGAAGCCATGAACCATGCTGGTGACTTACACAATGACATGCTAGTAGTGCTAAACGATAACGAGATGTCTATCTCTGAAAACGTTGGCGCACTCAATAACCACCTTGCACAATTAATGTCTGGCCGCTTCTACACCACTATTCGTGAAAGCAGCAAGAAAGTGCTTAAAGGTATGCCAGTTATCAAAGAGATGGCTAAGCGCACCGAAGAGCACCTTAAAGGTATGGTGGTTCCAGGCACTTTATTTGAAGAGCTAGGCTTTAACTACATAGGCCCAATTGACGGCCATGACGTAGATGCGCTTGTTGAAACCATGCGCAATATGCGCAACTTAAGTGGCCCACAAGTACTGCACATCATGACCAAGAAAGGTCGTGGTTATGAGCCTGCAGAGAAAGATCCAATCGGCTGGCACGCGGTACCAAAGTTTGATCCATCAACCTTTGAAAAGCCTGCAGCTAAACCATCTGATCCAACCTTCTCGGAAGTGTTTGGTAAGTGGTTATGCGACGTTGCCGAAAGAGATGAAAAAGTCCTCGCTATTACGCCTGCTATGCGCGAAGGTTCAGGGATGGTTGAGTTCTCTCAGCGTTTTCCTAAGCAATACTTTGACGCTGCAATTGCCGAGCAACATGCGGTGACTTTAGGTGCAGGCTTTGCTTGTGAAGGTTATAAACCTGTCGTCGCGATCTATTCAACTTTCTTGCAGCGCGGTTATGATCAGTTGATCCATGACGTCGCACTACAAAGATTACCGGTACTGTTTGCAATCGACCGTGGTGGTATTGTCGGTGCCGATGGCCCGACTCACCAAGGTGCATTTGATTTAAGCTTTATGCGTACAGTGCCAAATATGGTGATAATGGCACCATCTGATGAAAACGAATGTCGTCAGATGCTATATACCGGTTACTGCTATAACGACGGCCCTACAGCTGTGCGTTACCCTCGCGGTAGTGCTACCGGTGCTAAGCAAGTTGAAACCATGACAGCAATGCCAATTGGTAAAGGCTTAATCAAACGTCAAGGCAACAAAATTGCCATCCTTAACTTTGGTACCTTGTTAGCAAGCAGTTTAACCGCTGCTGAAGCGTTAGATGCCACTGTTGCCGATATGCGTTTTGTTAAACCATTAGATGTCGAACTGGTTAAAGATCTAGCAGCAAACCACGATGTATTAGTCACTGTTGAAGAGAACGCCATTATGGGCGGAGCTGGTTCTGGCGTACTAGAACTACTACAACAGCTAAAAATGCCTAAACCTGTGTTACAGATTGGTTTACCGGATGAGTTCATCAAACACGGTGCACCAGATGAAATCACCAGTGAACTTGGTTTAGATGCAGCAGGTATTCAAAAGCAGATTGAAGACTTCATTGCTTAAATAACCTATCAAATACCACAAAAAAAGGACTGCGAAAGCAGTCCTTTTTTATTGTCTATACTCAGCACTAAATGAATACAGTTATGTTTCAAGCTAAAAATTAGCCTTGAGAAACCATTACCATTGCAGGGCGCAGTAGACGCTCATTCAATGTATAACCCTTTTGCATTACCATCATGACAGTGTTTGCAGGGAAATCAGCGCTTGGCTGCATGCCAATCGCTTGATGAAGTTCAGGATTAAATGCATCGCCCTGTGGATCAACTTGAACTAAACCAAACTTCTCAACAGTGCTGACGAAACCTTTAGCGGTTAGTTCAACACCTTCGTAGATTGCTTTAGTCGCTTCAGCTTCTGCATCGGTACCTTGTAATGCACGCTCCATGTTATCTAATACAGGGAGTAATTCGTTGATGAACTTTTCTAAAGCGAACTTATGCGCTTTTTCTACATCCATTGCCGAACGACGACGAATATTATCAACTTCAGCAGCAGCTCGGATCACAGAATCTTTCTGTGATTCCACTTTAGCTTCAGCTTCTTGCAAAGCTTTTTCCAACTCTTCAACACGGAAGTTTGCTTGAGTTAGCTCATCCATTAAAGCGCCTTCATCAGTCGCTTCAACGCCATTTTCGTTAAGCAATTCGCCTTCGACGATCTCTTCAACTTGGTTATCTTGTGCTTTGTTTGTTTCGTTGCTCATTTTTGCTCCAGCTAAAAATGCTTTGTTTCTGCATGCTCTGGGCATATTATGGGGATCAAATTTAAGGTTTCAAGGCCTAAAGCTGGATCTAACATAAATTATGAGCAATACGTTTCAAACAATTGGTCTAATTGGTAAGCCCAACCATAAAGGGACGACTCAGACCTTAAAAAGGTTACACCACTGGCTAAGCATGCAAGGCTATAAGGTATTAGTCGAAGAACGCGTCGCTGGTGAGCTTGGACCTCTTGCTCAGTCGGTAGACCTATTAGAAATAGGAAAACAGTGTGACTTAGCCATCGTTGTTGGTGGTGACGGTAATATGCTTGGTGCTGCGCGAGTCCTTGCAAGGTTCAATATCGGGGTTATCGGGGTTAACCGTGGTAACTTAGGCTTTTTAACTGATTTACCTCCGGATTCATTTGAAGAAGCATTATCAAAAGTACTCGAAGGTGAATTTGAAATTGAGCAGCGCTTTTTACTTGAAGCTGAAGTGCATCGCCATGGCGAACTGAAATCTAGCAATACAGCAGTAAACGAGGCCGTACTTCACCCGGGTAAAATCGCGCATATGATTGAGTTTGAAGTCTATATTGATGACAAATTCATGTATAGCCAACGCGCAGACGGCATGATTATCTCAACACCGACAGGGTCAACCGCCTACTCGCTTTCTGCTGGCGGTGCTATTTTAACCCCTAACCTTGCAGCAATGATCTTAGTGCCTATGTTTCCGCATACACTTTCATGCAGGCCAATTGTTGTTGATGCCGCGAGTATTATCAAATTAAAGGTTTCTCCTCATAACGGCGACAACTTAGAAGTGAGCTGTGATGGCCATGTACACCTTTCTGTATTACCCGGTGATGAAATCATCATTAAACGTAGTGAAGAAACCTTAAGACTGGTGCACCCAAAAGGTCATAACTATTTTCACGTACTGCGAACTAAGCTTGGTTGGGGTAGTAAATTGTTCTAATAGCAATCAGTATAAAGATAATATCTCGCCGGTAGTCTACTTTGTGCTATCGGCAAACTTTCTCGTAGCTCTCATCTAATCAGTCCGTACATTTTCTAACATTAGCTGTTAGTAAACTACAGTTTTTACTTTGTTCAAAACTTGACGTTAAAAACAGCATCGTTTTCCTTTAAACTACTAAATCAACATAAACATTAACTTAGGTTAATAATGATAATTAAAACCGAATAGCTAAAGCCAAAATAGAGATATAGATCACACTTGCAGAGCTGGAATAGCTCATTAGTCAATATCGATTAAGAAAGTTTACGATCAAATAAAGGCTATTCTCACCGCCATCAGATACATTTTGATACCTTCTACACCTATTTTTCCTATCTCCAACCTAAAAACCATCAAACCCTAGCACTACCACCAATATTTTGAGTGATCAAGATCACACCTACACAACAAGTAAAACTGTGATCGCTCTCACTAATGGCATTATCGACCACAATTAGGGGGGAGTATGATCCAGATCATATTTGTAAAATGCTAAATCACGTTTAGTACACACCTTAATCCATTACAACTAAAAGTTAATAGGTGGATTGATAACAAAACCAAAGAAGTGAGCCACTCAAATTTAGCTATTTGAAGTAGAAATTGAAGTTAGATACAGAAATATAAATCAAACGAGGCACGCATGACCTTTATTCAACTACTCGCAAGCTTAACGCCAATTATCAGCGTAATGCTGTTTTTAGTCCTATTGCGGATGCCCGCATCTAGGGCTATGCCAATCTCCATGGTTTTTACCGGTCTTGCCGCTGTATTTATCTGGAAAATGGATACCACTTTTTTAGCCGCTTCGGTGGTAGAGGGCTTGCTATCAGCATTAACGCCGCTCACCATTATTTTTGGCGCGGTATTCTTACTTAATACCCTTAAATATTCTGGCGCAATGGATACTATACGCGCAGGCTTTACCAACATTAGTGGCGACGCCCGCGTACAGGTAATCATCATCTGTTGGCTATTTGGCTCCTTTATCGAAGGTTCGGCAGGCTTTGGTACCCCCGCTGCAATTGGTGCGCCACTGCTGGTATTGCTTGGGATCCCACCTATTGGCGCAGCAGTTGTCGCCTTAATTGCTGACTCAACTTCGGTTTCGTTTGGTGCAATTGGCCTACCAGTACTATTTGGTATGGAGCAAGGCTTAACCCAAGGTGGCGCCAATATGGCGGCCGAGCAAATCGCCCAACATGGTGGTAGTTTTGCGGATTTCGCGCAGTTTATTGCCATGCATATGATAACCATTGATTTAGTGACCGGCACGCTTATCCCGTTAACTATGGTTGCTATTCTGACGGGCTTCTTTGGGCGTAATAAGTCATTTAAAGAAGGTTTAGCAATTTGGAAGTTTGCGCTATTTGCCGGTCTTGCCTTTACTGTTCCTGCTTGGCTAATTAACTACTTTGCTGGCCCAGAATTCCCATCAGTTATTGGTGCACTTGTCGGTATGGCTGTGGTGATCCCTGTCGCTAAAAAAGGTTACTTACTACCAAAAGAGCAATGGAATGATTTTGCAGAAAATGATGGCCAAAAACGTGAAGATCTAGCCACTGAAGTTAAGTTTTCTCAGCTTGCTGCGTGGTCACCCTATTTAATTATGGCTGCACTACTCGTGTTATCACGCACAGTAGCGCCGCTTAAAGCTTGGTTATCGAGCTTTAATATCAGCTGGACCGGATTACTAGGTACTGAGTTAAAGGCGGGATTTGCCACACTGTACGCGCCAGGGGCTTTCTTTGTCCTAGTGTGTATCTTAGGTTTCTTCCTCTTTAGAATGAAGTCACCTGCGATAAAAGAATCAATCTCTGTCTCGTGTAAATCTATGGTGCCGACGATTATCTCTCTAGGTGCATCAGTACCTATGGTCAAAATCTTCCTCAACTCAGGTGAAAATGCCTCGGGTCTTGCTTCTATGCCAGTGGCGCTTGCCGATACCTTGGCAAATAGTATGGGCGCAGTGTGGGCTTGGGTTTCGCCGATTGTCGGTATCTTCGGTGCCTTCTTATCCGGCTCTGCCACTTTCTCAAATATGATGTTCTCAGGCCTACAATACAGTGTTGCCGACAATATTGGCGCTAACCATGCGCTGATTTTGGCGATGCAAGGCATTGGCGCTAACGCCGGTAACATGATGTGCGTGATGAACGTTGTGGCAGCTGCAACCGTTGTAGGCATGGCGGGACGTGAATCAGAAATTATCCGCAAGACGATGCCAGTGGCACTAGGCTATGCTTTAGTCGCCGGTACTATCGCTGCAATTTGGGGTGGCTTCTAGCCTCCTCATTGCTGAACAATAAAAAAACAAAATAATAATATCGAAAAAGCCGCATAGACTGCGGCTTTATTCACTCAAAAGATGTGTGTGAGATAAAAAAATGTCGATTAATTATGAAGCTGTATTAAGAGATTTACGTAAACAAGTTGGTGAACAAGCCGCAACTAACGACCCTGTACGCCGCTTTGCCTGGTCAACTGATGCCAGTTACTTTCGCATCGTGCCTGAAATCGTGGTGCATGCCGATACCTTAGAGCAAGCCAAACGCACCCTTGCCATTGCCCGTACTTACGGAGCACCTGTGACCTTTCGTGCTGCCGGTACCAGTTTATCAGGCCAAGCAATTGGCGAAGGTATTTTGCTAATTCTTGGCCATGATGGCTTTAGAACATTGACGGTTAGCGAAGATGCATCACAAATTACTTTAGGTACTGCCGTTATTGGCGCCGATGCCAACGCCGTATTAAAGCCATTAAATAAGAAAATTGGTCCAGATCCAGCAACTCTGGCTTCAGCAAAAATCGGCGGCATTGTGTCAAATAACGCCTCTGGTATGTGCTGTGGTACCGCGCAAAACAGTTACCAAACTATCGCTTCAGCCAAATTGCTGTTTGCCGATGGCACGGAGCTAGATACGGGTTGTGAAGCGTCAAAAGCGGCATTTAGTCAATCGCACCCTCAGCTTTTACAAGAACTAACCGAGCTGGCACAGTTAACGATTAACAACAGCACGCTTGCTGCACGAATTCGCAAAAAATTCTCCATTAAAAACACAACAGGTTATAGCCTTAACGCCTTAGTGGACTTTAGCGATCCTTTTGAGTTAATTAATCACCTAATTGTCGGCGCTGAAGGCACACTCGCCTTTGTAGAAGAGGTCACTTACAACACTGTTGATGAAGCACGCTTTAAAGCATCAGCCATGGCGGTATTTTTTAATATGGAAGATGCCGCGCGCGCCGTGCCACCCATAGTGGGCGATAGCGTAGCAGCAGCCGAGCTACTAGACTGGGCATCAATCAAAGCAGTAACCGGTAAAGCGGGCATGCCAGAATGGTTGGCCCAACTGCCTGAAGGCGCTGCAATCTTGTTGATTGAGTCACGCGCTAACGACAAATCAACGTTAGACAGTTATACCCAAGACGTTATCGCGAAGCTTGCTCATATCGAAACTGAGCGCCCTATTACCTTCAGTGATGACCCTGCTGTATTTGGCCAATACTGGGCAATGCGCTCAGGTCTATTCCCCATTATCGGTGGTGAGCGCCCTAAAGGCACCTCAGTTATTATTGAAGATGTTGCTTTTGAACTAGAACACTTAGCCGCAGCAGCAAATGATTTAACTGAGTTATTCCATAAGCATAATTACCCTGAGGGGGTTATTTATGGTCATGCTCTTGCGGGTAACTTCCACTTCATCATTACCCCAACGTTTAACTCTCAGGCCGACATTGAGCGCTTCCATGCCTTTATGCAAGACGTTGCCGAGATGGTGATCAATAAATACGACGGTTCAATGAAAGCCGAGCACGGTACAGGCCGGGCGGTGGCGCCTTTTGTTGAAATGGAATGGGGCAGCGACGCTTATACCTTGATGAAGCGTATTAAGCAGATTTTTGATCCTGAAGGATTATTAAACCCAGGTGTTATTCTTAACGACGACAGCCAGATTCACGTTAAGAATATCAAACCTTGCCCTGTGGTCGATGACTTAGTCGACAAGTGTATTGAATGCGGATTTTGTGAGAAAACCTGCCCTACCTCTGCACTGAATATGTCGCCGCGTCAGCGTATTGCAACCTTGCGTGAAATTGAGCGTCTAGAACAATCCGGTGACAAGCAAGCCGCTAGCGAAATGCGCGCGGCGGCAAAATATGACGTTGTTGATACCTGCGCTGCCTGTCAGCTCTGTACTATCGCCTGCCCTGTCGATAACAGCATGGGTAACCTTGTACGCAAACTGAGAACGCCATATATCAGTACTACAGAGCAAAAAGTACTCGACTTTCAAGCCAAACACTTTGGCGCGGTTAACCAAGTAATTAGCACTGGCTTCAATGCCCTTGGTACGGTGCACAAAATTACCGGTAGCGCGATAACTGGCGCAATAATGAAAGCCGGTCGCGTGGTAAGTAAAGAAGTACCTTATTGGAACCCTGATTTTCCAAAGGGCGGTAAACTGCCTAAGCTTAGCGCACCTATACCTGGTCAAGAAACCGTGGTTTACTTCCCGGCCTGTGGTGGTCGTACTTTTGGTCCGACACCAAAAGATCCTGATAATCGCAGCTTACCAGAAGTCATTGTCACCCTGCTTGAACGCTCAGGTTATAACGTGATCACCCCAGAGAAGACTCGCGACTTATGTTGCGGTCAAATGTGGGAATCAAAAGGTGATTTTAAAAATGCCGACGCTAAACGCATAGAGCTAATCGAAGCCGTAGCAGCTATGACTCAAGGTGGTAAGTTACCAGTAATTATCGACGCCCTATCATGTACCTACCGTACATTAGCCGGTGACAAATCGCTGACAGAAAAAGTAGAAATTGTCGATATGGTTGATTTCATCCATGACAAACTGCTTGATAGGCTGACTATTAGTCGTAAGAAGTCTGCAGTAGCCCTGCACTTAGGTTGTAGCGCACGTAAGATGAAGCTTGAACCTAAAATGGAAGCCATTATTGCGGCTTGTAGTCAGCAAACTGTTCGCCCTGCAGGTATAGATTGCTGTGGTTACGCCGGTGAAAAAGGCCTTTATAAACCTGAAATCAACGCCAGCGCCCTGCGTAATATTAAGAAGCTTATCCCAGTTGATGTCAGTGAAGGCTACTACGCTAACCGTATGTGTGAAGTGGGCTTAACTCAACACAGTGGTATCTCTTATCGTCATCTGGCGTACCTTTTAGAAGAATGTACCCGCTGATAATTACGTTAAAATAACTGTATCAACACCCAGTTAGGGGCAGCTCTTGCCCCTAACATTCCTTACCTCGCATAAACCTTCACCTCACGCTGACCCAACTAACCATTTTTAGATACCTCTTTACTCAATAAAGCCACAAACAGCCAAATTAACCTTGAAATACAATTAGATATATTGTTTTCATTTTTGCAAAAGTCGCTAGGTTTATTTACTAAATTAGCACTACTTTTTATAGGGGTATCGGCCTATATTTATTAAGTGAGTAAATAAAGGCGAATATCCGTTTGAGATGAAGTCGGCTTCTAGAGCAGGCTTTTTTGCGGTTACTTTTTACGGTTATTTCCTACGGTTAAAAGTCGCTAACAATGTCTGAAAAAATAGAAGAGAAACTACAATGAAGATAGCCCTTTTCATTCCATGTCTAGTGAATCAGATGGTTCCAGAAGTGGGGATCGCCACCTTAGAATTATTAGAAAAACTCGGTCATCAAGTCATATTGCCTCAAGGGCAAACCTGCTGCGGCCAGCCAATGACTAACTCTGGTTGCTATAACGAAGCCAAAAAAACCACCTTGAAATTGCTTAATGCTTTTAAAGGCGTTGAGTGTGATGCCATCGTGTGTCCTGCCGCTTCATGTCTTGTGGCGGCAAAAGAAAACTTTCACGAGTTTGATACTAGCCCTGAAGCACAAGCTGTGATTGATAAGCTGTATGAGCTTACCGAATTTCTGCACGATGTTTCTCCTATTCCAGCATTTAGCAAACCCTTCCCACACAAGATCAGCCTACAAATGAGCTGCCATGGCATTCGTATGCTGGACTTAGCGACCCCTAGCGAGCAAATGGGTCCGCGAATGAACAAATTCGAAGCCGTACTGGCTGCCATTCCTGAAATTGAAATTGTCTATCCAGACCGCCGCGATGAATGCTGTGGTTTTGGTGGTACTTTTGCCCTCGATGAAGGTGCTGTATCTGCCAAAATGGGCAAAGATAAAGCACAAGCCCATGCTGAAACGGGCGCAGCTTATGCTGTTGGCTTTGATCCATCTTGTTTACTGCATATCGATGGCATGGTGAGAAGGCAAAAGCTGCCGATAGAGACTCGCCATATTGCTCAAGTCATTAACGCCGCGCTTTAGGAGGACTTATGTCGACTTCAACATCAGCAGTTCATGCTCATAAAGCGGAGATTTTTTGTAAAGATGAATCTCGGGTAGATTGGCATTCAAAAGCACTTTGGATGCTACGTGAAAAACGTGACCGCGCAGCAGGGAGTTTGCCGGAATGGGAACAACTACGCCAAATCGGCTCAGAGATGAAACTGCATACATTGACCCATTTATCACAATATTTAGAAGAGTTTGAGCAAAACTGTCTAAATAATAATATTCAAGTGCACTGGGCCAAAGATGGCGCAGAGCATAACCGTATTGTGCACAACATTTTGGCCAAGCATGAAGTAAAAAAACTAGTAAAATCTAAGTCGATGCTTACCGAAGAATGTCACATGAATCCTTATTTAGAGGAGCGCGGCATTGAGGTGATTGATACCGATTTAGGTGAGCGTATTATTCAGCTAGCTGGCCAGCCACCATCACATATTGTGGTACCGGCGATTCATCTAAAAAAAGAGGAAGTAGGCGATCTATTCCATGACAAACTGGGTACTGATGCTGGCGCTTCTGACCCACTTTATCTAACTCGCGCCGCCCGTGCACATCTGCGTGAGCAATTCTTGTCGGCCGATGCGGCTATGACAGGGGTGAATATGGCGATTGCCGATAAAGGTGCTGTTGTGGTGTGTACCAACGAAGGTAATGCCGATATGGGCGCTAACTTACCTAAGTTGCAATTGCATTCGATGGGCATAGACAAGATAGTGCCGAATATTGATAGCGCGGCGGTTCTATTGCGTACGCTTGCCAGAAACGCAACCGGCCAGCCTATTACCACTTACAGCTCGTTTTATCGTGGCCCACAAGATGGCGGCGAGATGCATGTGATTATTGTCGATAACGGCCGTACAGATATGCTCAAAGACAAAATTTTAGCGGAATCATTAAAATGTATTCGCTGTGGTGGTTGCCTAAATACTTGCCCTGTTTATCGCCGTTCAGGTGGTTACAGCTACAACTACACCATTCCAGGTCCTATCGGTATTGCAGTAGGCGCTAAAAATGATGATACCAATTCAATCCCGTGGGCTTGTACTTTATGTGGTAGCTGCTCTTATGTGTGCCCAACTAAAGTACCACTAGATAAGATTATCCATCATCATCGACGCCTCAAAGCCGAAGCCGGCAAACTGCCTTATGGCAAAGCCAGTTACATGCCATTAGTAGGTAAGTTAATGGCCAGCGAAACCGCGCTTAACTGCTCAATGAGTGTGGCGCGTACAGCGCTTAAAATTCTACCGGGTAGCTTACTCAAGCCATTTTCAGGCGCTTGGGGAAAATACCGCGAGTTACCAGTAGCACCTAACTCAAGCTTTGAAGCTTGGTTTAAGAAAAACAGAGGCTAAAAACATGTCTAGCAAACTCGACATTCTTAACGCGCTAAAAAGCGCAGCGATTGCCCCTCAAGCTATGCCTGTTATCGACATCGCACCCCGTATCGATGATTTAGTGGGGCAATTTGAAACGAGCCTCAACACAGTTGCTGGCACTTTGCACCGCGAGGGTGGTTTAGCTAAGCTGCAAACTCAAGTTGATGAACATATTGCACAGGGCATGCAAATTATCTCTATGGTTGACGGTATTATAGGTAATCGTGAAGTCACCGATACAGCCCATCAACTGAGAGATATTGATTACGCGGTGATCCCTGGTGATTTAGGTGTGGCGGAAAATGGCGCTATCTGGGTCAATAATAAAAACCTAGGCCATCGTGTTACGCCGTTTATCTGTGAAAACCTGTTTCTCGTACTAGAGGCGAACACCATTGTGGCTAATATGCATCAAGCTGCGAGCCGTATAACGTTGGATTCAGGTGAGTTCGGTACTTTTATCGCAGGACCATCTAAAACAGCTGACATTGAGCAAGCCTTGGTTGTTGGCGCCCACGGCGCCTGTAGTCTTAACGTTTACTTGGTGTAGCCTAACCACCATTGAGCAAAATCAAAAAAGCCCTAATCTCAATTAGGGCTTTTTCATCAGCTGTGAACACGACACAAACTGATCAGTACTTTACCTTTTCTCGATATAATACTCTAACTGAACCCTCACCTCTTTGGCCTCAACCGCTTTACCATCAACAAACTTAGGCGCATAACGCCATTGCTTTAATGCCAGTAGTGACTCAGTTGCAAACTTTTCACCGCCAATCGTATCAATAACAACTGGATCTTTTACAAAACCCATTTCATCTATGGTAAAACTCAGCTGAGCGGAGCCACTCTTACCCATGCGAGCGTAAGATATCGGATAATCGGGATTTTTGCGAAACAGTGGCGTTGGCTCAATATCCTCTTTCCAAGGCTTCATACTACCAATCGCAATACAATGCTGAGTCGACTTTTCACTTTCGCCATCAAGCTCATAAATCTGTACTAACTTGGCATGAGCGGCCAACTCGTATGGGTGATTATAATCAAGCTTTTGAAATTGCGTAATAACAGCTAAAAATAGCGCTTCGGATTCATCATAATCTTTTTCGGCAAAACGTATATTTGCTACTCTAAAGCTGTTGAGTACTCGCTTCATCGCATCTTCTGGAAGCAATTCACTGTAGGCCTCATGCGCATCAAACGCATAATTGCGCACCTTACGGGTGTAATAACGTGAATTTACTAATCGCTCAAAATAAGCCATCTTAGTATCTGCTATGACCATTGCATTATCTGAGTCTTCGGCGATATCAAGTGCATCATCTAGATATTCACGAGCATATTTTTTACTGCTGGCGTCACTTAATCCCAAAAGTGGATCGATAAGCTCGATGCCATCGTCACCATAACGCTCACGGTAAATTTTTAATGTCTCTTCATAAAGCTCAAATGCTTGTGGTTGTAGCACTTTCGCCTTCTGTTTTACCTCTTTTTCAAAGGTTTGCTTAGACATATTAGCAATTAACGCATTGCCAGCATTTAACGCTAAATTACCGGTATTTATACTGTCAGCGCCAAACTTAACCTTACCTAGCTCATAAGATTGCAATGCATAACGCTCTGTGTCGGCTTTATTTTTTTCTGTTACCGCGGTTTGATACGCTGAATATACATCGCCAAATTCAGAGGCATAAGCGGCTGCAGTTACTGTAAGCGCACTCGTTAATATAGCAGCTTTAAATAGATTAGATTTTATTGAAGTCTTAAACATGAAAAGTCCTTATTTCATCAAGCACTACTGCTATTGGTTATGTTTGTTCTTCTGTCAATTGCTTAAATTTCACTAATGCAACTTTCGCATGAGGGACAATGAAAATCAACCGCGGTTATTACAGCCACAAAGCGGCGATTGTTAATTAACGGCATTTATCATTTTCTAACTAAGCCATAAACTTGCTATTAGTTCGCTTCATTATCCACGCCATCCAAATCACCAAAATCGTGCTGCAAGTCGCTAATGAAATCCACACACCCGGCACCCCAAAAGCCCAGGCAAACACATATAAAATGGCAGCGAATAAAATCAGTTTTGCACCCGTTAAAATAGAGGCTTCTTTTGAGTAATTAATTGCTTGGAAAAATGATGCCCCCACAAGTAATAAACCTTCCATCGGTAAGCCCCAGAAATACCAGCGCATGCCCTCGGTGGCGATTGGCGTGAGTAAGGTGTTATCGCCAGCAAAAATATACACAAACAATTGCGGCACTGAATAGATAAAGATAAGCCCTAGCGCCGCACATATTAGCGTAACAGTGAAAGCCATTTTTAATGCCTGCTTCACTCTATCAAAGCGTTTTGCCCCAGCATTAAAACTCAAAATAGGCTGTACGCCAAAGGCGATACCTTCAAATAGCAGGTAGAAGAAAGCTTCGGTATAACTAACCACGCCATAAGCTGCCACGTGCAAAGGTGTGCCCACCGTAAGAAACGCCACATTGTGTAATGTCAGTACCACGGTCAGATACATGTTCATTAAAAAGCTTGGGGTGCCAACACGGATAATATTGATGCAGTGATCCCACTTCAGCTTCATCTGCTCAAGGTTAATTCCTAACTCAGTTCTGCTGGAAAAAAAGTGCTGCAAACACAAGGCGCCGGTAAAAGCTTGAGAAACCATGGTGGCAATGGCGGCCCCCATTAGTCCATAGGGGAATACCACAATGAATAGCCAATCAAGGATGGTGTTTAGTACGCCACCTAAAATTAATACACAGGTGACGAATCCCGGGCGACCGTCATTACGTAAAAGTGCGCTAAACGCCATCGACACGATGGGGAATATACCTAAAGCGAAATACCAAAACAGATAGTCATCAGCGCTATTTAGCACCTCGCCTTCTGCGCCAAGCAAAACCAAAATGTCTCTTGAAAAGTAACAGCCTAATACAGTGGTGATAAGCCCAGATATAAGGCATAAACTAAAGGTGTTGCCCAAGATCCGCCGTGCAATATGTGGCTCACCTTGACCTTGATGAATGGAGACTAACGCCGCTCCGCCCATACCTAAAGTCGCACCGATAGCATAGAGAATGGCCGCAATTGGGTAAGCCAAAATCATACCAGCCAGCCCCACCTCGCCTAGATAGTGGCCAATAAACATACCATCAATGGTGACGTAAATTCCGGTCACTAACATAGATAAAATAGTAGGAATGCTATAGCGCCAAAACAGTTTAGCGATAGGCTCTGTCACCATAGGTGATTCTTTATTTACAGGCTCGATATTACCAACGGCGACTGTGTGTTCTGTCATGATAATGCTCTAATTATTATTTTATTTATCAGGTCGCTAAATTTTTATTTTTAAGTGCCGCTGTCAGTATTACAACCACAATGCAATTATGCACCTAATCGAGTTGCAGCTTGTAATAATGCCGCCTCGATGTCTTGAGGGTTTACTTCTGACATAGACAACAACTCAATGCGAGAGTCCATTGCATCATCAAGTTCAACAACCGATAGCTCACCATCGACACCATTAAAACCGGCAATGCCCTCTTCGGTGATCATTACCGCTTTAACTCGTGCAACCTGTAAGCTTTTAATAAAAGATAGGATCTGGTCAAAGTCGAATTCATAACTTGGATCAAACACCCAACCATAGCTATAAAAACCATCACCTTGATTAAGCTTACATAGGATCCCACGAGGATCAAATTGCACTATTTGCTCAGGTTCAGCCGCTGAAAATAGTGGGCTATAATTAATATCCACTAACCTTGGTGTGCTCGCAGGCTGGATAACCGAGCCAATAACGGCTTTCGTCGTATGAGTTGTTTGATGAGGCTGTGACAATAGCGCCATCACCTGAGCAATACTTTCATCTGCCTGTTGTAAACTCCACGGCACGATTTCTAGCTGATGATTCTCTAACTGATGATTAGCAAGCTGATCATCGATATTATTTGCCTGTCGTACTCGCGCCAAATAGTCAGTTAGTTGACCGAGTGATGATGCTGCATAACGATCAGATTTGCTGGCAATTACAGCATCAGCCACCTGTAATTGCTGATTAAAAATCTCATGCTCTGTATAACGAGTGTCAGACAACTTTCTGGCATCCACTAAAGTGATACAGGCTTTCATCGCCAACACTTGCTGATAATGTGGCTGAGTGAGTACCTTTAGTACCTCTTTAGGATGCCCTAAACCTGTTGGTTCAATCAGTAATCTATCTGGCTTCGCTTTAGCAATAAGCTGGTTTATTGCCACCTGCATAGGAACGCCGGCTGCGCAGCACATACACCCACCAGCCACTTCTTTAATTTGAACCTTAGCCTCGGTGCTATCTATCAGTCCTGCATCAATGCCTACTTCACCAAACTCATTAACCAACACCGCCCATACCTCACCTTCAGGCTTATGGCGTAACAGGCTTTTAATTAAAGACGTTTTACCGACACCTAAAAAACCGGTAATCACATTCGTTGGAATAATTTTGTGGATCATGGCTTTGACTCAGCTATTTTCAAATTGGCACAGAGTCTAATCGTTAATACACGAAGTTGTCACCCTACTAACAAGGATTGTACTGATTTTATCAATGTTTAGAGCTGGCTATAACTTCGTCAAAATCTACAGCGTATGCTATGTTGATTACAGGGGAAATCAGCGATTTACCGATGGAGCGACGCCAATCTATGTCCGTTAAACTACTCTATGCGCCACTCTTGCTAATGGCGAACTTGCTAATGGCAATAGTACTTGCGCCCCCATGTGATGCAGAGCAATGGAGCGATGTAAATACTCCCGTATTAACAGAAGCAAGCCAAAACATCGACGCCAAGGTGAACGCTCTTCCAGAGTTACACCTTGCCACAATTCGCAGTCAAAATAGCGCAGCTAACCTGCTATTAAGCGTATTTAACCAACAACAAGCTCATTGCCAACTACTAAAAAACCAATTACAGAGTTATAAAGCCACTCCCAGTGCGGTTAACTGGGCTCAGGTCAATAGTACTAAGTTATCACTCGACAGTTTAAACAGAAATAAGGCTGAATTACTGCAATATGTAAGCCCGAGAATTTATGACAAATTCACAGGCTTTGGCCCTGATGGTGTTAGGCAAATCCTGCTTGAAGCTCAAAGCGCAGAGGCGGTGCTGAATTTTCAGCTCGTGTCACAATTAAAAAACCTCACTGACTTTACAGCAGACTTAACAGTATCTCCTTTCCCTCTTTTAGTGCTCATCGTTAAGTTAATTATCATTTTTGTCATACTGAGATGGTGGCTCAATATTGGGCCTAGGCTTATCTTGGCTCAGCTAGAAAAAAATAAATCGGTACGAGTAAAAAGAGAACCACTAAGCGGTATTTTTTGGCGATACCTAAATAAAATACACAAAACGTTAGCGTGGTTTATTGCCATCTCATTGGCGATGAGTTTATTAGAAGCTTTGCCGGGATTTAACAGTGTTAGCTATTTAAAGATTATCGTTAACTGGGCATTTTCTGCCGCCATTATTATTCGCTTACTCAGCGAATTTACCGCCCACCATAGCCACCACAATAATAAGTCTGAGATTGTTACTTTACGTGTTGCCACCCTCAAACGCTGGGTATGGTTAATCATGGCCGCGGGGATCACCTTAAAATCCACCGCCCTCAGTGTTTATCAAGGCACTATTTACGCCTGGGTTGAAACAGTTATATTGCTACTGCTGCTCATCTTACTCATTAAGACACTCGTCGATTGGCGTAGTATTGTTTTCAAGCAATTAAGCTTAGATGATGATCATCCGGATTACATTGCTTGGGCAATAAAAGTCCAAAACAATTGGCTATTGTCACCTGTTGCAACGCTACTGGGTATTTTCAGATTATTTTACCTGCGTGCTTTCCAAGAACTGTTTAATAACCTCTCACGCTACCAAGCCTTTAAGCATGCAATAGCCTACTTTTTCAGAGTGGAAGTGGCCAAACAAAGCTTAGCCGATAAAGAAAACAGCAATATGGTACGTATAAAAGGTGACGATACCTTTTTATACGTACAACCTGGCCATGAAGACAGTGAGTTAATTGAAGATTACGCAAAAAACGAACTAGATGAACTGGCACAATATGTTCTTGCCCCTATCCCCGCGCTAGCATTGGTTTACAGTGAACGAGGTTTAGGCTTAACCACACTTTTCAAGCAGCTACTGCACCGGTCGAAATCAGAACACGCTATCTATGTAAATTGCCCTTACGGTGGCTATACACCGCTTATTGCTGAAATTAATGCATCGCTTGGTCTAGAAGGGGAAGCCAATGAGGCCGAACTCATCAGCCATCTGCGCCAATCAGAATATAGATACATCCTATGCATTGATAATTGTCAGCGCCTAGTGAGTCCGAAAGTGAACGGGCTCACCGACTTAATGAAGCTCAGTAAATTATTACGGCGCGGTAGAAACCAACATGGCGCCGTTATCGGCATGGAGCAATCAGCATGGCGCTTTATTGATCGCGCCCGTGGAGAGCGTTTGTTATTCGACAAAGTCATTGCTATGCCGCGCTGGAACGAAAAGCAAATAGCCGCCTTACTGTGTAGCAGAATAGATACCGAAGGAGAATATGCCTTGAGTTTTGCCGGATTAAAACTGCCTCGGCAATGGGATGAGCAAGATCTCAGTGAACTGCAACGAGCAGAGCAAGGATTTTACCGTATTCTATGGGACTACTCTGACGGCAATCCTACCGTTGCACTGCGATTTTTTAGAATGTCGCTA
This sequence comes from Shewanella marinintestina, assembly GCF_023283845.1. GTDB lineage: Bacteria > Pseudomonadota > Gammaproteobacteria > Enterobacterales > Shewanellaceae > Shewanella > Shewanella marinintestina. Next base: position 102,877 of record NZ_JAKILC010000006.1, read on the forward strand.
CATAAAGATAAAACTAACGGTAACGTGTTTGTAAGGATCTTTAGTGCCCCTGATGCCAAAGAATTAGAAACCATGCCTAAACCTATGTTGGCTGTCCTGCGTGCGATTGTGCAGCTGGAGGTAGCCTCAGCTGAAGAGCTATCTGACTGCACCCAGTTAGGCTTTTCTGAAGTGCTTAATACCCTGCGTTATTTTCAAAATCGCGGTTTTGTTGAGCTCGTTGATGATAAAGCCCGCATATCCGCCCATTGGTTTAGATATATAACTAACACGCTCCATAATCAGCACTTATTGGTGAAATAGATGAAGATAAACCACCTCTTTAGGTTATTCGTCAGCGGCGCTTTATTATGTGCAGCCCTGCCAGCCTACGCCGAATCAAGCCCTGCGAACCTAGATAGCCTGACTGAAATCGCCAGCTTGATCCGCTGGAGCGGCGTATTCATGTCGCTTATCGTGGTGTTTATTGCCTGGCTAATGCTTAAGTTTACCCAGAACTTGGTAGATTCAATCGGTAATCAATTTGCACAACGGCGTATGCTAGCGCAAAAGCTGCAATCCTTCTTTCAGTTCTTTGTTTATATGACCGCAGGGATCTCGGTCTTCATGCTCAGTTTTCGAGTCGATGATAGAGTACTCACTCTTATTGGTGGCACCTTGGCGGTATCAATTGGTTTTGCGATGAAAGATCTCGCCGCCTCGTTTATTGCAGGCTTAACGGTAATGATAGACAGGCCGTTTCAAGTCGGTGATAGAGTGACATTTGAAGGCCACTATGGCGACATCGTCACTATCGGCTTACGTTCAGTACGTATGCAGACTCTAACCGATGACATTATCACGATCCCCAATAGCAAGTTCTTAAGTGACGTGGTGATTAGCGGTAATTACGGTGCTTTAGATATGCAGGTGGTGATCCCGTTTTATGTCGCCCTTGACCAAGATCTTACCTTAGCCAGTGATATCATTCGTGAAGCGGCTGCATCAAGCCGCTATATCCACCTACCTAAGCCAATAGTTGTCTTAGTTAAACAAGATATTAGCGACAGCTATTTTGCCATCAAACTAACGCTGAAAGCCTATGTGCTAGATATAAAATATGAAAAGCTATTTGAGACTGATATAACCCTTAGAGTAATGCAAGAATTTAAAAAACAAAGTATCTGCCCGCCAACAATCATACAAAGCACTAAAATTTCTCGCTAATGATGTGCAAAGAAACTGTTGTTATTAACCTAATGAAAAACAGCGTAACGTCAAAAGCGCAAATAAATTGCAGCCATTATCGCTTATCAGCCTTTGCAATAACGGCTTAAACCACAACCTTGCTTTAGCGGATCTCAGTTGATGTAATGACGATTAATATAATCACACCAAAGGTCAGAATCTTTAGAAGGGAGATTAGCTTTCCCTCTTATGCCAAGTTTAAATTCAATCACTGAGCGCCATTCAAGCGAGCCAAGATCGGGACCATGTCCTTGACCATCGCCAGAGGTTAACTGCTGCTCAACTTTTGCAAACCAAGCTTGATTACAGCTATTGTTAGGCCCTTCATCAGCGCCGTTTGGCGAAGTTTTACTCTGTTGCAAAACGGCGTTGTTATTCTCTGGCGCAGGTACTGACTTTTCGCCGCAGCCTGTCAGTAAACCAATTAAAACCGTCAGCACACAGATCTTTAGTAACTTGCTCAACTCTGACTCCTGTTGTTGATTTATCACCCATAAAAAAAGTGAACATACCTTAGGTATATTCACTTCTTTAGCATACTGAAGAAAGCTTTATTCAAGCTTATTTTTTGGCTTTATCTTTTGAGCGACCGTAGCTACTTTTACCCGATGCTGCGCTACGGAAATTACTTTTTCCTACAGCATTTTTAGCGGGACGATTTTTGTCTTCGTACTTACGCTTATTATGACCTTTCTCTTTTACAGGTTTGGTCACTACGTCACGGTAGCGCGCAGGTAGTGGTGCGCCCTCTTCATAACCAGGCATAGTCAATCTTGGCAGTGTTTGCTCAATTAGCAGCTCAATCTCTTGCATCATGTCGCGATCTTGTGGTGACACAAATGAAATAGCACGACCCGCTAGACCTGCTCGACCTGTACGGCCAACACGATGAACGTAATCTTCTGCGGCAAACGGCAATTCAAGGTTTATCACTAAAGGCAGCGCTTCAATATCAAGACCACGAGCCGCAACGTCCGTTGCAACCATCACACGTAACTTGCCAGATTTAAATTCTTCTAATGCACGGTTTCGCGCACCTTGAGTTTTCTCACCATGGAAAACCGCATTTTTAACCCCATCAAGTTTAAGCTCGGCATGCAAATGTTCAGCACTTTCTCGGGTACTCACAAACACCAATACTTGCTGCCAGTTATTACGACCAATAAGCTCTGACAAGAGCTCGGCTTTACGGCGAGTATCAACTAAGTAAACTTCTTGGGTAATAAGGCTTGCTGTGGCTGAGGTCGCAACATTAATCCACTCTGGCGCAATTAACATTTTTTCCGCTAGCGTTTTAACTGCGTCGCTATAAGTTGCCGAGAAAAATAGCGTTTGGTGAGTCGCAGCCACCAGCTTTTTCACTTTTTCAATATCGCGCACAAAACCTAAGTCCAGCATGCGATCCGCCTCATCAACCACTAAGTGAGTCACATTTGATAAGTCCAAGCCAAATTGACCAATGTGATCGAACAGACGACCTGGTGTAGCAACCAAAATATCAACGCCAGCCTGGAGTGCTTTACGCTGCGGATTCATGTTCGAACCACCATATACGGCAACGGTTTTAAATGGCAAATACTGTGCATAAGCAGTGATATTATCGGCAACTTGAATTGCCAGTTCGCGAGTCGGCGTTAATACTAAAACCTTAACCTTCGACTCATGAGTCAATTCGGTTTCAGCTTCTATAAATAAGTTATATTCCTTAATTAAGCGATTCAATAACGGCAGTGCAAACGCGGCAGTTTTACCTGTACCTGTTTGGGCACAAGCCATAATATCTTTACCTTCCATGGCAACGGGTAGCACCTGCGACTGAACTTGCGTCAATTGCTGGTAACCCCGCGCAGAAACTGCATCTAAAATTTTGGAATGTAAATCGAATGCATCAAAGTTCATGGTCGGCTCAATATGAGTTAAGTACTCGCTAGCTGGAGTAGAAGCAATAAAAGTGAGCGCGGAGTCTAGCAAAATACCGCGTCAGATAATAGACAAGATCAAACCTCACTGTTTTCTTTTGCCTTAGTAATAAAAACCTGCTCAAACTCTTCAACGGGGACAGGCTTAGAAAACAGGTAACCTTGTCCATAATCGCAACCCGCGTCAGCAAGCACTTGGCGTTGGTAATCCGTTTCAACTCCCTCTGCTATCACCTTCATCCCGAGTTTATGAGCCATCACAATGATAGCCTCACACAGCGTAAAATCATTACCATTGCTATCGAGATTTCGGGTAAACGATTGATCTATTTTTAAGTAATCAATTTCAAATTTCTTTAGATAAGCAAGTGATGAATAGCCCGTACCAAAATCGTCAAGAGACACCTGAATACCTGATTTGCGATACATGGCTAAGGTAGACGATATTGTATGACTGTTATCGAGTAATAAGCCTTCTGTTATTTCGACACAAATATTGTTATTGGTTAACTTTAAGGCCTTGAGCAACGCCGCCCACGATTCAAAACTATCGCCTTCATCTCTAAATTGAACGGGCGATTTATTGATGCTGATCTGAACTTCTACTCCAAAACGATCACGCCATAATGCGCTTTGCTTCGCAGCTTGCTGAAATACCCAATTCCCAATTTCAATGATCAATCCAGTTTCTTCTGCGACAGCAATAAACTCTATTGGGGAGACTAGGCCCCGTTTCGGGTGGCGCCAACGGATCAAAGCCTCAGCCTTAAGACATTTTTCACTCTGCAAACAAACTATAGGTTGATAAAATAGCTCAAACTCTTGATTAACTATCGCCTGCCGTAAATCTTGAATAAGGCGCATTCTATGTTTAGCATAGCGCTGCATTGATGGCGTAAAGTAATGGAAGCGGTTTCGCCCCTCTCCTTTAGCTGCATACATAGCTTGGTCCGCATGCTTAAGTAACCCTTCAATCGTTAAGGCATCGTCTGGGTATAAGGTAATGCCGATACTGGCACTAATATAAGCTGTCTCGTCCCCTAGTTTATAGGGCTCTGCAATGCGTGATAAAATATGCTTTGCGACTTTATCGACCCCTTTTGTATCGGTTATTCCTGATAAAACAACGGTAAATTCGTCTCCACCTAGCCTAGCGACAACGTCAGTTTCGCGAATGCAGGCCTTCAAACGCTTAGCTGCTTCAAGCAATAGCCTGTCACCCATATCGTGGCCTAAAGTATCGTTTACCTCTTTAAAGTAATCGAGATCTAGAAACATCAGCGCAAAACGATGCTCACCATTATCTAGCCTTAGCATTTCAGTACTTAAATAATCTAACAACATACGCCTGTTCGGTAAGCCTGTTAACGGATCATAATTGGCCTGCTTCCAAATAATTTTTTCCGCTTGTTTTTTATCTGTAATATCTGAAAACAACGCCACTCGGCGCTGGGTTCCCGCGCGCTCGTCAACCAATGCGTTAAGCGTCAACCAAACCACAAACTCCTCGCCGTTTTTGCGTTTAAGCCAAATCTCACCTTGCCAACGACCTTCTTCTTCAACCGCTTGGTTCATCTGCTTGTAAGCATTACGATTGGTTTGGTTGCATTGCAATACCTTGATATTTTTTAGCTTGATTTCATCTTTGCTATAGCCCGTTATTTTAGAAAATGCGGCATTGGTATTAATAATATAACCCTGTTCATCTTGAACGCTCATCGCCTCACTGCTGTTGTTATACACAGAAGCCGCTAGCCGTAAAGATTCTTCAACCCGCTTTCTATCGGTAATATCGGTATAGATGCCACACATCCGTAGCGGTTTACCTTTTTCATCTCGGCTCATTACTTTACCGGTATCTAATAGCCATAAGGTTTCTTCTGCTTGATTGCGAATACGATATTCCACTTTATACTGCTCTGTTTCGCCATTGAGATGTGCATCAATCGATTTAAGAACTGCAACTCTGTCGTCAGAATGAATTGCGTTAATCCATAGTTTTGGCGCTTGATTTAAAACATCAATATCACAACCTAAAATAGCGGCGCTATGCTCATTTCGCTCCATAACGTCATTGGCTAAATCCCAATCCCAAAAACCAAGCTCGCAACTACCTAACACTAAACCTAGCTGCTCCTGACTCGCTAACTCTGCAATTTCAGCCTCTTTTTGAGAGGTGCGATTCAGTACACCTGTAATCACCAAGTCGACTTTAGATTGCTCTCGCTGACATGCGACTGTCATATGGGTATAAACAATGCTTTCATCTTTTGCTACAAGACGAACTTCTAGCTCAAACTCATTGATTTCTCCTTCAATCAGTTGGTTAAAATAATGCTTATAAATAAAATAGTCTTGAGCCTGCATTAACTCTGGCCAAGATAAGTGCATTAACTCTTTTTCTGAGTACAACAGCATTTCACATAGATTTGGATTAACCTTTAACCACAAATGTTCTTTATCAGTGATAGCAATCCCCATGCTGCCCGCTTGAAAATGAGACTTGAACAACAAGTGGTCTTGTAATTGAATTTTTTGATCTCGGGTGATTTCAATACGTCGAGATAGTAAGGTCCCTAACAATGCAGTAGTGACAGGAAAAATAATAAGAAAAGGGAAGATGATCAGAGGAAATAGGTTAAGTGCGAGTTGTGCTGGTACGGTAAAACCCCAGAGTAAAATAATACTATTGGTGACGACACCAAATGCAAACAATTCACTAAAGCGAATATCGCCAACTTCTCCCTTGCGAAACCTGCGCCACAAATAACCTAAAAGACCTGAAGTAAAAATGGCACCAATACCTGATATGACCGTAGGTCCACCTTCACTTAAACGATAAAGGCTGCTCAGTAGTACAGCCACTAAAGTTGGCACACCACCAAAAAACAAGCCACTAATACTTAATATAACCGTACGAGAATCAAAGAAAACCCCTTGGCTATGCTGCCAGGGCATTAGCATCAATCCTACTGTAATGCCACCAACCAATAGGCCAACACCAAGTTTGGGGAGCAGTTGCAACTCACGTTTATGGCTACGAGGGAAGGCGTCATATACCAACACTATTGCCAATAATAGTGCGGCATTTTGAATAAAATTAAGTATTAAGCTTTGATCCATAAAAACGCTTCGTCCTTGAAAACAAGTGCAAAAAAATTACAACTTAATCAATCTATTCAACATGGTGGAAGCTCGGTGTCACACCGATAAAGCACTGTCGTTTAAACCGCGATTTGTGACCGACTGTTTGTGCCGAAAAAACCAAATAAACGAAATAAACGAAGAAACCCCTAAGATGGTTAACCGACTGTTCAACCTTAAAAATAGAATCTAAATGACTAAAATTCAAAGTTAAACATATGAACATTAGCACTCACTAAGTTTGATTCTACTTTGAATAACGAAATAATCAGGTAGTACCAGATAAAATTAACTGAAATAGCAAATTATTATCTTAATAACACCGGATTTTTAACCAGGAGAAAAGTGCAAACTAAAAGGCAAGAAACTCAAGAAAAGCTGACAACTAAAAGTACAACGTTAAACCAAGTGCAGCTATAAGCTTGATGGCGCAGTCAATATTAACGATGAAGTACAAGTACACATAGAGCAGTAATAGTAGCGAGTAAAACAATCGGCAATGAACAGCAAGGCAATAAAAATCCAATGGCTAAGCCCATAATTAATGAAACCTCTGACATCACTTGATAAAAAGCACTCTTAGTAAGCACTTAATTTATCAGTACCACTTGCAGTTTAGAGTCTTGCTTATTGGTAAACATCAAGTAATTAGGTCAAGCCTAATATTAAAACTTAACCATTAACCATTAACCATCGTTTCATGGGTGACTAAACTAGGTTTAAGTAGATTATCGTGAATAGGACAGCGATGACAAACCACATCTAAAAAAACGCTCTTTTGCTGGTCAGTTAACTGTGTTCCGCCATTCGTTGCATCAATATCAACGAGCATATCAATACGTTTAAAACCAACAGGATCATCTGTCTCTAAGCCTTGCAATCCAGCCGTATTAATATCTGCTTTAATCGATACATCAATAGTATTGAGTCTGATTTTTTGCTCTCTAGCAACCATCTTAGCAATAGTCGAAATACAACCCGCCAATGAAAACACAAATGTCTCTAATGGATTCGCTCCCGTATTGCTAGCCGATGGCTGATCAATCACTAATTGATGCTCTCTAACCTGCGCGGTTACACGCCAGTCATTACCCATATGGGTATTCACTTCAACAATCTTGTTCGCCATACAACTACTCCATTTCCATTTGAAACAATCAGTGAAACTTAAATTGATCAAACTATCTGCATAAAACTTAAGCTTTTGCTGTTATTATCACAGCTAGTTTGCTGTCTTAGCGCCTAATTTTACACTTTGAGAATACGCTATTAAGCGCTAAGTTTAAAACTTAAATCAAACCAATATTGGTCATTTTAAGCAGTTTATTAATAGGCCTCCCAAGGACTATGTTAAACTGCTGCGCAATTACTCTACAGTATCAAAAACAAGTCAAATAACCATGTCACAAACTACAGCAAACCAAGCTCAACTTAATGAATCAAAACCCGTTCAACAAAGTAAAACCTACCACTTTCCGGTGCAGATCTATTATGAAGATACTGATTTTTCAGGTGTGGTTTACCACCCTAACTTTCTAAAGTATTTTGAGCGCGCTCGAGAGCATGTTATTGGTGCTAATAGCTTAGCAAGCCTATGGGACGAGCATGATTTAGGTTTTGCGGTTTACCGCACAGATATGCTTTGCCATGACGGGGTAGAGTTCGCAGATATAATCGATGTTAGAACAAAATTTTACTTTGAGAGTAAATATCGCACAGTGTGGATACAAGAGATTTGGCGACCTAACGGCAAAAAACCGGCGGTAACAGCGCAAATAGAGATGGTCTGTATGAACAAAAAACGCCAACTTAGCCCAATGCCACAGCAACTTATTGCGCGCTTAGGTGAGGCCTTTGCTGAGCAAGTGACATTTTAACGACCAAGCTCAACACTAAACAGTAATAGCGTTTTCCAGAAACGGAGTCGTATTTGGGTATAAAGTTAGTCGCTGCCTTTGAATGGCAGCGCCATTTATAGCCACAAAGTTCAATAATATTAGTTGGTTACACTGCTACCCCATTTCACTCAACTTAGCCCAACGCGCTTCTAGTTCTTTAGCTTTTATAGGCTTAGAAAAAATATCACCTTGGATTTTATCGACTCCCATCCCTAGCAATAATTGCAATACGTCTTCTGTTTCAACGCCTTCAACTGTAACCTTAAAACCAAGCCCTTTAGCTAAGCGAATACTGGTATCCATAATATGTCGCGCGCGGCCATCGACTTCTAGATCATCTAAGAACGCTTTATCGATCTTCACTTCATCTACGGGTAAATATTTCAAATAAGCTAGCGAAGAATGCCCGGTACCAAAATCATCAATCGCCACATCAACTCCTAACAAACGTAAATCTTTAATGGTTGCAACCGCACCATCAAGATCTTGCATCAGTTTACTCTCGGTGATTTCAATCGATATAACACTTGCCTCAAGCTGATACTGTGTCAACCTCGCTTTTATACCGGTAATTAAAGAGGCATTACGTAAATCTTGAGTGGATAGGTTTACAGCAACTTGCAGTTCAACCCCCATTTCATGCCACAGAGCTTGCTGCGCAAACACCTCATCAAGTACCCATTGGCTAACAATATCGATCATGCCCGAGTACTCGGCTAAAGGAATAAATTCCGCTGGTGATATAGAGCCTAATTGAGGATGTTGCCAACGCATCAATGCTTCGACTTGCTGACAAGCGCCACTAGGGAAGCTTTGTTTAGGTTGGTAAACCATATATAGCTCACCATCACGTAATGCTTTGGCAAGGCTGTTAATAATGGATACCTCTCTTATTTGCACTGCATCATCACCTAATAAATACTCGGATAATGCTACATCATGGGTCTTAGCTTTTTTTAACGCTAAGTCCAATCGCCTTAACATAGTACTAATATCACCATGAAAAGGTTCCAGAGCTAAATGGCCAACTTGTACTCGAGTGGTAATAATACTTCCAAAAATATCATAGGGAAGTTGCAAGTTATCAATAAGTTGTTGTAGCTGAGGCGGAGACATTGCGCTGGTAAAATAGATTAAGAACTCATCTTCGTTCATTCTTGCGATAAGTGAACCCGGTGGCGATAGTTCTTTGACTCGTACAGCCATCTGCTTGAGAAGTTCATCACCAAAATTAAAACCAAATAAATCGTTAACATAACGAAAGCGATAAATATCGAGTAACACCAAGCTGCCCTTATCGAGCGGCATTAACTCAGCCATTTTTCGCTTCATGCTTAAACGATTATCCAATTCAGTTAACTTATCTTGTTCAACCTGTCTGCCCTTGATAGCCAGTTCGTCGACTTGCTTTTTCAGTTGCCTAAGTTTGCTGATAACTGGGACGTCATCACTAGAAGGAGGATTAATTGAGTGAAACAGCTCATTGATTTTAGAATGCAGTCTTTTCTGACGTATTAAAGATACGACTAACAAAAGCAGTAATAATAAACAAACGCCAAAAAGCATCCAAAAACTGTCCATCAATGTGTATTTGACCTTTAGTAAATTCCCTGTTCAGTTTATAACCTAAACTATAGTGCTCTGTTACACCATCACCAGAGCACTTTAATTTCAATCTTTTTACTAAAATAGCTTTATTGGTAACTGGCCTTAATCGACTGATAAGCTTCAATAAAGCCTTCACTTGTTAATACGCTACTTGATACGGGTAACCCTTTATCAATAAAGACCTGCATACGCTGTTCAAACTCTTCGCCCGCCCTAAGCTCACCAGTATAGAAAGCCGCAGCACGAATAAAGTCCAAATAACTCACATGGTTAGATTGGTAAGTTAAGTCTGCCCAGCGCTCGACGACTTCCATCACGTCAAGTGAAAACTGCCAATTCTTTAGCACTGCGCGACCTAATGGCCCTTGCAGTTTTTTCACTAAGCCACGTAAAAAATCAATATTTGCAAATAGCTCGGGGTTAGCCTCAGCTTCAGTGAGGACAGGTAAGGCACCAATATTATGTACTAACCCTGCGAGAGTCATAGTATCGAGATCAAGAGAGCTGTCAGGATGCTGCTGTTTATAGAGCTGCAACATAGCGCACGCAGCAGAAGTAACGTCAATAGACGCGCTCCAAACTTCATCCATTACTTCCCAAACCATTTGATTGGTTGAGATAAACAGCTGCTCCATGGCAATTGAGGTAACAATCGATTTTATCTGAACTAAGCCAATTCGGTTAATCGCTCCATTAACATTCTCAGCCGGCACGCCCCTGCTATAAAGTGCACTATTGGCGACTCGAATAACCCTTGCGGAAATAGCCGCATCTTGGCCAATAATATTAGCGATATCTTTGAGGCTTGCATCTTCCTTAGCAACAACCTCCTGCACTCGCATCGCGACTTCTGGTAAGGTCGGTAAAATAAGTGCATCCGACTTAAGCTTTTTCAACAATCCTACTAATACTTGATGCTCTGTTGACATCTTTACTCCCTTTTAATGCGTATTAATTTGCAGCAAATCGAGTATATCAGTTGAGTGCTTGATGATGCGTGCAAAATCACATTAACGGGTCAATACTTAAACAAGTAGCCATTGTCAGCGAAAAAACACCTAAAAATGATACAGGGATCACAAGATTTTATAATAAACGACTCTGATCGACCCAAAGGCACTTATTATATGCGGCTGACTTTATTGCATTAGCAAGCGTGCATTCAGTAAAATGCGCGACCGATTGTCAAATCCTTATCCGTTAACAGAGAAGCTATTATGTTTAAACCTGAGCTATTGTCCCCTGCTGGTACATTAAAAAATATGCGTTACGCCTTTGCCTATGGCGCAGATGCAGTTTATGCCGGCCAGCCAAGATATAGTCTTCGCGTGCGTAATAACGACTTTAAAATGGAAAACTTGGCCGCGGGTATTAAAGAAGCTCACAGCCTAAATAAAAAACTTTACGTTGTAAGCAATATTGCACCGCACAATGCCAAGCTAAAAACCTACATTAAAGATATGGAGCCAGTGGTTGCTATGCAGCCTGATGCGTTAATCATGTCAGATCCAGGTCTTATCATGATGGTACGTGAAGCGTTTCCAGATCAAGTGGTTCACTTATCAGTACAAGCCAACGCAATTAACTGGGCATCAGTAAAGTTCTGGGAGTCACAGGGCATTAAGCGTGTCATTCTTTCTCGTGAACTATCACTAGATGAAATTGAAGAAATTCGTCAACGCTGCCCAGATATCGAATTAGAAGTTTTTGTTCATGGTGCGTTATGTATGGCGTACTCAGGTCGTTGTCTATTGTCTGGTTACATCAACAAGCGTGATCCTAACCAAGGAACCTGCACTAACGCATGTCGTTGGAAGTACGATGTCCATGAAGCACAACAAACTGAAACCGGTGATGTAGTTCCAGTTAACCCTGCTGTACAAATTGAAACGCCAACATTAGGTGCAGGTCAACCATCTGATCAAATCGTTCTGCTGCAAGAAGCGGGTCGTCCAGGCGAGTATATGCCTGCGTTTGAAGATGAGCACGGCACTTACATCATGAACTCAAAAGACTTACGTGCAATTCAACATGTTGAGCGTTTGACTAAGATGGGCGTTGACTCACTTAAAATCGAAGGCCGTACCAAGTCATTCTATTACGTTGCACGTACAGCACAACTTTATCGCCAAGCGATTGAAGATGCTGCAGCAGGCAAAGACTTTGACCGCACCTTGATGCATAACTTAGAGGGTCTTGCTCACCGTGGTTACACCGAAGGCTTCCTACGTCGTCACGTACATGATGAATACCAAAACTACGATTATGGCTATTCAATCAGCGATACTCAGCAGTTTGTCGGTGAATTTACAGGCGTTCGCAATGAAGCTGGTCTTGCTGAAGTTGATGTGAAGAACAAATTCCTTGTTGGCGACAGCGTTGAAGTCATGACACCACAAGGCAACCTTACATTGAAGGTTAATAGCCTAATTAACCGTAAAGGTGAGAACGTTGAGGCTGGTCTAGGTTCAGGGCACTTTGTATTCCTAGACGTACCAGCAGGCGTTGAGCTTGATAAAGCTGTGCTACTGCGTAACTTGCCACAAGGCCAAGATACCCGTAATCCGCACCAGCCAACAGCCTAGTGCTTTGTACTGCAATAGCAATTAGCAGTACCAATAAACACTAAATTATGATTAAAAGGCCTCAATTAAGAGGCCTTTTTTACATAACTAGCTGACCCAAGATCATCATTTTCAACGTTTAACTTTCCATTGTTGCAGTTCTAATAATCCCTGTTTAATACCAAGGCAACTTTTAGGTTAAAAAACTGCCGATTAAGATAAATTTAATGGATGTAGTTCCAGTAAACAAAACTAAATAAATTGACGACGGTACTGTGTCGGGGTCATGTTCATTTGCCGTTTAAAAGCTCGGGTAAAATGAGCCGCATCCGAGTAGCCCATTCTAATTGCGATTGAGGTGATCTTTAGTGAGGGGCATTTTAATAGATCCAATGTTTGCTCAAGCACCATTTCCTCTATCACAGCGCCATATTGAACTTGCTCTTTTGCTAAGCGACGCTGCAAAGTTCTCACATGTAAGTTTAAAATTTGCGCGGCAGCTTTAATAGGGAGTTTGCCCATTGACAGATAAGGCTGGATGGCTAACTTGAAGGTGCCTAGAAAACAAGCCGATGACGATACTGGGGTGACATGTTCCTTAGTCGATATATATGGATGGCACACTGGCGCCATCATCAGGTTTTCATCAATAGAAACAGCTGTCACCGGCCTATTGGTAAAAAACTGACTCCGAGCTAGTTGCGGCAGCGTGCAAAACACGCTGGCATTAGAAGATTGAACTCCCACTTGCTTCGGTCGCCACTTATTCGCCGTCAAAGCCGATAGCAATTCACAAATAAATATCACAGAGAACAATTCGGCGTGAGTAAACCACAACTCATCAACGCCCTCTTTTTCTCGTACCAACCACCAACTTCCTCCAGAGAACTGGGTATACACTTTGGTATGGGTGATGTTTGACTTTAACTGCTCTGCAAATTCATCTAATACAGCTCTTAATGAATCATTCTGGGACAGACGCCTGATAAACATCGGAATATAAATATTCTTACAAGCACTACTGATTAGCCGAATAAACTCTTGTAGCTCTAATCTTTCTCCCAAAGCTTGGATTAGGTTTTTCACTGTATTTTCAGGTAAGTAATCATAATTACTCTCACTCGAATACAAGTCAATCGGCACCTTTGCTTGCTGTAATATCGGGTAAATACTGCCTTCTAGCCCTCTTAACAAGCTGGCAAAAAAAGTCACGTCTTGTCGCTGAATAAGCGGTATCGAGCCATCTTGAGCATCCAACGGCATAGTTTCTTCCTAAGTGATCGCTTTTGCCTAAGTGATATTTTTATCTATAAATCAATATCAAGAGCCTGTCTATAAAACCACCGCGGCTCATCTTAATGTTCAGAATATACCTGCATAGCTCCAAAGCTGGTCATAAGCGAGATATAAGTCCACCTTCGCCGTGTGACGAGCCTAGTCTGCGCCCCTTTGTATGGTATAATTATTAGGTATCACTTTTTAGACTGCTCCGCATAGGCGGGGTTTTAGTAAATTTAATAGGCACGCTAATTCAATGGCATTATTAATCGACGACAGCTGTATCAACTGCGACATGTGTGAACCCGAGTGTCCTAATCAGGCCATTACTATGGGCGAAGAGATCTATGAGATTGATCCAGTTTTATGCACTGAATGTGTCGGTCATTACGACAAACCTACTTGTATTTCAGTCTGTCCAATCGACTGTATCGCGGTCGATCCTGACCATAAAGAGTCAGATGATGAGCTGTTAATTAAATACCACATCATCACAGGTAAGCCAGTCGAATAAGTTTATCTTAGCCATAAAACATGGAGCCATTTGGCTCCATTTTGTTTTATAACGCAGCCATAATGCACTCTAAAAAGCCTAGTCCAACTGATGACTTCGCTTGTCTGACAGCGTAAAATTGGCCGCTATACCTCGCTCGCTCAGGCTTATTTGTTTTCACCAAGTTTAGCGCCCGTTTACCTATCAAAAGATATTAACTGCCCATGTATTTAGCTCAGCACTGTTTTACCCCGTTCAAATCGGCTATCGATAGTTACGAGCTGCCACAGCGTTTTACCTTCCCGTTTTACTATGAGCCTCACCCGTTGTGTATATTGGCAGTCTCTGAGCTGCAAGAGTACCTGAGTACTCAAACTGATTGGCAACATAACTTTGGTTTAGAAGGTGAATTAAGCTCTGAGTCAGATAAAGCTATCGGCAAGATGTTTGGCGTGCTTATCGTGCGTAACTCAAGCGGGCAGCTTGGATATTTAGCGGCTTTTTCAGGAAAGTTAGCCGAGCAAAACTTACTAAATGGTTTTGTGCCACCGGTCTTTGATATGTTGGCCGAGGAAAGCTTTTTTCATGCCGGTATGCAAACACTAAACCAGCTTACAGAACAACTAAAAACGGCCCAGAATAATCCAGACGTTGCTAAGCTCAGTGCTGAGTTAGCACAATTACGCAGCCGAGCTGAAAGCGAGCTAGAAGCGATACGTGCGCAAATCATTGAAAACCGTAAAACACGTAAACTTCGTCGCATAGGCGTTGAAAGTCAACAAGATCCAGCAGCGCTAAGCGAGCTTAATGTGCAGTTAGGTAAAGAGAGCGTCGCCGAAAAATTCCATCTAAAAGCCACAAAGCAGCAATGGGATTCTCGATGCGATGAAGTCGCCAGCCAACTTAATGAGTTGCAGTCTGAAATAACATTACTCAAAGCGAGTCGAGCTCAACATTCTAATAGCCTACAAAAACAGATCTTTGCCCAGTATCAGTTTTTAAATCAAGCAGGTAAGTTAAAAGATCTCAACCAGATCTTTAAAGACAGTCCAACCGAGCAGCCACCAGCCGGAGCCGGCGAATGTGCCGCCCCTAAACTGCTGCAGTACGCCTTTAGCCATAAGCTAACGCCTATCGCAATGGCGGAGTTTTGGTGGGGGGTATCACCTAAGTCTGAAATCAAGCAGCATAAAAACTTTTATGGTTCATGTCAGGGTAAGTGCCAACCGATTTTAAGCCATATGCTTGACGGGATTGAGATGGATGAAAATCCATTACTGACCAATCCAGCAGAAGGCAAGTCGTTAGAAATTGTCTACCAAGATGAAGTCATGGCTATAGTTAATAAACCCGCTGAGTTTCTCTCGGTACCTGGTAAAAATGTCACCGACTCGGTATTTGCCCGCATGAAGGCGCAATTTCCACAGGCGACAGGTCCGCTTATCGTACACAGACTCGATATGTCGACCTCAGGTTTAATGGTGATTGCGCTAAGTCGTGAAGCCAACAAGTCTTTGGCGCAGCAGTTTATTGCCCGCACGGTAGAGAAACGCTATGTGGCTCAAGTATCAGGTGTTGTTAAGGGCGAACAAGGCGAGATAAATTTGCCACTTAGAGGCGATATTGATGACAGACCTAGACAGTTGGTGTGTACTGAACACGGTAAGCATGCGCTAACTCATTGGCAGGTAAAGTCTCGTAGCAACGACGCCACTATGTTGTATTTGTATCCGCACACAGGACGCACTCACCAACTTAGAGTGCACTGCGCTCATCATGAAGGCTTACATCTGCCAATAATTGGCGATGATCTTTATGGCAAGAAAGCCAACCGCTTACATCTGCATGCTCAGCGTTTAGTGCTAAACCACCCAGTTACCAGAGAAAGGTTAACTTTTGAAGTCGATGTCGACTTTGAACAAAACGTTTGATTTACAGCGTTCTGGCTAAGAGCTTTGCTCTAAACAGCCCCGTTTAATAGGCTGACATAAAGGGCTAACATAATGAGCTAACATAAAAATGTTAGCCCTTATTCGCAAGCCATGTGCTCCCAACGAGCGATGCATGACTTAATCAAGGTAAAAACGCTATCGATTAAGCAAG
The DNA here is from genome assembly GCF_023283845.1 of Shewanella marinintestina. GTDB lineage: Bacteria > Pseudomonadota > Gammaproteobacteria > Enterobacterales > Shewanellaceae > Shewanella > Shewanella marinintestina. The sequence continues at coordinate 119,111 of NZ_JAKILC010000006.1, forward strand.
TGCAGGTTCTGCTTTAGCCTGTAACGCTTGTAGCGCCTGCGCCAACTTTTCAATTGCCACTCGAATGGCTGTTGGCATGGCATCAAACTCGACACTTAGTAGCAAGTTTTTCACCTCAAGCCCAAGCTCTGTATCGCCTTCAATGCTAAGTTTACGCTGGAAAAACAACGTATCAGGATCTTCTTTTGCCGCGGCGATCAGTAACAACTCTTTTGATTGAGCGGTAAAGGTGACTTCTGCATCTTGTAGTTGACGAACTTGCCATGTATCGGTGTAAGTCACTTCAAATGTCAGACCTAAATCTTCGATATTAATTGCCACCCAGCGACCCTCTAGAAAGTCTAATTCTTCATCGGCAGCTTGCTCTGCTAGCAATAAACCTAAGATGCGCTTTAGTAAATCTGCTTTTAGCGTAAATGGCACGATAGCTAATGGACGCGCAATGACTTTTGGCCCAATTTCGAGCACTTTATGAGCTAACTTGTGAGGAAAAAAACCTTGCATGTAAATATGTATCCAAAATGAGGCAAAGAAGCGAATATTACCTAGATTTTATGATCACAAACCTGTTTTACATCAAAAATATGATCTTCATTCCCTTTTAAACTCCTGTTTCAATATTTTTGGAGCATCCATATGGAATTACTGTGCCCCGCGGGAAATCTCGCATCCCTAAAAACCGCCCTCAATGCAGGTGCAGATGCGGTCTACCTCGGTCTGAAGGACGATACTAATGCACGGTCGTTTGCTGGTTTAAATTTTACCCCGAAGAAACTTCAGCAAGCCGCCGAATATACAAAGAAGTGTGGCAAGAAGATATTTTTGACCATCAACACCTTTCCTAAACCGGGCGAAGAAAGCCGCTGGTATCAAGCAATTGATCTTGCGGCAGATACCGGTGTTGACGCCTTGATCATGGCCGATTTGTCTTTACTCGATTACGCCCATAGCAAATACCCACATCTGCCCTTGCACCTTTCGGTTCAAGCAAGTGCAACCAACTTAGGCGCGCTTAAACTTTATAAACAAGAATTTAATATCGAGCGTGCTGTATTGCCACGGGTTTTGTCGATGAAACAAGTGCGCGATCTCGCTAAGGTCACTCCTGTCGATTTAGAGGTTTTTGCCTTTGGCAGCTTATGCATTATGGCCGAAGGTCGCTGCCACTTATCTTCTTACGTCACAGGTCAATCACCTAATACCGGCGGCTCTTGCTCACCAGCAAAGCATGTTCGTTGGCAAGAAGTCGGAAGCGATCGTTTAACTCTGTTAAATGATGTGCTAATCGACAAATCAGGCCTCGATGAGCAGATGGGTTATCCCGTAGTGTGTAAAGGCCGTTACACAACGACCGAAAATAATACCCCAAGTCATATTCTTGAGTCGCCAACAAGTCTTAACACTTTAAGCTTGTTACCTGAACTCGCCAAAGCCAATGTGGTATCGCTAAAAATTGAAGGTCGCCAACGTAGCCCAGCCTATGTAGAGCAAGTCACCAAAGTATGGCGCGCCGCCATCGATAGCTATATGTCTGCCCCTGAAAAATACCAGACTCAACGGGAGTGGGATCTAGCACTGGCAAAAGTCTCTGAGGGACAAACCACCACTCTCGGCGCGTACGAACGCAACTGGCAATAGTCTTAGGCTAAAAAGGACATATAATGAAAATCTCACTTGGCCCATTGCAGTATTGCTGGGAAAAACAAAAAGTTAATACTTTTTACGAGCAAGTTGCCCAAAGCAATATCCCAGTGATCTATTTGGGCGAAACGGTGTGTAGCCGTCGTCGTCAGCTTAAATTTGCCGACTATTTTGCACTCGCACAAATGCTCAGAGAATCAGGTAAACAAGTCGTGCTATCAACCTTAGCGCTGCTAGAAGCACCATCGGAATACACTGAGCTGCAAAAACATGTCGATAACGGCGAATTTATGATTGAAGCCAACGACATGGGTGCGGTACAAGCGGCTAAAGAGCGCAACTTACCTTTTGTCTGCGGTCCAACGGTTAATAACTACAACTTTGCGACATTGAAGAAACTGCAACAATGGGGCATGCAGCGTTTTGTCATGCCGATTGAGTTATCAAAAGAGTGGCTAACTCATGTTATCGAGGCAGAAAAACCAACACCTTTTGAGGTCGAAGTCTTTGGTCACGGTTATCTGCCACTTGCTCACTCTGCCCGTTGCTTTACCGCACGCCAGCAAGGCTTGCAAAAAGATGACTGCCAAATTGTGTGCCTTGCCAACCCCAAAGGGCTGCTGGCGCAAACAATGGATGACCAACCACTATTACGACTAAATGGTATTCAGACTCAATCGGCGAGTTTAATCGACCTATCGAGTGAAGTTGAGCAGATGAAATTGATGGGTGTCGACTATTTCAGGGTATCGCCAAATAGCCTACAGAGTATTGAAATCGCCGAGCAAATTTTATCACAACCAACAACTGATAAAACCTTAGCTTGTAACGGTTACTGGCATCAAGGTGCCGGTTTTGAGCAGATGTCAAACCCATAAATGACTAGACGGGTTAAATCAATTAGTAGTAATAATTATTTTTCACCCCTTTAATTACTAATACCGTCCACAATAAATAGGTGGCTAAGCCGGCCCACATTATAACCGCTGGCCACCATAATTCTGGGCGCGAGGATTTAACTAACATCTCGTTATAAAAAGCTTCATTCCCCTCAGTAAAGCCTAGCTCTAACCAAGGTAAAAACAAAAACGCACTCATTATAATCAAAGCCAATAATCCGCTTATTTTACTACCTAGGCTAAAGCGAACCTCTCTGTCTGCTACTAAAAAGCAGCCATAAAATAACAAACTGCAGCAAGCAAAAACAAAGAAATACTTAATCGCAATGACATGCAAGTGATAAACATTTATCGGAAAAAGGCCCATGGCAGCGAAAGAAAAATAACTTAAGCCAAGGCTAATGTAAAAAGGGAAACGCCATGAAGATTCACCGAGTTGTAAGCTCAATAAGCAAAAAAGCACTACACAAAGGCTGCCAAAAAACAATCCGCCATTCATAACCACAGCATATTGCGAGTGCCCGTAGTTACCTAGCTCACTTAACGTATGGTTCAAGAAGTTAAAGCCACTGCCGTCAAACTGCTCGAAAAGCGCTATTGATAAGGCTAGACCGAGCACCTGACCGAATATGCCAAGCATGCCAAACCTAAATGCTAACGTTGAAACTTTATTGTATTTCTGAACCAGCATAGTTTCCTATTTACTCTTTCATTAACACTAATTAATGTATCGTGAATTGTCTTAAAGTAACGAGCGCTGGCTCAGAGTTTTAAGAAACACTTAAGCCACTTTTACGTTGCCTATCTGTTATTTCTATAGTTTACCGATAACTAATTCAAGTAATTTATAACAATCCACACAAAAACAATCTAAAAATCATAGACTAAATAGACAATAATCCCAAAAAACGCTGTAAAAAAGTCAGTAAACTTTGTTATCCAGTAACTTGATTAAAAAAACGCTTCAAAAATTTTAAACGTTTGTATTAATAATATATTCTAACGCCTTGTGTTAATGCATTGTAATGATTAAACAATGCTTTTGCTGTCACAGGGACTAATAATGACAATTCAGCCAGCACGGTTAATCAACCAGGAAGTAAAGTTAACAGCAAATGACCAGCTTATATCGACGACCGATAGGCGCGGTGTGATCACCTATGTCAATCAACGTTTTGTTGAAGTATCAGGTTATAGCGAAGCCGAACTCATGGGGAGCCACCATAATATGGTACGCCACCCTGATATGCCCAAAGCTGCTTTTAAAGAGATGTGGTCAAAACTAGAACTTGGGCAATCTTGGCGTGGTGTTGTTAAAAATCGCTGTAAAGATGGTAAACATTATTGGGTTGATGCGTTTGTTTCCCCCTTATTTGATAAAGGACAGCTTGTCGGTTACCAATCCGTGCGCATGCAAGCAAGCTCCCATTTAATCAACCAAGCATCACTGATATATCAACGCCTAAATCAAGGTAAGCGAGTTGATGACCCTATCAGCCTAGCTAATAAAAGAGTCTTATCCGCGATTTGCGCTAGCGCAGGTTTATTAGCAGCTGGAGCATTTTGGGGCTGGGGAGTCATTGTCGCTGGTGTCGTCTTAATGTTGGTCAATTTAGCGATTTTTTACGATGAGGCCTTTAGAGTTCCAGCACGACTAATGAAAATGAAGCAAGACTATGACTCAATTAGCCGCTTTATTTACTGTGGTCGTGATACTTCTTCATTGCTCGATTTTCAGTTAATGATGAAAGATGCCAAACTTCAAGGTGTACTTGGGCGCTCACAAGACAACGCCGAGCATATAGAAGACATTGCCAGCCAACTTATTGCCGCAGCAGAGCAAACCCATGTAGGTTTAGATATTGAAAATCAGCAGATTGAACAAATTGCCAGTGCCACCGAAGAGATGGGGGCCACCATTAATGATGTCGCTAAAAATACTCAGTCGACATCAGACAGCGTGCAACAGACCTATCAAGTTTGCCACGACAGCCGTGAAAAGATGCAGCAAAATGCCCTCAGCATTAACCAGTTATCAGACTCTGTTGCTGACGCAGCCGCCAATGCACACCTATTAAATAAGGAAGCAGAGGAAGTTGCTAGTGCCATGTCAGAAATAGACTCCATCGCAGAACAGACTAACTTGCTAGCCCTAAATGCCGCAATAGAAGCTGCTCGCGCAGGTGAGCAAGGACGAGGTTTTGCAGTCGTTGCCGATGAAGTGAGAGCGCTCTCTAGCCGAACTCAACAATCAACAACCAGCATATCGAAAAGTGTCGATAAAATGTTCGCCATGTTGACCGAATGGTCAAAACAGATGGATAACAGCAAATCTAAAGCATTATTATGCAGCCAAGATGCTGAACTATCCGCTCGAATGGTCGACAACATCTACCAATCAATGAAAGAAATCCAACAATTAGCGTTACAAAATGCCGTAGCGGCTGAACAACAAACCTTAGTCGTCAGTGAAATAAACCAAAATATCAGTCAAATTAGTCAAGCGTCGAGTGAAAACCTATGCGCGGTTAACTTAGTCGAGGCTTCGGTGAAGGAGTTAAAGTTCAACGCCGAAAAAGCAAAATCTCTGAGAAAAACATTTAGTTAATTCTTCTTTAAATCCTCAAGTGGCCGTCACAATCTAAAGTTGATGGCCAAAACAAACCACAAGATAGCAACCGAAGCGCAACATTAATAAACATCTGTTTTAAAAAGATTTAACCATAAAAAAGTTTTGTGCTTTTTTGCAAACTTCCGATACAATATAAATAATCATATTGAGCTAATAACTATTCGACCGTAGTGAATTACACTAGTTAAGAATCGTAATAATATTGCTTAGATATTTTAAGGCGAATATATCGCTGACTAACAGTTGAATGGATATTCAATAATTTATCTGTTTATGCATAAGCACCAGTTTATTGTCATAAAGCAAAACTCGTTATTTAGGGTGTAAATAAAAGTGTCAGAACAAAAAACCCACAACATGAAAACAATACTCACGTTTATCGTGCCATCACTCATTGGCTTAATGCTATTTATGATGCCGATTAACTATAATGATGCCATTACAATTCCAATTGCTATCATCTCTAAGGGCTTACAAAACCTGTTAAGTGATGTGTTAGTTGGCGTGGTAACTGCGATTGTTATTTTCACCGCTATTGCTTCATTACTTACTAAGGTACTTAAGCCTCAGTTTATTGTTGAGCAACGATTTTTAAACTCGCTATTTAACGTCAGCCCAATTTGGTTGATCGTACGTGTACTTGGCGCCATTTTTATTACATTGACCTTTTTCAATGTTGGGCCAGAAGCTATTCGCTCTGGCGGCACAGGCGCTTTAGTCCTAAATGATCTATTGCCGGTATTGTTCTCAGTATTCCTATTTGCGGGTATGTTACTGCCGTTGCTACTTAACTTCGGTTTGCTAGAACTACTTGGAACTATGCTGACTAAAGTAATGCGCCCTATCTTTAATTTACCCGGTCGCAGTGCAATTGACTGTATGGCATCTTGGTTAGGTGATGGTAGCGTGGGTATTTTAATGACGAGCAAGCAATATGAAGCTCGCTTTTATACTCAAAGAGAAGCTGCTGTTATTGGTACCACCTTCTCTGCTGTATCAATCACTTTCTCATTAGTTGTGATCTCACAAGTTAAGCTAGAGCATTTGTTTGTACCTTTTTATCTAACTGTTTGTCTTGCCGGTTTTGTGGCTGCGATTGTTGTACCTAAACTACCTCCACTATCGTGGAAAAAAGATATCTATGTTGATGAAACGCCACGCCATGCAGATGATGAAATGATCCCTGCCGGTTACAACGTATTTTCTTGGGGTATGCATCAAGCACTAAATAAAGCTTCTGCAGCAGGCGGCATCAAGCACACTCTTATCGATGGTGTTAAGAACGTCGTAGATATGATTTTTGGCGTGATCCCTGTGGTTATGGGTATCGGTACTATCGCGCTAATGATTGCTGAATTTACGCCAATCTTTGAATACTTGGGTATGCCTTTTATTCCTTTACTAGAGCTATTACAAGTTCCAGAAGCGGCAGCGGCATCAAAAACCATTATGGTTGGCTTTGCTGACATGTTTATTCCTGCAATTTTAGCCAGCTCTATCGAGTCAGATATGACCCGCTTTATCATTGCGACCTTGTCTGTTACTCAGCTTATCTATATGAGTGAAGTAGGTGCACTTCTAATTGGTAGTAAAATCCCAGTTAATTTCTTAGAGCTATTCGTAGTATTCATTCTCAGAACACTAGTAACACTGCCTGTTATCGCAGGTGTTGCTCACTTAATTTTCTAAGCAAAATTGATTAAATAAGGAGCGAATAATCGCTCCTTTTTTTATGTCTAAGCCAAGCAGAGGTTTATAGCTGTTAGAATCAACTTAGTTGCAGCACGTCATAAAGCTGCCACAAATCGTTCATCTTGCCGTCAACAAGCTCTTTTACGCTAGCGCCATCACCCCCCTGATATGGCAAGTCTATGAGCAAGCAGCCACACGAAAAATCGCGCTTTTCATGCACTAATTCCGTTAGCCCTATCAACTCAGATATAGCATCGATTTGCGTTAACGCTATCTGGTTGTCCGATGTACATTTAGGTAGCAAAGACTGTAAAGCAGAGTATCTATTGCAGTTTCTACAACAACTTGAAACCGAATCTTTATACCTCGTTGGTGACATCTTTGATGTATGGGCGCTCAAGCGTCGTGTTTACTGGCCTGAGTCTCATAATAAAGTGCTGCAACAGTTTCTAAAAATGGCTCGTGATGGCGTAAAAGTGGTTTATATTCCTGGTAACCACGACGAAGTATTAAAGCCCTATAGCGGCTTTCACTTGTGGGATTTATCCATCTTTAATGAATATATACATTGCGGGGTAAACGGCCACAAATGACTGATGTTGCACGGTGATCAATTTGACTCAGAGGTCTGTATTGGTCGCGCTTATGCAAAGCTCGGTGATCACCTATACGATTTACTGCTTTTCTTAAATCGCGGCCTGCACAAAGTGCGCAGTCTATTGGGTTATCCTTATTGGTCGCTGGCTAGCTATGTAAAACTCAAAATAGGTAAAGCTCAGCAAGCAATTAACGACTATCAGTCAGCAGTCATTCGTTATGCTCGGACAAAGAATGTTGACGGGGTGATCTGCGGCCATATCCACCAGCCTGCAATCAAATTTGATAACAAAATACTCTACATCAATGATGGTGATTGGGTGGAAAACTGCACATTTGTCGCAGAGTCACGTCAGGGTGATATCCAACTATTTCAATGGCAACAAACTGCAGTGCTGATTAGCTCCCATCAGTTCCCCTCACAAGAAACATCAAAAAAGGTCAAACGCGTCGCATAATTAAAATGCTAATGTTCAAACCTACTCAAAATCTATTGCTATATTTCTTGTTCATTATTATGACAATAATCATGATATTTGCCGTCAATAAAGCCGCACAAATAAACTAAAACCCAAAGCACAGTCGTTAGCTAGATTACCACCGGTAAGTGCTATAACTAAACGATGATTGAGCTATTGAGCTAGCATCAATTTTAGCTGCTAGGTGCTTTAATCGAGCGTTCTTTATCAAAAGAGCTATTCATCGATAACCCTATATCAATAGCCACGCGCAATAAAAAAGCCAGTCACTGCTGACTGGCTTGTACGAGTATCTTAAAACATAAGCCTAGATGATTAAATCGCCCAGCCACCCATATAAAATGCGACTAAGCCAATCGTAATAGCCAGTACACCCAACTTAATTTGACGCCATTCACCACTGCAAATACGGCCAATGACTAACGTCACAAAGCCAAGCATAATACCGGTCACGATATTACAGCTTAAGATGATAAATACAGCGCAAGTTAGTCCCGCCATTGCATCTACTTTGTCGTTAAAATCAAGCTTAGTCACATTGCTCAACATCAACAAGCCTACATACATGAGTGCCGGCGCAGTTGCATAAGCAGGTACTAAGTAACTAAGAGGCGCTAGGAACATCATCAATAAAAATAGCAAACCAACTATGGTTGCTGTTAGACCTGTTTTACCACCAGCAGCAGTACCAGCAGCAGATTCAATATAAACAGCAGCCGGAGCGCCACCAACGGCACCAGCAAATATACTACTTACCGAATCAGAGGTAAGTGCTTTACCGCCACCAATAATATTGTCTTTATCATCTAACAACTCAGCTTGACCAGCAACGGCACGAATAGTGCCTGTTGCATCAAAAATGGCTGTCATCACAAGGGCTAATACGATAGGTAATACCACTGGGTTTAGCGCTCCCATGATATCAAGTTGACCAATAAGTGACTTGTCAGACATAAGGTCTGGTAATGCAAACAAACCTTGGTAAGTCACGCTTGGGTCAAAGATTAAGCCAAAAATAGATAAAGCGATAATCACCAACAAAATACCGCCTGGCATACCCCGGCGCTCTAAACCAATCGTCGCCGCGAGACCAATAACGGTTGCAATAACAGGTAAGCTATGAATATCACCTAAAGCGACTGGCAAGCCTGTCTCGTTTGCCACAATTAACTTGACGCTATTAGTAGCAATTAATAATAGAAACAGACCAATACCAATACCGGTACCGTGTGCGATACCTTTAGGAAGATTAGTCAGTACCCACTGACGTACACCCGTAACACTCACTAACGTAAATACGATACCCATTAAGAAAATAGCACCTAATGTCACAGGAATTGAGATCCCTTGACCGAGTACCATACTAAATGCGGTAAATGCGGTTAATGAAATTGCGCAGCCAATCGCCATCGGCAAATTTGCCCACAAGCCCATTAGCAATGAACCAAATGCAGCAATTAAACAGGTGGCAACAAATACTGCACCGGTATCAAAACCGGCTGCACCTAGCATATTCGGTACAACAATAACCGAGTACACCATGGCTAGAAACGTGGTTAATCCTGCGATAACTTCGCGTCTTAATGTACTTCCACGAGCAGAAATATTGAAGTAGCGATCCAGAAATGAATCGTTAGGAGTTGTAGCGCTTGCTTGAGCCTGATCAGACTTCATCATTGTTATACCTTTTGATCTCTTAAATTGGGCTAAACCAACTGAGCTCAGTTGGGGACAAGGCTATGGCAGGTAGAGCCCCGACTAACAATATCGGGTGAGAGATCCACTGACGCCTGTATAAGCGACAGTGACCTGCGAGCAAAAAATGCCTGGTAAAATTTACTCTTACCAACACAGCCTTTGTTGGCGCGGAGTTTACAGCAATCAAGTTCTCGGCAATAGTTTACTGCAAACTTTTTTGATAACCATCAACAAAAAATGCCTACTACGGTATCTGTAATAGGCATTATCGCTATCTTGCTTAAAAACAATCAGTGCAATTCGCTGCTTAACGACGTTTCTTGCCACCTAAAGCACGCTTTTTAGCTCTTTGTCTTTGAGCCGCTTTACTATTTTTACGGCTAGGTTCTTCCATCTTAGTTAAGTCTGGCTCAAAACCAGCTAACCACTGTTGTGGCAAACGTTTATCTAAGACTGACTCAACCTCTTCAAGTAACAAGGCGTCATCTTCGCTATAGAGTGTTATTGCTGTACCTGTATTACCTGCACGGCCAGTTCGACCTATACGATGTACAAAATCTTCGGCAACAAACGGGATCTCATAATTAACCACCACTTTAAGTTCAACAATATCCAAGCCACGAGCCGCGACATCTGTAGCCACTAAAGCTTTAATTTTTCCTTGCTTAAAGTCGTTAAGCACTTGCTCACGAGCTCCTTGTCCCAAATCACCATGAAACGCCTTAGTTTCAATGCCCGATGCAAGCATTTTTTCTGCAATCTGATCCGCAGTTTGCTTTTTACGACTAAATATAAGTACTTGGTGCCAATCGTTCTTATTAATTAAATGACAAAGTAGCGCAACCTTACGGTCACTATCGACGGCATAAACAACTTGCTCAACACTTCCTGATGCACTATTCGCCTTATCAACTTCAATCCGAAGTGGTTTATGGAGCAATTTTTTACTTAAGTCAAAAATTGCGCTGCTAAACGTGGCTGAAAACAACATGGTTTGCCGTTTTGCTGGCAGCTGTTTGAGAATAGCGCTAATCTCATCCATAAAGCCCATATCAAGCATACGGTCGGCTTCATCAAACACTAAATATTTTATCGTTGAGAGATGCAATGAACCGCGACGAACGTGATCTAATAAACGCCCTGGTGTTGCGACAATCACATCAACGCCTGCTGCTAACTTAGACGCCTGCGCATCGATACTCACCCCACCGTATATGACTAAACTGGTGATATCTGTATTTACAGCATATTGGTTAACGTTAGTACTCACTTGCACAGCGAGCTCACGAGTAGGCGTTAACACCAACACTTTTGGCTGCTTAGCTTCTTCCGTTGAATCAGACTTTGTTAGATCGAGTAATTGTTGCAATATAGGTAAAGTAAATGCAGCGGTTTTCCCCGTCCCTGTTTGCGCACTCGCCATAATGTCTTGGCCAGCTATAATTGCCGGGATAGCCTCAATTTGAATCGCCGTTGGCTGCTGATAGCCTTTTTGTGCAAGCACGCTTAAAAGTTTGTCACTTAAAGCAAGTGATGAAAATGACACGCTGACAATCCTTGAAGTAAACAGGTAAATTATGCTGAAGTTTACCAGAAAAAACACTGTAACTCGCAATGCTCATTGCGCTCAATACTCATCAAACTGCTGACAATCGGATATCACAAATTTTTTGAGCTTATTAAATCTGTTTTGCCAAACGTCAATTTTGACGACTCAATATCTCCAACAGAACCGCTTAACAGCGACATTTAGCGATCTCACTCACACTTTACAGATTAACCGAGCAACAAATAAACAATAGCGAGTTGATGATCACAGTTACCAAGTGCAAAAAGTAGACAATGGCGAGCTGTTTTTAAAGTACATTAGGTTTTACTGTTTAGTGTTCGAGTTATCACATCAAGCGTTATTATGGGTTCAAGCGTTGGGCTTTGTTTCAATGGCTATAGGTTGGTGGGCCAACGCACAAAAAAATGATCAGCAGTTGCTATCTGGTAATGTTATCGCCTCAGGGCTTACCGCCGCTCATCTTGGGTTACTTGGTAGTAGTTTGGGAATGATGAACCAGCTCCTTAACCTATTTCGTTTTGCCTGTAGCCGTCACTTCACAACATTAACTCAACGTCGAATTCATTGTTTGCCAGTGTTATTTGCCACAGCGGCGTTAGTTCAAGGCCTCACATTGGCTGAGCATTGGAGTGAATGGTGCGCTGTTGCGAGTGCGATAGTTATGAGCTTTGCCCTGTTTTACTGCGCTGGAGCAAAACTACGCTTTGCAATGCTGTTCAGCAATATGCTTAATTTGACACTATCAGCCTATCTTAGCTCTTGGTCTGGTATCGCTTATCAACTAGTAACCATTATTATTTTGACTTATAGCTTAGTGCCGCAGAAAACGGTTAGCTACGATTCAGAGCCTGCACTTTAAGTGCAGCTAACCGTTAATAACTGTTTTAAAAAACAACACTTCCATCTTTAAATATGTATAATCACAATCACTTAGCATATGGTGATGCCACCTTTGCAAAATATTTACAACTAATAAAATAAAGCAGTAGCTCAGCATGCTGCAAGCTCAAGGATCGATATGGATGATAGACGACAGTTTTCGCGGCTAATATTAACAGCCGACGCTAAACTGATTAGTACTCGAAAGTGCTGGCAAACTCAACTACTGGATATCAGCTTGAATGGGGCCTTAATTGAGCGACCTATAGGGCTCGAACTTAACGATAACGCGCTGACGCTTGAGTTTATGATCCATGACTCTGAAATTTGCATTCAAATGCAGGTGCGGGTTGTTCACCAAAGAGACAATCAACTAGGCTTAGCTTGCCAACATATCGATGTTGAAAGCATTAGTCACTTACGCCGATTACTCGAGCTTAACCTCGGTGATGCTTCATTATTAGACCGCGAATTAGAGCGCCTTTTTGCCTTAGATGGTAAATCTTAAATAGCATAACAAAGACAATAAATACAAAACACCGCAATAAATGCGGTGTTTTTATATCGTTAGTTAATTAACTCAAGTAATTCATGAATTGTCTTTATGGGAATAATCTTAGCGCCCGCACCTTCCATCGATTTATGGTAGTTGCGAAAAGGAATAAAGATTTCAGTAAAGCCATGCTGTACCGCTTCTTTTACCCTAGGTACGCCACTGTCAATTGGGCGTACGTCGCCATTAAGACTAAGCTCTCCCATAATGCAGGTAGTTCTTGGCACGACAAAATCATTTAAACTACTCAGTAATGCCGTCACTAATGCTAAATCGATACAAGTCTCAGACTCATCAATTTTAAGGCCGCCAACCAAATTAAAGTAAGTATCGTGAAATATCTTAGTCTTAGTATGCTTGCGTAAAATACCTGTTAGCATCTTAATTCGGTTCATATTCAAACCAACACATACACGTTGAGGGAACTCAGCTTCAGTTTCTGTGGTTAAACATTGAATTTCGAGTAATAGATTTCGGTTTCCCTTACGAATACAAGTGATCGCCGCCCCCGGAGATTCTGTGCTTGAGCCCGATAGAAATATCTCACTCGGATTATCGACACTGATCATACCGCGCTCTGTCATTTTAAAAATGCCCACGGTATCGACATCACCAAAACGGTTTTTGTTCGCTCTGAGGGTACGAACTTGACCATCATTACATTCAATATGTGTCAAACAATCTACTATGTGAATTAAGGTTTGCGGTCCTGCAGTTTCGTTATTCTTATTCACGTGAGCAACTAAAAACATAGTCACATTATTTTGTTTACAATACTGAGTTAATGCTTGGGCACTGCCCTTAACCTGCGACGGAGATCCTGGGCTACCATTAGCTAAATCGGTAACTACTGCCTGAATAGAATCAATAACCGCAAACTTGATCTTCTTATCTTCAAGCTCTGCAATAATCGCTTCGACACTGGTTTCGGCCATTAAGTACAAATTGTCTTCATTACAATCGAGCTTTAACCGGTTAACTCGGTTTTTAAACTGAGATAATGACTCTTCTGCTGTGCAGTAAAGCGATGGCATCAACTGCGACATACGCGATACGAGATCCGATAAAATCGTAGTTTTACCTGCTCCAGGATCGCCTGAAATAATATTAACGGAACCTGTTGTTAAGCCTCCACAAAGCACCCGGTCCAACTCGCCGATCCCAGTAAGCATTTTCTGCGCTTCAAACTCTTCAATTTCATTAAGCTTTTTTGAGCCGCCACCAACAGAACCAGCGTAGCCAGAAACGGCTGCTCGCGCTGGTTTTGCAGCCGAAATTTTAAGTTCGCTAATGGTGTTCCACTCCTGACAAGCACTACATTGCCCCTGCCAACGTGGAAAGTCCTGCCCACACTCATTACATACATAAGCTGTTTTAATCTTTGCCATAGCCCTGTCTAAATCACATAAAATCGGTAAAGTAATGCCAATATTGGCCGATACTAATTAAAGTTGGGATAGTCCCCTTAAAAGTTGCCTATGAGCCTATCAGCCATTGGCGTTTTTAGCATCCAAAAGAAGTGATTAATGACCTTAGATCTGCATAAAGCCCTAGTTGAACAGTTAAAACCGCTATTAATGGAGCCTGATTTTCAGGAACTATTTGAGCAGCTTACTTCTACAGAGACTAGCTCTACTCGCTTTTTGCTAAAAATGGAACTTAACCGCCTTGCTTCAATCTGTACCCGTAATATTGATTTACGCAATAAGACTGAACTTGAATGCGAGGAATTTGCCTTCGCTCAGCAACGTCACTATTTAGATGCCCCTGCTAAAGAAAGCTTTTTAGAAGCTATTGCCCTATACCGGGACGAATATACACTAGGTGTTTATGAGCAAGTTATTGCTAGCCATAAGCAACGCATTTTGAAGCTACGTAAAGCCAAGCAATTAAATATTGAAGCGAATATCTCGCCTTTTGTTGCCGATGGCGTTGTTTTAGGTAGTTATTTTGCGCGTAGTGAAGAGCGTATGAATTACAGTATGCGTATTAACGTCTCTCAAGCAGAGCAATCGTTAAATGGAATTACCGTCGACCTATCCGTTGGCGGCGCACGCATTCGCCTTCCGGCAAAGCATAGCCTAAAAACTTATCAACCTATTAGAGTTAAATTGCTGGAACTCAGTGATGAATATTATCATCACGATCTGCAACATGGTGTGGACTATCAAATCGTTGATGTCGAACAGAACAGAGAATATAGCTGGCTAAGACTCAAGCGCATATCGGGTTCAGAAGCTTTGAGCGAGATGCTCAAAAAGTTGATTATTGGCCATAAGTATCGTTATAAGGTCGACGTCAATGATGTGCTAACTAGCAGTAAAGGCCTTGGTTTTGAACGCTACTATCTGCCAAATCTGCCACATCTTCCTTTGTTTATTCAACAAAAGGTTGATAGTGAAACGACAACATATCAGCTGAGTCATGCTTTACTAAGCCGAGAAAACCAAAACATAAGTCAATATTTTAAAGATGAAGATGACATTAGCCAGCTAACTGCATTTCTATCGCCAACAAGACTTAAACATATTATTGAATCTGATGACGCAAGTGAGCATTGTCAGTTTTTCAGTTTTATTTTTAGTGCTCAAGGGGCTAAATATTACTATTCTGCGAGCTTAGCAGAGCTAAATAATAGCCGATTTTTGGCTCTGTTCTTAAGTTTTGCAGCAACTAAACCAAGCTTTAAGATGTTTAGGGTAACTAAGCAAACTATCGATCACCTACAGTCGTATAAAGCCTGCATCTTACCCGGAGACCAAGGTAATTATTCACCAAAAATTGAAGCTCAATTAGGCGCTTTTAGTCATGTACTACAAATTATTGATGTGACCAATCCAGATGCTGCAGAGCAATATCAAGAGTGGGATAAAATTCTAAAAGCTGATGATAACCCACCCAGCGTGAATGAGTTGAAAATCTTTGGTCAACAGAAAGTTAGCCAACATTTATTGAAGTTCATCTCATTGCAATTTAGTGAGCGACGCAATGAATCACGGTTTGCTTTTAAAACCGCAGTGCAGCTAAACCAAGGTAGCTTGAGCGCAATTGCCAGTACTGATGATATTTCGAGTCGTGGTATGAAGCTAACGCTCACAAGTCAGGCCGACTTTAATAGTGCGGAGCCGATTGCCATCAGCTTTCCAAAGCTACAAACACTTGCAGGAAAAGTATCATTACAGCAATTGCCTTACCGCTTACTACGAACTCGAAAAAATGGGGTCACTTTACATCTATCTGCAATAGTTGAGCACACTCCTCATGCAGGGGTTGAGTTTTTGAACCGACTCATTAGGCATAACCGTGAAAAACTAGAGCAGTTAACAGATAACAATCAGGACGGTAAAGAGCTCGCTGATGGCATGAAAAATATTGCGATGCGAAAACTTGCATCTTTACCATATTTTGTTGAACGAACAGAAAAGTCGGCACGGCTTTCAACATTAGGTATCGGTACTGAAAATAATGATATCGCAAACCTTTTTGCATCAAAAACTGACAACACACTCAGATATGATTTAAGTCCTTTGCTGCATGACGACAAATTAAAACGAGACTTTATTACTCCTATTAGAGCCGCAAAGCCACAATATGGCTTAACTCATTTTGAAGTTTTTGTGCAGTTGTCTCGTCTGTCACAAGGGAAAATCAAAGTACACTGTATTAGTGATATTGATTTGCCAGATAAAAAACAGCAAATTAATTTCATCAAACGCAGCCAAGAACTCGGTGAGTTTATCGCGCTACGAGTCTATCGAGGCGCAGCAGGTAAACCCGATCTCAATTACATACGTCGTGAACGAGAGTACTTAAGTGTCTATGCTTCACATCGAGCCAAGAAGCTCGAAGAGCAGCTATGGAATATTATTGGCGTTGGTGAGTTTTTAGATATTACTAGCGAAGTTATCATGCGTTATCCTGAACTTGGCTCTCAACAACGTCTAAAATAAAACAACTCTTAATTTCTATAAAACCGAGTAGGCAAACAACTAACTCGGTTTATGCTTAATCACTCGATACATATACCCTACAACCACGATATTAGTTACCAAGACCGCAAACGTTAATAAACCGGGCTTAGTAAAGAGCCCATAGATCTCAAATGGTAAGTAAATTGCGCCGCTTAATAATGCAAACCATTCGGTCCAAAGTAGGCTGCGCCAAAGGCCATATGCCTCGATAAAACGCACTGCGGCATAGAGTGCAGCTCCAGCCATGACTAAACTAAGATTGCTTGCACTGATTTTACCCGCTTCTGTAACCACTTCCTGTAACAGATGATTAGCTGGGTTTAAATGGGAGTGACTAATTAACGCCTCGACACACTGCTGCAAATTCTCGCCTGCTAGCTTATGTAAGCCAAAAATGACCATTACCGATAACAAGCCTTTTGTCGCCTCAAGTAAAGCAACTGCTTTTAGGCCTCTATTAACTACCAACATAATTACTTTTCTCTATACCAATGCAACTCAATGCCAAAGCATCTGGCTGGCAAATGCTCTCGCTTATAATTACGAGCCTTACAGGCCGCTATTTTATGCCAATATCACCAGCTTAGTGCAACATTAACCTAGTTTAATGTTGTTATTACTGCATACCTCAATAGTAGAAACTAAAAAAACTCCAATTTACAGAATTATTATTTGCCCTACAAAACCATTATGCTAGTTAAAACAACTATTTGGTGTAAGCCGTTCTGTGGCAATCATTTTGCTTAAACAACCAATATAGTTAGCATAGCAATACATGCGAGTGGATTTAAAATGCCTCCCTATACTGCTGCCACAACAGCTAACAATGTAACCCAAGCTTTTATCCATACGTTGACCATATTGACAGATTAGAAAGGTTTGGCTTGCAACTGCCATTGATGGATAAATAAGCATTAATGAATTTCTGATTAACTGAAGATGTATTTTTATTAATGAAGATGAATAGTTAATTAGCATCGTTTAATCCTGAGGTATAGTGCGAACTCAGGCGGTTTGCGCATAGAAAATGATGAAGGTTTGACAACGATCTAACATTCAACACACCAATAGCAAATCCCTTTAGTTACCCACTCAAACTATTGTATTATTTAATAATAGCTTTGAGCATCAGGCCCACTTAGGAACACCGGCAATGCTAGATTCATTTGTCTCAGTCATTACAGCTCTTTGGCAGCAAGATTTCGCTTTATTGCAAAGTCCTGGCAGCGCAACCATGATATACGTTTGCGTATTCACCTTAATTTGGCTTGAAAGCGCATTTCTTCCAGCAGCCCCTATGCCCTGTGATAGTGTCGTCATCTTATCAGGTAGTTTAGCCGCTGCCGGGATCATCAGTTTTCCTTTGGTATTTGCAGCACTCGTCATTGCTGGCGCGACTGGAAGTTGGCTCGCCTTTATACAAGGCCAATGGCTGCACAAATTACCTAAGATCCAACGCTGGATTGATGCCGTACCGGAAAACCGTATGAAGACGGTTGATAACTTATTAAATAAACACGGTTTATTAGCTCTATTTACCGCACGTTTTATACCGGTTGTACGCCCTTTGTTACCGTTAATGATGGGGCTACACATTAAGAAAGTATCTAATTTTCATTATTTTGCATGGTTAAGTGCCTTTATTTGGTGTGCATTATTACTGGGCTTTGGCTATGCACTGTCTTATCTACCTGAAGGTATTGCTCGAGTTGTAACTATGGTGCTAATCATTGCGCCATTTATCACACTTGGTATTGCCATAGTCAGCTTGCTTAGCCGTTTTATCATAAAGAAAAGACGCGCTAGAAAGCCGATTGTCAGTGAAATAATTCAAGAGGCGGTGTTACCGAAAGCGCAGCCAGTATTGAAAAAAACCATCAAGTAATCACCCAGAATAGCCGAGTAATTTAAGCCACCCAAGCGGTGGCTTTTTATATGTCCTTTCCAAGATAAAACCTTAAACTGTCCATCCCCCCTACTCACTAAACTCGTATCAATACACGCCACCAACATAAATAAATCTATGTATAACGCTGATATTTAAGTGCTTATATAAAGTACTAATTAGAGATAAGTACTTATGCAAAATATTATCTTTAAGTACTTATTTCAGCAGCTAGACTAATTTGGTTAACTACAGCACTACTTCAGATGCGAGACAAGTCTCAGCACTAAAGGCATATTGCTGTATTCATGAATGATTTAGCCAATAAGTAGCGACCAAAAAGCTCTCAACTACCTGATTGGCTTTAGAGAGTAAAACAACAAACGTTTAGGCTTCTAACTTCGCGTTAGCGCGCAGTTATACCAGCACAGTTAAAACGCCATCCTAACAAGCACACATAAACTCTTAAGCACCTGTTTAATAAACAATAAATCCAAAGTAATCGTAATAACCTGTACTCAAACTGCTATCGCGAATAAATCCCAAAAAAAAGCCCAAACATTTGTTTGGACTTTCTTACACATTAATTACAATAGTAATTTAAAGGTTTTTGACTTAACTAATATAGCTTTGACCTGCGTAAACAACAAAGTGTCTCAATGCAAGTACACCAAGAATAGTGCTACAAGATACCGTGATTAAGAAGCCTTTGGTGTGGCGCCATGCCTTAGGTGCTACCGTACTGGCAAGCACTGGCACTACAAGCCCTAAACCGACCACGCCTAACCAGAACACACTGGCCCAAGTACCTGTCGTAATTGCCGCTGTCGCTGCCTGAGCTGCTGGGCCCGAAAAGTTAAGACCTACAAACAGTAGTACCAAACAAAGTGCTTCGTTAAAGGCCACTGGGTACTCAATACGATGAACCTGTTCAATACAGTCAGACTCTTTCTTACTAAAGAACAAAGTCGCCACTAAGATATTACCCGCTGAGCCAACAGATAGCGCTGACGCTAAGAACAATGCAGGCAGTACAGCCGTGTTCAAGATTGGGTAACTGATCATTGCCGATAATAAGAAGCCTGTATATACACCGACACCAAGACCCAGAGCGAAAATAAGTTTATTAAGACTATTTTCCACCTGACGACACACTTTTAGTGTCCCCTCAAGCCAAGGTGCATATTGCAGAACTAGCTTTTCAAACACTAGCGCGGCAAACACAAACACCAGTGGAATATAAATGAGTAGAGCAATTACTCCCCAGGCCATCACAGAGGTTAGATTGTAATTTAGCAGGATATGATAAAACTCAAATGGCTTAGTCAAATCCAGCACTAGCAACGCCATACCCAAACAAATTGCGACCGGGCCAATAACCGCTGCCGCTTTAATCACTGGTAAACCTTCAGTAGGTTGACCTCGGCTTTGCTTGTACCATTTCAGCCCTATAGCCACCAGCATAGAGCCTGCAGATAGACCCGCCATAAATAAGTACACTGCGATGATCCAGTTCCACACTACCGGATCGTATTGTTCCATTGAGCCCCAGATATTGTTCATGCTGTGATCCCTCCTTTACGGCTAGGAATGCGATAAACACGTGGCTCAGTGCCAAGGTTTACCTTTTGTTGGTAATGATTCTTGGTGTCTAGCACTTTACGCACTTCAGAGTTCATATCGTTAGCGTCACCGAATACCAAAGCTTGAGTTGGACATACAGTGACACACGCTGGCTCTTCACCTCGTGCTAAGCGGCTTTCTTTACAGAAGTCACACTTATCTGGCACCCGCGTTTCAGGGTTAATAAATCGCACTTTGTAAGGACAAGCTGCGACACAATAAAGGCAACCGACGCACTTTTTTTCGTTAATCGATACTATGCCATCATCATTAACGTAAGCTGCGCCAGTTGGACATACCTTAACGCAAGGTGCATTTTCACATTGCTCACATGAAACGCGGTTGTACTTAAAATGTAGGTGTGGGAAGTTACCGTAAGGGCCTTCAATTCTCACCTGAATACGAGTCACAGACTCTGGTACATTGTTTTCACTGCGGCAAGCAACATTACAAGCCTGACAGCCAATGCATTTGTTTTCATCGTGTACGAGAACATAACGCTTAGTCATAATTAACTCCGATTAAATCTTGGCAATCTTGACGCCGGTTGTATGCAGGTTCATACCTGTCACCGGAGAAGTCACGTGAGGAAGTAAGTTACCGCAGTGCACACCTTTACCGGTTGCACGAGCCAGTTCTTTGTTCTTTGAGCCGCAGCCCATGTAGGCAAATACCGTATCAGGACGAATACCCGGAGTAACAAGCGCATGGCCCTCTTCACTACCGGTATCGTTGAAGATACGGATCTTATCGCCACTAGAAATATTTAGTAGTCCAGCAGTGATTGGGTGGATCCAAACAGCATTGTCAGACATCAGATTAGCTAGCATGGGCACATTTTGAGTCGCAGCGTTGGTGTGAACTGCAACTTTGCCTTGGATAAAGAACAGCTCATCGGCCTTTTTCATGGTAACTTCACGGTAACGGATCACACCGCGACCAGGCGCCATTTTCTCAACTTTTTCCGAACTCAACTCAATCTTGCCACTAGGCGTTTTAAAGCTTAATTGGCTGCCGTAGGTGCCATCAGCATCCACAGCCTTAGCGTTAGGGTAAGCTGCAACAAAGTCTTTAACCATGCCCCGCTCACGAAGCATTAATGGCTTACCAAAACTAACAAAGCCTTCGTCTTTAATTTTTCTGAGTAAATTAACATCACGTTGCACTTGGAATAGCTGCAAAGTTTCCATGTTTTCCCAGGGGAAATACTGACCTTGACCCATTTCTGTGGCTAACTCTTTCCAGATCTGCCAGCTTGGCTTGGTATCACCAATGGTTTCTACAACGCGCTGACGCACGTAATAAGCAGGGTTCTTACCTGACTTGTCTGCAATCTCTTCATCACGCTCAAGATAAGTTGATTCAGGTAGGAAGATATCGGCATAAGCTGCTGATTCACTGATATAGATATCGCAAGCAACAATGAAATCAAGCTTTTGCATCGTTTCAACGATACGGGCTCTATCTGTCATGGTTTGCATTGGGTTGGTACGACTCATGACCCAGCCACGTAACTGATAAGGCACGGCCTCTAAAGTGGCATCTAGAATGGTTTGATAAATACC
This sequence comes from Shewanella marinintestina, assembly GCF_023283845.1. Classification (GTDB taxonomy): domain Bacteria; phylum Pseudomonadota; class Gammaproteobacteria; order Enterobacterales; family Shewanellaceae; genus Shewanella; species Shewanella marinintestina. The sequence continues at coordinate 140,795 of NZ_JAKILC010000006.1, forward strand.
ACCAGACGACCAAGTCATCGCATATTGCTCATCAACCATGTCGATACGCTTGGCGTCAGTTTTTGGCATACCTTCAACACCTGGCTTTGCCAAGGTTGGCGCCACACTGTCGCCAGCATATTTGTTATAACTAGCCGCTTTTTTACCGAAGTACAAACCACCTTTACGTTCAATATTGCCCACTAATACGTTAGCGGCGTATAACGCACGGCGCATTTCAAACTCTTCGGTAGTAAACGATGAGCGGTGACCAAAATCGACTAGCGCATGCGGCGCCGCAGCTGCATATTCATGAGTAATACGACGAATATCTTCTGCAGGTACATCACTAACAGATTCTGCCCACTCTGGTGTATAGGCTTTAACTTCTTTAGCAAATTCATCAAAACCTGACACATATTGCGCCACAAAGTCTTTGTCATATAAATCATCGCTAATTAAGGTGTGACAAATCGCTAAGGCTACCGCAACATCTGTACCCGGCTTAATCGCGTACCACTCGTCAGCTTTATCGGCCACAATAGAGAAACGTGGTTCAAATACCACCAACTTTGCGCCCTTCTCCATTTGTGCATTCATCATACCTCGTGTTTCAGACATGTTGATGCCTTCATAGAGGTTATGACCAAAGTTAATGATGTACTTAGAGTTGCTTAGGTCGCGTTTAATCTTACCGCCAAACATCGCTTTTGCAGCAATGACATAACTGCCTGGGCAAGTAGATGCGTGAGTAAAAGTATTTGGGCTACCAAAAGCTTTGGCTAAATGAAATAAGTGACCCGATAACGAGCCTGATTTAGAAGAGAAAGCGACAGTCTCTGCACCATGCTCTGCTTTTATCTTATTCAGATTCTGAGCGATGATACTGTATGCTTCATCCCATTCAATTTCTTGCCAGTTACCTTCACCACGCTCACCAACACGCTTTAACGGTTTAACAATACGTTGTTTATCATAAAGCTGACTATGACCCGCACCGCCACGGGCACATACTGCGCCACCAAATGACTTGGCATTCTTGTTACCCAAAATCGATACGTTTTTGCCATTCACTACGCGAGCAGAAATCGGACAGCGGGTTGAACACATTTCACAAATACTGGCAACAGACTCTGCGCTGCCTTGTAACTCAGAATGCCCAAGGGCGGCTAAAGAACCCGGCAGCGTGGCTAATGCGCAAGTTGCAGTACCCGCTCCAGCTCCTTTAATGAAGGTTCGCCGATCTAGTCTCATGATAAATCTCCCAATGACAATGATCCTTAGCAAAGCGCTGGATTAAGCTCGGGTTAACTGCGATTGGCAATCAACCTACTGCTAAGGTTTTCATCATTGTTATTGAGACAAGAAAAATTAAATATTGTGGTAAACCACATACTGATAAGCCGATAGGTGGGATTGTGAGGCAATTCACAGTTCAATTTTGCACCACCACAGCGACCAAAAACTGTAAATTGTGGTAAACCACATAAAGAAAAATGCTTGGTATAATTGGGGGCTACAGCATGTTTTCGATACAAAGTGTGCGGCTTAATAGCCGCACATCTGTTTACTCATATCCATAGGTAATCGATAACCACTTGCGCTTAAGTTACACTTCTATCGGCGCTTCACTGCCACGCTTTTTCAAGCTCAGTGTTGCCATACAGCCTGTAACGCCATCATCACGGTTACTCAGCAAGAAGTGACCATCGTGATCGCTAATCACTTCTTTACAGATGGCGAGGCCTAAGCCTAAACCATCCATCTTAGTGGTATAGAAGGTCGCCATGAGTGTGTCCGAGTCCATCGCTAAACCTGAGCCATTATCGGTAATACGCAAATTGACCTGACACTCTTTAAAGTCCAGTTCGATATTAATTTTACCAACACGGGCACTTTCACTATCTGCAATCGCATCTAAACTATTTTTGATAAGGTTTATCAGTACCTGTAACAAACCGACTCGGTCAGCAGTAATGAAAAATGGCTCGCCTTTAATCTGGGTATTGACCTGTATTTCGCGCCTTGCAAGCTCAAGCCTTAACAGTGATATGCTTTCTTCAACAAGAGTTAGAATATTAACGTCAACCATCACTGCTTCTCGCCGCCTTAACAAACCACGAATACGGTGAACAACCTCACCAGCACGAGTTGACTGCTTGTGGATCTTTTCTAGTAACTCAATACAAGCTTGTACATCGACTTTTTCTTGGCTCTGCAAGCGCATAATACCGCCTTCGCTATAACTGGTTATAGCGGCAATAGGTTGGTTTATTTCATGGGCCAGCCCAGCGCCAATCTCACCAATAATTGATGCACTCTGTAATCGTTCTAACGCCACAGCTTGTTGCTTTAACTGGCGCTCTGATTCAATGAGTGAGCTACTCTTTTGGTGAAAACGGTATTCAATCCATAGGTGGTAGAGCGTGGCAATAATAAACACTAAGACAGATAAAATGCCCCAATGGCGATTATCTTTAAGCCATTGCTCCACGGAGTCCCAACGACTGCTGTCAGGAGACTTAACATGCAACTCTTTAAACAAATTGATCACTGCCAACTGGCTGATAGGAGATGTCCAGCCTTTAAGCTGAGCACTCATTGCTGCGTCTGTGTCAGGGGTGAGATCGAGTAACGCTTGAGTAATTGATTTACTCAGCTCAGTGCTAACGCTTTCAGTCGCGGCAAATGACCAGTTAGGATACAAGTTAGTACTGCATTGACACTCAATACCCTTTGGCCTGCTAGGGTTTAAAACTCGGTAATCACTACGACGGATCAACCCGCGTTCCACCATATCCTCTAAAGTACATAACGGTGTAATTGCCGCATCAACGTTACCGTCACGTACTTGATATAACAACGGATCCAGTGGGAAACCGAGAAACTTTGTTTGCCCAAAATAAGTCTCAGGGTTCATCCCCAAGCTATGCATTAACCCCACGGTTGCCTGATAGCCGCCTAAGGCATGCGGATCACTCGCTGCAACGATTTTTCCCTTTAGGTCATACAAAGTCCGATAATCACTATCCGCCTTAACAATGATCGCCGAGCCAATTGCAGAAGTGCTGCCGTTGTGACGCTTTGAGCGCATTGTTGCCAACCACGACAATGGATAATGATTGGATAAATACAAGTATTGACCAGGGTTAGTGATAATGAACTGGATCTGCCCTAGCTCCATCGCTAAATTTAAGGCTTCAAAGTTGCCGGGATATACATGAAACTCAGCCTGCGGCACCTGTTCATTAAGGTATTCCATCATGGGTGTCCAGCGCTCGACAGCTTGCTGATGCCCCCAATTAGCAAGCACACCAACATAAAACTGCTGCGGCTTACACCAGGTGGCAGATGAAAATAACAGTAACAGTAGACACAACAAAACCTTAGGCAACTTCATTTCCTTAGACTCCACAACCACATAACTTTAAACTAAATTACTAGAAAAGTGATTAACTCAAGACATTGTTTAATTTAGCAATGTAGCGGCAGGCTTTCCCATAGTGGAATTTGATTGATTAGCGATAGCTTACGCTAGGTTTCAGACTTTGCTGCGTGACCCAATTCATGATTCCTGCAAAATAGTTCGCTAAAAGCAGCAAACTGAGATATCAATCAATTAAGCATTGCTAAAATAAAGGTGTTTTGTGGAGCAGAATATTGAAGGGCCAGTTTATTTAGTCGACGACGATGAAGCAATTGTCGACTCCATTAGCTTTTTAATGGACGGTTATGGTTATAAGCTTAATTGCTTTAACAGCGGTGATGATTTTCTTGCCCTGGTTGACTTAAACCAAGCTGGCTGTGTTATTTTAGATGCAAGAATGCCTGGGCTTACAGGACCACAAGTACAACAACTACTCACAGAGGCTAAAAGTCCATTATCAGTCATATTTTTAACCGGTCACGGCGATGTACCAATGGCTGTTGATGCATTTAAAAATGGCGCTTTCGACTTTTTTCAAAAACCGGTTCAAGGCAATGTATTATCGCAATCCATCGCTAAAGGTTTAGCCTACAGCGTGCGTCAGCATTGGAAGCTCACTAATCAAGCACTGTTCAATACTTTATCTGAACGTGAAACCCAAATTTTTGAATTAGTGATCGCCGGTAACACCAACAAGCAAATGGCTAACGACCTCTGTGTTGCAATCAGAACCATTGAGGTTCACCGCTCTAAGCTCATGACTAAACTTGGGGTTAGCAATTTAGCTGAGCTAGTTAAACTCGCACCGTTGCTAGCCCAGCAACACTAAATAATACAAACTGAAGCCCTGCCAAAGCATCAATGCCTTTGGCAAATTAAGGTTAGCCGTTAAAACTGTGGTACCAGTCTTTAATGCGAGGAAAGTGATCATCTACAGCATCTTTATGTGTCAGCATGCCGCCGTGATCATAGTCATGCTTAAAGCCCTGCTTCTTTGATAAAAGTGTGTAATCGACCTGTTTAATTCGGCATTCCTTAATCATTCTCTGCACATCTGCAGGATTACCTAACACCTTGTCACCCTTACCTGCGATAAACCAAGATTTTGGCCAACTCGCCTGTTTAGCTGCGCAGGCATAATCAAAACCATCATCGCTATCTACCCAACGTCCTTTTACCCAGTCTATGGTTTGCCTAAGCGATGATCGTGATTCATTATCCATACCCATTTTTAGTTTGTCCGCTGGCAAGTACCCGCTTTTCCAGGCTATTAATGGTGCCAACTTATTCCACACTAGATTGACAGTAAGCCATTTTTGCAAAGATTTAACTTCAATACGACGCTTACTACCAAAGGTAACTAATGAAGCAACAGACTCTTGTAAGCTGTCATAGCGAGCGATAGCACTCGCCATCAACACCCCGCCCCAAGAGTGGGCGCACCAATGGACGGTTTTAGTATTTGGGTGAAGAGACAGAATATATTGCTGGATTAATGGTAATTGCTCACGGATCACTTCCCCTTGCCCGCCTGTAAAGCCACGAGCAAGTTTAGGTTCACTGAGCCCACGCCCTTGGGTGTCTAGCACATAAACGACTACGCCCGCATCAGCCAAATAACAGGCTAAGCCCTTACCTGACTCACTATAAAACACTCTACCATTCGACATGGCCCCGTGCAGCATCAGCACAGGAGATTTATTCATATCAGCTTGCACCGGAACAATCTGTCTCAAATGCAAATGACCATGTTTATAAGGGATATAATAAGATTTTTGCTGAATATTCAAGCCATACTCTCTTGTTTTTCTTTCATAAACTACTGAAGCAAAACAGTAAAAACAAGAGTAAAAACTCTAGAGGCAATTAATAATTATTATCTATAACCGCAATTAAAACACGACTAAGATACATGGAAGAGATTAATCAATATCATAGCTAAGCTTTAAAACAAAAAAGCCCACAACGGTATCATTCAATATCGCGATGAGCTTTTAACTTTAAACTAATACGGCAGCAATCATCACTACCTTTTGTCTCAATTAAAGCTTACTTGTATTGAAACAAATAAGGCAGAGTCTTTAGGTTTAGGGTAGTAATATTAACATCCGCTACCTCTGCCAGCTTTGGCTTAGCGTGGTAAGCAATACCAAAGTCGGCGGTATTTATCATTGGAATGTCATTAGCGCCGTCACCGATAGCCACTCTTTGTCCATCTAAAATCTGCCACTTATCTGAACAATTGAGCACTGTGTCCGCCTTAAACTGAGCATCAACAACTTGCCCCGATACCGTGCCAAGTAACTTCTCATGGTCAATATCTAGCTTATTCGCAAACGCTGCATCCAGCTTAAGTAATAGCTTTAAATGGTTTACAAATGGCGTAAACCCGCCAGATGCAACGACGGTATACCAACCGTGCAGTTTAAGCTCCGCAATCATAGGCTCAAGTCCTGGCATCAGCGGCAACTTGTCACACAATGTTTGGATAATCTTCGCGTCTGCCCCCTTAAGTTTTGCAACCCGAGCGCGTAGACTTTGCTCAAAATCTAACTCACCTTGCATAGCAAGTTCGGTAACTTCACTTACGGCCGCACCAACACCTGCCATCTCGGCAAGCTCATCAATACACTCAATCTCAATAGCCGTTGAATCCATATCCATTACAAGTAGGCCCGGCTGATTAAGGATTGGCGCACTCGCAGCCAGTTCAAACACTTCTAATTCTAGAGACTGGTTAACTTGTAATATTTGCTCAACCGTAAGTGGCTTATCAGTACAAACCTCTACACAAAACAAGCCACAATCACGCTTAATCACAGCTAAACTAACATCAATAACAAGCGATGAAAGCCATTTTTCTATCTTGGTGAACTCGGCTTGTTGTAAACTATTGCTAATTTGCAGTGGTGCTGAGAACACAATGCGATAGCGCGAAAAGTTTAACGGATACTCAACTTCAATATGACGAGAGAATCTTTGTTTCCCTGCAATAAAAGACGTGCTACTTTCAGTGTTTAACCAAGTAAAAACAGTAGATTGACTCGAACTTTCCATTAGTTATGACTCTCCAGCTACCGAGTACAGACATAATCAATTATGATTAAGTGAGTACACAACATATTAAGGGTTTCAGTGTTCTATTTAAAAGGCTTAAAAAAGAGCCATCGAATAAGCCGATTGTTGCAGATCATGATTGCTATCGCACTTTTCATAGGTCTAGACCAGTTATGGGAAACAAGCCTACTACAAGGGCAGCAGCTTCTAAAGTCCCAAACCGAAAAGATGGCAAGATTACTTGTGCAGCAAACCGCCTACGGGGCAGCCCCTGCACTGCAGTTAGAAAATGATGAGCAGCTACAATGGCTTGCCCAAGCCCTTGTGCTCGATCCCAAGGTAATGTCTGCGAGCATATTTAGCGAAGATGGCGTTAGACTATCGTTTGCTCAAAGTGTCATCGATGAAGAGTTAGAAGCAGACTCTGCAGAGTTAGCCCATATTCTTGAACAATACCCTCCCTATGTTGAAGCCGTTTCTCAAGATGGAAAAAACCTTGGTTATGTCGAAGTGCGCCTAGAGCCTAAGTACTTCTTCAATGAGATTAAAGAAGCGCACCAAATCAATATGGAACAGCAACAAATGATGCTGTTAATTGCAGGCTTGATTGGTATGCTGCTATCACGTGCTCTGTCCTTTAAACGTGCAGATTTTGATAGGCGAAAAGCCAGAGTAAAACTAAGACAACTGTTAACCAAGAAAAATGCTAAAGCAGCGGCAAAAGCTGCGAAACAGCAGGCGGCTAATGAGCTAAAAGAGGCCAAAAAAACACAAGAGATTACGCCGACTAGTACTGACCTAGAGACTATGGCAAAGAGCGCTACTAACAGCGGAGCTCAGCAGCCCTCGATGGTTGAAGAAACAACCAATGAAGCACAACCTAAAGTAGCTATTGAAGCCAATAAAATCATTGCTGGCACGCACCCAGTCGCTATAGTTGATACAAAGACCGCTACCCAAAAACAATCTGCGACAGAATCCCCCCTTGTTAAACCAAGGGCCAAAACTACAACTACAGTAAAAAAGCCTATAGAAGAAAAACCCGTAGCTAAAATTGTGGTAAAAGCTCCGGCAAAATCCAAGCCCAAGGCTAATGTAAAAACGAAAGCTCCAGTAAAACCTAAAGAAAAACCGGTTACCCAAACAGTATTAGCGCAAAAGGCGAAGCCTAAAGCGAGGGATAAAGCTAATGATGAAACTAAACCCGTCGCTCAAACCAAAACAAAATCAAAAACAAAGATTGCTAGCGATGAAAAGCCTATAGTTGAAATAGTGGTAAAAGCCCCAACGAAAACTAAAACGACGGTAAAACCTAGAACACCCGCAAAAACAAAAGCTGAGGCTGAGGTTGAGACAGTGCAGCCCCAAAAAGTACCTGCGGGACCAAAAACTGGCGCTAAAGCAATACCCAAAACAGCATCGAAAACAGCTTCCAATGATGACACTTAAATATAAGCATATTATAGAAACAAAAACGGACGCATAAGCGTCCGTTTTTTTAACACTGCAGCTTAAGCTGCGAAGTTAACTATTACAGAGTAATAGCAGCTTCTAGTGTCATTTCAATCATTTCATTGAATGTTGTTTGACGCTCGTCAGAAGTCGTCTTTTCACCTGTACGGATATGATCAGATACAGTTACAACACACAATGCTTTAGCACCGAACTCTTTAGCTACGCCGTATAGACCAGCAGCTTCCATTTCGACACCTAGTACGTCCATCTTTTCCATCACATCAAACATTTCTGGGTCTGGCGTGTAGAATAGGTCAGCAGAGAAAACGTTACCTACGCGGTACTTAGTGCCTTTTGCTTCAGCAGCTTTAACTACTGCGCTTAGCAGACCGTAATCACAGATAGCTGCGAAGTCTTGGCCACGGAAACGCAAACGGTTAGTTTGCGAATCAGTACAAGCACCCATACCGATGATCACGTCACGTACTTTAACGTCAGTGCTGATAGCGCCACAAGTACCCACGCGGATTAGGTTCTTAACACCGTAATCTTTGATCAACTCAGTCGCGTAGATTGAGCAAGATGGGATACCCATGCCTGAACCCATAACAGAGATACGAACGCCTTTGTAAGTACCAGTGAAACCTAGCATGTTACGTACGTCAGTGACTTGCTCAACGTTCTCTAGGAAAGTTTCAGCAATGTACTTAGCGCGTAGTGGATCGCCTGGAAATAGAACTGTATCGCCAAATGCACCGTCTACGGCATTGATGTGTGGTGTAGCCATCAGAATAACCCCTATTTATATTTTTAGACCGTTGTATCAACTTAGTCTTGTTTGCTAGTGGCTCAATTTGAGCCACCAAATTCAAATTTATTTACAGCTTAACGAATAAAAGATTCGCCATATTCCATCGGCTCAAGCTTGAAATAGCTCGCGATAGACTGGCCCATATCAGCAAAACTGTTACGACGCCCTAATGAGCCCGCTTCTAGACCCGCACCATATGCAAGAACCGGTACACGCTCACGTGTATGGTCACTACCAGGCCAAGTTGGGTCACAACCGTGGTCTGCAGTCAGCAGTAAGAAATCGTCTTCATCAAGCAGTGCTAAAATCTCAGGTAGACGCGAGTCGAAGTACTCGAGACTGCGAGCGTAACCAGCAACATCACGGCGGTGGCCATAATGTGAATCAAAATCAACGAAGTTAGTGAATACGATCGTGTTATCACCAGCAAGCTTAACTTGCTCTAAAGTCGCATCAAACAGCGCTTCTAGGCCGGTCGCTTTCACCTTCTTAGTGATACCACAATGGGCGTAAATGTCGGCAATCTTACCCACACTCACCACCTCACCACCGGCTGCTTTTAGCTTATCCAGTACCGTTGGTGCTGGCGGCTCAACCGCATAATCACGACGGTTGCCCGTACGCTCAAAGCTGCCAGGACCAGTTCCCACAAATGGACGCGCGATCACACGACCAATATTGTAATCAGCAAGCTCTTCACGAGCAATAATGCAAAGCTCGTATAATTTTTCAAGACCAAAACTTTCTTCATGACAAGCGATCTGGAATACCGAGTCTGCAGAGGTATAGAAAATAGGCTTACCTGTGCGCATATGCTCTTCGCCAAGCTGATCTAAAATCACTGTACCTGAAGAGTGGCAATTACCTAGAAACTCAGTTAAACCAGCACGAGCTAAAATCTTGTCGGTCAACTCTTGCGGAAATGAGTTAGTTAACTCACTAAAGTAGCCCCATTCGTAAAGAACAGGTACACCCGCCATTTCCCAGTGACCACTTGGCGTGTCTTTACCAGAGCTTAATTCATCAGCATGACCATAAGCACCAATAATTTCAACATCATCACCAAAGCCTGCAGGAAATTCACCCGTGCTTTCTTTAGATGCATGACCCAGGCCTAAACGCGCCAAATTCGGCAGTTTTAAAGGACCTTCACGGCCATCATTTGCTTTACCTTCGGCACACGCCTTTGCGATATGACCAAAAGTGTTAGAACCCACATCACCGAAAGCTTCGGCATCGTGCGCTGCGCCAACGCCGAAAGAATCCAGCATCATGATTATAGTACGTTTCATAAACGGTGCTCCGTTACAGATCTGACTCACGGATATAACGATATATTTCCGGAGTTGCTTCTGGTTTACTGTCGCCAATACGGATCGCTTTTTTCACTGCAGCTTCGGCTTCAGCAAAGGCGCTTTCAGATTGGGCGTGAATAAATGCAATAGGTTGCTCTGGGTTTATCTCATCACCTAGTGCGCAGACTTTAGAAAGTCCGACACTGTAGTCGAGAGCATCGCCAGGCTTACGACGACCGCCGCCAAGTGTTACTACTGCAAGTCCAAGTTCGCGAGTATCCATCGCGGCTGCAAAGCCGGATCTATCAGCGTAAACTGGACGAATAATTTGCGAATCAGGTAGGTACTTGCTGTAGTTCTCTACAAAATCAGCTGGACCACCTAAACCTGAAACCATACGGCCAAATATCTCTGCCGCTTTACCGTTATCAAGTACAGCATTTAACTTAGTGCGTGCTTCGCTCTCGTTGCTAGCAAGGCCACCTAATACCAGCATTTCAGCACACAAGCCCATGGTGACTTCATAAAGACGTGGGTTGCGATAAGCACCAGTCATAAAGTCGACCGCTTCTTTCACTTCTAGTGCGTTACCAGCACATGAAGCCAAAACTTGGTTCATATCAGTTAGTAATGCCGTCGTCTTAGTGCCGGCGCCATTCGCTACCGCTGTAATACTGCGTGCTAATTCTTCTGATGCTTCGTAAGTAGGCATAAACGCGCCAGTACCTACTTTGACGTCCATCGCAAGGGCATCAAGGCCAGCAGCAAGCTTTTTAGAAAGAATAGAAGCGGTAATTAAAGAAATAGACTCAACTGTTGCGGTATTATCACGAATTGAATAGAAGCGTTTATCTGCAGGAACAAGATCGCCAGTTTGACCAATAATTGCCACGCCAGCTTCTTTTACTACTTTGCGGAAAAGAGCGCTATCAGGCTCGGTGTTGTAGCCAGGAATAGCATCGAACTTATCTAATGTACCGCCAGTGTGACCTAGACCACGACCTGAAATCATCGGTACATAACCGCCACAAGCTGCTGCCATAGGGCCTAACATCAAACTAATGACATCCCCTACACCACCAGTTGAATGTTTATCGATAATTGGACCGTTTAAGTCCAGTGACTGCCAATTTAGCACGGTACCAGAGTCACGCATTGCGGTCGTAAGTGCAATACGCTCATCCATGTTCATGTCATTGAAATAGACCGCCATACCTAGCGCTGCGATCTGACCTTCTGAAACAGTATTGTTGGTGATACCGTTGACGAAGAATTGGATTTCTGCGGTCGAAAGTACTTCAGCATTACGTTTTTTACGAATAATTTCTTGAGCTAAAAACATGTACTACCTCCAAGAGTGTAACTTAGTTTCTATTCAATAGAGCTTTTAGTTAGCATTCTGCTAAAGTGAATCAAAAGCCGTAATATTGTTACATACTAACGAACTTTTGATACACCTAATTAGATTTAGATCACACTTAACGACAAGTTTAATCAGTAAAGATTAGTAACCTTGTGCACCTTGTGGTGCGTCACCTAGCTCAAGCGTGTGCAGTAGGTTAGTTAATAGGCTTGAAGCACCAAAACGGAATGTAGCCGGAGTAGCCCAATCATCACCTAGAAGACGAGCTGCGACACCTAAGAACTCAGCTGCAGCTTCTGCATCTTTAACGCCACCGGCTGGCTTGAAACCAACTTTAGAATTCTTTTCACTGATTACAGTCATCATAATTTCAGCGGCTTCTAGTGTTGCGTTAACGGCAACTTTACCTGTAGACGTCTTGATGAAGTCAGCACCAGCATCGATAGAAAGCTCAGATGCTTTACGGATTAGCGCAGGATCGGCTAATACACCTGATTCAATGATCACTTTAAGGATTGCATCTTCACCACAAGCTTCTTTACAAGCTTTTACTAGCTCGAAACCAATAGTTTCGTTGCCTTCCATTAATGCACGGTATGGGAATACTACGTCAACTTCGTCTGCGCCGTAGGCAACAGCTGCACGAGTTTCTAGTACAGCAATAGCAATGTCGTCGTTGCCGTGTGGGAAGTTAGTTACCGTAGCAATTTTGATATCATCGCCACCAATTTCGTTTAGTGTTTTACGCGCTATCGGAATGAAGCGTGGGTAAATACAGATTGCAGCAGTATCGCCAGCTGGCGTCTTAGCTTTATGACAAAGATCGATAACCTTTTGATCAGTATCGTCGTCATTAAGCGTGGTAAGATCCATTAGATTAATGGCTTGTTGTGCTGCTTTTTTTAAGTCGCTCATAATAGCTCTCCGAGAAAGATTCAAATAATTAATAAAACTGAAAATTGTCGCACGGCAATGCCTTGAACTGGCTTATTTTGATTATAGTTTTGGGCCGGGTCTTCGGGCATGACCGAATCACATGTTCGTGCATTTTTAACGCACTCAACATAAAAATACTATTCAGGTATCCAACATTGTGAGCTTACTGTAAGCCCATCTATCCTGACACTAATGTCACGACTTGAATCCATGAAGACCGGGAAGGGAGAGTGTTATCACTGATTATCTGCCTTTCCGCGAAAAATCCGTTTTAGCGCGTAATAAATCTTATCTAACTAACAATACACTGCTCGTCTTATTTTTTGACGAGTCGTTAATGCTTACATAAACAAACTCTATCTGAACACTCATAAAATGAGCATAGTTAATATAGCTGATGCTTAGGTAAATATTAAGCAGTTTACATGACAATATTAGCGTAAGTTTAAATAAAAAATCGAGCTTTTAAAGGGTTATTTGAACTGTAAGATAGAGCCGCGAATATCGCGGCTCTGTCGTCTATTTACAAAATGCTAAGCGATGCTTAGAACTTGTAAGTAGCTGTGAAGTAGTGTGCGAAACCAGTAGTTTCTAGGCCAGTTGCACCATCATCAGTTAGCAAGTACACGTCATTGTAGCCTTTTAGACCGTAACCAAGCGCGTAGTTGTCTGAGTGCCAGTGTAGACCGAAGTAAGCAGCACCACCTGAAGATGAGAAGCCTTTTTCGCCTGGAGCGAAGTAAACTTCATCAGCGCCGAACTGGTAATCAACATAACCTTGGAAAGAGATGAAAGTACCATTGTCAAAGTTAACAATTGGCTTGAACCAGTTCATAGAGAATTGGTAACCGTTCCACTCTTTGTTGTTTAGGTCGTAGTATGCGTAAACGTTCATACCAGTCTTACCTAACCAAGGAACCATAACGTCAGCACCTAGACCCCAGAATGTAGAGTTAACGCCTTCGCCAACACGGTCATCCCAGTTGAATAGAGTAGAGAAGTATACTTCTTGGATTGGTCCAACAGAAAGGTCCATGCCAGTCATAGCATCGATAGAGAAACGTGGAGCAAACTTCATGAACAACTTGCTCTTTCCTGAACCTGCGCCTTTGTCACCGTAGTCACGGTTAGTTACGTTGAACACGTCAACATAGCCGTATAGGTCAACGATGCCAGCACGGCCGCCGAATTCCATTTCTAGGTAATCGTGACCACCGTCAGTAGAACCGTCACGTGGAAGTTCGTTTACAGCGTACATTGCGTTGAACTGCATCCAGCTGTAATCGCCAGCGCGTAGATCAGTACGGTCAGCAGCGAATGTAGGTGCAGACATTGTTGCAGCAACAGCAGTAGCTGCTAGTGCTAAAGTTTTAACGTTTTTCATCATCAACCCCATTTTATTTTATGGTTTGCCGCCCTTCTTTATGAAGAGTCAGCGTTTCTTTTTTATGGCGCGCATTTTACTTAATTTCCGCCAAACTTCAACATGATTAATGTAAAAATGCGAACACTAAGTTTTAACATTGAAACAACTTTATGATTTTGTGACAGAATCGACTATCTAATCATCTTTTTTGTCATTTTAAAGCCGAAGCAATCCCTAACCATAGTCACTGATCACTTCATAAAACATCGAGTTTGGAATACGTTTGACTTATTAGTCAGCTCAACTTAAAGAATGCAAATTGAGCAAAGATTGGGTCTATATCGACCCAATCTTTCTGAGTATTACAATGCTAGGAATAAACCAGCAAGTGTAGCACTCATTAGGTTAGCTAAAGAGCCGGCGATTACCGCACGAACACCAAGCTTAGCTAGGTCATGACGACGACTTGGCGCCATTGAACCTAGACCACCAAGCAGAATCGCAATAGAAGATAAGTTTGCGAAACCACATAGAGCGAAAGAGATAATCGCTTTAGTACGGTCTGTCATTGCCACACCAGTTTCAGCAACTACCATACCGCCATCTGCAATATCTTTTAGGTAAGGAGCAAAGTTCAAGTACGCTACGAATTCGTTGACAACGATCTTCTGACCGATGAATGAACCAGCAACAAGCGCTTCGTTCCAAGGCACACCGATAAGGAATGCTAGAGGCATGAAGATGTAACCTAGAATTAATTCTAGAGTTAGGCCTTCCATTCCGAACCATCCACCAACACCACCGATAATGCCGTTGATCATAGCGATTAAACCTACGAATGCTAACAGCATCGCACCAACGTTTAATGCTAAGTGCATACCAGATGAAGCACCTGCTGCAGCTGCATCAAGAACGTTAGCTGGCTTATCAGGATCTTCTGGTAAGTCGCTCATGTCGTTCTTAGCTTCTTCAGTTTCAGGATGCATTAGCTTAGCCATTAATAGACCAGCTGGTGCAGCCATGAATGAAGCGGCAACTAAGTACTCGATAGGTACACCCATCTGCGCGTAACCCGCTAATACAGAACCGGCGATAGATGCAAGACCACCCACCATGATTGCAAATAGCTCTGAGTTAGTCATAGTCGCGATAAACGGACGCACAACTAGTGGTGCTTCAGTTTGACCAACGAAGATGTTAGCAGTTGCAGACATAGATTCTGTGCGGCTAGTACCTAATGCTTTTTGTAGACCACCACCGATAATACGGATGACCCACTGCATGATGCCTAAGTAGTAAAGAACTGCGATTAAAGAAGAGAAGAAAACGATGACAGGTAGTACGTTAACGGCAAAAATAAAGCCAACTTTAAAGTTAGCTAAATCACCGAATAAGAAACCAATACCGTTTTGCGCGTATCCAATAACACTAGATACTGCATCTGACATACCTTGAAGAATGTCTTTACCAACTGGAACTGCCAATACAAAACCACCTAAAGCGGCTTGGATTGCCAACGCACCAAAAACAGTACGCTTGTTAATTGCTTTTTTATTGTTTGATAACCCGAAAGCTATCGCAAGTAAGGTGACCACCCCTACTAAACTCATTAAAATATCCATTAACCATCACCCTATTGTTAATACTTTTTAATTATGTTGTTAACCAACCTTTTTTTACGATCCCGATTATACCCGACCACGTCGGTAAAAGCGTCGTATTGATCATATTTTTGAGGTTTTATTTCAATGATTTCTTTGAGAATTACGATGCGACAAACATCTGTTTAAGTAGAAAAAAACTAAAGGTCAAAGAGTTGCGTTACGTTAGAAAACATCTGTTCTGAAATCAGAACGGCAGACTTTTTTTGTAAATTAGCTATTTTTTGAAGGATGTCAGGTAAAATTAACGGTGTATTGCGAATATTTTGACTATTTTTAGGTGCCATAGCAGGCGAATCTGTTTCTAAGACGAACGATTCTATAGGTAATTCAGCGACCGTAAGTTGCAACTTTGGTGCATTATCATTGAGTAACAATCCTCCTACCCCTATCTTGTAGCCTAAATTAACATATTGAGCAGCTAATTGAGGGCTACCATAAAAGCCATGGATAACTCCTCTTCTTGATGGACTCAGGCTTTTAAGGCTCTTTAGTATTTCTTCATGCGCCCTGACAGCATGAATAATGAGAGGTAGATCAAATTCGCAGGCGAGCTCTATTTGAGCTTCAAAAACGCTCATTTGTGTTATGAAATTACTTTTGTGTAACTTATCTAACCCACATTCACCTATGGCGACTAGCCCAGAACGCTCTTTATGTTGCCGCAGCAATGCCTGTAAAGACAACCATGTCGCATCCGTCGCATCCTCCGCATACCAAGGATGAACCCCCAACGAGTAAAAACAATTAAAGCGCTCTGCAACCTCAATCAACTTAGGCCACTGCGCTTCATCAACAGCAGGAATAATCGCACTTTGAATACCGACACTGCGCATTTGCTGCAGTAACTCCTTTCGATCTCCATCAAAGTCCGGGAAATCAAGATGTGCATGGCTATCTATCATTGGGCTTTTTCGATTTGGACAAGCTGCTATTGCTAGCCCCTTATTCATCACGGCTGTCATTGGTTATTGTCTCGACCTTTTCTTGTAACGGATTGACTGCACTTTGGGTTTTAGAACCGCTGAATATTGCCCTTTTCAACTCAGGCTCTTCTCTAGTTGCCATGCAACAACGACGATTATCAGGAGTTAACCCCATTGAATCACACCAATTTATATACTTAGTCCAAAAATAAGTTATCAGTTTCATTCCAGTCCCTTAGCGCCAGAGATGCATTACATAAGCCGAAATAATACAAGTTCATTTGGTACTAACTGCATCATTTACTGGTTTTATTGTCATTTAAAAACCTATTGTCAATGTAGTACCAATTCGTATTAGGCTCAATAAACAACTCTCTTTTGAACCCTAAATACGGCTAATTATTTGTCTATTATTGCCAATATAAATCACTAGTAGCTAGGCATTAGCTTTCTTTGACCCCTTTACCCTTATTCAAGCATTAATTAAATATCATGATTTTCTGTGTGCTAAGATTACTTGCTGCTATTAAACTGACTTAGCGGCGCTCTAGCCATCAGCGTTGGGGCAATAACAAATTTAAAAAGTCTTTACTGTAAAAAACAAAACCCCAAGACAATGCTTGGGGTTTTATAAATATTGACACTGAAACTAATAATGTTTAGTTCTCACGAGTCTTAGCAAACTGAATATCTGGATAACGTTCCATTGATAAGTTCAAGTTCACCATAGTTGGCGCAATATACGTTAAGTTATCACCACCATCTAATGCTAAGTTCATGCTGCACTTACGTTTGAATTCATCAAGTTTCTTGTGATCATCACAGTAAACCCAGCGTGCAGTCGCAACACTAATCGCTTCATAAATGGCTTCAACTTTGTATTCTGTCTTTAGACGACCAACAACCACTTCAAACTGCAGTACCCCCACGGCACCAACAATCAAATCGTTGCTATCTAATGGTCTAAATACCTGTACAGCACCTTCTTCAGATAACTGCACAAGACCTTTAAGCAGTTGCTTTTGTTTTAATGGGTCTTTTAAACGAATACGACGGAACATTTCCGGCGCAAAGTTTGGTACACCGGTATAGCGTAACTTTTCGCCCTGTGTGAACGTATCGCCAATACGAATCGTACCGTGGTTATGGAGGCCAATAATATCACCAGGGTAGGCCGCTTCAGCACGGTTACGGTCACCGGCCATAAATGTCAGTGCATCACTTACGTTAACGTCTTTACCTAAACGCACATGGTGCATTTTCATGCCCTGCTCGTAACGACCAGAACAAATACGCATAAAGGCAACGCGGTCACGGTGTTTAGGATCCATGTTTGCTTGGATCTTAAATACGAAACCACTGAACTTCTCTTCTTCAGGCTGAACATCTCGCGCTTCAGTTTCACGAGGCTGAGGCGTCGGAGCCCATTCAACGATACCATCAAGAATATGGTCAACACCAAAGTTACCTAAAGCCGTACCAAAATATACAGGTGTTAATTCCCCCTTTAGGAATAGCTCGTGGTCAAACTCGTGCGATGCACCAACAACCAGTTCCATCTCATCTCGAATATCAGCAGCGTAGCTACCAATCGCTTCATCAAGCTCTGGGTTATCTAGCCCTTTGATGATACGGGAGTCTTGAATGGTGTGGCCCATACCGTTTTGATAAAGAATCACTTCATCACGCAGTAAGTGGTAAACCCCTTTAAACTCTTTACCTGCACCAATAGGCCAAGTAATAGGAGCACACGCAATGTTAAGTACTTCTTCAACTTCATCCATCAACTCGATTGGATCACGAATATCACGGTCAAGTTTGTTCATGAAGGTAACAATTGGCGTATCACGTAAACGTGTCACTTCCATTAGCTTAATAGTGCGTTGCTCTACACCTTTAGCAGAGTCAATAACCATCAAACAAGAGTCAACCGCCGTAAGTGTACGATAGGTATCTTCAGAGAAGTCTTCGTGACCAGGTGTATCGAGTAAGTTAACCAAAGCATCGTTATATGGAAACTGCATTACAGATGTCGTAATTGAGATCCCGCGATCTTTTTCCATCTCCATCCAGTCAGATTTAGCATGCTGACCTGATTTTTTGCCTTTTACGGTACCCGCTTTTTGTAACGCGTTTCCGAACAAAAGCACTTTTTCAGTAATGGTGGTTTTACCCGCATCTGGGTGAGAGATGATGGCGAAAGTGCGACGTTTGTCGACCTCAACTTTATAGCCTGACATGTTTACCTGTAATTCTGGGAGTTTACAAAGGCCGCAATTATAGCCGTTCACCTATATTTTGGCTACCAAACTAGGCGGGTAAAATTAGCATCTCTGCTATTTGTAAATAACAAGCAATAAAAAAGCTCCTCTGAAGGGGCTTTTTTTTAAGTTCGCTATTAATTAACAGCAGTTTTTAGCAGCTCATTGGTTCTAGCGAGCTCTAATCTAGCGTAGCGATGTTCTACAAAGTCATAAATATTGGTCGCTAGGGCTAAGCGGAAGTAATTTGCAGCTTGTGCATGTTCACCACGTTTTTGCGCAATCTTGGCCATATAAAAATAAGCTTCACAAAGGCGCTCCGCATACTCTTGAGGATGCTTTAATCCCTCTTGCGCCAAACTAAAAATCTGTTGCTTGGTTTTTGTTCCAAGGTAGTAGTCGACTAGTGCTGTTGCCCAAGCATTATCTTGCAATTGAGCTCTGTGCTGTGCAAGCTGACTCTTTGCAGCCACTTCGTCAATTTCTCGCTCAGCTAAATATAGCCATAGCACGCGGTAGCCATCGGACGGATCACGAGCATAAAAATCACTCATATCCGAAACGGCAAGCTCCATACGTTCGCCATAATAAAGAGAAATACCGCGATTTAAAAAGGCATAGTCGTAATCAGGAGAAAGCTCTATCACAGCATCGAATGCTTCATAAGCACTTTCAAACTCACTTTCCTGAGTGTAGTAAATCCCAAGGAAGTTGTATGCATCTGCAAGATTAGGCTGTAGTTTCAACGCCTGATGGAAATCTATTCGGCTTAAGATGCGCAGGCCAACACGGTCATAAATCACGCCACGGTCATAATGAAAACGTGCACGTTGTTCTGGTGTTAACTCCACAGAAGCAAGGATTTCATTTAACTTTGCTAGAGTAATTTCTAACTTATAGTCAGGAGAGACTGGCGCAACTTTAATTGCCGCTTGCTGATCATTTTCAGACTGAGTGGATACACATCCTGTCAGCAGCATACTCATACTTGCCATTGCGAGGATTACGGCTGTTCGCATCATTTGATTCATCCATTTAACCTTTTGAGTTCGCCAATAGCCTCAATCATAGCAACCCCTATTCATGACTGCTATCAAGGATTTGAAAATAATCTTATTATTGCCGATTAATTAATCAGAGCAATATATTAAAGCCAAAAAAAGGAGGCTCATGGCCTCCTTTAGATTCAAAGTGCTAGTGCTTATTCAGCAGCTGGCGCTTCAGCTTTAGGTGCAGCTTCTTTCATAGAAAGACGTACACGGCCTTGGCGGTCAACTTCCATCACTTTAACTTTAACTTCTTGACCCACTTCTAGGTAGTCAGACACGTTCGCAACGCGCTCTTCAGCGATTTGAGAAATGTGTACTAGACCATCTTTACCAGGAAGAATTGTTACGAATGCACCGAAGTCAACGATACGAACAACTTTACCGTTGTATACAGTACCCACTTCAACTTCTGCAGTGATCTCTTCAATACGACGGATAGCTTCTTTAGTTGCATCGCCATTTGAAGAAGCAATCTTAACTGTACCGTCGTCATCAAGCTCAATCGTAGTACCGGTTTCTTCAGTAAGTGCACGAATAGTTGCACCACCTTTACCAATAACGTCACGGATCTTCTCAGGGTTGATCTTGATAGTCGTGATACGTGGAGCGTGATCAGAGATATCTTCACGGTGTCCAGAGATTGCTTGGTCCATAACATTTAGGATATGAACACGTGCACCGTATGCTTGCTGTAGAGCAATCTGCATGATCTCTTTAGTGATACCTTCAATCTTGATATCCATCTGCAGTGCAGTAATACCGTCACGAGTACCGGCTACTTTAAAGTCCATGTCACCTAAGTGATCTTCATCGCCTAGAATGTCAGAAAGAACAACGAAATCGTCGCCTTCTTTAACTAGGCCCATTGCGATACCTGCAACTGAAGTCTTGATTGGTACACCTGCATCCATAAGAGCAAGAGAAGTACCACATACAGAAGCCATAGAGCTTGAACCGTTAGATTCAGTGATTTCTGACACGATACGTACGCTGTATGGGAATTCTTCAGCTGTAGGCATAACAGCGTTGATACCACGCCATGCTAGCTTACCGTGACCAATTTCACGACGCTTAGGAGAACCAACCATGCCTGTTTCACCAACAGAGTATGGAGGGAAGTTGTAGTGAAGCATAAAGCGGTTTGTAGACTCGCCCATGATGCTATCAATCTTCTGTGCATCACGCTCAGTACCAAGAGTACAAGTTACTAGCGCCTGTGTTTCACCACGAGTGAACAAAGAGCTACCGTGAGTACGTGGAAGTACACCAGCCATAACGTTAAGCGCACGAACCATATCAGGTTCACGACCATCGATACGTGGATTACCCGCAATGATACGGCTACGAACAACTTTCTTCTCTAAGCTACCAAGAAGACCGTCGATTTCGCGCGAATCAGCTTCTGGGTTCTCAGCCAATAGTGCTTCTTTAGCAGCAGACTTTACAACGCCAACTTGAGCGTAACGGTCTTGCTTAACTTCGATTTGGTAAGCTTCAGTAAGACCCGCTTCAGCCAAGTCTTTAATCTTAGCAACAAGAGTTTCGTCTTGTACTGGTGCAGACCAATCCCACACAGGCTTGTTAACTTCAGCTTGAAGTTCTTTAATCGCTTGAATAACAACTTGCTGTTGGTCATGACCATAAACAACTGCGCCTAGCATAACTTCTTCAGGCAATGCGCTTGCTTCAGATTCAACCATTAGTACGGCGCTTTCTGTACCAGCAACTGAAAGCTCTAATTGGCTATCAACTAGTTGAGAAACCGTTGGGTTAAGAATGTATTCGCCGTTTACGTAACCAACACGCGCTGAACCTAGTGGACCATTAAATGGAATACCAGAGATAGAAAGTGCAGCAGAAGTACCGATCATAGAGATAACTTCTGGGCTGATTTCTGGATCAACAGAAACAACAGTGATGATGACTTGAACTTCGTTCTTAAAACCGTTCGGGAATAATGGACGGATTGGACGGTCGATTAGACGTGCAGTAAGGGTTTCACCTTCAGATGGACGACCTTCGCGCTTGAAGAATCCACCAGGGATTTTACCAGCTGCGTATGTTTTTTCCTGGTAATTAACGGTTAGCGGGAAAAAGTCACGGCCTGGCTCTTCAAACTTCTTGCCAACAACAGTCACTAAAACTGTTGTATCACCCATACTTGCCAAAACAGCTGCATCTGCTTGACGTGCAATAACCCCAGTCTCTAATGTGACTGTGTGCTGACCATATTCAAAACTCTTTACGATTGGATTCACGTGAACCATTCCTTAATATTTAATTACCTTAATTACGCGCGTAAGTATACTGCAAGTTTATTCAATAGTTAAAGAGAATGATTGATGACAAAGAGCAATCTTTTCTCTAAAGTGGTTCAATCAGCCTAAGAGCATGATAACTGCACGCCTGTCGCCATCAAAACAATATGCATAAGCCATTGATATTAAGGACAAGGATTGATGAAGGAGCGTTTCAAATCTCTCACTTGGAAGCAGACTATTTTGGTCGTGTCAGCAGCATTATTTTTTGCCGTAGCGATCTTTATTGTTGAAATATCATGGCTTGTGAATGATGCCAGGAAAACCCTGACCACCAATCAACATGAACTTTTAGATTCGGTAGAGCAACCCGCTACAAACGCTGTTTGGGCTCTCGATGATGTCCTGGCCACACAAACCGTGCAAGGGCTCATAAAAGTCCAACATGTTAGATCCGCAATTTTAGAATTAGACGACCAAAGCCCTTTTGTTTCTGTCAACAATGGAGCCATGACTACAAGTCCACAAATCTTTCAAGACATAAGCGCAGAGTTATTTGGCGATTTAAAGCAAATATCACGCAATATATATCGACCATACTATGTTGATAGTAATGGCAATGAAGAGCTAATCGGAACATTAATCGTTGCTTATGATACACAAGAGCTCACCAACTCTTTATTTTTAACACTGAGGTTAAGCTTGTGGGCTACCTTAGCGAGAGCATTTCTACTGACGCTGGTGCTTTCCATCGTTTTCCATCGCTTTTTAACTCAACCCATCGCTCGAATAAGCAATTCAATCGATAATATTGACCCGGAGTCTCCAGCAGCGAACCTCTTACCTATACCAAGTTCACATCAAGACGATGAACTTGGCCTTGTTGCCTCAAAATTAAACCAAATTTTAGTTCAATTTGATAAGACCCAAACCAAACTCCGTAAAATGGCAACGCGAGACCCATTAACAGGCTTACCCAATCGCACCTTGCTGCTTGAAACTATTGCAGTAACCATTTCGCGAGCTAAACAACAGCAGTGTCAATTTGTTCTGTTATTTATCGATTTAGACCGTTTCAAGACCGTAAATGACTCATTAGGTCATGAAGTTGGTGATCAGTTTTTAATTAGGGTCGCCCGCACCCTAGAGTTAATCTCGGCCAATATAGGTACGGTTGCCAGACTCGGTGGCGATGAGTTTGTGATACTGGCTGATGGTTTAGAATCCCCAGCCCAGGCCGCAGACTTTGTCGACAAGTTACTAAAACAACTCAATAATCCAATGCTTCTCAATGAACATACCGTTCACCCCGCAGCATCAGTGGGAATAGCAATTTATCCTGATGATGGTTTACGAGCAGACGATCTTATTCGCCATGCTGATATTGCAATGTATAGCGCCAAAGCGGCTGGTTCAAATCAGTGGGCCTACTTTAAGCCGCAAATGACCGAACGTGCAGCGGTAAGATTAAAAACTGAAGCATCTTTACATGACGCACTAAACAATGATGAATTCTTATTGTACTTCCAGCCAAAGCTCGATATAAAAACCGGCGAACTAATTGGTTGTGAAGCGCTTATTCGCTGGCAAAAAGACGGTAGATTGATTAGCCCAATCTCTTTTATACCTGTCGCGGAAGACACAGGAATTATTGTCCCGATTGGTCGCTGGGTCATAGAACAAACCTGTAAAACCATCCGTGATTGGCAAAATCGATTTCAAGTTTCGATTCCTATTGCGATGAATGTTGCGACTCAACAATTCCAAAACGCCAGTTTAGTGCCAGATATTAAACAAGCATCTCTTCGCTATCAGATTGCTCCAGAGTTGCTCGAAATAGAGATAACAGAAACCTCATTAATGAACGATATTGAATCGGCTATCACCAAGCTTCAACAACTAAAAGTAGCGGGGTTTGGAATTGCAGTTGACGATTTTGGTACAGGCTACTCGTCGTTATCTTATTTACGCCGTTTGCCCATCACCACCATGAAGATTGATCGCTGTTTTGTGTCAGATTTACCGGATGATAGTGCAATTGCATCAACTATCTTAATGCTAGGAAAGCAGCTTAAGCTTAATATTGTGGCCGAGGGAATTGAAAACGAACAACAGCTCGCTTGGTTGCAAGACAGAGGTTGCCAGATAGGACAAGGGTTTTATTTTAGTGAACCTTTATCGGCAGGTGATTTCGAACAAAAATATATTGTAGTTAAACCTAGCGCCATTAAAACAATTAGTTAGCATCCTCTATCACAAGCCTCAGCCCTTACATCAGATGTATTCATACCTGTTGAGCTTATGACTACCAATTTTAGCATCTATATTTGGCTTCTAAGCACACGGTAACTTTTCCCCCCTCTTTTTTGGTAATCCTTTTATACAACCACAAGCAGCTAATATGCCCCCTGATAGCTAAATTTCAGATACAAAAAAAGGAGACATAGCCTCCTTTTAATAGATCAGACGTTAAAATTAACGACGTAGACCTAACTTCTTGATTAGCTCTTGGTAACGTACAACTTCAGTACGCTTAAGGTAAGCAAGAAGCTTACGACGAGAGCTAACCATACGTAGTAGACCACGACGTGAATGGTGATCGTGGATGTGCTCTTTGAAGTGACCTTGTAGGTGGTTGATCTGTGCAGTTAACAGAGCAACTTGAACTTCAGTAGAACCAGTGTCGTTTTCACAACGACCGAATTCAGCTAGGATTTGAGCTTTAGCTTCAACACTTAGTGACATTTCTATCTCCAAAATATTACATTAAAATTCTTTAGCCGATCACTAACTCAGCCAAAGGGGCGCGCCATTCTACCTATTTACATAATAGGTAGCAATACTAATATCAGATTAAATCTGCGATTAGGCTTGCGGCTCTCTTAAAACGATGAGTCGCTTAGGTGCAAGCTGACCATCGTCATTCATTTGGCCAATACCAACAAACTTGCGCTCATCACCAATAGTGATCCGCACTAGCTCATCGACAGGCAAATTCGAAACTTGAACTGGGTTACCGTTCATTAAATAAGTGGCTAATTCATCAGAGACGTTCACCTCTTTAAAGCCACTAACTGCAGTATCCATAGGTAATAGCAGTGGGTCTAATACATCAGACAAAGTCAAAGACTCTTCTTCAGCTTTAGCCACTAACTCTTCAAGTTGCTTCAGTGACACCATCTTATCGTATGGATAGCCTGCAACCTGAGTACGGCGCAACATAATCACGTGTGCGCCACAGCCTAGCATCTCACCTAAATCATCGGTGATAGTTCGGATGTAAGTGCCCTTTGAACAATGGATATCTAACGTTAACTCATCGCCTTCTAAGCTGATAAAGTTAAGTTCAAATACATTGATAGGACGCGCCTCACGTGGTACTTCAATGCCTTCACGCGCATATTTATATAAAGGTTGACCTTGATATTTAAGCGCCGAAAACATTGAAGGCACCTGCATGGTTTCACCACGAAAGTGCTCTAAAGCTGTTTCTAATTGCTCTTGAGTGAAGTTAATTTCTCTCGTTTGAACAATTTCACCATCTGAATCACTGGTGTCGGTGCGTTGACCCAGTTTTGCCGTCACTAAATAACGCTTATCAGCGTCAAGCAAGTGTTGGGAAAACTTAGTCGCTTCACCTAAGCAGATAGGTAACATACCCGTTGCTAGCGGATCCAGAGCGCCAGTATGACCTGCTTTATTTGCATTAAAAAAGCGTTTAACTCTTTGTAGCGCAAAGTTAGAGCTCATGCCGGTGTCTTTATCTAACAGTACAATACCGTCGATAAAACGGCCGCGAGAACGACGTGCCATTACTTATCGCCCTCATCCTTAGAATCATCTTGAGTAGCATCAGGTTCAATACCGTGTTGCTTCTGCTTAGCTTCATCGTTGCTGATAACGCGGCTAACTAGATTAGACATACGCATACCTTCAACAAGTGAACTATCGTAGATAAAACGTAATTCAGGCATCACACGCAGCTTCATGCGGCCTGCAACTAATGAACGAATGTAACCCGCTGCAGCGTCTAACGCTTCAACTTTCTGCTCGACAAGTTTGATGTCTTCTTCAAAGAAGGTGACATAAACTTTTGCGTAGCTAAGGTCGCGAGACACATCAACGTCATTAACAGTGACAAAACCGATACGTGGGTCTTTCATGTCACGCTGAAGAACAACGGCTAGCTCTTGCTGTAGCTGCTGTGCGATACGGCGTGTACGACTAAATTCTTTTGCCATAATATATTTGCCATAAATATTAAGGGCGGCTAACGCCGCCCTTATAACTAACTCGATAAATTACAAGGTACGTGCAATTTCTACCGTTTCGAAGACTTCAATCTGATCGCCAACTCTGACGTCATTATAGTTCTTCACACCGATACCACATTCCATGCCGTTACGAACATCGTTAACGTCATCTTTAAAGCGGCGAAGAGATTCAAGCTCACCTTCATAGATAACAACGTTGTCACGTAGAACGCGGATTGGAGCGCTACGCTTGATGGTACCTTCGGTAACCATACAACCAGCGATTGCACCAATCTTAGGCGACTTAAATACGTCACGAACTTCAGCAAGACCAATAATCTCTTGCTTGAACTCAGGTGCTAGCATGCCGCTCATTGCGTCACGAACTTCATCAATCAATTGATAAATGATGCTGTAGTAACGTAGATCAACACTTTCACTATCAACAACTTTACGCGCCTGTGCATCAGCACGAACGTTAAAGCCAACCATGATAGCGTTAGACGCTGCAGCTAGAGTTGCATCAGTTTCAGTTAAGCCACCCACACCGCGAGCGATGATGTTAACTTTAACTTCGTCTGTTGATAGCTTCTCAAGTGAGTCAGCAATCGCTTCAAGTGAACCTTGAACGTCTGCTTTAAGTACCAAGTTAAGCTCTTGAACTTCACCTTCAACCATATTGGCGAACATGTTTTCAAGCTTAGACTTCTGCTGACGTGCAAGTTTAACATCACGGAACTTACCTTGACGGTAAAGTGCAACTTCACGTGCTTTACGCTCATCGCGTACAACAGTCGCTTCATCACCCGCTGATGGCACACCAGAAAGACCTAAGATCTCTACTGGAATTGATGGACCCGCTTCAGTGATAGACTTACCGTTCTCGTCTTTCATTGCACGGACTTTACCGTACTCTAGACCACATAGAACGATATCGCCTTGCTTAAGTGTACCTTCTTGTACAAGCACGGTTGCAACTGGACCACGGCCTTTATCAAGCTTAGACTCAACAACAACACCCGCAGCCATACCTTCACGAACCGCTTTAAGCTCAAGTACTTCAGCTTCTAGAAGAATACCTTCTAGTAGTTCGTCGATACCTGTACCTGCTTTAGCTGAAACGTGAACAAACATGTTGTTTCCGCCCCAGTCTTCAGACATTACGCCGTGCTGAGAAAGCTCAGACTTAACGCGATCTGGATCAGCTTCAGGCTTATCAATCTTGTTGACAGCAACAATCAGAGGTACACCACCCGCTTTAGCGTGTTGGATAGCTTCGATTGTTTGTGGCATTACACCATCGTCTGCTGCAACTACAAGAATTACGATGTCAGTTGCCTTAGCACCACGAGCACGCATAGCGGTAAACGCCGCGTGACCAGGAGTATCTAAGAAAGTGATCATACCGTTATCAGTTTCAACGTGGTATGCACCGATGTGCTGAGTAATACCACCCGCCTCACCTGATGCAACTTTAGCACGACGAATGTAATCAAGAAGCGATGTTTTACCATGGTCAACGTGACCCATAATGGTAACAACTGGCGCACGAGGTTCAACTTTAACGTCACCGTTACGGTCAGCAAGTACTTGGTGCTCTAGTTCGTTTTCACGAGTAAGCACTACTTTGTGGCCCATTTCTTCAGCAACTAGCTGCGCAGTTTCTTGGTCTAGGACTTGGTTAATAGTAACCATAGAGCCCATCTTCATCATCTGCTTGATGATTTCAGTCGCCTTGATTGACATCTTAGAAGCCAACTCAGAAACTGATACCGTTTCACCGATGCTTACGTCAGCTTTAACCACTGCAGCAGGCTTGGTGAATGCGTGATCCATTGACTCAGGTGCTACACTACGGTTGTTACGTGTGTTACGTGAGTTACGGTTGTCACGACGGTTGTCTTTAGCGCGCTTACCTTTGCCGCCAGGCTTACCTGCACCCGCATTAGCGTTAGCATTGTTGCCAGCGTTAGCTGAAGGCTTACGTGGACGACGACCGCGCTTTTCTGCGTTAGCATCTGCAGTATCTTCAGCTGCACGCGCTTCAGTAGAGGTAGTCACGTGGTGATCAACTGATTTCTCAGCTTCTTTACGTGCTTTTTCTTCTTCAGCCCAACGCTTTTCGTTTTCTTCTGCTAGACGACGAGCCACTTCTGCTGTTGCAGCCGCTTCTTCGTCTGCTTTTGCTTTTGCTGCCGCTTCTTGAGCTGCAACCAATTTAGCTTCTTCTGCTTTAGCAGCTTTGTCTTCAGCACTTTCTACTGCTGGTTTTTCTGTTTGCACTTTTGCTTTCGCCTTAGCTTCGGCTTCTGCCTTAGCTTTTGCTTTCGCTTCAGCATCGGCTTTTGCCTTTGCTTCTACTTCAGCTTTTGCTTTAGCTTCAGCTTCTGCTGCCGCTTTAGCTTCTTCTGCTTTAGCCGCTGCTAATTCCGCTTCAGCCGCTTCATCACGCTTAACGAACGTACGCTTTTTACGTACTTCGACTTTCACGTCTTTTGACTGTCCGCCACTACCAGCAACACTGAGTGTTGAAACTGATTTGCGTTGTAATGTCATTTTCTGTGGGGCTGCATCGCCACCGTGTTGCTTCTTAAGGAAATCAAGCAACTGCTGTTTTTCAGATTCAGAAACCGTATCACTTGCCGACTTCTTGATACCAGCCTGAGAAAACTGTTCGACTAAACGATCAGCGCTTTTCCCAACTTCCTTGGCTAGCTTGTCTACTGTAGTATCCGCCATATATAAAACTCCCCTCTGCTGATCGACTTATGCTTCTTCGCCAAACCAACAGATATTACGGGCAGCCATAATTAGCTCGCCTGCTTTTTCTTCTGTTAATTCTTCAATTTCGATCAAATCATCAATGCCTTGTTCGGCCAAATCTTCAAGCGTAATAACGCCTTTGCTTGCCATTACGAATGCCAAGTGTCTATCCAAACCTTCTAACGCAAGAAGATCTTCACTTGGTTCAGCACCATCTAGTGCTTCCTCAGTCGCAAGAGCACGAGTAGAGATCGCAGCTTTTGCACGCTCTCTTAATGACTCAACGATATCTTCGTCGAATCCATCAATTTCTAATAGCTCTGATTCTGGAACGTAAGCAATCTCTTCTAGAGAAGTGAAACCTTCGTCAGAAAGTAGTTGAGCAAACTCTTCATCAACATCTAATGCTTGGATGAATAGGTTAACAACTTTAGCGCTTTCAGCTTGATGCTTAGCTTTCATGTCATCAACTGTCATTACGTTTAGTTCCCAACCAGAAAGTTGAGTTGCTAAACGAATGTTTTGACCATTACGGCCAATAGCTTGAGCTAGGCTATCTGCTTCTACAGCGATATCCATTGAGTGGTTGTCTTCATCAACAATGATTGAAGCCACATCAGCTGGAGCCATACAGTTAATTACGTACTGAGCAGGGTTATCGTCCCAAAGCACGATATCAACACGCTCACCACCAAGTTCATTTGAAACCGCTTGTACACGTGCACCACGCATACCAACACACGCACCGATAGGATCGATACGACGGTCATTAGACTTAACCGCAATCTTAGCGCGAGAACCTGGATCACGAGCAGCGCCCATGATTTCAATCATCTCGTCTTGGATTTCCGGTACTTCAACACGGAAAAGCTCGATAAGCATATCTGGCTTAGTACGCGTTAGGAATAGCTGAGCACCGCGCGCTTCAGGACGTACAGAGTAAAGCAATGCACGAACACGGTCGCCAGGGCGGAAAGATTCACGAGAGATGAGATCTTCTCTGAATAGTACGCCGTCAGCATTGTTACCTAGATCAACAACGACGCTTTCGCGGTTACTCTTCTTTACAACACCAACAATCAGCTCACCTTCGCGATCACGGAACTGATCAACGATTTGTGCGCGCTCAGCTTCACGTACTTTTTGTACGATAACTTGCTTAGCTGTTTGAGTAGTAATGCGGTCGAATGCTACTGATTCAATTTCATCTTCGATGAAACCGCCTAACTCAACTTCTGGATCGTCAAATTTTGCTGCTTCAAGGGTGATTTCACGGAAAGGGTTTTCCAATGGAACGCCTTGATCTTCAACAACCATCCAACGACGGAATGTTTCATAAGCACCAGTCTTACGATCGATAGCAACACGAACTTCAATGTCACCTTCGTATTTTTTCTTGGTTGCTGTGGCTAGTGCAATTTCCAGCGCTTCAAAAATCTTTTCGCGCGGTACACCTTTCTCATTTGAAACCGCCTCAGCGACTAGCAGAATCTCTTTATTCATTGTCTTGCCTCGTTCACCTTGAGTTCATCAAAACTTAGCGATTAGGTTGCCTTTACGGATATTATCCAAAGCAACAGTAAGTTCGTTCCCATCGACTGACAGATTAAGCATTTGCCCATCCACGCCAGTAACGGTGCCTTTTAAATTACGACTGCCTGCAACAGGCATCGTTAGTTGTACTTTTACAGTCTCACCGATGTAAGCCTGATACTGCTCAGCAGTAAATAGAGGTCTGTCTACACCAGGAGAAGAAACTTCTAGTGTGTATTCCGTTGAGATTGGATCTTCAACATCCATAACAGCACTGACTTGGCGGCTAGCTTCGGCGCAATCTTCAATGAAGATGCCCTTTTCGTTGTCTATATATAGACGCAAGATAGAATGCTTGCCTGCTTGAATATATTCCAAACCCCAAAGCTTATGGCCTAATGCTTCAACTGGCGCTTTGAGCATCTCTACCAGTTTGCGTTCTAATGTAGCCAAGGATAACCCCCAGAAAAACAAAAAAGGGCCTAATAGCCCCAGTACACGTCACAGAAAGTGACCGTTTTATAAGTTCCAGATAACAAAAAACCCCGTAATGACGAGGTTGATATATCCAGAACCTGTAACAGTATAGAAATAAATTCTTTACTGGGAAGCTGGTTGCGGGGGCCGGATTTGAACCGACGACCTTCGGGTTATGAGCCCGACGAGCTACCAAACTGCTCCACCCCGCGACAACTTGTGCAAGTATATTGAGAAACCTCTTCACTTGCAATAATAAAGGCTGTTTAAAGCACTTTATTATCTTCAATTTCGTCATTGTCGAAATCAAAGATTTGGTGCGGATGGGGGGACTTGAACCCCCACGAGCTTTCGCTCACCAGCCCCTCAAGCTGGCGTGTCTACCAATTCCACCACATCCGCTTAAATCGTTACATCTGACTGTTTTATTTGCCTGCTACAAGAGAGGGAGTAGCAGGCTTACAGTCGGTATCAATCGATTATGATTGATACCTTTCATAAGTTTCCTTATGAATTAGTCAGGGATCTTATCTTCTGACTTTTCAGCTTCTTGCTGAACTTGTTCTACAACTTGTGCTGCATTGCTTCCTAGCTCGTCCCATGCACCTTCAGCTTTAGAGTGATTTGCACTTAAGTTACCAATTGTAAGGCTTAGTGCAAAAAACGCTACAGCTAGAACTGCAGTTGAACGTGTCAAAAAGTTACCAGAACCAGATGAACCGAACAGAGTACCTGAAGCACCGGCGCCAAAAGAAGCACCCATGTCAGCACCTTTACCTTGCTGGATAAGGATTAAGCCAACTAGACCAATCGCAACCAACAAGTAAACAACCATTAGAACTTCATACATATTATGCGCTCATCGCTATCGTACATAAACTGAGAAATTCGGTAGCATTGAGGCTAACACCGCCAATCAATCCACCGTCTACATCAGGTTGAGCAAACAAATCTGCTGCATTACTCGGTGTTACGCTGCCACCGTACAAAATCCTGATATTTTCTCCGATAAATGGAGATACTTCAGAGAGGCGTTTGCGAATAAACGCATGAACTTCTTGAGCCTGCTCTGGCGTAGCGCTCTTACCCGTTCCTACTGCCCATAATGGCTCGTAGGCGATAATCGCGTTGTCAAAAGCCATAGTGCCATTTTTTTCAATGACCACATCTAACTCTTCAGCAATCACTTCAAAAGTACGTCTTGCTTCACGAGCTGGACCTGACTCACCAACACATAAGATTGGGGTCAAACCATGTTTTTGAGCTGCAGCAAATTTCTCTGCTACGATATCACTCGTCTCTCCGTACATACGGCGACGTTCTGAATGGCCGATAATAACATATCGACATCCTGAATCTTTTAACATCTGACCAGATATTTCGCCAGTATATGCACCAAAGTCATGTTGACTTATGTTTTGTGTGCCCATTCTGACTAAGCAGCCGTTTAAGGCTTCTTTGTTTTCATCTAGTAGTTGTCGAACACTTTCTAAGTAAATAGAAGGTGGACATAATACCACTTCCGCTGAATCATCTTGGAGCTTAGTAGCGAATTTTTTGAAAAGCTCTTGCGCTAGTTGCGCACTGCCATTCATTTTCCAATTACCAGCAACCATGGGACGTCTAAGTGCCATCACTGTCTCCTTTGAAAGCGGCGTGAATAATAGCGAACCACTTGTTAAGTTACAATACCTAAAGGCGTTATTTTTTATATTCTCGGAGGGAACGCGCGTTTTTTGCGCTACCAAGAACCTAACCGTACAATTAATGATTACCTTTGCTGTAATTTCAATCGCTACGGCTAAATTTGCCTTGTTTATTACATTAATTACTAAACTAAATTACGAACGGCATCTGCAATATAGTTAGCATATTCAGTAACAGCTTCTTGCTCATCGCCTTCAACCATCACACGCAGTAGCGGCTCTGTTCCCGATTTACGCAATAGAACTCGGCCTCGAGCCCCCAGTTTTTGCTCTACTTCAGCTTTAGCTGCTAGTACAACCTCAGAAGCAAGAGGGTCATTATCCCCTTCGAAGCGAACATTCACTAGTACCTGCGGCAACATAGTAATACTTTCAGTCAGTTGTTCTAAGCTTGCATTTTGACGCTGCATTGCAGCCACGACCAAAATACCCGCAACAATGCCGTCACCAGTTGTACCATGATCCAGATTCAAAATATGACCGGAGTTTTCACCACCGATGCGCCAATCGTGTTCTTTTAATAGTTCCATGACGTAGCGGTCGCCCACTTTAGAGCGTACAAATGGAATATTAAGCGCTTGTAATGCGAGATCTAAGCCAAGATTTGACATTAAAGTACCAACAACACCACCGCGAAGAATGCCACGTTGCTGAGCATCACAGGCTAAAATATACAAAATTTCATCGCCATCAATCACACGACCATGACGATTAACCATCATAATTCGGTCGCCATCACCATCTAGTGCAATACCTAAATCAGCATTTTCAGCTAACACAGTTTCACAGATCTTCGCCATAGATGTTGCACCAACTTTATCGTTGATGTTTAAGCCATTAGGTTTATCGCCAATAGCAATAACTTCTGCTCCTAGCTCTCTAAACACACTAGGTGCTATATGGTAAGTTGCGCCATGAGCACAATCGACCACAATTTTAAGGCCACTTAAAGTCTGTTCTGCAGGGAAGTGACTCTTACAATATTCAATGTAGCGACCAGCTGCATCATCAATACGCGCAACTTTACCTAGCAAGTGAGATTCTACGCATGCTAATGGTTTTTCAAGCTCTGCTTCAATTTCCAGCTCAACGTCATCATCAAGCTTGCTACCATCGTTGGCAAAAAACTTAATACCGTTATCGTAATAAGGGTTGTGAGATGCGCTAATCACAATACCCGCTTCAGCGCGGAATGTGCGCGTAAGATAAGCAACTGCGGGAGTAGGCATAGGACCGATAAGCATTACATCAATACCTGCGGCAGACAAACCAGCCTCTAACGCAGATTCAAATAAGTAACCAGAGATCCGAGTATCCTTACCAATAATAACTTTATGGGTGCCAGCACGAGATAAAACACGTCCAGCCGCCCAACCTAGTTTTAGCGCCAATTCTGGGGTCATTTTACCCGCGCCAACTTTACCGCGAATACCGTCTGTTCCAAAAAATTGTCTTTGCTTCACTTGAACTCCAAACTTAATAATCAGGTAGATCTAAATCCATCGATTCTACCGTAAAAAATACTAACCCTAGCTGAACCGCCGGCATAAAAAGCCAAGTGTTATGCTAAAGTTTTAAAATTCTTTGCAGCGTCTAACACTGCTATCATGTCACAGGTTTCTTGTACGTCATGTACCCGCACGATCTTGGCACCTGACTGTATAGCCAACATATTACCAGCAAGAGTTGCACTAAGTCTTTGTGATACCTCACGTCCAAGTAATTGGCCGAACATACTCTTACGTGAAAGCCCAGCCAGAATAGGCAAGTTAAATATAGAAAACTCGCTTATGCGATTCAGTAGCTCATAATTATGAGCCAATGATTTACCGAACCCAAAACCAGGATCAAGCACAATATTTTCGCGCTTGATGCCTTCGGCAACACAAGCTGAAACTCGTTGCTCAAAAAACTGATTAATATCAGCTATGACGTCATCATAATGAGGCGCGTCTTGCATGGTTCGTGGTTGCCCCTGCATATGCATTAAGCAAACAGGCACATTAAGCTTTGCTGCAACCTCAAGTGCCCCAGGCTCTTGTAGCGCCCTGACATCATTAATCAAATGCGCGCCAGCATTCACCGCGGCTTCCATTACGGTAGCTTTGCTGGTATCGATAGAAATCCAAACATCATGCTTAGCGCTTATATACTCAATTAACGGTAACACTCGCGCTAGCTCATCTTCAGCTGACACATCTTGTGCACCAGGGCGAGTCGACTCACCGCCTATATCAATAATTTTGGCGCCTTGCGCCACCATCAAATCGGCTTGCTGGCAAGCTCTCGTAAATGATGAGAACTCACCACCATCAGAAAAGGAGTCGGGGGTCACATTGAGGATCCCCATAACGAGCGGAGAACTTAACTCAAGCGTTTTACCATTAGAGATTAATTTCGACAAAATAAAGTACCGTAAACAAGAAAACCCCTAAAAGGGGTTTTCTTAATTTCACTAAAGTTTACTTAGCTGGTGATTCATCAGCGTCGCTGACGTCAGGCTTGTCTTCTTTAGTTTCCTTGATCTCTTCTTTCTTTTCAGAAGAAGTATCATTGTTGTCTTTGTCGTTTGACTGCTGATCTTTTTCCCATTCAGCAGGCATACGTACTTCACGACGTGCCATTAAGTCGTCAATTTGATTCGCATCAATAGTTTCGTACTTCATCAATGCATCTTTCATTGCGTGAAGAATATCCATATTTTCGGTTAAGAAAGTATGTGCACGTTCATAATTTGCATCAATTAGCATTTTAACTTCAGCGTCAATAACACGCGCAGTGTCATCAGACATGTGCTGAGATTTACCCATGCTGCGTCCTAAGAACACTTCATTTTCATCTTCAGCGTAAAGTACTGGACCTAGCTTTTCAGAGAAGCCCCACTGAGTAACCATGTTACGCGCAATAGAGGTTGCATACTTAATGTCTTGTGAAGCACCCGTCGAGACTTTTTCACTGCCATAAATAATATCTTCTGCAATACGCCCGCCATAAGCAACCGAGATTTGACTCTCAAGTTTGCGACGACTTTGGCTGATAGCGTCTGCTTCAGGCAAGAAGAACGTCACACCAAGCGCACGACCACGAGGAATAATAGTCACCTTGTGCACAGGGTCGTGCTCAGGGACTAAACAACCTACGATTGCATGACCCGCTTCATGATAAGCCGTCATCTCTTTTTCGTCTTCAGACATCACCATGGTCCGGCGCTCAGCACCCATCATGATTTTGTCTTTTGCACTTTCAAACTCTTCCATACCTACAACACGGCGGCTGTTACGAGCAGCAAACAAGGCTGCTTCGTTAACAAGGTTTGCAAGGTCTGCACCAGAGAAACCAGGTGTACCACGAGCGATTACACTTGCTTTAACGCCATCAGCTAAAGGTACTTTACGCATATGCACTTTAAGGATCTGTTCACGACCACGTACATCAGGTAAACCTACAACTACTTGACGGTCGAAACGACCTGGACGAAGTAATGCAGCATCCAATACGTCTGGACGGTTAGTCGCAGCAATAACAATAATACCTTCGTTACCTTCGAAACCGTCCATCTCTACTAGCATTTGGTTAAGTGTTTGCTCACGCTCATCGTGACCACCACCAACACCTGCGCCACGTTGACGACCTACAGCATCGATTTCATCGATAAAGATAATACAAGGTGCAGACTTTTTAGCTTGCTCGAACATGTCACGTACACGAGATGCACCAACACCAACAAACATTTCTACGAAATCAGAACCTGAAATAGTAAAGAATGGTACTTTTGCTTCA
This sequence comes from Shewanella marinintestina, assembly GCF_023283845.1. GTDB lineage: Bacteria > Pseudomonadota > Gammaproteobacteria > Enterobacterales > Shewanellaceae > Shewanella > Shewanella marinintestina. Next base: position 177,151 of record NZ_JAKILC010000006.1, read on the forward strand.
CCAGCAATCGCCTTCGCGAGCAAAGTTTTACCTGTACCTGGTGGACCAACTAGCAACACACCAGTAGGAATACGGCCACCGAGCTTTTGGAACTTTGTAGGCTCTTTTAGGTAATCAACCAATTCTTTAACGTCTTCTTTTGCTTCGTCACAACCTGCAACATCGCCAAAAGTCGTCTTAATTTGGTCTTCGCTCATCAATTTGGCTTTACTCTTACCAAACGACATAGCACCTTTACCGCCACCGCCTTGCATCTGACGCATGAAGAAGATCCACACACCGATAAGCAATAGCATTGGGAACCAAGAGATAAAGATTTGAGTTAAGAAACCCGACTCTTCAGCTTCTTGGCCTTTCATCATGATGCCTTTACGGTCAAGATCGTTGATTAAATCAAGATCTGGCATCGGCATAATGGTGACAAATTTTTCACCTGAACGCGTGGTACCTTCAATTGTACGTTGGTCGCTTTTCACTTCGACAGTACTAACCTGCCCTGAGCGAACATCATCCAAAAAGGTTGAATAATCCATCTTCGTCTTAGTTGATGAAGAGGGGGAATAGCCCTGAAAAACTGACATCAACACTACAGCGATGACAACCCAGAGAATTAAATTTTTTGCCATGTCACTCAAATTACTCGACCTCTTTTAAAGTCTTTCGAAAACAAATGTTAGAGTACTTACGATAGATTACTATAACTTGTAGCCCGTCGCCACAAGATAGACTTCACGCGAACGTGGTCGTGAAGAATCGGGCTTGCGTGTTTTAACCGTTTTAAACGCCTCTTTAACCGCTTTCATGTATTCATCAAAGCCCTCCCCCTGAAAGACTTTAACCGCGAAGCATCCGTTTGGCGCCAAAACTTGATGGCACATATCTAACGCAAGCTCCACTAAATACATGGCTCGAGGTTGATCAACGCCACCAGAACCACTCATATTCGGTGCCATATCAGATAACACCACATCGACTTTAGCATCACCAACACGAGTTAATAATGCATCCAGTACTTTTTCTTCGCGAAAATCGCCTTGTAGGAAATCAACACCAACAATTGGATCCATCGGCAAGATATCACACGCGATAACTTTACCCTTGTCTCCAGCCAATTTAACGGCAATTTGCGACCAACCACCCGGTGCAGCACCTAAATCGACAACCGTCATTCCCGGTCGAATGAGTTTATCTTTTTCTTGGATCTCTTCAAGCTTAAAGGCCGCGCGCGACCTTAAACCACGCTTTTGTGATAGTTTGACATAGTGATCGTCGAAATGTTCCTGCATCCAGCGAGAGGAGCTAGCCGTTCGTTTTTTTCCTGACATTTAAAATCCGCAACAAAATTGAGAGTTACACAAAGCATATATAAGGGTAGAATAGCGGGTTTTCAACAGTAACTCAGCATAAAGTTGGTATAAATGAACTTAACAACCAAACAAAAACAGCACTTAAAAGGCTTAGCGCACAGTCTCAAGCCTGTAGTGATGCTTGGTGGCAACGGCTTGACTGAAGGTGTACTGGCTGAAATTGATAATGCACTTTCTTATCATGAATTGATTAAAGTGAAAGTAGCCTCTGGTGACAGAGAACTTAAAAACGCTATCGTAGATGCCATTGTACGTGAAACTAAAGCTGAAAAAGTACAGCTTATCGGTCACGTTCTAGTACTGTTCCGTCAGTCTGAAGAAATGAAAATTGCTGTGCCAAAGGCAAAGTAATTAGCAAAGACAGCTTTAATCTTTATCGCTGTCAATGCAAGATAAATAAAAAGAGCCGCTGATTAATCAGCGGCTCTTTTTTTATCCTATGTTTATACGAATAAAATTCTACGGCGTGTCGCTAATCGGCGTTACCTCATAGTGTTCAGCTTTAACTTTCAATAATTCAGGCAAACAAGTTCCTACCGAAATTGACGACAAAGTACCAATCATAATCCCTAGGAACATGGCAATAGAGAAGCCTTGTAAAGGTGCCCCGCCCATAATCCACAGCGCGCCAACGGTAAACAAAGTGGTGCCACTGGTCACCATAGTTCTTGAAAACGTCGCTTTTACTGCGCTACTGCAAATCTCATCTGTTGCCATTTTCGGTTTAGCTATTAAAACCTCGCGTACCCTGTCTGCAATAACAATAGAATCGTTAAGTGAATAACCTAAAATAGCCAACACCGCGGCTAAAATGGTTAGGTTGAACTCCATTTGTGTTAAGGCAAAAAAGGCTAATACAAAAATAACGTCATGGAAGAGCGCTAATAGCGCGCCACTTGCAAGGCGCCATTCAAAACGAAAGCTTAAATAGCCTAAAATACAAAGCATAGCGGCAAGTAATGCTAAACCTCCTTGTTCTGCCAATTCCTGGCCAATTTGCGGCCCCACGATACTAGAATTGAGTACTTCAACATTATTAGTTAAAGGTGCCAATACCGTTTTAATGTCACCCGTCGCGGCATTATCCACTATAGCGTAACGCAATACCCAACGCCCAGGTTCACCTGCCGAAATAACACTGACTTCTTGCGCTGACTCTTTGCCAAGCACTTGGCTTATTTGCGCCGCGTTAATATTAGGATCTAACTTAACTTCGGTCACTACGCCGCCAGTAAAATCCAGCCCCCAATTAAAACCGTTAGCCACGATAATCGCCACGGATCCCAGCATGAGCAGTAACGAAAATACACTTGAAAGGTAACGAGCTTTAGTTAACTTGCTTAAACTTTTTAAATTTTTCAGATTAATATTATTCATTATATTACACCTTCACGTTACGACTAAAGTTGCTACCATAAGCCCAGTTAATCAGCGCTCTCGATGCAAATATTCCAGTAAACATACTGGTCAACAAACCAAGCCCGAGGGTTAATGCAAAGCCTTGAATCGGCCCATTACCAATGGCATAAAGTACAACTGCAGTGATCATGGTGGTGAAGTTAGCATCAACAATGGTTGAAAACGCACTGTCAAAGCCTCGATCGATGGCATGAGCAAAACTTCGCCCCTCTTTTAGCTTATCTTTAATTCGCTCAAAGATAAGTACGTTGGTATCAACGGCCATACCAACAGTAAGCACTAACCCTGCAATACCAGGTAAAGTTAAAACTGCTCCAGGGATTAACGCCATCAAGCCAAAAATTAAGATCATATTGGCCATTAACGCCACGTTTGCCACCCAGCCAAGTCGGCGGTACCAAAGCCCCATAAACAGCAAGGTAACTCCCATACCTAACGCAAGGGCTGAAAAACCATTGGTAATATTCTCTTCACCTAAGCTCGGTCCAATTGTGCGCTCTTCTACAATAGTGACAGGTGCAGTCATTGAACCGGCTCGAAGCAATAACGCCAGTTGCTGCGCCTCGGCGTAATTGCCAGCACCAGTAATACTAAAGCGATCGCCTAACTGAGATTGGATGGTTGCAACACTGATAACCTCGGTAGTTTGTCTGATTTGACCTTTATCATCACGGCTGTATTCGCTGTAAGATGTAGCCATTGGTTTGCCTATGTTGTGACGAGAAAAGTCCGACATCATGCTACCGCCATCGCGATCAAGATGAATAACCACTTCAGGTAAGCCCATTTCGCCAAGCGATGCACGAGCATCGACTATGTGCTCGCCGCCTAATACTGGACGCCTAGCAACATATACAGCTTGGCCTTGCTCATCTCTTAGGGTTTTAGCATTAACAGAGCCTGGCTGTTTAACTTGATAAAAAGCCAAACTTGCCGTGGCACCAATCACTGATTTAGCTGCCGCAGGATCTTGCACACCCGGTAGTTCAATGCGAATACGGTGCTCTCCTTGGCGCTGTACCACAGCCTCAGTAATCCCTAGTTGCTCAATGCGGCTGCGCATAATTTGCAGGTTTTGTTTTACCGTCAAGTCGCGAATATTGAACTTTTCAGTTTCAGACAAAGCCAGTTGTAACGAATTATCGCCAGAATTAGACATTTGCCAATTAGGATATTGGGTTTTAATGAACTCACGAATAACCGCGCGCTGGTTAAGATCCGTTGCCGAAATATGCACGCCACCATCAACTTGTTGCTTAACACTCACACCAAACAAGGAGTCTTGACGTACAAACTGCCTAACCGCTTCAACAAAGGCATTGTTATGCAACTTATAAACAGGTTCGATTTCAACATCTAATAAAAACTGCACCCCTCCGCGTAGATCTAGCCCTAGTTTTATCGGGGTAACCCCCAAAGACAATAGCCAATTAGGCGCTGCTGGTGCCAAGGTTAACGTCAATTTTGATGGGTCTTCTACTTGGTTACCTAATAACGTTTTAAGCTCTGCTTGCTGAGTATTATCAGCAAGAATGACCGTAGTTTTACCTTGGGCTTGATCGATTCGTTTTAAATCGATGCCTTTAGATACTAATAACTGATGCAGCTCCAACGGGTTAATATTAAGTTGGGCTTCCGGCGCTATTTGTACCGCTGCATCTTCGCCAAAAAATGTTGGCAATGCACTAAATAGCATTACGGTGATAGTGACCACTAACAGCACATATTTCCAGGCTGAGTAATGGTTCAGAATTGTTGCTTTATTTTGCTCTCTCATATTTCGCTCTTCACTAAATACGCGATGGTGAACGGTCAAAAGGTGGAAGGTTCCAGCTCTTTTCAAAGGCCGTTCATTTGTCGTTACCAAGAGCGCATGCTTTGTTTGCAACCCCATAGCGTTAAGCCCTTTTTTAATGGCTAGTAACTAATAGTTAGCTAACAATAGCTTTGCTTTCTAATGCATTAATTAAGAGTTGTTATCTAGACTAATGATCAGAGTATCTATGGCTTAGGCCTACTGTTTTATTAAGAAGCAAAATATAAGCTCAAATAAAAGCGTCGCAAACTAGACCATTCTCGGTAGCGGTGTTGTTTTAAATGAAATGAGATAAACCCTAAGGCCTATCGAGTCGATCTAAGCTCGAGTTTGAGAGTAACGATAAAGGAGGTTGGACTCTTTCCATGCGGAAAGTCGATGTGAGCAGCCATTAATGTGTAATGACCAATCAACTGTTGGCTTAACATCAATGCGATAACCGATCACAAGGGACGGGATCGGTGGCGATAAAAACTCAAAAGCTAGCAAATATTGGGGACGGCTTTGCAGTGGGTCATGCTGTGCAAAGCTGACAAAACGTTGAGAAACTAGTGGCGCATACTCAGACTCATTACCACTGGGCTGCTTGGCTGGCTGCTCTCTTAGCGTTATTGGTAACCCTTTAGGTGAACCGTTGATGCTAATAAGTTCAAGCTGAGTTAAGCCAATTAGATCTGTATCCGTTAAATGCGAGTGAGTATTTAACGGTTTATCGTCCTGTGGCAGCGATGAAGCAGCAAGTTGCTGGCTAGCAGTAATAGCGTTTTGAGTGTCGACTTGAACTGAAGTGAACTGGCTAATTAAACTTTGTTCAGACGCAATAACAGACATAGGCGACAGGAATAATCCTCCTATGAATAACATTATTAATCCAAACCGCCAGAATAGCTGCACTCAATCCCTATTAAACAAAACTTTTAGTCAGCATTATACTAAACCCACTCTGTAGGCGTTACAAACACTTAATTGTCTATTCGCAGCTCTTCAGCAACAAAAAAACCGCTAAGAAGCGGTTTTTTATGATTATCTAAATACTAAAGAAGCCAGTATTAGATATATTCAACTTTGATAATTTCAAAATCGTTAGTGCCACCGGGCGTTACGATTGAGATCTCGTCGTCTAAATTCTTACCAATTAAACCACGTGCAATTGGTGAACTCACTGACAAAAGATTTTCTCTAATGTTAGCTTCATCTTCACCTACGATGCGGTAAGTGACTTCTTCATCTGTATCAACATTTAAAATGGTGACAGTTGAACCGAAGATTACGCGGCCATTGTTAGCCATAGTCGTAACATCGATGATCTGCGCGTGAGACAATTTACCTTCGATATCTCTTACACGTGCTTCACATAAACCTTGCTCTTCACGGGCAGCGTGATATTCAGCATTTTCTTTTAAGTCGCCTAATTCACGCGCTTCGCCAATTGCTTCGGCAATCTTTGGACGACGCTCAAATTTAAGGTGATCTAATTCTTTGCGCAGCTGTGCAGCACCGACAATGGTCATTGGAACCGTACTCATAAGCTTCTTTCGTCTCCTTTAAAACAAAAGCAGGCCTCACTCAACATGATACGTTGGCAAGGTAAAATCTGGTGGAATTACGTTATTGTAAACGTAGAGGGCAATCGATGCACCTTAATCTGTACTTGCTCGCGATCTAGCAGTCATTCAAGCTAGTAATACTATATTTGATTCAAATGGCGATACAAGACAGTAGAGCTTACTCAACCTTCAACGCAGTTGCTAGCAAAGCCGCATAAATATTTATTTAATGTCTGCTCTATCGCAGTGATTAACCTCAAACAATAAAAAAGCCGCTTAAAGCGGCCTTTTATTTCAAGCTTCGCTTAACTTACTTAGTAATACGCTTATGCAGTTCTTGTACTGAAGTCACATTCGAGCGGTCATCCGCTGAGTGAGCCATACAAGTTGCAAATGCAGCATTCAAAGTCGTTGTGTAGTTCACTTTGTACCGCAGTGCACCACGACGTAACTGACGTGAATCTTCAATCGCCTTGCGACCTTCAGTCGTGTTGACGATATAGGTGTACTCACCGTTCTTGATACGGTCAAGAATATGAGGACGACCTTCGTGTACCTTGTTAACTAGACGTGGGTTAATACCCGCTTCACCTAAGATAACCGCTGTACCGTGAGTTGCATCGATTTCATAACCTAATGCGATTAACTGCGCCGCTAAATCAGCTACGCGAGCCTTATCGCTATTACGTACAGATAGTAATGCACGGCCAGACTTAGGCACTTCAGAAGTCGCACCAAGCTGCGCTTTAGCATACGCTTCAGCAAACGTGTCACCCACACCCATTACTTCGCCAGTTGAGCGCATTTCAGGGCCAAGCAGTGGGTCAACACCTGGGAACTTGTTAAACGGCAAAACCACTTCTTTTACAGAGTAGAATGGCGGAATAACTTCTTCAGTGAAGTTCTGTGACTTAAGGCTTTGACCAGCCATCACTCGTGCAGCAATCTTAGCTAATGGTACACCCGTTGCCTTCGATACAAATGGCACGGTACGCGCTGCTCGAGGGTTAACTTCAATCATGTAGATCTCGTTATCCTTCACCGCAAACTGCACGTTCATTAGGCCAATTACGCCTAGTTCCATTGCCAGTTTACCCACTTGCTCACGCATGCGGTCTTGAATATCTTGGCTTAAGCTGTATGGAGGCAGTGAACAACCTGAGTCACCAGAGTGAACACCTGCTTGTTCGATATGCTCCATGATTGAGCCAATCACAACGGTTTCGCCATCACACACTGCATCGATGTCGATTTCGATTGCGTTATCTAGGAAACGGTCAAGTAGCACTGGAGATGCGTTAGAAACACTTACCGCTTCGTTAAAGTAACGACGTAAGTCTTGCTCGTCATATACGATTTCCATTGCGCGGCCACCAAGTACATAAGATGGACGAACAACTAGCGGATAACCGATACGCTCTGCAGAAATAACAGCGCCTTCAACTGTGGTTACAGTATCGTTTTCTGGCTGCTTCATGCCTAAACGTTCAATCGCTTGCTGGAAACGCTCACGGTCTTCAGCGCGGTCGATTGCATCTGGGCTAGTACCAATAATCGGTACGCCAGCAGCTTCTAGGTCACGTGCAAGTTTAAGTGGTGTTTGACCACCATACTGTACGATAACGCCTTTTGGCTTCTCGATACGCACGATTTCAAGCACATCTTCAAATGTCACTGACTCGAAGTACAAGCGATCTGATGTGTCGTAGTCGGTAGAAACGGTTTCAGGGTTACAGTTAACCATGATGGTTTCATAGCCGTCTTCACGTAGCGCTAACGCCGCGTGCACACAACAGTAATCAAACTCAATACCTTGACCAATACGGTTTGGACCACCACCTAGTACCATGATTTTGTCACGATTAGACGGGTTAGCTTCACACTCTTCTTCATAAGTAGAGTACATGTAAGCCGTGTCGGTTGAGAACTCAGCCGCACAGGTATCAACGCGCTTATACACTGGGTGGATTTCAAAACGAGTACGTAGCTTACGAACTTCCGTTTCGCTTACACCAGCAAGTGCTGCTAGACGTGAATCAGCAAAACCTTTGCGCTTAAGCTTACGTAAGAAATCTTCGTTCAAACCAGCAAGACCGGCTTCAGCAACGTCTGCTTCAGACTTAAGTAAGTCTTCAAGTTGCACAAGGAACCATGGGTCGATATTAGTTAGACCAAAAATATCTTCTACAGAAAGACCGGCACGGAATGCGTCAGCAATATACCAAATACGCTCTGCGCCTGGCTCTTTCAGCTCATGACGAATGCGAGATAATGCTTCAGGATCTGCCAAGTCGATTTGTGGACATAAACCATTCTTGCCAACTTCAAGACCGCGAAGCGCTTTTTGCAGTGACTCTTGGAAAGTACGGCCAATCGCCATCACTTCACCCACAGACTTCATCTGTGTGGTTAGACGGTCGTTTGCACCCGCAAATTTCTCGAAGTTAAAACGAGGAATTTTAGTCACAACATAATCGATTGCTGGTTCAAATGATGCAGGAGTTGCGCCGCCAGTAATGTCGTTGCTTAACTCGTCAAGTGTAAAGCCTACTGCTAGCTTGGCTGCAATCTTAGCAATTGGGAAACCCGTTGCTTTAGATGCCAGTGCAGATGAGCGCGATACACGTGGGTTCATCTCGATGATAACCATACGGCCATCTTTCGGATTGATACCAAACTGTACGTTTGAACCACCAGTTTCAACACCAATCTCACGTAGAACCGCTAGCGATGCATTACGCATCAACTGGTATTCTTTATCCGTTAGTGTTTGTGCTGGCGCAACAGTGATTGAGTCACCAGTGTGCACGCCCATTGGGTCGAAGTTTTCGATTGCACAAACAATAATACAGTTATCATTGCGGTCACGGACCACTTCCATCTCGTACTCTTTCCAACCAATCAAAGATTCGTCGATAAGCAGTTCGTTAGTTGGCGATAACTCAAGACCTTGAGAACAGATATCCTCAAACTCTTCTTTGTTATAAGCGATACCACCGCCGCTGCCCCCCATGGTGAAAGACGGACGGATAATACATGGGAAGCCCACTTGGTCTAATACGCCATAAGCTTCTTCCATTGTGTGAGCAATACCCGCACGTGGACACTCAAGGCCAATTGACTTCATTGCCTTATCAAAACGGCTACGGTCTTCAGCTTTGTCGATTGCATCAGCAGTTGCGCCAATCATATCAACGTTAAACTCTTTTAGTACGCCGCGGCTTTCAAGCTCAAGTGCACAGTTAAGTGCAGTCTGGCCGCCCATTGTTGGCAAAATCGCGTCAGGACGCTCTTTAGCAATAATGTTACGTACTACTTCCCAGTGAATTGGTTCGATGTATGTCGCATCGGCCATCTCTGGGTCAGTCATAATAGTTGCAGGGTTAGAGTTAACTAGAATAACTCGGTAGCCTTCTTCGCGTAGGGCTTTACAGGCTTGGGCGCCTGAGTAGTCGAACTCACAGGCTTGACCAATTACGATTGGTCCAGCACCTAGGATAAGAATACTCTTTATATCTGTACGTTTTGGCATTGCTTAAATCTTCTCCCGGATGAAGTTACTACTTGGCGTTTTTACGGTACAACTCAATCAAATCGATGAAGTGATTGAATAACGGCGCAGCATCGTGTGGTCCAGGGCTCGCCTCTGGGTGGCCTTGGAAACTAAATGCAGGCTTATCAGTTAGGTGAATACCTTGCAATGAGCCATCAAACAGTGACTTGTGGGTCACTTTAATGTTGGCTGGTAAAGTTGCTTCATCAGCAGCAAAACCGTGGTTTTGGCTGGTGATCATTACATTACCTTGCTCGATATTACTCACTGGGTGGTTAGCACCATGGTGACCAAACTTCATTTTCAGTGTTTTAGCACCTGAAGCTAACGCTAATAACTGGTGACCCAAACAGATACCGAAAACAGGAATGTCTGTTTTTAAGATCTCTTGGATTGCAGCAATAGCGTAATCACATGGCTCTGGGTCGCCAGGACCGTTCGATAGGAAAACCCCATCAGGATTCATTGCAAGCACTTCGCTCGCAGGAGTTTGTGCAGGTACAACTGTCACATCACAACCGCGGTCAACCAACATACGTAGGATGTTGCGCTTAACACCATAGTCGTAGGCTACCACTTTATACTTAAGCTCAGCTTCAGGAGTGTCAGATGGCAAACCGCCAACTAAACGCCAGCTACCGCTGCGCCATGAGTACGTTTCGTTTGTGGTGACTTCTTTAGCTAAATCCATGCCTTTAAGACCAGGGAAGGCTTTAGCTGCAGCTAGCGCTTTAGCTTCATCTAAATCACCAACCATGATACAACCGGCTTGGGCGCCTTTTTCACGTAGGATACGAGTTAATTTACGAGTATCGATATCAGCAATACCAACAACGTTGTTAGCGATCAAATAATCGCTTAAAGATTGCTGATTTCGAAAGTTACTTGCCACTAATGGCAAGTCTCGAATGATAAGGCCACAAGCATGAACAGAATCAGATTCTGTATCTTCTTCATTGGTACCAGTATTACCAATATGTGGATAAGTGAGGGTGACCATTTGACGTGAATATGATGGATCAGTCAAAATTTCTTGGTAACCAGTCATTGAAGTGTTAAATACTACTTCACCAACAGACATCCCTTCAGCACCAATTGCAGTGCCAGAAAAAATTGTTCCATCTTCAAGTACGAGTAAGGCAGACTTTGTCAACGCGACCTCCGGAAAGAGCCAAATCATTGAAATTAATTGTTTTTTATATGTTTTTAAAATACCAACTTTCGCTAAAATGCAAAATTTTGACAAATTCCGCCGATTTTATATGTAAAACTCAAGCCTGTCCATAGTACAGATAAGGAATTTGTCAAAAAAATTTTTTAGCAAAAAAAAACCGCTAATAGCGGTTTTAAATAATTATGCTTTCAAGCCTAAAACTTGCTGCATATCGTAGAGCCCAGAATCTTGCTCAACCAACCAAGTTGCTGCGCGCATGGCGCCATTGGCAAAAGTCATACGGCTAGACGCTTTATGGGTGATCTCTAATCGCTCACCGATATCGGCAAATAGGGCTGTGTGCTCACCAACGATGTCACCAGCGCGCACAGTAGCAAACCCTATGGTTCCTCTGTCGCGCTCACCGGTAATACCTTCGCGGCCATAAACGGCACATTTTTCTAAATCACGGCCCAATGTTTCGGCAATCACTTCGCCCATTTTAAGCGCGGTGCCTGACGGCGCATCTTTCTTATATCTGTGGTGGCCTTCGATGATCTCGATATCACTGTAATGGCCCATTACCTCTGCAGCTACTTCAAGTAGTTTCCACATAAGGTTAACGCCAACAGCCATATTCGGTGCCATTACAATTGGCACCTGATCCGCATAAGCTGAGATTTGCTCTTTTTGAGCATGATTGAACCCGGTAGTACCGATTACGATTGCTTTGCCATGTTTCGCACACCAATCGGTATGGACTACTGAAGCTTCTGGCGAGGTAAAGTCAATCAGTACGTCAAAGTCATCGACTGCTTTATCGAGTGAATCAGTGATGGCTACATTCATTGCTCCAACACCAGCAAGCTCACCCGCATCAACACCCATAAGGGTCGATCCCGCTCGTTCAATCGCAGCACCTAACAAAATAAATTCATTTTGCTTTGCCGCCTCAATAAGAGTACGTCCCATACGGCCGCTGCCGCCGGTGATTGCCACTCTTACGCGTTCAGTCATCTCAGTGTCTCCCTGCAAATGTCAAAAAAAAGCCTAAGTATTAACTTAGGCTTATTATCTTTATTAGAGAATATCTAATAATTCAACTTCAAATACTAAAGTTGAGTAAGGTGGGATCGCAGCGCCAGCGCCACGCTCACCGTATGCAAGGTGCTGTGGTACGAACAGTCTCCACTTCGAACCAGTAGGCATAAGTTGTAGTGCTTCAGTCCAACCAGCGATAACGCCTGAAACTGGGAATTCAGCAGGCTCACCACGAGCAACAGAGCTATCGAATACGTCACCAGAGATGAAAGTACCGTGGTAGTGAGTACGTACAGTTGAATCATAACCAGGCTTGTCGCCATTACCTTCAGTGATGATTTCGTACTGTAGACCAGACTCTAGCGTTACAACGCCTTCGCGAGCACCGTTGTCAGCAAGGTACTTATCACCTTCTTCTGACGCAGCAGCTGCAGCAGCTTCTTGAACTTTCTGGATACGTTGGCTGATTTCAGTGAATGCAATTTGCATATCTTGCATAGATACAACGCTTTCTTTACCTTCGAATGCGTCAGATAGACCCAATTGAACAGCAGAAATATCGATACCTTCAAACGAGTTAGCGGCTAGTTGCTCACCTAGTTGACGACCAACACCGTAGCTTGCTTGACCTTCAATTGTACTGAACTTATCAGACATAATGATTGTACTCTCAATGATTCAATGAATTTTCGCGCCGAACTTTACCATAATTTCTGTGATATTGCCCTAAAAACTGTAGCTATTTTGGTCTTTGACAAGTATTTTTCACACTCAGTTTACTTGCTTGATATAAAGGTTGTGCTTTCGCCTGCATTTGCTGCAATTGTGCTATACGTTGGCCTTGTGAAGGGTGAGTGGAAAGCAGCTCAGGCCCCTGCTCGCCGCCAGCTTTTGACATATTCTTCCAAAGCTCGACACTCGCAGCCGGATCAAAGCCTGCTTTTGCCATCAACTCAACCCCAATAATATCGGCTTCCGATTCTTGGTCGCGACCATAAGGTAAGATGTAACCCACCTGCACACCTAAACCTAATGCAGCCATATACAATTCTTTATCGGCAATACCACCAGCGCCTATTGCAATGTCGGCAAGCTGCATACCCGCGCCTGTCATTTGTGCGCGAGAAACCTGTTCATTACTGTGGTTGGCCAAAACGTGTGCCACTTCATGACCGATAACGGTAGCCAGTTGATCTTGGTTAATAGCAACATTGAGTAATCCGGTATATACACCGATATGCCCGCCAGGAAGCGCAAAGGCATTAACTTGCTCCGACTCAAACACCACCACTTCCCAAGGCAAGTTTTGATCCGGCAATGCCTTAGTGATTCTATTAGCCACGCAGTTAACATAACTGTTTATTGCTTTATCTTGGCTAGCTGGCTCTTGCTGCTTTATTTGTGCAAAAGAAGAATTACCAAGCTCGCTCATCTGCTGCGATGAAAATAGCAGAGTTTGTCCACGACCCGAAGGTGATTGAGTGGTAGCACAGCCCGTTAACACCAACAGACTGCTTAGCAGTAATAGTATTGCTTTCATATATTGCTAACCTCTATTTTTTATCTTTTTATCGAATTTCAGATAAGAAAAAGCCCCGCGATTGCGAGGCTTAAATTATATACTGAACTGAATCAGTTTTAGCTATTCAAATCTTGAAAAAACTTCTTAACACCATCAAAGAAACCTTCAGCCTTTGGGCTATGCTTCTTAGACTGACCAGTTAAGGTGTCTTCAAATTCACGAAGTAACTCTTTTTGGCGTTCGTTAAGGTTGACTGGAGTTTCCATTACTACCTTACATAGCAAGTCACCCACGGCATGGCTGCGAACTGACTTAACACCCTTACCGCGCATACGGAACATGCGGCCGGTTTGCGTTTCAGCAGGGATCTTAAGATTCACTTTACCATCGAGTGTTGGCACTTCAATCTCGCCGCCTAGGGCTGCCTTGCTGAACGAGATAGGCACTTCACAATAAAGGTTGTTGCCATCACGCTGGAAGATAGCATGCTCACGTACGCTAACTTGTACGTATAGGTCGCCAGGAGGTGCACCGTACTCGCCCGCTTCACCTTCGCCAGATAGACGAATGCGATCGCCAGTATCAACACCAGCAGGGATCTTAACTGAAAGAGTCTTGCTCTTTTCTACGCGACCTTCACCATGACACTTGTTACAAGGATCTTTAATGATCTTGCCACGACCATGACAGGTAGGACAGGCTTGCTGCACCGCGAAGAAACCTTGACGCATCTGCACTTGGCCTTGACCATGACAGGTACCACAAGTGGTTGGCGAAGAGCCTTTCTTAGCGCCGCTACCGTCACAAGTATCACAAGCTGCAAGAGTAGGAATACGTAGTTCTTTAGTTAAGCCGCGAACAGCTTCTTCTAAAGATAACTCTAGGTTGTAACGTAAGTCACTACCGCGAGCTGCTTGACGCTGACCACCGCGGCGTCCGCCACCGAAAATATCGCCAAACACATCGCCGAATACATCGCCGAAATCAGCACTGCCGCCGTAACCACCGCCACCACGATTAGGATCAACGCCTGCATGACCAAACTGATCATAAGCCGCTTTCTTATCGCTATCGGTTAGGATTTCATAAGCTTCTTTAACTTCTTTAAAGTTAGCTTCCGCTTCCTTGTCACCCGGGTTACGGTCTGGGTGAAATTTCATTGCTAAACGCTTATAAGCTTTCTTAATTTCGCGTTCGCTAGTGTCACGTCCGACACCTAATACTTCGTAATAATCGCGCTTTGACATAGTGTTTTATTTTCTTTGCTAAAGTTGCACAAACGGGCGTTAGAGTTTCCTCATAACGCCCGCTACAATAATTTAGGGATTACCCGTCATTATTTTTTGTCGTCTTTAACTTCTTCAAACTCAGCGTCAACTACGTCATCATCTTGCTTAGCAGCTTGTGCTTCACCTTCTGGTTGACCTTGCTGTGCTTGCGCTTTAGCTTGAGCGATTTCCATTAACTTAGCAGACGCTTCCATTAGCTCTTGAGTAGACTTTTCAATCGCTTCTTTGTCACTACCTTTAACAGCAGTTTCAACGTTAGCCATTGCCGCTTCAATCTTCTCTTTTTCGTCAGCTGGCAGTGCTTCGCCCGCTTCTTCGATTTGCTTCTTAGTGCCGTGAACCATGCCATCAGCTTGGTTACGCGCTTGAACTAGCTCTTCGAACTTAGCATCTTCGTCAGCGTGTGCTTCAGCATCACGAACCATAGCTTCAACTTCTTCATCACTTAGACCTGAAGAGGCTTTAATGGTGATGTTTTGTGCTTTACCAGTCTTCTTGTCTGTAGCAGATACATGCAAGATACCGTCAGCATCGATGTCGAAAGCCACTTCAATTTGTGGCATGCCACGTGGAGCTGCTTCGATACCTTCTAGGTTGAATTGACCTAGAGACTTGTTACCGCTTGATTGCTTACGCTCACCTTGAAGTACGTGAATTGTCACAGCACTTTGGTTGTCGTCAGCAGTCGAGAAAGTTTGTGAAGCTTTAGTCGGGATAGTGGTGTTCTTCTCGATAAGCTTAGTCATTACGCTACCCATAGTCTCAATACCTAGAGATAGTGGAGTAACGTCTAGTAGCAATACGTCTTTAACGTCGCCAGATAGTACGCCCGCTTGAACCGCAGCACCGATAGCAACCGCTTCGTCTGGGTTAACGTCTTGACGTAGTTCTTTACCGAAGAAAGCAGAAACTTCTTCACGTACTTTAGGCATACGAGTCTGACCACCAACAAGGATAACTTCGTTGATATCTGAAACAGATAGGTCAGCATCAGCTAGAGCAACTTTTAGCGGCTCTAAAGAACGCTTGATTAAGTCTTCAACTAGTGACTCAAGTTTTGCACGAGTGATTTTTACCACTAAGTGCTTAGGACCTGTTGCATCAGCAGTGATGTAAGGCAGGTTAACTTCAGTTTGGCTTGTGCTTGATAGTTCGATCTTAGCTTTTTCAGCTGCTTCTTTTAGACGCTGCATCGCTAGTGGATCGTTACGTAGGTCAAGACCTTGCTCTTTTTTGAACTCGTCAGCAAGATACTTAATCATACGGTTATCAAAATCTTCACCACCCAAGTGAGTGTCACCGTTTGTAGCAAGTACTTCGAAAGTTTGCTCGCCATCAACGCTGTCGATTTCGATAATAGAGATATCGAATGTACCACCACCTAAGTCGTATACAGCAACGATGTTGTCGCCTTGCTTCTTATCGATACCGTAAGCTAGTGCAGCAGCAGTTGGCTCGTTGATAATACGCTTAACTTCAAGACCCGCGATACGGCCCGCATCTTTAGTCGCTTGACGCTGTGAATCGTTAAAGTATGCAGGAACAGTAATAACCGCTTCTGTTACTTCTTCACCTAGGAAATCTTCTGCTGTCTTTTTCATCTTCTTCAAGATTTCAGCAGAGATTTGTGGTGGAGCCATTTTCTTGCCTTGAGCTTCAACCCATGCGTCGCCGTTATCAGCGCCGATGATTTTGAATGGCATAATATCAACGTCACGTTGAACTTCGTCATCTTTAAAACGACGACCAATTAGACGCTTAATAGCAAAAACGGTGTTTGTTGGGTTTGTTACAGCCTGACGCTTTGCTGACTGACCAACTAGAGTTTCATCAGCAGTGTATGCGATGATTGAGGGTGTAGTACGATCGCCTTCAGCATTCTCCAATACGCGCGCTTTGTCGCCATCTAATACTGCAACACAAGAGTTAGTTGTGCCTAAATCGATACCAATAATTCTACCCATGGAGTCCTCCGAAAAACTTTTAAAAACTAAATTTGTTATCTGGTTTATGAAGTGGGGACTGACCGAATAGTTTTCAAGTCTTTTTGTCACCCTAAATCTTCTCTTAACCCCTATATTGGGACGTTTAGAACGAATACAAGGGAGAAATTTAAAATTTATCTTAAGAGTGCATTAATTTGATCTAGGGTGTAGTAAAAAAACCATCAAAAAACGTATAATGGATACAATCTATGAGGTAGCGCATAATCCCGCTTTTAATGGTAATGCGCTTGGTTGTTATCTCGCTGTAAGAGAAGTAAACATTGAAATCATCCCATCAAGCTTATGTATTTGGCATTGGCGCTATATTCTTGTGGTCAACTGTTGCGACCGCATTTAAGTTAGCCCTTGCTCATTACACGCCACTGCAACTGGTTTTTGTTGCTGTCGCGACTTCTATTGTCGCGCTCGGTACCATTTTGGTTGCACAAAAGAAGTTGCCGTTAATCAAGCAGCAATTTATTGCTCGCCCATGGTTTTATCTACAAACTGGCTTACTTAACCCATTTTTGTATTATCTGGTGTTATTTAAAGCCTATGACTTATTACCTGCCCAACAAGCATTATCACTCAATTACACTTGGGCAATTTTATTGCCGCTGTTGTCTGTACCTATACTCGGACAAAAGTTACGTAAAAGCGATATCACTGCAGCGCTTGTTGCTTACTGTGGGGTATTTTTTATCGCCACTAAAGGCAACATAAGTGGGTTTCAGTTTGAAAGTATGACAGGGGTGGTTCTGGCATTAACCAGTACCCTGCTTTGGTCTCTCTATTGGATAGTGAACACTAAGGACAAGGGCGACCCAGTTGTCAGCCTATTACTAAGCTTTTTAGTTGGCTTACCTTTTATCGTTGTTGCACTCCTAATGACTCAGTCGATGCCTAGCTTAGATATGAAAGCATTATTTGCAGGCGTATACGTTGGCTTGTTCGAAATGGGTGTGACCTTTGTGCTTTGGCTAATTGCACTAAAGAAAGCAGAGCGTACAGCAAGTATCAGTACGCTGGTGTTTATCACCCCTGTGATGTCGATTGGTTTTATTGCTTGGATTTTACAAGAGAGCATTGAAAAGTCGACCTACATTGGCTTGGGACTAATCATCTTTGCTTTAGTACTACAACAAATATTGCCTAAAATTGGCCAATGGCGAACTAAAAAACGGATTTCTGTTTAGTACTCGCCTACATAGTTTGTCGCTATAAACAATAGCTACGGCCTATAAATAAAGAGCAGCAAGCCAGTCATCTAAACAGTCGGCCAATGGCCGACTTTTTTGTTTATAGCGGTGTAAGCGATTAACTGACACCACTTACCTTTTCACCTTACCTCTACTAGGCTTAAACCGGTATTGCACATTAACTACCTTTTCTCCAATTAAGGAATCTATAGGCTCAGCTCCAAATACTAAGCTCTACTATCACCCAATACAGTTCAATCTTAACGGCCTCCACCAGATTGATAAAAGAGACAAAGTAAACATCGAAGAACGTACTTTGAATGTAATAGCACCATTCAAAAACATCGACTAAGCACAAGGAAATGTAAGTTTAAGCCAAGGTACAGAGCTGCAGGGATGAGACTTTTTAATTGAATAAGCCATTTTAAGCGTAAAATGTTATTTAACTGCAACTTAGGTACCTTTTATCAGGTTCTATTTGTAAAACAGTCCTAGCTCAGGTACAAAGTAACAATTGCGTAACAAAATGGATATTCGTTATGTATTACAAATATATGGATGCAGTAAAAATATTTAAACGACAAAAGCTCATTCGCTTTATTAGATTGAGCTCTATGCTATTTGCAGTAGCAATGCTAATAAATGAACTTAGACAAGGCCGCACCTATACTTGGTACTTTGCATTTTTGTACTGCTTTTTCCTAATCCCCTCTCTTTACTTTACCGACGACGTGTTTTATCGGCGATTTTTCCATATGCGGGACTTTATCAACCCATTTAGGATGTATACCAGCGTCATGGCCATTATCTACTTTGTACTGTACGTGCATCAGGTATTATTTCCCTGATAAATAACTTTGTTAATGTTTTGCCGTATTACATTATTAAGATCCAGCTATATGCTTAAGTCATTTACGCTTTTTGAGTAACCACGTGTATTGCGACTAAAAATTTTAGCCAATAAAAAAGTCGCAATATGCGACTTTTTTATTGTTCATAACAAGCAAGGTTAACGAACCGTGTAATCGCCCCACGCCAACCATTTATAGGTTGTTAGCGCTTCTAATCCCATAGGGCCGCGGGCATGCAGCTTCTGAGTACTAACAGCCACTTCAGCGCCTAAGCCAAACTCGCCGCCATCGGTAAAGCGAGTACTTGCATTAACATAAACAGCAGCGGAATCGATTGCATTAAGGAAGTCACTAGCAGTGTGAATGTTGTCGGTTAAAATAGATTCAGAATGACCACTAGAGAAAGTACGAATATGCTCAACGGCGCCATCTAGAGCTGCAACCACTTTAATGCCCAATGTTAGTGACAGCCACTCAGTTGCAAATGTTTCTTCATTAGCAGCGTTAACTTCAATGCCTGCACTATTAAGCAAAGCCTGAGTTTGCTCACAGCCATAAAACTGCACGCCTAAACCACTTAAGTGTTTAGCAAGTGCCGGAATAAACTCTGCAGCTAAACTTTGGTGGATTAGCACGGTATCCAACGCATTACACACTGTTGGACGTTGCACTTTGGCGTTCTCTATAACCGCAATGGCTTTTTCAAGATTCGCCTCAGCATCTACATAGATATGACAAATACCAATTCCGCCCAAGATCACTGGAATAGTGGCTTGCTCAGCACATAAACGCTGCAGGTTTTGTCCACCGCGTGGCACAATCATATCCACGTACTTATCTAGCTTTAATAAACCTGACACTAAGCTTCTATCTGGGTTATCAATCAACTGTACGCAATCTTCAGGTAAGCCCTGCTCAACCATCGCTGAGCGGATAACTTTACATAACGCCTTGTTAGACGCTAACGTCTCTTTACCGCCACGCAAGATCACCGCATTACCGGTTTTTAGTGCCAGTACGGCAATATCAACCGTCACATTCGGGCGCGCTTCATAAATAACCCCAATAACCCCAAGTGGCACACGGCGACGTGATAAACGTAAACCGTTATCCAATAAGCGACTATCAATTTCACTACCAACAGGATCGGTAAGCCCAATCACATTGTCGATATCGCCAATCACGCCCATAAGTCTGCTTTCATCAAGCAGCAAACGGTCTATCATGGCATCGGATAGGCCATTTTCTTTTGCATTAGCAACGTCTTGCTGATTTGCGCTAACGATTTCAGCTTTTGCATCTGTTAATTTTGCCGCAATACAGCGTAATAATGCAGACTTTTGCTGACCAGATAAATTAGCTAAGGCATAACTTGCTTGCTTAGCGTTTTGGCCTAAAGCCGTTAAGTATTCGTTGTTGTTCATAACACCACCATGTCGTTACGGTGAATAATTGCATCACCGTAGTCATAGCCAAGCATATCTTCGATATTGTTTGAGTGCTTGCCTACCATTTTATCTACATCTACTGAGCCATACCGGCTCATGCCTTTGCCGTGTACCTTGCCTTTACCGTCAGTAAACTCAATAGTATCACCGCGTTGAAATAGTCCTTTAACTTCGACAATTCCCTTTGACAATAAACTACGACCTTTCTTAGTCACTTCCGCTATGGCGCCAGTATCTAATATTACTTGCCCTTGCACTTTAGGACCTGCAAGGATCCACTGTTTACGGCATTCAAGTGGATGCTCAAGCGCAGTGAAGTGGGTCCCCACTGGGTTTGAGCACACAGCTTTTTGAATCACATCTTTATGTTTGCCAGAAGCAATGACCACTTCAACTCCTGCGCGCCGCGCTATATCTGCCGCTTCAAGTTTTGTCGCCATGCCACCGGTACCGAGTCCTGAAACCGCACCACCAGCAAGTTTACGCAAGCTGTCGTCGATATTTTCGACTTCAGTAATTAACTTGGCATTGGGGTCGGTTCGCGGATCTGCGTCAAACAAACCTGTTTGATCGGTGAGCAAAATCAGTAAATCGGCATCACATAGTAAGGCTGCTCGGGCTGATAAATTATCGTTGTCACCAACTTTAATTTCTTCCGTTGCTACCGCATCGTTCTCATTAACGACGGGAATGATACCTCTTTTTAGCAAAGCATTGAGATAATCTCGCGCATTTAGATAACGTTCACGGTCGTATAAATCAGCTTGGGTTAATAACAGCTGACCAACGTGTAACCCATAAATACTAAAAAGTTGCGACCAAGCAAGAATAAGCTGGCTCTGCCCGACTGCGGCGAGCATCTGCTTACTGGCAATTGTATCGGGTAAATCTGGATAGCCGAGATGCTCTTTACCTGCTGCTATCGCCCCCGAAGTACATAGAACGACTTCTATTCCGGCTTCTATTAAGCCAGCCATTTGCCTCGTTAACTCCACCATGTGCGCTTTATCTAGCTTTAAACTGCCTGATGTCAGCACACTGGTCCCTAATTTAACCACTACTCTGCGGTAGCCGCTTTCACTTAAATTCATTTTCCCCACTAATAAAATTACATTTCGTTAACGTTATACCCAATCTAGCCGCAAATTGATAGCAAGTTACAAAAAATGCATAAAAATTCACGGGCAAATTTAAGGATAACTAATGTCATTTACAGTGAAAAAATAAGCTTATTTATGAAAAATAAGTAAATAGTGGCAACACACCAATTTAAATAAGTTAAAAACGTAAACAGGTCACTTTGATTGCTTCAGTCAATTTTATGCAAAATAAAGCATGCAATTTACTGTATTCAATCTTTGTGCTTTTTTAGTTAACACCAGCATAGAGCAACTTAGTCTTGAGCAAGGCTAAGCTGCTGCAGTACATCACTTAGGCTCAGAGACATATATCAACCTAGGTGTTTGCTCAGCCGTTTGTTTTGCAAATACAACGGCTAAACTTTGCTAGGCTTGAATAACTCAAAGCTTGGGTTAAAGCACGACCATATCGTTACGATGCACAACAGCGTCGCCATAGTCGTAACCCAAAACTTCTTCAATATTGTCTGAGTGCTTTCCTGCGATTTTATCGACATCAATCGAGCCATAACGGCTCATGCCTTTAGCGTAGACTTTGCCTTTAGCATCAATAAGTTCGATAGTATCACCACGTAAGAATTGGCCTTTTATCTCAATAATGCCTTTCGATAATAAGCTACGGCCTTTTTCAGTTACCGCTGTTATCGCGCCAACATCGAGCACCACTTGTCCGCGCGCTTTTGGTCCCGCTAAAATCCACTGTTTACGACTTTCAAGCGGGTGCTCTAAAGCCGTAAAATGAGTACCGACAGGTTGCTTACAAACTACATTTTGAATCACATCTTTGTGATGACCAGAAGCAATAACCACTTCAATACCTGCGCGGCGGGCAATATCTGCCGCTTCAAGTTTAGTCGCCATGCCACCCGTTCCAAGGCCAGAAACCGCACCACCTGCCAGCATACGCAGGCTGTCATCAATCTTTTGAACTTCGGTAATAAGTTTCGCGTCAGGATGTTTACGAGGATCGGCGTCAAACAGACCTTTTTGGTCAGTCAATAAGATCAATAGATCGGCATCGCACAATAGCGCAGCACGAGCTGACAGGTTGTCGTTATCGCCTACTTTGATTTCTGCTGTCGCAACCGCATCATTCTCATTAATAATTGGAATAATACCGTTATTAAGCAGTGCATTTAATGAGTCACGGGCGTTTAAGTAGCGCTCACGGTCATGCAGATCAGCGCGAGTCAGCAGTAACTGGCCAACATGCAAATCATAGATACTAAATAATTGCGACCAAGCGAGAATAAGTTGGCTTTGGCCTACGGCAGCAAGCAGCTGCTTACTCGCAATCGTGTCGGGCAGTTTGGGATAAGCTAAGTGTTCTTTACCTGCAGCAATAGCGCCAGAGGTACACAAGACAACTTCAACACCTGCTTTCATTAAACAGGCCATCTGTCTTGCTAATTCAACCATGTGTGCTCTATCTAACTTTAAGCTGCCAGATGTCAGTACACTCGTTCCCAATTTTACCACTACGCGGCGGTAGCCAATCTCACTTAAGTTCATTATCTGCTAACAAAATTATATCGAATAAATCCTTATACCCAATCTAAAGTTGAAATGGTAGTAAGCACCAACAAAGAAACTGAAAAAAATGGCAGATTTAGAGGGATCCAATATTATTTAGGCAATCGTTAGCAGAACATTGAAGTTTAACGCGATATTTTTTAACACTCATAATAGAAAAGCCACACTGAGTGTGGCTTTTTAGCATTAATCTATCCAACGCTGATTTGCATTACACAGCAAATCAATCGGGCGTTAAATTGGCCGATAAGTGAGCCAAACTAAGTACGTTTTATCACAGTGAATCACGATAAAAAGCCCCTGTTAACCATAGATAAACTTAGCAATAAACAGCGCAGCTAAAACCACCACGCCAATACTTAAGTCTTTATAACGTCCGCTCATCAGTTTTATCAGCGCATAAGAGATAAAGCCCATTGCTATGCCTGTGGCGATAGAGAAGGTTAATGGCATTAATATACATACCACGACCACAGGTGCTGCTTCGGTGATATCTTCCCACTCAACATGGACTAAGCCAGACATCATCAAGATTGCCACGTAAAACAAGGTGCCAGCAGTCGCGTAAGCAGGAACCATTCCCGCTAATGGTGAAATAAATAGCGCACCTAAAAACAGTAAGCCAACCACGACAGCAGTTAAACCGGTGCGGCCGCCAGCACTGACCCCCGCAGTACTCTCAACATAACTGGTTGTTGTTGATGTACCCAGCATAGCCCCTGCTATAGTTGCTGTGCTATCAGCAGTTAATGCACGATTTAAGCGGGGTAAGCGGCCCTTATCATCTAAGAAACCACCACGCTGCGCGACGGCAACTAAGGTACCCGAGGTATCAAACAGATCAACAAATAGAAATGCAAAAACCACTGAGAGCATGCTGATTTCAAGCACACTAGAGAGGTCCATTTTCATAAATGTCGGCATAATCGACGGCGGTGCAGACACCATTCCTTGATACTGCACGTCACCAAACAGCACACCGAGTAATGTAATGGCGAGGATGCTAATCACTACTGCTGATTTCATGCCGTGATGCACCATAGCAATAATCAAGAAAAAGCCTAACGCCGCCATAACCGCAGGGAATGCCGTAATATCGCCCATGGTCACTAAGGTTGCCGGACTCGCCACCACAATACCCGCGCTTTTAAGGCCAAGTAGCGCTAAAAACAAACCAATACCCGCAGCAATACCAATTCGCAGCGACATGGGAATGCTATTTACAATCCACTCGCGTATGCGCACTAAAGACAAAACTAAAAAGCAGATCCCAGAGAGAAACACCGCACCTAGCGCCGTTTCCCATGAATACCCCATCTCACCGACAACGGTATAAGTAAAGAAGGCGTTTAAGCCCATACCCGGTGCTAGCGCAATAGGGTAATTAGCGACTAAGCCCATGACTAAACAACCGATAGCAGCAGCTAAACAGGTCGCCACAAAAACGGCACCATGATCCATGCCCGCATCGGCCAGCATCATAGGGTTTACAAAAATGATATAAGCCATGGTCAAGAAAGTCGTTAACCCCGCAACCACTTCTTGCTTTAGCGTTGTTTGATTCTGTTTTAATTTGAATAATTTTTCTAACATGGAACTAAGTCCCTTGGATTTTATTATATTGATTTGTAGGGTGTACTCATTGCCAACCTAAGTACGACTTTTCTATTTAGCAAACAATCACTATTTGCTTAACAGTGGGCCTAGGTTAACAAAGTGAGAATATATACATGTACAAAAACCGTTCAACATGTACATTTCGCAGCGATTATACGGAGGGTTCACGCGCGAGACCAGTAATTTCAAACACATGTTTGTTTTTGAGTTTACCAACTCTGGAGGATGCTTAGTTTAGCTTAAGTCAGTTTTAGTCAGATTTAGCGATCTGATTGTTTTGTAGTTGATAACAATTAATATGTCAGCTATTAAAGTTAAACTCCGTCTAACAACTAAAATTGTGGCACTGCGCCCGCCCCCGAGAGATTGTAAAAAATAGCATAATGTTATTTTTAGGCTTGGAGTGACACGCTGCAAGCCCATCCATGGAAGCTCGGCCATGACGTCCTTGTAATGGACGGTCACGCCCGTATCTACACCAAATTTAGAACAGCGCTACCTTTTACATTAAAAGTTATGGCTAAAGCCCTAAATAATTATTGGACAGAAATACGTTAGTGCAAAGAGTCTAAAAATCGGGGATGAGATAATAAAATGTATGATAATCACAAAAAACCATACACAGACCCTAACGAGCCCCCCGCATATCCTCTAGTTATTTATTCACCACCAACTCTTCTCTGTGGATCGGCTTACCATGCAGAAAAATGGTATCAATACTGTTCCACGACTCAATAGAACCTAAGGGGTTATTTTTTAGAAGCAATAGATTAGCTATTTTCCCAACCTCTACAGTGCCATAATTGTTTTCAATCTTGAATTTCTTGGCATTATTAATAGTTGCAGCCTCTAACACTTCCGAAAGTGACAACCCCGCATCAACCATAGCTTTCATTTCTTGGAAAGTTGTTAATCCTGGCTGGTTAGCAAAACTGGGACTGCCTGGAAAATCAGAAGCAAGCAAAATAGGATGTTTAGCTTTACTGAGGTAACTGATGACTTTATTACCCTTACCAATTCTCCCGTATAAGAATGCAGCAGCAATTGATTCATCACCCATCCCATCAAACCCAACGCGAAGTTCCTCTTTAAACCACTGTGCTTCCGATGTTTTATACCAATCGATAAGCGACTTAGGTGTAACCGATAAGAACTCAGGAGAGCTTACAATGTCAGGCAGCATAACCTCACCTAAACCAGCAATGACTCTTTGGGTTGGCATGTAGCCTAATTCATTGGCAATAACTCTGTTCAGTTTTTCCTTTATTTCTTTGGGTAGCTGTTTATCTCGTCTATATTTCCCCCAATTCCACATTCCATGAGCGATAATATCGACGTTTGCTGCAAGCGCTAATTGTTGCATGTCCAAGGCGTTAGCATGAGCTAATATTGGCAAATTAGCTTTTTTGGCTGAGAGCTTAATTCGTTGAAGCGTTTTAGGAGAAAGTGTTGGCCATTGACTCGCATTACCATAACCATCTTCAAAGTAAATTTTGATACATGCAGCACCAGAATTAGCAATGTCAGTGACGATACTCTCTACTGAATTTCTTGCACTCTCTTTAGCGTTTTCATCAACTAAATAGGTGAACATTGATCGTGATAAATCATCCGTTTTTTCTACATAGGGAAATGTTTTTTCTGTGGTAATGACTTCGCAGCGCAGGTAATCAGGATGAATATCCGCTGAAATGAAATGTTTAAAATTTACACCGGGATTAGGATCAACAATTTGGGTTACACCATAATATAGGAAGCTCTTGGGTTGCTGTTGATAATATTCTTCAGCGATTTTTGGATGCATAGTCGCCATTGGCTCAACACCAAAGCCCATCCCAGGAATTGACGAAACATGTGCATGGCTATCCATAATGCCTGGAGTTAAAAACTTACCAGAGCCATCTATTTTTAGAGCATAGTTTGTAATCTTATTCTGCGTTATTTGAGCAATCCGACCATCATCTAACAATACATTCATACGCAGTTTTGCTGCCTGAAGGTGTGATGAGACAATGGTGACATTTTCAATAAGGACAGTATTTATCGCTAATGCTGAAAAAGAGTACAACGATATTACGAGTAAAAATATTCTAATCATAAAACTTCCATGTAAGCCAAACTAAACAGCCAAGCTATTGCTAAATAGACTTTTGGCATTTTAATTTAAAGTAATAGCTTAGGAACTATTACTCAGGAGTAACCAACTATCTTCTAATTTAAGCCAAAAGATAGGAAAGGCATAACCGTTTTAGATTACCACACTCTTTCAGGTTAGTTTTTGTATGAACAAAGCTTTACCTACCCTATTTGCCTTTTGAACTGCGTAACTCATTTTGGGGCAAAAGTGAGTTACGACACTTACGGGAAACACCCATTCTCCATCGTAGTTGCCGAAGGACGTTGAAGACTCTTTATAAATAAGAGTACCGTAATGCCCCCCCGGACGTGGGCATAACTTTCGCGGGGCAGGATGCCCCATTGGAAGCGTTAGGTTATTTCGAATAAGTACGAGGGTGACAACTTCGTCGGGGCGGCTGCTGTCCCCCATTTGCCCGAGTGTGAGCTGGAAGCTCACGACCTTTATCAAGCGTAGCTTGATTGAGTAACTTGTTAGACGAAGTCTAACCTCAAAGCCCAGGTGCAACCTGATTTCAAACCTTAAATCCAAGGCAAAAAAACCAGCTCAAAGGAGCTGGTTAAGACATTTCACATAAAGGGGTCGGAGCGAATTAGCGACAGATACAGATAATGAACTAGCCTATATACATTACTCCGAATTACCTGAATTATGCTTGGCTAACCGAGTGCAGATACGGCTGCGGGCGATTGAGAGCTATGAAGTTACAAGTTCAAACACTCTACTTAGTAACACCAATTCCAAAATAAATGTAATCGGCCTTCATTCAAAGGCTAACTCACTTTTGGGGCGCCAAACTAAACACCAACACAGCGTTGGCAACGCTTAGAAGTGAGCGTTCAGAATTTAGGTAAAAAAAAACCAGCTCAAAGGAGCTGGCAAGACATGTTTCAAGTGTTCCAAAAAAAGGAAATCGGTTAGCGCGCTAGCGTTAATCAATGGCATCTCGACAAGGTCAACATACCACTTGAGTCTAAACACACCCAAAGGGTGTTATAAGGTTGATGGATGATGAAACTACTCTAAAGGAGGGTTAGCCCTTAAAAGTCATGGCGTATAAACCGCCGCGCAAAACATTTGAATCCAACCAAGTGTTTTGCCAGTAAATCGTAGTTTGTCCAGTATAAGACATAGTCAATGCTCCCAAGCAAAGTTGTATCAATAATCTCAAATTAAATTAGTTAATGGGGTTGAACCAAACTAACTTAACGAGGCAACTTGTCGCTCGATTCCTTGGAGAATTATCCTTCCTAGATAGACTTAAATATTGGAAGGACTCTGCCTAACCAACGAAATCAATTATATGCTTTCGTAATTTTATTACAAGCTTTAGTGTTAAAAAATACTCAAAAAGTGCTTAAAGAGTAATTTAATAACAAGCGATAGTGATCAATATCACAACTAGTGGTAGGTTTTCGGTTCATTTCACAAACAGACACAGATTTCGATCAAAAAAACTACATTTAAAAGCCTGCTTTGCACAAGAAAATACCCAAAAATAATTAAAAGCGACCAATAATCTAGTGAAAAACACTGTTAACCCCACCAGCCGATATTGTTCTAATCTTTAGGCAAGCTCAAATTGGTGAGCCACCTTATCTGAACAATAAAATTTTGACAAAAAAAAGCCCACTCAATGAGTGGGCAAGACATTTCAAGTGTTCCTAGCGGAAATTGGTTAGCGCGCTAGCGTTAATCAATGGCAAACAGCGGAAGTATACTAACTCGGGCTATCTGCAACTTGGTCTTAAGTATCTAAAAGATACAATAAAGGTTGATGGAAACTGATGCGACTTTATATAAGGAGGGTTAACCCTTAAAAGTCATGGCGTATAGACCGCCACGCAAAATTTCTGTGTTTAACCAAAAGCTCTGCGAATAAATAGTGTTACTAAAATACATATTGATTACTCCAAACAAAGTTGAATTCCTAATACTCTACTTTACATATAAGCCGATCGCTGGCTTGTAGAGTCAACTTGTCGCTCGATTCCTTGGAGAATTATCCATCCTGGATAGACTAAGTGCCGGTAAACACCATTGCTTACCCGACGAAAGCAATTATAGATTGATGTAGTTTTATTACAAGCTTTTTTACTAAAAAAGCTAAAATAAGTACCTTTACGTTATTTTATTACATAATTTATTAGCGACAACCTCCATACTTTGTACTTTAAAACCTGTTCTATTTGATAACTAAAATTAAAAAACAGCATACAAGATGCTGCTTTTATTGGATATATTCACTTTAAAATTAAAGTATATAAACGATAGATTTACTTATTTGCTGTCATGTAGTGAAACAACCCCACTAACGGCGTTGCTGTTGGCGAACCATATTGTGGGTGGCCTTCTGTCGCACTTCCAGCAATATCAATATGACTATAGGCAATTGGCGTATCAGCATTTAGCCCATGTAGACTTAAACCTGATGCTTCAATCAAAAATGCAGCTGGGTATTGGTGACCTCTAGCTGTAACCGATGACGGTGCGTTATTCGATGACAACATATCTGCCGCTGCCGAAGGATCGACGATTTTGCTAAAGTCATCACGGCGTAACTGGCTGACTTCAATTGGCTCCCCCCAAAGAGACGCCAATTCTTGCATGTTAGTAGCAACATTTGCTTGCTTCGCTACACTGTTTTCAACGACTGCCGTATAGCCACCATAGCAACGCACCACATGGCCAGTTAATGTCGCCACTGAAAACATTTGCGGCTTAACAGCATTAACCGCCTTTAAGCGCAGGTGCGATAGTAAATCAGCTAATACTAAACGGCCTTCAGCATCGGTATTACCAATACGCACTCGCTTACCTGCATGGCTGGTAATGATTTCATCAGTAACGAAGGCTTCACTACCAATGCTGTTTCTCACTAAGCCAAGCTCTGCGATAACACGCATCCCTTTAGGCTTTAACATGCTGATTGTTTTCATTAAGCCAGCAACAGCTGCGGCGCCGCCTTTATCGCGGCTCATACCCGCCATACTTCCGGCAATTTTTAAATCAGCGCCGCCGGTGTCATACACCACGCCTTTACCAGCAAATAAGAATGTGTGTTCAATTGGGCCATCACCGACATATTCCAGTTTAACCACGCGTGGCTGATGTCTTAACACTGCAAATGAAGAACGGCCAACAGCGCTGAGCAATGGGTAGTCTCGCTCAAGAATATCTCGGTCTTCAACCACGCTGATTTTAAGATCAGAACCTTGTAGTGAGTCTAAGCAGTAATCGGCAAACGCTGGGGCTGACATGCGCTCAGGTTCAGTGCCACATAAGTCACGCGCTAGCACTCGTCCAGCTTCGATTGCCGTTAGCATATCGCCATGGTGTTCATCAGCTAATAAGCCTATTGCCTCAAGAGGCTCGTCACCGCCGCCTGCTTCTCTAAGCTCTAATGCTTGCCAAAGCTCTTGCCCACAAGCCAGCGCTGCAACTTGCGGTGCATATTCATAACGCTGTTCGCTTAAACGATTAACTAATAATAGTGGACGCTTAGCACCAGCATCTTTAGCCAGTTTAATACCCTGCCTTGCTGCGTCAGCAAACACACGCACATCTTGGTAGTCATCATTAGCTTTTTTAACGGGTGCAATAATTAGCCTTCCACCCGCCATGCCTGGAGCAAACAACAAGGTCGGAGACTGACCCACTCGCTTATCTATCTTTTGACCATGATTAGCGAGCATGGCGATCTCTTCAAATTGTAGCGATTCGAGATCAGTAGTGACAACCACTAGTGCATCCCAGCCATTGCCTTCAAAAATGGCATCTTGTTCTACTACATCAACAAACTTAACTGACCCCATAACTCTTCCTTCCTAGATTTTATTATTGTCATTTGCCTATTTGCTTGTGTGGCAATATAACTTATTTGCTACCGCATTATTCCCCGATTAAGCCAAGATTACCAATGACTTTACTACCCATGAAAACGATAGTGGAAACTTAGACTGACAAGCCACAAATAAAGCATGCGTAAACGATTCTACGCCACACTTTGACTATGCTAGACTGTCATCATTTTCAGCCTCAAGCCCACATGCGTCCTACTCTTTTAACGAAATCGGGCGCTTTAATTAGAATAGGGGAATATACGTGACCACACTTAGTCAATTACAACCACAAGCACTTTGGCAATGGTTTGAACAAATCTGTGCCATTCCGCACCCATCTAAGCATGAACAAGCACTTAGCGCTCACATTCAAGCTTGGGCGAAAGACAAGCAACTTGATGTTGTTGAAGATAAGGTCGGTAACCTGATCATTAAAAAGCCGGCAACTGCTGGAATGGAAAACTGTAAAACAGTAGTGCTACAAGCCCATATTGATATGGTGCCGCAGAAAAACGCTGACAAAGAGCATGATTTTGAAAAAGATCCTATTGAAGCTTATGTAGATGGTGACTGGGTTAAAGCTAAAGGCACAACCTTAGGTGCTGACAATGGTATTGGCATGGCGTCTGCACTTGCGGTTTTAGGTGCTGACGATATTGCTCATGGCCCACTAGAAGTGCTGCTAACCATCGATGAAGAAGCAGGCATGACAGGTGCTTTTGGTTTAGAGGCCGGCATGCTTGACGCTGAGATCTTAATTAATACTGACTCAGAGCAAGAAGGCGAGATCTACATGGGTTGTGCTGGCGGCGTTGATGCCCAGCTAACTGTGCCTATGGTATGGCAATCGCCAGAGCCTACAAATGCCAGCTACAAACTGTCTATGTCTGGTTTAAAAGGTGGTCACTCAGGAGTGAACATTCATTTAGGTCGTGGTAACGCTAACAAACTATTAGCCCGCTTCCTATTTGATCACGGTGATGAGCTTGCCATTGAGCTAACACAATTTATTGGTGGCTCACTGCGTAATGCGATTCCACGTGAAGCGGCTATCAGCTTTATGATCCCGCCAGAGAACCTAACACTACTGCAGACTCGTATCAGTGAGTTCCAAGCACTAGTGCGCGAAGAACTGGCAATTGCCGATCCAGGTACCCTACTCACGCTTGAAGAAATTCCAGCCGAAAAGCAAGTGATGAGCGAAGACTGCCAGCAGATCTTAGTTGACCTGCTAAATACTTGCCCTAACGGCGTTATCCGTATGAGTGATGAAGTTGCAGGGGTGACCGAAACCTCGCTTAACCTTGGTGTGATCAGCACTGAGAACGACAGCGTACAAATTCTTTGCCTTATCCGCTCATTAATTGATTCTGGCCGCAGCGAAGTTGAAGGGGTATTAACCTCACTTGCTAACCTTGCTGGTGCCAATGTTGAATTCAGCGGTGCATACCCTGGGTGGAAGCCAGACAACAGCTCACCCGTTATGGCAAGCGTACGTGAAACTTACGAAGCGATTTACAACAAAGAGCCGACTATCATGGTGATCCATGCAGGCCTTGAGTGTGGTCTATTTAAGAAACCTTACCCAGAGATGGATATGGTCTCAATTGGCCCGACTATTCGTTACCCACATAGCCCAGACGAAAAAGTGAACATCACTACAGTAGGTCAGTATTGGAAGCTGTTGCTAGCAGTACTAGAACGCACTCCTGCTAAAGACTAATTAACCGCAATTAGTTTTAAAGCACGAACAACAAAGGCTACTTAGCTATTGATTAGCAGTAAGTAGCCTTTGTTATTTATCAAGAGAAATTAAAGGTTAAAAACCTAAATCCATTTGGCTAGTGTCGCCACTTTCGTTCTCTACTGTGCTTGTTGTATTAGATGCCAAGCCCACTGATACCCCAAGTAAACGAATACCACGGTCATGTTGCCTTTCCATCGCTTGCTCAAGTAACTGATAAAACATGTTCACCGAGATCTCGTCACTGCGATGCTCAATCGTGGTTTGTTTAAAATCTTCAAACTTAAGCTTCACTACCTGTTTATGGATCACTCTGTCTTTTGCACTGCGACTAACACGTGCACCAAGCTCTTGAATAAGTTGCGGCATCACTGCACGGCACTGCTCAAGAGTATGAATATCTTTTGCTAAAGTGGTTTCTACACCCACTGATTTTCGTTCACGATTAGGTGAAATGCCACGCTTATCTATACCTTTTGCTCTCTCTATCAATACCGCGCCAAACTTACCAAAACGTTCAATTAACTGGCCTTCAGGAAAGGCTTGAATATCGCAGCAAGTGTGTAATCCAAGATCTGCCAACTTTTTTGCAGTGACCTTACCCACTCCGGGAATTTTTATTAATGGCAAGGTTTTCACAAACTCATCAATCATCTCTGGCCGGATCACATATTGTCCATTGGGTTTATTTAAGTCAGACGCTATCTTGGCAAGAAACTTAACTGGCGCTATGCCTGCCGATGCGGTTAAACCCGTCTCGGCTAATATGTCTGCACGAATCGCTTCTGCAATTAATGTCGCTGAACCTTTACAGTGTGGACTATCAGTAACATCCAAATAAGCCTCATCTAAAGACAAGGGTTCTATTAAATCTGTATAGCGCTCAAATACAGCACGAATTTGACTGGAAACCTCTTTATAGACTTGCATTCGTCCAGGAACCAATATTAAGTCTGGGCATAACTTTAAGGCATATCCGGATGCCATAGCCGATCGCACACCAAATTGACGTGCTTCATAATTACAGGTGCTGATCACCCCGCGGCGATCACTGCGGCCACCAACTGCAATTGGTTTCCCTCGTAACTCAGGAAAGTCGCGCATTTCCACTGCGGCGTAAAAGCAATCCATGTCGACGTGAATGATTTTTTGCAAGCCAATATCCTCCGCCAAGAATATTACTGTATATAAAAACAGTATTCAATAAAAAGCGCACCACAGCGTTTGTCGAAGATCAATTCGGAGCTAATAATCGAACATTTCCATATTGCCTGTAGCCGATTTAATAACCTTATATTTTTAATAATCTAAGCAATAAAAAAGGAAGCCATTGGCTTCCTTTTTAGTCTATTTAAAATCCATTTAGATCTTAAACTGTTTAATATTCTGGCCTAATGACTCGCTGACCTGAGCAAACTCATCAAAGTTATGTGATAAAGCTTCACTCGCTGCCAGTGATTCGTCAGATAGTGTACGTACATTCTCAATATTACAGGCAACCTCTTCAGCAACAACGGCTTGCTGACCCACGCCAGCGGAGATCTCGATAGTCTGCTGCTGAATAGCTTCAATTGCATTAGTAATACTATCTAAAGCAACTTCTACTTTAACGGTAAGGTCTTGACCAATATTAGCTTGCTCTACTCCCGCCTCCATCACTTGCTCAGCCTCATTGGCATTTTGCTGCAGTGTTTGAATAATCTCTTGAATATTAGCGGTTGAATCTTGAGTGCGTGATGCAAGAGTTCTCACTTCATCTGCCACCACTGCAAAACCACGGCCTTGTTCACCCGCCCTCGCCGCTTCAATTGCAGCATTAAGTGCCAGTAAATTCGTTTGCTCAGCAATACCTCGAATAACATTGAGCACTTCACCAATTTGCTCTGAACGAGTGCGTAGTTGTTTGACGACTTTAGCAGCTTCAATCACTTGTACAGATAATGACTGCATACCTTGCGTCGCCTGCGCCACAATTACGCTACCCTCACTCGACTGCTCTTGTGCTTTATCAGCAAATTCACTGGCACGTTGCGCACTGGCAGCCATCTCTTGACTAGTGTGCGCCATTTCTGTTGCTGCGGTCGCAACCGATGCAATCTCTTGCTTTTGCTGACTCACAGACTCCAATGCCCGATCACTAACATCTGAGGCAGCTGCAACACCTTGCTCAACTTGCAGAGTGAGTTCGCGAGTTTCTTGCAGCATGCCCTGCACTTTAGCCGCAAACTGATTAAAGGCATCACCTAGCTTACCTAATTCATCTTCACGATTGATATCGATACGCTTTGCAAGGTCGCTGTCACCTTGTGCAATATCTTCCATCGCGAGGAGTAGATTATTAATCTGCTTTCTAAATGGCAGCAGTGTTGCCCATACAGTAATACCAACTAAAGCCATAATTAGAATAGATAACAAAATCGAGCTAACGATAGCATCGGTAACAGGGGCTTCAATCACATCGATTGGTAACATAAACGCAAGGTGCCATTTCTGTTCAGGGTATTCACCGCCAACCTCTACAAAAATGACCCGCTGAGCTTCACCTTTAAATACAACCTCTGCAAAACCCGAAGCCTGAGACTGCATCTGCATATTAAGCGCGGCAAAACCACTTGATTGTTTAAATTGACTATCTACCGTAGCCGCGTCAGAACCTGGCGGGAATTTATCTGAAAAACCTGGGAAGTAAACTAACTTACCACCATCTGTTGTTAAAAAGGCCTGCCCTGCATCTTGATATTTAATGGGCGCTAAAAGTTCACTACCTATGGTATCAATAAGAATATCCATGCCACCGATACCGATAAATTTACCAGAGCTGTCTTTTACCGCCGTTTTGACTGTTGCAGAGATAGAGCCATCGTTAGCGTCAACTGCTGGATCGCCAACAAACATGCCGTTTTTATTTATTGCTTCTTGCCACCAAGGACGTTTGTTAGTGAAATACTCACTATCGTTATAACGACCATTTAAATCAAAGTATTCAAAAGTATTAGCTGAGCCAAAAAACACCGATTTAATATCGCTGTCTTTATCTGAAAAATGTTTAAAGTATTTAATGATTGATAGGTAATCTTTATCGGATGAAATGTCGCTTAGTCGAGCATCATATTGGCTGAACCAATTCACTACCGTAGGATCGGCAAACACCGCATGAATAAGCTGGCCTTTAGCCTCGAAATAACTACGTACCTCGGTCGACTTTAACTGCACTAAGCTCGTTAAGTCATTATCAATCTGCTGACGCGTGCTATTGCTTTCACTCTTTACCAGTAATAGCGCAACAATGGTAAATAGTACCGCGAGTGCACCAACTATGGTGACAACCAATTGTAGACTCAATGAACGTTTAAACCACTGCATCGACGCTCCCTTTGTTATATTTTTTAGTAGGTTTCGTTATCAGATAGTCATAAATCTAACAGAAAAAACTGCAGATTAAAGTAGTTAATCTAGCAACAGCAGCTAACGTTAGTAAAAGTACGAATAAGGCTAACAGCAAAATTAATTAACTTGAGGCTAATATAAAGGTAAAACCATTGGAGGGACCAATAGAGCTAAAATATTGGGCTAATTTGACTAGCTTTAGTGGTTTAAATATCTAAACAGAAATAACAGCAAATAATATGTAAATATTTAGTTCAAAAAAGAGTCGTTAACATAGCGAGTTCTTCGCTAGATAATACTGAGCGAGTCGTGACTGGACTAGCGATAATTTTACTTGCTGACTTAAGGTTACTGGTTTGCTCAAGCTGCTTTTCATGACGCTCGATACACTCAAGTAAAAAGTCGACTTGGAACTGGCTATCTACATCTAGAGTAGTAGCACTTGGTTTAGTAGCAGTAAACATAAGCTTCCTCCTGATGCTTGCTAACTCGAATAAGATGTAATTTATATGCAATATTGCAGTATTCACTAAGAATAGGTGCTAGTAGCTGAATATCTGCTGTATAAACCTTATTGAGTCATAGTCCTTTCAATCCTATTTAAGTATAGCCAAGGATTTTAAGTCTGCTTATTTTTCGAGCTGCATTAAAGTAAATTGGAGCAGATACCTGAAATGTAATTACTAAAACCTTATGAAATAGTATTTGTGAGTTATATACCCAAAGAAAACTTAGCGCGATACAAGAGCATTAAGCAAATTGCAGCATTAGCTTGAAAGTCGATATAGTCTGATTGAACTCGGCAGCAATTACGATAAAACACCTAACCAGAATTAGTTCCCCCTCGACAGTAATAAAAAAGACGCTATATAGCGCCTTTTTTAATAAGGAGGCAACAACCTATTGCTACATCTTGCTTTGCAGATAATTTTGTAAACCGACTTTGTCGATTAAACCCAGCTGCTTTTCGAGCCAATACATATGATCAGACTCAGTCTCTTCTAGCAGAACCTCAAGGATCTCACGACTTTCATAGTCTTGTTTGCTTTCACAAAGCGCAATCGCACTGCGTAAGTTGTCTGCAACCTGATACTCATAAGCTAAGTCGTTCTTTAGCATCTGCTCGGTATCTTTACCAATGTTAAGCGGCTCTCGACTCGCCACATCTGGCGTGCCCTCAAGAAATAGAATCCGCTGTACCAATTTTTTAGCATGTTCACGTTCATCGTCACTTTCGTGAGAAATGCGCTCATGCAACTCATTCAGGCCCCAATCTTCATACATAAGGCCATGCACGAAATACTGATCCATTGCCGACAGTTCACCAGTAAGCAGCTTATTAAGAGTATCGATGACTTCTTTATTACCTTTCATAACGCCTCCTGTTAATCCATCTTAGATTGTAAGTAATTCTGCATCCCAGTAAGCGATATAAGCTCTAGCTGGGCTTCTAACCAATCGAGATGTTCTTCTTCATCTTCGAGTAAGTCTTCTAAAATATCTCTACTAACATAGTCAGCTTCGGTCTCACATAGAGCAATTGCTTCACGCAAAACGACCAGCTCTTCTTCTAGCATGACTTTGTCACACTCAAGCATCTCTTGACTGTGCTCACCAATACGTAACTTGTCTAATTGCTGCAAATTTGGCAGGCCTTCAAGGAACAACACCCGCTCAATTAATTTATCGGCATGTTTCATGTCTTGAATGGATTTTTTATAAGCCTTTTCATTGAGCTCACCTAGCCCCCAATTCTTAAACATGCGCGCATGGAGGAAATACTGATTAATTGCGGTAAGCTCGCTGGTCAGCACCTTGTTTAGCTGACTAATGACCTTAGGTTGTCCTTTCATCTGTTCATCCTTAGTTAAATTGATCTATATCAATGTTTACAACCTAGAACAAAAAACAATCAAATACAAATAAACTTTATATTTCAAAAGGTTAGTAAAGATAACCATTCTCATTACTACTACAATTATTAATAAGCAATTCATGAATTAAGCCAGCAATTACTGCAGCAAAACTAGGGGATTACAAGAGATGAGGATTATAATGATAAAAGACCGTCGTAACGTTAGGCCATTATCGTGGATATTTCGGCAGTAATAAGCGGCTGGCTTAGTTAAAAATGATATAAAAAAGGCTCCTTATTAAGGAGCCTTAAGTGTTGCAAGTTATGCAAAATTAGATGATACGGTTTTGTTCTAATTTTTCACGGCGTTCTTGTTCTGCCATACGTGCTTTGCGCTTATCGCATGGATCATCACAGTCACACGCCTTTTCAATTCCGAGCGCGCCTAAACCACCGCAGCTACCAGCCACAGCTTGCCGCTTGACTAAATAGCCTATCGACATTAAGAAAAAGAAACCTAATAAAACGACAAAGGCCGCAATAAATGTGCTCATATTCGACTCCAACTACTGAGTAACGAATGGTTTGAAAGCTTCACTGTAGAAAACTTTAAAGCCATCATCTTGCTTTTCAATAAGCATTATCGCTAGATGCTCACGTTTAGCAAGTTCTAGTGACGCTTGAGTACCTAATACCATCATAGCGGTAGCGTAACCATCTGCAATCATAGACTCTTCATGCAGCACTGTCACAGACGCTAACCTATGATTGATAGGGTAACCTGTACGCGGGTCAATCAAGTGTGAAAAACGCTGGCCGTCTTCTTCGTAATAATTACGATAATCACCTGATGTCGCCATCGCCATATTTTTTGGCGCTATCACTTGTTGAATACCATTACCACTATCACCAGGCTTCTCTATTGCAATGCGCCATGGTGAACCGTCGGCTTTAGTACCACGCAAACTGATCTCTCCACCAATTTCAACCAAATACCCCATTGGTTGATATTTATCCAACAAGGCGGCTATTTTATCAACACCGAAACCTTTTGCAATAGAAGATAAGTCGACATAGATATCAGGGTTAAGCTTACTGATCTTGTTACCTTCAACCACTATAGCGTCAATCCCAGTACGTTCTCTTGCAATATCAATCTCTTGCTGAGTAGGTATTTGAGTCGGTCTTTTATCAGGGCCAAAGCCCCATAAATTCACTAACGGTCCAAGCGTAATATCTAAGGCGCCATCAGTGGTCTTATATAATGTTAATCCTTCAGCAATTACTTTGGCAGTATCTTCCGACACTTCAACCTTATCTTGGCGAGTTAACTGATTAAATTTAGACAACTCAGAGTTCGGTCGGTATGTCGACATTTGATCATTGACTTGCTCTAAAGCTAAATCAATCTCTGCTTGCAGTAACTGGGGATCTGGCAGCTTATCATTAGGCACAACTTTAATGTGGTAAGTCGTGCCCATAGTGTTGCCAGACAGTGAAATCACTTCAGCTTGTTTAGTACAAGCTGAAATAAAAAAGGCTAACCCAATAAGGGCCAGCCAATTTACTAAGGTCTTAAACATATTGACCTAGATCTCCAATAAGAGAAGGGTTAGCCACCGAAGTCATCCAACAGGATGTTTTCATCTTCGACACCAAGATCTTTAAGCATACCGATAACAGCTGCATTCATCATTGGTGGGCCACACATGTAGTACTCACAATCTTCTGGTGCTTCATGGTCACGTAAGTAGTTTTCAAACAATACGTTATGAATAAAGCCAGTGTAGCCATCCCAGTTATCTTCAGGCTGTGGATCAGACAAGGCAACATGCCACTTAAAGTTGTCATTGTCTGCCGCTAGGCCATCGAAATCTTCTACATAGAACATTTCACGGCTAGAACGTGCACCGTACCAGAAGCTCATCTTACGCTTAGAGTTAAGACGCTTAAGCTGGTCGAAGATATGTGAGCGCATTGGCGCCATACCAGCACCACCACCGATAAATACCATTTCTGCGTCAGTTTCTTTAGCGAAGAACTCACCAAATGGACCAGAAATAGTCACCTTGTCACCTGCTTTTAGGCTAAAGATGTATGATGACATCTTACCGCAAGGCAGAGATAGATCACGTGGAGGTGGTGACGCAATACGTACGTTCAACATGATGATACCTTCCTCAAGAGGATAGTTCGCCATCGAGTATGCACGGATTGTTTCGTCATCAACTTTTGATTCTAAGTTGAAGAACCCAAAGTGTTCCCAGTCGCCACGGTATTCAGCAGGAATATCATAATCTGCATATTTAACATGGTGCGCAGGCGCTTCAATCTGAATATAACCACCCGCACGGAATGGAACAGAGTCGCCATCTGGAATTTGCAGCTTAAGCTCTTTAATGAAAGTGGCTTTGCTATCGTTAGAAATAACTTCACATTCCCACTTCTTAACACCAAAGATCTCTTCTTCTAGTTCAATCTCCATGTCAGTTTTTACGTTTACCTGACAAGATAAACGGCAACCGCCACGGGCTTCACCTTTGCTGATGTGGTCCATTTCAGTTGGTAGAATATCGCCACCACCTGATTTAACGTGGACTTTACACTGACCACAAGTACCACCGCCACCACAAGCAGACGATACGAAAATACCGCTTTCTGCTAACGCGCCAAGTAGCTTGCCACCAGCAGCAGTTTTAATTGCTTTATCAGCATCATCATTGATGCCAATAGTGACGTCACCGCTTGCTACTAGCTTTGATTTGGCGAATAAAATCACCAATACCAAGACCAATACGATTGCGGTAAACATACTCACACCGAGATATACATCGATTGGTGTAGATTCTAGAATACCCATTAACTTATCCTTAAAGGTTCAAATTAAGACGTCGTTATGGTGCCCCTTTACAGAGACACACCAGAGAACGACATGAAACCTAGAGCCATCAAACCAGCGGTAACAAAGGTAATACCTAGACCGCGAAGCCCATCAGGAACATCAGCATATTTTAACTTCTCACGGATACCAGCAAGCAGCACAAGTGCTAATGCCCAACCGATACCAGAACCAATACCAAACACTAAACTTTCACCTAGGTTGTAATCACGCTCAACCATGAAAGATACCGCACCGAAAATTGCGCAGTTTACTGTGATAAGTGGTAAGAAGATCCCCAATGCGTTGTATAACGGTGGGAAATACTTATCCAATGTCATTTCAAGGATTTGAACCAAAGCTGCAATCACACCGATAAAGGTGATGAACTTCAAGAAGCTCAAGTCAGCATCTGGAACACCTGCCCAAGCGAGTGCGCCTGGAGCAAGAATACCTTGATAGATGATTTGGTTAACCGGTACTGAAATTGCCAGTACAACGATAACTGCAACACCTAGACCCATGGCAGTTTTTACTTTCTTAGATACCGCAAGGAAAGTACACATACCAAGGAAAAAGGATAGCGCCATGTTTTCAATGAAAACAGAACGGATTAATAGACTAATATAATGTTCCATTATGCTTATCCTTTCGCTTCTACTTGCTCAGGCTTCATCACACGAATAATCCAGATCAATGCACCGATCAGGAAGAACGCACTTGGAGGAAGCAGCAATAGGCCGTTAGGCTGGTACCAGCCACCGTCTGAAATCTTGCTTAAGATTTCAATGCCAAATAGTGAACCATTACCAAACAACTCACGTACGAAGCCAACTGATAACAAGATTGCACCGTAACCTAGACCATTACCGATACCGTCCATGAAGCTCATCATTGGCGGAGTCTTCATCGCATAAGCCTCTGCACGGCCCATTACGATACAGTTAGTAATAATCAAACCAACGAATACAGACAGCTGCTTAGCAACATCGTAAGCGTAAGCTTGCAGTACTTGGTCAACCACGATTACTAGCGACGCAATAATCGTCATCTGCACGATAATACGTACACTGCTTGGAATGTGGTTACGGATCAGCGAGATGAATAAGTTAGACAAAGCACATACGGCAGTAAGTGCGATTGTCATTACCAAAGCTGTTTCCATTTTACTGGTTACAGCCAAGGCACTACATACACCCAAGATTTGCAAAGCAATCGGGTTGTTGCTGACAATAGGTCCTATTAGAACCGATTTAAGTTCTTTAGCATCAGCCATTAGCTAAGCCCTCCATTGCGAGCCTTTTCGATAAAGCGTGCAAAACCTTCTTCACCTAACCAAAATTCAAGTGAGTTTTGTACACCGTTACCGGTAAGCGTTGCACCAGATAATGCATCAACACCGTATGGCGAAGCAGCTACAGTTGGGTTTTTAGTGACGCTAATCGCTAGCTCACCCTTGTCGTTATATAGCTTCTTACCAGTCCACTTAGCAATCCACTGAGGATTTTGAACTTCACCACCTAGACCTGGTGTTTCACCAGAGCCGGTAAAGCTGTAGTAGACCAAACTACGAATCGTGTTCAAGTCTGGCTCAACCGCTAAGAAAGCAAACATTGTTGACCACAAGCCGTAACCTTTAACAGGGATAATCACTGTTTGTAGTTGCTTGTTATCATCATGCACTAGGTAAACAACAGCTTCATTAGCTACGCGTTTAACTGATGCAATGTCGTTTTCAGGCACAAATGAAGTAGCCGGAGTACGTGCTGCTTTTTCGGTATCAAAAGTATCAGCGTCGCCAGCAACAAACTCACCTGTTTTCAGGTCAACCAGTCTAGCTTCAACATACTTGTTGTATGTTTCTAGTACTTGCGCCTTTTCAATTTTACCTTCACGAGGATTGATAAGACCTGCCGCTTCTAGAATGTACTTTTGCTTATCAAGAAGCTTGTTTTCTTGCTGAGTTGGTTTCAACAATACTGCAGCCGTCGAAACGAACATTGAGCAGATGAAACACAAACCAACAACAACAAACAGCGTTCTACCGAAAGAATCTTTATTACTAGCCACGTGCAATCCTCCGCTTGATATTCGACTGAACCACGAAATGGTCAAATAATGGAGCAAATAGATTCGCGAACAAGATAGCCAACATCATGCCTTCAGGGAACGCAGGGTTGATAACGCGAATAAATACTGCCATAGCACCGATAAGAATACCGTAAGCCCATTTTGCGTTATTAGTGAAAGACGCTGAAACAGGGTCTGTCGCCATAAACATCATACCGAACGCAAAGCCACCTAAAACAAGGTGCCAGTACCAAGGCATTGCAAACATTGGGTTAGTATCGCTACCGATAAAGTTAAGTAGGTAAGAAACGGCAATCATACCGACCATCACACCACTAACAATGCGCCATGAAGCGATACGGGTATAGATGATAACCGCGCCACCAATTAAGATAGCTAAGGTAGAAACTTCACCAACAGAACCAGGAATGAAACCGAAGAAAGCGTTCCACCAGTCTTGTGTTAGACCGTATTCTAATGTGCCTTGCGCTGCTTGGCTCAGTGCTGTTGCACCAGAGAAGCCGTCTGCAACAACCCAAGTGGTGTCACCTGACATATTTAGCGGGTAAGCGAAGAATAGGAATGCACGACCGGCAAGAGCAGGGTTTAGGAAGTTACGGCCTGTACCACCAAAGATCTCTTTCGCAACCACAACACCAAAGGTAATACCTAGTGCAACCATCCATAGTGGAATTGTTG
The DNA here is from genome assembly GCF_023283845.1 of Shewanella marinintestina. Taxonomy (GTDB): domain Bacteria; phylum Pseudomonadota; class Gammaproteobacteria; order Enterobacterales; family Shewanellaceae; genus Shewanella; species Shewanella marinintestina. Next base: position 220,242 of record NZ_JAKILC010000006.1, read on the forward strand.
CTGGTAGTGTTAATGCGAAAAGGATTGAGGTAACAAAGAAACCTTCGTTAACTTCATGCCCACGTACTGATGCAAATAGTACTTCCCAAATACCACCGACAGCAAACGTCACTGCATATATGGGTAAGAACCAACAAGCGCCATACCACATTAATGCAGCGATGCCTGAGTTTGCAGTTAATTCAGTACCGAACATACCGAACATTGCGACCTGCCAAGTGTCAGGAGCAGCAAAACCAGCCGCTAATGCATCTTGAGCTTGCAAGCCGACGTTGAACATACCCAAAAACATCGCAGGGAATGTACATGCCCAAACCGTAATCATCATACGCTTCAGGTCCAGGTTATCGCGCACATGGGTACGACCCTTGTTTACGTGACCTGGCGTATAAAAGACAGTGTATGCAGCTTCAAAAAGTGCATAAAACTTCTCATATTTACCGCCTTTTTCAAACTGCGGTTCAATATTTTCGAAAAACTGTTTTAAGCCCATTAGCCTTCCCTCACAATCGTATCTAAGCAGTCACGTAGATATGACGCATAGTCATATTTACCTGGACATACGAAAGTACACAGTGCCAAATCTTCTTCGTCTAACTCCAACGCACCTAATGTAGCAGCGCCATCGTAGTCACCTGAAACAAGGTCACGAAGTAGCATTGTTGGCAAAATATCTAGCGGCATAACACGCTCATAGTTACCAATTGGCACCATTGCACGGTCACTACCACCTGTACTCGTTGTCATGTTGAACAGACGAGAAGATGAAAGGTGCCCGAGGAATGCACGTGTTATTGAGAATTTATTAGCGCCAGGCATTGCCCAACCGAATAGTTCTTTCTCTGTGCCTTCTTCTAGCAAGCTAACTTGGTTGTGATAACGACCAAGATAAGCATGAGGACCTATCGCGTTACGGCCGTTTAAAACAGAACCAGAGATAGAGCGAACTGTACCCTCAGCGGTTTCACCGTCAAGTAGCTGCACCATAGATGCACCAACATGAGTGCGAACTAAGCGAGGCTTAACAGCTTTAGGGCCGCCAATAGCAACAACACGTTGAGTATAAAGCTCACCGGTTGTGAACAACTTACCAACCGCAATCACGTCTTGGTAGTTGATGTGCCAAACTGTTCTAGTTACAGAAGCCGGTAATAGGTTATGAATGTGCGTACCTGGCAATCCCGCAGGATGCAGACCGGCAAACTCTTCAACCTGAGCATTAGCGCTTGGAATATCTGCGCCAGGTGCTTTACAAAGGTAAACCTTACCTTCAGTTAACTTTGAAAGTAGCTTTAGACCATTTTCAAAATCAGCTTTATGCTCTGCAATCACAACAACAGGATCTGCTGCTAATGGTTGAGTGTCGATAGCGGTGACGAAAATACCTGCAGCTGTAGAATCTACGCTAGGTACTTTGCTGAAAGGACGCGTACGCAAAGCAGTCCACAAACCTGATTGGATCAGGTTGTCACGTACTTGCTGTGTCTCAATCGTGTCGATAGCAGTGGCGTCATATTTAGCAAAAGAGATGCTTTCATCTCCTTCCATTTCTATAACAACAGACTGCAGAACACGCTGAGCGCCCCGGTTAACTTCGGAAATTGTGCCACTGGCTGAAGCTGTGTATATCACGCCTAGATTCTTCTTATCTTCAAAAAGAATCTGACCTTTTTTAACTTTATCTCCCACCTTAATTTTCATGGTAGGACGTAAGCCAATATACTCTTCACCCAAAATAGCTACATGTTTGATGGCTTTACCATCATGGATAACTTGTTCTGGCCCACCTGCAATAGGCAGGTCCAATCCTTTCTTTATTGTAATCATATCCACAAGCACTACGTTATGAAGGAAAGACAATGCGCCGCGTTCCTGCTAAACACACAAGTTTTAAACAAACCTCAAATTCGTGTTGAGCTAGCGCTAATTTATCGCCAAAGTGCGATCAAAATCACGCTGGTCGCGCGCATTTTACCCCAAATATCACGAGCTCGCCACGAAAATTGTCTCTGTTTTAAATGCTTAAGAGCGTTTTTGTAACAAACATCTTAAATTCGCGAAGATATTAAGAATCAATTAATATAGCCACAGGCCACATTCTCTATACATTTAAAGAGCTTAATTAACTTTTACGCTTTCATAACACTGTTATAGTTATTGTTAATAATAAAATTTACACTTTCGTTTAAATGCTGATTAATTGAACTCACGAGACGTGCATCACACAGAGGGACCAGCAAACAAAACACAGCACAAACTCTATTTCAAGCCTGCAAACTGGCTCACATATCACTAAAGCAAATAGCTAGCATTTAGCACTTAAAGCATGCTTAAAAGCTAAATAAGCGAATAATTAAATCTATATTGTTAACAAAATGAAGATTTTGACACTTTGCAAAACCTAAACCAGCGTTAAACGTGAACACTGTTTCGCTGGCACAGAGGGATAATTGAACTAACAATAGCGAATGATTTCAATGCGTGCGCCAATAAGCTTTATCAGACAATTAAGCGATCAGCACAAAAAAAGCAGCCTAAGCTGCTTTTTCGTATATTTTAGCCATTTCTCTATCGGTTTATTCCATTAGAGGCCTTTTAAAATCTCTTCACTTAGGCTGAGGTCATCATTACGGTTAACGTTAATCCCTGCCGCAATAATATTACGTGCTATCGTTTTTGCTTGATCGAGTGAATGCATCTCATAAGTACCACACTGATACTCATTTAGCTCCGGGATCTCTGATTGCTCAGCAACCTTTAGTACATCTTGCATAGCCGCTAACCACGAGTCAGCGACAACAGACTCGCTAGGAGTGCCGATTAAGCTCATATAAAAACCTGTGCGGCAGCCCATTGGTGAGATATCGATAATTTCAATGTCACCACCATTTAAATGATCACGCATAAAGCCGGCAAAAAGGTGTTCTAACGTGTGTATGCCGCGCTCACTCAAAATATCTTTATTTGGCACACAAAAACGTAGATCAAATACAGTGATTGTATCGCCCTTAGGTGTGGCCATTGATTTAGCTACACGCACTGCAGGTGCGTTCATACGAGTATGGTCAACGGTAAAACTATCTAATAACGGCATGGCAATTCTCCAAATTCACCTAAGTAATCTACACTCACAAAGCCTCTGTGCTCGTGAACCTATTTATTTGTTAGCTCTACCCACTGTTGGCAGCAAAGGCTATTTTTATAGCAAATGATACTTACCCAGCATAAGCTTGTAGTCAACTAGAACTATCACAAAGATTTTTCATCGTTATCTCTTTTCTAACATTTATGACTTCTCTTCCCCAAACCTTAGCAGGATAAACTAGTGCTTAATTGCTTGATTAGTTTCACTACCACCCAGAGCCTAGAGGCTGATGTTACCTTAGTTATATGACAATGATGGTAGCACTCCCTTAGAGGCATTAGCGCCTAATACCAATCAGTATAAGAATTTGATCAGCTCAGAACGATTTTTGGCAAACTAATTCAAGGCGAATAGCTGTAATAATGGTTATTCCCTTATAAATCTATTCAACGCAGAAGTAGGCAGCCAAAAACGTTCCAAACTGGCGAGTTTTAGCGATTCTGATGCTGTGACTCTTAATAAACAAAGAGGGAACTTGAACGTAGAATAACTATGCCCTTCGCTCGTTGCGAGCTGCATGGATGCAGCGAATGTCATTAAAGCACGACTATAGTAGAGTAACGCAGGAGCAGTTACCGAGGAGTACTTAATGACCTTGCCTCAAAACCGCTAAACTCTCGCTGAGCGACTAAATGTTTATACTGATTGGTATAAATAGCCCTCCCCTAAAATCCACATACGAAAAAGCCACAGCAAATTGCCATGGCTTTAGATTACCTAACCGTCTTGTCCTAAATGTGTTTACACATTTAACCTTTACATTTAGGTGAAGCTGGTACGTCTGTTTCAGCAGCCCACTCTTGTGGCGTGTATGTGTGCATTGATAATGCATGTAAGCCTTGAGCAAACTCCTCAGCTAATGCCTCATTTACCGCACGATGACGGCCAATTAAGCGCTTACCTTCAAAGTCACTACTCGTCACAATGACTTTAAAGTGTGTTTCAGAGTTTGGTGGTACATGGTGATTATGGCTTTCGTTAATCACTTCTAAATGCGACGGCGATAAGGCCGCGGTGAGTTTTTCGGTAATGATCTGTGCTACTGACATAACGATGTTCTCGAATAAGGCATAAATGCGATTGCGGCAGAGTACTGCTATCGCCTTTAAAGATCAACTCATGGCACCATTGGCCTGTCGGCATACGACTTACAATAAACGATAACTAAGAGCTCACTTTAGAGAACCACCAAAACAAGCTAAGTAACTATCAAAGCTGTGCACCACTAATTATTTTAATTGATGGTAATTGACGATTAACTGCCTGAAAGTAAAGTTTATCCTAGACTCACTAACCTTTAAGCGTTTAGGTAATGAATGCTCCCAATCTTTTTGCATTGGCCAATGCATTATCAGCAGATCACCACTTTCCAAATAGAAGCAATGTTTTTGCTGTGTCTGCTTATGGCGAACAAAAAAGTCACGACTAGCTCCCACTGTAACCGAAGCAATATCGCTGCTAGGTGCTATCTCTTTTTCATCATCACTATGCCAGCCCATAGATTCATGACCATTAGCATAGCGATTAACTAATACGCCATTACTCAATAAGCCAAATTCTCGTTCCAGTTTATGGCGCAATTTTTGTGCATAATGCGGCCAAGGCTGCGCCTCAATAAATAGACCTGAATAAAAATAGTCACAGCCTAGATCAGCAAACCAAATTTGACTGCGAGGAATAGGATGGCTTTTACCATAAACCATAACTTCTGGGCGGGTTAACGGGTAACTATCAGCCTCTTTCAACAGCGCATTTTGTTGTTTTAAGTTGAGATAGCCTTTAATTAATGTACAAGGAGGCGAAAGCTTGCTTTGGCTTTGAGAGGTAACATCTCTATTAGACATCAAACCTGATTTGTCACTTGTTAGTAATAGAGCGCTATCGCAGTTAGAAAGGTTAGTTGGCTCTTTACCTGTTTCAGCTACTTTTTGCTGCTCAAAATTCAAGTCTACCTGCTTCATCTTAGCCTCTATTTTTGCTCTATTAATCATAATCACTCACAGAGTCAAAAAAGTCCCTTATCCACATCATATACCTGAGATCATAAATCTGCGATAATATGCGCCCTAATTTATTTGGTACTTATTGGCATATGACTACACAACTTTCTGTATCGGGTATAGAACTCGAACTCTTCCGTTACCCTAGCAGACAAGAATCGAATCTGCAGGCATGGGACGCTGCCGATGAGCACCTTATAAAACATCTAATCGATACTGAACAAAGCGTTGTAAATACCGCGATTATCAATGATAACTTTGGTGCGATCACTGCTGGGTTGTTATCTATTGATCCAAGCTGGCCGCTAACCTTAGAAACTGATGCGAAAACAAGTTTATTAGGTACAAACCAAAACCTTGAGCGTAACCAGTTAGCTACTGACACAATCAGTTGGGTCAACAGTCGTGATGAGTTACCACATGAGCTTGAGCTGGTATTGATGAAACTACCTAAAAATCTAAACTATTTTGCCCACCAGCTAAGTAGACTATCTCAGGTATTGCCAGCAGGTACTCAAGTTCTGATTGGCGCTAAAGCTAAATCAATTAATAAATCTTTATTAGAAACCATTAGCCAAAACCTAGGTCCTGCAAGTGCGAGCCTGACTTGGAAAAAGACTCGAGTTATTACCTGTATTAGTGATGGCAAGGCGCGTTCGTTACCAAAATCTACCACTTGGTCTGTAGCTGAGTTTAAACTGCAGATCAGTAACATGAGTAACGTATTTGCAGCCAACAAGCTCGATATTGGTGCTCGCATCATGCTTGATAATATGCCAAAGGGTGACTTTAAATCTATTGTCGACTTAGGTTGTGGTAACGGTATTTTAGGTCTGCATGCTAAACAAGTTTTCCCTGAAGCTTACATTCATTTTATCGATGACTCTGAAATGGCTGTAGCATCTGCAAGAGAAAACTGGCTAGCCAATAAACTTGATAATCCAGCATTAGTCGGTGAGCAAGCAACCTTTGGCTGGGATGACTGCTTAACTAATATGAGCGAAGGCTTCCGCCCAGATCTTGTGTTATGCAACCCACCATTTCATCAAGGTGAGGCCATCACCGACCATATTGCTTGGCAAATGTTTTTAGACGCTTTTAGACGTTTGAAAAACGGCGGCATTTTGCATGTTGTTGGTAACCGGCACCTGGCTTACCACGTAAAACTACAACGGATTTTCAAAAACTGCACTACAGTGGCATCGAACGGTAAGTTCGTTATTCTGCAAGCGCAGAAGATTAGTAAAAAAGCGCAAGATCCTGATGACTGTGCTATCGATATAAACGACGATAAGCCACATCCACAAAGCGCGCTTTACGGTAAGCCAAAAGCTTAATCAATATTGATTAGCTTTATACAACAAAATGGTGAGCAAAGTGCTCACCATTTTGTATAGTCAACTATTCAGTTTCTATCACAGGATCTCGACTTTCATCCGATTTTTCAGCACAGTTAACTGTCATAGCCGCTGGTTCTGACGTCGCAGGCGGAGCAAACAAAGCGCTAAACCGCTGAGACAACGTACGATTCGCTGCAAAAAACTCAGAAAACATATCTCGCCACTCAGTAAAGGTGACCACTAACGGGTTGAAACTATTGACGGGTTTAGTGATCCCATACTCGACAGTCTCTACCTCTTTCTCGTAGGTTCCAAAAAAACGATCCCAGATAATCAAAATACCTGCATAGTTTTTATCAATATATTGAGGGTTACGCCCATGATGTACTCTGTGGTGTGATGGCGTGTTAATGACCCATTCCAATATACCTAATGATCTAACCGCCTGAGTGTGCACAAAAAACTGCAATCCTAAATTTAATAGCACAACAAAGACAACCCAGTTAGGGTCAAACCCAACAACCACTAGCGGCAACCAAAAAACCCACATGCCAGCGAATGGGTACATTAAACTTTGGCGAAATGCCGTACTAAAGTTCATATTCTCTGAGCTATGGTGAGCCACATGAGCAGCCCACATCCAGCGGATCCTGTGGCTAGCTCGATGGAACCAGTAATAACAAAAGTCCTGCGCTACCATTAACACCACAAATGTCATTACATTCATTTCAATATCAAATAAACGCCAACCAAAAAACATCAAATATAACTTTGCGATAAGCAAACCAGCCAAGATATCCGTTAATTGATGCATTGCGGCTAAAGCAAAATTACAAAGTACCTCGGGTAATTGATAGCGGGCATTAAGCGGCAATTTATTTTGTCTATCTCCCATATACCACTCTAGCAATATACAGATGAAAAACACTGGTGCCAGTACTAGCAACAATACTTCTGGGTGCGCGATAAGTGCGTTAAAATCCATCTTTTATTGTCCTTATTGTCCTTATACTGAACTCTCTTTTAAGCCTGTCGTTTATTAAACGCAATTGAGTTCATTAAGCCATTACACGTAACGGTCGTTTTACCAACGTGCAAAATGGTCTTCTGTTAGCCCTAATACCTTTTGTAGCTGATGTTTTTGGCCAAAATTATCCGTAATCACGCCGTCAAAATAGCCTAAATATTGTCTAAAATTACTCTTTAACAGCCATAAGTTTAGCTTTTCTTTACGGCAATCTTTAGGTGTAAACCTCAAATCAACCTGACCATTTTCAGAATAAATCCGCCACGACTTTGCAGGCTCCATATCACTAATTTGCCGAATAAAATCAAAATGAACCGCACCAAGCAAATGACGTTCACCGTTGCACCAAAATACGTTTTCATGGCAACCAGTCTCATTAACTCCTGCTGCCAAGTTCAATCCGATAGATGATCCGTCCTTGGTTAAACTGTTTATGCTTGCCCAGCGCCAACTGGTTTCGCGGCGCATATAGCCAGCACTGAAGTCATAGCCAGCAGCTGCGCGCTGCAACGGCTGAGGCTCATGGTTAATCACTAAGCTCCCCGACACTTTTAATGCATTATGTTTTTGAGTATATGTCCAACCGCTGTAACCCGTTGGGTTACACATAGCCATAGGCAAACTGAGAGGTTCTGGTTGTAAATGCAAATTTGCCTCAATGCCCAAAGTATTAAGCTTTAGCTGCCAGACACCTTGTTCAATAACAAATTCAATACTGCCCTTTGCACTTTTTATTTTGCCGACACCTTGCATGGGCGACTCTGAAGTTTGATACCCCAGCCCTAAAGGCTTTAGCCAATTGACTTCAATAAGTTGATTTTGTTCAATATCGTAGAGATAGCAAAAGGCACTGCCGACATAGCGAATATCCGCCAGTGCGACACCAATAACGTAATGAGGGGTCACTATGCTAATAAACTGGAATTGCTTGTAATCGAAATGCTTCGCCCAACTCGATGCAGGTTTATCCATTTCATTAAAGTAGCCAAAGTGTTTGACACCAAGCTCCGTTACGGGACCATCAAAATGACCATATATCGCATGGCCTCTATCATCGATTAAACGCTGCGGCGCTGCAGAACTGGTTAATAATTTGGGCGTCCACTGGGCTGTATTCGTAGACATAAGTGTTAGGTCCTTAAGCTTACTTGACCTTTTACTCTAACTGGAACTGGCTCAGGTTAAAAGCGGTTAACCACATTTTTGTTACTAACATGTAAACTAATAAAAGACTTATTCTTTTAGCGCTTTTTAAGCTACCACAGCTTAAAAGCGGTAATTAACTCCTACCGAAAAATTATTGACCCTCATCTCTTGAATAGGCAGATATTGGTACTCCGCAGTAACGCCAACTCCTGACTTAAAGTCCATCCCCCACCCAACGGCCACGAACATATCAGAGCCATGACTCGATACTTCCCGTGAAGGTTCTTGGTTCCAAATATTCGTTATCTTGTACTTTAGGTGGGACTGAGTCACTCCGACTTTAGCAAATAGCTTATTAGCTTGTGACAGGTAAACGTGGCTATAAGCCGAGGCCCTAACTCCGGTATAACGCATATCTCTTACATCAAATAACACGCCACCTAATGTGCTCAATACTCCGCCGGTTCCTGCATAGGTCGCTGCTTCAATACCAAAATGTTCCGATAACATATAGCGGTAAAATAACTCAGTATTAATCCCGTCACTAACGCCGATCTCTTCACCATCAACTGATTCAAAATCTTGTAGACCAATACCTACTCCAGTCCCAATAACATGCTCAGCTTGAACTGGTACGCATGCTACTGTCGCTATGACGGCAAGCGTCAATCTCAATTTCATCGCTACACTCTATAATCACCATTATACGTCTTAGGCTACTCAATTGGCCTTAAGCTCAATTTAAGTCACGCCTAAGCAGTCTTAATTTGGCGAACAGTAAGCCACTTCCCAAACAAACTCAGCGACAGTGTAGCCGTTGTAAATCTGCAATAAAGTATCACTATAGCCAAGAGCCTTCATGTTCCTCTTGTTGATATGCAAGATTTATTTGCCATAAAAATGTGTTATCTAGCGGTATGAAATCAAGAGTCAATCATAAAAATAGCGCCTTAAATCGCGCTATTTAGTTGGTAATGGTTAAAAACGGTAACTGATACCAATACTCAAATTTTGTACTGTCAGTTCTTGAATTGGGATATATTGATATTCAATGTTCATGCCTAAATCTGAGTTAAACCTAATCCCCCATCCCACAGCTGTATACAGATCTACACCATTGTCACTTAAAGACCTTACTCCACCATTACCGCCTTCTAAATCATAGCTAAGTTCATTCGCGCTGGCCCCCAGCTTAGCGTAAAGGCGGTTGCTTTGAGAGAGCATATATTCGCCATATAGAGCTGTTCTAAATCCCTTATATTCAATGCTATTTACTTTGGTTATTATCCCTACAAACGCGCTCATAATGCCGCCACTACCAGAAAGGTAGCCCGCTTCAACACCAAAGTTATCGTGCCACATATAACGATAATAAATGTCATACATAACATTATCACCGCTTGTTGAGCTATCGCTTGTGATCCCCTCAAAATCTTGAGAACCATACCCCACATTAGCGCCCATAATATGATCGCCTTGAGCAGCCATTGCATCGCCACAGAGTAACCCAGCAACCAGCAAAGAAAGTATTCGCATATTAACTCCTTTAAATACGCTTTTAGAACAACAGTGAAACGCTCAGTTTATAAATAAATTAACGCTTCTCATCTATCAATTTCGCCATACTACAATAAGTTCTCGAGATTAATCCATAAGCAATATTAGCAACCGGTAAGCAACGATAAAAAGAGCAGCGTAGCTGCTGGAATACCAACGTTATTCTGGTATGCTGATAGCATCAAACATTTGTCTATGATAGTGAAAATGAAACGTTTACTTTTACTTATAACTGCAGCCATATCTGTAGTAGGTTGTGCTAACCAAGGGCCATCTCATATCGCACTTAATCCAGAAGTCCCTGCGATTGAACTACAAACGGAGTCGGCACTTCCCGTCGCACTTGAGACTATCGATACACGCTCAGCGAACTTTATCGTCCGCTTTAATGACGGCGACAAAGCTGCACGCTTAGTGAGCCCGTCAGAAGCTCCACGAGTACAAATGGATCAAGTATTCAGGGATGGATTTACTCAAGCTGGCTACCGCATTGACCCTGGCTCTGTTAAACATATGCAGATCCAGTTAGAGCAACTGCTTACCGACGTTGACGAGGGTACCTTTGGTTTTGAAGCAAATAGCCAAGTGATCATTAATGTTATTGCTAAAAACGCTAATCAAGAACTGACTAAACGCTACCGCGCGAAAGGACTATTGAAAGGCCCATTCGGTGCTGACTTTGCTACGCTTGAACTAGAGATGAATAAGCTCATTGGCGAGTTAACTCAAAATATTATTAACGACCCAGAGCTGAATCAGTTTATTCAGCAATAAGTCTCAGCTTATAAAAGGACATATTATGAAAGCTTGGATTTTAAAATCACTTGCGTCTGTGAGTTTATTGTTTGCAAGTCAGGTTTGCTATGCAGTAGACATTCAGCCTAATACGCTTTATCCGCAAGTCGCACTAGAAACCAGCATGGGGAAAATCGTTGTAGAGCTTGATAGAACTCGCGCACCAATAACAGTTGATAACTTTCTCACCTATGTTGTTAAAGGCCATTACGATAATACCCTATTCCATCGTGTTATCGCTGACTTTGTTGTGCAAGGTGGCGGCTTAGATTTAAACAAACAAGAAAAGCCAACCGCCGATTTAATTGTTAATGAGTCAGGTAATGGCCTATCTAATTTAACCGGCACTATTGCAATGGCCCGTGAAGCAGAGCCTCATACAGCTAGTAGTCAATTCTACTTTAATGTGGTCGACAATGAGAAATTAGATCCCTCTTCTCGCCGTTGGGGTTATGCTGTATTTGGTGAAGTAACTGAGGGGATGGATGTACTACAAGCCATGTCTTTAGTCCCTACTGAATTTAATACCACTGTTGACTGGCCTGATTTTCCGGTACAAGACATCGTATTAAAGAAGGCAACGTTATTACCACGTAACTAATCAGTAATTAGATCATGCGTATTTTAGGCGTGTTTAAATTTGAAACAATTTTGAATTTTTTTGAAATTTTTTGAGTCAAAGTTCAAAGTTGATGCCTATACTTATTGGCGTATATGATAAAGAGGCGGCTCAATGACGGCGGATGAATTCATTGATGGTAAGGCGCCCCAACTGGCTTTCTACGGAAAAGCATTTTTGAGCGATAAGCTCGACTTCAACGAAATCCAGTTATATCTATGGGACACCCTTGAAGAATGGCAGACGTACAATCATCAGGGTGATGCGCAAACAGATATGGAACGTGTGTTCTGGCACTTGTTACACGCCTTTGATAGGTGGCCCAGCTGGGCAATTAGAGGAAATCAATTTTTGCGCAAGCAAGTTGATGACTGCTGTGATTACTTAAGTCTAGGCGGGCAAATTCCTCAAGGTTGTATCGGGATCAGACCTTGAATCCAAAGCTGTAATATCACATCAAAAAGTAAGTAAAACCCAAACCATTAATTGGTTTGGGTTTTTTATTGTCTTTAAATGAAGTAAATCTAGTGCAGGTATTAACCCCTCCGGCAGTAATCACTATCGTGAAGTAAAAAACATTATTGTACCCTTGAACCCTGGCACCGTCCTACGTAAGCTAGTTGAACTCATTGTTATTTCCCTACCTTAGGTGGTTCGCCCCCGTGCATTCTTTCTTTTCGCGTTTTAAAGACGCTGCATCAATTTATTGTCATAAACGGGTTCTTATCCTGTTATTGCTCGGTTTTTCCGCAGGCCTACCGTTAATGTTGGTATTCTCAACGTTGTCGTTCTGGCTTCGGGAAGCTGGTGTTGACCGTACAGCAATTGGTTACTTTAGCTGGATAGCACTAGCTTATGGGTTTAAGTGGGCTTGGTCACCACTTGTCGACAGAATGTCGCTTCCTATATTCACTCGACTATTGGGGCGCCGACGCGGCTGGATGATGTTTGCCCAACTTTTACTTGTAGCAGCGATTGTCGGAATGAGTCAAAGTGACCCGTTAGCAGATCTTGAAAGGCTAGCACTATTTGCGCTAATGGTTGCATTTGCCTCTGCTACACAAGATATTGTTATTGACGCATTTCGGATTGAGTCTGCTCCTGTAAAAATGCAGGCGGCACTTGCCGCCGCTTACCAGGTCGGGTACCGCAGCGCCATGATTGTAGCTACAGCAGGTGCATTAACTATTGCTGCTTGGATAGAGCCCAATAGCGAAGCATACAGTTTAACGTCTTGGCAAACCGCATATATAGTGATGGCAGGACTTATGTCTATTGGTATATTAACCACCCTATTTAGCACCGAGCCCACCGTTGAGACAAAAACCGTCGATAATCAAGAAGCTGAGTTAAAAGACAGATTCTCCAAACGCTATCCAAGAGTCATTGCAGCTAGCCTATCTTGGCTTTACACCGCAAGCGTACTACCTTTTATCGACTTCTTTAAACGCTACGGTCGCAGTGCGATTTTAATTTTGTTACTTATTTCTTGTTATCGGATCTCCGACATTGTGATGGGGATTATGGCTAATGTATTTTATGTCGATATGGGCTTTTCAAAAACAGAAATTGCTACATTGAGTAAAATTTACGGCCTAATAATGACCTTAGTTGGTGCCGGAGCTGGCGGATTATTGATTGCACGCTACGGCACAATGAAGATCCTTTTCTTAGGAGCCTTGCTTGTCGCTGTGACTAACTTATTGTTCGCCTATCAAGCCATGATTGGCTACAACGTTAGCTTTTTAACCTTTGCTATTTCAGTGGATAATTTCAGTGCTGGTATTGCCACCGCGGCCTTTATTGCTTACCTATCGAGCTTAACCAGCAGCGGGTATAGTGCTACTCAATATGCCCTGCTATCATCAATTATGTTGCTCTTCCCTAAATTCGTAGCAGGATTCTCAGGTGCTTATATCGATGCCTATGACTACGTTAGTTTCTTTATTGCAGCCAGCTTAATCGGTTTCCCAGTGCTTGGACTCATACTACTGGTACAAAAGTATGCACCTAACCCCAACCAAAGTGAGCCAAACGATATCGTGAAGCAAGATAAGCCAAAAGAGCTAGGAAGCTAAAATAAGCCCTATCGTTAGCTGTTATTTTACCCGGTGGCATAAATAACCAACAAATGAGCAAAATAGTTGATTGATGTGATTCGAAATATTTAAATTTGCCATAAAAAAATCATAAAGCATTGAGATAAATGAAATTAATTTATTGGCACTTTAATTGCTTACATGTATTCATAATGTAACTAACTTGGAATAGTAAAGGGAAAAAATATGGATATGGATATTGGTCAAATTATTATTGTTGCGATTATTGTTTTTGCCATCTTTGGAACTGACTTTTTTAAATATCGCTTTCGTATGAAGCAGCTTGAAGCAAAAATCGATAGCAGTGATAAAATGAAGCTTATTGATGAGGTAAAAAGTATCCAACACCGTTTAGTGGTTTTGGAAAAGATTATTACCGACAAAGGCTATGAGGTTAACGAAGAAATAAATAAACTCAAAGGTTAGCCTTAAAGCAAGGGCTGCCAATTTGGCAGCCCTAATCGAGAATCATACCGTTCAGTTGATTAATCTCTGAAGTTATTAAACTGGAATGGTTGACCTAGTTCAGACTCACGAGCCAAAGCCATAACCTGCTGCAGATCATCACGCTTCTTACCTGTAACGCGCACTGAATCACCTTGAATAGATGATTGGACTTTTAGCTTGCTGTCTTTAATTAGTTTCACTAACTTTTTGGCGACTAAGGTTTCAATACCTTCTTTAAACTTCACTTTTAAAGAGAATGTTTTACCACTGTGTACCGCTTTTTCGTCAACATCCATCGACTTAGGATCGACATCACGCTTACTCATTTGCATACGCAAAATATCAACTAACTGACGGCACTGGAAGTCATCTTCAGCCGTTAAAGTCACTACGTGATCTTTGTACTCGATGCTGGCTTCTTTACCGCGAAAATCAAAGCGGCCTTTCAGTTCACGCACTGAGTTATCAACCGCGTTACGCAGTTCAACTTCATTTACTTCTGAAACAATATCCATTGAAGGCATAAGTTTGGTCCTTAAAAAATGTCTGTTGCGGTATTTTACGCATTGAGCCTCTGAACTTGAAGCAAATAAACCACTAATTATGACGAAATCTCGCCTTAATGGTGACTTTGGCTATGGGTTTTCTTATGATTAACCCAAATAACTCAAATGACGATAACGTGATAACTAGACAAACAATTTTTAAATGGGCACTTGCTGTAACACTCATAGTGGTAAGTTATCTGGTTTTTTCCAAGCCTAACTATTATCCAACAGGGATCCCTTATTTTGATAAAATGGGCCATGTTGGTAGTTTTTTTGTTTTGTCTTACCTTACTTATTTAGCCTTTAAGCCAAAGTGGTATGTACTTGCTGTGATCTTGGCCTGCTACGCGGTGTTTATTGAAATAGTTCAATCTCAGCTTTCCTACCGTAGCGCTTCAATTGGCGATTTTATTGCCGATATGGTTGGTATATCTCTGTTCTACATTACTCACTGGTTATATTGTCGTTATATTAAAGTCACCAAATTAATAGAACCGAGTAATTAGTCATTACACTGATAACGTTTTACAAGTTTAAAGCCACTAATGCGCCACAATTTAAGGGCCTACACGCCAATGTCGCTATCGAGTTCGTCTCAATCTAATGTTTCTCAAATTGCTAGCACCAATAAGCAAATAACTATCTTAGGCGCTGGTGCCATTGGCCAGCTTATTTACCACCAACTACAAAGTGTGCCAAGCCTTTATAAGCTAAACCTAATTGGTCGAGAAGATAACTCATCAACGCTTCCCCTTGCCTTTACTGGCATGAATGGACAAATAAATAATCGTGACGCGCTCCTTATCGGCGCTAATGATTGCCCGAAAATGTTGGCCAATACCGCACTGTTGATAGTTTGTGTCAAAGCTTACCAAGTCAAATCAGCATTGGAAGCTGTTATCAACGATTTGCCGTACGATGCCCATATATTGATGCTCCACAATGGCATGGGACCGCACATTGAAATAGAATCGATTCTAAACGGGCGAGGATTAAGTTTAGGTACAACCTCACAAGCTGCACTCAAGTTAAGTACGTATCACGTCCAGCAAACTGGCACGGGTTTAACTCAAATCGGCCCATTTACAGCACCAGCCTTAGATCATCAAATCCAAAACACACTACTGAAAGCCATTACCAATAGTGAGTGGCATCAAGATATTTTGCCATTACTTTGGCAAAAACTGGCAGTAAACGTAGCAATAAACCCACTAACAGCTATTAATAACTGTACCAATGGCGAGCTTAACGATAAAAAATATCGAGACGTTATTTACAATGCTGTCAATGAGTTGGTTATGGTGGCTAAAGCAGATGGTATATCATTAACACTAGAAAATTTACTTGAACGGGTTTATCAAGTTATTAAGCTGACAGCAAATAACCTATCCTCAATGCACCAAGATGTGTACCACCAGCGAGCAACTGAAATCAACGCTATTAATGGTTTTGTTGTTGCACGAGGCAAGGCTCTTCGAATCAATACCCCTTATAATCAGCAGCTACTTAAGCAGGTTCAGCAGATAGAAGCAAAATATCAGCCTGCATCACTATAGCTTAGTCATCCCGTGTACTCTCGCTCATGTAGAGAGCCAGCCAAGTCACCGCAGGGCTAAACTGAGTATTCATCTAGAGTTACAAATTTAAAATACAACCACTCACTCCACCTTACATGCTCTATGTTTACGGTTTACTTTAGCTTTAGTCCCTGCAAGTTCTTCAATCCTGACTAAAATTAATAAAAATGAGATTTCTTATACTTATTGCTATTACACAAGGCGAGGACAGGCGTAAATAATGCAAAGAGAGCAATGGAACTCAAGGACAGGCTTTATTCTTGCTGCAGTGGGATCAGCTATTGGCTTAGGAAATATTTGGCGCTTTCCTTATATGGCGTATGAAAACGGCGGCGGAGCCTTTTTCATCCCCTACCTTTTCGCCATGTTAACCGCCGGGATTCCATTTATGATTATGGAGTTTAGCCTAGGGCATAAGTATCGCGGCGCAGCGCCTCGAGTCTTTGCCAGATTGGGAGATTCTCTCGGGATTAAACTTGAATGGCTAGGTTGGTTCCAAGTATTTATTGCTACTGTTATCGCTATCTACTATGTAGCTATTATAGGCTGGGCTATCTCCTATTTTTCGTTCTCTATTACCCAAAGCTGGGGAACCGACACGAATGCCTTTTTCTTCAAAGAATACTTACAACTCGGCGATAACTCCCCCACAAAGCTAGGCTCCATGCAGTTTCATATTGCTATCCCCATGGCGATAGCTTGGAGTATTACGACCCTTGCGGTATACAGTGGTGTAAAAGGCGGTATCGAACGTGCCAGCAAAATCATGATGCCACTGCTTTTCATCATGGTACTACTTTTTATCACCAGAATTGTGTTTCTTCCTGGCGCCCTAGAAGGGCTTAATTACCTATTCAGGCCAGATTTCAGCATGATTTGGGATGCTAAAGTTTGGTCAGCGGCATACGGGCAGATATTTTTCACCTTAAGTGTCGGCTTTGCCATCATGTTGGCTTACTCTAGCTACCTACCAGAGAAATCCGATATTAATAACAATGCCTTTATGACGGTATTAATTAACTGTGGCTTCTCTATTTTAGGCGGCATCATGATTTTTGCGGTTCTTGGCTATATGGCTGAGGAGCAAGCCAAGCCGATAACGGATGTGGTTTCATCAGGTGTAGGTCTAGCTTTTGTTACCATCCCTGCCGCTATTAATTTACTGCCAGCCCCCTACATCTTAGGACCACTATTCTTCTTAGCTTTAGTGGTTGCAGGGATAAGCTCACATATCTCAATTATTGAGGCAGTGGTCTCTGCGGTCATGGATAAACTGTCGTTGTCACGCAAAAAAGCGGCATTATTGGTTTGTGGTACGGGCTTTGTTGTCTCTATGGCATTTTCTAGTAATGGCGGCTTGCTACTGTTAGATCTTGTCGATTACTTTATCAATAACATCGCCTTGCTCTCTAGCTGCCTGATAGAGCTTATTATCCTTGCCTGGTTATTTAAGATTGCCGATATTCGTGATTATGCCAATCGCTGCAGCGAATTCAGTATCGGCAAGTGGATGGAGATCTGTCTGCGCTTTATCGGCCCTATCATGCTTGCAATTATTCTGGTTAAAAACCTGATCACGACATTAACCGACGGCTATGGCGACTACCCTATTGCAGATCAACTATTTCTCGGCTGGGGGCTGGTGGCAAGCATGCTGTTTACCGCTATCTTTATCAGTGTCATTTCCGGCAACAATATTTCAAAGGAGCCAAAGCCATGAGCACTGGTGCTATTATCATGATGATATTCGCTTTGCTACTAACCTGGGGTGGGGCTGCAATTTGTATTTCAATCGCGATGAAGGCCTCAAATAAAGAGTGACGATAACATCTACTAGGCTTTTATCGCTTGTCGTAGTCGCCAAGGCTCCCTAAACTGTTTGCCTACTCGCCACAGATTAATATTGTTTGATGACCCCTAGCATACGCCCAGAAGCCGAAGATAAAGAACTCCAAGATAAGCTCCGACCTATGACTCTGCCACTAAGAAACTGTTTCTGGCTCTACCTTGCCAGCTGCTGTTTAATTGTTTTCAGCGTACTGTTTCTCGATCGACCTATTTCGACTTGGATGCATTTAAATGTCGATGCTAGTGATATTTTCAAACCACTGAGCCAAATGCCGCTGCTATTTGAAACATTAACAGCGCTGATTATTCTTGGCTGTATTAAGCCCAAATTCCGTCAGCAATATGCAAACTTCGCACTGGCATTAACTTTCACCGTCATTACTGCAACAATGGTCAGATTAGCGGCAAAATTTATATTTGGCCGCACTTGGCCAGAAACCTGGATCCATACCACAGCGGGCAGTAACCCCTCCTGGATCCATAATGGGGTAGAAAGCTTTCATCCCTTTGCCATAGGGCCTGCCTATAATTCATTTCCCTCCGGACACGCCCTGTTCACTTTCGCATTGGTAAGCGTATTTTGGTGGCGCTTTCCAAAGTTATATTGGCTATGGTTACTGGCGATGATAGGCGCTATAGCGGGTCAATTAGGCCAGAATTATCACTTCCTTGGTGACTTGATTGCGGGTGCAACTCTTGGGATTTTATGTGCGCAGTTCTCTATTGCTCTGAGCAAAAAACGGCTCAAACACAAAAGGTAAAGTGAGTGACAACTAACCCCACATCACTAATATTGCAGCGACCGCAATTAGAATCAGCGCCAGCATATCCTTAACCTTTACCTTATCTTTTAGCCATAGCATTGCGATAAGTAAGGTAAAGAACACCTCAACTTGGCCAAGCGTTTTAACATAAGGCACAGCTTGTAGCGACATAGCACTAAACCAACCAATTGAACCAATACAGCTTGTAGCACTAGTTAATAACGTCAGTTTGGGCCTTTGCATTAAGCCCTCAAGGGTATTTTTATCAACAAGACTTGAGTAAATAAGCAGAGCTGTGGTTTGAATCGCAATCACAAATAGCAGCACCCAAGCCGCGCGGTGCGGAAATGGTAAATCGAGATTTAAACTTGCTTCTCGTACCCAGAGTGAGGTCAGCGCAAAGGCAGCTCCGCAGGCAAGCCCAAGTAATATAGTCGCAAAAGAAAGCTGTTTAACGCCGCCTTTACTACTCAGCATAAATACCGCGATACCACCTATCAGCACGCCTATCCAACCTAAAAGCGATAGCTCGGTGCCAAAAAATACCACTCCTAAAATCGCTGCAACTATGGCTTCACTCTTTGCAAGTCCAGCTCCCACGGCAAAATTTTTCATTTTGAATAGTTTCACCATTAAGGCCGTTGCTAGTATTTGCATTGCCGATGCGCCCAACACATAGGCACTAAACTTAAGAGTGATAAAAGGCAATCCCACTGGCTGCCACGCGTATAACCCCGCCAAGTAGAACATCGCTATCGGCGTAGCCCAAATAAAGCGCGCAAGCGTCACACCTGCGATATTGACGTCTTTACTTAATAGACTTTGAAACGCATTGCGCCACGCCTGCATAAAGGCTGCAAGAAAAGTAAAAAATATCCAACTCATCAACCATTCCAACACTTAATCTTGAATCTAAAGAGGCATTAGTATGCACTTTATTAATAATAAAATCTGGAAGTTAGTTGATACTCGCTATCACGAAAAAGAATAAGCTAAACGAGGAACTGCAGTGATGCGGTAATAAATTAACTTAAATAAAGAAGCCCACTGAAATAGCAGGCTTAACACTTCAGCCAGGTGTCACAAGTCGCAATAACTCACCGCAAACCCAAGCCATATAGGTAGCTAGAGCATAACCTAATACAGACAACAGCACTGCGACTGGCGCAAAACCTTTGTGAAAAGCAATAGCAACCACTGGCGATGATGCCGCGCCGCCTAAATTACATTGGCTGGCTATCGCCATATATGCAACAGGAGAGCGGGTGATTAAGCCTATAGCAATAACTAAAAGTGCGTGGATCAGCAGCCATAAAAAGCCAATAATGAAGTAAATAGGAAAATCAGCGATAGCAGTAATATCCATTTGTAATCCCATAATAGCGATTAAAAAGTACAACATCATCGATGCGACATTTGAAGCTCCCACATATTCTAAGTCGCGCACCTTAGTGTATGACAGCAACACACTAACGCATGTCACTATTATTACGATCCAAAAGAATTCAGAAGTTAAACTAAACTTTGCCAGCTCAGGGTATTCACGCTCAAAAAATGGCACCAATAAATCAGCGCCTCCATGTCCAACTCCCATAACGCCAAAGCCCACAGCAAAAATCAGCATAAAATCTGTTAATTGTGGCATCCGCTTAACTTGCTTTTCAAGGGCGGCAGCTGACTGCTGCAAAACCGCTAAACCGCTAGTATTTGCGCCGAGTTTATTATCAATCACAGCCGCATGTTTCGCGCAAAAGAGTAGAAATGACATCCAAATAGCAGAGAACACTACATTGACGGTGATCATTATCGAAAAGATGCCATCGCCTACTGCAAACACCTCTTTCATGGCTAACTGATTAGCAGTGCCACCGACCCAATTGCCGGCCAATGTTGCCATACCGCGCCACGCAGCATCACTGCCAGACCAAGTAATTGAGTCTGGCACCAGAGTCGCAAAGCCATATAGCACTATAGGACCGCCTATAATAACGCCAACACCACCGACTAGAAACAAAAGAATCAGTTTAGGGCCAAGCTGAAGAATCGCCTTTAAATCAACGCTAATAATCAATAAACAGAGACAAGCGGGCATAAGGTAACGCGAAGAGATAGCTGCAAGTTGGCTATCAGTTGGATCGATTAAACCTGTGGCATTGAATAATGACGGCAGAAAGTAGCACATTACCATCACAGGCATAAATCGATATAGCTTTTGCCAAAATGGCTGTTTTAGCTTGCTGGTATAAAAAATTGCACCGAGTAATAGTGCTATGAGTCCAAAAATTACGGGGTCAGCGGTGATCACGAAAATTCTCCGGCAGTGCGGCTGTTATCGTGATAAAAGCCGCCTTACTAACAATCTGTATTACAAAACGCTAAAAACTTACTGGCCAGCTCTCCAAGCGCTTCATTCTCACGCGTGATCGCCCAGTACTGACGCTGGTGATCCCAACAAGGTAAGTCAAGTTCGATTAATTCTCCACGCTCGACTTCTTCAACCACGGCTAACCAAGGCAAAACACTTACCCCTATTCCGGTACCAATTGCACGCTTAATTGCGCCCATTGTTGTCATGGTCAGTTCTTGCTCAATATTAACTTTGGCACTTTTCAGCAATTGAACCGCTCTAATACGTGAAATAGAGTTAGTTTCATCAAGCACCCACAACTCTTGCGATAACCGTTCGGCAGATATTGGCTCTGCAGCAATAGGGTTGGTGCGCGCGGTGACAATACAAATTTTGTCTTTAAGCCACTTAGTGCTGTTTAGGTTCTGACTACCGGGTTTGGCATCAATAAAACCCAAATCCAGCTCTTTTTCACTCACCATCTGTTCGATAGTAATACTATTACCAACAACTAGCTTAATATCTACCGAAGGAAACTCCTTCTTAAATAGAGGGATTTTACGCGATAACACATAGTTACCCGCAGTTTTACTGCTACCCACTTTCAAGCTACCACGTATGCCATTAGATTGTTCAGAGAACATCTGCTCAAGCTGCATACCTTTTGAGAGCATTTCATTGGCATACGGCAAAATCACTTTACCGTTATCATTGATCACTAAACCATTACTGTTGCGATCAAATAAGCGACTCCCTAGTGAGCCTTCTAGGTCTTTCAATGCCATGCTTACCGCTGGCACAGACATGTGCAGATCTTTCGCCGCTTTAGAGATCTGTCCACTGTGATGAATGGCTTTAAATATAGTGAGTTGCTTTAGCGTGATTCTCATATTTTTATCTTATTTTTCGGGCTCCACTAAAGTATATCGAAACCACAATTTAAGATTAAATTAATCCTATTTAAAAGTATGGAACTGTTAACTAGGTACAAAGTTAGCCGTTTATTTGACCTGAGACCGCTAAAGTAAGCACTCACATGTATAGTTAGAAACGTTCAGCTATAAAGGTCATCCTGCAGTTATTAAGCCCTTAACTCTTAAATACACTTGAGTAAGTAGCTAGGATTACACTAATTATTAGCTCTATCTGTTATTTTTAAATCAAAGCCTAATTATCGAAATCATCGCTATGGTAAATAAAGCTATAGACGTCTTTTTTAGGGTACACTTTAACTTACCAACACAAAAAACATATAACCAAACACTAAACCAGCCACTAAAAAAAGCTAAACTATGCAATCAAGTCAAGTCCAAGAACAATACACAAATCTTTCTATTAAAAATTTAATAGAAAAAACTAATAGAAAGACCACCCAACTAAAACAACAATAAAGACCACTCAATTAAAAAACATACTAAACATAGATAGGAACTCACTAATCAATTAACAAACTCTCACCCCCAATCTATTAATAAAATAAAGCGGCTATTTTAATCGACACCGCTTTATATTTCTCAATATATATAAATTGATTATTAAAGTTAAAATAGATTAAAACTTAAAGCTGTAATCAATATAAACGCGGTGGTCCACGTTATCACCTTTAACCCCTTGAACTGAACCTATCTCAGTAGATTGATAATCAGCATACAAATAGCGTAAGGATAAACCTTTTACCATAGGCAATTTATAGCGTGTATCGATAGCAAAAAACTTCTCTTCCGCTTCACCTTTACTCGCGTCAGCAGCGTTTTCAATATCAGTACCTTTGGCGTAGGTAATCTTAGTCGTTAACCCGTCAAAACTAGAGTTTAGTTTGCCGAAATCAACACCTACACGGGCTAGCCAAACCGATTCATTAGCATTGGTAAAATCCGGGCCGATTGGAGCGCGAGTGGGTAGTGGGTTTGAACCGTGGTCGCCTTTGTAGTTATCTTCAATCCAGATCTCTCCAGTTTGGCTGAAGGCTACTCCCAGGCTAAATGCATGAACTTTATAGTCCGCATCGAGAAACCACACAGAACCATCGTTGCTTTCAATACCGTCAATATTCTTATCACCGCTCTCAGCAAACAAGGCGCCATTATCAGACGAAGTGAAATAACCACCAGAAAGTTTTAGCTTTCCTTGACCTATTGTATCCACATAACTACCACGTAAACCGAACTTTTCCAGGTAATCATCAGACACCATATACTCTACATCAGCGCTAAATTTACCTTGTTTAAACTGAGCACCTACACCCCAAATAAGGTCAATCTGAGGACCATCTGTATCTGCTGCAAAATCTGTCCACTCATCGCTATTACGGCCACTCCATTGGTCAAATGCGTAACCATATACTTTAACTGAATCAAGTGCTTGGTAAGAGCCTGTTAAACCACGAAAACTACTTGGAATAGCGCGACTCGTTGAAGTGCTGAAAAACATTTGCTTAGTTTTTTGATAACCCAGTTTAAGCGAAAGCCCTTCTGTTGGTAACACTTCAACATAGGCCTGACCTATTTTACCAAAGGCACTTTCAACATTATTTTCATCATTTGGATCATCCGGCATAATACCAGGCGCATTATCTGTCCCGCTTGAATTTATATTTGCAACCCCATAAGCAGATAATCCAACTTTAAACCAATCAGAGATCTTACCTGACTGATAATTAAGTTCTAACGCCTGCGCTAATGTATTACTGTCCTTATCAGGGGTTTCATCATATTCACGGTCAAAGAATATTGTACGTGTTTTTATTTCTAAAGAGTCATTATCTGTTATACCATCAAGCGCGTAAGCATTGCCTAAAAGAGTAAACTGACTTAACAATGCTAATGAAATAGCCGATAGTTTTATTTTTCTGTTCATCATCCAACACCTGTTATTTTATATTTGTTAAAAAGTATATGAGGATGTTTTATTTTCATTGTTGACAATGATCACACCAAAGCCCTGCAAATAGCATTTTAAGAAAATTTTAAACAGGTTTAATAAAAACTGAGCCAACTACCTAATATGATATAGGTCTAAGTTTTATATTATTTAAATGATTAACCTAGCTCCAAATCAGGGTGGCAGCAAAACACCTGAATAACAAAACTATGGAGCAAATGATGAAACTAAATAAAATCAGTTCGATAATGGCAGTATTGCTATTAACTTCGGGCGCTGCAGTTGCGAAAAGCAATGATCTTGCAGGTTTCCATGCCGATATGGCTGGTTGTGACTCTTGCCACGTATCTGCCAAATTAAAAGATATCAAAAAAGGCTTAACTGACAGCCAAACACATGAAAACGCCCAATGTAAATCTTGTCATGGCTCTTATGAAGACCTTGCCAATGACAAACTCGCATTTGATCCGCATAC
The DNA here is from genome assembly GCF_023283845.1 of Shewanella marinintestina. Classification (GTDB taxonomy): domain Bacteria; phylum Pseudomonadota; class Gammaproteobacteria; order Enterobacterales; family Shewanellaceae; genus Shewanella; species Shewanella marinintestina. The sequence goes on from NZ_JAKILC010000006.1 coordinate 244,856, forward strand.
ATCACACTTAGGTGATATTAACTGTACCTCTTGCCACACTGCGCACGCTAAACCACAGCTAACATGTAATAACTGCCATAACTTTGAAATGGATATGCCATTCGCTGATTCAAAAGCGAAAAAGAAATGGGATGGTTCATGGGATCAAGCCAAAATTCAAAAGGCTATCGATAAAGGCCCAGTTGAAACTGTGGATGTCATCATTGTAGGTGGTGGTTCAGCGGGCTTTAACGCAGCAATTTCAGCTAAAGAAGCTGGCGCGAAAGTCGTGCTATTTGAAAAGGCTGCCTACACTGGCGGCAACTCTATGCTTGCTGCTGGTGGTATTAACGCTGTAGGTACACCACAACAAAAAGCCAAAGGCATTGAAGATACAGTTGAATGGTATGCAGAAGATGCCATGAAAGGCGGCCGTTACCAAAACGATCCTAAGCTAGTTAAGATCTTAGCTGAAGAGTCTGCAGGCGCTGTAGCATGGCTTGAATCTTTAGGCGCTAATATGAACGATTTAAAACGTTCTGGTGGTGCACGAGTAGAACGTACTCACCGTCCATCTGGTGGCGCTTCAGTTGGTCCACACATTATCGATACTTTACGTAAAGCTGCCGACAAGCGTGATATTCCTGTACGCGTCAATTCACGCGTTGAGAAGATTGTACTCAACGATGACCAATCTATTGCAGGTGTTGTCGTTCATGGCCGTCACAGCGGTTACAACATGATCGCTGCTGACTCAGTTGTACTGGCTACCGGTGGATACGGCATGAACAAAGAGATGGTGTCTTACTATCGTCCAACCATGAAAGATATGACTAGTTCTAACAACGTGACAGCAACTGGCGATGGTATCTTGCTAGCCAAAGAAATTGGCGCATCGATGACTGATATCGACTGGGTTCAAGCGCACCCAACAATCGGTAAAGATAGCCGTATTCTAATCTCCGAAACTGTACGTGGTGTGGGCGCTATCATGGTTAATACCGATGGTGAGCGCTTTATTAATGAACTAACAACCCGTGACCGTGCATCTGACGCAATCCTTAAGCAAAAAGATCAATACGCTTGGTTAGTGTTCGATGAGCAATTAGTTGAAAAGAAAAAGATGGTTCGCGGCTATGAGCATCTTGGCATGCTAAGCAAAGCAAACACCATTGCTGAACTCGCTAAAATCACTGGTATGAGCCAACTAGAAGTCACTGCAACTGAGTACAACAAGTACCAAGCAAGTGGCAAAGATACAGCCTTTAGTCGTGAAGATATGCCGTTAGATCTTAGCAAACCACCTTTCTACGCCGTTAAGGTTGCTCCTGGTATTCACCACACAATGGGCGGTGTAGCAGTTGATACCGAAACTAACGTGTTGAACCTACAAAGCTGGAAAATGCCTGGTCTATTTGCTGCAGGCGAAGTAACTGGCGGTGTACATGGCTATAACCGTCTAGGCGGTAATGCGATTGCCGATACCGTAGTATTTGGTCGTAAAGCGGGTGAAAACGCCGCTAAACACGCACTCGCTAAGTAACACCTATCACCATCATCCCCCTGTAAACAAAAGGCCAAGTCAGTTGACTTGGCCTTTTTATTTTTATGCTGCCACCTTAAATAGGTGTCGCATACTTAAGCGTATTCTACATTACAGTCCATAAGTGTAACTAGCACCTAGACCTAGTGGAAAACCCAACGCCCAGTAAGCCAGTAACCACACACTCCAGATAGACATCAGTGCTAAGCTAAATGGCAGCATCATAGAGATCAGCGTGCCAATACCAATGTTCTTCACATAGCGCTGACAGTAAACCACAACTAACGGGAAGTAAGGCATTAATGGCGTGATGATGTTTGAGCTTGAATCACCAACGCGGTAAGCCGCTTGTGATAGATCTGGGCTGATATTAAGCTGCATTAACATTGGCACAAGTACCGGACCAATCAATGCCCACTTGGCTGATGATGAACCCACAAACAGATTCACAAAGCCCACTAAAATAATCATACCCACAACGGTAATTTCAGCTGGTAGATTAAGTGCTTTTAGACCACCAGCGCCTTCAACCGCAATCAGCGCACCAAGGTTAGATGCCGAAAACGCCGCCACAAACTGCGCACAGAAAAAGGCCATAACGATGTAATGCGACATGCCGCTCATCGATTTAGACATCGCCTGAACAACATCGCCAGAGGTTTTAAATGCACCAGTCATATAACCGTAGACCAGACCAGGCAACATAAAGAAGATGAAGATTAGCGGTACAATTGACTGCATCAACGGTGCTTTAAAGCTCGTTAGGGAGCCATCAGCGTCACGCAGTGTTGAGGTTTCAGGTACTGTTAATGAGAAGAAGGCTGCAATAGCAACAATCATTACTAAGGTTGCTACGCGAAATGCTTTAACCTCTGATGGCTTCTCCTCTTCCATAGCGGGAAGATCAACTTCTTCACGGTTAACCTTATGAGTACGATTAAGGCGAGGCTCTAACACTTTGTCTGTTAGATACCAAATAAGCAGCGTGATTGGAATACAAGAAGACGCTGCGAAGAACCAGTTGTTTAATGGGTTAACTTCAATATTAGGATCTACAATTTGTGCAGCAGCTTGGGTGAAACTCTGCAGTAGCGGGTCAATACCAGACGGGATAAAGTTAGCGCAGAAACCACCAGATACCCCCGCAAATGCTGCGGCAATACCTGCTAACGGGTGACGGCCCACAGTAAAGAAGATAACACCGGCAAGTGGAATGACCACTACATAACCCGCATCGGTTGCGGTATGAGAAATAATACCGACAAGAACAACCGCTGGAGTTAAAAATTTAGCTGGGGTGATTTTTAACATGCGTTTTAGCGCAGTGTTAATGTAGCCAGAATGCTCGGCAACACCCACACCTAACATTGCCACGAGTACCACACCCAAGGGGGCAAAAGCGGTAAAGGTTGTTACCATTGAAGTTAAGAAGTTAGTTAACGCTTCTGCACTCAGTAGATTATTAACAACAATTGGAGAGTTTGTCCGCGGGTCGATAGCCTCAAAGCTCACACCCGATAACATTGCCGATAATGCCCATACGGCAAACATCAAAATCAAAAATAGCATTGCAGGATCGGGGAGTTTATTACCGACTCTTTCAATGCTGTCTAGTGCCTTACCTAACATCCCTTGCGGCCCTTGATCCTCAAGCGCCTGTTTATCTGCTTTCATCATTCAACCTATTTATTATGTTTTCTTCTCACACTAAGTAGATCTTATTGCCAACTAAGCCAATAAGGCGACTTAATGTCGAGTATTTTTATAACCTACTAGAATAAATGTCTAATCTGTATTTAAACTTAAATTATCTCGTCAAAAACAATAAAACCCTGCACTAAGACAGGGTTTTATCTTTTTTAACAACGAACTAGAAGAATAAAATACTTTAAAGTTACTTGCTAGTGTCAATAGGCTCAAACGACTTAACTAAATCATCAATCGCTTTCATTTGGGTTAAGTAGTTTTCTAACTGATGTAACGGCAATGCACATGGACCGTCACACTTGGCGTTATCTGGATCTGGATGCGCTTCGATAAACAAACCTGCTAAACCAAGCGCCATACCGCTGCGAGCAAGCTCTGTGGCTTGAGCGCGACGTCCGCCAGCACTGTCGCTACGTCCACCTGGACGCTGCAGTGCATGAGTCGCATCAAAAATCACTGGGTAACCTGTTTGCTTCATCTCGTCCATGCCTAGCATATCAACAACAAGGTTGTTGTAACCAAAACTTGAACCACGTTCGCAAAGCATGATTTCATCATTACCCGCTTCATTAAACTTAGTGATGATATGACGCATCTCATGTGGCGCAAGAAACTGCGGCTTTTTCACGTTGATGATTGCGCCAGTCTTTGCCATAGCAACGACTAAGTCAGTTTGGCGTGCAAGGAATGCTGGCAACTGAATCACATCAACAACTTCGGCAACAGGTGCACATTGGTGTACTTCATGCACATCTGTGATCAACGGTAGATTGAAAGTCGATTTAATCTCTTCAAAGATCTTTAACCCTTCTTCCATGCCAGGACCACGGTAAGAATTCACTGATGAGCGGTTAGCCTTATCAAAAGAGGCCTTAAACACATAAGGGATCCCTAGCTTTTGAGTAACTTCGGCATAGGTTTCAGCAATTTGCATTGCTAAATCGCGTGACTCAAGTACGTTCATACCACCAAACAGCACAAAAGGCTTATCGTTAGCGATCTCAATCGAACCTAAACTAATGATTTTATTGCTCATCAATCTTTTCTCTCTTCGTGAGCCAAGGCTATGCCTTGGCGTTAATCAACTAGGTTTTAACTGCAGCCTTAGCCTGCTACAGCCTGTAAAATCTGGCCACAGATCCATGCCATATAAGTGCCTAAAGCATAGCCCAATACCGCCAGCAGCACACCTACTGGCGCAAGAGCGGGATGGAACGCCGCAGCAACAACTGGCGCCGATGCCGCACCGCCAACGTTGGCTTGGCTACCCACTGCCATATAAAACAATGGTGCTTTAATCAATTTAGCCACGATCAGCATAAAACTGGCGTGTACTATCATCCAAATCATACCAATAGCAAAATACCAAAGGTTTTCAGCGTCTAATAGCTTAGAAACGTCCATATGCAAACCTATGGTCGCCACTAGAATATACAAGAAAGCAGTAGCAACTTTTGATGCTCCAGCCGCTTCAATGTGTCTTACTCGGGTAAACGATAAAGCTAAACCGATCGTGGTTACAGTGACGATTAACCAGAAGAACTTAGACGTTAAACTGTAATCACGCGTCCATGGGTAGTTGGCTTCAAAAAATGGACCGAGTAAATCAGCGACGATATGGGCAAAACCTGTCACACCAAAACCAATCGCCACAATCATCATTAAATCATTGAGGCTTGGAATACGTGCATTTTCGGCATGGTATTTTTCAACTTTATCTTTCAAGGCTTCAAGTGCGGTGGTATCCGCCCCTGTTTTGGCATCGATCTGCTTAGCTTTTGACGCCATAAACAGCAACACAGCCATCCAAATATTGGCTACGATGACATCGACAGTCACCATAATCGAGAAGATATCACCGCCAACTTCATAAATCTCTTTCATCGCTGCTTGGTTAGCGCCACCACCAATCCAACTCCCCGCAAGCGTAGTCATGCCTCGCCATACGGCATCTGGCCCAGTCACGCCCAAAATTTCAGGATGAATAGCCGATACGATAAGCAGCGCAATTGGGCCGCCAATAACAATACCCACAGTTCCGGTTAGGAACATGATTATCGCCTTAGGCCCCAAGGAAAGAATCGCCTTTAAATCGACACTTAAGATCAATAATACCAAACACGCTGGCAGTAAGTAACGCGAGGCCACAAAATAAAGCTCTGATGTTTTGCCGTCGATAATATCAAATGTGTTCAATAACGAAGGCAAGAAGTAACACATTAACAATGCCGGTACGAAGGTATAAAACTTCTTCCAAAAAGGGTTGCTACTGTTACTGGTGTAAAACACAAAGCCAAGCACTACCGCTAAAATACCTAACGCAGTTGCGTCATTTGTCACCAGCGCACTGGTCACTGTATCCGTACTACTCATGAACTCTATCCCCTAGAAATTGGCAATGATTTGCCTATTTATTATTCTTACAATTCAATTTGTTGGTGTTACTATTTTTATTTTTAATTGACGCTTTTGCCATCGCTATGTGGCGGCGTCTTTTACTTATAACGATTTTCAAACAAGGCTAGAATACACTCTAGCAACACAACAGGGCCTTGAAGGCCCTGTTGTGATACTTAATGGAAAGTTTCTACTTCCTCTCTAAGTTCTTTTAATTGCATTTTCACCAGCTCTATAACCGGATCATGCGGGCTATTTTCAACAAAGTGAGTTAAGTCTGCTGTAGCCACACTTATACAACCCAATTGTTGTGCAATAAAAGCACGCTCACGATTTAAATTTAAATCGTCACTATGCCACTGCAACAGTAAGTTACAACATTCTAGTGCAGGCTCGAAATTATGCGCGACAATGCTGCCAGCTTTCATTTCGTGGATCATACGAGAAATAATGCGCTTGATTGTCGCAGGCTTTAAATAACTAGGCTTAAACTTAGCCGAGTTACCTAGTTCCCCTCTTACAAACACATGTAACTGATGCTTTGACAAGCTCGCGCCAGTCAGTGGGTCAATGTAGCGCACTTCATCGTCTATTCGGCTACAAAGCACTGTTTGTCCAGGCAAGAGCAGCAAATCAAGAGTTAAGTCGAGTTGCTTACCCAACAGCATTAATACTGTTGCTAACGTCGTGCTATTACCTTGCTTCGATGTTAGGCACTTGCCTAAATCTGCCGCTTCTGCGCTGTAATATGCTTCGCGAGCACAAAAACCTAAATCGTTGTAAAACCATTTAAGTAAACCGTTTAAACGGTCGTGCCTATCAACAACATAAAAACTCAACACAGAGCCCGCTAATTCAAGCCAGGCCCAGTTTGCATTTTTTTGCTTAGAAAACCCCAAGTGCTCGGCAATTTCAAAAGCCGTTTCAGGAAGCCGTATTGAGTCGTTTTGCGTTAAATCAGCCATTAACCGAGCAACACCCCTTGCTTAAGGATCGCAAGTTTAGCGGCATAAACAACCCAGCCAATTGCGCCAAAGGCAGCAAAGACTTTAAATAATGTATTGCGGTTTGCTTTAAGTGCTATTGTGGCCAGCACGATATATGCAACAACGGCTCCTAGCTTTTCAGTCATCCATGGATCAACAAAAGGATACTGCTGAATAGAGAAACATAAGATCAAACCAGATAACAGAAGGAACGTATCGATAACGTGTGGCGCAATTTTAATTGCTTTCTTTTCTAATACGGGTGACTTGCGCATGTGCAGTACGAAACGGACTAGGAAAAACAATACGCTAGTCGCAATAAGCGTCATGTGCATGTGCTTAAACGCAGGGTACAAACTGTAAAAAGTTTCCATGAATAAAGATCTGTTTGCTGACAAAGGCGGCTAGTGTACCCCATACTTTTATCCATAACCAATATCCCGCGATAACAAGCAGAGGAACAGCGCAAACTTTAAACAACAAAGCCGGGTTTAGCATTTAACCGCCAATAAAAAAGGCACTATCAATAGTGCCTTTACATACATCTACAGCCTGGCTATTAACGTGGCCAACGGCCTAGTGTACAGCGGTCATTACTACCAAAATCACGTACAGTGGCAACGTTTTCATAGCCAAGTTCAATTAACTTTTCTCTTAGCTCAATTGCTTGCTGGTAACCGTGTTCAAGTAGCAAATAACCACCTGGTGCTAAATAGTCACGAGCACAATCGGCAATATGAAACAGATCCGCAAAGCCTCTTAATGGCGCGGTTAATGCACTTTGCGGCTCAAACCTCACATCTCCTTGTGAAAGATGTTCATCTTCTTCATCGATATAAGGTGGATTAGACACAATTAGATTAAAGTCGTAACACTCTACAGCGTCAAACCAGTCGCTTTGAAACACATCAACTTGTTCGAGCTTTAGGTTGGTTCGGTTTTCTTTCGCAAGTTCAACCGCATCATCCACTTTATCAATCGCACATACCTGCCACTCATTGCGTTCATGCGCTAGCGATAAAGCAATAGCACCAGTTCCTGTACCCAAATCGAGCACTTTAGCATTTTCAGCCAAAGGCAGATTCAGTGCCGTCTCAACTAAAATTTCAGTGTCTGGACGTGGAATTAACGTGGTGGGATTAACTCGAAACGGCAGAGACCAAAATTCGCGTTCACCAACAATGTGGGCAATCGGATTGCCGCGAAGACGCTTAGCAAGCATCTGCTTGAACTCAAAAACCTCTTCAGGTTCTAAGCTCTTTTCTGGCCAAGTGTATAAATAGCTACGCGGCTTGCTAATAACATGAAGCAACATCACCTCAGCATCAAGCGATGCTGAGTCTGAAATGCTTTCAAGCTGCGAAGAGGCCCACTTAAGCGCCCCTGAAATAGTTAATTGCAAGGAATATCCTTATTCTTCTATAGCACAGTCATGAGGGGAGTAAGGTTTAGCCTTCGCCCAGTGCTGCAAGCATATCCGCTTGGTTCTCTAAAATGAGAGGTTCAATAACACAATCGATATCACCTTCCATAAATTCACCTAAACGATACAGAGTTAAGTTAATTCTGTGTTCACTTACGCGACCTTGTGGGAAGTTATATGTACGGATACGTTCTGAACGGTCACCAGATGACACCAAGTTACGACGCGTGCTTTCTTCAGCACTACGGCGCTTCTCGTCTTCTACCGCTTGAATACGAGCAGAAAGTACACTCATCGCCTGGGCACGGTTTTTATGCTGTGAACGTTGATCCTGACACTCAACTACAATACCCGTTGGAATGTGGGTAATACGAATCGCCGAGTCAGTTTTGTTAACATGCTGACCACCGGCACCTGATGCGCGGAAAGTATCCACTTTCAAGTCGGCTTTATTAATTTCAATCGCTTCAGCTTCTGGTACTTCCGGCAATACAATAACAGTACAAGCAGAAGTGTGTACGCGGCCCTGTGATTCAGTCTCTGGCACACGTTGTACGCGGTGTCCGCCTGACTCAAACTTAAGCTTACCGTAAACGCCTTCACCGCTAATTTTAGCGATCACTTCTTTGAAGCCGCCATGCTCACCTTCGTTGGTGTTCATGACTTCGATTTGCCAGCGTTTGCCTTCAGCAAATTTACTGTACATGCGGAATAAGTCACCCGCAAAAATAGCAGCCTCATCACCACCCGCGCCAGCGCGGATTTCGATAAAGCAGTTATTATCATCATTAGGATCTTTTGGCAGTAGCAGAATTTGCAGTTCATCTTCTAATTCTGCAATTTTTGCTTTTGCTTCTTTGTACTCTTCCTGAGCCATCTCTTTAAGATCTGCGTCATCTTCTTCCATCATCTCTTTGGCAGACTCTAAATCTTCTTCTGCTTGCTGAAATGCTTTAAAAGCGCTAACAACGTCTTCTAACTGAGAGTATTCCTTAGACAAGGCGCGAAAACGCTCCTGATCAGCGATAACACCAGCATCGCTCAGTAACGCCAATACTTCTTCGTTACGTTCAAGTAAGCCTTCAAGCTTACGAATCACACTGTCCTTCATTTAAACGCTAACCTTAGTCTTTATCTAGTCCAAGCACAGCTCTTAATTGTCCAAGAGAATTTAAATCCCCTTGGCGACTCGCAGCGGTAAGCGCTTGTGTCGGTGCATGGATCAGCTTGTTAGTAAGCTTATTGGCAAGCTCCAGTAAGACTTGCTCACTGTTACCACCTTGGGCCAACTTATTGACCGCTCGCTCTACCAACTCATCTTTGATCGCCATACTTTGGGTGCGATATTCACGGATACTGTCTACCGACTCTAATGAGCGGATCCATTCCATAAATAGATGAGCTTGATCGTCTGCAATTAATTCTGCTTGCTCGGCAGCCTCTCTTCGAGAGGCCATATTCTGTTCAATAATGCTTTGCAGGTCATCGACGGTATAGAGAAATGCATCATCTAAATCCGCGACTTCAGCTTCGATATCTCGAGGAACTGCTATATCTACCAACAACATAGGTTGATGACGACGTTGCTTAAGCGCTTTTTCTACCATGCCTTTACCAAGAATTGGCAACGGGCTAGCCGTAGAGGATATCACGATATCGGCCTTAGGGAGAAAATCTGGGATCTGTTCTAGTGTAATAGCTGTTGCGCCGAACTCATCACACATGGCTTCGGCACGTGAAATTGTACGGTTTGCCACCACCATGGCTTTAACACCATTGTCTTTTAGATGGCGTGCAACTAGCTCAATCGTCTCACCCGCACCGACCAATAGTACCTGGGTCGTACTCAGGGAAGAGAAGATATGCTTAGCCATACTTACTGCGGCAAATGCGACAGATACGGCTGCAGCACCAATTTCAGTTTCAGTACGGATCTTTTTAGCGACGGAAAAGGTATTTTGAAATAACTTATCCATTGTTGATGCGACGGTACCCGCTTCTTTTGCTTTTACAAAAGACTGCTTCACTTGGCCTAAAATCTGCGGTTCACCCAAAATCAGTGAATCAAGGCCTGCCGATACTCGCATTAAGTGTTTAACCGCTTCTTGACCTTTATATTGGTACAAGCAGGGCTCAACATCTTCATGAGAAAGTTGATGATAATCTTCCAGCCAGGCAACAACGTCAGCGGCTTCACTGTTGTTACAGTAAAGTTCTGTGCGGTTACAGGTGGAGATAATGACGGCTTCGCCCGATTGAGTACGAGACGCAAGACTCTTCATAGCATCATGAATTCTGTCTGGTGCGAATGCGACTTTCTCGCGTAGGTCGACCGTGGCCGTTTTATGGTTAATTCCGATTGCTACAAGGCTCATTTGACTCGTTCTGGACTCTTGGGCATCTCATTTATGGCTGCCATTCTACTGAATTGATTTTGTTAAAAACAGAATACGCTTAACAAAACCGAATAATAATCTCTGTTCTTACCCATTTTTTCAATTAGCATCACTTTTTTAACTATTCATATATAGATATGTCACGCTTAAACGACATTAAGCATTGTACAAATAGTTATTTTTGCATATGGGCATTGGTAAATTACTCAAGCCCTCGTATCATAAGGGCTCTTTTATATCAGTAATAGATGAATAATTTGAGCAGCTTCACAAAAAACACTTATCTATGGGTGATATTGAGCATCTTTTTAATTAGTGGTTGCTCAACTACCATACCAGACAACCTAGTTCCCGTCTCTGTTAACAAAGTGCAGCAGGCTCGTGCGTGGGAAATGCAGGGAAAACTTGCAGTTAGAACGCCTCAAGATAGATTTAGCACTAATCTATATTGGCTTCATAGCCCAGATCGCGACGAGTTAAAGTTAACCACAATGTTAGGTACTACGGTCTTGTCTTTATCCAGCCAAGCTGGGCTTGTTACACTAGAGGTGGATGGCCAGACTTATCAAGATACTGACGCTCAGCGTCTACTAACTCGTGTATCTGGCTGGTCCATTCCGCTTGATTCATTGCCACTGTGGATAACAGGTCAACTAACACAAGGCGATGAGCTGATTAGTAGTGATAGTCAGCAGCGTCCAATAAAGATAATCAATGCCGAGCAATTACCACCTTGGGAAGTCGAATTTAGCAGTTGGCAAACCCAAAGCGGCGCCGAAGTACCTCGCCTTCTCAAGTTACAACGAGATAACCTGCGCTTAAAATTGCAATTAACCCAATGGCAAGCTCTTGCTCCCCAAGGGCAGACACTTATTCAACCCACCTCTGACACTGAGAATTCTTTATGACTGCGTCACTTTCATTGGGCTGGCCAGCACCAGCAAAGTTGAACCTGTTTTTACATATCAATGGCCGCCGAGAAGATGGCTATCATGAACTACAAACTCTATTTCAATTTGTAGAACATTGTGATTACTTAGATTTCAAAGTATTAAACAAGCCAACACTCAAGTTACACTCCAACTTAGCAGGCGTTGTCGCCGACAGCGATAACTTAATTCTCAAAGCCGCAAAATCACTCCAAAGTTATACCAATTGTCAATTCGGTGCAGAGATATGGTTAGACAAACGCTTACCTATGGGCGGAGGCTTGGGAGGAGGCTCATCAGACGCGGCAACGACACTAGTAGCATTAAATCAGCTATGGGAAACCGGGTTATCAACGCAGGAATTGGCAAAGCTTGGTTTAATGCTTGGCGCTGATGTACCTGTTTTTATTAATAGTTTCTCAGCATTTGCTGAGGGTGTAGGCGAAAAGCTGATAAATGTAGAACCACTTGAAGCTTGGTATTTAGTTTTGATTCCACAAGTACATGTATCGACTGCTGAAGTATTCCAAGACCCAGATCTGCCACGTAATACCCCAAAGCTAAGTCTTGAGACATTAATGAGTAGCTCTTGGCAAAATGACTGCCAAGCATTAGTCGCAAAACGTCACCCTCAAGTTGCCAAGACCTTGGACTGGCTGCTAGAATATGCGCCGTCCAGAATGACCGGAACAGGAGCTTGTGTTTTCGGTCAATTCGAACAGGAGCATGAAGCTAAAGATGTATTGGCGAAATTGCCTGCATCGATTCAAGGCTTTGTTGCAAAAGGGGCAAATATATCGCCGTTAGCATTGAGATTAGCTCAATGCTAACCAACATTCTGGGATACTTTTTTAATCCCAGCCACTATCATGAAGCATACGCCTGAGGTTCATACAGTGCCTGACATTAAACTTTTTGCCGGTAACGCAACACCTAGTCTCGCTAAGAAGATAGCCGATCGTCTATTTTGTAAACTTGGAGACGCAGAGGTAGGCGTTTTCAGTGACGGCGAAATCAGTGTCCAAATTAATGAAAATGTACGTGGTGCGGATGTATTCATCATTCAATCTACTTGCGCTCCTACTAACGATAACCTAATGGAACTTATCGTTATGGTTGACGCGCTTCGTCGTGCATCAGCTGGTCGTATTACAGCGGTTATTCCTTACTTTGGTTACGCACGTCAGGACCGCCGTGTTCGTAGTGCTCGTGTACCTATCACAGCTAAAGTTGTTGCGGATTTCCTTTCAAGCGTTGGTGTTGACCGCGTATTGACTTGTGATCTTCACGCAGAGCAAATTCAAGGTTTCTTTGACGTTCCAGTTGATAACGTGTTCGGTAGCCCAGTTCTACTAGAAGATATGTTAGCTAAGAACTTAGAAAACCCAGTAGTTGTTTCTCCTGACATCGGTGGTGTTGTTCGTGCACGTGCTGTAGCTAAACTATTAGATGATTCTGACCTAGCAATCATCGATAAGCGTCGCCCACAAGCTAACGTTGCTCAAGTAATGCATATCATTGGTGACGTTCAAGGCCGTGACTGCATCATCGTTGATGACATGATCGATACTGGCGGTACACTATGTAAAGCAGCCGAAGCACTAAAAGAGCACGGTGCAAATCGCGTATTCGCTTATGCAACTCACCCTGTATTCTCTGGCAACGCAGCTAAGAACATTGCTGAATCAGTAATTGATGAAGTGATTGTAACGGACACGATTCCATTGAGCCCTGAAATTGCAGCTCTAGACAAAGTTTCACAGCTGACAATGTCTACAGTGATGGCAGAAGCAATCCGCCGTGTAAGCAATGAAGAGTCTATTTCTGCAATGTTTAAGCACTAATTCATTACGAGTTAAACTGAAACTAAAGCAGTAATAAAAACGCACTCCATGGAGTGCGTTTTTTATGCCATCAAATTATTCAACTACCCCATTCACGAAGTCCTTAATTCTGTAGGTAGATTTTTAATAAACTGACGATACTTAAGCTTATTCAAAAGCTTGTGACCATACTTCTGCTGAATAAGTGGTAGTGTATACTGAAGATGAAAACCACCAAAACGAGCAATGTCTATACTGTTCAAATATCGATTGACCAAAGGCAAGTAATCAATATTAAATCCTGCCAAGTTCAAAACAACATCAGATAATGCTGCTTTATTTTGGCTACTTCTTAGTAAGTCGGCATCACTAAAAGCACAGAGGTTATCCACCATCTGCATCATGAGCTCTGCCGCACCGGGTATCTTAATAGCCATTGCGGCAAATTCGGCTTCTGGCCGTTTACAGCCATCTTTATCCTCTATCAGCCACTCGAGACGATTCCCCTTTATATGCTCAGCCAAACAAGCCGTTCGCTGCTGCATTTGTTGGAGCCCCTCAAGTAAACATTCAGGCAAGGCAAGATAATCGATACTAATGACGTTGATGCCGTCTGGTGTGAACGCCATTCTATGCGCCTCAGACATTTCTAATTCTGCTTGCTTGCCTTCTTGATAGCTGAGTATCTGTTGCTCGATTTCATTATCACAGGGCTTAACCTCACTAATATCTACGATTTTTATATCAAAGTTGATCACAGCCAATTGCTCACTGTTTAGCATCTCGAGGTGATAGCCATATTGATTAAATGCTACTTGATTAAGTAGATTTAGTCGCTCTCTGGTCTGATTTAATCGTGTCGGTTTCAATAGTGGTGACATACCTGCCAACTGGTAGCTCTGTTCGCTACCGCTCAAATAGAGCTTACGCAGAATGCCGTCAGTCCAACAGACCCAACAAGCATCTTCATGTTCGCTAAAGCGAATACCTTTAAGGGTATCAACCCACTCTTCAAGAGCGTCCTCCACTACATCATCATCTATATCCTCATCTGCAAAATAGGCTTGCAGAGTCTGACGAGTCTCTGAATCAAGCATCTGATCTGTATCATTGTCGTACCAACGAAGTGTGTTCACCCATAAAGTGTTGAAGCTGTTAAGGTCGATTAGCTGCAGCTGAAAACCCAGTTGAAGATCAACATCACTTTCTTTGCATGGCAGTGCATCGACGAAAGGAAGCAATGCCAGATCTCTGTCAGTGCAAAGACCAAGCATATTTTGAGTCTTGAAGCTGCCAGTGGCAGGTAAGCTGTCGAGAAGATGATAATCAGTTGTGCCGGTTACCGGATCAATACACCAAAAGCCTTGGCTTCTTTTGTTCAGTTTCCTGCTGCGATTTTGATAGAAAAGAAAGTTACCGTCACTCCGGCGATGTAGCTGCTGAATATCGAGATACTCTGGCAATTGCATTTCGGCAAAAAGGCTCCAATCTCTTAAAGACCAGCCATACAAGCGGTCGCCCTGTTCATCATCAATTTCTGCTGTAATGGCGTACCAGAACTCCTGCCGAGCTTTATCAAGCCAGCCTTTGCCACCATAAACTCCCAATACCGCTAAAGTGGTTTGCAAAGCCAGGTTGCCCTGAATATCCCCTCTATATATAAGCCCTGTAGTCGTCGCGACAACAAACTCATCATCGTTATAAAACGCTGCCAAACTAATATCATGTTCACTACGCAGTCCATCAAGCTCAAGCTGCCAATGCAATGTATTACATCCGTCTGGCAAAGGAGATAGCAGCTGTAACTCAATCGAGTTAGTCTGGCTAATGATATGTAATATATAGGCTGGTTTCATCATTGATCCCATGAGTTCTGTAGCAAACATTTTAACCCGTTAAATCGACGAAGTTATAATTTAACGCGGTAGTGATTTGGCATTATTTTTGCCAATTTATTATACCTAGCAGAATTAGAAATTGATTCACTCAAAGAAATATTGAATATAGTAATTCAATCATATAGATGAAATAACAGTACCTGTTCGATTACGAATTTCAGCGAACTCAAATTTAATCGTCGTTGAAAGCAGTAAAATGATGGTCTGAGCGGTATAGAAAGATATGTTAAAGCGATTCGAAAGATGTATAAAACGCCAAATGCAAAAAAGCTCATCCTAAGATGAGCTTTCTTTTATATGGCTGGGGTACCAGGATTTGAACCTGGGAATGCCGAGATCAAAACCCGGTGCCTTACCGCTTGGCGATACCCCAACAAAACTGGTTAAACTCGATGGTACGGGAAGAGAGACTTGAACTCTCACACCTTGCGGCACCAGAACCTAAATCTGGCGTGTCTACCAATTCCACCACTCCCGCATCGAAGTTTACTGCAAGTTACCTTGCTTCATCTTACAAGCAATAAAGTTTATAAGATAAGGTCAATGAATTAACCTTTTAAAAAATGGCTGGGGTACCAGGATTTGAACCTGGGAATGCCGAGATCAAAACCCGGTGCCTTACCGCTTGGCGATACCCCAATAAATCTTGTTAAATTCGATGGTACGGGAAGAGAGACTTGAACTCTCACACCTTGCGGCACCAGAACCTAAATCTGGCGTGTCTACCAATTCCACCACTCCCGCATCGAACTTTGCTGCAAGTTTCCTTGCTTTTATCTTACAACCTTTAGAGCTTATAAGACAAGGTCAATTGCTTAACCTTTTAAAAATGGCTGGGGTACCAGGATTTGAACCTGGGAATGCCGAGATCAAAACCCGGTGCCTTACCGCTTGGCGATACCCCAATCAATCTTTCTCACTCACAACCAGCCATGGCTAATCATGCTAAATAAATGGTACGGGAAGAGAGACTTGAACTCTCACACCTTGCGGCACCAGAACCTAAATCTGGCGTGTCTACCAATTCCACCACTCCCGCACAGACTCTGTTTCACATCCAGAACACGATGTTCATATTTTACATCTTGAAAAGATGGTAGCAATGGCGGGACTTGAACCTGCGACCCCAGCATTATGAGTGCTGTGCTCTAACCAGCTGAGCTACATTGCCAAAGATGGCTGGGGTACCAGGATTTGAACCTGGGAATGCCGAGATCAAAACCCGGTGCCTTACCGCTTGGCGATACCCCAAAAATCTTGTTTCAGCAACAAGCCTTAGCTCATCACTTAAATTAAATGGTACGGGAAGAGAGACTTGAACTCTCACACCTTGCGGCACCAGAACCTAAATCTGGCGTGTCTACCAATTCCACCACTCCCGCACAGACTCTGTTTCACATCCAGAACACGATGTTCATATTTTACATCTTGAAAAGATGGTAGCAATGGCGGGACTTGAACCTGCGACCCCAGCATTATGAGTGCTGTGCTCTAACCAGCTGAGCTACATTGCCAAAGATGGCTGGGGTACCAGGATTTGAACCTGGGAATGCCGAGATCAAAACCCGGTGCCTTACCGCTTGGCGATACCCCAAAAATCTTGTTTCAGCAACAAGCCTTAGCTCATCACTTAAATTAAATGGTACGGGAAGAGAGACTTGAACTCTCACACCTTGCGGCACCAGAACCTAAATCTGGCGTGTCTACCAATTCCACCACTCCCGCACTGCATCAAGTTTTACATCTAGATTAAGATGACTCTATTTTTCATCCAGAGTAAAGATGGTAGCAATGGCGGGACTTGAACCTGCGACCCCAGCATTATGAGTGCTGTGCTCTAACCAGCTGAGCTACATTGCCATCTTTCTTTTTCACCCCCCTGTCTGGGGAACGGGGCGTATTATGCTTATTCGGCTTAATCAGGTCAACTGCTTTTTTCTGCAAATTTACCGAAACAGCATTGTTCGGCGATAAGTTCACCAAACTGAGCAACAGACACCCAAAAAAGGGCCTTTTCTAAGAAAGTTTTAGCGCTTTTCACACTTGAGCATAGCTACTAAGGTAAATTTTATTAGCCAATAGCACTGTCCGAGTATACTCAAATGACCTTTTCACACCTATATCGATAGCTTTTATATAGCAGTTTAAAATAGCAGCCGCTAAATTCTCTGTTAAATACTCGACCTCTCCTAGTCATCAGCATCGTTTAATGAACTACGATAGCTAAACAACTTATGATCACTTCAAAGTGATGATTGATAGCTCTAAAACAATTACTAACAAACTTCGACAACAATAAAAGAACAGCTATATATTGTAAGCAAACCTTAGATACAAAAACGGCGACTATATAAGTCGCCGTTTGCTATTTAACGTTTAGTCAAACTTAAACGTTAAATAGGAAGTGCATGACATCACCGTCTTTAACAGTATATGTCTTACCTTCTACACGAAGCTTACCCGCTTCTTTCGCGCCCGCTTCACCTTTATAAGTGATGAAGTCTTCGTAAGCCATAACTTGAGCACGAATAAAGCCACGTTCAAAGTCAGTGTGAATGACACCAGCCGCTTGTGGTGCACTTGCGCCAACACGAACAGTCCAAGCACGAACTTCTTTAACACCTGCAGTGAAGTAAGTTTGTAGATTTAGTAGTTCGTAACCGGCGCGAATAACGCGGTCAAGACCTGGCTCTTCTAGACCTAGATCAGCCATGAATTCTTCACGGTCTTCAGCGTCCATTTCAGCAAGCTCAGACTCGATAGCCGCACACACAGCAACAACAACTGCATTTTCCTCAGCAGCAAGTGCTTTAACTGTATCTAGATGAGGGTTATTTTCAAAACCGTCTTCAGCTACGTTTGCAATGTACATTGTTGGCTTAAGTGTTAGGAAGTTTAAGTAACCAATTGCAGCTAGCTCTTCTTTACTTAGATCCATAGAACGTAGCATTTTGCCTTCGTCTAGAACTGGACGCATTTTTTCAAGTACAGCCACTTCAAACTTAGCTTCAGCGTCGCCGCCTTTAGCACGCTTTGCTTGACGAGTGATAGCACGTTCACATGAATCAAGGTCTGCAAGAGCAAGCTCGGTGTTGATCACTTCGATATCACTTGCTGGGTCTACTTTATTTGCAACGTGAACAATGTTGTCGTCTTCAAAACAACGCACAACATGACCAATTGCGTCAGTTTCACGGATGTTAGCTAGGAATTTGTTACCTAGGCCTTCACCTTTAGATGCACCAGCAACAAGACCTGCAATGTCAACAAATTCCATTGTTGTTGCTAATACACGCTCAGGCTTGACGATTTCAGCTAAAGCATCAAGACGCGAGTCCGGAACTGGAACCACACCTGTATTTGGTTCAATAGTACAGAACGGGAAGTTTGACGCTTCGATGCCAGCTTTAGTTAGTGCGTTGAAAAGTGTTGATTTACCAACGTTTGGCAGGCCTACGATGCCGCATTTGAAACCCATATTGTTACCTTTATATCAATGAATGACTTGAAGCAAAGCTCCAAGCACTTGTTTAAGCTTTAAAAGAATGCAGTCTATGCATCGCCTTTGCCATATCTTGGTTGAACAAGATCTCTGTCGAACGAACCGCTTCATCTATTGCGGCGTCCATCAGCTCTTGATCGGTTGGGGATGCTTTGCTTAGCACATAGTTGCTCACCTGGTTTTTATCACCTGGGTGACCAACACCAATACGTAAGCGGTAGAAGCCTTTATCATTAGCAAGTTTTGCAATGATATCTTTAAGGCCATTATGACCACCGTGACCACCACCCAACTTAAATTTGGCTACACCCGGTGGCATATCGAGCTCATCGTGTGCAACTAATATCTCTTCTGGCGCGATTCTAAAAAAGTTCGCTAATGCGCCAACCGACTTACCACTTAAGTTCATAAAGGTTGTCGGGATTAACAGACGGACATCTTTGCCATGTAAGGTGACTCGCGCCGTCATGCCAAAATATTTAGTATCTAATACTAATGTGGCACCACAGATCCTAGCGAGTTCTTCAACGTACCACGCACCAGCATTATGGCGAGTCCGTTCGTACTGCGCGCCGGGATTTGCAAGCCCGACAATCAGTTTAATATTGCTCATAGCACCCTGTCTGTATTGGCCTAAATTAGGTTTTGTCGTTGCTTAAATAAAGTAACAACAAAATTAAAAACGCGACATTTTAGCACTCAAATAGCCTGCCAACAAATTATACGCAAATATTGCGCAATCTAAATATATTGTTCAGCGCCTTTTTCGCCACTTACACCAGCATAATGACTGATAAAACTAATAAAAATTAATCACAAAAAAACCGGATCCAAGATCCGGTTTATTGAATAGTAAGCTAAGTTAGCTTTATCCGTTCACGCTTAACTAAAAGCCCATCGCATATTTCAGCACCTGCTTTTTAATCGGCGAATCAATATTGGCTAGCTTTAACGCACCATTACGCAGAAGTTTAAGTGGTAAAATATCATTACTAAAGCTGGCATAGAAAAGATCCATCGTTGACATCATGAGCTTATTGTCGCGATAACGGCACTTTTGAAATTCTGCCAATACAGGTTTACGCCACCAGCCTTTGTCATCTTCTAGGTGTTTAGCAATCGTTGTTACCAAAGCATCAACGTCTTTAAAACCTAAATTAACTCCCTGCCCTGCTAACGGGTTAATCGTGTGCGCCGCATCACCAAGGATCACTAAGTTATTGCGGTAATAGGTTTGTGCATGCCGACGAGTCAGTTTAAAGCTCGCTTTACTGACAACGGTAAAGTCGCGATCGAGTCGAGCCGGAAAGTGCAGATCAATCTGCGCCGCTAAGGCTTTATTATTAAGCTGAGTTAACTGGGCAATTTTATTGGCTTCATCGTACCAGACTAATGAAGCATTGTTGCCTGGTAAAGGTAATAAAGAACGGGGGCCATTTGGAGTAAATTGCTGCCAAGTCACATCTTGTTCGTCGCAAGCAGTTTCAATATTAATTAGCATAGCAGACTGAGCATAATCCCAACCACTGATACCAATATTGGCCCACTGACGTACCATAGAGTTAGCGCCGTCGGCGCCAACTAGTAACCGCGTATCAAAGGTTTCACCATTATCTAATTCTACGCAAATTTTATCGTCCGCCTGCTTGCGAGTTAATTTGGCTATTTTGGTCGGACAGAATAGGGCTATATTGTCGAGTTGCTGCAAACGTTGCCACAACGCTAATTGGATAAGGCGGTTTTCAACGATATGACCTAAATGGGAGCAGCCTATTTGATCACTATGGAAACGGGTTATGCAGTCGTCCATCTCCCAAGTTTCAAGACCTTTATAGGCAACTTTACGCACATGATCTAACCCTGTTAGTGCGCCTAAACGCTCAAGTAAGGCTTCAGATGCAGCACTAATAGCTGACACGCGTAGGTCTAAGGCCTGTTCACTATCATAAGCTCTTGGTGCAAAGGCTTCGATAACAGCAACTTTCAACCCAAGCTGCCCAAGTCCAATTGCTGTTGCCGCGCCAACCATACCACCACCTACAACTACGGCATCATACACGCTGCATTTCATATTCACCTGCTCCACTGCGCTTTCTCTCCTAACCTCAATTATGCCCAAGCAGTTTACACCCAAACACACCAATATTAATGCTTTATAAAAGAAAGTTTGCACTATTTGATACTGAGCAGATTAGCTCTACCTCGCTTTGTAAATAAAGCGCGCCGAAATATGTCGATTAGTGTCAAATTTAACTCTAACGTGTACAAATGTGTCTAGAGTTAACTTTCCTCACACCTGCTTACAAACCACAAAAGCAAGATGTAAACCATGCCATAGACTCAAACTGTCAAATGGGGGACCCCCATAAAACATTAAGTGAGGATATTATGAAGAACTTTACCTTGGCAGCATTACTTTTTGCATCGTTCATTCCAGCCACCAGCCAGGCAAATCTAGATCCGACTGAAATGGAACATATCAATGTTATTTATCGGACTCCATTTGAATATTCACTTTATCAATATACCAGCGATACGCTGCAAGCATTTAATCAGCAACTTTTGGTCGACATACATCAACAAGCGAAACAAAGCAGCCAGCAGATGGCCGAAAGCTACAGTCTCAGCGTTGCCGAAAATAACTCCGTAAATATACCAACTAAAGCCTTAGTAAAAACAATGACATTGGAGTCTGCAGAATAAAATCACTTTATTAACGGCTAAATGCTAGCCACAGGCTGACTTAGGCGTTAAAATGTCGCGCTATTTTTTCGGTGCTTCTAGAGTGATACAGACTGATGAGTAAAAAACTCCATATTAAAACTTGGGGCTGTCAAATGAATGAGTATGACTCTTCTAAGATGGCTGATCTTCTTGACGAATACGAAGGTTACACCTTAACAGACGACGCTGAAGAAGCTGACGTACTGCTGCTGAACACTTGTTCTATTCGTGAAAAAGCACAGGAAAAGGTTTTTCATCAGCTAGGGCGCTGGAAAACATTAAAAGATAAAAAGCCAGGACTGATTATCGGGGTTGGTGGTTGTGTTGCTTCGCAAGAAGGTAAAGCAATTAAAGAGCGTGCTCAATGTGTTGACCTTATTTTTGGTCCACAAACTTTGCATCGCCTACCTGAAATGATCGACCAGATCAAAGATGGTAAAAAAGCGGTTATCGATGTGAGCTTCCCTGAAATTGAGAAGTTTGACCGTCTACCAGAGCCCCGCGCTGAAGGGCCAAGTGCATTCGTATCAATTATGGAAGGTTGCAGTAAATACTGCTCGTTCTGTGTTGTACCATACACTCGCGGAGAAGAAGTGAGCCGTCCACTAGACGATATCATTTTAGAAATAGCCCAGTTAGCAGAGCAAGGCGTGCGTGAAGTAAACCTACTAGGTCAAAACGTTAACGCATACCGTGGCGCGACTCATGACGATGAGATCTGTACTTTTGCAGAACTTTTACGTTACGTAGCTGCGATTGATGGTATTGACCGACTGCGCTTTACTACCAGCCACCCAATTGAATTCACTCAAGACATTATTGATGTGTATGAAGACACACCAGAATTGGTGAGCTTTTTACACTTACCAGTGCAGTCTGGTTCAGATTTAATCCTGACGCAAATGAAACGTGGCCATATGGCGATCGAGTATAAATCGATTATTCGTCGCCTACGTAAAGCACGTCCTGATATTTTAATCAGCTCTGACTTTATCATTGGTTTCCCTGGTGAATCTAAGCAAGATTTTGCTGACACTATGAAGCTGATTGAAGACATTCAGTTCGATCACAGCTTTAGTTTTATCTATAGTGCTCGTCCAGGTACGCCTGCTGCAGACTTACCAGATGACGTTAGTTTAGATGAGAAAAAAGAGCGCCTAGCGATTTTGCAAGATCGTATTACTCAACAAGCTATGCGCTACAGCCGTCACATGCTTGGGACTGTGCAACGTATCTTAGTTGAAGGTCCATCGGTTAAAAATCCAATGGAGCTTCGCGGCCGTACTGAAAACAGTCGAGTAGTTAATTTTGAAGGCTTACATGAACATATCGGTAAGTTTGTCGATGTTGAAATCGTAGACGTTTACACCAACTCACTACGTGGCGTATTTATTCGCGGCGAAAATGACATGGATCTACGCCGCAACCTGCGCCCATCAGATATCACAGCTAAATATAAGCAAGATGATGACTTAGGTGTGACTCAATATAAGCCAGCTTGAACGGCTTAAGCCATTATATCGAAATACGCTAAAGGCGGCATCCTGAGATGCCGCTTTTTTCTTCGGTAATGCTCGCTAAAAATACCATTCGCAATTATTGAGTATGGCTCGTAAACTAGCACTATTCGCGTTTAACCAGACCTAGATTAATGGAGTGATTTTTTGTCAAATAAGTTAACCACGCTCAACCTATATTTGGAGCCTGCTGAAACTCGCAGACTCGCGTCGCTTTGTGGCCCGTTTGATGACAACATTAAACAGCTAGAACGTCGTATTGGCGTTGAGATAAGCTACCGTGACAATCACTTTCAAATTGTAGGAGCCCCGCGAAACTGCTTAACTGCAAATAATCTGTTAAAAGATCTTTATATTGAAACTCAGCCGCTAAAAGGCAGTACACCAGATTTAGAGCCTGATGCAGTGCATATTGCGATTCAAGAAGCGATTGCACTGGATATGGAAGCGCCTAGAGATGAAAGCGAACTCTATATAAAGACTAAACGAGGGGTGATTAAACCACGAAACCCCAATCAAAGTGACTATGTACGTAATATTGTTAATCATGATATTACCTTTGGTATCGGCCCTGCTGGCACAGGTAAAACCTACCTAGCCGTTGCTGCCGCAGTTGATGCTCTAGAGCGCCAAGAAGTGCGCCGTATATTACTCACACGCCCAGCGGTAGAAGCCGGTGAGAAACTCGGTTTTTTACCCGGCGACTTAAGCCAAAAAGTGGATCCTTATTTACGTCCACTCTATGACGCCTTATTTGAGATGATGGGATTTGAAAAGGTTGAACGTTTAATTGAACGTAATGTCATTGAAGTCGCACCGCTTGCCTATATGCGCGGTCGTACATTAAATGATGCCTTTATTATTCTCGATGAGAGCCAAAATACCACAGTTGAGCAAATGAAAATGTTCCTGACACGTATTGGTTTTAACTCACGAGCTGTGATCACCGGTGACATTACCCAAATAGATTTACCTAAACATCAAAAGTCTGGCCTACGCCATTCTATTGAAGTCCTTGGCGAAGTGGATGAAATCAGCTTTAACTTCTTCCAAGCTAAAGATGTTGTGCGCCACCCAGTGGTTGCAAGAATTGTCGAAGCTTATGAAGCATTCGAGCTAAAATCACAGTCAAGTAAAGGCAATAAAGATAGCCAATACCAATTACAGGAAACTGCTAACCATGAGTGATAATCAGCCGATTATCGATCTTGATGTTCAAATCGCTGTGGAAGGATTTACACTTCCTTCTTCTACAGAATTGGAACTTTGGGTAAAAACAGCAATCAGAGATACTATGAGTGAGGCCGAGTTGACGATTCGTATCGTCGAAGTCGAAGAAAGCCAATCTCTAAACAGTACATATCGAGGTAAAGATAAACCAACTAATGTGTTATCTTTCCCTTTTGAAGCTCCACCGGGCATTGAACTATCATTATTAGGTGATTTAGTGATTTGTGCGGCGGTAGTAGAGCAAGAAGCTATTGATCAAAATAAACCCCTAATCGCACATTGGGCACACATGGTTGTACATGGTTGTCTCCATCTGCTAGGGTATGATCATATTGAAGATGTTGAGGCTGAAGAGATGGAGTCATTAGAGACCCAACTAATTGAAAGCCTTGGTTATATTAATCCTTACAAGGAGCAATAATTGGCTCATTTGAGCCAGGAAAACACTATGAGTGACGATATCCCACCGAGTACTAACGCCTCTAAGAAGGGCTGGTTAGACAAAGTAAGTCAGTTGTTCCAGGGCGAACCGAAAAATCGCGAAGACTTAGTAGACGTAATTCACGATGCAGAACTGCGTGAAGTGATTAGCGTAGACACTCGCGAAATGATTAAAGGTGTTTTAGAAGTTTCCGATCTACGTGTACGGGATATTATGATCCCACGCGCACAGATTGTGGCTATCCAAATTGACGACACTGTAGAAGAAGTATTATCTACCGTGATAGGTTCAGCACACTCCCGTTTTCCAGTAGTCAATGAAGACAAAGATCATATCGAAGGCATTTTGCTTGCGAAAGATTTGCTTCAGTATGGCTTTAAAAACAACGAGCAGCCATTTGAGTTACGTCAAGTGATTCGACCTGCAGTTGTTGTTCCTGAAAGTAAGCGTGTTGATGTCTTACTAAAAGAATTCCGTTCTCAGCGATACCACATGGCGATAGTCGTCGATGAGTATGGCGGAGTATCTGGTTTGGTAACCATTGAAGATATCCTCGAAGAGATTGTTGGCGATATTGAAGATGAATTTGATCATGACTCTTCTGAAGAGACTGAAATCAAACAAGTTGCTAAACAAGTATATATGGTGAAAGCACTAACGCCTATTGACGACTTCAATGAGGCTTTTGGTACTGAGTTTAGCGACGAAGAGTTCGATACTGTTGGTGGTATGGTGTCCCATGCATTTGGTCATCTACCTGAACGTGACGAAAAAGTCATGATCCAAGATATTGAATTTAAAGTTGTTAGCGCTGATACCCGTCGCTTAATCCAACTACGAGTAAAGTTCCCTGATAACGCTCATGGCAATGATGAGTCGGTTGCTTAGCAACTAAATTAGTTATCACGACCCAATGATGAGGCTGTATGCTGAATAAACTTCGGGCATTAGCCCATCATCCGCGCTCGAAAATGGTGCTAGCCTATGCGGCTGGCGCCACTACTGCGCTCTCTTTTGCTCCTTATTCTATTTGGCCTTTGTACCTTGTAGCATTAGCTTTTGTTGTACATCAAAGTAGTAACTTAACACCTAAACAAGCATTTAAATACTGGTTAGGCTTTGGCTTTGGTTGTTTCTCCGTTGGCATAAGCTGGGTCCATGTCAGTATGGATACCTATGGCGGTATGCCACTTGTCGCCTCTATAGCCTTAATGGCATTACTTGCACTGTATCTAGCACTTTACCCTGCCCTTGCAGGTTATTTGATGCAAAAGCTTGCCCCAAAAACATCGCTACTGCGTAATTTACTGGTATTCCCTGCACTTTGGACAATAACTGAATGGCTACGTGGTTGGGTACTCACCGGTTTTCCTTGGTTGTGGGCTGGTTATAGTCAAACTGAAGGACCATTAAAGCCTATCGCTTCGATGTTTGGCACCTTAGGTTTGAGCTTTATTATTGCTTTACTAGCAGGCGCTTTAGCCATGTTAGCAGTTAAACGCTGGCAAAGTTTAGCCGTAGCAGTGCCAATGTTGGCTACGCTGACGCTGATCGCACCAATGACCTCTCAAGTCGAGCCTAACGGCGAAACCATCAAAGTTGCATTGGTTCAAGGAAACATTCCCCAAAGCATGAAATGGGAGCCAGATGCTCTATGGCCAACTATGCTCAAATATATGGATCTATCACGGCCAGAACTGCTCGAAAGCGACCTCGTGATTTGGCCAGAAGCGGCTATTCCTGCGCCAGAATATATGGTGCAAGACTTTCTCGATAATGCGAATAAAGTTGCTAACTTAAACAATACGGCCATTATTACAGGCATTATTAGCCATCGTGCTAATGATTTTTATAACTCATTAATTGTTTTAGGTAATTACAACTACAAGCAACAATCTGAGGCTGATTATTTAGGTGATGGTAGTAATGAATTTAAAAAGCATCACTTACTTCCAATTGGTGAGTTTGTGCCGCTAGAGTCACTGTTGCGACCTTTAGCACCCTTTTTTAATCTTCCGATGTCATCATTTGCTAGAGGCGACTTTACTCAACCTAACCTCAACGCAGTTGGTCACCAAATATCACCCGCTATTTGTTACGAAATCGCTTTTCCTGAGCAGCTGCGCGCCAATATGAATGACAATACAGACCTGTTAATGACAGTGTCTAATGACGCCTGGTTCGGTACCTCGAATGGTCCATTACAGCATATGGAAATAGCGCAAATGCGCTCAGTAGAGTTAGGTCGCCCATTAGTGCGAGCCACCAATAACGGCGTAACCGCGGTTGTTGATGAGCAAGGCAACATTACCGATAGCCTGCCACAATTTGAGGCTGGTGTATTAGTAGCGGACATTAAACTCATGAAAGGACACACGTTATTTACAACTTTAGGACAATGGCCAGTATTGATATTGAGCTTCTTACTTGCATTTGCCGCATTTATTAGAAGTAAACAATAATGATAAAAACCTCACTGACTAAAGGATTTACGCTGATTGAGTTGGTTGTTGTGATTATTATCCTCGGCATTTTAGCCAGTGTTGCAGCACCTAAATTCATCAATTTATCGAGCGAAGCAAGAAGCGAAGCTATTGAGCAGATTAAAGCCAGTAGCCAAACAGCTAATCAATTTGCCTATGCCAAATCGCAAATACCGGGAACAGCAATAAAACCACATGCCTACCGTAACGATATCGTAGACATCGATCTGGACGGCGATGGTAGCTTTGAAACTCGCTTACTTTCAGGATACGTAGATAACACTCACATTGATAAGCTCCTCGAGCTTGATGATATTTTCATCATTGAAGAGCAAGGAGTGAACTTCACCTATATCGGTTATGATGACGATGATGATAACAAGGTCAGTGACGATCTCTGTTACTTTAGATATCAACAAGCTACAGCTAATAGTTCACCGGTTTATTTAACTGTCAACGATGGTTGCTAAAAGCAACAAAATAGCGACACCCTGAGGTGTCGCTATCGGCGGTTAATTGCAAAACCAAGTAAGATTAACCGTATCGTTCGCAACTATGGCGCTAAAGCTTCTCGGGTAAACTCGTTATTATCGCACTCAGTACAGTCCGATAATATTCCAGGGAACGCCACTTTCGACTCATGTCCGCACGCTGTACATACCATAGTACCTTGGCCAACAATCTCACCACTTTCGTAATAGCCATGATGTTTAAAGTCTTGTGCAACCTCATGCCACTCAACCTGACTACGGTCGGTAATTTCGCTTAACCAGCGCCATAACGTATTTTCTACCGTGATGACGGTTGGGCTGTGGCTTAAATCGTTGGCATTTTGCTCTTGTAAGAAACTAGCAATGTCACGTTTTAAAAATTGTTCGACTAAAGCCAGCTCTTCTTCCTTTGCCTGCTGCTTTATTGCCAAGTATTGTTTACTAGCTTGAACCTGACTATACAAACTCTTTACAGTCAAAGAGTTATCGTCATTGTATTGAGTTTTAATGTGCTCAATTAGTGCTTCATACAGCGAAAGTAATGCGCTACTTTGGTCACTCATGGTAAATACTCCTTCAACGAACCTTTTTAATGACTCACTTCTAGTTTATTCTATGTCGATATAACTCGCGCTGATATAGCGCTAGATCAAACAATGGGCGGCATGGCCGGAAATAGATTGATGCAAGAGCAATATACTCCTTCAGAAATTGAAGCTAAAGTGCAGCAGCACTGGCAAGACACGAAAACATTTGAAGTTACCGAAGACGAAAGCAAAGAAAAGTATTATTGCCTTTCTATGTTCCCGTACCCGTCAGGCCGGCTACACATGGGTCACGTACGTAACTACACCATAGGCGATGTAGTGTCTCGTTACCAACGCCTGCAAGGTAAAAATGTGCTTCAACCTATTGGTTGGGACTCTTTCGGTCTGCCTGCTGAAAACGCTGCTATTAAAAATAGCACCGCGCCTGCACCTTGGACATACGAAAACATTGACTACATGAAGAACCAGCTAAAAATGCTTGGTTTCGGTTATGACTGGTCACGTGAAATTGCTACTTGTACGCCAGAGTACTATCGCTGGGAACAGTGGTTCTTCACTAAGCTTTATGAAAAAGGTCTAGTTTACAAGAAGACCTCTTCAGTTAACTGGTGTCCAAACGACGAAACGGTTCTTGCTAATGAGCAGGTTATCGACGGTTGCTGCTGGCGCTGTGATACCACTGTTGAGCAAAAAGAGATCCCACAGTGGTTCATTAAAATCACTGAGTACGCAGAAGAGCTACTTAACGATATTGACACGTTAGAAGAGTGGCCAGAGCAAGTTAAGACCATGCAGCGTAACTGGATTGGTCGTAGTGAAGGCATCGAGATGACGTTCCAGGTTGCTAACAGCGACCAGAGCTTTGATATCTACACCACTCGCCCTGACACTGTAATGGGCGTGACTTATGTTGCTATTGCTGCTGCCCACCCATTAGCAGAGCAAGCGGCTGCCAATAACCCAGCTTTGGTTGAGTTTATTGAAGAGTGTAAGAACGCTGATACCACTGAAGCTGCTATGGCTGCAATGGAAAAGAAAGGTGTTGCTACAGGTCTTAATGCTATCCACCCAATCACTGGCAAAGAAGTGCCAATTTGGGTAGGTAACTTCGTACTAATGAACTACGGTACTGGCGCAGTGATGTCGGTTCCTGCTCACGACCAACGTGACTACGAGTTTGCTAAAAAGTACGGTCTAAACATCGAAGCCGTTGTTAAGCCAGCTGACGGCGAAGTTGATATTAGCGAAGAAGCATACACAGACAAAGGTGTACTGTTTAACTCTGCTGAGTTTGATGGATTAGATTTCCAAGCTGCATTTGATGCAATCGATGCCAAGCTAACTGCTGAAGGCAAAGGTAAGCGTCAAGTGAACTTCCGTCTACGCGATTGGGGTGTTTCACGTCAGCGTTACTGGGGTGCACCAATTCCAATGGTGACTTTAGCTGATGGCACTGTGATGCCAACCCCTGAAGACCAACTCCCCGTTATTTTGCCTGAAGATGTGGTCATGGATGGTATCCAAAGCCCAATCAAAGCAGATAAAGAGTGGGCTAAGACCACGATTAATGGCCAAGAAGCTTTCCGCGAAACTGATACCTTTGATACCTTTATGGAATCATCTTGGTACTACGCGCGCTACTGTAGCCCACATGCAGATGAAATGCTGGATCCTGCAAAAGCTAACTACTGGTTACCAGTAGATCAGTATATTGGGGGTATCGAGCATGCTTGTATGCACCTATTGTACTTCCGCTTCTTCCATAAGCTACTGCGTGACACAGGCCTAGTGAACTCTAATGAGCCAGCTAAGCGTCTACTAACTCAAGGTATGGTATTGGCAGATGCTTACTACTACAACAATGAGAAAGGCGCACGAGTATGGGTTGCCCCATCAGATGTCACAGTATTAGAAACTGACGACAAAGGCCGTACGGTTAAAGCCGTAGACAGCGATGGCCATGAACTGGTTTACACCGGCATGAGCAAGATGTCTAAGTCTAAAAACAATGGTATCGACCCTCAAGAGATGGTTGATAAGTACGGCGCTGATACCGTTCGTCTATTTATGATGTTTGCTGCACCACCAGAGCTGACACTTGAATGGCAGGAATCTAGCGTTGAAGGTGCACATCGT
Organism: Shewanella marinintestina; assembly: GCF_023283845.1. Classification (GTDB taxonomy): domain Bacteria; phylum Pseudomonadota; class Gammaproteobacteria; order Enterobacterales; family Shewanellaceae; genus Shewanella; species Shewanella marinintestina. The sequence goes on from NZ_JAKILC010000006.1 coordinate 275,010, forward strand.
TTTATTAAGCGTTTGTGGAAAACTGCACACGATCATATTGCTACAGGTCCAACTGCAGAGCTTGACGTTAAGTCACTAAACGCCGCTCAAAAAGAACTACGTCGCGAGCTACATAAGACAATTGCTAAAGTAGGCGATGATATTGAGCGTCGTCAGATGTTCAACACCGCAATTGCATCTGTCATGGAGCTAATGAACCGTCTGCAAAAAGCACCTACAGAAACAGAGCAAGATAAAGCACTTATGCAAGAAGCTTTGAACGCTGTGGTACGTTTGCTTTACCCAATCATTCCACACACTTGTTTTAGTCTTTGGAATGAACTGGGCAACCAAGGCGCAATTGAAGATGTACTTTGGCCTGAAGTTGACGAGTCTGCACTAGTAGAAGACAGCAAGCTAATCATCGTTCAAGTAAACGGTAAACTGCGCGCAAAAATCACTGTTGCTGCTGATGCGAGCAAAGAAGAAGTTGAGGCTGCCGGTATGGCTGAAGAAGGTGTGATTAAACACACCGAAGGCAAAACCGTTCGCAAAGTTATCTACGTACCGGGCAAACTGCTCAACATCGTGGCTAACTAATCCTTCTAAAACAAGGAAGACAAATCAAAGCTTATGCTAATTAAACGCATACTTTTAGCAACCTTGGCACTGAGCGTATTGCTTAGCGCCGGTTGCGGCTTTAGATTACAGGGCAGCTACTCTATTCCAGAGCAGCTGCAAACCTTGAGTCTAAGTAGCCAAGACGAATATAGCGAACTGACACGCTTAGTGCGTGAACGACTTCGCTTAAACAGTATTGCTGTTGTCGCACCTAGCGATGATATTCCCGCACTACGCATTATCAATGACTCTCTAGATCGTTCAACCTTGTCAATCTACCCAACCGGTAATGTTGCAGAGTATGAACTTATCTATCAGGTGAGTTTTGCCGTACAGCTACCAGAGGCTGAATCTCAGCGTTTTGATGTCGCAATCCATCGTGACTATCTTGACGATCCGCGTACCGCTTTAGCAAAAAGCCGTGAAATGGAACTATTGCTAAAAGAGATGCGTATCCAAGCTGCCGACAGAATTGTTCAAACTCTGGCTTCCACCGAGGTTAATTAATGCGGGTCTACCCAGATCAGCTATCGCGTCAACTTGCTCCATTGCCTCAGTGTTGCCTCATATTTGGTGACGATCCGTGGTTATGTGAGCAAAGTCGTGCCGCACTTCATGCTGAAGCCAAACGCCAAGGCTTTGAGGAAAAAATCCAATTAACCCAAGAAACAGGCTTTAGTTGGAACGACCTTTATGAGCAGTGGCAGGCGATGAGCTTATTCTCAAGTCGCCGCATTATTGAATTAACGCTTCCCCAAGCCAAGCCAGGGACTGATGGCAGCGCTATGCTGCAAACATTAATGCAGATGGACAATCCAGACGTATTACTGATCTTAACCGGTCCCAAACTGGCTGCAGAGCAAACAAAGAGTAAATGGTTTAAGAGTCTCGATGCGAAGGGAGTTTATGTTCCTTGTACCACGCCAGAAGGCAGCCAATTTCAACGTTGGCTTGACAACCGTATAAACCACTATGGTTTATCATTGGCCCGCGATCCACGAGAAATGCTGTTTGCTCTTTACGAGGGGAATTTACTGGCTGCTGATCAAGCATTGCAACTATTGCAATTACTCAGTCCAAATGACCCCATTAGCTGTGAGCAACTAGAACAGTACTTTGAAGATCAATCTCGTTTCAGTGTGTTTCAACTGACCGATGCCATGCTCAATAACCAACAAGACAAGGCACAACATATTCTTTCACAACTTAAGAGTGAAGGAGTAGCCATGCCAATTATCTTATGGTCATTGTTTAAAGAGCTAGCGGTATTACTGCAATTAAAAACAGCGTTAAATAATCGTGAATCACTGCAAGGCCTTTGGAGCAAGCTGCGTATTTGGGACAAGCGTAAACCTATTTATCAAAATGCGCTTAATCGCCTTGAGCTAGCCCATATTGAAACTCTTCTCGCTGGTGCTTCGGCTATTGAGCTTAAACTCAAACAACAAGGTATTGAAGATTGGACAGGCTTTAGTCACTTGAGTTTACTGTTTGATCCACGTGCCCACGCTAAGCTTGCGCATATCGTATTAGACTAATGAAAATTGGTATTTTAGGTGGTACATTCGACCCCATTCATTATGGCCATATCCGCCCAGCTAAAGAGATCCAGCGGCAACTCAAACTTGATGAGGTTTGGCTTATGCCAAATCACATCCCCCCTCATAAACAAGGCACTCATGTCACCACACAAAATAGGTTAGCTATGGCTCAGCTTGTTTGTGATGAATTAAGTAATTTTAAATTATGTGATATCGAAGCTAAACGTAATACGCCTTCTTACACCGCGCAAACACTCAGTCAATTAACCAAGCTTCACCCTGAACACCAGTTTTACTTCATCATGGGAATGGACTCATTTCTAAACCTTGAGCAATGGTACCAATGGCAGCAGTTATTTGAACTATGCCATATCGTTGTCTGTAAACGCCCAGGATGGGAACTAACAAATCGCGACCAAAGCTACACGTTATTATCATCTCGCCTAGCCACACTTAAAGCTTCTAAAAATGACCACTCGAATGTGGGTAAGATATTTATGCTGGATGTAACAGAGCAAGATATATCATCAACTGAGATCCGCCAGCAACTTGCACTCGGTAACATTCCCGCATCACTTCCCGAACCTATTCGAAGCTATATTCAGCATAATCAGCTTTATCTGCCTGACAGTCATAGTAATTAACAATAAACCCCACTTAATCGCAGATATTTATAAGTAAGAACTATTAATCTAGATCTGAAATACTGCTATACTATCGCGCTGTCTTAAAATTAATGGGGTACCAGCGTGGAAAGCGCAGAGTTAAAGCAATTTGTAATCGATAAGGTTGAAGACCTTAAAGCTAAAGATATCGTTGTAATGGACGTATCTGAGAAATCAAACATCGCCGATTTTATGGTGGTATGTACTGGTAACTCAAAAACACACGTTAAAGCAATCGCTGAAAACCTAGTGGTTGAAGCTAAGCGTGCAGGCCTGCACATTCTAGGTGTCGAAGGTCGTGAAAGCAGCGAGTGGGTTCTTGTGGACCTAGGCGATGTTATTATGCACGTAATGCAAGATCAAACTCGTGACTTCTACCAACTTGAAAAACTTTGGTCAGAAAAGCCTGAGTAATGAAGATTCAGTTAGTCGCAGTTGGAACCCGCATGCCAGATTGGGTTGAAACAGGTTTCAAAGAATATCAGCGCCGCTTCCCTAGAGACATGGCGCTTGAGTTAATTGAAATCCCCGCTGGCAAACGCGGTAAAAATGCCGATATAGCTCGCATCCTCCAAAAAGAGGGCGAGTTAATGTTGGCAGCGATTCCTAAAGGGAATCATATCGTCAGCTTAGATTTACCTGGTAAAAACCTCACCACACCGCAATTAGCACAACAAATGAATAAGTGGCTACTCGATGGCCGCGATGTTAGTTTGTTAATTGGTGGTCCTGAAGGTTTGTCGCCTGAGTGTAAACAAGCCGCAGCGCAAAGCTGGTGTTTATCAGCCTTAACCCTACCTCATCCTTTGGTACGAGTGATTGTAGCCGAAAGCCTTTATCGTGGCTGGAGCATTAATAATAATCATCCTTACCATAGAGAATAATATCGACACCCTATTAAACTAAACAGACCTTAACAGGATTAGGATATGTGCTTGGCACCCTTTTTTAAGCAGGAGAGAATGTAAGTGTCCCCAAGAAAGCGCATAACCATGAACGACCACGCGGCCGAAGCGTCGCTATTTAAAAGTCGTGCTCTGTTTACGTTTTTATGTGTGTTTATCCTGCTGAGTTTATTGCTGGTTAATCTTTACAACCTGCAAATCACTTCGTTTCAAGACTATGAAACACGCTCTAATGACAACCGTATCCGTGTTGTTCCTGTTGCGCCAAGTCGCGGACTTATTTACGATCGTCATGGTCAATTACTAGCAGAAAACCAGCCATTCTTTTCATTAGAAATGGTGCCAGAAAAAGTTAAAAATGTCAGCGACACTTTAGATGAACTAAGTCAGGTAATTGACTTATCTGCAGATGAAAAAGCTAACGTACTTGACGCACTTAAATATCATCGCCGCTTTAAACCACTGACGATTAAAAATAAACTGACTGAAGAGCAAGTTGCCGAATTCAGTGTTAACCAGCATCGGTTCCCAGGTATTTCTGTTGATGCAGGCTTAAAGCGTCACTATCCATACAATGGTCTAATGACCCATGCGCTTGGTTATGTGGGCAAAATTAATAGTCGAGATCAAGACTCGCTTGTACGCAATAACCTTTGGGCAAACTACGCTGCCACTAAAGATATTGGTAAACAAGGTATCGAGAAGTTTTACGAAAGCATGTTGCTTGGTAAGCCTGGTCACCTTGAAGAAGAGGTCAACAATCGTGGCCGAACTATTCGTATTTTGAAATCTGAGCCGCCAACACCCGGGCAAGATATCTATCTAACATTAGATTTAAAACTGCAGCAAAAAGCGCTGGAGTTACTCAATGGCCGTCGTGGTTCAATTGTGGCAATTGATCCACGTGATGGCGGTATTCTCGCACTAATTTCAAGCCCAACTTATGACCCAAACCAGTTTGTGCATGGCATTAGCAGCAAAGCTTATAGCGAGTTATTGAACTCTAAATCACGCCCACTGATTAACCGCGCCACTCAAGGGCAATATGCACCAGCATCAACAGTAAAACCGCATTTAGCACTATTAGGCTTGGAAAATAAAACCGTTACCGCAAAAACCCGCATTTGGGACCCAGGGTTTTGGCAAATCCCAGGCGTTGAACGTAAATACCGTGACTGGAAACGTTGGGGCCATGGTTGGGTCGATGTGAATAGCGCTATAGTAAGCTCTTGCGATACTTATTTTTACGATCTTGCTTATAAAACAGGGGTCGATGCCATTGCTAACTTTATGCAGCCATTTGGATTTGGTGAGCGTACAGGGGTCGATATTTTTGAAGAATCTGCCGGTATTATGCCGTCGAAAGACTGGAAGCGCCTACGCTATAACCAACCTTGGTATATAGGTGACACTATTTCAGTTGGTATCGGTCAGGGTTACTGGACAACGACCCCACTGCAACTTGCTAATGCAACCGCTATTTTAGCGAATAATGGCCGCCGCTTTGTGCCACATATGCTTAAGTCTATTCAAGATCAAACCGCCAAAATAGACACGCCGCCAGATGAGCTGCCACCCATTGTATTAAAAGATCCAAAAAACTGGGACATCATCAACGAAGCCATGCGTGACACCGCGCATAAATCTCGCTTTACCGACGCACGTTACACTGCAGCAATGAAAACCGGTACTGCACAGGTATTTAGTGTCGCCCAAGGCGAAGAATATGATGCTGACAATATTGATGAACGCCTACGCGATAACGCATTGATTATTGCCTATGCCCCTTACGAAAACCCTAAAATCGTCCTGGCGGTCGTGCTTGAAAACGCCGGTTGGGGTGGCGTAAACGCAGGTCCAGTTGCTCGCGCTTTACTCGACGAGTATTTGTTAAGAGATTCATGGAATAAAACAGAATGAGTGCACACAACTCTCGACCAAACATATGGCAGCGATTACACATAGACTTGCCATTATTGCTTGGCTTATTGGCATTGATGGCCTTCGGTCTAGTGGTTATTTACTCTGCGGGCGGCGAAGATCTTGCGCTAATGGACAGGCAATTATTCCGTATGGGTTTGTCGCTTGTCGTAATGTTTGCCGTTGCCCAAATTAACCCTGAGGTCCTCAGGCGCTGGGCGTTTCCAATTTATATTACCGGCATTATCTTACTCATTGGCGTGCACTTCTTTGGTGAAATAAACAAGGGCGCCCAGCGTTGGTTAAACCTTGGCTTTATGGAGTTTCAACCATCAGAGCTAATGAAACTCGCCTTCCCGATCACTATGGCATGGTATATAAGTAAGTTTCCGTTGCCGCCGAAAAAGCGCTATCTAGCGGGTGCCGGAGTGATCCTACTAGTACCGACACTTTTAATCGCCAAACAGCCCGACTTAGGCACCTCTATCCTCGTTGCCGCTTCAGGGATCTTTGTCCTCTTTTTATCAGGGATGAGCTGGCGTATTGTCGGTAGCTTTATTGGTAGCGTGCTGGCAATGTTACCTGTGCTGTGGTTTTTCTTAATGCATGATTACCAGCGCACTCGAGTACTCACATTGCTTGACCCAGAGAAAGATCCTCTCGGGGCCGGATACCATATTATTCAATCTAAGATTGCCATTGGCTCTGGCGGACTATTTGGTAAAGGCTGGCTGCAAGGTACGCAGTCGCAGCTAGAGTTTTTACCTGAGCGACACACTGACTTTATCTTTGCCGTTATCGGTGAAGAGTTTGGCTTAATAGGCGCTTTACTGCTACTCGCTCTGTACCTTTATATTATAGGTCGAGGTTTGGTTATTGCCTCACGTGCCCAAACCAGTTTTGCACGCTTGCTTGCAGGAAGTATTACATTAACTTTCTTCGTTTATATTTTTGTGAATATTGGTATGGTTTCAGGCCTTTTACCTGTGGTTGGTGTACCTTTACCATTAATCAGTTATGGTGGCACATCGATGCTGACATTGATGGTAGGTTTTGGCATCTTAATGAGTATTCACACTCATCGGCGTTTTATTGATAGATAGCAGCTTGCTATCTGGCCTAGATTTTATTATTGATAGCATTATGGTGCATCGAAGTGCTCTAACCATAATGCCTATCAACCACTAAGGATTGCTAATTGATGACCCTTTTCAAACGTATTTTTGCACCTTTAGCGCTAACATTTCTTTCCTGCTTGGCCACCGCTGCGCCAACCGATAGCGACATTGAAAAACTCAAATCAGAATTCATTAAGACTCAAGCTGAAAAAGGCTTCAATACTGAAGCAACAGCAAGTTTTATTGCTAACGCAGAATACAACCAAGCGGTTATTGATGCGATGACCAAGCCGTGGGAAGCCAAGCCTTGGTACCAGTATTACCCGATATTTTTGACAGAAAAGCGCTTAGAGAAAGGGTTAGCCTTCTGGAACGAGCACGCTAACATCATTGATAAAGCCTCGAAAGAGTTTAACGTCGACCCGCAAATTATTGTCGCTATCATAGGTATCGAAACTTTTTATGGCGGTTACATGGGTAACTACCCTGTAAAAGACGCCCTCTATACCTTAGGTTTCCATTACCCTCCTAGAGCAAAGTTTTTCCGCAGTGAATTTGCCAATTTACAATCTCTAGTAAAAGAAGAGAACTTAGAACTTAATAGCCTTAAAGGCTCTTACGCTGGCGCCATGGGCTTTGGTCAATTTATCCCATCAAGTTATCGCCATTACGCTGTCGACTTTGATAAAGATGGAAGCCGTGATCTACTTAATAGTAAAGCCGACGCCATTGGCAGCGTTGCCAACTATTTTCATCAGCATGGCTGGCAAAAAGATCAACCTGTCACCTTACAATTAACCTTGAATAAAGATTTACCTGATACGGTAAAGACTTGGTCTGGTGAAAAACTACATTACAAGGTTGCCGATATTTTATCGCCAGATGTTGCACTTGCTGAATCTATGGATCTAGATGTGAAACAACCAGCCTTAGTCGTAAAGCTTGAGCAAGCCGATAGTGATGAATATTGGTTAGGTCTTAAAAACTTTTACGTTATTACCCGCTACAACCGCAGCCCGCTTTATGCCATGGCGGTTTACCAGTTTAGCCAGGAATTAAAGAAAGCTTATGCTACGCAGTAATACCCTTATCGCTTTAATATTCACCGCCACATTAGCAGCTTGTTCAAGTGGTGGTCGTTATGATATTGACAACGATAAAGCACCAACATCCGCGCCGGACGTTACTAAGGTTGAAGATGCTCACCCCAAATATGAGCCCTATAGCCGTGGCGGCAACAAAAGCTCTTACACTGTATTAGGCAAAAGCTATCAGGTTATGCCCTCTGGTGAAGGCTACGCAGAAAAAGGAATTGCCTCTTGGTATGGTGCTAAATTTCATGGCCACCTGACATCAAATGGTGAAACCTATGACATGTACTCTATGTCAGCTGCCCATAAGACCTTGCCATTACCGAGCTATGTCAAAGTCACCAACCTTAAAAATGATAAAACCGTTATTGTTCGAGTCAATGACCGCGGCCCATTTCATGAAGATCGAGTGATCGATCTGTCATACGCTGCGGCCCACCGACTCGACATGTTAAAAACCGGCACTGCCAATGTCAGTTTAGAAGTCATTTATATCGCGAATCCTGAATCCGCGGCATTAGCCGAACTCAAGGGCACTGAACTGCACTTTATTCAAGTTGTTGCTTCTTCAAATAAAGCCAGAGTTGAAAGCTTGGCCAAAAGTTTAGAGCAAAAATATAAAGTTAAGACTCGAGTACAAAGTACCAATAACTTGTATCGATTACAGTTAGGCCCTATAGGCCAGCAACAGCTAGCAACTAAACTGACGGAAACCCTGAAACAGGAAGGTTACCCTAATAGTTATCTGCTGACTGAATGAACCAAGATTAATGAACCAACGCTGAATTCCATTGTCGACTAATGTTATACTCGCGGAATTACACTTTCTTCATACCCAAACTATTAAGACGTGCATTATTAATATGAATTTACTGAACAAACCATTGAAAACGCTTTTGCTCGCGAGCTCTGTCGCCGTATTGTCAGCACAAGCCGCCCCAGTCGTCACCCCTAATGCACCAACTGTAGCAGCCAAAGCTTACGTGCTAATGGACTACAACACCGGACAAATCATTGCTGAAGAAAATGCTTACGAGAGCTTAAACCCAGCAAGCTTGACCAAAATGATGACAAGTTACGTTATCGGCCATGAAATCAAAGTCGGTAATATCTCGCCAAGTGACGAAGTGACTATCAGTAAAAATGCATGGTCAAAGAACTTCCCTGACTCATCAAAAATGTTCATTGAAGTCGGTAAAACAGTATCGGTTGAAGAGCTGAACAAAGGCATTATCATCCAATCAGGTAACGATGCTTGTGTTGCTATGGCTGAGCATATTGCAGGCACTGAAGATGGCTTCGTTGATTTGATGAACTCTTGGGCTAAGCAGCTAAATATGCAAGACAGCTACTTTGAAAATAGCCACGGTTTAGATTCTGACAACCACAAAACGACTGCTTACGATATGGCCATTCTTGGCGCAGCGATCATTCGTGACGTGCCAGAAGAATATGCGGTATATAGAGAGAAGTCATTCACTTATAACGGCATCAAGCAATACAACCGTAATGGCTTACTATGGGATAAAAGCTTAAATGTAGACGGTATTAAAACAGGCCACACTTCAGGCGCTGGTTTTAACCTAGTCACCTCAGCAACGAAAGACGGTATGCGTCTTATCTCAGTAGTTATGGGTACCAAGAGCGAAGCTGCTCGTAAAGCTGAAAGTAAAAAACTGCTTAACTATGGTTTCCGCTTCTTTGAAACGGTTACTCCATATTCAGCTGGTGACACTTTCGTTACCCAAAAAATCTGGTATGGCGATCGCGAAACAATTGACCTAGGTGTAGTGACAGATACACCAATCACCATCAGCCGCGGACAAGCTAAAAATCTTCAAGCAAACTTTGAACTAACCAAAGAGCTGAAAGCACCAATTGCTAAAGGCGAAACTGTTGGCCGCATATACTTCCAGTTAAATGGTAAAGATATTGCTCAGTTCCCTCTTGTGACTCTACAAGAAGTCAACGAAGGCAGCTGGTTCAGCCAGTTAATGGATTACTTCAAGCAGATGTTTGCAGGCTGGTTTAGCTAATTAACGTCAATATTTTAAAAGCCACCTTCGGGTGGCTTTTTGCTTCTATAGCAATCAAATTATTTCTAATTGCGAAAGCAATGTCTATACCACCGAAAAAATTCTCCTTGAATTGTGATGCGTTATAACCAGTAACTTGTTATAAAAAAACTAAAAATCATCGATGGTTAAAATCCTTTAATAACCCTGACAATGATCAAATATTTATTTCACTTGGTATTAGGTATAATCGTCACCATATTATGTATTAATGAAATCTTCGAGAGTGAAAAAATGTTAGATACAAAATTTGATGAGTTAATGGAATTCCCAGCATCATTCCCTTTTAAAGTTGTTGGCGATGCTAGCGATACATTAGAAGATCGTGTGGTTGCTGTAGCACAAAGCCTAGCGCCAGGTGACTACGCTCCATCAACTAAAGCGTCAAGTAAAGGCACTTATTATTCAGTGACCATTCGTATTACAGTGACAAGCAAAGATCATATCGAAAAGCTATACACTCAACTTGCTGCAATTGATGGCGTAAAACGCGTACTGTAAATATTACTCATTACTGATAAATGTGATCTAGATTACATTTATCATTTTGACGCGTATAATAGGCCGCACAAATATTTGAGGGGAGAGGTTGCCCTTGTACGACAACGCTTTGCATATTCGCCATTTAGGCAAGCAAGATTACGAATCAGTATGGCACGCGATGCAAAACTATACTGATAACCGTGATGAAAACAGTCAAGATGAGATCTGGATTGTTGAACATAATCCAGTATTTACACAAGGCCAAGCAGGCAAGAGTGAGCACATCCTAAACCCAGGTGATATACCTGTCATTCAGGTTGATAGAGGCGGTCAAGTGACTTACCACGGGCCAGGACAACTTGTTGTCTACCCTCTCCTCGATATTAAGCGTCTAAAAGTCGGTGTACGTCAGCTCGTCACCCACATTGAACAATGTATCGTCAATATGCTCGCGCGTTATCAGGTTGAGGCTTATGCCAAAGCTGATGCCCCTGGTGTGTATGTTGATGAGCGAAAAATAGCATCCTTGGGTCTTAGGATCCGTAAAGGGTGCTCTTTCCATGGATTGGCCCTCAATGTCGATATGGATATGGCGCCATTCCAGCGTATTAACCCATGTGGTTACGCTGGTATGGAAATGATCCAATGCAAACAGCTCGGTGGACCACAAACTGTCGAAGAAGCAGGTCTGCAACTGATTGAAACCCTCAGCCAAGAACTCGGTTTAGAAAAGCTAGTTCACCACCAAGGATTACCAGAGTCATATGAATAGGCCTGAAAGATTACAACCTGGCGTAAAACTTAGAGACGCAGACAAGGTTTCACGCATCCCTATTAAAGTGGTGCCATCTGAACGCGACACCATGTTAAGAAAACCTGACTGGCTTCGTGTTAAGCTGCCGGCTTCAAATCAGCGTATTACTGAGATCAAGCAAGCACTGCGTAAAAATGGCTTACACTCAGTATGTGAAGAGGCTTCATGCCCTAACCTGTCTGAGTGTTTTAACCACGGTACCGCGACATTTATGATTTTGGGTGCCATTTGTACCCGTCGCTGCCCATTCTGTGACGTAGCCCATGGCCGTCCATTAAAGCCTGATGCAGAAGAGCCAAAGAAATTAGCTCAAACCATTAAAGACATGAAGCTAAAGTACGTTGTTATTACTTCAGTTGACCGTGACGATTTACGAGATGGCGGTGCACAGCATTTTGCCGATTGCATCCGTGAAATACGTTTGCTTAACCCAGAGATTAAAATTGAAACTTTGGTTCCAGATTTCCGCGGTCGTATCGATGCAGCACTTGAGATCTTAGCGACTGAGCCACCTGATGTGTTTAATCACAATCTAGAGACTGCGCCAATGCATTACCGCAAAGCGCGTCCAGGTGCTAATTATCAATGGTCACTTGATCTATTGAAGAAATTTAAAGACCGCCACCCAAATATTCCAACCAAATCAGGTTTGATGATGGGTCTAGGCGAAAGCAATGAAGAGATTGCACAAGTACTTCGTGACTTACGCGCTCATAATGTTGAAATGCTTACTTTAGGTCAGTACCTACAGCCATCTAAGTTCCACTTGCCTGTTGAGCGCTATGTATCGCCTGCAGAGTTTGATGAACTAAAAGAACTCGCTGAAAGCATCGGCTTTACCCATGCAGCTTGTGGTCCATTAGTGCGCTCAAGCTATCATGCAGATCTTCAAGCACAGGGCAAAGAAGTTAAATAACACTTTTCTGCTAGAAAATTGATAGATATAAAAATAGCGCCCTTTGGCGCTATTTTTATATCCGCTTCTCAATCAACCCGCCGGTTGACAGTTTAGAGTGGTAACTGCATCAATATCGCATCTTCGCTACCAGTGTCGGTCTTATAATAGCCTTTACGTACACCTGTTGTTTCAAAGCCTAACGCCGCATATAAAGCCCTAGCAGTGGTACCAGATTGCCTCACCTCTAACAGTAATACCTCAGCACCTTTAGCTGTGGCCGCTGCGATAACTCTGCTTAACAAGGCTTTACCAAATCCTTTTCCCTGACAAGCAGGATCAACGCAAATATCCATCAAGGTCGCATCTTCAAATATTTGATGCAAAATCGCGAAGCCACAAAGCGTGTCATCCTCTATCACGCCAAAGCTAGTGTAGAGATGACCAAAACAGCTTCTAATAGTTGCCTCACTCATTGGGTGAGAGTGCGCTCTCGCAGCAACAGCAGCCATTTGCAACGACATGTTATCATCGAGCAATACAAGTGACATTAACTACCCTTTTTAAGCATATAAGCCTGCATATTAGCCCACAGCGCTTTTTTAGCTTCAACGTTAGTTTCTAGCTCATTGATTGGCGCCGAAATTAACCTATCATCGCTTTCTACCGCCTGCTTACCACGCATATCCCAAATAACCTTGGCAGCTGGCTCTGCACGGGCAGCGAAACGACAATGCTCAATATCAACACCGATAAAACTAAGTACGGTCGTAAATAATGGACTATCAACTTCTTTTAGGCGCAAAGGATTAACTAGTATGGTCATAATATCAGCCTGAGGGACAGCTTTTTTCCAGCGGGTAATGCCCATGGCATCGAGGTAAGCATTTTTTTCCATGACAACTCAATCAAAGCAGCGATGATATAGCGAAAGCATAACAGCTAGTTGCTACAGAGTTAACCTGCATCTATTGATAAGATTCAGTCTACAGCACACTCTTATACCAATTAATATAAGGAATTACGGCAAATTGCAGATACGAAAAAGCCGAGCTAATGCTCGGCTTTTTCTGAATTTTGGCAGGGGTGGGGAGATTCGAACTCACAACATCCGGTTTTGGAGACCGGCGCTCTACCAATTGGAGCTACACCCCTGTCGACGAAACGCATTATGCGGAAACTCCCCTTAAAGGTAAAGCTTTTTTTATCTAAAGCGAGTCGACTGTGTTTTTTTCAGACAACAAAGCCAAATGCGACAAGCCACAGTCTGTTAGGTAAAATAGCCTGTTGGATAAATGCCCTAAGCACACAGGCTAAGCTCACCGATTAAAACTGTAAACGACAGATGCAAAAAAGCCGAGCTAGTGCTCGGCTTTTTCTAAATTTGGCAGGGGTGGGGAGATTCGAACTCACAACATCCGGTTTTGGAGACCGGCGCTCTACCAATTGGAGCTACACCCCTGTCGATGAAATGGATTTTGCTAAATATTGAGTAAAAGGTAAAGTACTTTTTTACCAATAACGACCGCCTGCAGGTTTTTCGAGCGCTTAGAGGGTGTTTTAATCACTTTTTGCTGCAAAAGCGAAATAAAGACCACTTACAACACAAGCTGTTGCTATTAGTTAAACACAACATAGATGACCTTAAAGCAGCAACAGCACAAGTCTGTGTGACTTATATTATGACGTCCTCTTACTAACACAAAGCAATGGCAAGTAACTCAATTATGTTTGCTAGCAAGCAATCCTATTCAACAATAAGAAAATAACTAATTGTTCTAACAGTTCAACGGTTATTGTCGAAACGCCCCCATACTTATCATTATAAATGATTTACTCCTTTAACAGCTGATACGGCAAGGTAAGAATGGAGAGCGTAATAGTTCTCTGGTGACGCAGCTAAATTGCACTTTAGCGGCTCAGAGTAACCTAGCCTAATACAGTAGGTTAGAATCACACTCATACAAGCTTAAAAATAATATACACCCTAAATCGACGTAGGAGGTGTCTATTAAGCAGGAGCATATAATCACTATCGGTTTGCATAGTAAACACATGGGGTGAAAGCCCGGCGCTTTGAATACGCAGTATTCAGCCCCTAAGCTTTAAGTGAAGAGTGAACGCAGAGAAGCGGTGACCGCCAGGGATGGCGGAAGTGTCGATATCGTCTGGAACATTTATCAACCGACGTCGACTCTTTACTACTAAGAATGGTATTTATGCCGACTTGAAGTGAAGCCGTCACCTTAACGGCTAGCTGTATTCTATATAAGTTGGCGTTCAGTATTTTAAAATCACCCAAACGCAAAAAAGCCACCTTAATAAGGTGGCTTCTTCACTTAATTTAAAGCCTGGAAATGTCCAGCCTCGAACAAGTTCTCCGCGCTCCATAAGTGCATGAAGCTAAGCTTCATAAACGCACTCACTTCGCCCTACTATTTATTATGCCCTCTGGGTACACATAGTAATGATACATGCTGCGCATGCGCTGTTTATTTCCCATGTTCGAGTAACCTTTCAAAAACTGAACATACAAAAAAGCCCCAACACTTCGTGCTGGGGCTATTTCGTATATTTGGCGCCTGGAAATGACCTACTCTCACATGGGGAGACCCCACACTACCATCGGCGATACTGCGTTTCACTTCTGAGTTCGGAATGGATTCAGGTGGTGCCACAGCTCTATGGTTTCCAGACAAATTTGGTAAATTTAGAAAGCTGGACTCGCGATGCAAGTCTTAAAAAATTGGGTTCACACTACATTAAGTGCTTCATTCTAATTCTGGTTTCTATAAGAAACATAGTTAACTCATAAAACCCATTAGGGTTGTATGGTTAAGCCTCACGAGTCATTAGTACAAGTTAGCTCAACGCCTCACAACGCTTACACACCTTGCCTATCAACGTCCTAGTCTCGAACGGCTCTTTAGAGGAATTAAATTCCTAGGGATGACTCATCTTAGGACTCGCTTCCCGCTTAGATGCTTTCAGCGGTTATCGATTCCGAACGTAGCTACCGGGCAATGCTATTGGCATAACAACCCGAACACCAGCGGTTCGTCCACTCCGGTCCTCTCGTACTAGGAGCAGCTTCCTTCAATCATCCAACGCCCACGGCAGATAGGGACCGAACTGTCTCACGACGTTCTGAACCCAGCTCGCGTACCACTTTAAATGGCGAACAGCCATACCCTTGGGACCGACTTCAGCCCCAGGATGTGATGAGCCGACATCGAGGTGCCAAACACCGCCGTCGATATGAACTCTTGGGCGGTATCAGCCTGTTATCCCCGGAGTACCTTTTATCCGTTGAGCGATGGCCCTTCCATACAGAACCACCGGATCACTATGACCTACTTTCGTACCTGCTCGACGTGTATGTCTCGCAGTTAAGCTGGCTTATGCCATTGCACTAACCGTACGATGTCCGACCGTACTTAGCCAACCTTCGTGCTCCTCCGTTACTCTTTGGGAGGAGACCGCCCCAGTCAAACTACCCACCAGGCACTGTCCCGAACCCCGATTCAGGGGCCGCGGTTAGAACATCAAAACTACAAGGGTGGTATTTCAAGATTGACTCCAC
>NZ_JAKILC010000007.1 GCF_023283845.1 Shewanella marinintestina
AAGTTTTACAAGGTAAGGTCAGCTAGCAATCTCAAGGAGATGAGCGGATCAAGCATGAAGGTGAAATTCATTTTTTAAGGGAAGTTTTACAAGGTAAGGTCAGCTAGCAATTTCAAGGAGATGAGCGGATCAAGCATGACGGTGAAATTCATTTTTTAAGGGAAGTTTTACAAGGTAAGGTCAGCTAGCAATCTCAAGGACATGAGCGGATCAAGCATGAAGCTGGAATACATTTTTTAAGGGAAGTTTTACAAGGTAAGGTCAGCTAGCAATCTCAAGGAGATGAGCGGATCAAGCATGAAGGTGAAATTCATTTTTTAAGGGAAGTTTTACAAGGTAAGGTCAGCTAGCAATCTTAAGGAGATGAGCGGATCACGCATGAAGGTGGAATTCATTTTTTAAGGGAAGTTTTACAAGGTAAGGTCAGCTAGCAATCCCAAGGAGATGAGCGGATCAAGCATGAAGGTGAAATTCATTTTTTAAGGGAAGTTTTACAAGGTAAGGTCAGCTAGCAATCTCAAGGAGATGAGCGGAGCAAGCATGAAGGTGGAATTCATTTTTTAAGGGACGTTTTACAAGGTAAGGTCAGCTAGCAATCTCAAGGAGATGAGCGGATCAAGCATGAAGGTGGAATTCATTTTTTAAGGGAAGTTTTACAAGGTAAGGTCAGCTAGCAATCTCAAGGAGATGAGCGGATCAAGCATGAAGGTGGAATACACTTTTTAAGGGAAGTTTTACAAGGTAAGGTCAGCTAGCAATCCCAAGGAGATGAGCGGATTAAGCATGAAGGTGGAATACATTTTTTTAAGGGAAGTTTTACAAGGTAAGGTCAGCTAGCAATCTCAAGGAGATGAGCGGATCAAGCATGAAAGGTGGAATACATTTTTTAAGGGAAGTTTTACAAGGTTAGGTCAGCTAGCAATCCCAAGAAAATGAACAGATCAAGATGGGGGAATTCACCTTCAAGGGAATGCTAACTTATCGTTCTTTCGCCTGAAATCCCGATGACTGAAGTCTACATATACAGGCTTAATCTAATCTTAAGATCTGGGCCTCTACAAAAGAATTATTCAATTTCCGGCGAGATTAGCTGTGAACGCTTATCCATTAAATCTTTAACCAGTGGAGTGAGGATTAGCTCCATTGCTAGTGACATCTTGCCACCTGGTACTACAAGAGTATTTACCCTAGACATAAAAGAGCCTTGGATCATGCTGAGGTAATAGGGAAAGTCTACATTGTTAATCCCGCGAAAACGGATCACTACAAAGCTTTCATCTAAACTCGGAATACTCTTAGCGCTAAATGGGTTTGAGGTATCAACGGTTGGTACTCGCTGGAAGTTGATATGAGTGCGAGAAAACTGTGGCGTCATATGGTTAATATAGTCGTCCATACTGCGCACTATAGAGTCCATCACTTTTTCACGGCTATGGCCACGTTCTGATGTGTCGCGGATGATTTTTTGGATCCACTCTAGGTTTACAATTGGCACCATACCTATGAGTAAGTCAACATGCTGAGCAACGTCACATTCATCGGTAACTACACCACCATGAAGGCCCTCGTAGTAGAGCATATCGGTATTTTCAGGTAATGGATGCCATTGAGTAAACGTTCCGGGCATTTGATTGAATGGCACAGCCTCATCGAATGTATGCAGGTAAGCGCGAGTTTCACCTTGGCCAGTATTACTGTAATCGTTAAAGCATTGCTCTAAACGTTTGAAGTCATTGGCTTCTGGACCGAAGTAACTGATATTACGGTTTTCAGTTTTTTCTTTACGGATCATTACCGCCATTTCAGGGCGAGTAAAGTGATGAAAACTGTCACCTTCAATAATGGCTGCATTAATGCCCAGCTGTCTAAAAATATGATTAAAAGCAGTTGTCGTTGTCGTCGTGCCTGCGCCAGAGGAGCCTGTTACTGCAATAATTGGATGTTTCGCTGACATTTTTTTACCCAAAGAAAGAGAGTTTGCTTCACCTGCATGTTAGCCAAAGCTACGACTAATTATCGTTATTCAGGTAAGAGGGTTGCGCTTATAACCTTCATTTATACGGCTTCACTTGGCTCAGGTCAATCTATGCCCAAGCCAAGAGCAGGCTTTTACTACTTGATATTAATCCTGTTGCCAATCTTGGACAACGATATCTTCTTTGCGTCTAATACCAATAGATTCTTCTTCCTCGCTGTACTCGACAACGAGAACGCCTTGCTTAAGTGCTGCTTTACACTGAATGATTGCTCTTTCCATGCTGTGTTCGCCGTCACCAGAAAAGCTGCCATCTTCAACTTGGCTGATAAGATATTCTTTAATAAGGTTGTCAAAAGTCTCGCTAGATAACTGAGCTAAAGACTCATAAGGCACTAACATGGTGATTTTTCCAATGAGATTAAAAAGTTTAAAATGCGTTTTTCAAGGTAGTAGCGTGGTCGCCATGGACTACCGCCATCGATAAAGCCTACGTGACCGCCATTTTCGTGGAGTTCATATTGTACTTGTTGTGAAAGTTGCTCTCTAGCAGGGATGACCGCTTCAGTCATAAAGGGGTCGTCTTTTGCGTGGATCACTAATATTGGCTTAGTGATGCGGCTTAAGTACGGCATACCGCTGGCACGATTATAGTAATCATCTACACCATCAAAGCCATGCAGAGGTGCTGTGACTTTATCATCGAATGCATAGAAGGTGGTGAGGCTATCAATGTCATGCTTATTAATTGGCATTAATGTGCTTAATTCAGGCTTTGCGACTTTACCGTGCATTTTTTGTTGTAGCTGCTTAATAAGGTAGCACTGGTACACTTTTGAAAAGCCTTTCTCTAGGCGATTGGCGCAAGAGCCTAATTGTAATGGTGCAGAGATGGCAACGGCTTTATCAATCAAACTCAACTCTTGCTGCTCGCCCTGATATTTTATCAGTACATTGCCGCCTAGGCTGTAGCCAACGGCTAGCAAAGGGTTATTTGGGAAATGGCTTTTTAAGTGTTGTAGTGTGCAATGGAGATCCTCTGTATCACCGCTGTGATATCCGCGTGGAAGACGGTTTAACTCCCCTGAACAGCTACGATGATGGTGTACTACAGCACATAAACCTGATGCCTTGCTAGCGGCTAAGATTCGACGTGCGTAGTGAGACTCAGCACTGCCCTCAAGGCCATGGATAATCACTAAAATCGGCTGTTTAGCTTCAGGTGTTCCTTGCCAGTCGAGATCGATAAAATCGCCATCGGCAAGTTCCAAGCGTTCACGTTGTAATACAGGTCTGTCCACTTTAGTCAGTACAGGGAGAATCGTTTGAATATGGGGGTTTTTAGCCCACCAAGGTGGCGAAAATATTTGGCTCATAATAATTTGGCTATTGCTGAAAATTAAAACGTGTGTTTAATTGTTGTTGTCGTCAGAGTGTAACATAGATTGAAATCGGTCATTTTAATGACTTTGTTTCGAGTTGTAAGTGGCTATGCAATCTGGATGAGTGACGAACTAGAGCGCCAAAACATAATGATTAGAAATAGAGGACGCGATGGAACGACGGACTTTTATTACAACCGCATTAGCAGGCACTGCCTGCTTAGCGTTGGGAGTGAATTACTGCTCTTCAGACTATATCGCGGTCAATAAAGAGCTAGATGACAAGCATCGTTTGTTATTTAGTGTGTTATTGCCCGTTTTTTTAGATGGCGCTCTGCCTGATGTCGCAACATTAAAACGCGATGCGATTAATCGTACACTCGACGCGATAGAACACACGATTTCGATTCTCCCCCAAGATAGCCAAGCGGAACTTGAACAGTTACTCAACATGCTTGAGGGACGTTTGGGGCTGCTTATTCTAACAGGAAGTGTTACGCCGTTAATGATGCGTAACGAATCTGAACTCATCGATATGCTGCAAAGTTGGCGTACAAGTTATCTTGATATGATGGTCACGGCCTATCAGGGTTTACGAGAGCTGGTGATGGCCAGTTATTACTCGAGCCCCGAGCACTGGAGTCGATTGCATTACGCTAAACCTAGCTTTTTAGAGGATATGCAGTGATGTTAATTGGAATACTTTCGGCATTATTAATACAGGTGCTAACCAAGCGGGCGCAGACAATAAAAACTCAGAATAAAGGACGCGTTTATGGCCATTGAAGATCCTATTGTAAAAGGACTGGATTCTGGCTGGGCGCATATAAATGCGGCTAAGCTCAATGAAAACCAAACCTTAGAAGCCGATGTGGTCATTGTTGGCAGTGGCGCTGGTGGCGGTGTTGCAGCAGAGATCCTTACCCAAGCAGGCTTATCAGTTATTATTGTTGAGGGTGGTCCGCTTAAATCATCTAGCAACTTTAATATGGAAGAGCGCCGTGCCTATCCTGACTTATACCAACAAGCTGCAGGGATGAAGACCGCAGATAAAGCGATTGGTATTTTTCAAGGTCGGGCAGTGGGTGGGTCAACTACAGTTAATTGGACCACTTCAATTCGCACTCCCGAGCCTGCGCTTAACTACTGGGCACAGGTCAAGTCTGTTGAGGGGCTGTCTCGAGCTGAGCTTGATCCTTGGTTTGAGAAAATGGAGCAGCGACTCAATATCAGTAAATGGGCTTATGAGCCCAATCGAAATAACCAAGCACTAAAGCAAGGCTGTGAGCAATTGGGTTGGGAACACACAGTTATTAAGCGTAACGTTAAAGGTTGTTGGAACACCGGCTATTGCGGCATGGGCTGCCCAGTTAATGCTAAGCAGTCGATGTTAGTGACCACGATTCCAGCGGCTCTTGAAGCGGGGGCAACATTGGTTAGTCAGGCGAAAGTAATTAAGCTTGAGCATCATAAGGACAAAATCTTTGCTATAAAAGCGCAAGCGGTAGATAGCAATATGAAGCCTTTACCGGTTGAAATTATGTTTAAGGCTAAGCATTACATTTTGTCGGCAGGAGCCATTCACACACCAACAATCATGTTGCGTTCTAAGCTACCAGACCCACATGAGATAATCGGTAAACGTACTTTTTTACACCCCACTTTACTTAGTGGCGCAGTGTTTAGCGACCCGATAAATGGCCATAGTGGCGCTCCACAGTCGATTTATTCTGATGAGTTTGTCTGGCAAAATGGCGCTGATGGAGAGCTAGGTTATAAGCTCGAAGTCCCTCCCATTCATCCAATTTTGATTGCCTCAAAAACCATTGGTTACGGTAAAAGCCATGCAGAGTTGATGGCGAAATTTAATCAACTACAAGTGACGATTGCTTTGGTGCGCGATGGTTACCATGAAAATAGCCAAGGCGGCCAAGTGAAATTGACCGAGCATGGCTTTGCGTTGGATTATCCGCTCACAGACGCCTTTTGGCGGGCAGCAAGGCGTGCCTATGCCAGCATGGCTGAATTACAATTTGCCGCTGGTGCGCAGCAAGTATTACCTATTAGCGAAGGAATGCCTTATTTGTCGAGTTGGAAGGAGGCCAAAAGCGCGATAAATGAGATGGAATTAGCGCCACTGAAAACCGTTGTGGCTTCTGCCCACGTGATGGGCGGCTGCCCATTCGGTGAAGACCCAAAAGTTTCTATGGTTAATAGTTTTGGTGAGTCACATTACTTCGAGAACCTTTCTGTAATGGACGGCTCTATCTTCCCTACTAGCTTAGGAGCAAATCCACAGCTGTCTATTTATGGTATTACTGCTAGAAATGCGACTCGCTTGGCTGAAAAGTTGACGGCTTAATTTGTACTGGTATAGCTTGGTATGGCTAAAAAGGCGAGCAGAGCTCGCCTTTTTAGATCTGTATTAAACACTTATTTCACAACTTATGAATACCGCTAGTTATTGGTTTAGACAGGGGTAATCTTGGCTATTAAGGTTAAATAGCGCCAAGTAGCGACTCACATTGCTATCGGTTTCAGCAGGGTAAACTTCATCTAGAACCATAGGCTTGAGTGCTATGAGGATCTTAGCTTGAGACTTGCGTTCTAACATTAACTCCACATCCAGCATTTGTTGATATTCAGCCTGCTCAAGTGCGGCCTTACTTAAGCGTCTCAGCTTACGGTAAGGCAATAATAGTCTTTGCTCCCAGCTGAGTAGAGCCTGCTGTAGCTGCTGCCAGTCTGATGAAGCAAGTCGTTGATGGTGGCTATCAAGCCATAGAGCCAATAGTAGTAAGTTTACGTTGAGCTGGTGGTCATCTTGCAGTGCTAAGAAAATGGTCTGTTGCTGGATATAGATGACATCACAATCTTGCCAAAGGTGCTGATAAAAGCTGGGGTTAAAACTACCTGGTAGCGTCATATGAAAAGCTCCGTCTACCGCAAGCCTATCGAGCTTACGTTTCATGCATATTAAAAAAGTTGCGCAAAAAGTGAGTTATAAAAAAGGGAAGCATTGCTTCCCTTATGTCGTTACCTATCAGACTTCTTCACGAACACTTTGTTCAATATTTTCAATTTCTTCTTGGATCTCAAGCCATTCCATTTCGCTCTCTTCCAAACCCTGAGTCAAAGTGGTTCGCTCACTAAGCACCTGAGTCAGTTTGGCTTTATTGTCGGCATCATAGAGGCTGGTGTCGGCCAACATTTCTTCTAGCTCTTTTAAGCGGTCATTGGCTTTTTGCTGATCTTTCTCTAGCTTAGTCTGTACCTTTTTCAGCGGCGACAGTTTTTGTCTTAGTTCTGCTTCTAAGCGCTTTTGTAACTTCTTGTCTTGAATTGGCGTGCTGGTTTCAACCGCTTCTTCTTTACCTGCATTTTTAGCCGCATCGAGTAGCCATTGATGGTAATCATCTAAATCGCCTTCAAAGCTTTTCACTTCACCTTGTTCGACAAGGTAGTAGTCACTACAACTTAGGCGTAATAAGTGTCTATCATGCGATACAATAATCATTGCACCTTCAAAAGTTTGCAGTGCCATGGTTAATGCATGACGCATCTCTAAATCTAAGTGGTTGGTTGGTTCGTCGAGTAGCAATAGGTTAGGGCGTTGCCACACTAACAGCGCCAATACTAAACGAGCTTTTTCACCACCAGAGAAAGGTCTTACAGGCGCAAGAGCCATATCGCCGTTAAAGCCATAACCGCCTAAAAAGTTACGTAACTCTTGTTCTGTCGTCGTTGGTGCCAAACGCACCATGTGTTGCAGTGGTGAGTCATCTAAACTGAGAAATTCCAGCTGATGCTGGGCAAAGTAACCGATATTTAAACCTGGGTTGGTTTCATATTTACCTTGCATTGGTGATAGCTCACCAGACAGTAATTTCACTAATGTCGATTTACCCGCACCATTACGCCCAAGTAGACCAATGCGGGCTCCCGGCACCAAGTTTAGGTGCACTTTTTTAAGGATCTCGGTTTCACCGTAGCCAATAGAAACTTGCTCCATTGTTACTAGCGGGTTTGGTAGTGCTGCCGGCTCTCTAAATGCCATATGAAACGGGCTGTCAGCTTGAGATGGTAGCAGCTCTGCCATACGTTCAAGAGCTTTTAAGCGACTTTGAGCTTGCTTAGCCTTACTGGCTTTATAGCGGAAACGGTCAACAAAAGACTGCATATGGGCACGCTCTTTTTGTTGGCGCT
This sequence comes from Shewanella marinintestina, assembly GCF_023283845.1. GTDB lineage: Bacteria > Pseudomonadota > Gammaproteobacteria > Enterobacterales > Shewanellaceae > Shewanella > Shewanella marinintestina. The sequence continues at coordinate 7,564 of NZ_JAKILC010000007.1, forward strand.
CAAAGGCCACTTGCTGCTGAGCCATACGCTCGGCACGAACACGCTCAAACGAGGTGTAGTTACCTTTGTAATAGTTAAGTTTGGTGTTCTCTACATGCACGATTTCATCGACAATACCATCAATAAAGTCGCGGTCGTGACTGATCAGAATGAGCGTACCTTGGTAAGCCTTGATCCAGCCTTCTAACCAGTACATGGTATCCAAGTCTAAGTGGTTAGTCGGTTCATCGAGTAATAGTAAGTCCGAGCGACATAATAGCGCCTGCGCTAAGTTAAGGCGCATGCGCCAACCACCGGAAAAACTCTTAACTGGATTACTTTGCTCTTGCTCACTAAACCCAAGACCTGCTAGCAGGCTTGCAGCGCGTGAATGAATAGCATAACCGCCAATTGCGTCTATTTTGCCGTGTAGTAGTGCAATTTTATGGCCGTCATCAGCTTCTTGCGCTGCGTGCAGCTGTGTTTCTAACTCTCGATATTCGGCATCGCCATCAATGACATATTCAATTGCAGAGACTTCTAGTGCAGGGGTTTCCTGAGCAACGGTAGCAAGTTGCCATCCGCTTGGCATGCTGAAGTCACCTTTATCTAAGCTTATTTTGCCTAAGATAAGGGCAAGTAACGAAGATTTACCGCTTCCATTGGCACCGACAAGCCCGACTTTATGTCCTGGATAGACAGTTAATGAAGTTTCATCGAGCAAGGTTTTTGAGCCACGAACGAGTTGAGCTTGAGTGATGGTGATCATTGAAGTCGGCTTAAAGTCAGAGTAACAGCAAATATTGGGGACAGATGATAGCCCAGAACCGCTAGATACTTCTATGGCAGAAGCTAGAAAAGTACGGTCTTGATGCGACTTTTGTGGCAAAATGGCGATATAGATGGATAGGAATTAAAATCATGACAATAACAACTAAAAAAGTGAAAAAACGTTTTGTAGCCGGCGCTAAATGCCCTAAGTGTCAGGCAAAAGAATCAATCGTATTATTTAAAGAAAATGGTATCGAAACTGTAGAGTGTGTCGATTGTGATTACCGTGAACAGCAAACAGAGGAAAAAGTCGCTAAAAAAGCCAGTGGCGCCGTTATTGGAGTATTTAATCCTGACTAACAATGAAGAGTCTGGGGCTTAAAATCGTCATCGTTAAATACCGCTTTTTGGTAAAGTGTAATCACATGTGTGCTGTCTGCTTGCTGGTGTAAACTTTGCGGATTTAGCCTTAGTGCTTTTTGCTAACGCAGCGTGGCGTGGCAAAATATTTAGAGTCAGTTGTTTAATGATATTCATATCAATTCGAATTTTAGTGCAGCAATGAGCATTCTGACTAAAATTAAGCTGGTATACATTGCCAGCTTTTTTGTGGCCGCTTTTAATAATCAAGCATACCTTGATGACCAATTGGCATAAGTGGCTATCTAAATATGGCTTTCAAGCGGGTTAAGGTCAGGGATAGAGGATATTTCTTCGTTATCCTTTATTGAGCATGCTGCAACTAAAAGAATTACTGCTACAATAGCGCGCTATAATTTATATCGATAGAAAACGACAACTTTTGCTCCAGCTGATTTGGAGCCTTGTCACCATGATTAGATCACTGCAAAGCACGATTTGAGCGCCTTGATAAAGGTATCGAGTCCTATAGGGAAAACCGCCCTAACCAGCAGTGCATACTTAGGAAAGATACTTTGACTCAAACAGTCCCAAATACCGATGCTCAAGCGCCGTTCTCAAGCCTAAATCTGAAAGCTGAACTGCTAGATAACCTGAAAACTATGGGTTATGACTCAATGACCCCAATTCAAGCGCAAAGCTTGCCTGCGATCCTTAATGGCGAAGACGTTATTGGTCAAGGTAAGACGGGTTCTGGTAAGACTGCTGCGTTTGGTTTGGGCTTATTGCACAAGTTAGACGTTAAACGTTTCCGCATTCAATCTTTGGTGTTGTGTCCAACGCGTGAGCTTGCAGACCAAGTAGCTAAAGAGATCCGTACGCTAGCACGCGGCATTCATAATATTAAAGTGCTAACACTTTGTGGCGGTGTGCCTATGGGGCCACAAATTGGTTCTTTAGAGCACGGTGCGCACATTATTGTGGGTACGCCAGGTCGTATTATCGACCACTTAGATCGCGGCCGTTTAGATCTTGAAAACGTACAGACTTTGGTGCTTGATGAAGCCGACCGTATGCTAGAAATGGGTTTTCAGGTTGAACTTGAAGGCATCATGGAACGTATGCCAATCGAACGTCAGACCTTGCTATTTAGTGCGACTTTCCCTGAGCAGATCCAATCTATTGCCGACAAAATCATGTTCAAACCAGTGATGGTGAAAGTGGCATCAACGCATGCAACTAGTACCATTGATCAGCACTTCTATGAAGTCGGTAATAACAATGATCGTATGCGCGCGCTTAAATTATTGTTACTGCAGTACCGTCCAGAAAGTGCGGTAGTATTTTGTAATACTAAGCGCGAAACTAAAGACGTGGCTGCGCAGTTGAAGAACGATGGCTTTAGTGTAGTTGCACTACATGGCGATCTTGAGCAGCGCGATCGTGATCAAACCCTACTGCAGTTTGCTAACAAGAGTGTGTCTATCATGGTAGCGACTGACGTTGCTGCCCGTGGTCTTGATATCGATGCGCTTGATGCTGTGATCAACTATCACGTGGCTTACGACACTGAAGTGCATATTCACCGTATTGGCCGCACGGGTCGTGCTGGCAGTAAAGGTTCGGCGCACACTTTCTATAACGATGAAGATGGTTACAAAATTGCGCTACTTGAAGATTATCTAGAGCGTGACATTGTTAATGAAGCACTTCCGTCTGAGCATTTGTTAGATACTTTCCCGGTACAGCCTGTTATGACTACCTTGCAAATTGATGGTGGTAAAAAGCAGAAATTACGTCCAGGTGATATCTTAGGTGCCTTGACTGGTGAAGATGGCATTCAAGGTAGCGAAGTAGGTAAGATTAAAATTACTGATATGCGAGCTTATGTTGCAGTTAACCGTAAGGTGGCTAAAAAGGCATTGCATAAAATTACTAACGGCAAGTTAAAAGGTCGTTCATACCGTGCATGGGAATTGCGTTAACTCGTATTCTTTGTTTTTGGAGTAAGTAATTAGATTTTATTTACTCCGAAAATGGCCATTGTTGGCATAAAAAAAGCAGCGTATAAACGCTGCTTTTTTTATGCCTGGAGCATTTATGCCAAGGCCCATGGATGGTTAGCCTTGGTTTTGTGTCTAGAGCACTTATGCCAATAACCACAAGTGGTTTTTGGCAAAGATATAATCGAGCTCAAGCAATATTAGGCGCTTGCTTAGCTGTTTTGGCTAGGCTTATTGGCTGTACGATTGCCATTACTTGCTCTATTTGGGTTCGGTCTGCGTTGTCCTGTTGGCTTGCTGTGGCTGCGTTCTGGACCGTTGCCGTTTGCAGTTGCGTTGCCGTTAGCTGCATTCGGTCTACGCTGACGTCTAGGCTTGCTTGGTTGTGAATCACCGTTTTGCTGGTGGCCACGAGCCATTTCACCACTACGTTGGCCATCCTTGTGCTCTACTTTAGCAGCATTATTTTGACCATTGCCTTGGCGACGCGGGTTAGCTGACTTATTGCTAGCTCCGCCTGAGTTTGCGCCTTTATTTGGACTACGCGATCGACCATTACCACGACTTTGGTTACCACCATTACGCGGACCTTTATTCTGGCCATGAGATTTACCGGTTAAGTCTGTTTCAGGTAAGTGATAAGTTGGCTCAAAGCCTTCGATTACGCGGCGTTCTAAGTTCTGTTTAATCAGTAACTCAATGTCACGCAAAAGTTTAATTTCTTCATCGCCAACAAGTGATACTGCATGGCCTGATGCCCCAGCGCGACCAGTACGGCCAATACGATGTACATAATCCTCTGGCACGTTTGGTAAATCAAAGTTAACCACTTGCGGTAGTTGGTCTATATCAAGGCCACGTGCGGCAATATCAGTCGCCACAAGTACGCGAATTGCACCACTCTTAAAATCGGCTAGAGCTTTCGTTCTTGCGCCTTGGCTCTTATTACCGTGAATCGCAGCAGCAGTAATATCTTTTGCTTCAAGGTTTTTAGCAAGACGGTTAGCACCATGTTTAGTGCGGCTAAATACCAATACTTGTTGCCAGTTATTTTGCTTAATCAGTTTGACTAAAACTGCTGCTTTTTGGCCTTTATCAACAGGGCAGATCCACTGCTGTACAGTATTAGCTGTCGCGTTACGCGGTGTAACAGAGATCTCAACTGGGTTGTTCACTAAGCCTTTGGCAAGCTGGCGAATATCATCAGAGAAGGTTGCTGAAAACATCAAGTTTTGGCGCTTTGCTGGCAAGATAGCTAAGATTTTTTTAATGTCATGAATAAAGCCCATATCTAGCATTCGGTCGGCTTCATCAAGAACAAGTACTTCAAGCTGACTAAAGCTCAGAGCACGTTGATTATATAGATCGAGTAAACGACCTGGAGTCGCTACCAGAATATCAACCCCGCGGTTAAGTTTAGTGATCTGTGGACCAATGCCAACCCCACCAAATACTACAGCTGATTTAAGCGGTAAATTCTTACCGTAAGTTTCAACGCTTTCACCAACTTGAGCAGCTAGTTCACGAGTTGGAGTTAGCACTAATGCGCGCACTTGTTTAGCCGGGGCTTTGGTGCCTTTTGAAAGTAGCTCTAGCAATGGCAGAGTAAAACCTGCTGTTTTACCTGTACCAGTTTGCGCAGCGGCCATCACGTCCTTTCCTTCCAATACGGCAGGAATTGCTTGTGCCTGGATAGGTGAAGGAGTGTCATAACCTTTATTGGCAACGGCTTTCAAAATTTGGGCTGATAAGCCCAGTGAGGCAAAACTCATAGATAGGTCTCATTTCGGCTGCGGAATAGACGTTAAAGTGCGACTGGCAGCGGTTTCAGGGGGCCTGCAGATGCTGGCGGCCGTGCAGCTTACAGGATCTGCCTAAAAAGCGCTAATTATTAAACAATCAACCGCTAAATAAACGGTCTTGCTAGCGTTGTCGCTTAACTCCACTGAGTATGGCAGTTAAATAAGAACTAGGGGGGTATTAGCAACTGAAATGGAGCTGATTGATCATTGTCAGCAGGATAAATTGACTAATTTGGTAAAAAACTATCGATTGTGTGATTTTTAGTCGATTAAAAGATGTTGTATCGGCGCTGCATGTGTTAATCTCGCGCCCCTGAAAGTTCATCTACCGATTTTCACCAGTAAATCTAGGTATACATCATACCTAACTCGGCGACTTGTCATGCAGCAACCTATCATTAGTTATCATAAAGATGATGAAGACCATTGGGTTGCGAATTTGTCTTGCGGTCATACGCAACATGTTCGCCATCGTCCTCCATGGGAGCGACGAGACTGGGTGACTAGCCAGCAAGGCAGAGATGCCATGCTTGGTTATAATCTGGAGTGTAAGCTGTGTGAACTCAATTCGGAAGTGGAATAAATCGTGTAGTGATTTAGGTGATCATTACAGAGCGATTTAGAAACAGAATTATGAACGTGAGAGTGATACTTAGAGTGTTGGTCTTGCGTATTGATTGAGCTATAAATAGCCTTGGCTGATATCTTTAACTGGGTATCGCACAAATAGTGTATTTGGCTCAAGTATTAGCATTATTGTTAGGATAAAAAGTAACATGACACAAACTAAGAAGTATGATTTTCGCGTAGTAGCAGATGGCGCAACTTGGACTGGCCAAATCACTCGTCGTCAAACAGCAAGAAAGATTGTTGTTTCTAAAGCTAAGAAAGGTTTTGCGACTGAAGCTGAAGCACAAGCTTGGGGCGAAACTGAACTTAAATCATTCTTAGAGAATTTGATTAAGCGTAATGAGCGTAAAGCTAAGGCGCGTGAAGAGCGTAACGAAGCTGCTGACGCTAAAGAACTTGCTGCTGATGCATGGCGCAATGCGCGTCCAAGCAAATCATCAGATTTCGATGAAGATAACCTAGATTATGAGTCTGACTCAGAAGGTTAATCTTGCGCAGCAAATCTAATTTGTTTTAGCGATAGCTAAATAAATTGAGAAACCGCAGTAAGCCTAGCTTAGTGCGGTTTTTTTATGTATAGGATTTGCTGAGCTGCTTGTTTTATAAACCGTGATTTATTGATCTAGCTCAATTTTTGTGAGTCCGATAACATTTACTGCATTGATGTTTTATTCTGCTATTAATGCCTGCGATACTGAGGGAATGCATTCGTGTTTTACTCGCCTTGCGTAAACTAAATAGATTGAACTTACGCTAGTCGATAAAGTCTTTAAAATATGTTTTTGCTCAAGTTAGATGCGCAGCATCCAACTTATCCTCTTGTTGTCGTTAGTCTGGAATCACATGGATAAAACAGTAGAAAAAAAGCTTACTAAATGGCTGAAGCTGCAAAAGAAAGCGTGTGGCTTTTATTTAAATTTGTCGGTTTTTTTCGGTGTATTAACCGGGCTAAGCTTAATGTGCCAAGCATGGCTTATTGCCACTGTACTGCAAGGCATTATTATTGATGAGTTACCCAAGAGTGATTTCATTAATCACTTTTGGGCATTGCTTGGATTAACAGTGGTCCGCGGCGTACTAGCGTTTGCCCGAGAACGCGCCAGTTTTCAAGCTGGTGCCAAACTCAGAGTTGAAATGCGCGCCGCGGTATTAGATAAATTAGCGCTGCTTGGGCCTGCATTTATTAAAGGTAAACCGGCAGGCAGTTGGGCCAGCATAGTGCTGGAACAAATAGAAGATCTGCAAGATTTCTACGCTCGTTACTTACCACAAGTCGTATTGGCTGGTTTTATTCCATTAATTATCTTAGTTGCGGTTTTCCCTATTAATTGGGCGGCAGGATTAATTTTGCTGGCTACAGCGCCGCTTATCCCGATGTTTATGATTTTAGTGGGTATGGGGGCAGCCGACGCTAACCGTAAAAACTTTAGTGCGTTAGCCCGTTTAAGTGGCCACTTTATGGATAGACTGAAAGGCTTATCAACGCTGAAGCTGTTTAATCAAGGTGAGAAAGAAGCCAGAGTTATCCGCAAAGCCTCAGAAGAGTTCCGTGAGCGCACTATGGCTGTATTGCGTATGGCATTTTTAAGCTCGGCAGTATTAGAGTTTTTTGCTGCTGTTTCGATAGCTGTTATGGCAGTTTACTTTGGTTTTAGCTACTTACATCATCTGGACTTTGGCCATTACGGCGTATCAATTAGTTTATTCACAGGTCTTTTTGTACTTATTTTAGCACCCGAGTTTTACCAACCACTGAGAGATATGGGAACCCACTATCACGCTAAGGCGCAAGCGATTGGTGCGGCAGAAGAGTTAATGGCATTACTTGATCACCCAACAGAGCAGTTTGGTGGCGAGAAGCAATTGAACGGAGATCTCGACATCATAGCTAAGGATTTATCTGTTTATAGCTTAGATGGCAGTCTATTACTGGGGCCGGTGAGTTTTCAGATTAAAGCCAATGAACATGTGGCAATAGTAGGCCCTAGCGGCGCAGGTAAAACTAGCTTACTGAATGCGCTACTGGGTTTTTTACCTTACAAAGGTCAGTTAAGTATTGCCGGTACCGAGCTTAAAGAGTTGTCGCTTATCGATTGGCGCAAACATCTTGCTTGGTTAGGGCAAGAGCCGCAGCTTTTTCATGGCACCTTGCGTGACAATATTGCCATGGGGCGCAGTTTATCTGACGACGATATTTTAACCTTGTTGGAACAAGCGCAGATTTTAGATTTTGTGGAGCAGTTGCCATTAGGCTTATCTCATCCAGTCCAAGAACAAACTGCCGGGTTATCGGTAGGGCAGGCGCAGCGAATCGCATTAGCAAGGGCGCTTGCTCAGCAAGCTTCGTTATTTGTACTCGATGAACCGACCGCCAGTTTAGACAGCTTGAGCGAGCAAGCGGTGCAAGCAACATTAACCGCAGCAATGCAAGGGAATGCTTGTATTATGGTTACCCACAGACTCGAAAACTTAAGCGCCATGGATAAAATATTTGTCATTGATAAAGGCGCGTTAGTGCAGCAGGGCTGTTATCAGCAATTAGTGGCACAAGAGGGCACCTTTAAGCAGATGCTGGATGAAGTCTGCAGTGTTAGCGAGTTTGATCTTAAACTTGTGCCGCAAACAAATAATCAGTCAGAAGGGGATAAGTAATGAGAGCACTATTTCCCTATATAAAACGCTTTAAAAGCCAAGCATTTATGATGTTCATCGGTTTGTTTTTGAGCGTTACAACCTTGATGGCAGGCATAGGTTTGCTGTCGTTATCTGGCTGGTTCTTATCGGCAACAGCGGTTGCAGGTTTAACCGTTTTGGCCGCGCAAACCTTTAACTATTTTACGCCAGCTGGTGGAGTGCGATTTTTATCGATTGTACGTACAGCAAGTCGCTACGGTGAGCGCTTAGCAACTCATGAGGCAACTTTTAGTTTATTAACTGATTTACGCTGCTGGGTATGGAACAAGTTACTGCCGTTAAGTGCAAAGAACCTGCAAGGGGTGCGTCAGGGCGATCTGCTAAACCGCTTGGTTGCCGATATTGATACGTTAGATCATCTGTACTTGCGTTTAATTACGCCGCTTGCTGCATCACTACTAATGATGTTGGTGCTTTACTTCTTTGTTGGTCACTTTGACCCTGAGCTTGCTCGTACATTGTGTAGCGTGTTGTTAGCTATATGGATCTTACTACCGACGACCTTCTATTTTCTTGGCCGCAAGCCTGGAATGGCACAGCTAGAGACTAAGCGCCTATTTAGGGTGCAGTTACTTGAATATATTCAAGGCCAAGCTGAGCTTACCTTGTTTGGTGCACAAAAAGCGTATCGCTTACGCTTAGAGAAAGCTCAGCGCGCGATGATAAATAGTCAGAATGCGATGAACCGTGTCACCGCGCTTAGCCAAGCGTGTTTGATTCTCTGCCATGGTTTTGCCGTCTTGTTGATGCTGTATCTTGCGGCGTCAGGTGTTGGCAGCGCTGTGCCGCCAGGTCCAAGACTGGCGATGATTGTATTTTTAACTATGGCGACGATTGAGATGATGATGCCGCTAGCGGGTGCCTTTCAGCATTTATCTGCATGTAGCTCTGCAGCGACTCGACTCAATGAAGTGGTTGAGCAGGCACCAAGTGTGACTTTTGGCGAAGGACAATGTGCTGACGTTAGCCTTGGTTGTGTTAGCTTTAAAGATATCGAATTTGGCTATAGCGAACAGCAAAGCGTATTGAAAGGGCTAAACCTTGAGATCGCAGCAGGTAAAAAAGTAGCGCTGCTCGGACAAACTGGTTGTGGTAAGTCGAGCTTATTATCGCTGTTAACCCGAGAGTGGTTGCCTAATAGCGGGCAAGTTAGTATCGATGGCTGTGATGCTAGCCAATACTCAGAGCTACAACTGCGTCAGTCGATGTCGGTGGTAAGTCAGCGTATTTACCTATTTAGTGGCACACTGCGTGAGAATCTTGCCTTAGCTATTAACGGTGCAACCCGTAAAGATGATGACAAGTTGATTGCGGTATTACGCAAAGTCGGTCTTGAGAGTTTATTACAGGGTAGTAAACCGCTGGACGCTTGGTTAGGTGAAGGCGGACGTCAGTTATCTGGTGGTGAGCAGCGCCGTATTGGTGTTGCCAGAGCCTTACTGCGCGATGCTCCTATCTTATTATTAGATGAACCAACCGAAGGCTTAGATAAGCGTACAGAGCGCGATATTTTGCGTTTATTATTTGAATTTGCAGCTGATAAAACCATGTTGATGATTAGCCATCGCCTTACCGCGATGAATCAAATGGATAGTATTCACTTAATGGAGCAAGGTGCGATTCGCGCGAGCGGCACTCATAGAGAGTTACTTGAGAGTGATGCCTATTATGCCAGCTTGTTTAAGCGTTTAAGTTAACGAGTCGTTGGCTACGGGCTGTAATGCTGCATAAATTTAGCTCAGGCTACTCGTTAATTAACAGCAAAAAGCCCAGTTAAACTGGGCTTTTTATTCGTTAGCATTGACTGTGAGTAAACGTTAAATAGTAAAGCGGGATACTCGCTCGCTTAGGCTATTAGAGGTATCGAGCATCATTTGTGCGTTATCACTGACTTCTTGAGTCTGCGCCGATAGTTGGTGTGAACTATCGCTAATCCCCTGCGTATTACGGCTAATGTCATCAGAAACTGCACGTTGCTCTTCTGCGGCACTGGCGATTTGAGTCGCCATATCACTAATTTCAGTAATTGAGTCAGTGATCCGCATTAAGCTTTGCTTGGCTTGATTAGCAAACTCGACGCTGTTACCTGCAATATCAGTGCTCGACGCCATAGATGCAACGGCTTGTTGACTATTTTGTTGTAAGGTGGCGATCATTGCACGGATCTCCTCGGTCGAATCTTGAGTTCGATGACTTAACACTCGTACTTCGTCAGCGACGACGGCAAAGCCTCGACCTTGCTCGCCTGCGCGGGCAGCTTCAATAGCTGCGTTAAGCGCTAACAAGTTAGTTTGTTCGGCGATGGCTTGAATCGTTGAAAGGATCTTATTGATCTCAATTACGTTAGCTTCAAGGGCTGATACAACTTGCGAAGCATCACCAAGCTGCTGCGATAGTAACTCAATCGACTCTCCATTTTTGCTAATAACGTCGTTACCTTCAAAGCACGCTTGGGTAGAGACTTGCGCGGCGTTAGCCGTCATCTCAGCGTGACTCGCGACTTCGCTGGCCGTTGCAGACATCTCATGAATCGCTGTGGCAATTTGATCTACATCTTGGTGTTGAGCATTAACTCCATCACTAGCTTTAGCAGCAATATCAGATGACTCATGGATCTGCTTTATCAGCTGTTCGGTATCGTTAGAAATTGCTTTAACCATTTGCTGTAGGCTGGCTAAAAAGCGGTTCATATGGCGCTCAAGGGTGCCAATTTCATCTTGTCGCTGAGCATTAAAGCGCTGAGTTAAATCGCCGTCACCTCTAGACAAGGTTTCAATCGCATTAGTCAGTTGCTGTAGTGGCTTAAACATGTGATTAACGATAAAAGATGCGATCACTAAGATCACTAACGCGAGTAGTACGATTGCAAAAATTGATTGTAATACTTGCTCTTGTATTGCTTGATAAGCAAGTGACTTATCTTCAACTAAGCCGAGTGTCCATTTAGTGCCTTGTAGCTCAGTTAAGCGCAGTAGTTTCTCGTTTGCATCTTGCCATTCAATGGTGGTAATCGCCCCGCTATTACGCAGTGTTTCAATATAAGATGGTGTTAGGCTGCTAGCAAGGCGATTGGCATTTTGCTGGGTGTAATTGCCATCTCTAAAGGCTAAGATTTTATTGTTCTCATCCAGTAAAAATGCGAAGCCTGCATTGGCTATGTTTAGTTCACTGACTTGCTGAGTGATATAGCCAATACTTAAATCTGCAGCAAGCACACCATTTGGATTGCCGTTAAAGCGTTTAGCTAAAGTGACCACGCTATCGCCTGATAAATCGACGTATGGCTCTGTGGTAATGATCTCGTGGCGATTAAACGCATCTTGGTACCAAGGGCGAGTGCGGCCGTCAAAATCTGCCGGGATTTCAACGTTTTTATCACCCGAGATAACTAGGCCATTGTCTAGACCCATATAGAGATTGATAAAGCCACCGGCTTGAATACTAAGTTCAAGCTCATTTGCGCTGCTTACCCCCGCGCTGATCCGCGCTTCATTGGTATTAATAATGCGCTTTTTATCTTCTAACCAACTGAAAATATTATTGCTAACCGAGCTTGCCTGTAAGCTAAATCGATCGGCAATTGATTGCTCAGTATTTTGCTGTAGTTGATTGATCGAGATATAAGACAAGGTTGCTGTAATGGTTAAGATCACAACTAGTATCGAGAGCTGAATTTTTTGTTTTATGCTTAAGTTCATTTATTGTTATCGTTATTGCGCTGAGTCGTAGTGAGTTGATAAAGCCCTATAGCGGGCTTTACTGGATTAAATTTTAAAGCGTGATACTCGATCGCTTAGGCCGCTAGAGGTTGCAAGCATCATCTGAGCGTTATCGCTAACCTCTTGAGTTTGGCTGGAAAGCTCATTAGAGGTGTCATTAATTGCTTGAGTATTACGGCTAATATCTTCAGAAACTGCACGCTGTTCTTCAGCTGCACTGGCGATTTGGGTTGCCATGTCAGTGATCTCAGTGATCGAGTCTGTTATACGTTCTAAACTGTGTTTAGCTTGATTCGCGAACTCGACACTTGATTTTGCAATGTCTGTGCTCGATGCCATCGACGAAACAGCTTGTTGGCTATTTTGCTGTAAGATCGAGATCATTGAGCGGATCTCTTCGGTAGAGTCCTGAGTTCTATGGCTTAAGACACGCACTTCATCGGCAACGACAGCAAAGCCACGACCTTGTTCACCCGCCCTTGCCGCTTCAATTGCTGCGTTCAGTGCGAGCAGGTTAGTTTGCTCAGCAATTGCTTGGATAGTTGATAGGATCTGATTGATATCAGTCGCATTTTGCTCAAGCGCAGAAACAACCGATGAGGCATCGCCAAGCTGCATTGATAGTTGCTCAATTGAATTACTGCTTTTAACTATGACTTCGTTGCCCTCAACACAGGCTTGCATCGACACTTGCGCGGCAGATGCCGTCATTTCAGCATGGCTGGCAACTTCACTCGCTGTCGCTGACATTTCATGGATTGCGGTGGCAATTTGATCGACATCTTGATGCTGACCATTCACGCCATCACTAGCCTTTGCGGCAATATTTGATGATTCGTTAACCTGTTTAATTAACTGCTCGGTATCGCTTGAAATGGCTTTAACCATTAGCTGTAAGCTTTCAAGAAAACGGTTCATGTGGGCTTCAAGCAGGCCTATTTCATCTTGCTTCTGAGCGTTAAAGCGTTGAGTGAGATCGCCATCACCTTTAGATAGTGTTTCAATAGCATTCGTAAGCTGTTGCAATGGTTTAAACATGTGATTAACGGTAAAAGAAGCAATTAAGAGGATCACTAGCGCTAATACAATAACCACCGCAAGTGATTGTAATACTTGTTGTTCAATAGCTTCATAAGCAAGAGACTTATCTTCAACTAAACCTAAGGTCCACTTGGTACCTTGTAAGTTAGTTAAACGCAGTAACTTTTCGCTGCCATCTTGCCATTCAATTGTAGTTATCTCACCTTGGCGTAATAACGAGTCAATATTGCTTGGAGTCAATGTTTTCGCTAAGCGAGAAGCATCTTTTTGTGCGTAGCTGCTGTCACGAAAAGCGAGCACTCTATTATTTTCGTCTAATAGAAACGCAAAGCCAGCGTTATCGATATTAAGATTGTTAATTTGTTCCGTGATATAGCTAATGCTTAAGTCAGCTGCTAGCACGCCGTTCATCACGCCATTGAAGCGCTGAGCTAAAGTAACTACTGCGGCACCAGTAATATCGATATAAGGTGGTGTGGCAATCATCTCGCTGCTGTTATAAGCCAGTTTATACCAAGGACGAGAGCGAGGGTCGTAATCTTCAGGCCAAGGCTGAGTCTTATCTCCAGAGATAATATCGCCAGTATCAAAGCCGGCATAAACATCAATGAACCCGCCGCCATTTAGAGTGAGTAATAGCTCTCTGTCGCTGTCTAAACCACGTTTGATGCGATCTTCGTTAGCAATGATGATACGCCTTTTATCTTCCAGCCAACTAAAAATATTGTTACTCACAGCTTCAGCATGCAGCTTAAAGCGGTCAGCAATTGCCACTTCGGTATCTTGGGTTAGTTGGCGAGTAGAGATGCTAGCTAGTGTGGTACTAATCACTAGGATAACGATCAAAACAGCAAGTTGGATTTTGTTCTTTATCGTAAGGTTCATTATATTTATCACTGATAAAATTAATATTTACTAGTCGGTTTAGCCAGTAAAGTATAAAAGACAGGTGTTTCTGAGAGCTAAAAAACCGCTGCATTATAGAGCAAGTTTTTTTAACTAAGAGCATAAATATTAAATATTTGAGAGAGTGGTCTCAAATATGTTGGATTCAATTTAAACAGGCTGTAAATACAACTGTATATTGGACAGAACATGTAAATTCAAAACAGAGATCACAGTTAACTCATTTTCATTGAGCTCGAAAAAGAGAAAGCCGATTACTAAGTAATCGGCTTTATGAGTACTTCAGAAAATCCGTTAGGTTTTACCCTAAACGGCCACTAAATTGCAGTTAGTCGTCACTATCACCTAAAGACAGCAGGGTCGCATTACCACCAATAGCGGTAATATTATTGGTGTGAGTCTTTTCAGTAATAAAGCGCGTGAGGTAGTGTGGACCACCTGCTTTAGGACCTGTTCCTGATAGGCCTTGACCACCAAAAGGTTGTACACCAACCACTGCGCCGATTTGGTTGCGGTTGATATAAACGTTACCTGCGCGGATCTTCGCTGCTAGCTTTAAGGCGTAAGCTTCGTTGCGGCTATGAATACCTAAGGTTAAACCAAAGTTGGTTGAGTTAATCTCTTCAATCACTCTTTCTAGCTCTGAAGATTTGTAACGGATCACATGTAAAATTGGCCCGAAGTGTTCCTTCTCTAATACTCTGATTGAGTCAATTTCCACTGCCGTTGGCGCAACATAATGGCCATTTTCAGTACCAGCGGGTAGTTCGACTTGTTTGATCAAGCTACCCACTTGCTTAATATGTTCAATATGGGCATTTAAGTTTGCCGCAGCTGTAGCATCAATCACTGGGCCAACATCGGTTTTGACAAAGTGCGGGTCACCAATGGTTAGCTCATCCATGGCACCTTTCATTAAATCAAGCACGCGATCGGCAATATCTTCTTGCAAGAATAATACTCGCAGCGCAGAGCAGCGTTGGCCTGCACTGGTGAATGAGGATGACACGACATCATTCACCACTTGCTCTGGTTGTGAAGTTGAGTCCACTACCATTGCATTCTGGCCACCAGTTTCTGCGATAATCGGAATGATTGGTCCTTCACGCATAGCAAGTGTACGGTTAATCTGTTTTGCTGTGGCGGTAGAACCGGTAAAGCATACGCCTGCAATTCGTTCATCTGAGGTTATTGCAGCGCCCACGGTAGCACCTGTGCCCGGCAGGAACTGTAATACTTCTTTCGGGATCCCGGCCTCGTGGGCAAGCTGAGTAGCGCGGTAACCAACGATTGAAGTTTGCTCAGCAGGTTTTGCGATAACAGTGTTACCAACTGCTAGCGCTGCTGTCACTTGGCCTAAGAAGATTGCCAATGGGAAGTTCCATGGACTAATACAAATAAAGATACCGCGACCTTCAAGGAATAGCTGATTACGCTCACCCGTTGGTCCTGGTAGTAATGTCGGTTTCTCCATCATCTTTCTGGCGTTGACCGCGTAATAGCGACAGAAATCGACAGCCTCACGGACTTCATCTATGCCATCTTGAATACTCTTACCCGCTTCGCGGGTACAAAGTGCAATCAGCTCTTCGCGATGTTCTTCAAGTAAATCAGCTAGCTTTAATAGTGCAGCAGTACGCACTTCAACTGGGGTGTTACACCAAGCAGGGAAAGCGGCGTCAGCACTAACAAACGCCAACTCTACAGCTTGTTCATCAGCGAAAGCGACATTGCCAACAAAGCGCTGAGTATCAAATGGGCTAACAACTTCTCTAGTTTCACCGGTCAGCGTTATACCGTTAACCAAAGGACCTGCATTCCAAGTGACATCTTTATACTTATCGAGCTTGGCAAAAAACGGCGTCGACTCAGAGATGATGTTCATATTGACCCCTTTAGAGTTTTTACGCTCAGGACCAAATATATCCTCTGGCAATACGATTTTAGTATTAGCTAAAGTTTTGTAATCTTTAAGGGTTCTTAAAGGGTGAACCACTAACGACTCAATTGGTGTATTAAGATCGACTAACTTGTGGACAAACGAAGTGTTAGCGCCGTTTTCAAGCAAGCGTCTAACCAAGTAAGGCAGTAGATCTTTATGGGCACCAACTGGGGCATAGATGCGTACTTTTTTAACGCCGCTTTCAGCGAGTAGTGTGTCATAGAGTTCTTCACCCATACCGTGTAGGCGCTGGAACTCATAATCACGATCACCTGCAATGTCAGTGATGCTGGCAATGGTTTGCGCGTTGTGACTGGCAAACTGCGGGTAGATGGCACCTTTTGTGGCGTCAGAGAGTAAGTATCGAGCACAAGCAAGATAAGACACGTCAGTACCGGCTTTACGAGTATAAAGTGGGTAGCCCGCTTCACCGTTTTCTTGTGACCACTTTAACTCGCTATCCCAGTACGCGCCTTTAACTAAGCGCAGTGGAATTTCATCACCTTGATCTTTCGATAGGCGAGTTAGCCAGCATAGAACGGGTAATGCGCGTTTAGAATAGGCTTGAACAACAATACCTAACAGACCCCAACCTTTGGCAGCATCTGAGTTGTATAGCTTTTGGAATAACTTAAGTGATAGCTCTAATCTATCCATCTCTTCAGCGTCAATAGAGACACCAACATTTAGGCTGCGAGCTTGTGTAATTAGCAGGATTAACGTGTCGTAAAGCTCGGTTAGCGTTCTATCTTCATTGGCCACTTCATAGCGAGGGTGCAGGGCTGATAGCTTGATAGAGATAGTTGGGCGCGGCGCATTGCTGGTGTCGTAATCTTGGGCACCTAGAGAAGCGATGGCATTTGAGTAATCTTCAAAGTATTTCTGCGCATCTTTTTTAGTTAGCGCAGCTTCACCTAACATGTCATAACTGTGGGTGTAACCCATCTTACGCTTATCGACACTATTTTTAAGCGCTTCTTTAACTGTGCGGCCAAGTACAAACTGCTTACCCATGATTTTCATGGCTGCCAACATAGACTTTCTTACGACAGGCTCACCGACCTTGTTGACCAAGCGGTTAAGCAGACTACTTGGTTTTCCATCGATATCATGATCAAGCTTAACGACTTTACCTGTTAGCATGAGTCCCCAAGTCGATGCGTTCACCAAAATAGAGTTACTCTTTTTGATGTGTTCATCCCACTTAGCACCGGATAGCTTATCTTCAATAAGCGCATCAGCAGTATCTGAATCAGGAATACGTAATAACGCTTCAGCTAGGCACATTAAAATAATGCCTTCGTTGGTTTCTAAGCTATATTGCTGCAGGAAAGCGTCAACACCGACCATTAGGCCTTTCTTATCGTATTGACGGACTTTATTCACTAGCTCGTGTGCACGGTTAGTCACACGGTTGAGCTCTTCATTACTTGAAGGAACCAGCTTTATCAAGTCTGATAAATATTGCTCTTCATCGACAATATAGTTATCGCTGATCGCTTGGAACAGTTCGTTGAGATCGGCTGAGTCATAACGCCCAGTAAGTACTTCACTCGCTTTGAACATATTAATCACTTCCATCTAGGCCATATGGGCAAATTGCTTGAATAATTGTGTCGATAAACCTTGATTGTTTTTCTTTTGTATACAATCTAAGGCCGTCTCGCGGCGATTATACCTGCAAAATGTGATGTGCGACACCTTTGTGATAGCTAGTGTGATTTGTGTTTGATTCTTATGGGTTAAACAGTGCGCAAGCTCTTGCTATATAAGGAGTTTGAAATGAACAAAAAAAACTCAGCGTTTGAAATTCATAGGCAAGATTAGCTATTTTTGAGTCACTATTAGCCATTTTGAGGTTATGGCTCGAAATTTACAGCTGTAAATTGAAAGGATTTTTTAATCGGATTGTTCGTGGTAACAATGTGATTACCGGTGGTTAACCTTGGTGGTACATTTCTGGCTAAAAATGGTGGGTTTAAATTGGATAAAGGAGCAATAGAGCTGGTATTTGGATTATGAAACTTAGTTTATTTTAGTGACTCATGCCAATTTCTCCCTAGTAGCAATTGAAGCATGCTTGATTACTTGTCTTTATTAAAAGAGGACTATTCTATTTCTTGGAGCTGGCATTAGCCACTCATAGAGTTATGTAACAGCGTTATTTTGCTTAGCAAAGGTAATAAAAAAGCCTGTGATGAGTACACAGGCTTTATGTTCGCTGTTTAGTTAACGAAACTGATTACCAACGGTTTTTAGGTTTACGCTGTGGTTTTGGAAGGTAAACCAAAATGATACCTAGTAATAAGCCACCGGCAGCGATCAAGCCACCTTGCTGCCACATTTCAAAACGTTCATTCTTCTGAAGGTTAGCTAACGTTGCTTTAGCATTGTCACGCTCAGAGCTAGCACTATCTAATGCTTTTTTAGCTGCAGAAAGTTGGGCTTTTACTTGGCTTAACTCTGCCGCGTTGTTGTCGCTACTGCTTAGCGCGCTTTCAAGCTCAGCTTTAGTTTTCTCAAGTTCGGCTTGAATAGCTGGTAGCTGCACACGTAAGCTCATTGACTTGCTTAGCATCTTAGTTTGGATCCAGCCTTCACGACCCTTATGGTCGACAATCTTGCTGTAATCGCCCTGAGCTTCTTCAAGAGAAGTGACCTGTTGGCCTGCTTCAATGCTGCCTAAAATTCGGAACTGAGTTCCAGGTCCACCATGAAGGTAGATATAAACATCATCTGAGATGTAGCGCGTTTGGTTTGCGGCCAGTAAAGAAGGGGAAAGTAACATCATCCCCGCAATCATTAGAATTCTTAACACTAATCTATTCTCATCTACGAAATTTAGCCCACATGCTAGGGATTTAAAGGGGTTAATGCAAGTGGCAAAAGAGCGATAAAACGCAAAAGGGAAGTTTGATACAAATATTATCAAACTTCCCTCATCATTACGTCGTACCTAGGGTACTTGTTGTACTCGGAATTAGTTAAAAATCCCTTTAATCATGAAGAAGAACATGATTGAAAGACCAGCACCAGCTGGAAGGGTAACAACCCAAGAAACAACGATGTTACGTACTACACCGATATTGATTGCTGCAATACCACGAGCCATACCCACACCAAGAACCGCACCAACAAGTGTTTGTGTAGTAGAGATAGGTAGACCAGTACCTGACGCGATAACAACAGTCGATGCTGCTGCAAGCTCAGCGGCAAAACCACGGCTTGGCGTTAGGTGAGTAATGTTTTTACCAATGGTTTGCATTACGCGTTGACCAAAGATAGCAAGACCAAGAACAATACCTACAGCACCTAGAGGTAGGATCCACCAAACTAGTGGTGCAGTATTGTTAATTTGACCGCCACTTTCTACAACAGAAACAACTGCTGCTAGAGGGCCAATCGCGTTAGCTACGTCGTTAGAACCGTGAGCAAATGCCATACAACATGCAGTCACAACCATTAAGATAGCAAATACTTTCTCAACGTTACCGAACTGAGTTTGACGGTCAGCTTTAGTGTCCATTTTAAGACGCTTAATCGCAATCATACCGCCGATACCAACAAGAATAGCAAGTACGATAGCAAGTGCATATGCTTCAACGTTAGTGAAGTGAAGACCTACATGCTTTAGACCTTTTTTGATAGTCACAAGTGACATTACAAAGCCAGCAAGCGCCATGTAGAAAGGCACGTAACGCTTAGCGTTTTCTAATGGATTGTCAGTATTGAAAATCAGCTTTTGTACACTTTGGAATATCATAAAGGCGATAAAGCCAGATATTGCAGGTGTTACAACCCAAGAGCCTACGATTCCGCCAACTTTACCCCATGCAACCGCATCGCTACCAACACCAACTGCAGCGAAACCAACAATAGCGCCAACAATAGAGTGAGTTGTAGATACTGGCCAGCCTAGAGCTGACGCAGCGATTAACCAGATACCTGCAGCAAGCAACGCAGAAATCATGCCGTAAACCAGCAATTCTGGTGAATCAATAAAGTATGCAGAGTCGATAATGCCTTTACGGATAGTGCTTGTAACTTCACCACCCGCTAGATATGCACCAGCAAACTCAAAGATCATAGCGATAATGATCGCTTGTTTAATTGTAATGGCATTTGAACCTACTGAGGTTCCCATTGCATTGGCTACGTCATTGGCGCCAATACCCCATGCCATTAAAAATCCAAATACAGCCGCAATACCAATAAGCCATGGGCCGTTGGTGACTAATACATCAACCATGTTGTTACCTTGATAATCTTTTGACTAGACGCGAGCTAACATTAGCTCTAAGCGAGAACCGACTCGTTCGGCAAGATCTGCCAAGTCACCAACCCACTCAATTATCTTGTAGAGGAACATTACATCTACAGGGTTCAGTTCCGACTCGATAGCGTAAAGCTGTCTACGGATCTTAATCTGTAAGTCATCGGTGTCTTCTTCGATAGAATCGAGCTCAGCAATCATTTTAGCAACAAGATCCACTTCACGACCTCTAAAACCTGTTTCTAACAGATCATCAAGTTCGTTGATTGCTTCTTTTGACAGAGAAACTGCATCGATACAGCGCTGCAAATAAGCAATAAATGGTTCTTTAATTACTTGAGGTAGCTCAAGCTGACGGCCAATGACGCGGCCTGAAATGTCTTTTGCTTTGTTAGCAATTTTATCTTGCTGGGTTAATAGCTCCAGTAAGTCAGTACGTTCAACAGGCATAAACAAGCCGCCCGGCAGAGTTAAACGGATCTCACGTTTTAGTGAGTCAGCTTCTTGCTCTGTAAGGCTAATTTGCTTACGTAATTGAACGGCTTTGTCCCAGTCTCCTGCGACAGTAGCTTCAAAAAATGGGACAAGTAATGACGCACAGTCGTATACTTTGTCGATATGCTCTTGAAGAGGCTTAATTGGCGATTTTGCAAACACGCCTAAAATAGAGTTTACTGGCATTGCCGTGTACCTATTTTGGTTATTCCACTATTGGAAAAAGCGGGCGCATGTTAACTCAAGCGGCCGCGTAAGAAAACTGTGTTTTACGATTTAAATTGACAGTTTTTTATTCTAGCGAGTTATATCCTAACTGCAAAGCGGATCCTACGGTGATATTATTGCAGAAATATTACAACATGTAACTTTAATGACAGATTGATTAATTTTTGATGACAAGGCGAATGGTGCATCGATGGAAGCTGAGATCGAACTCAAACTTTTCTTTAATGAAAATCACAAGAAAAGCCTTATAAAACTATTAGATAGCTTACCGAATTGCGATGCTAAAGGTATAGAAGAACTAACGAACGGCTACTTCGATACCGCAGACTTAACCTTAAGAAAATGGGACATGGGCCTCCGAATTCGAGGGGTTAATCAACATTTAGAGCAAACAATTAAAACAAAAGGTCAGGTTGTTGGCGGGATCCACTCTCGTCCCGAATACAATGTTGATGTAGATCAAAAGTTTCCTCAATTAAATTTATTCCCGAACGAAATTTGGCCTGTAGGCGCAAATATCGAGCAAACGCAGTCAGAACTCTTCTGTTTATTTAATACAGATTTCGCCCGTCAGCGATGGCATATTTTTGTTGATGACAGTTTAATTGAGGTGGCGCTAGACATAGGCGAGATCCGAGTCGACGATGCTGTAGACCCTATTTGCGAGCTAGAATTTGAACTGTTAGCGGGTGATACAAGTGCTTTATTAACTCTTGCTGGCATTGTCAGTCGAGCCATTCCAGTGCGTTTAGGTAAGGCGAGCAAAGCACAGCGTGGCTATCGTTTAGCGGGACAATATACTCCTGACACTATAGATGCACTGACATTTATTGAGATTGAGCCCAATCAAAGCCTTAAGCAAGTGGCAATTAACCTATTAACTTTAGGTTTAGATCGTTGGCAAACAATTGAAGCCATGCTGCTTGATCCTGAGCAAAATCAGCTTGAGCTACCAATGTTGAGTTATCGACTGCGTGCCTGCATTCGTTTATTAAAAAGCACACTGAAACAGTTTGATTTAATAGAGGACTCGTTTGAAGCAGATTTTGACTGTATTGAATGTCGCTTAAACTTTATTGAACAAGCACTGAGCCTATACGGCATTATCGAGGGCGACGTTGCACTGGTATCGAAATGGCCGCAACACCAAGCGTTGGTTGATGTGGCAACCGATAAATTGCAGCAGCTTGATGTCGTTGAACAGGTAGAGCAACTGTTGAATGATATCTGTTATGGTCGCCTACAAGTTCATTTGGTCGATCTGCTGACTCAAGTTACTGATGGTCAGGTTAGTATCAATAAAGAGCTCGACCTCAGACATTTCGCTAATAAAATGCAAGAAAACTCTTGGCAGCGCATTATCGATGTAATGCCACGCGACAATGAACTTAGCAGCTCTGATTATCTTTCAGTGGCTAAAGCACTCGATGACAGTATTTTTGTGGGAGTGGCCTATGGTGGACTTTACCCTGAAAAATCACGCGATCAGTTTAGAGCACCTTGGCAGGATCTAGCGCTGGGGATCCGTACACTTGCGGCTTATCGCCAGCTAAAAGAGATCAGCGAAATAGCCTATTTAGATATTAGTGCCTGGTTGGAAAACAAAGAGCAGAGCTTAGTACAAGCGATGGAGTTTTCTCGTCGCAGTGCGCTGCAAAACGAGCCTTACTGGCGTTAACTCATTCAGTAAACACGTTGAAACAAAAAGCCCACATCATGTGGGCTTTTTGTTTTGCAGCTAGCTTGACGCTAAAGGGATCAATTTTCGTCCTGGCGTTTGCTTTCTAGCTTCTGTTCAAGCTTATCGTCTATCTTGTCTGCTATCGTATCTTCAATAGACTGTTTTAGCTCATCGATTTCGGCTAGCAGCTTTTGTTGGTTGGCTTCCATTCGCTGTAGACTATTGTTTAACTCACAGCGGATTTCTTCTGCGTGAGAGTCGAGCTTTTCTGACTCATCAGGTGAGACAAATACCGACGCCATATAACCAGAAATTACACCAAAGAAGCTCACACCACAGACAATGACCACGCCACCAATAATGTGACCAGCGGTGGTGACCGGGTAATAATCGCCATAGCCTACAGTAGAAATAGTGACTAGTGCCCACCAAATGGCACTTTCAGCAGTGTCGATATTGGCACCATCAACACCGCTTTCAACAATTAATACCAGCACTGAAGAGAAGGTTAAGATGGTGATGAGTGCGACTAATAAGCTGGCAACAGTGGCTTGTCGGCGTTGTTTTAGCATGGGCACAATTAACGAGCGAGTAGTGCGAATAAGACGAACTACACGTAAGATTTGAAACAAACGCGCCATTCTTAATGCTTCAATGGCGGGAATACTGGCAATAAAGTCTATCCAGTGTCCTTTTAGGTATTCGACTTTTTCATCGGCCTTAAACAGCTCGAAAAAGAAGTTAGACATGAAGATAAGACAGATACTGGTATCGATAAAGAACAGTAAGCGTCGGGTTTCGCCATCAACCCGCCCAAAAGTTAGCACTAGCACTAAAATCACAGACAGCAGCGATAGCAGCATCATGGCTAATTGTAATGGGGTCGGAGGAGTATCGGGTTGCAGTAACCAACGCTTCTTATTTGCCATAACTAAGGTCCATCTTATTAGGTGCAATGGCCTTAGCCACTCAGCACCTTGTTTTGCACTAAGTATCAGCGCTAAATTGGATTAAATCATCTAATACATGTTTTTTGATTTCAAGCTGTTGCTCTGGTGATAGCTGATATTTTTTAGCTAAGAGTTCGTAATCGTTCACGCTAAGAGACACGGTAAGGCGCGGACGCTTGGGTCTTTTGGTGACACTTAAACCCAATATTTCTCGGATTTGATCTGACGGACTCACTCCAGCATCAAGTGCAGCTTTGCGAATGGCGTATTGGAACTTTTCATCCATATCAAAAGCGATTTGCGTCGCTTTAGCGGCTTTTTGGTTTTGCTGCCACTGAGCGGGTAAGGGATTTTTTTGTTTGGTCATGCGTGCGCTACCTAAATTTACTCATCCGTAAGAGATCGTGCGGAATATGCTTAATCCCAATTAGTATAATGCTACCACTCATCGAAGCCGAAACAAAAATGGTTCTAAAGCTGGGAGCTTTAGAACCATTTATTTATGCACCAGGCCAGTAGTCTCTGATATCTGAAAGCGGTCGATAGATGGTTAACATCACATCGGTTTCACCGCCTTCATACACTTCAACGTCAATGGCTTTATCTTCATCATCATCGAGTAACTGGTATGACTCAAAGGCATCACCCGTTGCACCGTTTGTATCTTGAGGTGGCTTTTGGCCTCGGTAATCTTGGCGATGGAAATAACCAAAACTGCCGGCAGTAACTTGATGATAATGAGCCGACAACCATTGCTCATAGTCTTGTAAGTCAGCTGACAAGGTTTTAGTCGTTAGCTCGGCTTTACCTGGCTCTTCAAAGATCTCACTAAATTGATCTAAATCGAACAGCGCTTCAACTAGGCCTCGATTAACTTTAATCGAGAGGCCAAGGTAGGTTTCATCATCTTCATCAAGGCTGAGAAAGATGGTGTCACTACCGTGACCTTTTAACACCCACTCAGTTTGTTGCTTGCGCTCATACTCGTAAGTATTAACCGCTTCAACTCGCAGTTGCTGACCACGCAGTTGTGGTGGCAAAGCAAAACTGTCATCAAGGGAGATCATATCTCCCTTATTAAGTTTTGATGGGTGATCGAGTTGACGTTTAGGTTCCTCTTTTTTGCCAAATAGGCTGCTTAGAAATCCCACGTCAGCCTCCTTTAGCCTTTACGCGCTTTAATGCGGTCAAGTACTGCATTGGCGTTAGACTTTTGCTCGCCAATACCTGCTTCAGCAAGTTTGTCGTGTAGAGCCTTATCGCTGTTCTCTTCTGCTAGCGTTTCAGAGGCTTTTAGGCGGTCATCAAATGACTGCTGGCGTGCCTTGATACGCTCTAGAGAATCTTTAGCGTTGAGCAGCTTAGAGTTGCTACCGGCAAAAGAGTCAGTAATCGTTGCAGTGGCTTTTTGCACGCTTTCAGTGGTTTTAACCATAGTCAGCTGGCGCTGGTAATCAGCAACTTGGCGCTCAGTTTTACGTACTAACTCTTTTAAGCGAGTCGCATGGGCACTGAAGCTTTCGTTTGCCGCTTGTTGATCGCTTAGCTGTTGGTCAAGTTCAGCAATTTTTTCAGCTACTTCTAGTGCTAGTGGCTCGTTGCCTTTTTCTAGAGCTTGTGTGACATAGCCTTCGTGTTCAGCAACAGAGCGTTTTAGACGGTCAACTTCACGGCTAGCTTGCATCTCTTTTGCCATAACTTCAGTTAAGTCGCGCTTAGCTTTAGTTAGGTGTTTCTCTGCATCACGAATTTCTTGTTCAAAAATACGTGTTGAGTTTGCATCTACGATGCCTTGGCCAACTTCAGTAGCGCCGCCACGGAAGGCCGTAAGAATTTTGTTTAGAATGCCCATAATGTGGCTCCTTTATTTAAGGTAATCGACGAGTTCGTCGATGACTTCGAGACAGTTATCAGATAGAACAGACAGTTCCTGCTCAATCTCTTGCATGCTTGATTGCACTGACAGCGCGCCGTAAACCACATACTTATCATCGATTTTTGCAAACGATGACAGTGGCATTGGAATGTTGAGCTCTAACATGGTCTCAAACATTTCAGCGCGACGTTCTTGATTCACTTCGTCTTCGCCCCATAAATAACTGATGCAAAGCACTTGGTTGTCCGTTACCGATACAAATACCGGAATTTCTTCTCGGCCAACAACGTTAACTTGTAAGACTTCCACGTCACCAGCAATTGGATAACAATCAAATTGAAAGCCAGTTTGGCTGTTGTCGCCAAGCGCATTTAGGTGGTTGGCAATTGTGTGGATATTCATATTTGTCCTTATTGACATATTATGTCTGTGATTAAAGATAGCACTGCGACATAATATGTCAAGCGCTATCTTTACGATTCAAAAATAAACTCTACTGATTTTCTAACCAAGCCTGCTGATGATATTGATACAGCTGGCTTGAACCTAAAACATTGGGCTTAATCTGGCCTTTATCTTGGTAGAAATTGCCCGGGAACTCAAAGGCCGCATGGATAAGTCCTGGAGTTAACCAAGGATCGTTTACCGGTAACTGCTGCACACTTTCTAATCGGCTTCTGCCACTTTTACCACTCAAAGTGGCGATACTCCAGCCCCATTCACCAAAGCTAGGCACATTGTGGTGATACTGATCGACAGTAAAGCCGGCCAGCTCCAAAGTGTTGGCCACAGAGATAAAGGCGTTGGGTGCATGGTACGGCGATGTTGACTGTATGGTTAAGGCAGCATCGTTGCTCATTAGTTCCTTCAATTTTAAATAGAAAGCATCGGAATAGAGCTTGTTAAGATCGGGATGGCTCGGGTCCGGTAAATCGACAATAATAGTGTCAAATTTTTCTTCTTTCGCCAGCAGTTTATCAACGCCATTAAAGGCGTCGTCATACATGATCCTAACGCGAGGATCGTTCAAAGCATTTTGATTGAGTTTTAGCAAGGCACGGCTTAGATGTTCAGGCATATCACTGGCAGGTTGTTTAAATAGCGCAACCAGTTCCTCATCAAGATCCATTAAAGTCACTTGCTTAGGTTGCCACTGCAATACTTGCGTCAGGCCTAAACCGTCACCACCGCCAATGATTAATATCTTATCGTGGCGCGCACTGGCCGCCATAGTCGGGTGCACTAAAAATGAATGATAGATATGCTCGTCACTACTTGAAAACTGTAAGCGACCGTTAATATAAAGCGAATGAACAGGTCCTAGTCCATTACCGCGTAAGCGCTCGGTAAAGGTGAGCTGCTGAAAGCGAGTTGCCTTGGCGTACACCACTTTGTCTTTATACAACAGGTTATTAAAGTTTTGCTCCCATTGAGGGCCGTGCAGCGCCAGCAGCACAAGGATCCCGGTCGCAATAAAGTGGCCGACGAGCAGTAACTTTACATGCCTGATTTGGTGCCAGAAGCGCCAGATAAAGATAAAACCAGCCAATAGATTAAAACTGGCTGTCAGGGCGGCGGCAAGTTGAATATCAATGGCTAACATAAAGCCAACCCAAATTGCTGCGCCAATACCCGCACCAATATAGTCGGCGCCATAAATAGTACCGGCATTATGCATTAGGTGTGCTTCAGACATCGCTTGGCGTACGCGGGCGATCAGTGGGATCTCCATACCGATCATCAAACCAAGCAATACACCCCATACATAAGGTAAGTACTCGCTAAGCTTTTGTAGTGTGCCAATAAAGCCGCCATCGGGAAGCTGATCTGCTGGCAAGCCTAATGTGTTAGCAATAATCAGTGGCAACTGTTGGCCAAAGCCAATAACTGCCGCGGTAATTAAAATAGCCAGTGATCCACACAAGGCAACACACAGTTCTAAAACGGCAAAGCCAGTAAAAGCGCAGCGAATTTTACGGGCGGCAAAGGCACCCAATCCCATGGAGACAATCATTAAACCAATCATGGTGTAAATCGCGGCTTCGAGTGCGCCAAGAATACGCCCAGCGTAATGGGATAATAAGTATTCATAGATCAGGCCACAGCCTGCAAGCACGGCCATAATGCCAAGCAGTAATACATCATCGAACCAGCCGAGTTTGCCTGATTCAATGGTTTGGTTACTAGATTCGATAGTGGAGTTATTTGTGTCGGTTTGCATTGAGTGTCTGTTGATTATGTTGAGTCAGATAAGAATGTGTAGCTAATAAAAAGGGAGCGAAGTGACGCTCCCTTGATACTCTCTAAGCCATTAAGGCAGCTAGAATAATCGCGATGGAGACGCTAATTGCCACTTCAACTGCAGCAAGACCGATATTGTGTTGCTGCTCAACTTCTTCACATAGGTTGATGTTAGCTAGCACTAGCTTTTTAATCAAAGTAATCAGTAGTGATAGCGACAACAGCATGACTACTGAGAAGACTAACCAGCCAATTAGGTTGGCAATGTAAGCTTCAGGATTAAAGATAATAAAGTGGCTAGCAGCATTAAAGCTAAACGCCATGGCTAGCATGTAACCGCTGTGGCGGATAGCTAGCGCTGTATGACCTTGCGCTAACGCTTCCTGCATTGATGCGCCTTGGTTGCGCTTAGCATAGCGATTTTCACGACCACGAGTCAGTAGTACTAACATTAGCTGCGAAATCGCAAAGGCACTAAAGATGGCAATAAAGGTATAGATTGTTAAGTCTTCAGCCCACATGAGTACCGAGCGGATAATTATCGCTGTAGCTATGGCTGCAGCTGCATCAACGATAGCAACCGACACATTACCTTTAATAATTAACGCGTTCTTATCTATGTTATTGAGGGCAATTTTGTCATGTAAAAAGCGCCCGAGTTTAATCAGTATTAGGCCAAATAAACCGTAAGCACTCATACCAATAGCTTCAACTAAATAGGACTCTGCCGCTTCGCCAGTAATTGCACCAGTGAGCACAATACCTAATGCCATCACGGCGCCTGCGGTACTAATACCAAAAGCAAAGTTATCGTTTTCAGCTAGCTCATGGCGGCTATTGACTTTAACTGTCCAACCTTGCAAGTAACGCATTAAGGTTAGTAGCAATACCGCAATGGCCAAGTCGATTGCCAGAATGATCATTAAATCGAGAGTGAGGCCGTAATTTTCTAAAAATGTCATAAAAGTTCCTTAATTATTTGCCTCGGCGAACACCGCGAGTGGTACGACTGCTGGAATTACGGAAGCTGCTGTCCTTAGAGTAGTTTGAGCGGAACTTGCTCTTACTGCTCGCAGTGCGTCCTGTTGAACTGGCTTTGGGTGTACTGCTACTTTGTCTTGAAAGACTGGTCGAGCCGGTACGCGATTTTGCGTACGGGCTATCAAATTTTCGGCCTTGAGAATTAAACTGCTTTTTAGTGCGCTCATAGGTTTGAGTTTGCGCACGAGCTTGCTTTGGCGAAGTGTAGCGGTAGCGACCCACATCGTTGTAGTAGCTGTAGTTACGACGGCTAGACCATCTGTCATAGCCAATTGGACCACGCGTCAGGTTAGAGAACATTGAATACATGCCGTACCACGCCCAAAACGACATACCGTTAGAGCCTGTTTGCCAGCCACCGTACGCAGGGTTGCCGACTAACTGACTGCCAGCGCCAAAGTCTTCAGCACCATTGGCAAGGGCAGCGGCTTCGCGACTAATGGAGTTAACTCGCGCCAGAGCACCATCTGACATATCGGCAACCACGTTAAGTGGGTCTGACAACATGTCGTTATATAAACTCGGGTCGGCGGCCTGATAAAGGTTCTCGACTTCAGCAAGCTGCTGATCGAGATCGACATAATTAGCCGCATTTTGGCTGTCGGTTAAGCGCCTAGTTAAAGAGGTGAACATCGGGCCGCGATTAGTCGCATCGGTAGCCAGCTCATTAAGCAAAGGGCTTAAATCGGGCTTTTGCTTTTCCAATACTTGCACGTATTGTTTGAGCAAATTAGCGTTACGTACCTGACCGTCGTTAAGCATATTGCTAAGAGTATCTAAGCGCTGTTGCGTTAGCTGCTGATACTTGGCAATTTGCTCTGGTCTATCATCGCCACATCCTGCAAGGGCGAATACCAGTATGACGGTGAGAACGCGCATTAGCATTCCTGCCATAGTCTCTCCAAAATCGGTTATGTTACTTTACACCCTTGGGTGTTAGCCGCGCATTGTCTAATGGTAACAGACCATAGCGCTTAATGAGTGTTGCATAAAGCAGTTTTGCTTGCTGAAACATTGAATTCGCAAGAGAAATAACCGCTCTTACTATAATCGCTGTAACTGATTAGTATAGTATTGCGTATTCGAGCAAAAAAATACCAAGGATCCTGTTTCCAGCTCAGTCGCGGCTAAAATCAACTCAAGTTGCCAACATCCGTGATAAAAATTGCTCACCTTTATTTACGCTCTATCTATATCATTAACGACATAATATGTCGATGTACTAATTTGTTAGGGATTATTATGCGCACGGCGACACAGGGTAATAAACAGCTTAGTTCTCAAATGGCAGCAACAGCAGACTTGTATTGGCAAAGGCTGTTAGATAATGCTGCCGACCTCGTCGCGTCATTGACTGATGAGCAACAGCAAGAGTTAAAACAAGTATTTGGACTCAGTGACTTTATTGCCACTCAGCTTTGCCGTCATAGTCAGTGGATCCCAGAGCTTTTTAGCCGAAATTTGCATAATTTTGAACGCCAAGTGTTTGATAAAGAGTTGGCTGAATTACTTGAGCCTGTAACCGATGAAGAACAAGCCAAACGGGTGTTGCGTCAATACCGCAATCGTCAAATGGTCTGCATCGCTTGGCGTGATTTTATGGATTACAGTCAATTACAAGAATCGCTGTTAGATCTATCAGCATTAGCTGAAGCGCTGATTATTGCAGGACGCGACTGGTTATACCGTGAGATGTGCGCCTCGTTAGGTACACCTAGTTGTAGCCAAGGTAAGCCGCAAAAACTCCTGATCCTCGGTATGGGCAAGCTTGGTGGTCGTGAGCTTAACTTTTCGTCAGATATCGATCTTATCTTTACTTTTGCCGAGCACGGCGAAACAGCTGGCGGCAGACGCTCATTAGAAAACCAGCAATTCTTCATTCGTATGGGGCAGCGCCTAGTTAACTTGTTGCATCAAGTTACCGTTGACGGCTTTGTGTATCGCGTCGATATGCGCTTGCGCCCCTATGGCGAAAGCGGTCCGCTAGTGGTGAGCTTTAGTGGTCTTGAAGATTATTACCAAGAGCAGGGGCGCGACTGGGAACGCTACGCCATGGTTAAAGCGCGAGCACTTGGCCCGTGGACTGCAGAATCAGATGAACTACACGACTTATTAAGACCCTTTGTATATCGCCGTTATTTAGATTTCTCGGCGATAGAATCTTTGCGCAAAATGAAAGGCTTAATTACCCAAGAAGTGCGCCGCCGTAAACTTACCGACAATATTAAACTTGGCGCAGGTGGGATACGTGAAGTTGAGTTCGTGGTGCAAAGCTTTCAACTTATTCGCGGTGGCCGTGAGCCAGCGCTGCGCCAGCAAAGTTTATTTGCTGCAATCGAGACCCTATATCAGTTAGGTCAGCTGGAATATTTAGCCGTCGATGAGCTCAAAAATAGCTACATCTTACTGCGCCGCGTTGAGAACTTGTTGCAAGCGATTAATGACGAGCAGACTCAGACATTGCCAAGTGAGTCACTTGATTGGCAACGCTTATGTTATGCGTTAAACGCCGATACTGAAATGGATCTGCGTGAACAGATCGCCACCGCAATGCGCCAGATCCATAGCCACTTTGAAGAAACCGTTGGTGGTAATAATGAAGACGATCAAAACGAAACTTGGACGCAACAGATCTGGAATGCTTACGAAGATGAGCATGCGCAGTCGATATTAGAAGAGCAGGGGATAGATGACGAAAAGTTGTGGCCAATGCTTAATAGCTGGCACGACACAGTAGTACGTCGAACGATTGGTCCGCGCGGACGCGAAACCTTAGACAAATTAATGCCTAAGCTATTGTGTGAATTTACCAATATTCCCCATCCGTCGAAAGCATTTGCGCCAGTTTCAAAGGTATTAGATCAAATTTTAACTCGTACAACTTACCTAGAGCTGCTGTGTGAAAACCCCGGAGCAAGGCAGCAACTCGTGAGCTTGTGTCTTGCCAGCCCGTGGATTGGTCAGCAATTAGCAAAATTCCCAATGCTGCTCGATGAGCTGATTGATCCCGCGCAGTTATATGACACCACATCGCTAGACGACTATGGCAGTGAGTTACGTCAGTATTTACTGCGGGTGCCTGAAGATGATCTTGAGCAGCAGATGGAAGCACTGCGTCAATTTAAGTTATCGCAGCAATTAAAAATTGCTGCGGCTGACGTCACCGGTGTTTTACCTGTGATGGAGGTGAGCGATCACTTAACTTTCTTAGCCGAAGCGATTATCGAGCAAGTCGTGCATCAAGCTTGGGCGCAAGTTAGCGCTCGCCATGGTGTGCCAGAAAACCTAAATGATAACGAAATGGGCTTTGCGGTTGTCGGTTACGGTAAAGCGGGTGGTATAGAACTAGGTTATGGCTCGGATCTTGATTTAGTGTTTTTGCACAATGGTAGTAAAGCCGGGCAAACCAATGGTGAAAGGCCTATCGATATCGGTCACTTCTACCTAAAGCTTGCCCAGCGGGTACTGCACTTTTTCTCTACCCGAACTAATTCTGGCGAGCTCTATGAAGTGGATATGCGCTTAAGGCCTTCTGGTGCATCGGGCTTATTGGTCAGCGAGATAGAAAACTTTGGAGAATATCAACGTGACGAGGCCTGGACATGGGAGCATCAAGCACTAGTACGCGCGCGGTTTATGTTTGGCGATAATGCTCTGTCAATGCGTTTTAATGAGTTAAGAGCTGAAGTCTTGCAAACCTCACGAGATAAAGTGTCGCTGGCTAAAGACGTGCGAGAAATGCGGATTAAGATGCGTAATCACTTGCTAAAAGTTGAGCCTGGTATGTTCGATTTAAAGCAGAGCAGCGGAGGCATCGCCGATATTGAGTTCATCGCCCAATATATGGTGTTAGCCAATAGCCATGAGCATAAGCGTTTATGTTTTTGGTCTGACAATGTGCGGATCTTCTCCGATCTTGCAGAGCTTGAACTGCTGCCACTTGAAAGTGCCCAAGCATTAACTCAAGCCTACTGCCATCTGCGAGACGAAAGCCACAGACTAACATTGCAACAAAAACCTACAGTGCTACCCATTGATGCATTGCAACCACATATCGACAGAGTGGAAGCTATCTATCAGCAGGTTTTAGCCGAGCCGCAGTAGAGTATTGCTGGTCATTAATAAGCCTCTGAGTATCTTGGATGTGACGAGGTTTTTTGCACTCTGATTAAATGATGTAATCAAGCTCTCTCCTATCACTCTCACTCATGACAAGCTAATTCTAGTGGGTATAGGGAGTCGCAAACTGCCTTGCAGATTAAGACAACATGATTAATCGCAGCGCTTTATACTGATAATCGCTCTAACAAGTCGAATACAAGCTCGTAGCCGCTTATTTATAGCCTTGCTAATCGCTTGAATGATAAGTTGTTATTTCTCAGCGTAGATAGCAACGAGCTAAAAAGGAACAACTTGGTTTACTCCTTGCAACCTTAGGCCTATTACCTTAAGTCTAAGGAGTTGCTTATGAACTCGCCCAAATTACTCAGTTGCTACACTCGGTTCAATGAATGCTTTACCAGCATGTTGATCAGCAAACACTTCACGCTTAAGTGTAAGCCTAGCACCAGTAAATATCAGTTTGTTAAGGAGTTACCGCTACGTTGGTTACTCGTTTTATGCGTTCTGTTGCTGATAAACAGCGCCGTTGCAGCCGATACACCCAATAAAATGATAACTATCCCAAGCTCGTTAGTCAGCGCAGATCAAGGTGTTAGCTTGATCATTGTCGATCGCTCCAGTGAGCAAATTGAGTCGTTTTTAGCAGGTGTGAGGGGAGATGTTCATCTACTGGTGTTAGAAGAAAACCAAGAGCCTTTTGAGCAAATAAATCAAGTGTTAGCCGAGGAGCCGCTTTACTCAAATGTGACCATTGTTGCTAAGGCTTCAAGCTCTGCAATTTACCTGGGTGGACGTTGGATCGATCAGCATTACTTGCTTGAGCATCAACATAGCTTAACGATTTTTGCTCGCCAGTTTGCCAACAATAGTCAGCTTTCTTTATATACCACTAACTTGACGACCAGTCATGGTGGTGAGCAATTTATCGGTTTATTTGAAGAGTTAACCCAGATGAGTGTGGATGTTATTCATATGCAAGGTTTGCGACATGAACCACTATGGGTACAGCGAACCCAATTTAGCTTTTAACTAGCGCTTAATAAAGTATCGCTAATGATACGTTTTGTATCATGTTTTCGACAAAATCTGCTTTGAGGAAATTGATTAAATGCTTACTATCGCAGCAATATATCTCACTATTGCTCAGGGGAGCAGTAAAGGGATCCTGTTGAGGATTGTTAGATGACTTCTGTTAGTGGCCTAGCCAATAGTGCAAACAGTACCAATATTAGCGCTAATCTCAGCTCCAAAGTCACGGCTGAACCGACAGCACAGCAAGCTGCTAACACTGCCAACCAAGCGATAAGCCAGACATCTGACAGCGCTAACAATGCGGTTACTGCTAGCGCAACTAAGCCACTGCCCAATACTGGTGATAGCACCACAGTTACCCTATCAAGCGCCGCCCAAGATAAACTGGCAGCAGAGCAAACAGGGGCTAAACCTGCTGCGGCTGAGGCAGCAAATAAAGCATCTGAAGAAGATGGCGGTGATATCGAATCGTTCGTGTTTGGTGCGCTTGGGCTTGATCATCCAGAAGAGATTGATGAGAACGGTGACCCATCGTATTCGGCAGGCCAATATGTGAAAGCGGCGGCGACGGTTGGCAGTATGATCGCGATGCTGATTTAGACGCTGTCTAAGAAGTGGGTTTTATCAGACTAGGTCTGATTTCTAAGTTAGACTGCGTCTAACAATTTCATTATGGGATTTCATCCCACTATAGGTCAATCAAACTTCGTTTGATAAAAGTCGTGGCGCTTCGCCCACACCTGAGCCAAGGGGGAAAGCGCTTGTCCCCCTTAACAAACCCTCAGCGCCCCAGACGAAGTTGTTGATCCTCACTCATTTTCGAAAATCGCTATCGCCTTATATTCGCCATCCATGGCTCACCTAAGGCTATCTCGTCATCCATGACTCGCTCACACTATTTTCTTCAATGACTTCGGCAACTCCGATGGGGGATTGGTGTTTTCTGTGAGCTTGGTAATTAACTCATTTCTTAATGATTAAACTCTTGCTTTGACCTAGCCCAGCATTTAGCTTTTTGCAATATATTTATTATCAGTAAATAAAGAATCATTTCTTTAAGTATTATTCGTAAAGCAATAATATCTATTTTAATTCAGGCTGTTAGCTTGTGCTTGTGGCTGTTTTGAATAAACGGTATTCGTATTTCAGTATAAAATTACCCATAAGATAGGTAAAAGACGTGATAACAAAAAATGTAATTACAGCAATGCTCCTCATTGGAACACTAGCTGGTTGTGTAGCGAATGATTATGGAAAGATGAGTCGAGGAAGTGGAGTCTCTGAAACTCTATTGGTCGAAAATTGTGAATCAATAATATGCTCTTACGATAAATTAAAAGATCGTGTTCAAGCCACTGCAAATGATATGAATGGCTTCTTAGCAATTTCTGGAGCTGAAACTCGAACTATTCAATATACTTGGGTAAGCGACACCAACAATATTTCTATAAATTTATATTCAACAGCGCTTTATGGTAGCTGGTCATTTATAGACTCTGCAGAGGTTTATGTTGGGAAAGACATGATTGCTAAAGTATCTGGCTCAGTAGACCGTATAGTTGGTTATTATAATGAAGTCGCTGGTGAGCATGAAAAAGTTGAAATTTTGACTGGAATTATTGACGTCGAGGCTGCTCAGAAAATAGCTGAGGCTAACTATGAAAACGTTACTGTCAGATTTTACGGCAAGGATGGTTATAAAGATAAAGAGTTACCAAGAGAGCATGATTTAATTAAAGTAGTTAATTTGGCAAAGTCTGCATAATGATTGCTTTGTGCTTTAGGTATTATGATAAGTGGGTCAGCGTAAACTTTCTGAATTGATGTTAGGTTCTTTAATTGCTGCTTTCTATATTTGGTCATAATCAAAAGTTTAATAACCCTTGTAGGTCAACAGGAAACACCAACTCCCCATCGAAGTTGCTGAAGTACGTAAATAACTCTTTGCTCGAAATAGTGCCGTGGAACCATCATGGATGATGGTTCAGGCTCGGCGGGACATGGATGTCCCATCTGAGCCGTTAGGCGATTTTTATTGGAGTATGAGGAGCAACAACTTCGTCGGGGCGGCAGGGGTGATCCAAGAGGGGATTGCTGTTGATCCCCTCTTGGCCGTGTGTGAGCTGGAAGCTCACGACCTTTATCAAGCGGAGCTTGATTGCATTGAATTCAGGCACAGCTTGCCATGGAAGTCTGGGACCAGGAAATGTGGGGTCAGAGTAAACTATTCTAATCTCATCTATCTTGAACCATAAATCAATCGTTAATTGGCGCGAATGAACTGACATAAACACCACTTCCCATCGCAGTTGCTAAACGACTGTATATAGCAATGTACAATCCTTAGTCCTGACTTTTCTTAAAATAATCTTAATTACTATACCGTTAACGCTTGGCTCCATGTAACATCAGGGGCTGCTTAAGGGGGGATCCCCAATATGTATTTTGCCAAGCAAAGAGGTTGCATGATCTACTATTTTTTTGTTGTCCTTATCTATGCTGCGCCAGCCCTGTTTACCTTAATCCACGACAAGATTGCGTATGGTAAAGCGTGGACTAGAGGGGTGACCTTTAATCGTCTGTTGGCGTGTTACGGCATCTATATGCTCGGCTTACTCTTTTATACGGTTTGGGAACCTATCGATTATTACGTCAATAGCTATTCTTGCGGTTTGCCTCAGCCTGCTGATTGGTGTGGCGGCTATGGATATTCATTGGTTCAAGGCATTGAGGATTGGTTATTACCTGTGTCAGTTACCGCAGCGGCAATCGGCCAGATTATTTATATTCATTACCTCGCTAACCTAAGTAAACTACTTGGCCGAGTGTGAGCTGGAAGCTCACGACCTTTATCAAGCGGAGCTTGATTGCATTGAATTCAGGCGCAGCCTGTCATGGAAGTCTGGGGCCAGATCAAATAGCATTTTGCATTGAATTCAGGCGAAGCCTGCCATGGAGGTCTGGGGACAGATCAAATAGCATTGACACCCATTGTTAATGGCAAGGTTAGCACCAAAACCAAGATGTATTACAGCAAGGCTATCTAAAGTCGCTGTAAATAAGGATTAAAAATGGACTTATCAAGACACTCTCAACTCACTCAGCTGCGCTACAGTTACTTTGCTGTGCCTGTGATTTATATTCTTGGCGCTCTTTGGTTGCCTGCGGCGACGCTATGGATAGGCTGGCTTGGTTGGGTTGGGGTTAACTGGTACCGCATCCAATCGGCGGTTTTAAAACAAGGGTATTGGGTTATTTTGCAATCGTTCGGCTTACATCTAGCGTTGAATTTGGCAGCTTTTGCTTCGGTTTGGGGAGCCAGCATATTTAATCGTGGCGGGCTGTTCAACAGTGCCGGCGACGGTGATGATTTTTTTTATATGCTTGCCTTAGGTTTGCTTGCGTTGGTGTTGCTGGTTATTGGCATGATATGGCCATTGGTAAAGCTTGTGAAAGGCTATCAAGCCTTGATGAATAGTCATAAGGATTGCACTGAGGGCAGTAGCGTCGATTGCAATAAAAAAGCTTGTGCGGATATTAAGGAACATAAAAATGAAGCGGTTTAAGCTGTCGCAGATTTCAATATTAATCTGGTTTATGTTTATCATGTTCTCCACTGCTGTTGGAGTGGCAACCTATGCTGTGCATCAGTCTCATGCAGCTTTTAATTGGCCTACAGCTAAAGGGATGGTGGTAAACTGTTGGCTGATTGAGCGCTACCATGAAAGAAGCAGCGCTGAATCTCATTACGAAGTGGCTATTGAGTACTTCTATGCAGTTGACGGCAAAATCTACCACAAGAGCAATAAGACCGATATCACAGGTGCTATCCCGGGTTACTCTTTGGAAGAAGCTGAAGCCTTGGTGGCAGAGTTTCCTCGGGATAAGAAGATCTTAGTACATTATAAACCCAGTAATCCCGACACCGCTGTTATCAAGCCAACAATGCACCTGTTTTTGATTGTGGCTTTGGTGGTGTTCTCTTTGATATTAATCCCCGTCCTTTATCTGATGTATCTGCAGATGACCTCAGACCGTGACAGTTTTATTGTTCGTAATGTGTAAACATTGAAGTGAAGCGTTGCTTGATACTTAAATCTAAGTTTGAGGGTGACTTAAGCTTATAAGTCACCAAAGACTTCGAGCCACTCTTCGTCAGTGAGTTCTCTGGGCGGCTTTTTGTTGCCAACGCCTTTAATGATCCTGCCCCTTAATGGGTTATCGGTAAAAGCGTCATTACCCATGTAAGTGACCGAAGTCGGAATGAATACGCTGGTTATGGCATTATCTGCAAACGCTTCAGAACCTATGTCAGTTACCGAGTCAGGAATTGTGATGCTTTGAAGTTCATTTCCTCTAAATGCGCCTAAGCCGATTTCAGTCACTGAGTCTGGAATGGTGATGCTGGTTAACGTATTAAATTGAAACACTCGGTCATTAATTTTAGCCAATGAATTTGGCAGGCTCAGGTGAGTTAATGCATTGTTTGCAGATGCTCTTTCTGCAATTTCAGTCACTGAATCTGGGATATCAACGCTGGTAAGTGCGTTTTCAGCAAAGGCCTTGTAACCAATACGAGTGACAGAGCTTGGGATCACTATCTCGGTAAGGGCGTTACGCTGAAATGCGCTATCGCCAATTTCTATGACAGTATTAGGGATAACCACGCTGGCTATTGGGTTCTGTGGGACCTCTTCGAATTCCTCGCTTAACTCCTCAACCTCTGAAAACGCATAATCCCAGATCTTGGTGACAGCTACACCGTCAAAATTATCAGGGATGATGATATGTTTATGCTTGCCCTTGTAAACATCAATCCTGCCTTGTTTTCTATCAAATGAGACGTCATCTAATGTCAGGGTATGTGGCTGGCTCACGGCTAATTCTCTTTTTGTTGTAGTTGTAGTGTGAGTTGTAGTTGAAGCTTTAGTCGCAGGGTGTGGGGGGAACTTGGCTTGATGCGCAGAGCTTTGTGCTATAGCAAGCCCAAACAGGGTGGCAAGGATAGCACCAGCTAACATGCGAGATAAGTTGGTGCTAAACAGGTTGATAATAAGAGGCTGATATTAAGCTGCTTATATCAGTCTTCCATCCAATCTAGATTTGGCATGGCATCTAAATGCTGGTTGTAGCGCTTTTCGTTAAATGACGCGCCATTTAGCATTACATCGCTAACTTCAATAGCTAGCGCGCATGCCATCCATTGAATCGCTTCTTCACGCGGCGTACCTGTCATCACTAAACGCATTAGCGTTTCTTTGACTTTTTTCGGCTCGCCATCGGCGATTTGATTTTCGACTGTTTCAATCAGGGTTTCTTCAGTCATGTAGCTGTCTTGCTGGTTATCCATTTTTACGACTCTGTAATGTAATTGGCGTCATTATGCCGCAAGCTTATTGCAAGCAATAGATTTGATCTCAAATTTCTCGAGCATTCTGACTTTAGCGGCATAATTTTGGGGAGTAGGCTTTTCTAACTTAGTGTAGATACAGCTGAGGCCTTTGGTAGTAAGGACGCCACCGTGGAGCGGTCATGGACGGCGAAAGCAAGCCTCGGCAGTGTCTGCACATGCGCTGACCGCAGGTCGTTGGAACCATTGATGGCGGGATCCTATGGGGCGAAGAATACATCGCATACCCGTTGCCTCCATTATTGAGTCATCAATATTCTAAACTCTGCATTTGGGTCAAACGGCTCAATGTGCGTCTGAACTCAAAGCTTAATGCGCCGCCGCTGTAGAGCTCATCCATCGCTACATCTGCTTGAATATACAGCTCCACTCCTTGGTCATATAACTCATCCACTAAGCTGATAAAGCGCCTCGCGGGATCATCACTCACCGCGTAAGACAGTTGTCTATTTCCTGTTTCTATTGCCACTGCGCCATCTTCGGTGCCGCGGGCTTTAATCCAACTGCGGGGCTCCCCGCCTAAAACCGGAACTTGGGTGAGTATAACCGTGCTAAAGCGGCTGGCTATTTCGATATAATCGAGCTGCGAACGTGGGCCGTCACACAGGGCGTCGAACTCAAACCAGGCCACATGCTGATTGTATTTAATGGTATCGATTATGCGGCCATGGATTAATAGCGGCGCGTCAATTGATGCAGCGGCTTCGGCTTGTGGGCATCGATTAAAAACCTGCTCAAACTGCGCTAGCACTAGCTTGTCATTTGAGTCGTTAGCGCTGTCATTAGATGAGTCAACAAAGTAGCGCGGCTTTGTCGCTGTATTTGAATCTGTGGATTGGTGCAAGCGATGATCTTGCTCACCGCTTAAATGCAGCTCTTGAGTATAACGATTGAGCAGGTCGATAGTCGGCAAAAAACGCTGGCGCTGCAGGCCATTTTTATATAGCTCATCGATAGGAATGTTTGAGGTGGCGACTAAGATAATGCCCTGCTCAAATAGCGCTTCAAATAGCTTAGCTAAGATCATCGCATCGCCGATATCGCTGACAAAAAACTCATCGAAACACAGTACGCGGCATTCCAGTGCCACCCGCTTGGCAATGCGCTTGAGAGGATCGCGCTTCCCCGACTCACCGATAAGCTCTTTATGAATGCGCGCCATAAACCGATGAAAATGCAGCCTAAGCGTGAGCACGCTAGATTCACTTTCAAGGCATTGATAAAACAAGTCCATCAAGTAGGTTTTACCACGGCCGACATCGCCCCACATATAAAGACCCTGACACACTAGATTTGCATCGTCACTGACTTGAGGCGCTTTGGGCTCTTGGGTTAGCTGTTGGTGCAATCGCTCCAGTGCTGCTATGGCTTGGTGCTGCGCGCCATCGTCGATAATCTGTCGCCGCTCGATCTGCTCTTGATAGCGCGCGAGGGGCCCGCTGCGTTCAGCACTAACAGTAACACCAGTACAGGCATCAGCAGCACTGGCAGTTAATTGCGGGTGTTGCCTCAATAGCTTC
Organism: Shewanella marinintestina; assembly: GCF_023283845.1. Lineage (GTDB taxonomy): Bacteria > Pseudomonadota > Gammaproteobacteria > Enterobacterales > Shewanellaceae > Shewanella > Shewanella marinintestina. Next base: position 48,280 of record NZ_JAKILC010000007.1, read on the forward strand.
GCAGCTTGATGGCTCATAGCATTCCATTACATCTGTTGAGATGGCGTGATTATATCAGCTCAAGCTCATTTATTGGGGAGCATCCAATGTGAGTAAATTTAATTGTCTTCAGCTGTTAGTGATTGTTGTGTTTGGCTTGTTGTTTTAACCAAGCCACAAACAGCTTAGCCTTAGGGTTTAGCTCCTTATCATGAGAAGCCACATAATAGGTTTGCTCGCAGTTAACTTGCTGGCCAGCAAAGGGGGCGATGAGTTCACCTCGAACGATACGTTTACTTACCAGTTGGCCACGTCCCATAGCGATACCAGCATGGTTCATGGCGGCGATAACGGCTAAGTCTGAGCGGTCAAAACCGATTGAGCGCTTGTCTTCAATATTGAGCCCTTGAGTTTCGGCCCAATACTTCCATTCATCACAGTCTGAGTCATATTCCCAGGCCTGATTATCGTGTAGTAAGGTGCAGCGACTCAGATGCTCAGGCTTGTCGATAAGATCGTGCTCGGCTGCATACTCGGGGCTGCAGACTGGCATGATGGTTTCATCCATCAAGTGCTGGCAAAACAGTTTGCTGCGCGGATGATTGTCGTAGTAGATCGCGAGATCGATATGAAAGCTATTGAAGTTAACGTTTTCATTGCCGGTCAAAATATTAATGGCTATCGCTGGATACAGGCGGCTGAAATCGGCAATTTTGGGCACTAACCAACATTGGGCGATAGAAGGGCGCGAGTAGATGGTCAGTTTACCCGACACCTCTTGGTTTTTAATTTCGAACACTTCTTGGTTGAGACTTTTTAAGCTGTCTTTCAGCTTGGAAAACAGACGCTTGCCATCTTCCGTTAGCTCGATTCTGCGATGAAAACGAGCAAACAGCTTAAAGCCTAACTCACTCTCTAGTGCGGTAATTCTATGACTTACGGCTGAAGGACTGACGCAAAGCTCCTCTGCAGCTAGCGAAAAGGATTGGTGACGGGCAACCACTTCAAAGGTATGCAGTTTTGCCAGTTGGTAGCAACTGAGTAAACGGTTGCGGCTGAATACATCTTGCTGGGAATACATGACTGAGTTCTCAATTTGTGATGTGAGCATTTTACCTTAAGGCGCTTTTTAGCGCTGATCACATCAACACAGTTGAAGCTTGTGTCATGTAAAAAACGCTTTTGTGACAATTGAACACCTGTTGCCACAATCTGGCTCAACTGAACTGCAATTTATATCTTTTGTCAGCATTTCTGCGATTGGCTTTAATAGCGCAACTTTTTACTCCTTTTCATTCCTTTAACTCCTGTTAACCAATAAGAGAAATACAATGGAATCACAACTGTGGATTATCGGAACTTTACTTAGCAGCATTTTGTTGATTGTTGTCAGCATCGTAAAGTTCAAGTTGCACCCTTTCCTTGCGCTACTGCTAGCCAGCTTCTTTGTGGGCGGCATGATGGGCATGGCACCATTGGAAATGATCAAGGCGATGGAGTCTGGGATCGGTGGAACCTTAGGCTTCTTGGCTATAGTTATCGGTCTGGGCACGATATTAGGCAAGATGATGGAGATCTCAGGCGCTGCCGAGCGAATTGGTATCACCCTGCTAAAATCTCGCTACCTAAGCCCTGATGTGATCATGGTGCTGGTGGGCTTAATCTGCGGTATTACCTTGTTCGTTGAAGTGGGCGTGGTATTGCTTATTCCGCTGGCATTTTCTATCGCTCGTAAAACCAATACTTCACTGCTAAAACTTGCCATTCCACTGTGTACAGCCTTGATGGCAGTGCACTGTATTGTACCGCCGCACCCCGCTGCACTGTTTGTGACCAATGCACTAGGCGCTGATGTTGGAACAGTCATCATCTGGGGTCTGTTAATCGGTTTACTAGCCTCACTAATTGGCGGCCCGCTATTCCTTAAAATGTTTGGTGAGAAGCTGCCGCACTTAAGCGTACCGGCAGAGTTTAATGAAGTTTCTACCCGTGAAGAGAGCGAGTTGCCATCACTTGGAACGACCTTGTTCACCATTCTTTTGCCGATTATTTTAATGTTGGTGAAAACTGTGGCCGAGCTTTATATGGAGCCGGGCAGTGCGCTTTACACCACCCTTGAATTTATTGGTAACCCAATCACGGCGATGTTTATTGCAGCGTTTGTGGCTTATTACCTGCTAGGTTTGCGTAACAAGATGACCATGGGCACCTTGTTGACTAAAACCGAAGACTGTTTTGCCTCTATCGCTAATATCTTGCTGATTATTGGTACGGGCGGGGCGTTTAACGGCGTATTAAGTGGCAGCGGCATGGGCGATAGTCTGGCGCAGATCTTAGCAAACCTTGATATGCATCCTGTGCTACTGGCTTGGTTAGTCGCCATTATCTTACACGCAGCGGTAGGCTCGGCAACGGTAGCCATGATGGGCGCTACAGCGATTGTGTCGCCGTTATTAGTGCTTTATCCAGACTTGAATCCAGTTATTGTCACCTTAGCTATCGGCTCTGGCGCTATCGGCTGCACTATCGTTACCGACTCATTGTTCTGGCTGGTTAAGCAATACACCGGCGCGACGATGAAACAAACATTTATGTATTACACCACAGCCACCTTTATCGCCTCACTTGTGGCACTGGCTGCGACTTTTGCACTGTCTTATGTTATTTAATCCTAAAGGGGAATTGAAATGATGAACACTGAACAACTGCTAAACGACTTCCCTTTGCTGACTCAGCTTATCAAGCTTGAAGAAGTTAGCTGGTTTGAAACCAAGGCGACTCACTTAGCTGAAGCACTACCTTATGTTGGCTTAGATAGCACTGATGTGGCCGATGCTAGCGCACGTTTACAGCGTTTTGCACCCTACCTAACGTTAGCCTTCCCTGAGACGGCAGCGTCTAACGGAATTATCGAGTCTGAAGTGGTGGCTATTCCACAAATGCAGCAGGCGCTAGAAGCTAAATACGGCCAAAAGATTGCTGGTAATTTGATGCTGAAAAAAGACAGTCATCTACCGATTTCTGGCTCTATCAAGGCGCGCGGCGGTATTTATGAAGTGCTGACCCACGCTGAAAAATTGGCAATCGCTGCGGGTAAGCTTAAAGAGTCTGACGATTACCAAATGCTGTTTACTGAACAGATGCGTAGCTTCTTTAATGGTTATAGCATCGCGGTAGGCTCGACCGGAAACTTAGGCATGTCTATCGGCATTATGAGCGCCAAGCTTGGTTTTAAAGTGAGTGTGCATATGTCGGCAGATGCTCGCCAATGGAAGAAAGACAAGCTGCGCAGCCATGGCGTAACGGTACATGAATATGAGCAAGATTACGGCGTTGCAGTTGAGCAAGGGCGTAAGGCGGCAGAGTCGGATGCTAACTGTTTCTTTATCGACGATGAAAACTCTCGCACGCTATTTTTAGGTTACTCGGTTGCCGGTGAACGCTTAAAAGCACAGTTTGACGCAGCCGATATCAAGGTTGATAGCGAGCACCCGCTGTTTGTGTATCTCCCTTGCGGTGTGGGCGGTGGCCCTGGTGGTGTGGCATTTGGCCTTAAGCTTGCGTTTGGCGATAACGTTCACTGTTTCTTTGCTGAGCCAACACATTCGCCTTGTATGTTACTTGGCGTGCATACCGGTCTGCATGACGAAATCGCTGTACAAGACTTAGGGATCGACAACGTCACTGCGGCCGATGGTTTAGCGGTAGGTCGTGCTTCTGGCTTTGTTGGCCGTGCGATGGAGCGTATGCTTGATGGTTACTACACGCTAAGCGATCAGCACATGTATGATCTACTTGGTTTATTAGCTCAGAGTGAAGGTATTGAGCTTGAGCCATCAGCACTTGCGGGTATGCCAGGTGCTCTACGAGTAAGCGCTGATACACAATACCAAGCCCGTATGGGATTAACACCTGAGATGATGAGCAATGCGACTCACGTAGTGTGGGCGACTGGTGGTGGCATGGTGCCAGCAGTTGAGATGGCGAAATACCTGGCGCAATCGGCTAGCTAAACGTTTTACTCGTCAAACTTTTTACTTCGAAAACCCGTATCGAGTAAGCTAAAAAAAATCCACCCTAATACGGTGGATTTTCTGTTTTTAGAACTGTTCTAGTGCCCCAAAGTGGCTACCACAGCCCTTTGGATTTCACTCGTCTGGCTCGCTCAAGTTGCGTCTCTAAGCTGGGAGTTTCTAGGTTAGAGGCATCATTGGCAGAGCTGTTAGCAACAGTGCTAACAGAGACTTGAGCTAGCTGGCTAGATAAGCTTTTTATCTGCGCCATTAGCTTTTCTTGACCCTGCTTAAGTTGACTCAGCTGGGCACTAAAGTCTGGCTGATGCAGCTTAGTATCATCGCTGACTTCTGTTTGACTTGTCTCATTATTACGAGCCTCTTTATTACTCGCCTCTGCTTGGCTGGTGGCTGAATGCGTAAGCGCTGAGCTTAGCTGCTCCAGCCCCTCAAGCATTAGCTGTTGTAACTGGGCTAATTGCTGTTCAATGGCAGTTAAGTTAAGCGGCTCGCTTTGCTGCTTAGGCAAACTGGCAGCTTCAAGCATAGTGCTGAGTTTTTTCCACTGTAGCTCTGATAGACCATTCTCAGCCGCAGGCTCCAAAACCAGGCCCGCAGATTTAAGTTGGCAAGCCAAAGTCTGGCTATTCACTTTATCTTGCAGCAAGGTTTGGGTGAGCATGGACGGCAACTGCGGCGCTAATTCGTGCAGGAATAAGCCCGACAAATACAGGTCACGATGAAACTGAATACGGCGCTGTAGCACGATATCGGTTTCATCATTGCGCGCTTTTTCCTCTTGCTGCCATAGCCTTAGACATTGAATGGCGTAGCTGTGGGAGTCGAAGAGCTCAGGCTCTAGGCCCACATTGAATCGAATGCGCATAACTACCTCTTAAGCCGCGTCGCTAGCTTCTGCTGCGTGGTAGCAACAGATCTCGCGTGAAAGTGCCTCTTGAGGCTCTTTTATCATGACGATTTTTTCACCCAATGATGGGTAAGCTTCACGAATGGCTGTTTCAATTAACATGGCGCCACCGCCTACTAAATAGATGCGATTAGGGTTGCGGGTAAAGGTTTTAGCTTCGTAAGCAACTGCGGCGCCAAGTTCACTGATCTTGTTTTCGATACGTTCAAGTACCCAGTCAACCTTGCTTATATCGTTAATCACTTCTTCGACGAACTCGCGATTATGACGACGCTTAATCAGCTCGTTGGCAACAAGGTAGCTGGCATCGCTATCGGCTGCCGATAGGGCTTTTCTTGCCGCGTTAGTCACCATAGATACGCCAATTTCAGCATTGCCATAAACAGCTGACACATCGTCAAATTCACCAACAATCACTCCCATATCGAGTGTGGTGCCGCCGCAGTCGATAACAAGAGACTTGGTAAACTCATTCACGCCTGAATCCATCAATGTGGTCAGTACGGCGGGTAAGCTTTCAGGCAATACTTCTACATCGACAATAGTGAACAACTCGCCTTTGTTAAGGCTGATTTCACGCATTAGGTTGGCTTTCTTACGTGCGATATTTTCTTCGTTTTTCTGGCAGTCGTCGGCTTGGTAGTACTCAGTGATTGGCAGGGTAACCAGAATACTCACCGGGCAAGGTTTAACGCCCGTTTGCAACAGCGCATGATGTACTGAAAGTAGGTTCAAATCGTCATATTGAAAGGCAACATGAGTCGTCGATAATGCCTTGTCAGATGTGGCGTCGTAGGTATATTTAGTCGATGCTACTTGGTAGTTAAATACCTTGCGGTCATTTAGTAAAGCCGCGCTTTTCCAGTCTTTACGAAATGAGTTGGGCGAAGTTACGCTGCGCACTTGACCGTCCTCAAGCCAGCTGATCTTAACGTTGGTTGAACCATCGTCGATGGCGAATTTCATGATACTTGAATGCATGAGTGTTCCTATAAATAAACCCAATTTTGCATGTTAATGCGACTGGATTTAGCAATAACTGAAATCTTTATTGGGTTTATTTTCTAGGATGTTAGCGACTTAACAAAAAGGCCGCTATTTACAAAAAAGTCAGGTTGTATGCTTAGTTCGCTAATGCTTCGACTATGTTCCAATCGGGGAGTTTATTGTTAATATCGGCACTTATTTTATCAGCGTCCCCGCGGATCACGATATAGGGCACATTGTTAAAAACTGAGCTGGCAATGCGTTGTAATTGCTTTGGCGTTAAATTGGCCAATCTGCTGGCTTCGCGTTGCTCTTGTTGTGAGCTATCACCGCGAATTAATAGCTTAATAGTGTCGAGCTCAAGCGCGCGATAGTTGCTTTGGCGCAGTATTTTCTGGCTAGTAAGATAGGTGGTTAACGCACTAAGTTCAGTGGTTGAGATTGGTGTTTCGGTGGCTAAGGCTAAATGGTCTAACACGCCATCAATAAATGCACCGGTGTGTTCAAGTTTAGTGCTGCCATAAAACTTGAGGGTGAGCGATAACGGGTTGTCAAAACAGCGACCGTAAATACCGTAGGTTAAGCCACGCACTTCGCGCAAATCGTAATACAAACGGCCTGAGAAACTACGGCCAAGCCAGCTAGCCAGTAATTTACAATTTTGAATCGCATCAAGCTTGCTGTCCTTATCGCCATTATGGTCTGTAGGTTGACTGAGTGGGTAGCCAATCCGAACCTGAGTTTGTACGCTACCGGGAGCATCAATTAGATATAAGATTTTATTAGTATTACTTGGCTCGACAAAAGCTGTTTTACGGTCGCTACTCTGCGTCGATAATGCGTTTTTTGATGATGAATTGGCGGTTGAAGATAACCTAGGTACGTTTGTTATACTGCTAAATTGTTTAATAACATTAGCGCTAAAATCAACATCTTGTTCTAGGCGTTTATCGGCAAAAAAAGCCCATTGGGATTGGGCGAAAATGCTGTCTCTAACCTTATTGAGTTTGGCTAAATCTAACTCATCAGCCAAGGTTTTATCATCGAGCGCTTGATTATAAATATGCCGCTCGCCAAGGATTTTTTGCGCCCATACATCGTCTATCTCTGCGCCGCTATAGGCGTTAATATGTTTGCCCAGTTTCAGCTGGCGTCGCACCTTAGCTATGTCTATTTCTGCTAGGCCATCATTTTGCCAAAACTGCATGAGTAACTCGGTTGCTATTAGCGGCGAGTCAGGGCAATCAATACTCAATGTTAGGCTGTGCATGGTCGGCCGAATACGTAAACTCTCGGCGCAAGAGAGAGGTATTTGCTGCACTAACCAGTGTTTTTTCTCGCTAAAAGCATTAACTAACACATCGAGGTTGATCATTGGTTCGACGCTATAGGCCACGAGTGATAAGTGGTGCAGTTTTGATGGCGTATCGTTAAATAGATAGATTGCCAATGGCGATGTTTGCTCGTTAGCTAATGTGACTTGAGTGGCCGCTTGTAGAGGGTGATATTGCAATGCTGTAACTTCAGGTGCGCCTGCTAATGCATCAAAAACAGGTAATTGCGGCTCGGCAGTGGCGGTAAATTCTACTTGGGTTTGCTGGCAGCCAACAGCAGTTAAAACTAGGCTGCTACATAGCGCTAATGCCGCCACTTTTATTGCTATCAATCTCATCACATTACGCTCTCTTCAAGGCTGTCAGTCAGGCCTTGTGGTAAGACTTCTAAAATCGATTTAGTGGCGCGAATATACCAAGGTGGCAGTAAATCTAATCTAACGTAACCACCAGTAAAGTAGGTTTGCACCGTAGCTTGTAGCTGCTTGGCGCTAACCGCATTGATCCGCTGCCAAGGACCGGTTAATGGATGTTGTTTATCTTGTGGCTGAGTGGCAGACAAGGCTTTAGCAAGGTGCACTGGTGAATCTAATTGGGCTAACGCTTTATTGAGCCATACCTGTTTTAACTGGCATAGCTTAGCGTCAGTTATTGGCTCAGCGGCAAGCGAGTCAATTAAGCCTTCTACATTGTCCGTCAGTTGGTCAAGGGAGGTGCGAGCGCGAGGTACCAAGACCAAATTGGTCATGCCGTGATGAGTCATTTGCAAAGGGATGGAGTAACTGAGCAGTTGGTCTGGATCAGTAAGGCTGTGTTTTTGAATAAGACTACCACTATTTTGAAATAGATAGCTTTCAAGTAAGGTTAGCGCCGCAGCATCTGGTGAGTTACGCCCAGCGGTATGCCAAGCCAGTAACACCGCAGGCCAAGGCCCACGTTCATCAATAATTTCGCCATGTACTGCTTTGGGAGTGACCACTAAGTCACTGAGCTTGGACTGCTCAAACTCAGGAACTTGCCAGTCGCCAAACTGGTTATCTATCCAAGATTGGGTTTGAGGAGGAATATCACCAACTAAACTTAGTTGCATGGCATCAGGGCGATAATAGCGCTGGTGGAATGCATTTAGGCTCATAGGTGTGGCCGCTTTGACATCAGCAATACTGCCAATTACCGCATGGCCATAGGGCGTACCTTCAACTTGGTCTAATAAAAACTCCATCGCACTGCGCACATAGGGCTGGTTATCTATGCTGGTAGCCATCTCTTCGAGTACCGCACCTTGCTGATTTTTCACCGTGGTGTCATTGAGCGTTGGATAGCGAAAACGATCGGCTTCAAGCCATAGGCTTAGCTCAAGTGCTTGTGATGGAATGGTCAGATAATAGTTGGTGAAATCAAAAAAGGTGCTGGCATTAAACTGGCCGCTAAAAGCGCTCATGGTTTGGGTGTAGCTATCGCCCGGCGCATGTTCACTACCTTTAAACAGCATGTGCTCGAATAGGTGCGCGTAACCAGTTTGCCCCTTAATCTCATTGCGAGACCCGACATCAAACTGGCTAGCAATTGATACTACTTGCGTGTTTTCAAGCGCTAAAGTACGAACCTGTAAACCATTATCTAACCGTCGATATTGCAATCGCTGCTGAGCTGCATAAAGCGGCTTGGCAAGCGTGCCAAGGTCGCAGTGATTAGCCTCATTTATTGTTTGCGCATAGGAGGGCAAAGCAAGAGCCAAGGAGGAGAGTACAGCAAGACCTAATAGGGGATAGATCTTACTGTGAGCAATGACGTAGGTGATTAGTTGCTTCACTGAGTATTAATCCCTTTTAACGGCTTTGAGCGCCAATAAACTCCTTAAGTTATATCAGCTTAATTTACGCTCTGCCACAGTCGATAACGCTTGGCTTATTTCAGGCCAATACGTTTGGCAAGGCGATGTAAATTGCCTGAGTCTAAATCTAGCGCCCTTGCGGTGGCTGCCCAGTTATTGCCATTAGCGGCTAAAGCTTGGCGAATATATTGTGCCTGAAAGTTTTCAGTAGCTTGTTTAAGCGTTTGCTTAATATTAGTCTGCGACAAGGTCGATTTTGAGCCTGTGCTCGTCGGTACAGCGGCAATGCTTTTGCTTTGCTGATTATAAAAATCAAAGTGCTGCGGTCTTATCAAGGCAATATTTGATTGAGCTTCGGCGCGGGCTAACACCGCAGCGCGATGGATCACATGTTCAAGTTCGCGCACGTTGCCCGGCCAATCGTAATGGTTGAGTTGAGTGATACTATCAGGGCTGAGTCTTAAACTCTTTAAGCCCAGTTTTTGCCTGCTGCGCTCGATAAAGAATCCGCTTAATAAGATCACATCGCCTTCACGCTCATTCAGTGGTGGCACTATGATGGGGAACACGCTTAAGCGGTGGTATAAGTCGGCTCTAAAGCGTCCGGCTAATACTTCTTGTTTGAGGTCTTTATTGGTGGCGGCAATAATACGCACATCGACTTTTAAGCTTTTATCAGAACCGACTTTCTGTAAGTCGCCATATTGTAATACCCGCAGTAATTTGGATTGTAGCGACAAAGGTAACTCGCCAATTTCATCTAAAAACAGCGTGCCGTTATCGGCAATTTCAAACTTACCACTACGGTGGCTAATCGCGCCGGTAAACGCGCCTTTTACATGACCAAAAAGCTCGCTCTCTGCTACGGATTCCGGTAATGCGGCGCAGTTTAAATACACCAGTGGTTTATTCGCGCGCAGCGACCCCTGATGAATCGACTTCGCAACTAGCTCTTTACCTGTCCCTGTATCGCCTAAAATCAACACATTTAAATCAGTATTGGCGACAACGCTAAGCTCGGTTTGCAAGTTCTGCATCGCATGAGATTGGCCAATAAGCTCTACCTGCGCGTCTAAACTAGTTTGATTAAATGCAGAGGGTACTTGTGATTGCGCTGCTTGTTTTTCAAGTTTATCAATCAGTAAGGCGTTGTTGAGTGAAGCTGAGGCGATAGCGCTTAAGGTGCGCAATTCATTATCGCTAAAGGCATTAAATTGGTTTGGATCAAAGCCATCAATGGTGACGGCGCCAATCAATGTGCCCTCGGCTAGCAGGGGCAAGCCGATGCAGGCATGCACCATTAAGTGTTCATGTTGATGAGGGATTAAACCATCATAAGGATCAGGCAATTCGCTGTTGGCAGGAAATCGCACTACATCACCAGCGCGAGCAATGGCTTCAAGGCGAGGGTGCTCAGATAGAATAAAGCGTCTACCCAGTACATCAGGGCTGAGGCCATCAATCGCTAGCGGAGTAAACTGTTGCCCAGTAAATTGCAGCAGCGCCGCCGCATCACAATGTAGAGTTTGTCTGACTGTATCCAGTAGCCTTGAGAACCTGTCGTGATCCGACAATCCAGAGGTGATATCCAGCGCAATACGGGTAAGGTCGCTTTGGCTCAGTGACATAGGGGCTCCAACTTTAGGTTAGTTCGTTAACCTCGGACGAGTATTTTAGCTGCTATCTCTTATTGCTGATTAGAGTATCAGCTTAGGTTAATAGGGTGTCTTTTTAACAGTATTTAGCTCGCGGGGATTAATGTCAATTTTACAGTTTGACTCAAGTTGGGGAGTTAGATTACATCTATGGCTGGTATGGTGGCTTTGCCACATAAGACTTTTAAGGCATCAAACGAAGTTTGACCTGTAACTAAATCAAACTTCGTTTGATAAAGGGTCGTGAGCTGGAAGCTCACGACCTTAGTCAGGCGCAGCCTGATGCATTAAAAGGTCAAGCGAAGCTTGATTGCTTAAAACATAGTTTGTTAGACGAAGTCTAACTGCCAAAGCCCAGCCTGAATGCGTTAATGCAAACCTAAACTACTTATACAGCGAAGCATCGCCTTTATTCGGCCGGGTCTTAAACCGTCTATGCAACCACATGTATTGTGGTTTGTTACGGCTAATCGTTTCTTCAATAATCCTATTACCGCGTTTAGCATCTTCGACTTCATTTTCACCGGGGAAGTTATCTAACGCCGGTTGGATCTCAATATTGTAGCCGGTGTCATCACTATTACGTTCAACAAAGAAAGGTAATACTTTGGCTTTGCCTAGCTTAGCAAGAGTTGTCGCACCGGTAATGGTTGCGGCGTCGGGAACATTAAAGAAAGGGATGAAAATAGCGCTTGAACGGCCGAAATCTTGGTCGGCGGTGTACCAGATAACATTGGGGGCTCTAAGGCTGCGAACCATCTGACGTAGGTCGCGTTTGGGGACTAAGGCCTTGTTTGAACGCAGGCGGCCTTTAACTTGCAGATATTCCATTAAAGGGTTGTTGTGCGGGCGGTAAACACCGACTCCGGGTTGAAACTGGCCAAAAATTCGGGCGCCCATTTCTAGGGGCAGACAATGGACGGCAAATAGAATCACACCTTGGCCATTGTCTAACGTCTGTTGCACATGCTCTTGGCCTGCTATGGTCATGTGCTGCTGGATCTTTTCATCTGACCACCACCAGGCATTGACCGTATCGAAGATGGCTTTACCGGTTTCTTCAAAATTCAGCTTGAGTAACTTTTCTATTTCATCCTTGGGCATATCGGGGAAACACAGTTCTAGATTACGTCTGGCTGTCTTAGCTCGGCCACCGACAAGTTTCATCCCTAAACGACCCAGACCCGTGCCGAGTTTCATTTGTACTCGTAGCGGTAATAGCTGAGTGAGTCGCATAAAACCAACGCCTAACCATAAGAGCCAGTACTTTGGATGATAAAGATGAGTTGAAAATTGAGCTTTTTCTACCACGTAATTCTCGAATCCATTGAAAAATTACTCATTATTCTAACTCAAAATCGATTAAAATTAGGTACAATCACTATTAAATTTTGTGAAAGATAAGACGTTATGAAGATTTCTCTGCCAGCATTTGAAAAAGCCAAGGTTCTCGTTGTAGGTGACGTGATGTTAGATCGCTATTGGGCGGGGCCTACAGCGCGGATCTCTCCTGAAGCACCTGTTCCAGTTGTGAAAGTTGAACAACTTGAAGATAGACCCGGTGGTGCAGCTAACGTAGCAATTAACATCGCTACATTAGGTGGTGCAGCGAGTCTTGCTGGCATTGTTGGCTCTGACGAGACCGCTGATGCACTGACTTTAGGTATTCAAACTCTTGGTGTTGAGCCTAATTGGCATAAAGTGGCAGGCAAACCAACCATCACTAAGCTCAGAGTTATGTCGCGTAACCAGCAGTTACTTCGACTCGATTTTGAAGAAAGTTACACCCAAGCTGAAAGTGATGCATTACTAGAAAAGACGTTACCTGAACTCGATAAAGTCGATGTCGCGGTATTGTCTGATTACGCTAAAGGCGCGCTTATCTCTCCGCAAAGCTTTATTGAAGCCGCTAACGCTAAAGGCGTTAAAGTGCTAGTCGATCCTAAAGGTAGTGATTTTTCAAAGTATCGCGGTGCGTATTTATTAACGCCAAACATGAGCGAATTTGAAGTAGTTGTGGGTAAGGTTGAATCAGAAGCTGACTTAGTGACCAAAGCCCAAGGTCTGTTGGAGGCTTTTGACCTAACGGCTATGCTAGTGACTCGCTCTGAAAAAGGCATGACCTTAATCACTCGCGATCAACCTGAGCTGCATATCCCAACCGTTGCTCGTGAAGTTTATGATGTGACGGGTGCTGGTGATACGGTGATTTCAGCCTTAGCGACTGCAATTGCTGCAGGTAGCGATTTACCGCAAGCTTGTGCGATCGCTAACACTGCCGCTGGTATAGTGGTAGCTAAGCTTGGTACATCAACAGTGACGCGCCTTGAGTTGATTGAAGCACTGTCGCTTAATCATGGCGAGTCAGGTTTTGGTGCAGTAAGTGAAGACCAATTGGCGTATGCGCTTGAGCAGGCAAAACTGCGCGGTGAGCGTGTAGTCATGACTAATGGTTGCTTTGATATTTTGCATGCAGGCCATGTAAGTTACCTACAACAAGCTCGTGCTCTTGGCGATCGTTTAATTGTGGCGGTGAATACGGACGCTTCCGTTAAGCGTTTAAAAGGTGAAGGTCGCCCAGTTAACTCTGAAGATCGTCGTATGACGGTACTGGCTGCACTGGCGTCTGTTGATTGGGTTGTACCGTTTAGCGAAGACACACCTCAACGCATTATTTCACGCCTACTGCCAGACTTACTGGTAAAAGGTGGCGATTACAAAGTGGAAGATATTGCTGGTGGTGAAGAAGTTATTGCTGCTGGTGGCCAAGTCAAAGTCTTATGTTTTGAAGATGGCATTTCAACGACTGCAATCATTCAAAACATTATGGCTAATCAGTAAAGGTTTAGCATAAGTGATAAGCTCGTTGGCTGTTGCGGCGGTTAGTGTAATCGTCAATGCTACCGTCAGTGTTGTGGCTGTTGCCACAACACCTTTAGCAACGCCAAGTGAGTTTTTATGGGCCGAGATCGGCCCTAAAAAAGCCTTAGTTTGTAAGCTACAACAGCTTGAACCTTGTTTGAATAATCTTCCTGCTTCTGTGCGTAGCCAGTTACCGTCCGCCAGTTATCAATTTCACGCCTTGTTAGCGCAGCGCGGTGCTATGGTGCTGCCTTTACACGATGCGAGCATTGCTGGCTTAGTGATCACTGATTTTGCCAAGATTCCAAAATATCAAACCATTAATTGGGGCGTGGGATATTTCTCTTTAGCACTCGATAAACAAGCGGAGCTGACTTATTGGCATGAGCTGGGTCACTTATACGCTATTGATGCATTAAGTCGCCAAGACAAAACAATTGCAAATCCATATCAGCATGAGTGGTTAGCAGATGTCTATTTAGTGTGGCGCATTGCTCATGAAACCAATAGCTTAGATTTAGCTTGGCAGCAGTACCATAGGCGTAATTTAGCTGCGATGGCGGATAGCGAGTTTATGTCGCATTGGTCGGTGCCTGTTTTAGCGCAAATATTGGCAACTTACTCGGTAGCTCAGTTGCAGCAATTTAGCGATTTCAATGAGTTTTGGCAGGATTTTTCAGGCAAGTTAGTGTTGCATGACAACGACACTCTTGATGAGTTTTCTAGCTTAATGCAGCGCACGTTTGGTGCAGGTACTGTGCAGCCGTTACCGGGATATATGTATTGGCGCAAACCTAAACTGGGGCAATACCTAAAACCGACTCTAGTGCGTATTATGGGGCTAAGTGCGGCGCAATCATGGTTAGCGGAGCAGCAGATGGCGGGTGAAACTGAAGTGGAACATTATTAGTTTGTGGTCATCTTTAGCGCTCTACCTTGTGAAGGTTAGGTTTTTTGTCGGGAGTTTTTGACCGACTTGCTGAACCTTAGCTGAATGAGGCGTCGATTGTATGGCACAACTAAGGTTTTCCTAAAGTGCATTTGTTAGAGTCGTTGTATGTCGATTTTAATAAAGTATGGTTATGGCAAAGCGTTCAAAAGTGGCAACTAAGCAAACGGTACAGCAGATCTTAGACGAAGCGATGAAACAGATCTTGGAGCTGGGTTATGATGCAATGTCATACTCGACACTGTCTGCAGCAACGGGCATTAGCCGCACTGGGATTAGTCACCATTTTCCTCATAAAATCGATTTTCTGCAGCAGCTGGATCCCCGCATAGGCGAATTGTTTATTGATTGCTTAGACTTTTCCAATGCTCAATCGCTACAAGCCTCATGGAAGACCTCGTTAAATAATACCCGTTTCAGGGCTATCATACGTTTGTACTTTTCGTTGTGTGGTTCTAACCAACTAAATCTTGAAAACTACAAAGCCATTTCGCTTGCTAGTGACCATGCAGCTGAAACTCTCGGTGAACCAGGACGTTTATTAGTGAGTGCTTTAGTTGGGCAGAGCGCGATAAGATTACTGGCTACACCAAATGATAGTGAGTGCAATTTACTGGTTAGTTAATCTGCTGTATTCCTTTGCTAGCACAATAAGCTATAGGTAGTCATGATGACGCTGCTGCTTTGCGTTTTTGTCTATTAAAGGCTGTTTATTTTTTAGTATTAAGTTTAATTATCTATCTAGATCCTGTGTGTTCATCCATGTACACTGCCCGCTTTAAATCGTCCCTCGTTTAAAATTTAAGCCGTTATGAGTCTAAGGCGGATACAGCCTGTTAGTCATGCTCGGGGGAGTATGTGCAGCAAAAAAGGAGTCGTGCACGATATGGAAGTCAAACCAAAAGCGCCACCTACGGTAGAGTCTGTTAAACGTTTTCCAAAGTTAGATAACCAAGAATTAGTGAAAACCAGTTTTTGGGTCAGCCAGTTTTTTATGATTATTGCTACTGTCGCTGGAGTCTACTTGGCTGCTCAAGAAGGTTTGAGCCAAGCGATAAAATTTGATGATTTAAGCAACAAACAAAATAACTATTATCTGCGTTATGCTTTATACGATGAAGTAAAAGACAATATCGATACGATAAATGTTTATGCCGATACGCTGACAAAAGGCAGCAGTAACCCTTACGATTTGAAAAATATTCACCCAACGATTTCGACTTTTGTTTGGGAAAATATGCGTTACTCAGCAAATACCTTAGAAACCCCGACTGAAATTCTCACAGAAACCCGTCGCTTTTACATGCTCTCAGACGACATTGTGGCTAAAATTGAGGCGCGATTTTATGGCGCTAACTTCGGCGCCAAAAAACTTAGAGAGTTAACCGCAGAAGTGAGCCAAAACACCTTACCTAAGCTTAAGAAAAACTATACTGCCTTAGGTATTTACCTCGAAGAACATGGCATTACCGTCGAATAAGGAAATATGATGAATTTGAAGTGTCCAGGCTGCGCTAGCGACGAAATGCGAGTGTCTTTTTTTCATGGTCAAGAAGTCGATAGCTGTACTGCTTGCGGTGGTATTTGGTTTGACAGTGGTGAGCTTAATGCTGCGCTTTCTGCAGCCGATAATGGTAATGATAGTGTTGGTATTGAGAACTCATTGGGTTGTTATAAAGGGCCGTCTCAAAAAAGCTGCGTTCATTGTGATGAGGTTTTACACCATTACCATTTAATGGATGATTTCCATGTTGAAATTGATATATGCCACTCTTGTACCGGTGTTTGGATTGATGAACATGAGCGTGAAAAAGTGGTGCAGTCACCGCAAATTCACGCCGCATTAGAAGAGTTAAATAAAAAGGTAAACCTTAAGACCTGGCTATTTCAATTTTTAATGCAAATGCCGATGGAGTATAACCTTAAGCCTAAAAGTACACCTTGGGTAACCTATACCTTAATTGCGATTAACACCTTTATTTTTATTGCCACAGTACTGCAACCAAACGCAACTGAGTGGATTTACGATACGTTTGCTTTAAAGCCGGTTGATTTAGTGCAGGGGCAACATGTTACTGGCTTGGTGAGTCATATGTTTATGCATGGTGGCTGGATGCACCTGATTGGTAATATGTATTTTCTGTACGTAGTTGGTGATAATTTAGAAGATGCTTTGGGGCACAGTCGATTTTTAACTATGTATTTGATATGTGGTTTTGCCGCTGCTGCAGGGCATATTATTTCAGACCCAAGCTCGTCGATTTACATGGTTGGTGCAAGCGGTGCGATTGCCGGACTATTTGGTATGTATTTACTTTGGTTTAGGCATGCAAGTTTGACCTTTATGTTCATCATTTATCAAAAGAAACTGTCGCCAATGGCATTTTTTGCTATTTGGTTACTGATGAATCTTGCTGGTGCTTATTTTGGCGGTGGTGGTGTAGCTTATTGGGCGCACATTGGTGGTTTTGTTGCAGGGCTTAGTATTGGCTTAGTGCTGAAAAAGCAGGTGATGCGTGATAATCCAATCTTAAGTATGCTAAATTCGGATGAATTAAAAGTTGCCCGTTAATACATTCAGGCTGCTTATATTAGCCGTATAAATAAAAAAGGCCGCTGACGCGGCCTTTTTTATTGGTATATTAATAGCTTAGAAGTGCCACTGCAGATATACGCTTTGGTAGTTACTGCCGCCGCTAATACGTCCAAAAGCTGAGCTGGACTCGAAGATCCCTGAACGGTGGTGAATGCTATAACCCAACCACATATTGTCTAACTTAGCAGAATTAAAAATATCGCCGACGTTGACATCGAGAGAGAAATCTAAGTAATTAAGCAGCTTTGAAGGCTTATAGCCTTTGATATCAAGCTCCGAGCCTTCAATGTGAGTTACGTTGCTGACATAAGATAAACCTTCAGCAACACCGAGTCTAAATCGAGGTCCTAGTTCAAAGGTATAGTAGGCCTTTACAGCAATTACGGCTTCAGCAATATCGTCTTGTACTTCTGAGCTGTAATGCCAAGCAACACCCGGAGTTAAGTAGAGGTCGATAGGCAGGTTGAATAGGCTATCCGTTAGCTGAGTACCGTAAAATACTGAACTCATTTGGTTATTATATGGGTCAGTCTTAGTTTGCCACTTTAAGATGGCATTGAGGTTTGATGGCGTAGCCCAACCATGGGCGACGCGTATGTATTCGCTGCCCTCTTTACGCTTTTTTTGTACAGGTTGCGCAGAGTATTTTTTCTTGTTTGGTTCAGGATAGAAGCCAAAACCGAAGAAAGATTCATATTGAAAGCGGTTATTAATGGTCGGTAGGTGGTAGACGTCATCTTCAAGACGACCAACACCGAATTGACCAAGCAGATATAAGTTACTCGCTACATGATAACGGGCTTTTATACCAGCATTAAAGGCGATGCCGCCACCGACGTCATACTGCTCCAAGCCATAGTAATAGTCATTAAAGTCTGCACTTTTCCATTGAAACTCAGCATAGGGCTTAAGAGTCCAGTCACCTGATTGCCAGCTGTACTGGGTACGGCTGTAACCGTAACTGCGTTTATTGGAGTCCGATAAAAAGGCGATATCAAAGTCCCATTGATCTTTAACAAAACGGTACTGCAGACCAAAGTCAAAAGCTTGCGACTGCGATTCGTTTTGCAGCTCTTTCGGAATATCAACAAAGCGAAAGCGGGTATAGAGGTTTATCTGGTGATTATCGTTTTTCCAGATATGGCCTGCCGCTTCCATGCCATTGATATAGAAATAATCATTTTCAAAGTAGATTAATGGCAAAGTGTCGTAGACTTCGTCTTGCTCGGTAGCGTAGGGGATATCACCGCGGCGCACTCCGATACCTATGCCCCAGTTATTAGGCCATTGGACTTCAGGCTCTGCTGCAAGCTCAACTGGCGGTGGCGGCATGGGTGATTGCTGTTCTGCTGCCTGCAATGTAGCGCTGGCGATGAGTAAACTAAAAGGTAACAAGCTCTGTATTTTCAGTGTCATATTTTATTCTTGTTAGCGCGGGTACTGTGAGTAAGAGTACTGCGTTTTGAATCATGA
This sequence comes from Shewanella marinintestina, assembly GCF_023283845.1. Lineage (GTDB taxonomy): Bacteria > Pseudomonadota > Gammaproteobacteria > Enterobacterales > Shewanellaceae > Shewanella > Shewanella marinintestina. Next base: position 66,890 of record NZ_JAKILC010000007.1, read on the forward strand.
ATCACATTATTTTAACAATGTAGGGTTAAATAGTGCTTAATAAAAAAGGCCGCATATAGCGACCTTTTAGATGATTAATAGTTAGTAGGCCATTAATCGGCTTCTTTTAGACTCTGGGTCAGTTCAACAATGGCTTTTTTACCGTCGCCAAACAGCATCAATGAGTTATCCATAGCAAATAGTGGGTTAGGTAAACCCGCAAAGCCTGGGCTCAATGAGCGCTTAACGACAACTACTGTTTTAGCTTTATCGACGTTCAGGATCGGCATGCCGTAAATAGGGCTGCCTTTATCTTCACGAGCCATTGGGTTGGTTACATCGTTTGCACCAATCACAATTGCTACGTCAGTTTGCTCAAACTGAGGGTTGATCTCATCCATCTCAATCAACTGCTCGTAAGGCACTTCGGCTTCAGCTAGTAGTACGTTCATATGGCCTGGCATACGGCCCGCAACAGGGTGTATAGCGTAAAGTACTTGGGTACCACGCGCTTCCATTACTGAGGCGAGCTCTCGCACAGCATGCTGGGCTTGCGCCATCGCTAAGCCGTAACCTGGAACAATAACAACGCGCTCAGCAGTCTCAAGTAGCATCGCCACTTCTTCTGGCGATGATGAGGTTACTTTACCAGCGTAAACTTCATCAGCATCAACTGTTTCACCACCTTCAGCCATTACGCCAAATAGTACGTTAAACAGTGAACGGTTCATCGCTTTACACATGATTTGTGTCAGGATGATACCCGATGCACCAACCAGAGAGCCCGATACAATCAATACTGTGTTGCCAGTAATAAAGCCGGTAGTTGCTGCAGCAATACCTGAATATGAGTTAAGCAAAGCAATTACAACTGGCATATCGGCGCCGCCAATTGGCACAACCAATAACAAGCCAAGTACTAGTGAAACCGCAACTAATGCGTAGATCAGGTTGATATTGCTTGGGTCCATTACGATAGCAATGGCAAGACCAATGGCACTGATAAGTAAAATCGCGTTAAGGATTTTATTACCCGGTACCTTAATTGGGTTACCTGAGATCAACTCTTGCAACTTAGCAAAAGCGACAAATGAACCCGATAGCGTTACGGCACCAATAATCACTGTTGCAGTAATAGAGACAAGCGCAACAGTGTGGGTGGCTGAGCTAGGGTCAAGGAAGTTTGCTAGGGCAATAAATAGCGAGGCACCGCCACCAAAACCATTAAGCATAGCTACCATTTGTGGCATTGAGGTTACTTGGATTTTCGTTGCCATTACAGCACCAATAGCACTACCAAGTAGCACACCAGCAATAATCCACTCGTAGCTTAGAATGCTTTGATCGAATAGTGTAACCACTACCGCGATAAACATACCGAGTGCTGAAAGCTGGTTACCACGAACCGCAGTACGTGGCTTAGTTAGCCCTTTAATACCTAAAATAAATAGGCTTGCCGCTACAAGGTAGGCGAGGTAAATAATCGTCGTACTCATAGTGGCTTATTTCCTTTTGAACATGGCTAGCATGCGGTTAGTTACCATGTAACCACCGACAACATTAATCGTGGCAAGTACTACGGCAATAAAGCCTAATACGTTGACCCAGATGCCTGCACCAGAACCTGCTGAAAGCAGTGCGCCAACCAGAGAGATCCCTGAAATCGCATTTGAGCCTGACATTAATGGTGTGTGCAGCGTTGGTGGTACTTTGGTGATCATCTCGACACCTAAGAATACCGCCACCACAAATAGAGTTAACAGCAGTAAAATTTCCATTATTTAGCCTCCGAAGTGGTTGAGTTAGCGCTTTCAATTGAGTCTTCGTTAGGGCTAGCAACTTCTAAAGCGGGTAAGCCTAAAAGGTCGCGCAGACGTGCACTCGCTACTTCACCTTGATGAGCAACAACAGTGTCTTTGACGATTTCATCTTCAAAGTCGAGGTTTAGCTCGCCTTCTTTACTAACGAGTAGCTTAAGCAGGTTTTCAATGTTAGTGCCGTACATCTGACTAGCATGGTTTGCAGCTGTGCCCGGTACATTTGATGGCCCAAGAATGGTGACACCTTTGTAAACGACTTCTTTATCAAGCTCGGTTAGTTCACAGTTCCCACCGGTTTCAGCAGCAAGATCGACAATAATGGTGCCGCTCTTCATGCCATCAACCATTTCCTTGGTGATAAGGATCGGTGCTTTACGCCCTGGAATTGCTGCTGTTGTGATAACAATATCTTGCTGTGCAAGTACGTTCGCCATCGCTTGTTGCTGACGTTTTAAGAAGTCATCAGACTGTTCTGCTGCATAGCCACCTTTGGTTTCAGTATTTTCAGCTTCGAGGTCAAGCTCAACTGGTTTAGCGCCAACAGAGATGATCTGTTCACGCGCGGCAGGGCGAATATCATATGCCTCAACGACAGCACCTAAACGCTTTGCTGTAGCACAAGCCTGTAGACCCGCAACACCCACACCCATGATAAAGGCGCGTGCTGGTTTTAAGGTACCCGCTGCGGTCATCATCATTGGGAATAGTCGCGGCGCTTTATGGGCTGCAAGTAGCACTGCTTTATAGCCAGCAATGGTTGCCATAGATGACAGAATATCCATGCTTTGTGCACGAGTGATGCGCGGTACAAGCTCTAGCGCAATCGCGGTTGCACCTGTTGCGGCAATAGTTTGTGCATTTTGTGGCTGCGCAAGTGGATCCATCATACCAATAACAATTTGCTGAGGTTTAATCGCTGCCGATAGCTCTGCAAGTTGCTCATCTTTAGCGTTTACTACTGTGATGATATCTGCTTCAGTTAGCACTTGTTGGCGAGACACAATCGATGCGCCTGCTTGAATGTATTCTTCATCGGTAAAGCCTGCATTGCTGCCAGCGCCACTTTCAACAAGAACTTGTAGGTTATTTTTAAGCAGTCGAGTCACATTGGCAGGAATAAGCGCAACGCGACTTTCAGCTGCATGACTTTCTTTGGGTAGACCTAGCTTCACAAAGGTAAACCTCTCTGTTGAGGACATTCGTCGGGACAGATGTCATTTATTTGTCAGGATGCATATTGTGGCGACTCTTAATCTAGACACAAGCGCATATTTTTCAATATCCCACTTTATGGACTGGTCAGACTGAAAAATTTGCGCTAAGCCACACTTTTGAATAGAAGTTTGCGCTAGCAAACCCTATTGCAAACCAGTTTATTGATTCGCTAGTTACTTTTGTAGCTTAATTTTTGAGCTTTGTATATTCCTAAATCGAATTAAAAATTATCTTTTATTCTTTTTTTCTTTTGTTGGGAGGGGCTAAGCTTGCCAACAATATACTGATACAGGGCCGTTTCCATGTTGTTAAAAGAGCTTTCCTCACTCGCTTCGCCGCTTTCTGCTGGCCAAGTTGATAAGTTAAAGCAGCTCACTGCAGAGCTGAGTGCCGTTCAACTTGCTTGGGTTAGTGGCTATCTTGCTGCAACATCTGAGCAAGGAACGGCTGAACTACCACAAGCGGCTGGCAGCAGCGATGCTGGTGCTGAACAAACCATATCGATTGTTTATGGTAGCCAAACTGGAAACGGTCGCGGCATTGCTTCAGAGCTTGCAGAAAAAGCACAGGCTCAGGGTTATGCGGTTAACTTGGTTTCGATGGGCGATTATAAAACTCGCCAATTAAAGCAAGAGAGCTTATTGCTGTTAGTGGTGAGTACTCATGGTGAAGGCGATGCGCCGGATGATGCGATTGAACTGCACAAATTCTTAAGCTCAAAGCGTGCCCCTAAATTGGATAACTTAAATTATTCGGTGCTTGCATTAGGGGATTCAAGTTATGAGTTTTTCTGCCAAACAGGTAAAGACTTTGAGTCTCGCCTCAACGCTTTAGGGGCAACTGCGATTGCGCCGTTAGTTGAGTGTGACGTTGATTACCAAGAGCAGGCTGAACAGTGGCAAGCGGATGTATTAGAAGCGGTTAAGCCACTTATTCAAACAGCCGGTGCGAGCGTGGTATCGATAGCTTCTAGCCACGTAACAACTAGCAGCTACACCAAACAAAAGCCCTATAGCGCAGAGCTCTTGGTTAGCCAAAAACTCACGGGTCGTGATTCTGACCGCGATGTGCGCCATGTTGAGATTGAGCTCGGTGAATCTGGACTCAACTACCAAGCTGGTGATGCACTAGGTGTGTGGTTTACCAATTCACAAGATTTGATTGCTGAGCTGCTGAGGAGTTTAAAGCTTGATGCGAACGAAGCAGTTACAGTCGGTAAAGAAAAGCTTAGCTTGCTTGAGGCGTTGACTCATAAGAAAGAGTTAACACAGTTATATCCAGGTTTAGTGACTGGCTGGGCTGATCTAAGCCAAGATCCAAAGCTATTGGCTATTAGTGCTGATAAGTCGCTGACCCGTGAGTTTGTTAATAACCACCAAGTTGCCGATTTAGTGCGTTTGTTCCCCGCTAGCGTTACCGCAGAGCAATTTGTTAGCCTTCTGCGCGGTATTACTCCAAGACTTTACTCTATTGCGTCAAGCCAAGCTGAAGTTGAATCAGAAGTTCACTTAACCGTAGCCTTGGTTGAAGATGAGCGTGATGGTGTGGCCCGCTTTGGTGGTGCATCGCAATTCCTTGCCAGCGCCGAAGAAGGGCAAACGGTACAAGTTTATGTTGAGCCTAACAATCACTTCCGTTTGCCTGAAAATCCTGACACCCCGGTGATTATGGTTGGTCCTGGAACTGGCGTCGCTCCATTTAGAGCCTTTATGCAGGAGCGTGCAGCACAAGGTGCTGAAGGGAAGGCTTGGTTGTTCTTTGGTAATCCGCATTTTGAGCAAGATTTCCTATATCAAACAGAGTGGCAGCAGTATCTGCAAAGTGGCGAATTATCACGCATTGATCTCGCTTTCTCTCGCGATCAAGAGCACAAAGTTTATGTCCAGCACAAATTGGCTGAGCAAGGTGAAGCACTGTGGCAGTGGCTTGAATCTGGTGCGCATTTTTATATTTGTGGTGATGCAGAGCGTATGGCGAAAGATGTGCATCAAGCGTTGTTGGACTTAGTGATGAAGTACGGCAATAAAAAGCCAGAGCAGGCTGAGCAATACTTAGAAGAATTAAGAGCCGCTAAGCGTTATCAAAAAGACGTCTATTAGGCTCCATTTTGTCAATGATGAGCGACGCCATGCTAAAGCAGGCGCAAAACCAAAAGAATTTTAAGAGAGTGCCTTGCTATGAGTGAGCAAAAGTTAGCAGTAAATGAATACCTGAAGACCGACAGCGATTATTTGCGCGGTACCATCCAAGAAGGCTTAGATACAGCGGTTACTGGTGCCTTTAGTGAAGGCGATCAGCAGTTGATCAAATTCCACGGTTTTTATCAGCAAGATGACCGTGACTTACGTAACGAGCGTAAAGAGCAAAAGCTAGAGCCTTTGTATAGCTTTATGTTACGCGCCCGAGTAGCCGGTGGTGTGTGTTCTCCTGAGCAGTGGTTGGCGGTAGATAAAATTGCTTCAAACCTTACAAGCTCAAACAGTATTCGTTTAACGACGCGCCAAACGTTTCAGTACCACGGTATACCAAAGCGTAACCTTAAAACGATTATTCAAGATCTTGACCGTGAAGCTCTAGATTCTATCGCCGCATGTGGTGACGTTAACCGTAACGTGATGTGTAATCCAAACCCAGTTGAGTCGAAGTTGCATCAGCAGGCTTACGCTTACGCTAAAAAGCTATCTGACAACATGCTGCCGCACACCAAAGCCTATGCAGAGATCTGGCTCGATGATGAAAAGTTGGTGACCACAGAAGGTGAAGAAGTTGAGCCGGTATACGGTAAAACTTATCTGCCGCGCAAGTTTAAGATGGCAGTTGCTGTACCGCCTGATAATGACGTTGATGTTTACACTAATGACCTTGGCTTTGTTGCCGTTGCTGACGGCGATGAGTTAATTGGTTTTAATATGGTTGCCGGTGGTGGCATGGGCTCGACTCATGGTGAAGTTGCTACATTCCCACGCTTAGCAGATGATTTTGGTTATATCAAAGCGGAAGATACCCTCAAATTTGCTGAAGCGGTAATGACGATTCAACGTGATTGGGGGAATCGTGAAAACCGTAAGCTATCACGTTTAAAGTACACCATAGTGAAACATGGCTTTGATAAGTTTAAAGCAGAAGTCGAAGCTCGTACTGGTATTAAATTCGAGCCAAAGCGTGATGTGGTGATAGGTGATCGTGGTGATCGTTATGGCTGGAAACAAGGTGTGGACGATAACTGGCATTTGACTCTGTTTATTGAAGGTGGCCGTGTTAAAGATTTACCGGGTCAACCGCTGCAAACAGGCTTGAGAGAAATCGCCAAGATCCATAAAGGTGATTTCCGTATGACCTCTAATCAAAACATTATTATTGCAGGCGTCCCCGCTGCCGATAAAGAACAAGTTGAAGCATTAGCAAGGCAGCATGGGTTAATGGGTAAGCTAATTACTGAAACCCGTGGTCACTCAATAGCGTGTGTGGCACTGCCGACTTGTGCGTTAGCCATGGCGGAAGCAGAGCGTTATTTCCCTGACTTTTTAACTAAAGTGGAAGCGTTGCAAGAAAAGCATGGCTTCCTAGATCAAGGCATCGTTATTCGTATGACTGGGTGCCCTAATGGTTGTGCTAGACCCTTCGCAGCAGAAATTGGTTTAGTCGGTAAAGCACCGGGACGTTATAACCTTTATCTTGGCGCCAGCTTTGAAGGGACACGTTTAAACAAACTGTACCGAGAGAATATCCAAGAAGCGGAAATCCTCTCGGAGTTAGATACCTTGTTTGCGCAGTATGTGGCAGAGAGACAAACAGGTGAAACTTTTGGTAATTACACTGTGCGTAGCGGTGTGGTTGCAGCTGTAAATGATGCGGCTAAGGATTTTCATGGCTAATCTCCAAGCTGTTGACTCTGTTATTTCGGCGGATGAACTCAAGGCTTTATTGGATGCACCGAAAGTTGAGCAACAAACGGAATTAAAACGTGTTAATGCATTTTTGGAGCAATTAACACCGGTCGAGCGTGTTCGCTGGGCGTTAATTTACTTACCAGGCAATCATGCACTATCGTCTAGTTTTGGTATTCAAGCGGCGGTAATGCTGCATATGGTGAGTACTGAAAAGGCTGATATTCCGGTGTTACTGACAGACACTGGTTATCTGTTTAATGAAACTTATCAGTTTATTGATGAATTGACTGAAAGGTTAACGCTTAACTTAAAAGTGTACGCATCGCCATTTAGTGCTGCTTGGCAAGAAGCTCGCTTTGGTAAACTGTGGGAACAAGATATTGATGGTTTAGATAAGTATAACCAAATCAATAAAGTTGAGCCTATGCAACGTGCTTTAGCTGAGCAAGATGTGTCGACTTGGTTTGCGGGCTTAAGACGGTCACAGTCGAGTACACGTGAAGACTTGCCAGTATTAGCGATTCATGGACAACGCTATAAAATATTGCCGATTATTGATTGGAGTAATAAACAGGTACATGAATACCTAACCGAGTTTGAACTGCCATACCACCCATTATGGGATCAAGGTTATGTATCCGTTGGAGATACCCATTCGAGTAAACCACTTGAGCTGGGCATGAGCGAAGAGGAAACTCGTTTTAATGGATTAAAGCGAGAGTGCGGGTTGCATTTTGATATCTAACATTGCCAACGCGATAAGGTTATAAGTGGTACTATCGTGCTATCTATGGTTGCTAAGTGTTAACTTTGTATACAAAGGAGCTTTTGTCAAGAGTATGTAAATATTAACTTTTTAATCCTTTAGTATTAAAAATAATTTATTTTGTACATTTTTGCTCACAGGGTTATGCACAGTTAGTTTTTTTAGGCTATAGTCCAAAGTTCCCGTAGATGGTTTTAGGGAACTGTTCTGTATCAGACCCTATTGGGTCAAGTAATACTTAGTCTTCCACTGGTTAACTTATTAGCCAGCTAAGCATTACAGGCAGAGCCGTCAGTAACCAGATAAACCAAGCTTAGCTTTTGTAGCCATATAAGGGCAAAAGTTGAGTGCTTTGATTGGCTTGCTAGCGCCTGCTTATCAAGCAATTTGTACCCCAGGTCTCCCAGTTATTATGGAGTCTCTGGGGTTTTCATTTTATGAGGTAACCTCTTCTCCCTCTTGTACTTTCCCTATCTAGTTGTACTTATCTTCGATGGTTTGTAGCGTCGCTTTCTATAGCATTTACACTGTTTTTTTGGGCTGTAGGTCAATTACTTGCGCTGGCGACTACTGATGATAATTGGCTTATTTTGATTCGAAGTGGCTAGTAAAGCCTAAATGTGTTTTTGCTTAAGTTGGTAATAAGTAGGGACAATGTTGTAGTATTGCTGCGCTAATAGGTTGTTTCGCTTTTATTGGATAAATTGAATTATAAATGGAGTTTTGAATGAATAAGATGCTTATTGCCGCGGCAGTTGTCGCTGTAGGTGCGGGTGGATATTGGTATAGCCAGCAATCGGCGCCCTTGTCGACGAGCGATAATGCAGTACTAAGCTATGTACCTGCTGATACCCCTTTATTTTCTGCGCAGCTCACACCTTTCCCTATTAAATCTTATATTAACTCTTTACCTGAAGCTTACAGGCAGTACCCTGTTGACGTCTTAGATGAGCTTGAGCAAGAAGACGATCCTAGAGCCCAGTTTTTTGTCAGCTTGATGAAGTCTTATATGGCGTCCATGAAAGATGGCGAAACATTCATTAAGACCTTTGGTTTTGCTGCAGATATTCGCAGTTATTTTTATACTCTTGGCGCTATGCCGGTATTAAAAATCGAAGTTGAAAATGCTGACGCTGTTTGGGCTTTACTGGATAAAGCTGAAGCAGAGAGTGGCTTGATGCATATCAATGCCAACTTAAAAGGGGTTGATTACCGCAGTTATAAGCTCACTAGTGAGACAGAAGAAGAACAGATAAATTTAGTGTTTGCTGTGCATGATGGTTTGTTGACAACCACCTTTAGTACCTCGTTTAGCGATGCAACTTTACTTGAAACTGCATTAGGTGTGACGCCCGTAGATCACTCTATTACTGATGCAAATATCATTCAAGACATCATTACTAAGCATGGCTTTACCAATGAAGGGATTAGCTATATCAATCATAAAGAGATTGTGACGGCGCTAACCAGTACTGACGGTAATCAATTGGCAGGTCAGCTATCAAAATTATTCGCTATGGCTGATGAAGATCCATTTGAAGAATTAAGAACGCCAGCGTGTAGTGCTGAGCTAGCTTCTATTGCGAATAATTGGCCGCGTACCGTTGCTGGTTATGATGAGCTTAAGGTAACCGATAGTGCGAGTTCATTTGGTTTTAGAACGGTAATAGAGAGTGAAAACAAGCTACTGATCGATGCCTATCAAAAGCTACGCGGGTTTATTCCTGCATACGTGCAAGATATCGATAATAGTGTATTTACCATGGGCGTAGGCATTGATGTAAACCAAATGGTGCCATCACTTACTGCTATCTGGGATGACATGCTGACACCTGAGTACCAGTGTGCGCCTTTGGCGGAAATGCAAGCGCAAATGAGCCAGCAAAACCCCGCTATGTTAGGTATGGCTACAGGTATGGCTAATGGTGTTAAAGGTATTGGTGTTTCGCTTATTGATTATAAAATTGCTGACGACTTAGATGATCCTAAGTTAGAGAGTGTAGACGCTGTGATCAGCTTATCTGCTGAAAACCCAGCAATGCTATTCAATATGGCTAAGTCATTTTCTCCAGAGCTTGCTAGCGTTCAATTACCGACGAATGGTGATGCAATTGATCTAAGCAGCATGTTACCGCTGCCACCTGAAATGAATATTTCGCCAAAACTGGCTGTTAAAGGTAATCATTTAGTGCTGTTTGCAGGTGATAAAGGTGAAGCTGTCGCTAACTCTCTAGGGCAAGAAGCACTTGCCAATAATGGCTTGATGCTAATGTCTGCTGATTACATGAAAATGTTTAAGCCGCTACTGACTTTTATCGAGCTTACGGGTGAGCAAGTGCCTGAAGAGTTAGAAATGATGAAGCATTATGATATGCGCGTTAAGTTTGGTTTGGATATCGACCAAAAAGGTTTTCAAATCGATTCGCACCTCGACTCGCGCTCAACTCAATAAGCGAACTATGCCATAATCATCGCGCAACGCCAGCCATAGGCTGGCGTTTTATTATGGCCTATTTATTCTTTGAAATGCAGTGTCGTTGAGGAATATGGTTAACAGGCTCAGTTATTTTTGTGTAGGTGTGGAGTGGTGATGGGCGAACAGGTAGTTTGTGGCATATTTTTAAAAGCGAATGAAGTTAGAGTGGTGACCTTAGCAGGTAATCGAGCAACTCATCAGCTTATAGCGCCTAAAGTAAGCAAGTTTAGTTTGATTAAAAATCCGAACCAGGCAGACGTTAAAAACTTTATCACGCAATTGCAGGGCTATATTAGCGAGCATAAGGTTAATAAAGTGGTATTAAATCGTCGAGCCACCACTGGGCAAGGTGCTGGTGGAGCGGGAACCTTCTTGATGGAAGGGGCTATCTTGGCAAGTATTGAACAAGAACTTGAGTTTGTGCACCCTGCAACGCTGCGGGCGACAGATAAGCGTTGTTTAGCATTGAAATCTACGAAACCTAAAACGGTTGATTTAGGTAAAGCTTATGATTTGGCTTTTGAGTGCTTAAACGCATAGGTGTTATAAAAAATTCAGGTTATAAGTGATTGAGCAGCTAGTATTTAATGGCAACAATGATCTTTTTCAGCGGTGAAGCGTATGGTTGATTAACGTGAAGCTTTTGCTAGGTTTACAGGATTCAACATAGGGCTCTATGAGCTCTAATAATTTGATAAGGCGATAAAATAATGATTAAACAGCTTTCAAAACTAGGTTTTATAGCATTTTTGCTATTGCCACTTACAGCTGCTGCAACCGATTTAAAAGTTGGTGATGTAGCTCCTGATTTTAAACTACAGGCAACCGATGGCCATTTCTATCAGCTTAGTGACTATAAGGGTAAGCAAAACCTCGTTTTGGCTTGGTACCCAATGGCGAATACTCGCGGGTGTACTTTAGAATGTAAATCGTTAGTAGAAAAGGGACATCTTATTCGTGAGTACAATGCGGTTTATATGATGGCAAGCGTTGATGACTTAGAAGATAACCAAGCCTTTGCTCGGGAACAAAAAGCGGACTTCCCGATGCTTAGCGATCCGACTAAAGAAACGGCTAAAGCTTATGACGTTCTAAATTTAGTGCGTGTGGCAAGCCGAGTGACCTTTTATATCGGCACTGACGGCAAGATCCTTAAAATTGATGAAGATATCAATGCTAAAACTGCAGCAGAAGATATTGCAACTACGTTAGCTGAGCTCAATGTTGAAAAAGTTAATCAAGAGCAAGAAGTAAATAATAGCGAAACAGCTCAAGTTGAGTAAACGGCTTGATGACATTAAAAAGCCCAGCTAATCGCTGGGCTTTTTAGTTAAAGGCGTTACTAACCGCGATTTGTAAGCGTTAGCTAAGTCTAAAATTCATCTTCTGTTTCAGCTTGAATACGTGCTTTACGCTCTTGCTCTTCTTCAAATGCAGCTTGGATTTCGGCCAATACTGATTCAATGTCTGCACTGTGCTCGCTTTCAACAAATTGGCCTGTAAGCACTGTGTCTGGTAATAAATCGCCAGACTCAAACTTTAGCCACATCTCTTGAGCATATTTACTCGTCAATAGTGCTGGCGAAAATTGACCATAATATTGAGTCATATTATTCACATCACGCAGTAGCATACGTTTAGCATTGTTATTTGCTGCGGCATCTACGGCTTGGGGTAAATCTATAATTACCGGGCCAGTATGATCAAGTAGCACGTTAAACTCAGAAAGATCACCGTGAATAAGGCCTGCGCAAAGCATACGCTGCACATCTTTCATAACTAAAGCGTGATGCGCTGTCGCCATTTCAGCTGTTAGGCTAACATCGTTTAGCCGTGGCGCAACGTAACCAGCTTCATCGGTTATTAGCTCCATTAGCAATACGCCGTCAAAGCATCCGTATGGGGTAGGCACGCGAACGCCGGCATTCGCTAGGCGAAATAGCGCATCAACCTCGGCATTTTGCCAAGCTTGTTCTTGTTCCTGACGGCCGTAGTTGGAGCCTTTCTCCATCGCACGGGTTCTGCGAGAGTTACGACCTTTGCGACCTTCACGGTATTCGACAGCTTTTTTAAAACTACGTTTATCGGCTTCTTTATAAATTTTGGCGCAGCGAACGTCATCACCACATCTAACTATGTATACATCGGCTTCTTTGCCGCTCATTAATGGACGAATCACTTCGTCAATTAGTCCTTCATCAACCAGAGGTTGGAGTCGTTTTGGGGTTTTCATGGGGCTCTTATACCTTAGTTAGCCTGGTGATGGAATGGGTTCGCTTATTATCATAAAAAAAAATGACATTTATTAGCTCCAACTGACCATAATGACTAACGTTTTTCCAAAGTCGCAATAGCTACTGTACCTTTAAGTGGAGCGAGTGAACGAGTTAGTTTTTGCGCGGCAATGAGTGCAACAACCTGCTCGTCTTCAAAGGCTAGATGGTTAAGTTGCATTGCTGGAGCTAAGCCAATGCCCGAGATTAGCTGACCGCTTGGTGAATAGACAATGCCTTGGCTAAATTGCAGCTGAATTCCGCTATTGGGTAAGGTGGCATAATAACGCGGACTTAAGCTGCCACGAGTGGTTTCACCGATGAGCTCAACGTTAGGCCAATTGAGGGAAGCGAGTGCTATCCACTCACATTCTAGCTCGCAGCTAGAATCGATTAATAACGTGAGCTTTTGCTGGCTGATTTCAGCAGAGTTTGGCGAGCTTTGATGTTGGCGCACTAAAAAGTCACTGAGGGCGCTATTTTGGTTTAGTGCATTGTTAAATCCGTGATTAAGCAGTCGAGATTGCTCAAAAAAACTCAGCTCTGCAATAGAGAAATATTGATTGGCAATATGCTCTGCCCTTGATGTAGCAAAACGTTTATAGCGCAGTAAGCCGATACTGGTAGATTGATTAGCTTGACCAAAATGACTCTGCAGCAACGCCATTAGTTGAGGCTGTGGCGACTTTATAGCGCGGATATCGAGTGTGAGTGGTGAGCGACTCTCCTGTTGGGAATATAGCTCTTTTTGAGCCAATAGATGAGATAGCTGTTTAATCGTTGCAGAGTCTAGCTCATCCTCAAAACGCAGAAGGTGATGCTCAGAATTAGCTATTGAGTGGCTTGGAGTAGATGCTGTAAAAGGTTGCAAGCCACCGGTATCAGACGATTCATGAGCGAGTGTTAGTGTATGTTGCTCACTCACTTCACCATTACTGAGAGTTAGTACAACCTTTTTGTTAGCGGCAAGGCCGATGTCTTGGCGTAATTTAGTAATATGCTGAAGCCAATCAGTCTGGGCTTGAGCCGATTGCTTTAACGGATTGGCAAGATAAACTTGGGCGGCCTTTACCCAGCGGTTCATAGGAATACCATCTATATGGGTTAGATAAGGTAAGTCTTCTGCCAATAGCTTTTTCTTGTTAGAAAAGGCGTGCCAGTGCTCTCCATCAAAGCGCAGAGCTAAAGGTAAAGTTACAGCTGTTTGTGTGCTGGATATCAGAGAGACGGAAGCGGCTGGATCATTAAGCTTACTTATCAGTTGCTGGAGCTGTTGCTCTAGCGCCGCTGCTGAGGTTTGTTTGCTTGCTGACCGCGTAAGCTTTTGGCTTTCAGTTTCAATGCGTTGTAAATCTTGCGGGCTGAGAACAGCAAAAGCTGATCGTTGCTTAATCACGTCGACAAAAAACTGTATGTCTTGTTGGTATTGTTGGCGGTTTAATTGAGTGGCAAAAGTGCTTGGATAAAAAGCTAGATATAACAGCTGCACAATACTCACAAACATGAGTATTGTGAAAGCCGAAATCGTGCCCCTAAAGCTCAAAAGCATAAACCATCCTTATTATGCAAGCTTGGCGCACAGGCTTTCAAGCTTGCTTTAGATGTGTTTTGGTATCGAGCTTTATGGCTACTGTATGATGCCCGTTAAAAGTTATGCTTACAGGCAAGCTACAGAATATCGTTAATTGAAACCCCGATACCTATTCGTTGGTTATGTACATTGTAGTCGATTAAACTTTCACCGTAGCCATTAAAGTATTGGGTATAGACTCTTAAGTTACCTAAGATCGGGTAGCTCCAAGTAAACTCCACGGCGCCATAGTTAGGCTTTTGAATATAATTACGTAGCATGAGCGTAAAACGATGTTCATCTAAGCCGTACACTCCTGTGAACTCTATATTGCCCATATAATCGGTAATATCAGGGTTATCATCACCGCGCGGCGATTCAGGAGTCTCTTTTTCGTCTTCAGGTATTCGCCACCAAGCTTTAGCCTCAAGAGCAAACGGACCGTTATCAAAGACCATCATACCGTAGAGACGGTTCCAACTGCGTGAGAGCGAACCTGACTGCCCATTAGACTGATGTACTGCGCCAACTCCCCAAAAAGAGTTGGTAAGAGGCCCCAGTTGCCAATCGTTTGTAAATACCATAAACACTTCTGGTTCATGGTTGGTTTCTCTAAACGGCGAAGAGATATCTTTGTTGTAAACCTGCCAATAAGATTGGTTAGTGTAGGCGGCAAATAGATGGCCATTATCACCAAACACATTATGCCAAAGTGGAAACTTAAAGCTGATTTGAAACTTGGCTTCCATATTATCTAAGGTAAAGGGTTGTTCCTCTTGCTGCTGTTCAAAAGGAGCCATATTTGGAGATTTGCTGTACGTCACTGGCAGAATATAGTTCACTTTATGAGGTGTGATGACGTAGGGAAGATCTCCTGTGGCGCTTTCTTCCGAAATACGTTTATCAACTAATGACTCTTCAGCCTTAGGTTTGACCTCAATATCATCTTTATTGGTGTCAGTTTCATTTGCCTGTAACGCAAAAGTGCAGCAAAAGCTCAATGGCAGAATTAGCCAAGCTAGTTTGTTCATAACTATCCCTAAATCTAGCAATACCAAGCGTTATAAGCGTAAAACTACAGTCGTAGTAACAACAAAAAATAATCTGTAACTTATTAAGTGCTGTTTTATGTCCTTGCCTAAAAAAGCTGTAGCGACTTGTTTATTGTGATTGGTATCAACGCGGTTTTTAGTTTTCTATTGTGGGTAAAATATTCTACCTAGCTGGCACTTGCATTAACAGGGGTTTATCACTTCAGTAACATTGTTGCGGGGTAAAGTTGAATTGGATGGCAGCGGTTGCGGTGGTATCTTAGAGGCCTGTATTGAGAAATAACTATACCTAAATGCAATAAGTTAGTGCAAAACCGCACTGGGTTGCTCACTATTACGAACTGAATAAATAGAGCCTTAATATTTAACGTTTGTTAAACAATTACTTAGGTGGTCAGACTGGTCGTTAACAATGAGTTGAATATTTCTAAATAACAAAAAGTTATAAAAAGTAATAATTATCTATTTATTATGGAATAAGCAGGCAGCTATATTTCACTCTAACAAATTAGCAGTGGGGTAGCGGAATGGAAATTGTAGCTTTACCTGGCCAAGCCAGTACAGGAAAGGTCTGGTTGGTAGGGGCTGGGCCTGGCGATGTCGATTTGCTGACCGTCAAGGCATACCGAGTGCTGCAAAATGCTGATGCTGTGTTATTCGATGCATTGGTAAGTGACGATATTCTCGCGCTCATTCCACCTCATGCAGAAAAAATTGCAGTGGGTAAGCGTGCTGGTAAGCATAGTGCAGCTCAGAGCGAAATTAATCAGCTGTTGGTGACTAAGGCATATACCCGCAAAAATGTAGTGCGACTTAAAGGTGGTGACCCGTTTATATTTGGCCGCGGTGGTGAAGAGTTAGAAACTATTGTCGCGGCAGGCGTGGACTTTGAAGTCGTGCCGGGTATTACGGCTGCAAGTGGTACCGCTGCTTATGCGGGTATTCCACTCACTCACCGTGATTACGCCCAAGGTGTGACGTTTATTACCGGCCATTGCAAGTTAGAAAGCAGACCGATGGACTGGCAGAGTTATGCCAACCCAAATAATACCTTAGTAGTTTATATGGGAATATTGAATGCCAACTTGATTAAGCAAGGGTTGTTAGGTGCTGGCCGCATCGCAGCAACACCTGTGGCAATTGTCTCTAAAGCCACTACATCGAGTCAGCAAACCTTTATTGGTACGCTCGACAATATAGAACAATTAGCTAGCCACCCAGATTTAGTGATGCCAGCACTGATGGTCATTGGTGAGGTTGTTGAACTCGCCGACACGCTTAATTGGTTTACACCCCAATCAAACCAAATTAAGACCACTGAATTAGCTGCACAACTTAAATAATTGATTGAAGAATACGGAGAATTAGCATGGCCACGAAAGAGTTAAGCCATTTGCAACAACTGGAAGCTGAGAGCATTCAAATCATTCGTGAAGTGGCGGCTGAGTTTGATAATCCTGTCATGATGTATTCCATCGGTAAGGACTCTTCTGTGATGCTTCATTTGGCTCGCAAAGCATTCTACCCAGGAAAGATCCCGTTTCCATTATTGCATGTCGATACTGACTGGAAATTTAAAGAGATGATCGCATTTCGCGATGCTCAAGCTAAAGAGTTTGGTTTTGATCTGTTGATCCACAAAAATCCTGAAGGCCTAGCGTTGGGAATTAATCCATTTGAACATGGAAGTGCCAAGCACACAGATATTATGAAGACCCAAGGCTTAAAGCAGGCGCTTAATCAATATGGATTTGATGCCGCATTTGGTGGGGCGCGTCGCGATGAAGAAAAATCACGAGCTAAAGAGCGTGTCTATTCATTTCGCGATAAACACCATACCTGGGACCCTAAGAATCAACGTCCAGAGTTATGGCGGACATACAACGGCGCAGTAAATAAAGGCGAAAGTATTCGTGTCTTCCCGCTTTCAAATTGGACTGAACTGGATATTTGGCAGTACATCTATCAGGAAAATATCCAGCTAGTGCCACTGTACTTTGCTCAAAAACGCCCGGTGGTTGAACGTGACGGCATGATGATTATGGTTGATGACGAAAGAATGCCGCTAGCTGAAGGCGAAACACCGAAGGAGGAGTTGGTACGTTTTAGAACCTTAGGTTGTTACCCACTTACAGCAGCGATGCATTCAGAAGCGGACACGTTAGAAAAGATTATCGAAGAGATGCTACTGACTCGTTCGAGTGAACGACAAGGCCGACTTATTGACTCAGACCAAAGCGCGTCAATGGAACTGAAAAAACGTCAGGGGTACTTCTAAACCAGCCCGTAGGGACGGTTTGAATACAGAATTCTAAGGAATCATTATGAACCAAGCAGTAAATAACAACACACGCCTGGCGGCAGAACTTGAAGATTTAGGCGTAAAAGAATACCTGTCACTGCAGCAACATAAAGGCTTATTACGCTTTTTAACTTGTGGCAGTGTTGATGACGGTAAAAGTACTTTAATCGGACGTTTACTTCACGATAGTGCACAAATATATGAAGACCAGCTAGCAAGCTTAAAGAATGACAGTGCCAAGCTAGGCACAACTGGCGAAGAAGTTGATTTAGCCTTGTTAGTGGACGGCCTGCAAGCAGAGCGTGAGCAGGGGATCACCATTGACGTGGCTTACCGTTATTTCTCAAGTGACAAGCGCAAGTTCATTATTGCCGATACGCCGGGCCATGAGCAGTACACTCGAAATATGGCAACAGGTGCTTCAACGTGTGATTTAGCCGTGTTGTTAGTCGATGCGCGGTATGGAGTGCAAACTCAAACTCGCCGCCATGCTTTTATTGCGTCACAGCTTGGTATTCGTCACTTCGTGGTTGCGATTAATAAAATGGACTTACTTGGCTTTGATGAAAAAGTCTTTAATAACATTCAAGCTGAGTTTGCTGCTTTTGCAGAGCAGTTAGGTGATATTGATATTCGTTATGTGCCGCTTTCAGCACTTAAAGGCGACAATGTTGTTGATGCAAGTAGCCAAACTCCTTGGTATAACGGCGGCACACTGCTACAGCTTTTAGAAACGATAGATACCCGCCGTGAGCTTACTAGCCTACCTGTGCGTTTTCCGGTGCAATATGTGCAACGCCCAGATCTCGATTTTCGGGGCTTTTCAGGCACGCTGGCATCTGGTGTGATTAATGTAGGTGACGAGCTAGTCGCACTACCTTCAGGTAAGCGCAGTAAAGTCGCGCGTATTGTGACATTTGATGGTGATCTTGAGCAAGCTATAGCAGGCCAGGCGGTCACCTTAACCCTTGAAGATGAAATTGACATCTCAAGAGGTGACTTATTATCTCAAGTAGAAAATGCGCCAGCGATTGCCAACCACGTTAGTGCAGACATTGCTTGGATGGATGAGAAACCACTGCAATTGAATCAACTTTATGATTTAAAAGTTGCGGGTAAAAAGCTACAAGCCAGCGTGGTTAAAATAGAGTATGTTGTTGATGTTAATACGTTAGATCGTAACGAAGGCGACAGTATTGGTCTTAATGACATGGCACGCGTAACACTTGAGCTAAATGAATCAATTGCCATTGACCCATATACCTTAGTGAGAGACACAGGCGGCATGATCTTGATTGATCGTTTGTCGAATGCAACCGTTGCGGCAGTTATGGCTGTATCTAGTTCTAAAGAGCTTAAAGAAGTACAGCAATATAGCGATTTTGAACTTGAGCTTAACGCGTTAATTCGTAAGCAATATCCTCATTGGCAAGCAATTGATATTAGTAAAGTAGAAGGTTAACCGTGGTTGATTTGTGGGTGTTATCGTGCATTTTATTTGCTTTAGTCGTGGCCTTAATGGCTGGACTATGGACACCTGCGGCGCTGTTTTTTATAGCGTCACTCACCACCTACTTGTTAGGAATGGTTGAGCTTGAAACAGCGCTGTCGAGTTTTACCAATGCCAGCTTAGTCACTTTAGTGCTGCTAATTATGTCTACGGCGGCACTCGAAAAGACCTCAATGCTGGGTAAGTTAAGCCAGATGGTGGGCCGTGGCTCATTGGCATCGACCTTAGCTAAATTGGGGTTATCGACGGCGCTACTATCATCTTTTACTAACAATACAGCGGTTGTAGCCTCACTCATTGGTGTGGTGCGCCGCAATCAAGCTCATGCGCCAGCTAAATTATTGTTGCCTTTGTCTTACGCGGCAATTTTAGGCGGTACGCTGACGTTAATCGGTACGTCAACTAACTTGATTGTTAACTCATTTGTTGAAAATGCCGGACTTGAGCCTTTAGGTTTCTTCGAGTTTTCTCTTATCGGTATTGTGATTGTTGTCGCAGGTGTTGGTTTACTGGTTTTATTGGCTAATTGGTTACCTGATAGACGTGAAGATAATGCCGAGGAAACCTTGCCTTATTTACTTGAGGCTAGGGTCGCTAAAGAATCGTTATTGATAGGAAAAAGCGTACAAGATAACCGTTTACGTGCTCTTAAGAAGCTGTATTTGGTTGAGCTTGAACGGAGTGGGATCCGCATCTGCCCAGTACCACCGCATTTAGTCTTGCAAAGTGAAGATGTGCTGCGTTTTAGTGGCGCGGTCGAGTCGGTCGAATTACTGCATCAATTTGACGGTCTAGAGTGGTTTGGTAAGCAACAAGCTAAAGGTCAGAATCTGATTGAAGCAGTGCTGGCACCAAGCTCTACTTTAGTTGGTCGCTCATTAAAAGAGTCGACCTTTAGGGAAAAATTTGATGGTGCAGTATTAGCGATTCGTCGTGGGCATCAGCCATTGAAGGGCGGATTAGGTGATATTGAACTGCAAGCTGGAGATGTATTGCTAATCACTCCAGGTGATAGCTTTAGTCGCAATACTAAATTGGCGTCAGAGTTTGCTGCTGTGAGCGGTCTGGATCTAAGTGTTCGTTTAGACACCAGGCGCAGTCAGTGGGTGCTAGGAGGGTTCCTGCTGACTATTTTAGCCAGCTTAACCGGAGTTTTACCTCTGGTAAAAGGGCTTGTTTTACTGCTGATGAGTTATATTGCCATAGGTGCAGTTAGCCTGGCAGAGTTAAAGCGGCGCTTCCCGTTTGAGTTAGTGGTCATTGTAGGTAGTGCCTTAAGTTTGGCCAATTTAATGTTATCAACCGGACTTGCAGATGATATCGCTGCATTTATTCTAGGGGCAATTAATGGCTACGGAGTATTTGCAGCTTTTGTGGCTGTTTACCTATTAACCCTGTTACTGACTGAACTTATTACCAATAATGCGGCGGCAGCGCTATCTTTCCCTGTCGCTTACGCCATTGCAATGAATTATGGCGTCGATACTCGGCCATTTATATTAGCAGTGGTTTTTGGCGCGAGTGCGAGCTTTATTTCGCCTTATGGTTATCAAACTAATTTGATGGTTTATAACGCAGGTAATTATCGATTTAGTGATTTTGTTAGGCTGGGCTTGCCGTTGTCTTTACTGTATTCGGCAATCGTCTTGTTAATGGTTCCAGCCTTATTTCCATTTTAATTTAACCTGCTTTTATGGCGGGTATTTACCTAGGCAGCAGTAGTGCGGTGTTATCAATACCTCACTGTGAAGATTAGATTTTAGGAGTTTTTATGTCTGATATTGTTTGGCACCAACATAGTATTGATAAACAGTCGCGTGCGGATCAGAAAGGGCAAAATCCTATTTTGTTATGGTTCACTGGACTTTCAGGATCGGGTAAATCGACACTCGCAGGCGCACTAGAGCGTGCCTTATTTGATGCGGGCTTTCATACCTACTTACTCGATGGCGATAATGTACGTCATGGCTTGTGTAAAGACTTAGGTTTTAGTAGTGAAGATCGTGACGAAAACCTGCGTCGCGTCGGTGAAGTCGCTAAACTGATGGTAGATGCAGGTCTGGTTGTTCTGTCTGCATTTATCTCGCCGACACGTGAAGAGCGTGAGCGCGTGCGAGCATTATTTGATGCCGGCCAATTTATTGAAGTACATGTTTCAACACCTCTTGAGGTGTGTGAGGCGCGAGACCCCAAAGGCCTCTATAGCAAAGCACGAGCAGGCGAAATAGCCAACTTTACCGGGATCTCTGCTCCCTATGAGGTGCCTGCGGCGGCCGAACTGACTATCGATACCAGCAAGGGCGATTTGGCGACTCAAGTTAGTGCGCTACTAGATTACTTAGTTGCTATTCAGGTTATTGATTTAGATAAGTTAAAAGCGGCTGTATAACTTTATTCGACTAGGGTTATAGCTAGACGAGCTAAATGCGATACTGTAATGGTGTCGCATTTTTTATTGGCCTAGTTTCGGAACGGTTAATCGCAGCGATTGACAGCATTAATCAATTTTAAAGTCGTGTGAGAATAAAGCTTTCATCGCTTTGATATAGCTCTTATCGGTATTAAAGTGAATCAACTGAGCAAGCTCATCCCCAATGGGCGTAAAACGGTAGTAGCTGAAGAAAAGTTGACCGCTTTTTGGCGTTAGCCTTAACTTAATATCACTCAGTGAAAAATGAATCGGGGTTTTATTGCTAAGTAGCCCAGTCTCTAGTTCACTGCGGTGTAAGATCCCCGCTTCGACTAAGGTCAGAATATTGGAGTAAGGCAGGCCAAACTGGGATAAACCTATGCTGGTGGAGTTCGCTTTTTTAAATAACTGACTCAAGCCTCCAGCATACTTAAAACCAATGATTAGCTTAAGCCGAGTTTCATTGTTGACTAACACAGACATGCCTAAAGCTTTTTCTAAAATCTGCGCTTCTTTATGAGTAAGTTGCTTAAGTGTGCTTAATGTACGTAAGCTAAAGTGGCCTGGAGAGGTGATTTCATTGGCTAAGATCCGACCCCATAGTTCTTGCATTTTTCGGTTGTGGATTTGTTCTGCTAGTTGAAAAAACTGATGAGCCCAATCAGGATCTAGATCAACACCAGTCACATCGGAGGGAGTATGACTGATAGCAATCTTATAAATAGTCTCTAGGTTTTGTTGATACTGACAAGCTTGTTTTTGCGCCCTAAATGCGGCGCGTTCACCAATTGAAGCATTGCTAGCACGGTAATCGTCTTCACTAGCTAAGCCTAACATTTTACCCAGTAACAAGGCTTTTTTACGGGCTGATGGATCAGCCGTTTTATTGCTGTCTTGGGCCGTTTGTTTTATTGGGGCACTGTTATCTGAGACAGTTTCAACCATGCTGTATTGCCACTCTTTTTTGTTAATTATTTATCTCGCGCAGATGAGTATGCTCTGCGCTAGGTTAACCTAATATATGCCTTAGATTGTCTGCAACACCCTTGGCATAACACTGTAAGTGTTATGCCAAGGTTCTGTAGGCTTGTCTATTTATTTATCGACTTATTGCTTGACTAACTTGTTGATGTGACTGTTTTAGTTACTTTACCAAAATGAGCTACTTCTGCACCTTGATCAGGATGGCGAGGAACATTGATAGCTAAAATTAATGAGCATACAGCAAAGCCTGCACCTATATAGAACACCATTTCAGGGGAGGTCAGCCATAGTACTCCAAGCAATGCCGGAATAATGACTGCGGCAATATGGTTAATGGTAAAGCTTACCGACATAGTGGCTGCAATATCTTTAGGGTCAGCAATTTTTTGGAAATAGGTTTTTACTGCAATTGCCATGGCAAAAAGTAGATGGTCGATAACATAAAGTGCTGCTGCAAATTCCGCATGTTCAACTAAGGCATAACTCACAAATACTGCAATTAAGCCGATGTATTCTATGGTTAAGGCATTGCGCTCGCCTATGCGACCAATAAAGCGACCTATGGCTGGTGCGAATAATAGGTTCACTACATAGTTAATTAGAAACAGTGAGGTGATTTGAGTGATGCTATAGCCAAACTTTTCGACCATCATAAACCCGGCAAATACCATAAAAATTTGCCGTCTAGCACCAGAGAAGAAAGTTAGCATGTAGTAAAGCCAGTAACGCTTTCTTAATATGATTTTTTTATGCTGCATTTCTCCCTGAGGAAAAGTAGGGAAGTAGCGACTTATGGTGAGCACCATAACGAGACCTAAGGTGCCAATAATAGCGTACATCCATTGGTAATCTAATTTTAGCCAAGTCATGATAAGCCAAATACTGGCATAGCCACCCAGCGCAGCGGCGCTACGCCATGCTAGTGCTTTCCCCATAAAAGCGGCGGCATCTTGCTTATCAACCCACTGTAAAGTTAATGACTGATTAATGGTTTCAAAGTAATGGAAGCCCACTGACATTAATATGGTGGTGATATACAAGCCCAAGACCTGAGGGAAGAAGCCAGTAATGGCAACGCCTATACATAACACCGCTAAAGATAACAGTGCAAAAGCCTGCTCGCGGATCAGTAGCAATACAAAAATAGCAGTAAAAGCCAGAAAGCCAGGTACTTCGCGTAGGCTTTGTAGCATACCTATTTCTGCCCCCGTAAATTGGGCTCGCTCGATGACAAAGTTATTCAAAAGTGCCTGCCAGACAGCAAACACTAGCGACATAATAAACGTCATCCAGAGCAATAATTTTTGCGGATTATTCTTCATAAATTTTCCATGTAGTGAGCCTGCATGCTGCAAACATTAATCTTGAAGTGTATAGGCTAGTGCAGCTGATTATGCGGCAGTATACCTTAGTTAACTTTGAGTTATTAATTCAGATTTTTTGTTTATTAGCGATAACTTAATCATTTGTTGTCGCTATTTTTGCTCAGAGAGCTGCTTTTTTTAGCTGAGCAATTCAGCATTAAACTGTTTGCTGAATATAAATTTCAATCTTGACACTTGCTATTCCATGTAAGTGGTTACTATCGCCAAACCTTCTTACTTTAGAACTTTGCCTACGTGTTTGGCTTGCGATACCAGTGTCACTGGTTGGTGTTTTATGTAATCTTATTGTAAATAATATTGTAAAGATTAATGCAAATAGTTCTCATTACGTGTATTTTGACTGCGAATTTCGGGGGAGCTGGTTTCCAGCGCAGAATCAAAATGAGAGCGGTTTATGAAGTCTATTTCAAAACATGCCAAGTTAAATGTGCTAGCAATTGCGATTGCGAGCGTATTTAGTGCTAATGCCATGTCAGCAACAGATCCTGAGGCCTTGGCCGCAGCGATTGCAAAACAAGAAGCAGAATTAACTGCACTGAAAAGCCAATTACAACAATTGGCCCAGCAGCAAAAGCAGCAGGAAATTGAAGTTCAGCAGCAACAAACTGAGCATCAGCAAGAGCTGCAAGCAGTTAAGTCAACAACAAGTAAGTGGGATAAGTTTTCATTCAAGTCATATGGTAGCGCCATTTACACCAGTGATGAGTATTTCGATAACGTGCAAGACACTTCGCCTGAGCGTCGCAGCCGTTTTGACCTAGAGCGCATTGTAACTGAGTTTGGCTATCAGTTTAATGATGAATGGGACATGGAAGTTGAGATTGAATACGAACATGGTGGTACAGGTACATCGTTAGAATATGACGGTTTTGATGAGTTTGGTGAGTTTGAAGCCGAAGTCGAGGCTGGCGGTGAGGTCATGATCGAAAAGGCCGAGATCCGTTATCGCCCAAGTAAAGCATTTGGGGTGAAGTTCGGTAATATCCATCTGCCAGTTGGCTTAAGTAGTACGTTACACAAGCCAAGCCAATACCTTACGGTGCAACGCCATAAGAGTGAGGCGGCTATGTTACCAGCTGTATGGAATGAAAATGGTATCGGTATTTTTGGTGAGATGGCCGATTTCCATTACCAAGCTCAGGTAGTCAGTGGCTTAAATTCAGAATACTTCAGAACTTATGATTGGGTCGCGTCAGGCCATCAAAAGCGCTTTGAGCATGTTAATGCTGATGATTTGGCATATGTCTTACGCCTAGACTATGGCAATTTCAAAACAGGTTCTGCGATAGGTGCGTCTTATTATTATGGCAACACCAGTGGAAATCGACATAAAACCAATAAGCTAAGTTCAGATGGTACTGTTGAGATCTTGTCTGTAGCTGGTGCTTTTGTGGAAGGTCCTTGGACACTACGCGGCCAATATCTATACGGCACCTTAAGTGATAGCGACGCCATTACTCAAGCTAACAAAACTACACCGGGCTTAAAGCCGGGTAACTTCGCTCAACTGGGTTCAAAGTCAGAAGCTTTCTTCGTTGAGGCTGGGGTTGATTTAGGCCATTTCACACCTGTACCTATTACTATTTTTGCCAATATCGACTACTCAAACCCATTGAAAGAAGTTGAAACTGGTGTTGCGACCAAACGTTATGAAAACACTTGGATTAGCGCCGGTATCAACTATTTCCCTATCCCTGAAGTTGTTATCAAGGCGGAAGCCGGGGTGCATCAGGTTGCAGTGGCTGCGATTCCAGATACTAATTTCTTCGCACTCGGTGTTGGTTACCAGTTCTCACTTTAATTTGCACAAATGACATTATAAATGGAGTTTTCATGAAACACTTTACTCATTCAGCGCTAGCAATTGCCCTTATTTCAGCCCTTACTGCTTGTGGCGGCTCAGGCTCGGACGACAACTCAAGCGTAGCACCTGACAAGAGCTTTACTTTTGCTGCAACTGAAATGATTACGAATCTAACGGATAACGTTATTGTTGCTGGTTATACCAACCTTGCAGATAACGGCGAAGCCATGTTCCAAGCAACGCAAACGCTTGTTAACTCGCCTAGCCAAGCTAACTTGCTGGCAGCGCAAGAAGCGTGGAAAGCTGCACGTGAACCTTGGGAACAAGGTGAGTCACATATCTTTGGCCCGGTTGATTCTCTGGGTATCGATCCGCATCTTGATAGCTGGCCGCTAAATACCACTGACTTAACGACGGTTCTAGCTAATAACACTGGTTTTGATGCCGATACAATCAAGGGCTGGAACGATGATGTTCAGGGATTCCACACAATGGAATACCTATTGTTCGGTGACGGTGTTGCTGATAACGCAAAAGATATATCTGAGCTTACAGCTAACGAGCGTGACTATCTTATGGGGCTTGCAGAGGTTTTCCGTGATTATGCTAAAACACTCGACGATTCTTGGAAAGTAAGTCATGACGGTCAGAGTGGTAAAGCTTATGGCGAGCTACTTAAAAATTCTGGTACCGATGACAATACATTCTATAGCTCAGAAGTTGGCGTCGTTGAAGAACTCGTTAATGGCATGATCGGCATCGTCGATGAAGTGGGTAATGGTAAAATCGCTGATCCGTTTGGGGATTCACTTGCTAAAGCGGATACCTCAAAGGTTGAGTCACAGTATTCTTGGAATTCTTTAACTGACTTTAGCGATAACATTATTGGCGTGCGTAATGTCTATTTAGGTGAGTTTGAAGGTGAAGCCGACAAGCAAGGGATCAAAGACTTCGTTAATGCTGCAAACCCAACGCTTGCAAGCCGTGTTGAAACAGAAATTAATACTGCAATTACTCAAATTGAAGCGATTTCGGGTGATAGTAATATGCCATTCCGTCAAGCGATTAGCGACGCTGATGGTCGTGTACGTATTCAATCTGCAGTTGATGCACTTTCAACGTTACAAAGCAGTTTAGAGTCTGATGTTTTGCCATTACTTAAAGATTGGAAAGTCTAAGTAAATAAGATATGAGGAGGCCTAATAGGCCTCCTTTTTATTATGTTAATTCCCTTGTTTTATAAGTGGTTAATTAACATTTTATTTCGCAAATTAGATAAAGTATTACAGTGTGTGGAAACGTATATGGCAATTGAATCGAATACAATAACAACCACAAGTCTGATTAATCATCTAGCACCGTGTTTCAAGCTTAAAGCAGGTTTGCTTAATGGTTTAATGGTACTGGGGATCGCAAGCTTGACAGCATGTGGAGGCTCGGGAGACGACAGTACGCCGCAACCGGAAGAGAAAGTCTATCCGGCTTATACCGACATAAAAGCAACTGGGGGGGACACTACCACATTTGATGCGTCTGAATCTGGCCATGGTTTTTCAACCCCCGCGCCAAACCTTAGCGCGGCCGAATTGGAATTGCATCTTGAGGGCGATTTAGGTTTTGAAACCGCATTTACCACGGCACCAAATTCGGCTCATCCCGAACTCGATGGTTTAGGGCCTGTATTCAATAACGCTGATTGTAACTCTTGCCATCAACGTGATGGGCGTAATTCTACGCCAATTGTTCCGGCTGGGGCTTCACGAGTAAAATTGGGCTCAGAAGCCGGGATATTTCTGAGGATCAGTAAAGCACCAAATGAACCCTGTGTAACCGGTACTTCAGCAAATGATTACTGCGCGCCAATCCCTGTCCCTGATTTTGGTGGGCAGCTTTTTCACCGCGGTGTATTGCAGGCACGACCTGACTGGCAGCAAAATCAGTTTATCGGTCAAGCTGATGTTTACTTGTCCTATGAAACCAAAGTCGTGACCTACAGTGATGGCGCGACAGTGACCTTGAAAAAACCGCTATTTGACGTTGAAAACCCCTATGACGCGCCGGGTGAAACTAAGTTGAGTAGCAATGTGACGTCTAATTTACTGCAAGATGATGTGCTGATGGGCTGGCGTAATGGTATGCCGGTGTTTGGCTTAGGTTTACTTGAAGCTATTCCTGAGGCTGAGATTTTGGCAAATGTGGACGCTAATGATAGCAACCAGGATGGCATTTCAGGTCGAGCTAACTATGTGTTTGATGCTGTAAAAGCGCAAGCGGGCGCTTCAAATCCTGTATCGCTAGGTCGCTTTGGTTGGAAAGCCAACACCCCTAGTGTGAGAGTACAATCCCTAGGTGCGCTGCGAGGCGATATCGGTATCACTAATCCGCTGTTCCCTGATGAAAGTGTGGCTGGCACGGCATTGCATGACTCTTACCTTACTCGTACCGGTTTTGTTGATACTGGCTCGGATGTGAATGGCGAGCCCGAAGCGAGTGCTGAGTTTAGCGATTCAGTTGTATTTTATGCTGAAACCCTTGCTGTACCAGCTAGACGCAATGTCGATAATGCTGGTGTGCGTGAAGGTGCCAGATTGTTTGAGCAATTAAATTGTAGTGGCTGCCATACTCCTAGCTTTGTTACCAAGGCGAGTGGAGATATTGGCGGTACAAGTATGATTGAAGGGCATAAGAGCCAAACGATTTATCCATTTACCGATATGCTATTACACGACATGGGTGAAGAATTAGCTGATGGTAGACCTGACTTTTTGGCTGATGGTAATGAATGGCGTACTCGACCTTTATGGGGAATAGGTTTAACTCAAACTGTTAATCCACAAGCTGGTTTTTTACATGATGGCCGTGCGGCTACATTAGAAGAAGCCATTTTATGGCATGGTGGTGAGGCGGAAAAAAGTCAGCAAGACTTTATGGCTTTAAGCCATGAAGAACGTTCGCAAGTTATTGATTTTCTAATGTCGTTATAATCAAAAATTGAATAACTGACCGCAGACATTATCGCGATTAAAACAGTGGGACTACCTCTTTTGAGGAGTCCCACTGTTAATTTTGTGAAGTAGATAAAGCAAATTTGATTTATTCCCCCGCTCCTCGTGATCTGTTTCATGTAATCTTTTAACCAAATCACCTATGATTTATTCATTAAATTCATTCGCTTTAAAATTAATACTTCGGGGAGATGTCTGGTGAGCAAAATTCTTATTGTTTATTCAAGTGTACATGGCCAGACGCGCAAAATTAGCGCCTATCTAGAAGATAAGCTAATAGCCGCGGGTAACAGTGTTACGGCTATGAATATTACCGATAAAGTGGATTTAGCTGAGTTCGATAAAATTATCATTGGCGGTAGTATTCGTCATGGCAAGCATAGCGCTGCCGTATATGACTTTATTGAAGCGAATCAAACGGTATTAGAGCAAAAGCCAAGCAGCTTTTTTTCGGTAAGTTTAGTGGCTCGTAAGCCGTTAAAAAATACTGCTGACACCAATCCTTATATGCGTGCTTTCTTTGAAAAATCGCCTTGGAAGCCGCAGTTAGCTGAAGTGTTTGGTGGTAACCTTAACTACCCAAGTTATGGCTCAATGGATAGAAATATTATTCGCTTTATTATGTGGATCACTAAAGGCCCTACAGCAGCGGATACTAATATTGAATACACGGACTGGAATAAAGTTGATACTTATGCTGAATCCGTTAACCAATTAGTTGTTTAGAAATTAAAAGGCAGAAGCTTATGGCGCAGTCTATGTTTAAACGCTTAGCGAGAAAATATATTGATTTGCAACATGTTTTAATTATCCTCACTTCTGCTTACCTGATATTTACCAGCAGCTGGATCTTGATAGGGCGCAGCCTGCGAGCGAATGCGAGCATTTGGGATACTAGCCATGTGTATCTTGGCCTCGTTGGCGCTTTTCTATCTATTACCTTTATTATTTCCAATAGCCTTAAGGGAAGGTGGCGCCAATATTTTCCGTGGCTAGTCGCTGATTTCTCGCAGTTTAAAGCCGATGTTTTAGGATTATTTAAAGGCAAAATACCTATTGCTGGTGGGCGAGGGTTATTTAGTATTATTGAAGGCCTTGGCATGCTGGTCTTCTTAGCGGTGGGGGGTACTGGAATACTTTGGTTTGCGACGCAAGGCAGTAGTGATGCGCTGATGTGGCGTAGTTATCATATTAGTTGCGCCCAAGGTTTTATTGGCTTTATCGTATTGCATGCGATTTTTGCTTGCTTGCACTTGCTCGACTTTATTCGTAACTAACCATAAACCACAGGCTAAAAATACTTAGCCTGTTTGTCGGTGGTTAAATATAGTCCAAACAATGCTTTTAAATCTGTCGCTATTTCTTTAACTTAAGTACAAAGGCACTTAAGTTAGGAGTCAGTGTGCGGCCAACCATAGTCCACTTAATTGATGATACTAAACTCGGTGGCGTTAACTTAGCGCTGCAAAGTCTCGCTGCCTCAAAGTTAAACCTTTCTTTCTATTTTAAATTGATATTTTGCCAATTTAATTACCCGCAATTTAAGCGTTATCATGCTGATGTCATTGTTATTCACGGCTCTATTAGTTGGCAAAAACTGCCGGCTTTCCTCGCTCTAAAACTTGCCAATATTGGTACCCCCATTTTTTATCAAGAGCACCATTATAGTCGAGAGTTTATGCATCACTGTGTGCAACGTCCGGCTCGATTTAGGCTAATGCTCAAACTAGGTTACGCCTTGATGAACAAGGTATTACTGGTATCGAAAGCACAGGTAGATTGGTTAGCAGAGATCGATGTGCTTTCGCCACGCAAAATGGTTTTAGTAGGGCAAGGTAAGCAGCTAAAGGATTTTGTTTCTCTACCTAAAGCCACCAGACATCAACCGTTGAAACTCTTGGCTTATGGCCGGTTAAGCCAGCAGAAAGGGTTTGATCTGCTGATTAAAGCCATGACCAATCTGCCGAGTGATAAAGTTGAGTTAGCGATTGCTGGCGAAGGCGAACAGCAAGATACATTATTAAGTTTAGCTAAGCCGTTAAAGCACGTGCATTTAGTGGGAGAGGTCAGTGACGTCCCCAGTTTTTTGGCCTCCGGTGATGTGGTCGTTGTTCCCTCTCGATGGGAGCCTTTTGGGTTGACCTGTCAGGAGGCTATTACTGCTGGACGGGGCGTGATAGTAGCAAATGTTGATGGTCTAGCGGACCAAGTTGCAGACTTACAGCAGCGAGGTGATGGTTATCAAGTGATCAACGAGCTTACCGCTGCTGGTATTGAGCAGGCTATTTGGCAAGTTATAGAGAATAAACATTTTGAGGTTAATACTCAGCAACGTTTATTAGGTGAGCAGGCATGGAAGGCTGTTTTAGACAACTGGCAACGTCTGTTAGATGAGACATTACCTTAGGTCGCAGTTCTTGAGTGGTTATAGCTAAGTTTAAATGGCAACAAAAAAGGCGCTAATTAGCGCCTTTTAAAATCATTTTATAAGCTCTGTTTTACTTATGCTCAAGTGCTAAGTAGTTCATTAGGTCGATAAGTTCGCCTAGTGTACGAATTGAGCCCATATTGATTTGGTATTTGTCGTTAACGATGAACGAAGGTACGCTTTGTACTTTAAATTCACGTTGCTGAGTGCGCCATAGTGCAAGTTTAGCGTCAGTTTCTTTGCTGTCAGCAGCGGCATCATATTGCTCAGCGGTTACACCAAACTTAGCAAATACAGCTTTGATATCATCACGGCTTTTTAATGGCTCATCATGCTTGTGGCCTGGTGCGCTATGGTCATGTTTTTCGCCGTTATCGCCTTGGATAACTTTAAACATCGCGTCAGTTAATGGCTTTTGGTTATCTAGTGTTTGGATAACAGCTAGAGAACGCATGACTTCGGTATTGATTTCAGTGTTAGCAAAGTCCACGTGCTTACTATCAAAAGCGACCTTTTTGTTTAGGTTTGCTTTGATATCTGCCATGTACATTTTTTCCATATTAAAGCAGTTACCACAGTAGAACGAGTAAAACTCAGTGAGCTTTGGTTCGGTACTTGGCGCTTTATTTGAAACAACAGTGAAGTGCTTACCTTCAACAAATTGTGCGGCAAAGCTGCTCAGTGGAGCAACGGCAAGTGTTAACGCTAAAGCAATATGTTTAATCAATCTAGTGTCCTCTAAGTGACGTCTATATAAGTGGTCGAGCGATAACGAATAATACAAATATTATTCATCCGTTACAGCAAATTACATTGTTGTTAAGAATAAGCCCAGATGCTTAATTATGACTGAATTTGGCGGTTAATACAGGCTCTAGAGTGTGACGCGTATAATGATTTTAAGCGGAAGCTGAAGATTTCATTTTAAACTTTGCCTCGCTTCACAATATCAATTAAATTTTGGTTGAAAAACTGCTGTTGCGGGAACTTATTCAATATTGCTAGTTTGTGGTTATTCTTGGTTTAATATTGGCTAAAGTCCAGCTTTGAGGGGGAGCCGAGCAGTGCAATGCAGTGCTCGGCGAGGTTATTGTTCACTATATATGCTGCTTTGAAACCAAACAACAAACGAAAACGCGACCGAAACAAGGTTTCGGTCGCAATAAGAGTTAGGAAGGCTAATGTGGTTATTTCATGGTGACAAAGTCATCAAGTAAAATGACATCAAAAGCGCCACTAGTCGTGCTGTCTACAGCGGCTACGCCGTAAATGCCGCCATTTTCTAAACTGATTGGTAGTGGACCAATAGCAACGGTTTTGGTGCCAGTCACAGTGACGCTAACAATGTAATCGCCAGCTGGGACACTTAAGCTACCTGAAGACGCTTTGAATGGAACATCAGTCAATGCTGGTGTTGCTTCAGATATATCGTCCGTCTCGGTTAAGTAAACATCTACGTTGGGTGCTGAGTATGCCGCGTGAGAAACGGTTAGCTTGGCTTCAGTTGCGACCATACGAGTGTCTTCCATAATAATCCATGGTGCAATCATGTTGTCAGTTAATGAGCCTGTGGCCAAAATTGAGTAGCTCATTCCGAGTGCTAATTCAAACGGTGCTTTATCAATAACTACCACGCTGTTATCGGCATTGGCTGCAACCGTTGCCGTGTGCTCACCTTCTGGAATGTTGACGTATCCTGCAATCCCTTTAAACATAAGATTGCTTACGGCAGCAGTTGCGCTGTCATCTAGAAATACATCAACAGCGGGAGCGTCTGCCACAGCATGAACCACTCGGATATCACTGCCGCTGGCAGTATCGTTGAGTAACACCTGACCTTCTGGTAACGCAACAAGTAAAGCGACAGGGGAATCGCCTGACCACGTATTTGGAATGGCGGTAATAAAATAGTCACCAAGTGCTTCTAGCGGCACTGTACCAGAGTCATATACTGCTTGTTTTAATCCGGCTGCAGTAATGCGGATTTGATAATCTGCTGCCGCGACTTCAAGCTGCGGGCTGGCATCCATGTAGTTTGCTGAAAGTGTTGGCTGCATCATACTGATATCTGCGCCTGGCTCAGTCACATAAACATCGACTAACCCGACGGCCGGGCTAGCATGAAGTACTTGCACGCGAGCATAGTTAGCTGCAATGTCTTGCTCTGGGTTCGCTATTACTTTTAGCATTAATGAGTCATCGGCCACACTGCCTAGTGCCACAGCAGTATATTCGGTGTCCGCTTCAGCAGCCAAGTCAGCACTCAAAACAGTGGTTGTAGTGCCGTCTGGGAGCTGGGCATCTACAGCGACAGCATAGTTGCCACTTGGGACAGTCGCTAGACCGCTCGACATTGCGTAGTCTACGTCATCGATAAAACTGTTACCGTTGGCCATAATATTAACCAATGGTGCATCACTACCGGCATGAATGACGCGGATTTGAGATTCAGCAATTTCTATCGGGTTGCTAGGGGTTGGGTTGTCATCGTCATCACTACAGGCTGTTAGGCCTAGAATCGAAATAGCCACAACAGACATATAGCGGGTTATTGGCATTGAAAAGTTCATTTTCGTAATCCTTGATGTTTGGTTTCGAAGAAGCATTACGCAATGACATTTTTATAAGATCAAAAAATTAACAACTTTTTTACTTTGCCATGAAATGGCTGCCGGAAGGTATGGATAATAAGCGGGGCAAGGCTATTGATATGCCCCGATTTTTGATGAAATTAGCATTAATTTACGAGTCGACAACCACAAACGGTGTTACTGGGTTGAAATAGTACAACGGCAAAGTCTTTGCCTTCATCGCGCTCTAAAACCCGCACGCTTAGGTTATGCATGCCTTTTTTATTGAGGTTTAAACTGCTGACATAAGAAAGGTATTTATAGTGTTCTGGGGCAAGGTCTAGGTTTGAGTGGGGGAACTCTTGCTTAGTTTTGACTGAAATATCGTAAAGCATATTATCCAAATCGATGCTATTAACTTGTCCTTGCATTGATACAGAACCTGCAGAGTTACCTTCTAAGTCAAAGTAGCGATAATTAATTTGCGCTTGACCATCTTTAGAAAAAAGATCGACTAGAAGATAGTGTTTATTATCTTCTAGTGATTGCTGTCGATTAAATAGCTCGGAGCTGCAATTAAGCATAAAGCTTGGTGGCTTAACGGTAAGTTTATAGATGACTCCTAGACAAGCGAGCAAAATACTAAGAATAACGATGTTTATAGCCCAGCGCCAAGTTCGGCTCATTATCTGCTCCTTGTTTACTTGGTAATTCGTAATTGGTGGCTTAACCACAAATATCAACAGCTTGTAACCATTGCTGATTAATAAACTGCTTTGGCTGGCGACGATCACTAATCTTCAAATTACGGATCATCGATTGACCAAATTGCTCACCACGTAGAGTGATGTTGAGCACTTGTTTATCATGGGATAGAGAAAGATAAACGTTCTTCCAGCTTGAGAGATTGCACTGGCTAAAGCTCAGTAACATTGTTTGGCTCAACTCGGTTAATAAACCATTATTGGTTTTAGAGTGAGCATATAAAATCACATTGACTGAGTGGCCTGAGAGAGTCTTAACAGAATTACTTTGCAAAGGTATCGGAGCTGAATTTACTAGGTTCTGGTTGTCGTAAATAGCCCAGCTGCTGCATAGGACAATAGCTAAAGCTAATGAAATCCCAGCCAATAATTTCGCCGAAGAGACTTTACGCTGTGATGGAGTATCGTTATTTTTACGGCAACGATGGTGGCGTAATAAATAGCCCTGCCCTTTTACGGTTTCTATAAGTGACTCATACTGTGGACCAAGAAATGAGCGAAGAGTGAAAACCGCACGAGTTACTGATGAGTCGCTGAGAGGCTGTTGTTCGCCATTACCTACTTTCAATAAGGCTTTAGCGACTACTTTACCTTGATAATCAACTAATAATGTTAGAACTTGTAGCTCCGCTCTTGGCAGATGCCAGACGTGTCCACTGTCTAAATT
Organism: Shewanella marinintestina; assembly: GCF_023283845.1. Classification (GTDB taxonomy): domain Bacteria; phylum Pseudomonadota; class Gammaproteobacteria; order Enterobacterales; family Shewanellaceae; genus Shewanella; species Shewanella marinintestina. The sequence goes on from NZ_JAKILC010000007.1 coordinate 101,760, forward strand.
GATTAGTTCTTCTCTATCAATATCAAATCTACAATGTCCTAATTGCATCTTTGTCGCCTTAGTTAAGCCCCTCTATCTGGAAAGTCTATGAACTTAAACTAATGAAGTCTGTGATCCTGATACTTAAGTTTGGCTGGCATGATAAATTTGAGCGCTGTGCAGAAGCCTAAATAGCTAAATGAGAGCTTAGTCACGTAAATTCATACAATTAATTAACTTTCTGCAACATGAATATGGCTGCAAATGTCCGATAATAATGTGATTTACATCATGAATGTTGAGCTGGTGTTGGCCAGAGTGTCCTGGTTGTCAGGTTTTTTAATACCTAAATTTAGAAATCTTCTTGCTCTAGCTTCATCGGCCTCAAATCACACTTTTAATTTTTCCATTTCTTAAAGTTAACCCATCGAGTCGTTATCCAAAATTTGAACTCGTTTACTAACCGTAATAAGCCTTAGGGCTTATAAGCAAAATAAAATGATGATGGATATGGGGTGATTATTATGAGTATTGATAGACGTCAGGCACTAACTAAAATTATCGGATTAAGCACTGCAGCAGCTGGCGCAGCATTAGTTGGAACCTCTGCTTTTGCAGCTACTGATGCGGACGGCAATTATCGCTTAGAGATGGGAGAAAAGCTTAAGTACGTGCCACTTGATGCAATGGCGACCGCAAAGCTAGCTTATGAAACTGGCGGTGGCTGTATGCATCAAGTATTTCACTCAATTATTACTATGCTAGCTCAGTCTAGCAGTATGGATGCGGAAAAGTTTGCCACTATTCCTACAGCCTTAGCGGGTTATGGTTGGGCTGGTATTGTTGGCCAGGGCACCATTTGCGGTAACTTGAATGCTGCTGGCATGTTGATCAACATTTTAGATGATATTAATGGTCAAAATGATGCGGTGATCGGTGGCTCATTCCGCTATTACGAAACTGAAGATCTGCCGCTTTCATCTGATGAGTTTGTCGCTGGGATTGGTTCAACTGCGGAGAAGAGTATAGAAGTTGGTAGTACCTCGGTCGCGAATAGCCCTCTATGCCATTCCTCTATTAGTAACTGGTCGGCAGCGTCGGGCAAAGTATTTAAAGAGAAAGGTGAGCGCTGTAAGCGTTTATCAGCCAGCATGGCGTATCACATTGTAGAGCTACTCAACCGTGCCTATAGTGGTGAAGGTTTATCGCTTCTACCTGAAACTAAGCCATCTGAAGACGCACAAGCGTGTCAATCTTGCCATGGTGTCACCGAGACTATGGGCCCAGCTGCAAGTGTGAAAACAGATATGGAATGTACTACTTGCCATACTGGTCACTTTAACTAAGGAGTAAGCTATGAAGGTCAAATTACTGAGCGCCCTCTTGGCAAGCTCAATCCTTTTAGTTGGCTGTGGAAGCGACAACGATGATGTTACTGAGCCCCCTGTTGTTGTGCCGCCACCAGCAGATGATGCCATTGATATCGATGAAGCTAGTGCGATTGTAATGAAGCTGGCCAGTTTTGATGCGGCTACAGGAGCGTTAACCTTTAGTTTGCAAGATGCAGATGAAAAATCTATCTCCAAGGCGACTGATTACGATATATATTACTTTGGTTATCCAGATCCAAGCTCACCGTCAACGAATGCAAAAGCTTGGAAGCGTTGGCATGTTACTCAGAGCTATAAGTGTGACTCCAGTGCAGATGAAGAGTGTGTTGGCGTGTTGACTGAAACTGCAATCAAAGGGCAATACACGTTTGAGGCGACGGACTTAGATTTAGACTCTCAAGCAGCAGCTGGCGCGTTGGCGCTGTATAAAGTGGCAATTCAGATCCATGGCGCGCTGGCGAGTAATGAAATTGAGCTTATTGAAGCTGAAGAATAATGTCATCTAAAAGGGGAGTTCGCTTCCCTTTATTTCATCCCCTTGATTGAATGCCTGCAATAAGCGCCTTAGTTCAATACTTATATCTTGATAGTTTAAAGCCGTAACTCTCCTCTAGGTTACGGCTATTTTTACTTAGTTTTAATGTGCTGCGTTAGCTTCATCGAAACTGTGTTGTTTTAACAGCTTACGTTCGATAATACTTGAAGCTATAAACATTACTAAGTAACCAAACCCTAGCGCTAAAATGACTGCAACCACATTATCTGTAAATAGTCTGAGTAGATAAAACATACTTAACAGTGTCGCGACACCAAGCAGGCGGATCATTAAGCTTTGTAAAAATAATCCATGGGCCTTGATATACGCCACTTGAAATGCATTGAGCATCATAAAGCCGAAAAACAGCGAGAAGTGTAGTAACACTGGCGCCGCTTTAGCGTAAGTTTGCGGGAAAATAAATCCGACAATTTCATCACTAAATAGAACTAATACCAATAATAAACTGGCGCTGATAGCCAAACTTAATTTAAAGAACCAGCGGCGAATTAAGGCGATTTCTTGGTGCTGTTCATGGCGTAAGCATTGGGCTATTTCAGGCAATATATAACGATATACTGGGAACACAAAAAGCATAGTGAAATAAGCGAGTACTGGACGTACAACCACCTGAAAATCACCTAACTCATCGATAGTGAAATAGCCGATGGTAAGCAGTACCGCTGCATAAATCATTAAAATACTCGCGCCGACTTCCAATGATGACATCATGCTCTTTTTGACAAAGCTCTTCATTTTTTCATCGAGCTGTACCGGTGCTAGCGGTGTAGTGGCGATAAGCTTTCTACGTTGGATAAACATATAAGTTGCCACTGCAAAGTTAGATAGCATCAAGCTGAAGAATAGCGATGCAACCGCAGTTTGGCCGAAAAGGTAAAAGCAAACTAAAAACAATAATACTTGTACTAAGGGTTCTATCCAGATCGCTTTATTGGCGATATCGTAGAGCCGGTACATGCCTATCTGGTTAGTAAAATAGACTTTAAAGCCCATGCCAAGAATCACACCGACTAATTGAATGTATTCAACATCAATATTAAGCTGATGTTTTATGTAGGGTAGAACTAATCCCCACGTAAAAAGCACCATGGTGATTAATGAATAGCGAAAGATATTAGTAATGTCGGCATCATTTTTCGTTTGGGAAAAACTCACCACCATAGATGCACGAAAGCCACTTAATAAAATCAGTGACATAGAAATAATATCGACCACTGTGTGGTAAAGAGCAAGATCGCTTTTATCAACCCATTGCGCCAACCAAATTTTAAATGCTAATCCCAAAGACATGCTGGCGAAGGTTGCCCAAATCGCGCTAACAAAAGCATTTTTAACCCGCTGAAAAGAAGACTCTGTCATGATATGGCGTTACTCAATGTATAGAAGGCAGTACGTTTAATGGACCCAAATATTAACCATTAATAGACGATGCGCTATAGCAAATGTGTAAAGCTGTGAAGTGACAATTGTAAAGTATCGATAGCCAAAGAAGGTACTATCGATACTTATTCTAGGTTTACAACCTAGTTGAATGGCTAATCAAATACACGTGGGCAGGCCGAGTAGTCGTTAAAGGCATCATCCCAGCGCCTAACGTCATTTGCGCGACGCCAGCGGCCATGCCAAAACTCCATCATGCAGCTGCCGTCCCCAATCTCGACTAAGAAAGTATCCTGTTCTTGTACTTGGTCATAGGGCGGATAGGTCTGGCTCTTGCCCCAAGTTATTCCACCGCGACTGTTTGCCCATATTTGCCAAAAGTCATCTAGAGTTAACCATTGTTGGGTTGATCCTTGCCAAGCCATCGCTTGGCCTGCTTGCATTTTGACTTGGCCATTATGCTCGCCGCTTGCCTGAGCAGATGCATTTTGTAGTGGAGTTAACAAGAGTAAGGCAAAGCCAAGTGAGGCGAAAAGTCCTATTTGGAAACGTTCTAATGCTCGAGTCATATTTTTTAGTCCTGTTATTTTATTATCGGTTTAATGATGCGAGTAACTATGTGACTCTAAGCATAGACCCTATAACTGTAAGTTTATGTTCACCGTGAGGCGAAATTATTTCAGTACCAAGCCTGTAGCATCGTCAAGGAGTGTAAATGCTAAAAATGAAAGCTATTAAAGTCCAAATGAGCTTGGCCTGTTTCTATTTAATATCGGCCTATTCTGCCATGGCGGCCCCGGCTGCTAATGTTAAAACTACAATTGATAGAGCGGAAACACCTAACAATGTAAAAGAGAAATTGATTTTGCCTTACCTGTTTAGCACTGACTCTATGGGGCTAAACTTAGGGGTTGGCGGTATGCTAAGTGGCTATTTTCAAGATCAAATGACCATTGGAGGCACTGTGTTTGGTGGCGAGGTAAGCCAAGGTGCAGGACTTGGTGTTTGGAACTTTAAATTACCAAAGACGGAGCGCTTCTTTTTAAGTGCGGTCGGATTTTTAGGCTATTACCCTGATCAGAGAGCCTATGCGGGTGGTTCAGCTGAGTTTATTCCTGCGGGCGTAGCGCTGCCCGGAAGTAATAGTTCGAGTAATCAGCAATTTTTAGAGGCTCATGGTTCTTCTAACTGGCTTGATATCAAACTTGAGTACGCGCTGCCTATGGGGGCAACAAAAGACAAAGGTCGAGTCGAGTATAAATTGGCTGGTGGCTTATTAGTGTCAGAACCAAGTGGTGGTAAACAATGGGATCCGTTAACAACGGGCTCGACTGTCATGGTGCTGCGTCAGTTTAATCGCTATCAAAGTTTTGAATTTGAGCCGCAGACTTTAGAAGGCAGCATTCATGCGATAGAGCTTGGGATCTTATACGACAATACCGACTTTTCGGTGAACCCAAGTTATGGCAGCAGCCAATATCTTTCGGTATCAAGGGATATATCTTGGTTAGATTCAGATAATCAATGGACTTTTATTAATCTTGATATGAGTAAATATTTTTCATTCGGCCCTTCTGACTGGGCAAGTCAGCGTATATTAGCGTTAAATTTTTGGACCGGATATTCACCATCTTGGGAGTTAGAGTTTGATGATCAAGGAGGGCGCCGAGTCATTAACAACGCACCGTATAATGAAGGTGCGACCTTAGGTGGCTTTTATCGGATGCGTGGTTTTGATCAAAACCGTTTTCACGACAAGGCATCAATATACACCGCGGCAGAATATCGTTACACCCTAAAGAATAACCCTGTTGAAGATATTCATTGGCTACGATTTCTGCGCCTCGATTGGTTTCAATTAGTCGGGTTTGCTGAAGCTGGGCGAGTTGCGCCAGAGTATACTGCCAGTGAGCTGTTGTCGGATTTAAAGTTTGATTATGGCGTGTCATTAAGAGCATTGACCGCGGGGATTGTTATTCGATTTGATATTGCTCACTCACAAGAGTCAACCAATGCTTGGGTTATGGTTGACCATCCTTTCTAGTCGCCTTATCTAATAGTGGTTGGCTTCTTATGATCGATAGTCTTATTTTTTAGATTAGTAATCGTACAATTATGCGTTATTTATTCTAATTAATAGTCGTTATTCTAGGTGTATTGATAACGAATTAGGCACACATGATGAAACTACTATCAACACATCAGGCACATAAAGCTATGGATGGTGACGGAGTCAATATTCGGCGCGTTGCGGATTTTACCAAGCTAGGGTTTGATCCATTCTTAATGATTGATGAGATTAAATCAGATGATGAGTCAGACTTTATTGGTGGCTTCCCTGCACATCCGCACCGTGGAATTGAAACTTTTACCTATATTCTAAAAGGCGGCTTTGAACATAGAGATCAACTAGGAAATGTTAAAGCGATACGGGGCGGTGATGTGCAGTGGATGAGTACCGGGAGCGGGGTCGTCCACTCTGAAATGCCGTTAGCCGATAGTCAAGACGGACTGCATGGCTTTCAAATTTGGTTAAATATGCCAGCAAAAGACAAAATGCGTCCGGCGCGCTATCAAGATAGCGGTGATATTGTACTGCCTCAAACAAATCTAGATGGCATACATTTTAAGGCGCTAGCAGGCAGTTGGAATTTTGCCGGTAAGTACTTAAATTCACCATTATCTGAGCTAGCGGGGAAGGCTAAAATTGCCGACTTAACGTTTGCTGCCAATGCTAAGGCAGATATCAGTCTTAGTGTTAATCAACTGAATACTGATGATGGATGTGAGCTGCAAAAACGATTTGTGGGGATCTATATTTATAGTGGTTCTCTGCGGGAGGGCTTACAAGTTGCCAGTTTCTCTGAGTCGTATCAAGCAGGACAAATATTGGTACTCGATAGTCAGGAAATCATGCCGCTACAAGCTGGAGGCGAGGGGGCTGGAGTGCTATTACTGGTTGGCGAACCGATAAATGAGGCAGTTGTGCATATGGGACCGTTTGTAATGAATAGCCAAGCTGAGATCCGTCAGGCTATAGAGGATTACCAAATGGGACGCTTTGGTAATATTGAACAGTGATAGCTCAATACTAATCTAACGAAAAATGCGAGCGAGTAAGCTCGCATTTTTATTGGCTAAGCCTTACTATCCGACAGATAAAATACGTAAGAATTTACGAGTATTTGTACTTGTTTATAACAGTCAGCATTAGGCTAGGCAGTTGATATAATCTCTGAGGAGAGTTAATGGCGTTATGCTTAAATATGTTTTCATTGCCGAATGAACACATTTGTTTTTTGAAAGCTCATCCGCAAACCCTTGATGCATATTTACAAGGGGAACTGCCTGAATGGGAGCCTGCAAAGCAAACTTTGCTAAATAAGGTGCTTCAGTTGCTTGGTAGCAAAGGGGGGCAAACTTTGCCTAGCGATTGGCCATGCACAGCTGTGGTTATGATAGGCCCCACAGCAGATCATCGTAACGTCGACCTTTATCATTATATTTTAAATGACACGGAAGAACGGGTTAAAGGCGCCGGCAGTTTGTTCCAAACTTGGCTTGATATTCATAATCATGACGCGATAAAGATGGATAGCGAGAGCGAGTCTTTTGCGTTTCAAAGCCAGCAATTACCCGCTTTACAAGTATTGTTGTCAGTGCTGAATGAGCAAACGGTACGCAAGAGGTTTGATGCTTGGCTGGATATTCATAACCCTGATTACTTACCTCTAGAGCCAGAGTACCAACAGCTTTGCCAAGGATTTGAGCGATTTAAGCTGAATCTAGCCAAAGCGATAGATAAAGATCTAGGCTTGATGTGGGTAACACAGTAAAAGGCATGAGATTGAAAAAAGGGTTACAGCATGAGTTTATTTAATTTTGGCCTAAGCGCCGATAAGTCGGCGGTTATTTATCGTGAACTAGGTAAAGATGCCGAGGCATTTTTTAAAGCGATGCAGGCTGCTGAAACCGCATTTTTTAGCGAAATAACAACGGCTGAAAATAAGCAAAAACTTGATTGGCTGCAATTGCGAACGGCTTTAATTACACGTATTGATGACCGCCATTTGTCAAAGCTAGCAGACTTTAATGTTGAGCAGATCCAACATGTATCGCCTAAGTTTAATGGCCAACCACGGCAGATAACAGTGGTAACGCTTGATTCGCTGCCAAGCGCTATCGCTGATATTAATGGGCAAGCTTGGATCGGCTTTGATACTGAAACTGCAGCCACTTTTGAAAAGGGACGTCGTAATACTAACCCTATTTCATTGATCCAAATTGCTACGGTGACGCATTGTTACTTGTTTCGTATGCAGGCAGAAAATATAGCGGCGTTTAGCGCAGCGCTGGCGCCGGTTTTAAGTAATGAACAGACTTTGAAAGTCGGTATCGGGCTTAGAAGTGATATTAATGCAATTAAGCGAGATTTTAACATTGCGATGTCGGCAATTTTGGATCTCAACTGGCTGATGAATCAACTCGGCGCACCTAAGCAGTTGGGAACGCAACAAATGACGGCAACAGTTTTGCGGTTAAAAGTGCCTAAAAGCAAAAAGGTCACCTTATCAAATTGGGCGAAACCATTATCGGAGCCGCTAAGTGAGTTACAGCTACAATATGCTGCAGCTGATGCTTTTGTTGCTCTGGATATTTTACACGGAACTCTCGCTCAGATTGTTGATTATAGTGAATTATGGCCTAAGTCTCTGTTGCAGCGTTTACTTGAGCTAAACATGGTTGAAAAGGAAGTCACTAAATGAATTACAAAGGCCAATTAGTAAGATGGAACGATACAAAAGGCTTTGGTTTTATTGCACTGCAAAGCAATATGGATGGCCCGCGTAAAGAGGTGTTCATTCATATATCGGCACTTGCAGGTGCTGCTCGTCGCCCATTAGTTGGCGACAATATAAGCTTTCAAATAGAGAGTTTAGAGCAGGGTAAGCAAAAAGCAGTACAAGCAAAAATTGAAGGCTTAGATATACTCGATACGCAGCCCACTAAGCAACAAGCGGATGGGGTACAGCACAACAAGATCATTAAAGGCGTATTAATGCGCATCGTGATTATGCTGGTGGCGTTAACGGTTGCAAGTTTTGTCTATAATCGTGCGGTTGCTGCAAGTGCTAATTTAAGCATCGTTGCTACATCAGGTCCTATCGGCAGCATGGGGAGTGAGGAGCTCAAGCTAGCATTTACGCAGCAGAAGAGCGATATTCAAGTACAAGCCTCAGGTGTTGTCAGCAAAGTGCTTCCTGATGATAACAAAGGCAGCCGTCATCAACGATTCATTTTACGGTTACCCCATGGGCAGACGGTGCTCATTGCTCATAATATCGATTTAGCGCCGCGGATCCCTAATTTACAAGATGGCGATGCTGTGGAGTTTTACGGTGAATATGAATGGAATAAGCGTGGTGGAGTGGTGCACTGGACCCACCATGACCCTAGAGGTAAGCATATTGGTGGTTGGTTAAAGCATAATGGACTTACCTATCAATAAGGCTAATTGATAACACTGGGTTTACTGGGGTAATAACGAGGCGTTGAAAGCAGATGTATTAGTTAAATGCCAGATAGTCAAAAGGGGCAAAGCCCTTCAGCTTTTGCCCCTTTTGTTGTTTGCGGTTGTAAGACCCTTTGCCTTTTTTGGGCTTTTCAGTTCGGGTTCTAAATAGTGAACTGGTAACAATAGCCTTTAAAGCGTTATCTTTTATTACGCCGCGACCACTTTCATGCTCAATCGCCGTATTAGTTTGATGTTTAGCCATCAATATCTCCTTGTGTAAATTGCTTCAATTAAAATAAAAAAGCACCACCTTATACCAATCAGTATAAGAATTTGCTCAACTCAGAACGATTTTTGGCAAACTAATTCAAGGCGAATAGCTGCAATAATGGTTATTCCCTTATAAAGGTATTCAACGCAGAAGTAGGCAGCCAAAAACGTTCCAGACTGGCGAGTTTTAGCGATTCTAATGCTGTGTTAACGAACTTGAACGTAGAACAACTATGCTCTTCGCCTTGCCTCAAAACCGCTAAACTCTCGCTGAGTGACTAAATGTTTATACTGATTGGTATTAATAATCGTTGCTTATCACGTTATTAAGGTAGTGTGATTATACGCCGTTTTTATCGGGCAACTAGCAATTTGTTGCATCATTTTTCAGCGTTTTCTTGCTGTAGTTGATGCTTTGATGAGATTAAAATATTAGCGTATATAGGTAACCAGCAGCGATTGCCATACCTAAAATAACTGCTAAAAATGCCGCTATCATTTGATTCTTAAAGATAGATTTTAGCAAAATAACTTCAGTTAAACTTGCACCCGCACTACCAATAATCAATGCCATTACAGAGCCTAACGCCATACCTTTAGCCACTAATGCTGAACTTAAAGGGATCACAGCCTCTGCACGAATGTAGAGTGGGATACCAATCACAGCAGCAATTGGAATGGCATACCAAGTGCCTTCACCAGCGTACTTCGCAATCAAATCTGTAGGAATAAATCCGTAGATGAATGAGCCAAGTAAAATACCAATCATTAAGTAAGGCAGTACTTGTTTAAAGTCTTTCCAGGTTGAGCGCCATACTCGCATCCAGCGGCTATCCTCTTTCACTACAGGGCTTGAATCACAGCAACTTGTAGTGGCTTCAACTTTTGGTGCGTTGCAGCTTGTCGCTGCGGTAGGTGCGGCACAACAACTTGTGGCAGCAGCTACAGGTGCAGCTTCTAGCTTGGTGTCTTGTTTAGGTGCAGCACAACAACTGGTTTCAGCTTTAGTTTCTACTTTTGGTGTATCACCGCAGCTTGTGTTGCAGCTTGACGGTTCTGCAGCTTCATAAGCTTCAGGTTTTACATAACGCTCAAAACCAAGTTTTTCAAGCACGTAACCCGCAGTTACAGATACAGCCATAGCGACAACAAAGTAAAATAGCGCGACTTTAAAGCCAAAGGTCACGATAAATAGACCGATAATAATTGGGTTTAATAGTGGGCTTGAGAACAAGAACACCATCATAGGACCAAAACCTGCTTTTGCTCTTAATAGACCTTTTAAGAAGGGAATGGTCGAGCAAGAACAAAATGGCGTAATGGAGCCCAGTAATGCTGCAATGATATAGCCTTTGCCCTTTTTTGAACTCAGTATCGACTGAATCTTTTCTGGCGGAATATACTCTTGCAGTATGCCTACAATATAGCTAATCGCTAGAAATAGAAGGGTTAATTCAGCCGCCAGAAATAAAAACATTCCGGCAGTATCTTTGGCCATAGCCATGATTTCAGGAGTCATAATAGTTACCTCTAAATTTTCTTTTTGTTATTACCGGAATTACCGAAATAATGAAGTTGGGTAGAGAATAGTCCGATTAAAAAAACTGTCAACTATTATTTCGAATAATATGGAAATAATTTGAAGATGTTGTTTTGTTGAGTTGGCAAGTGTGGTTCGGCTGTTTAGGGGCTTGATAAGTAAATGAGCAAGTCGATGCTCAATCTTGTTGTTATCTTTGATCTTCTCTATGATTAAAAAAACATGAAATTGAGAGAGTTACCATGCTTGACGCAATATGCTTGTTCGATGAATCGAACCCTATTACGTATTCAGTTTTTAAATTCCAAAAACTCGATGAGCTCGATATTGAAAAATATCGTCAAGCATTGGTGTGCCCAGTTTGTGCAGGAAAAGCCTATTATCGTAAAGCCTCAAAGGACGGTAAAGCAGCCTGTTTTGGCTCTCGCTACCATCAATCTGATTGTCGTGAGTTTAAGCCTTCAGCCGCAAAAGTGCGTGAAGAGCAGCATGCAATCGAGGTCAATCAGCTATTAGTTGATAGTGACGCGATGATTATTGATTTTAGCCGTAGGCCAAGTATTGAGAATACTCAAACGGATAAGTCTAAAAAAACTGTCGTTGCTAAGGTCACTGATAATAAGCCTGCTGCAAATAAGCACGTTGAGGCTAAGGCTTTAAAGCCTGAGCAACAAGAGGCTTTAAAACCAGCACCGGCGTTGCAGGTTGAAGAGCAAACTCAAGCTAGTCCAGAAAAGCGTATTGCTAAAGAAGGGCTTGAAAAAATACTTAATAGTTTAATGCGCGGCAGTGATCTCGCCAGTTCAGAACTTTGGGTATATACCGATGAAAAATATCGTTGGCGCGCTAAAAATCTATTCGTCAATTTTGCCGACGCAACACCCACAGATAATGGTTCTCCGCGGATGTACTGGGGCACCATTTCTCATACCGATAAAGAAGGGCTCTGGCTCAATCCGGCAGATAGCCAAGATGTAGGTATCCCGATAGAAGGCATAAAAGCTGATTTACAACAACGTTTCGGCCTTGATGATAGGCGTGATTTTGAAGGCGCTGGGATAATTCTGCTAGGAAAGTGCTTTTGGAATAAAGCCAAAAACCGCAAAATTATTCAGTTGTGGGGTAAAGACTTGAATCGTATTTTTATTTCTAAGTCGGAAGATAGCGAGTAGCGGTTAATCATAAATCAACCAAGCTGATTAATTCCTGCTGAGATTTTGATGCTTTTTAGTCAAAACCTTCTACAATTTGATGTTGAGTTTAATGATATTTAAGTTAATGTTTTCATGTGTTTGGGCTTTTATTTCATCCAAGGGCTATAAAAATTCACTCATTGGGGATATTTATTATTGACTCAGGGGCAAATGGGGATTATTTTCTGCGCGATGTTTTTACTAGGGCGCTAAATATTGCCCGTAAAATTCAAGGTATCGGCAGGTATCTCAACAGTAGAGCAGCAATTAAACTTCGCAAATAATTGTGTAAGTTTGGTGATTAATTGCCATTTTGGCACTTTATTATAAGGACATTAGCGCATGTCAGAACCGACAGCCTTAAGTCTTATACCACCAGTGGTGGTATTGGTGTTAGCGATTGTGCTACGCCGCCCAATTCTCTCTTTGATTATCGGAGCATTAGTTGGCTTGGTCATGTATGACCCGAAGAATTTGCTAACTAATTTCGCAGATACCTCTTTGTCAGTGATGGCTGATGAAACAATCGGTTGGTTGATTCTAGTTTGTGGTGGCTTTGGTGCCTTGATTGCTCTGCTTGTGCGTACAGGCGGTTCAATGGCGTTTGGTCGTTATGCGCTAAAATTTGCCAATGGGCAAAAGTCATCGTTGTTTATGACCTTTATTCTAGGCGCGATTATCTTTATTGATGACTACCTCAATGCGTTAACGGTTGGTTCAACCATGAAGCGAGTAACTGATAAGTTTAAGGTCTCACGTGAGATGTTAGCTTATGTGGTGGACTCAACGGCGGCGCCAGTTTGTGTGCTAGTACCTCTATCGACATGGGCGGTATTTTTTGGAGGCTTGTTAGTTGATAACGGCATTGCAGCTGAAGGGCAAGGCATTGCTGTTTATATGCAGGCTATTCCATATATGCTTTACGCATGGCTTGCTGTTGCCATGGTATTACTGGTGATTCTAGGTATAGTGCCTGCTTTTGGCCCTATGAAAAAAGCGCAATTGGCCGCGGCTCAAGGTGAACCTGCAATTAAGCAAGTGGATTTAGATGAAGTACAAACTTCAGATGAGTACGCGCTAAAAGCCATTGAAGATGAGTTTAAACATGCCGATGACGGCGGCAAATTACACAACTTCTTCGTGCCTATTTTGTTGTTAGTTGGCTTTACTGTTTATTTTGATATCGACGTACTAAAAGGGTTGATTGCCACATTAGCGGTAACTTTGCCTTACTACGGTTTACAAAAACTGATGCCATTGTCAGAGATGATGGAGCAGATGATTGATGGCTTTAAGAACATGCTACCTGCAATCGGCACTGTGATTGCCGCGTTCATCTTTAAAGATGTATGCGATAAATTAATGCTGCCGCAGTACGTGATTGAGAGCTTAAGTCCCTTTATGACGCCGCAATTATTACCTGCAGTGGTGTTCTTGAGTATGTCGATTTTGGCATTCGCAACGGGTTCAAGCTGGGGTATTTTTGCAGTATCAATTCCGATTGTTATGCCATTGGCGCAATCTGTTGACGCCAATATTCCATTGGTGATTGGCGCGTTATTGTCTGCATCATCATTCGGTAGTCAGGCATGTTTCTACTCCGACTCTACGGTACTGGCCGCTCAAGGCTCTGGCTGTAACTTAGTTAGCCATGCGGTGACTCAATTACCATACGCATTGCTTGCGGCAGGTATGACATTTGTCGGCTTCTTGCTAATGGCATAAGGCTGTAAAGACTTAATAATTTATTGCTTTAAAGGGCCGTACTGATCTCAGTGCGGCCCTTTTATTATTACTATCAGCGAATATTATTCTCGCTGAAAGCCTCTCTGAGTAACTTAATTAGTACGCGGCTTTTTTCAGGCAAAAATTGCTTAGAAGGGTAGATGAGTGTCAGCTTTATCTCTGGCAGTTTTTCATTAATCAGTATCGCTTCAAGCTCGCCTGATTGCAGCGCATCTTTGACTAAGATGGTCGGTAATAAGGCCACGCCTTTAGCTGTTGTTGCCATATGCTGAATTAAGCGTAGATCATCGGAGCACAACCTAAGTGTTAAGTTGTCGGGCAAAGATGATTGGTTATAACGACTAACCATAAGTGAGTGATTGGCGAGATCGCTAAGCTCTGTGATACTTGGATGACTTTGCAGGTATTGCTGTGAGGCAACTAAACTGCTGGGAAAACGCAGCAGTGTTTGTTGCACATAGTCCTCGTTCTGCACTTTTACCCCATCGGGTAAGATCTGAATATCGACATTTTGTCTCTTAAGATCAATGCTCTCTTGGCAATGCAGAACCTCTAGCTGTACGTCTGTAAATTGCTCAAGGTATTTTTCTAATAAGAGAGCGAACATATTTGAGGTAATAAGTGCGGCAGGTACCGCCACTCTTAACACGCCTTGTACCGACTTTTGTTGATTACTGAGTAACTTGGCAGCTTGGGCGACACCCGTTAAAGGCTGGTTGATTTGCTGATATAGCAAACGGCCATTTTCAGTGAGCTCTATCTTACGAGTGGTGCGAATTAGTAGCTGGCAACCTAATGACTTTTCTAGCTCTTGTAAGCGTCTGCTGACTTTTGAACGTTGTAGGGATTGCTGTTTAGCTGCTGCGCTGATCCCGCCATGCTGCACAGTCAGTACAAATAGCTGTAAGTCATCCATACTAATATTCATTGTCCTACCTGTAGGTTGTAAGCGGCCTATTTATCATTCTATTTAATCTAATTAGTAATATCTATACTACGCAGCCCTCAGATTGACCTTGGATTGATTCATGCAAACCGCAGAACATGCTTTTCGTCGTTGGATGCAAAGCCTCATTATTCTTTTTGTTATTTTGGTCGGCTATATCGTAATTGCAGATCGTTATGCGCCGTTAACCACTGAAAGCAGAGTGCAGGGCTATGTGATTCAATTAGCTTCTGAGGTCACAGGTACGGTTTTTGCTGTACAGGTTGAGAATAATCAACAGGTCAGTAAGGGCGATAAGCTCTTTAGCATCGATAAACAAAAATACCAGCTAGCTGTCGAGAAAGCACAGCTCACACTGGAACAAGCTTTTGAGCAAGAGCAGGCCATGTACGCAAAAGTCGCTGTAGCAAAAGCCAATGTGGCAATCAGTAAAGCGGCGTTTGATAATGCCAATAGCGAGTACTTACGTATTAGTCAGTTAGCTAAGCGGCAGTTGGTGTCTGTTTCTATGTTAGATAACGCCTTAGCCAATAATAATGCCTCACGTTCAAGCCTCGATGCGGCTAAGCAAGAATTGCTAGCGCTTAAGGTGCAACTTGGTCGTGGGCCGGGACAGAGTAACGGGGTTCGTGCGGCGCAAAATGCACTCCAGCAGGCAAAGCTGGATCTTGCTCATACACAAGTGTTTGCGCCAAGTGATGGGGTGGTGACTAACCTGCAGCTTGAAGTCGGCAGTACTGCCAACGCAAACATGCCTCTACTGACTTTCATTCCTACCGATTCGTTGTGGGTAGCGGCTGACTTTCGAGAAAAAGCTGTGGCTAAGATCAACCAACAGTCAAAAGGGTTAGTGGCATTTGATGCTTTTCCGGGGGAGGTGTTTGCTTTTAATGTGCAAAGTCGAGACTTTGGCGTAGCGGCGGCGCAGCAAAGCCCAAATGGACAATTGACTCAGGTAGAGGTCAATAATCGTTGGGTCCGAGATGCTCAGCGAGTCAGAATTAATCTTGCTAGCGAGCAAGGGCTACCTAAGCCGCTATTTGTCGGCTCCCGCGCGACAGTGGTGCTATACCCAAGTGAGAACGGGCTGTGGGGCTTGCTTGCTAAAGCCCAAATTAACATTGTTAGCCTGCTGCATTATATCTATTAAATCCATTGCTTAATCTAATGATTTTTAGTTGAAGAAGGAGATTGTTGTGCAGCAAGAAACCTTATTAAAGACTCAACGGATCTGGTTTGGTACTGTGCTTGGACTCGCTGTCACTTTAGTGTTTGGTTGGTCAAATGGCATGTTTGCCGCATTGCTACCTATGTTTGTGTTAACTCAAATTGATAGGTGGAATAGCGGCTTAATAGTGCAGTTAGTGATTGCTGTTATTTGGGTTTGTATCCAAGTGACCTTCATCATAGGATTCTTTCAGCCGTCCCCCTTGTTAATGACGCTAGTGGTAGCAATTATGCTGCTGTGTAAGTGCATTGCTATGACCCATAAAAGCAGCTATCTGTTTGGTTATATTGGGTTACTTATGGGCTCAATCCTGCTCAACTATGGCAGTTATCAGGGCTTTGATTTAGAAGATTT
Organism: Shewanella marinintestina; assembly: GCF_023283845.1. GTDB lineage: Bacteria > Pseudomonadota > Gammaproteobacteria > Enterobacterales > Shewanellaceae > Shewanella > Shewanella marinintestina. The sequence continues at coordinate 117,858 of NZ_JAKILC010000007.1, forward strand.
TGTGATGGGGCTGGTGGCATCGGCGTTGTTAACAGGGCCCGTTGTCGCACTGGTATTTTTCCTGTTTCCAGAGCCTTGCAACACTCAGCCTTTGTCGCATTTAGCAAACCAAAATCAAGCGAAAACCCATAATGACAATCAACGTAAAGATCATTTAGGCATGGTCAGGCAAGCGGCGCTTGGTTGGATAGTTGCCATGGCGGCATTTATTTTGTTTCAGGTAGCCGATCTAAATGACTCGCTATCAGCGCAAGCGTCAATATTGATAGTGTTAGCGCCAATGACGTTTATCGGCTCTATGGCGGTGGCTAAAATTAGAATACTAGGCACCTTTCTAGGCTGTTTAGCTGGGATGATATTACAGCTAACCTTGTACAGTTTGGCTAATAATATGATTTTGTTTTTGTTGGGCTTTGCTATTGTTGCGGCTATTTTTTGTCGTTGGCTGGCGATGGGTGGCATAAAAGCGGGAATTGGCTTTTCGGCAATGTCTGCACTCACTGTGCCGTTAACCAGTAGTTTTGTGCCTGAGCAACAAGATGCCTTTTTCTCAATCTGTTATCGCTTTAGCTCTATTGTTGTGGCTGTGGTGGTGACTTCACTATTGATATGGCTGGTGCACCACTTTTTAGTACGGATGATCAGGCATAAGCCATTAGCCGCTTGATCGGTTACACGATAAGCGGCAGTGGTTTACGATAAATCAGACCTCATTAATCACTAGCTTGCTGCTTGTTTTAGGCTCAATAGCCCAAATACTATTGGGCTCTCCCTGTGCACTGCGGCGCTGGGTTTTAATTGCTGCGAGGTAAAAGATCCCTGCAAACAGTAAAGCCATTAGCTCAATTAATCCGCTACTAAAGTCGGCTGGCGCCCAAGAAGTTAGTCCCGGCACCCATAGGGTTAATAGCGAGCTTATTGGGATTAACAGGCAGCTCAGTGCCAGCAGTTTGAGTAGGTGAATTGCTGCAACGGCAGCCCCTCGTGTAAAGCTATAGATAAGCGCGGCAAAGAAAACTAGGTAGTAACAGCTTAAATAGTGTTGGTTAATCTGCTCATTGAACAAATACAGCCACTTTGTCGCAAGCATTGCGCTACTCACCCCAAGCATAGAGCCTAAACAGATGCCAATGGTGAGTGATGCCATAAAGCGTACTGAGCGTTTTTGCTGGGGCTGTTTTTGACGTCGCTTTTCAAGCCAAAGTCGGTTGCCGCTGTAAAATAAAAATGCCCCTAGCAAACCAAGGCTGAAGTAAATCCAACGGGTAAATCCGCCGCCATAATTACCAAAGTGCAATGCAAAAAAGCTATTAACGATATCGCCATATGGACCGTCTTTTGCTTGATGAACAGTGCTAAATTCAATTTTATAGGTATAGGGGTTTAGATAAATGTAATCGCTATAGCCACCACGCATCACTCGGTCATTGGCAACCACTTCCACTGCAAGCGAGGGCGTGGTGCTAGATAACTTATCGTATTCCATGCTCTTGATTTGGTAATCACTTGCAAGCTGATTAACCCATTCGATATGCTCATTAATTGAAGGTAACTGAGTGACGGAATACTCTATATCTGACTTTGCTCTTGGCTCAAACATAGCTTGCTCGCCATAAACCTGCTGCAGCCCACCATAAAAAGGGTCATGAAAAGCAAACACCACTACAGTCCAGGCTATGATGAGGTGAAATGGCAAGCTAACCACACCAACGAGGTTGTGGCTATCTAACCAAAAGCGGTTGGCACCTTTATGTTGTCGTAACGCAAATAAGCTTTTGACTAATGTTGGCAGTAATACAATGACCCCAGATACTAAAGCAATAAAGTAAAGCAGCGCCGCTAGGCCTAAAATCAACACGCCAATGTCTTCATGACCAAGCTTGCCGGGGATCGCCGCGGTGCGATGTAGCTGATCGATAAGCTCGCCTAACTCATTGGTAGTACTTAGTTGAGTCGTAATATTGCCGTCATCATCTAATGTTGCATGGCGTAAACTATCATCGAGTCTAAAACCGCGTCCGCCGCCTTTCTCAAACCATGTGAGTGGCGATAAATCTGCAGTAAAATTGACCTTAAAGCCATCGGCGGCCTTGTCGTATTGATTAACGGCTTTGCTAATTAATTGATCGTAATCTTGCAGTGCGATTGGTCTTAGCTGAGTGTGCGGTGGGGTTGCCCATTGTTCAATTTGCGGCTTGAACATGGTGAGTGCACCGGCGAAAAAGGCGATGAATAATAGCAGTCCAGTGGTGATCCCTGTCCAAGTATGAATCGATTGATAAGTTCGCAATACATCTGAGCGAATTTTCATTGTAACCACCACAAAAAAGCAAAAATTGAATAAACCAGTGCATTCGCACCTAATAAGGTTATAAAAGCGCTTTTAGCACTGCGAAATAGAAATACGCCAGCCAAAATTGGCAACCAGATCAAGCTAATCATCCACATATTGAACTGCACCTTGACCGGTGCATCGATACCACCTGGGCCGAACCATGCAAACAGGGCAACGCTTCCGTAAGCAAAGCTTAAGCCTAAAAAGAGGGCTATAAAGCTCTTGCGCCACCAATGAGGCTGAATTTTGTGTTGCTGAACACTTGGCATTAGCACTCTTCTCGGCTATCAAATAAGGTGGAAAGCGGCAGAGCGATTAACAAGGTCATGGCTGTAAATAGCCAGGTAAAGATTGCGGCTGTGGGGGTAAGTAGTTGCCACCAACTTAATAGTGCAAATAACAGCAGGCAAGCGCCTAACCAAGCTAGCACCTTAGGTTGAGGTTTTCGTAGCAAGCGCTGATGTTTGCTAGTGGCATAAATCAGCCCACTACCAATGATTGTCAGAATAACTGCGGCTAGTTGAAACCCTTCCATTTGTTTCCTCTCTTGTGATCAATATTTCAGATTTGGGTAAATGGTAATGTAAATGTGAACTGTTCGCAATTGCGAGTCATTATCATTTACTGTAAATTGTTGCCGCAACAAATTGATACTAACTGTAACTAGAGGTAACCCATGGAATTAAGGGTGTTTAGAAGAAATCTTGTTGTCACTGCTATCTTATGTAGTCCTATTTTTACGCCAGCTTATGCTGACAATATGGTGCCTGATGCAGGGATTGAAGTGATTACTGTATATGGTGAAAAGGTTGAGCGTAGCCTAAAAGATACCACTTCATCAGTTGCGGTTATTGATAAGGAGACCTTAGATAGTGGTCAATATCAGTCTGTTTCAGCTGCGTTGTCAGAAGTGCCCAACATAGTGGTCACCACTGGTGCGGTTCCTGATGTTCGTGGTGTAACGGGTAATGGTAGCGCGACAGGTTTTAACTCTTTTACTGGTGGTGCTAAAGCTCGTGTTTCGACCTTAGTTGATGGCGTAGCAGAACCTTTTGTTGCTGACCTTACTGGTGATACAGGTCTTTGGGATATTGAGCAAATTGAAGTATTTCGCGGCCCACAATCAACCATTAATGGTCGCAATAGCATCGGTGGCACGGTATTTATTAAAACCGCCGATCCAACCTTTGATTGGCAGGGAGCGGCGCGCATAGGCTATCGTGACCAAGATAGCTTTGTAGACAGTGCGGTAATGTTGTCGGGCCCGATTCTGGACGACCAATTAGCGTTTCGTATCACTGGGCAAAATGTAACGGGTAACACCTACAATAAAGGTGAAGTTTACTCAACCAACCCAAAAACCTTCGACCAAAATGAATTAGATACCAATCGCTGGCGCGGCAAGCTGTTGTGGCAACCAGCAGGGCTTGAAGACTTAAGTATTCAATACAGTTTTGCTTATAACGATGAACGTGGCGACTCTGGGCGTAACTACTTTAAAGGTGACGACCCTTGGGCTTATGAGCCAATTTTTCAACGTTATATTAAAACCAAATCAAGTACTCATTCAGTCAACTTTGATTACCAGCTTAGCGAGGGCCAAGCATTAGATCTGCTGGTCGCTTATATGGATTACGATTGGGGCTTTGACTCTTACGAGCCCATTGCCACAGACGAAGCTACAGTGGCAATGAATGATAAAAGCTACACGGTTGATGGTAAGTACAGCTTTGGTTTAAACGATAGAGATTTCAATGGTTTTGTTGGCCTTGCTTATTACAAGCGGGAACAAGATTTTAGCAGTGTCGGCGGCTTTAGTTATGGTGGTGACGACAGCAGCACTTCATCATCGGTTTATGGTGAGCTGACCTATGCATTGGCTGACAAGTGGTGGTTAACCGCGGGTGGTCGGGTGATGCGCGACGAGCAAACTCGAAACTTTGCCATGCAGTTTCGTGGCAGCGCCGTTGATGAGCTCTTAGATAAAGCCAAAACCGTTGCTTTACCTAAGCTTGTGCTGCAATACGGTTTGAGTGAGAGCACAACGTTAGCCTTAAGTGGTCGCCAAGGCTATAACGCTGGTGGTGGTGCACTAGCGCTGACGCCGGGTGGTGGTGATTACTACTATTACGATGAAGAGTCGGTTGATACCTATGAGCTCAGTTCACGTAGTAGTTTCGATAATAGTAACGTTAGCTTAAATGCTAACTTGTTCTATAACGACTATGACGGTTACCAAGCTTCAAACAGCCTTCGCCGGATCACTAACATTGATAAAGCCGTCACCTATGGTTTAGAGCTAGAGTTTATTGCGATGTTGGGCAGTGACTGGCAGTTAGTATCTGGTGCGGGTTGGTTAGAGTCTGAGATCAAACAAGCCGATCCAAGCTATGGTGACATTATTGGCAATGAGCTAAATTCAGCGCCCAATTTTACCGCTAACTTAGGACTAAAATATTGGTTTAATGATGAAATAACCTTTGGTGTATCAGGCAATTATGTTGATGAGTATTTTGCGGATATTGCCAATACGCCTGAGCGAGTTGCAGGTGATTACATCGTAAGCCGCTTAAATATTGATTACCAAACAGAACAATGGCGTATAAGTGCCTTTGTAAACAACCTGTTTGACGAAAAAGCACTGACAGTTAATGAGCCGCCGGGGCGTGGCTATGATCATGGTTACGCAGCTGTCGTTGACCCTCGCAATATTGGTGTGTCAGTGATGTACAGTTTTTAATTACTAATCTGTTGTTACTAATAAATAAGGGAGCCAAGGCCCCCTTATTTAAATACCATCGACTTTAAACTTGTACTCGTTAATGGAAAGTTGTAGTGCCGACAGTAGCCAATTAGGTTACTGCCGATAAAAAGTAGTTCCATAACAATAGCAGCCGGTGAGTCGACTAATATGTTATTTATTAACCAAATGCTAGTGCCAAAGAGCATAAGTTGCCTTAGTTGGCGGTCATGCTGGCAAAATGCCGCAATAGTTTGGACTGTACTGCCTGCAAAACTAAGCAAGCTAAGTCCGCCACTAAAGGTAAACATCATGGCTAACGTGTTGAGTAATAGGAAAAACACTAATAAGCGTTTGGAGTGACTGAAAATAGTGACGAAATAACGGAACGCTGCCAACAGCATGAGTAAGGCTGCTGTCCACTGTTCGAGTAAGGCAAAGTGACAGCTAATGATTACGCCGGAAAAACAAAGGCAGCTAACAATCTTGCTTTTTCGTTTAAATTGAAATGAAACTAAATCAGCAATCATAGCGATGACAATAAGCCATTGCGACAGAATGAAATCAGACATATTAAAACCTTAGCCGAGCAGACTTACACTTTGTAGGTCTTTATTCTGTTAAGGTTAAGCGCTTTGTTTCTTGTCGAAATTAACCTAAGTTAATTTGGTGTAATTTATTCTTTATCTCTACTGCTCGCTTATCCTTTTGCTAGACGGGCTTTTAAGCGCGATAAGCTCACAGCATTGATCCCAATATAGCTCGCCAGCTGAATATTATTCAATTTCTCAACCCACATCGAGCGATGCTGTTGTAAAAATAGATAACGTTGCTCTGGGGTATTGAGCAATAGAAGCGCTTCTTTCTGTTCTTTATAGATAAGTTGTTGGCTTAATAGCGCTATTTTGGCTGTTTGCCAGTTAGGTTTATCAAGTAAGCTAAGTGGCAGTTGTATGAGTTGGGTAGGGGTAATGGCTTCGAGTTGATATTGGGGTAAAGATTGTGTCAGCCAACAGTCGTATAAAAAGCATAGTTCATTGTCAAAATAAAACTCTTTTGATAAATCGTTGCCTTTGTCATTGTAATGACAAGCTTTGATAATTCCCGACACAATAAAAAAGGCATCAGACTGAGTTGCACCTTGATGCAGTAATACCTGCCCCTCTGATACACTTTTAAGTTTAGCTTGGCTTAAGGCATCGTCAATTGCATCTTGATTGAGTCCCTGTGCTGTTAAAAACAGGCTTAGCGCTGAGAGGTGACACACTTCTTGAGCTTCTGTTTCGCCAAGAGGGGCCGTACTTATATTGCTGTCACTCGGAGACATTATTACACCTTCGCTATACCGTATTCCTCCCCATTAAGGGTCGCATTTATCAGGCTAGCTTAAAAGGGAGAAACAGAAATTAGTTAATTATTATCGAGTTGTGGCTGGCAGATAAGCGTTGGCTTTGTTACCGCAATAATTTCATCTTTTGCCGCGAGCCAGGCAAAACCACCCCAAAATAAACTGCATAGAGCACAAATCATTAAAGGTAATTGCCAGCTAGTCGTTTGCTCATGAATCTCACCCATTATCATTGGGCCAGTCGCTGCAACCAGATAGCCTAAGAACTGCGCCATGCCTGACAATGTTGCAGCCTGATAGGCGCTTGAGGTGCGTAGACTTATTAAAGCAAGTGCAACAATAAAACCGCCGCCAGCCCCAAAGCCAAACAACATTCCCCAGATCATTGCCTGAGATGGTATCAGTAACAGCCCTATGATGCCGACAAACGCCATAAGAGTTAGCGCTAAACTAAGCAAGCGTTTATCTTTAATTCTTCCCATAAACGGAATAAGCACTAAAGCGGGAACGGCAGTAAATAGCTGTAATACACCATGGATAACGCCAGCCTGATGATGACTATAGCCTTTGTCGACCAAAATCGTTGGCAGCCAGCTAATAAAGATGTACATCAGGAACGAATTCAGAGCTAAAAAGAGCGTTATTTGCCATGCGCTGCTGTTTCGCCAAAGGTAACTATGGCTTTCCAGTTGCAGAGTGTCTTTGCTTGGTGCGGTATGATTTTTTAACTGTGGTAACCATACAAGCATCGCAATAATAGGAAATACGACTAGGCTTGCAAGTGCAACGGCCCAACTAGGGATCACATTAATTGACAAGCGTTCAGCAAACCCTGTTAGTGGGATAGCTAAGCTGGCGCTGATAGCAGAACCAGCCCCCATCATTAACACATATATTGAGGTGATGGTGGTAATTTGGGTTGGGAAGTCGCGCTTAATTAGGCTAGGTAACAGTACATTAGCAAAGGCAATACCGGCACCAATAATAACGGTACCAAGAAACAATGCGCTAGAAGAGCCAAATGAACGCACGCACAGTCCACTTACGACAAATAGTAACGACAGCATGAGTGCTTGCTCGAGGCCTAATTTTCCGCCTAACTTTGACGCCACAGGTGAGAAAAATGCAAAAGCCAATAACGGCAAGGTGGTTAGCATTCCCGCCTGTGTAGCCGAGAGGTGTAGTTCGGCTCTTATGGCATCAAGTAGTGGTCCAACACCGGTAATAGGGCTACGTAAACTGATAGCAATGAGCAATATGCCGAATAGTAAAAAACCTGTGCTGGCAAAACGAGAAGGATGCGCTGAAGTCATATTAGGCCTCATGATTACAATAAAGTGCGCTAGCTTACGCTTCTAACTGCTTACTGTATTGAGCTATAGTGACTCTATATTGCTAAAAACGGTCAAGTTCTCATGCTAGATACCCCATCATCCATCAATTTTGACTCCGATGATTACCCGCAAGCGGTGGTTGCCACTCGTTTTGTTGCTGAACAAGAGTATGCAGAGACGCCGGTTCATCAGCATCATAAGTGTCAGTTGGTGCTTGCCCTTAATGGCTATGTAAAGTGTAAAATTGCAGATGCAATCTGGATAGTACCGCCTAATTGTGCCGTTTGGATCCCAAGCCAAGTCACCCACAGTAATCAAGTGTCTAAAAATGCCAATGTGTGCATGTTGTTTGTTGATCCTGCTATTGAGGGGATGCCCGTATCGAGTTGCACCTTATCTGTGACGCCACTGCTAAGAGAGCTGATTGCCCATTTAACTGAGGTTGAGCAAAACTACCCCAAACACAGTGCGACCGATAAGTTGGTCGATGTGTTGATTGAGCAATTACGCTCTATGCCAACCGAGCATTTCGATTTTCCGCTTCCAGCAGAACCTAGATTAAAAGCGATTGCGAACCGCTTATTATCAGCGCCGGAAGATAGGCGGACTGTAGGGCAATGGGCAAGTGAGTTTGCCATGAGTGAGCGGACGCTATCTCGATTGGTTAAGAATGAAATTGGCCTGACATTTGGCCGCTGGCGGGGGCAACTACATATCGTCCTTGCGCTGCAAAAGCTTTCCACTGGCGATTCGGTGCAGCGCATTGCCGATGAGCTAGGTTATGAGTCTGTAAGCGCTTTCATTACGTTTTTTAAGAAAACATTAGGTAAATCTCCAAAACAATATATGAAGCTTAAAGAGCCATAACTTTCGCCCAATGAGTTATCAGGTTTTACAGCTTAATGGTTTCTTTATAGCTGCCGCAGTGGGGCAAACCGCACATTTCATCGTAGGCCGTTTGATATTCAAGCTCTGCGGTTTGATACTGATGACTTCTCAGTAACTGCTTAGCTTGAGCGAGTGACGATACACACTGAATACTCGACTCTTCATTGAGTTCGATAAAGTTGTTATTGCCATCTACACTGCCAACTAAATAGTGAGTGGCATCTGCTACACCAATGATTTTAGGTTGGGCGTTTAAAGATGCTAAAGATTGCGTAACCTGAGGACTATTCATACTTTGCTCCTTGTCGTTTTGGTGCACTACGCCTCTGATTATTAAATGGTTCAACAATTCAGCAGATTGTTTTCTCTAGTGAAGATTAATAAAGTTTAAAAGTCAGTGTTTGAAGAACTAGGTATACTCAGCATTATGGCAGGTTAGCCATTGATTTGTTGGAGAATATAAATGCAGTTTAAGACGGTTATGGTTCCAGTAGCTTTAGCGATTGGCTTAAGTGGTTGTGGTTATTTTGGTGGCGATGAAAAGCAGCAATTAGAGCAAGCTTGGTTAGCAAAAGATGAGCAGTTGCAGCAGGTTATTGAACAGATCCGTAGCCAAGGCATTGAAGCCGTAGCTAAAGGTGCAGATGCTGGCAGCGTTGCAGCTTGTGTAGCGGGAAAACTTGAGATGGATCCGCTAGGTGAGCTAGTAAACGTAGAAGGCGCTTTAGTTGAGTCGGCAAAGGTCGCTGAGCTAATGAGTGAGCTTGAAGGGCTTATGGAGCAAGATTTTAGCTTAGAGAATATGTCGAGCTTAATGCAAAAAGGCGCAGATGCCGCTGCGTACGCCAAGCAGATTATTGCCGATCAAGGCATTGAAAAAGGCCTTGAACACTTGCAAAAAATGGCCACGGCTAGCGAAGAGTTTGCTAGCCAAGATCTAGGCGCACATTTCCAGCAGCTATTAAGCGAGTGTCAGTGACAGCTTTGTTTTATCAAGTGATAGTGACGATTGAATAATAAAATGACCACCGATGAGTGGTCATTTTTGTTTAGCGACTTTGCTTATTCAAGGTCGATGGTAACTACGTTAGTCATGCCTGGTGTTAACTTTAACATCCCTGTCGTGTAGAACTTGCCATCTTTAGCCTTAGCTTTCATATAATACTGGCCGCTATTAATCATTGTGGTGCGAGTGTTGTATGCGGGAGTGTGCTTGTCGGCCATCCAGCCATTTTCATCAACGGTATATAAGTACTGATCAGCTTTTAATGCTGCGCCGCTATCTTGGTGAAATGCAAGAAAGCGCACCATGGTCATACCCTTCGGATTTTTCTCCAGCTCAATAGAGCGGATCACGCCATAATCTCTGCTGGTTTTTCCCGTTAGAGGAGCGTAGATATCTTCTGACTTATTCGAATATTGCGGTTGGTTATGGCTATAACCAGGATTTGGAGAGTTGCTAGATGAGTTTGTCGTCGATGAGCCGATGCTAGCGATATCAGCAACAGAGCTAGTAATATTTCTAATGTCATTACTTTTACAGGCGCACAGACTAAGCGCCAAAGCGCAAAGAACAACTTTTTTCATATTTTAATCCATTAAGTCAAAGCGAAAATCCTTTTAAGTGACTATAAATATAGCCAAACAAAACTGAGGTTAATGTTTGAAATAGTTACAGTCACTTAAGTTTGCAGGCTAAATTAGCAACCGCTAACTTTGTGGTCAATAGTACAATCGTCTGGTTTTACGCGATTATTTTTTACGACCAAATACTTTTAGGCCAGCTTTTGAACCGTCAGAGTTACCAAATACTTCAAGCTTTTTAACGCAGCGACGGTAGCCAAAACTGCGCCAGTCAGTGTGCTTATCTTCTTTCAAATCACGATAGAAATTAATGGTTTTAGTTTGACCATTGTTAAAAGTCACCTTGACTCTTTCTAGATGCAGATCACGTTCGGCTTTTACACGAATTGCATCTGTTTTACGGCAAACTAAAAGTGGGATCTTAGCGCCATGATCACCGCCGCTTAATAAAATTGTACGGCCAAGGGTGATTTGTTCACCAGCAATAACGCTTGAACTAGTAACTAACAGACTTGCAGCCACAACTAGGCTAGCGATTAGAGATTGGATTTTCATATCTTAATTGAGTGATGTAAAAGGGCGGCTAAATTAGTTGTTTGTTTGCTTTTTAGCTATTAAATCTTGAGTAAATTTAGATCTTGCTAGCAATTATTTAGACAATCAATGTACTAAAGAGCACTATGCGGATAGTGGCGTGGTTATATAGTGAGCATTTGTGTGAACTTGGCTATGTTATCAGTTCTGTTTGATGATCTGCTTTTGGTTGCCTTATGTCGACAGTTGTGTTGGTTTTGCGATTTACAGTGGTTAAATCAACTGATTTTTGTCAAAAAAACAAATTTATTCAACGTGACTTAGATCTTGTTTTACGTCAACATAAGCACAGATAAAGTAAGTGATTGTTAAATTAGTGTCTAGTCCTATTGATGTATAGATAAGTCAGTAGTAGACCTATGTGAGGAAACAAAAGATGAGATCGGCAAACCCTAAAATAGTCATCGTAGGCGGTGGAGCGGGTGGTTTAGAACTAGCGACTCAATTAGGGCATAAACTGGGTAAAAAGAACCTAGCTCAAATTATCTTAGTTGATAGAAATCGTACTCATATTTGGAAGCCTTTACTGCATGAGGTTGCTACCGGTTCGCTAGATTCTGCACTTGATGGAGTGGTGTATTCAGCGCATGCTGCTAAACATGGCTATCAATTTCAGCTCGGTACCTTTTGCGGTTTAGATGAGGCTACTCAGTCAATTTCAGTCGCGCCGATTGTTGATGAAGCGGGTAAGGTTATGTTGCCTGAACGCCAGATTCAGTATGACAAATTAGTGATTGCTATCGGCAGTGTCAGTAATGACTTTAATACTCCGGGCGTTAAAGAGAACAGCTTCTTCTTAGACTCGCACCAGCAAGCTAACCGTTTTCATAATGCACTTTTAGATAGTTTTACTCGCGTACATCAATCAGAAAGTATCAATGAGCTTAATATCGCCATTGTTGGTGGTGGCGCAACGGGTGTTGAATTGTCGGCAGAGCTTTATCATGTGACTGACATGCTTAAAGTTTACGGCTTAAGTAAGATGACAGCCGACAAGCTTAATATTCACTTGATTGAAGCGGGTGAGCGTATTTTACCGGCATTGCCAGAGCGTATTGCCACTTCAGCTAGAGTTGAACTGAGTAAGCTTGGCGTTAATGTGATGGAGAATACCCGTATTAGCGAGGCGACTGCCGCAGGCTTTGTGACTTCTGAAGGTAAGCTGATTGAGGCAAATATCATGCTTTGGGCCGCAGGGGTAAAAGCACCTGACTTTATTAAAGATATCGGATTATTTGAGCTAAACCGTGCCAACCAAATTATGGTTAAGCCAAACCTGTTAAGTACGGTGAGCGACGATATTTATGTAATAGGTGATTGCTGCGCTTGCCAACAAGCTGATGGTAGCTTTGTGCCGCCACGTGCACAGTCTGCACACCAAATGGCCGAGTGTGTTGAGAAGAACATTCTTAATGAGCTTAAAGGCGAATCACTGGTAGATTATGTTTATGTCGATCATGGCTCATTGGTTAACTTATCGCGCTACAGTACTGTTGGTAGCTTGATGGGGAACTTAACTAAAAGCAGCATGTTTGTTGAAGGCAAGATTGCACGTTTAGTGTATATCTCACTTTACCGTATGCACCAGCAGGCAATTCATGGCACTTTTAAGACTATTGCGCTGTGGTGCGCAGAAAAGGTGATGCGTGTGGTGCGCCCAAGAATGAAATTACATTAATGTGTTATAAGTTAAAGTAATAAAAAGGGAAGTTAGTTTAACTTCCCTTTTTTATTTACTGTTTTAGCTCGGTTTTTACCAAGCTAAGTTTGCAGAGCTTTAGTTGTTCGATGCTGAGCCGTCTTCGTCGGTATCAAATGTCGCTTCAATTTGCTGCAACTCTTGCTCTTGTCTAAGTTTAAGCTTTTCTTCTGCTGATAATTTCACTTCATTGAGCAGAGCTGCTTGTCTTTGCTTAAGCTCGTATCTCTCTGGTTTAGTCAGAAACTTATAGGCTTTTGCATTAGAAAGTGCGTAAGCAACAACATCTTCGCCCTTGGTTCTGCGCTCATCTACCCGTTGTGCAAAGCGTTCGTTATCTCGAGCTTTGCGCTGTTCGGCATTTAATTTTTTCATATCTCTCATCCTCATTAGTTGTTACGGCAGCTATTGACTGCCTTCAGTCAAACAAATGAGATCGGTTACACATTTATAAAGCTGATAGCGGATTTTAACATAAAATCCGCTGTGTGCCCCATTGTATCGCGTTTTTGCTGAGGCAGAGGTTTTAGCTTAATACTGCTAGATGATCTTTATAGTAAGCAGAAAAGGGACTGGGAATATTGTAAATATAAAGATTGAATTAAACCAAGTATTATTAATATTGCATATTAAAATAAAGAATAAAGAATAAAGAATAAAGAATAAAGAATAAAGAATAAAGAATAAAGAATAAAGAATAAAGAATAAAGAATAAAGAATAAAGAATAAAGAATAAAGAATAAAGAATAAGAAATGAAAATAATGGGTAATTATTAAGGATGGTTTATTTAGTTAGCTAATAGTGACTAATTCATAGTGTGGTGGGGTTTTTCGCAATATTATATCGTTCGATTTCTCTTTGGTTTTATAGAGTTGTTATTGTCCTTGGTTGGTTTTTATAGTGGGTTAATATATTTTTTTTGGTTTTATAGAATATCTTTGTATATTTATATTAGCGGTTAAATGTTTTAAGTGTTTACGCTTCAAAGTAGTATATTAGTATGTTTAGATCTGTTTTGGATCTTACAGGTTTACGGATTTTTATCTTTAAGGAGGAAGGTTATGTTGAAGTTTATAATTGCACTTTTTTTAATGAGTATGTCGTATTACGCTATATGTAGCAATGATGGCGAGCTATCTTGCTCTAATGAAAGCGATATTCATGTTCCCTTGGGAGTTGCTGCAAATATTATTAGTGATCTTAATGATGCAAGTAAAGTTATTTATATCAATGCAAGCTGCTTTGTTAGTAACGTTACAATATTCGATCTAGTATATGGAGTTAAAGGTAAAGTATTAGATGAAAACTATAGGTACTTCTTTGATTTTAGTACAATTAAAGATGTTAAAGTGAAAAGTAATATAAAGGAAAAGTTTTTACATGCTTTTGGCGTATCATTTGTTGGTGATTTAATAATCCTTACTCGATTTGATTATGAGTTTATGTATACCCAGTTGCGAGGCCGGTATGATGATAATGTTAAGCTTTTAGATGCTGTAAATGACTTAGTTATTATAGGTTTGAATGATGGTTATAAGATAGATAAAGACAAAAAAATACCAAGTTTTGATTTTTATTTAAATGTTAACAAGAATGTAAATGATAAAAACTGTGGTATCGATTGGAATACAACTAATGGTATGTCTAGGTCGTATTTGTGTAAGGATGCTAATATTTCACTTATTTATTATGTGAGTCTGAGGCGGTCACTTTTATTTCAAAATGAAAACGGTGATTCGACGCCAGATGCAAAATATGTAAATATTTCAATAGGTAGGGATGATAAAAAGTCAGAAGGAAGTGGCATACATTTAAATAATAGGTTATACCCACAAATCATTATGTCTAACGGTATATCATGGCCTTTTGGAGGGGCTGAAGCGGAGTGGGCTTCTTCTGCAATAGCAAAGAGTTACCGATTCAACTTTAGAGCTTCCAACAATAAAGCTAGTATTATTAATACTATGCCTAAATCAAATGTAAATTCTAATTTTAACGCGACTAAGACATCGAGCACTGAATATGGTTTAAGCTCACTAAATCCTAAAGATCTGTTAACTGCTAATCACAGCTGGTCAGAATCTTTGGCTCTCTCATTTAATGTACATGACTATCGGATTATTAAAAACTCTAGAAGCGCGCGTAACGTTACTTTTCAATGGGAACGAGAGCAATATCCGACAGCTGAGTCTATAAAAAGTGCGAGTTTAGAAGGGGTAAGTGTACGAAAAGAGTATCCTGGAGATTTAAGTAAAATCCACCCGATAGCATTTAGTGGTTTCTCCCCTTCTATAGCGGTCAATTATATTGCTTCACCCAGTAGCAAGGGGACGACAAATTTTACGATTAACTCCTCAGTTAAAGTTACTGGCTTTAGGTTTAGATCGAGTATTACCGGTTTTTTTGGTGTGAGAACCTATTACTCAAAAGACAGTGATGATCAATCAGTTAATCTGTCTAAGTCAGCTAGTTTTACTGTTGATTGGGAGCATCCTGTATTTTTAGGGGCTTGGCCAGTCAACTTACAGCTTGGTGATTTTAATAATAAGTGCATAACTATAAATAAAAATAATAAGTTAACAACTAAAAAATGTAATTTTAAAGACATGAGACAGGCATTTATTTATGACAGATTTGGCAGGTATATTAGTGTAAACTATAATAGGTTTTGCTTAGATGCGACTAGTTTTCCTACCTTAAAGAGGTGTAACCAAAACTTAAGTCAACGCTGGAAGTGGTCAAGCGAAGGGACTTCGAGAATATTGAGTAATCCATATAAAAATTTAAGTGTTGCATATAGTAAAAAGGACGCGCTTATTCAGGTTGTTAGAACGGGGCAATCAAATACTGATTTAAGCGTTCACTTTTTAACAAGTAGTTTTCCTAAGTAGTTTTCCTAAGTAGTTTTGCGAAGTTACCGAATAGACTTCTAGTTATTGGTAGCTTAGTTAGTTTGTTTTAGCGATTGTTTCAAAAGATTTTTGTAGACTTGGGTATTTGAAGGTTGATTTGGTTTTGTCAGAGACTTGTAGGTTTTCATTGGTAAGCAAGTAAGTAATTGTACTTTATACAAACATGACTATTAACTCTACCAAGCCAATTTAGCCATCAATCACTCCGCTGTAATTTGCACTGTACTTTGGTTAGTCTATTTCGCTCCTTTGTAGCAGGTAGCTTAGTGGTGATCTTGACTAAAATGGCTTATGTGCAAGAGACACTGCAGCTGGTGTCTACAACCCTATTTAGCTTAGCCATCAAAAGGTGCTTAGCACGATTTTATGGCGCTTTAACATTTAGACGAAGACTAAAAGCGAATCTAAGCAAAAAAGTCAACTGATTAGGCGGATACTGCAATTGGATCGTTGTGATAAATCACTTGATTTCGGCCATTGTGTTTAGCCCTATATAGCCGTTGATCTGCTTGGCGCAACAAATTAGGTAAGGCTATGCCTTTGCGGTAACTGCTTAACCCAATGCTGACCGTAATATTGATATTCGCTTGTTCTTTGAGTTTAAAAGTATGTTGTGCAAGTGTCATTCTGATTTGCTGAGCAAGTGCTATAGCATCATCTTGTTTTTTATTCTCAATCATTACACAAAACTCTTCACCGCCAATCCTAAATGTTTGCTTATTACCCGCGATTTTGCTGATAATTTTGGCGCTTTCTTGTAGCACAATATCACCTGCTTCATGACCATATTCATCGTTTACCTGTTTGAAAAAGTCGATATCTAAAATCAGTAAGTGCACCTCATCAGCAAGAGTCAGCAGAGATTGATTTGCTACGATATCCTCGTAATATTTTGTCAGTGCTAGTCGATTAAAACTCATTGTTAGTGGGTCTTGTAGTGCTAGTTTTTGTAGTTTGGATTCTGAATCGGCACGGTTCTTCTCATAAGTATGAGAAACAACCCAAATCAGTAAGTAACTAAAAATGAAGTTAATGAGCAGTGGATTAAGGGTTGAGCCGTATTTAACTATGATCTCGGCAATAACGGCAGTGAAAAGAATTATGACCGGAAAATTCGCTAATTTTTTACCTAAAAGAAGATAGTAAACCGTGGGTAAAACCAGTACCCAACAGATCATTGAGTTTATGGTTTGAGATAGCGACACTGCGTAAATAACAATAGCGGTTAAGGTAAAAATATATAGAAGAACTTGCCAAAATTGGTGTCTTCTTTTGATTGCTATTATTGCTAGTGTGAATGAGCATATTGCGTAGAGGAGTTCGATAAAGCCAAGCGTTATCCATTTCGCCTCTATAGCTATATTGATTATACCGAGTAGAAAGCTCAGGCAGCCTAAGAGAGTACACATGCCAATTAATACAGCCCTTCTTAAATTGTAGGTGCTATTTAACTCTTTGCTATCCATGCTATATCCGTATATAAGTCTAGCTCCATTTTGTTGCTTATATGTTATTGTATTTCGCCTTGATTTCAAGTAATCCGAGCAAAAATAAGAGATATTAAAGGAACTGATATGTGCTTAAGAGTATTAAATAACCTTAATTCGGACTACCCAGTAACGGGAAGAAATATGAATTGGTTTAGGCCTATTGAAGCTAATTTATTCCAATTTCCTCAAGGCCTTAGCAGACAAGGGGTATCGGAAAAGACTGCCGTTAAAAAGGATCTCGCCCCAAGTGTCATATTTCACTGGAAATCTAAATACGCGAGTGCTGTTTCAATGATGGGGAATGATATTCAGGGCTATGCGACAACTGACGGAATGAACTCTGAAGGTTTAGTGGTTAATGTGTTATATGACACGCCTGCAACCTATGGAAAGCCTAAGCATTACTTGGAAAACGGCAATATCAGTATATTGCGTTGGCCGCAATATATACTCGATAGTTTTGCCAATGTTATCCAAGTTGTTAACTATGCTAAGAGCAACACTTTGCAGTTAATCAAAGAGAAGATCCCGGAAGGTGGCAAAGCGAAAGATCTGCAATGGGATAAGATCCATCTTGCAGTCTCTGACAGTCAGGGTCACTCCGCTGTGATTGAGATTAAAAATGGTGAGCTGCATGTTTATGCGGGTGACGAGAATCAAATTGTCACCAATGAGCCAGCTTATCCAACTCAGCTGGATATTTTAAAGTACTGGCAATACCTATGGGGGCAAACGACTCCCGCCATCGCAACGCCTGTACTTACCGCTCCTGGTGGTATATCAGCAACCCAAAGTTTTGAGCGAGCAGCGTTTTACTTGAGCCTTTCAGATAAAGTACAAAGTCCAGCGGAGGTTTTAGCTCAAACACGAGCACTGATGCAAAATGGGGCAATTCCATTTGCGTTTAACCCTAGTCGAGCTGAACAATCTACTTGCACACGCTGGACGAATCTTGGCGATCACAAAGCAGGGCTTTATTATTTTTTAAATCCATTGAATATGATACCTGTTTGGTTAAAGCTCAATGCTGATGCTAGCCATAGCGCAAGAGTAAAATTGATAACGGTAAATAATGTCAGTGGTGAACTGAACAACCACCCTGAACTTGAGGGAGAAGTGAATCACCACTTAATTGATTGTGAAGACCCATTTAAGGCGTAGATATAAACTTTAAGGCTGAGTAATGACTCAGCCTTATCGCTAGTTTTAACTTAGTGCAACCTCAACTCTGTCACGGATTTGGCGTGATTTCTCCTTGGCGAACAGAGGCATAAATTCTGTACCATCGCTTTGCTTAGCAAGAATGTCCACTAAAGCTGCCTTGGTTTCAATATGCAGGAATGATATCAAAGGTTTGATTTCATCGCGGCGCGCCATTGCGGCAATATATTTTCCCATGCATGGGCGATAACTTTTAATCATATATAGCAGTAGGTACTCAGGTTTAACGTTTTGGCTAAACAACCAATCAAGTAGCGCTTGATAAGCCGCCTCTTCATAATCATCCTCATCGCATTCTAAGCGAGTCGCTAAGTCCATCTTTCCTTGCAGGGCAAGCATGTCCATGTAACCTGTGACTAGCCCGTCTGTAATCACTTTATAAGCGCGATAACTGTGATTTGCCAGCAACTTAACTAAACGGCCGCAACACTCATCATCGAGTAACCATACATATTGGCTCAGTGCATGGCTACGATACTCTTTTAGGTTGACTGTGGTTTCATAGCTCACATACTGGTTAAATTGCGGTGCAAACTCTGCATAATCTAGCTCGCCGTGCAGATAGGCCCATAGGTTTTGGTTAACTTGGTTTTGGCGTTCCTCTGGAGTAGATAGGTTTTTGACTGCGTCAATCACGGTTTGGGCGTCTACCTTGTCATCGAGGATCACAACTTGACCGCCAACGTAGAAATTACCGTCTTTAAACGCGTCTTTGTCTGCTACTAAAACCAGTAGTTCATCGCCAACCTGCTGTAAGACCTCTGTGTAGATCCAATCCATTCTATCGTTCTTACGGCTTTGGCTGATATCGGCGTTAGGGTGCAATTTGACCTGAAAGCGTAACTTTTTAGGTAGCTCAGCCTCGTCGGTAACAAAGTCAGAGAAGATCACATTGTCGCTAAACTTGCTGGCAATCACCTCTTCCCATGAGTTTTGATTAAGCTTAATAAAGTCGGCTAGACATTGCTTTAGTTCGTTATCGAGAGCAAAAGGCATGCTTGGAAAGCGCATCGCCACATGTTTGTGAAACTCGAGCTTTGTTGGTTGGTAGCTGTAATCTAATCCGCGCAGTAAAGTCTTAGCATCATTACGTCTTGTGGCTGCCATCATGCCTTGCTGCTCATTCTCTAACTCACCCATTAACTCGATTAAGTTCAGATAATCTTCAGTGCGAGATGAGCTCGAGCTAAATTGCTCAACTTGATAGGCCAAAGTAAAGGCTTTATCTATGCCATGGCTGTTTAACATGTCGAAAAAGTTTTGCTCATCGACAGCTGACTCAAATCTCAGCTTGCGGCTATGTTCGCTATAGGCCTTAGCAATAATATGCACGACTCTGATGGGTGCCATGGTGATAAGCATTTGCCAAATACGTTTAGCAATGACCGATTCTGGGCTATTGAGCTGTTTAAGCCACAAGCAAATGAGCACCACTCGCTGATAGTCATCATTATAGTCATCTAAAAACTTATAGCTTTTTTGCATAGGGCTAATTTTAGGGAAATATAGAAAGGCTTGGCGGCAGATATCTTGGCCGTAAAGATGTTGGTTTAATAGATTAATCACTTGTTGCTGGTTTAGCTGAGGCGTTGCCTCGGTAAAGTAAGCTTTAACTTGTGCTTGTTCGCTTTCGTTTAAGCCTTTTTCATCAAAGGGACCGTCGCCTAAAATATCGGTATTTTCTAGCATCAAGTTAACGGCTCGCTCGAATACGCCATTTAGCCTTACATGTAACGCTTGGGTGTAATCATCATTGATATTGTTCAGCGTATCTTGCAACAGCAGGTAGGCGCAAAGCGCATCGATGCCGAGTTCATCCTCGGACCAGTCTTGGCAGTTTAGGCAGGCGCGATTAGCAAATAGCTTATCGGTTTGCTTAAGCATCTCGGCAGTGACAGGGCTGTATTCTATGTCAGTATATTCATCGAGCAGACTTTCAAGCGCTTTTTGCTCTGCTCGACTTACACCTGAGTCAAGTTTTGGTGTTGCGTCGATAGGCATAAAGCGAGCGTAATAGTCTTCAACACTGATAATTGCCTGATATACCGACTCTCCTGTAAGCATATCGCATAGCTCGTCATCAAAAGGTTGCTGGCCGAATAAACGATAGAAAATATCAACAAAACGCAGCATAGTTTGTGCGCTACGCACTTGGCTTTCAGGCTGGGTGTTAGCCTGCATGGCTTCAACATCAGCGCAGGCTTTATCAGAACCTGAACTAACTCGAATTATAAAGCCATACATTGCCTCTGCATCCATCTCATCGTCCAAATCTTGCTGTAGGTCTTTAGCGAGGTAGTGCAGCGGTTCGTGAAAGCTCTTTCGCACAGAATTAAAGTTACCTAACTCCCAGCAGGTTTCGTCGATAGTTTCGAACAGTGATAATGCATGCTGTTGGCAGTGCTTAACAAAGTCAAAGGATTGAATGCCATCGAGTACTTCGGGGGTTTTACCTGTTGAGATGTAAGCGAGCAGGGCGTCACTATTATCAAGGCTACGAATAAATTCGTTGAACATCTCTAGGCCGCCGAGATATTCGTCGCGTGCTTCTTCACGATCGCTGCGTTGAGCACGGACTTTTTGTTGCTGGGTAATGCTGGCAGCATAACAACATAGTGGTTTGCTAAGTTCTAGTTTTAGCTGGTTTTGCAGATCTATCGCTTCATTTTCAAGAGTATCATTAATAAAGAGCCTAGCGAGTTCCTGATTTCTATCTTCAGCATATTGGCCGCAGCAATCCGCTAATAGGGTGATATAGATGTCCAAAACGGGGTTCTGTTTATAAAGCGGCTCATCTGCGCTATAAACTAACACTGGTAAGGCATTAAAGCGCTGCTTAACTAACTCTATAAAGCGTGGGTATTGTGTTGGATTAGCTTTTAAGTAATCCCCTAGTGGCTCGTATCTTGGAGCTGGCTGTTCCCAATCACTGCCGTAAAAGGCAAATCTAAAGTGTGGATTATCACACCAGATAAAGGCGTTAATCATCGCCTCACACCAACCATGTTGCTCTAGCAGGCTTAGCAGCATATCGCCGTAGCCTGTTGCATGTTCATCATCCCAATAGGGGATAAAAAACTGCGCTAAATAAACAGCATCGTTAGCGTCTTTGGCCGCCATAATGTAAAGCGCTTCTGCGCCAAATATCCGAGAATGATCAAGCCACATCTTATTGGTATCATTTTCAAAGCGGGCGTAATTCACCATAGCTTGCGCTGTTTTTCGTAGCTGAGATATTAGCGATCCATGCTCAAGAGCTAGGGCAAATAACAGGGTTTCAGACAGATACAGCAGACGTTCATCACTTACCACATAACTACTTAGTAGACCGCCGTCTGGGTTTAGCGCTAACGCTGCCATTACTAGCTGTTTATCTTGCAGCATGTCCAGTTGTAGGGGCTCGACTGTGCCGCTGCTATTATCCATAAACATTAAGTTGAATCGACCGCTTCTATCAAAAGCTTGATGCGCTTCTAGTTTGGCTTGATAGGTTTTTAAAGCTCGCTCGATGCTCGAAGGATGGTGGCGGTTAAACTCGATTACTTGTAGGTGGGCAAATGTGTCCATACTAACGTCCTGTTAAAGCTGAATGAATTCCATTTTCTATGGATTCACCATTGAAATTGCTCAGAGGATAACTTATTAGTTTTTCAATGACAGTTGCTTAGGTGTAAAAGTTGTTGCTGGTTTGTTGTCTTGGTCAAGGGCTTTGGGTGAAGTTATAATGATAGGCCTAATGACTTAAGATTCTCCTACCACAACGGCGCCCCGTTCATGATATAAAAAAAGGCTGCCTATTTTGGCAGCCTTTAATTTTCATAACTTTGCACTTTTACAACCAAGGGGATTATAAAATGGACTAACTCTTAACTTGCGTTGCTGTCTATTATTATAACCTCAGCTTTGTTTTGTCTAAGCGCTCCTGCAATTGTTATTGCTAAGCGTTTATTTTGCCAAGTTTCAGTAGGTACTGTATCAGGGGTAAAACTATAGTTACCTAGACTTTTTTCTTTCAATTCTCCCATACAACTCCCTTCGACTTCAAAACCTGCACTGCATAAAACAGCGTGATGCCAAGGTACTGAAAATGCAGTTACCGTTGCTGGAGTATGGCCAAGATACATCATTTTATATTTAGCGTTTTCCGCACCAGTGACTGGTAGTCCAGCGCCGTCGTTTAGACTAAAAGTAAAGGTATGACTAGCGTTGTCGAACTCAATTTGAGTCACTTTTAACACTGTTGCTGAATCTATATCGACTGATGGGGTGTCATCGTCGTCACTACCACAAGCTGTCAATGCAAGTGTCAGTGCTAACATTGAAAAAAGTTTTTTCATGACAAACTCCTAGTGACAATCTGCACAAGTTAACTCTGCATGCACAGGTACTCCGCCTGCCATATCATGTGAGCTATGACATGACTGACACTCAAGTGTTGAATTAACATCAGTTCCTAAATATGTGTCAGGTTCACGAGCAGTAGAGCTATGGCAGCCTTTACACTCTTGGTTGGCTGGTGCAACAAGCTCTGCGTCTAAAGTGCCTTCTAAGGACTGGTTTAAGTAAGTCACCAACATGTAAGCGACTTCAGCTGTGACTTGGGCACAGCGCTCGAACTTAGCTTGATGACTAGAACCAAATTGACTTGCTTTGGACCATAAGGTGACCGAAGTATGGCAAAGTGTTGAGCCAGCAATTGATTTACCTATTAAATTTGCTTCTAACAGTGTGCCATCATCTGTTTTGCGGGTAGGTGCCCCAATAGCGCTTAAGAAAGCGCTATCCCCCCTAGGCATCTCTGACTTTTCATAGAAGCGAAATAGTGCGCGACTTACAGCGGATGGATTAATACCCGCAAGTAAATTTATCGCCATAGCAGCAGCGTTCACACAGCCGTAAATAGATCCCATACCAAATACACCGCCTTTACCAAAGGTTGCCATATTGGTTGGGATTGCGGCAAAACGGCAGGCATCTTCATGACCTGCATCAGCAAGAGATTTTATGATCGCATCAAATACACCGTACATACATCCTCCGCGGTCATAGCCGGCATAAGCCAACTTAGCGACAACCATCGGATCGAGTTTTATGTAAGTGAGTAACTTGGCATCATTACCATTGCTACCGAAATCGATGGGCTCATTACCGCTGCACTGAGGGGCTGCTAAAACTGCTGGAGCAAAGATACTACCAGTGCTAACAACTGAGAATGTAGCGAATTTTTTAAAGCATCACGTCTATTCATCATTTTCTTTCCCTATTATATTTATGGCGATTTATATTTCGCGCCATATATTTAGAGTTAAATTTAATAATGGTTTGTGATCGAAGACGATAATTTAGTTTTTGAGTTTTTTTTGAGGTTTAAAACTGATTTTATTTAATTATTTTAGTGGTTTGGCTTATTTTTGTTTTCTATTATTTGTAATTGTAATAGCGTTTAAATATAAACATGATTATGTTCAATGATTGACTTTAAATGTGATCTTGCCGCTACATAGATTAAGTATTAATAAAGGGTTTACTCATTTATAACCAACAGTGATATATCTAATTTATAGTTTAGGTTATTTTATGGTTACAGTTTACAAAGGACTGAGTGCTGAACATTTACACTTGTAAACTTCGACTAGCCTTGAAATTTTTGCTGTCTATTGTTTAAATGTTTCAGGAAGCAACCTGAGTATCAGCTAATTTAGATTGACTGCGGAAGGTTTTACTGTTGAAAGAAAAGGAATTTTACATGGATTGGTATCTTCTAGCCTTTAAAAAATATTTTGACTTTAGTGGGCGCTCTAGACGCAAAGAGTATTGGATGTTTGCGCTATTTAATTTGATTGTAGGTATAACACTTAGCGTACTTGATACTGTGTTCGGTACTTTTAATCTTGAAACCGGCTTGGGTCTACTTAGTGGTCTATATTCGTTAGCGGTATTTATTCCAGGACTCGCACTATCGGTTCGCCGCCTGCATGACATTGATAAAAGTGGTTGGTGGTTACTGCTTTTATTGATCCCTATTATTGGTGTGATTACTGTATTGATCTTCTGTGTGCTTGATAGCAAAACAGAAGAGAATAAATGGGGAAATAGCCCTAAATTCGCTTGAATCTTAAACAGGCTTGACCTCGAACCTGATCTTGTATGACTGTCTAGAGCTGCGAGCAACGAAGATAAAAAAGCCTGTCAGTGTTAACTGACAGGCTTTTTATTTTGTTAAATTATCAAGCCAGATTAACGTCTGCCCGGTTCAGTAAAGTGAATAATCCGATCTTCTACTTAGTTATACTCATAGGTAACATTTAAGACATTAAGATTACTCTTTAGCTGCCAAAGTACGAGCAAGCTGCCGCTTTGGGCATGTAGTTGAATGATTAGTTTTTCCGTTCTTGTAGGCTAACTTAATGGTTATGACATCTAATCTATTTTTCATTAGTGCTGACTCAAAATACGATAAATATCTAATCAATATTTTGCTACTTAATTATCTGCCATAACCCTTGTTAGCTGTATATAATCTCTCGCCGTAATAATCTATTGTGGCACTGCTTAATCCAACCCTCTGGGGATAAGCAGTCGTTTATCGACTATTTTAAGAAGAATCATGATTAAAAAATTTCTTTTCATTTCTTTTGCTTTGTCTACGCTTTCAGCTTGTGGCGGTGGTAGCGACAGTAATAAAGATCAAGGTATCAAAGTTCAAGGCTCTGTGGTTGCAGACGCCTATCTTTTTGATGATGAAGCACTAGCTCAAGTTAACTCTCGACGTGGCACAAGTTATAGTGCTGAAAACGGCGAGCAAGGTGAAGCTGAGTTAGATATTTGGCATGTATGTGGCGATGTTTATAACAGTTTAATCGAGCCAAGTTTATATAACCAAGATTACGATCAAGATGGTATGGCAGAGACTAACCTGACGGATGATGCGGGTAACCTTTATTACAACATCGACCTTAATGGCGACAAGTTAGGTGAGTTGAATATCGTCACTGCCAGAGAAGGTATTTATCTTAACGTTGATATGAGCTGTGACGCTAAAGCAGATATAAATATCGATAAAGATTTTGATGGTATTAGCGATCTTAACATCGATGTTGATGGCGACATGGTTGCAGATCGTTTAATCGATATTGATGGTGACGGCGAGCCAGACTTTTCTTATACCGATAGCGATGGAGTATCGCTTGCGGGTGTGAAAGTACAATTACAAGGTAAGTATGGTGAGTTTGAAACGGTTACTGATGATAATGGTAAATTCTCATTTGATCGTATTCCAACGGGGACTTATACGCTAAAGGCCGATGATATTGCCCTTGATGGTTCTAATATCTGGACTCGTACTCTGGTTGAGATTGAAGAGTTTGATGACTCGATTGGCGCGTTTAGAATGCACCAAGACCCGATTATCACTGAGGTGAATCTCAACCATGAAGCCAAGCATCAAGGTTTTTGGCAAGATTTTCATTGGTACTCTAGCGATATTAATACTGAGTATGCAGTAGGTGATAGCGTATGGGTCGAGCTGAAAGCTGAAGATCCTAACAATCGCCCGATAACGGCTAAATTTAGCGTTAATTACCGCCCAGAGACTGAAAAGGTTGTTATTGGGAACGGTGTATATCAGTACCAACACACAATTACCAAAGCTGATACCTTTGAGTACATGATATCGATTTTTGCAGAACTAAGTAATGATGACGGTTTCTTTGGTTTAGATGGTACGACTGACGCTCGTGCTTCGATGCAGTTTATGATGGCAGATTATGTTGAACCTGAAGAGTTTGAAGTTGAAACTGTCACTGTAGGTGATGAGCGATTTGATAACCCGCCAGACTCAACTTATATGCTGGTTGAAGTAAAGCAGCCAATTGCCATCGATGGCAGTGTTCAGATTGATATCGAGGTGACAGGCCCTGATGAGCGTATTACCGAATTTCACGTAGTTGGTAGAAAAGACAGTACTACCGAGCTACCAAAGGGTGACAACTTTCTATTTGAAGCCGATATCGCTTATCCTCATTACAACTATGAAATTCAATATTTTACCTACTCAGATTTTCTTGCTGAGCGTGAAGAGGTGGTGATTAAAATTCCACTCGACACCCAGTTAAAACCTACAATAGTTGATGATTTACTGATTGATGGCGTTACAGCGACTGATGTGATGGTCCGAGTGGATCACACCTATCAGTTAAAGGCGCTCTATACCGACCCGCAAGATGATGTCGTGCAGTGCCGTTTTGAAAAAGCGGGAAATCATAATGTCGGCGGTAATGGTGATTATATTATTAGCGATTGGGGCTCTTGTCAGGTGGAATACACCTTTAAAGAGGTAGATGCGGTCGCTCAGTTTAATCTCAATGCCTATGTACGCAATAGTGATGGCATCGTGGTCTGGGAAAGTTACGATGATCTTAAGTGGTATAAGGTTAGCGTGACTAAATAAGTGATTTAGACAAGATAAAAGGCTGCCAATAGGCAGCCTTTGCTTTTATAAAACAGATAAGCAACTGCTTTTATTGAACGAGGTTAGCGTCCACCAGGCTCGGCAAAGCGAGTCATCCAATCTTCTACTTGGTTGTACCAATAGATAGAGTTATTAGGCTTCATGATCCAGTGGTTCTCATCAGGGAAGTAGATCATCTTTGACTCAACTCCACGGGTTTGTAGCGTACGGAATAACTCAAAACCTTGGCCAACTGGTACACGGTAATCAAGCTGACCGTGGATCACTAATGTCGGCGTATTAAAGTTCTCTGCAAAGTAATGTGGAGAAATAGACTTGTAGATCTCAGGCTTTTCCCAGTAGCTGCCGAAGCGAGTACTGTGAACTGAGAAGTCAGCTGCCATTTGAGAGTACATGTTGTACACAGCCGCGTGGATCATTAACGCATTAAATGGATGCTCTTGACCCAAGATAATCGAGGTTAAATAGCCGCCGTAGCTCGCACCACCAGCAACCATACGTTCGCTATCGATCCAATCTTTTTGTTCAAACCAGTCAGCTGCTTTCAGCACATCGTCTAGTGACTTGTTCTTCCAGTCTGGGTTGATGCTGTCAGCAAACTCTTGGCCGAAGCCACTTGAACCGTGGAAGTTAGGCCATGCGGTAACATAACCCCAAGAGGCAAAGGTTTGCGCGTTCCAGCGGTAGTGGAAACCATCAGTAATTGCGCTGTGTGGGCCGCCGTGAATTAGCATCATTAATGGATACTTCTTACTGCGATCAAACCTTGGTGGGTAGTGTACCCACATCTGTATGTCTTGATCGTTATAGCCTTTGTAGGTTACCGACTCATAAGTGCCCATATCAACGTCAGCAAGAATGTCATCATTAAAGCTATCTAGGCGTGTGGTCTTGCCGTTGCGTGGGTTAATGGTTACAAGACGTGCTGGATACAAGAAGCTGTCGTTAGTTGCAACGATAGTACCGTCTTCAGCCATCACCGGCTTACCAAAGTTGGTGTCTTTGGTGATCGCTTTTACTTTGCCGTTTTTAGCATTGATATGATAAATGCGGCTAGTGCCAGCATCATCAATTGCGGCGTAAAAACCTTTGCTGTCTTTGGTCCAGCCAAAGCGTGATACCGAGCGATCCCAAGTGTCGTTAATCACCTTTGGTTGACGTTTTTTCATGTCCATCAACACTAGGCGCGAGGTATCTGCGTAGAAACCGTGAATTAACTGCTGAGTAAAGGCTAACGTTTTGCCGTTAGGGCTAAACTGCGGGTTACTATTTGGCGCTTCGTTGTCTGGGGTTAAGTTTTCAGCTTTGTCGCTACCGATTTTCGCTAAGAAAATATCAATCTTAGGATCAACTTCGCGGGTCTGCTTAGCTTGATCCCAGCCGTTGGCGGTAAAGGCAATCCACTGCTCGTTTGGCGCGATATCATAGCTTGATGCGCTTTGCGATGAGCGTGGTAACTGCTGACTCAGTGGTTGAGTAATGGCTTCAATCTCACCGCCGGTCGCAGGGATACGGAACACGTGGGCCTGACGGTCTTCATCAATCCAATGGTCAAAGCTTGAATAAGGCAGCTCGGTCCATTGGTGTGCTGAAACCTTAGTGTCTTTATCGGCTTTTAGCTGTTCTGTCATCTCATCCCAGTTCTTCCCCGGGAAAATACGGCTGATAAAGTAGATGTGTTTACCTACCCACTTCATGCCATATACGCCGCCTGGCACATCAGTTAGCTTTTGCGCTTCACCTGGTCCCGTCATTGGCAGCAGGTATACTTGGCCGGCTTTATCGTCATCACGCTTACTGATAAACGCTAGTGTTTTCCCATCAGGTGAAAAGGTGGCTTCGCTTGCACGCATGCCTTTAGCTGTCAGTGCTTGCTGGCTATCACCATCTTTATCAAACAACCAAAGCTGGGTTGAGCCTTTGTCTTCAGGCACATCATATTGGGTTACAGGCGCAACGACTTTGTCGCCGTCCGGTGAAATAATTGGACTGCCTATACGGTTTAGTTGCCACAGCACATCAACCGAAAGGGGTTTAGTTGATTCTGCATACGCACTTGCCATAGGCATTAGCATAGACAGTAACAGGATCCCGGCTTTCTTCACGAGTGGTTCTCCTTAGGAGCAATTTGTTGAGTTTTTTATTAGTGTTTTAGCCAGCTTGTTACTGGCGAAGCTAGTATAGCTGCGAATATTACAAAAAGGATATCAATATCAAGAGGCTGTTGCAGATGGTTACACAACTGCTTTAAATAAAGATTAATTGCTGAGAATAAAAGTAGAAGAGAGTTAGATTGAAATAAAAATGGCGGCTGAACCTTGAGTTCAGCCGCCATTAGCTTGTGTGGTTTTAGCTATGATACTCGCTGCGATTAAGCGAGATTAAAAGTCTTCGTCATCGCCACCGAAATCACTATCGCCAAAGCCAGCGTCATCAAAGCCGCCGAAGCTTTCATCACCGCCAAAGCCTGTGTTAGCAAAAGTGTCTTCGCTTGCATACTCAGAAGCAAAACCAGAGTTGTCATCTAAGAAGCTTGAACCTGTGTCTTCAGGTGCTGCGGTATCCGCCGCTGCAGTCTCAGTTGGTGCTTCTGCTGGCGCTTCTGGAGCAACTTCTGGTGCGGCTTCTGCTGTTGCTGGAGCTTCGTCACCAAATAGTGCGTTACTGATAAGGTTGCCGGCAACCATACCTGCGGCAACACCTGCAGCAGTTTGCATAAAGCTACCAAAAGCACTTGGTTGGCGAATTGGTTGTGGTTGCACTGGTGCAGGGTTAGTACCGCCCATCATACGGCTTAATGTGCCACGCTCAGATTCTTTTCTAAAGTGCTCAACTTGAGACTCTAGGAAGTCATTTTTAGACTTCATATCTTTTAATGCCATCTCTTGTATGATTACCGCTTGAGTTAGCTTATAAACGATGTCTTCTTGAGATGCGATCTCTTGGCCAATTAGACTTTCTGCTTCAGCATCTTTTGGCTTATTTGGGCTAGCTTTTAGTTTGTTAGCTACGTTTTGGATTAGTTCTTGTTCTTGCGGAGTCATTGTCAAATTCCTAAATGTAAGGATACGTCTTTACGTATTTGACGCGCATCCTAGCCTAAGGTTCACATCGTGCGTATAACTAATAATTGATTAGCTAATCAAAAGCTTAAATAACTATCAGTTAACAACAATTAACAAACAAGCAGCTTTAAAAACTTACAAAGATTAAGAGAGTTTTATCTAAAATTGTTTAGGATTTAATCAGTATAGAGAAGGGAAATAAGGAACCGAGGAAGCTAGGAAAAGTTAAGATATGCTAAGTGGTAAAAAAATGCTTACCCCAAAACAGGGTAAGCATTTTCAGTTGGTCGGTTATGGTCTTAGAAAGACATAAATAGACCGACAACCGTAGCTGATAGTAAGTTAGCTAAAGTCGCTGCTAACAGTACTTTCATACCAACAGATGCGATGTAGCTAGACTTGTTAGGGATCATGGTACTTAACGCTGCAACCACCATAGATACTGAGCCGATGTTAGCAAAGCCACATAACGCTACAGTGATGATAGCCACTGATTTTGGTGACATCACTTCACCCGTAGCAGCAACAAGGGTTTCACCTGAAATGTAAGGTGCAAAACCTGCGTAAGCTACAAACTCATTAAGTACTAGCTTTTGTGCAATAAAGTTACCCGCAACGTTAGCTTCAGCCCAAGGTACGCCAATTAACCAAGCGATAGGCGAGAAGGCGATGCCCATTAGTAGTTCAAGGGTCACCCCCTCAAAGCCAAACAAGCCGCCAGCCCAGCCAATCAGGCTGTTTAGCATCGCCATTAAACCAATACAGGCGATAAGGATTGCACCCACTACCGCAGCAATTTGCATACCGGCGATAGCACCTTTAGCAATAGCGTCGATAAAGTTTGATGGCTTTTCATCATCAGGAAGTGCTGGCGTGTCGTTAACAGGTTGCTCAGTTTCTGGGATCATTAACTTCGCAAATAGTAGACCGGCTGGGGCACTCATAAAACACGCCATAACCAAGTAGCGAACTTCAACGCCCATGCCAGCAAGGCCTGCTAATACAGAGCCTGCGATAGAGGCTAGACCGCCAACCATAATGGCAAAAATTTCAGACTTAGTTAGGTGTTGGTGCCAAGGCTTAACAAAGAGTGGCGCTTCAGTTTGACCGCATACTGTGTTGGCTATGGCGTTCATTGATTCCGCTTTAGATGAACCAATAAGCTTTTGTAAACCACCACCTAGCACTTTAACCACAAAGCCCATTATGCCCATGTAGTGCAGTAAGCTCACCAGTGACGCAGTAAAGATAATCGCTGGTAGTACTTGGAAAGCAAAGATAAAACCTAGGTTTTCAACTTGGAAAGTCACTAGGTTACCGAAGACAAAGCTAATACCTTTAGACGCGAAGCCTAAAACGTTAGCAACGCCGTTAGATAAAGACAGCAATACGCTTTCGCCAAAGCTGGTGGCCAACACAAAGCCTGCAATGGTCAATTGGATGATTAGCGCGCCACCGACGGTACGCCAGTTAACTTGTTTTTTAGCATTACAGAAAAGGTAGCCCACGACAAGTAACGCTACGATACCTAATATGGATTGAAACATAATAGTTATAACCTATTGTTTATTTGATTAATTAAGCTGATTGACTCAGTTGGTTGAGTAAATGGATTAAGCGCTCTACGTGTTGTTGAGCTAATTGCATAACGGTGTTTTGATCGCCGCCTTCATCAGGTGTTGAATTCATCTCGAAGGTGATAACCGTATCGACAATTTCCATTTGTGCAGCCTTAACGGGATGCATAGCGGCTTGTAAATACTGCTCAATAGGCAAGAAGTTAAACTCACCTGGTTGATAGGAGTTTTCAGTTGCACCACAGGTAATCGATAAGATCACTTTTTTGCCTTTTAGCTTGTCGCCGTTAGGACCGAAGGCAAAGTTGTAGGTAAACACTTCATCAAACCACAGCTTCATCAATGCCGGATAGGTTGACCAGTAAAGTGGAAACTGGAAAACAATCGTATCGGCTTGAGTCAGTAAGGCTTGTTCAGCGGCAACATCAATTCGAAAGCCTTGGCAGGCCTCATCAAGTTGATGGATCTTAATCTGGCTAGTATTTGCTAGCAGTTTAAGTATTTCGGTATTTGCAACGGAGCGTTTGAGGTCGGGATGGCCCGAGATCAATAGCACATTGCTGTTGGTGTCATTCATTTTGTGTACACTTAAAGTCGTCTAAAAATCATAAATAAGTGCGCGCAGTCGTCCTCAAAACCATTGTTTTTGAGGTTAATATTAGTTTTATAAAGTTGACCTTTTATCAGGTCTAGATCTGCGGCGCGCTAATATTGCACAGACGCCTATTAATGTGGATTAACTTGATAGGATATTGGTGGGCGAGTCACACTTACCCTTTGGTTGCCGGGTGATTATTAGACGGTTTGCGGCGTATTTAGCCAGTAGTAATAATATTGCTAACGCTAAACTATTATCAGCTCAATTCTCTAATGCTGTTTTACTGCTTATTTAGTAGGGAGCCTTTTGGCCCACTTCTATCTTTGATTACGCCTTAGTGAAATATCGCCGCTAATAATTTCGACTTGTTCGCCAGTTAAGCTGACTAGCTTGGCCTCAATATGCATCGACATCGGAAACTGGCTATCGGGTTGCTTAATGATCACCTCTGCATAGGTTCTTACCCGATTGGATAAAAAGTAATAGCGACCATTCCAAGTGCAGTCAAAGTAGAAGTTTTTCTCACTAAGGTTAATGTTCTCTAAGCGGTTTTTAGAGTGCCGCAGATAATTGTCGGTGGTGATAATGCTGCAGCTATTGGTTGCACTGCCATTGGTATCGGTGAACTTAAAATTGAGTGCTGACTTATTATTGAGTTTGCCTTCTGTGCCACCTAAGTACTTATTGAGTGTAATTGTGGTCATTACGGTTTCATTATCTGGCTTATTTGAATAAGTTGCGTTAGCTGAATTCGTTGCTGGTGTCGCTACAGCTGTTTGCGTAAGCCTCTTTACCGTCGCTTGAGTTTTTAGTGATAACAGCAGCAAACTTATCGCAACAAACACAGCGGCGAACCAAAGTAGAATACGCATGTAGCCTTCCTTGTCATCTCGTTTGATTATCTTGATGCTCTATGGGCACTTTAATTAAATCATGCACTGGAATGTGAACTGGAGCAAGTTTGGTTAAGTAATTAAGGTTTTGAAAAATAAGTAATTAAACTTTAAGCTTTTACGAATGTTATTTTAGTAGATAATTGCGAGACAATAAAAAAGCAGCCTAAATGGCTGCTTTTTGCATCATGTTGATTAACCCACAGCGCTGTTATGGCGCTTGATTAACCTTAAAGAAACTAACTTAACTACTGCACTTGCACTTTTTGTGCGCTTAGCTCAGTGGTTGATTCTACCGCTGCGGCAATGTCACTTTCATTAAACAAGAAAGGACGGAACTGCTTGCTGTTTGAGTAAAGTTCACTTTGGTCATTGAAGTTTGCGCTCATCATATTGCTTGATTGCGAATAAGTTAAAATACCTTTGGCAACAGGACCGTCATTGGTAAAGCTCACTGCCATCATCCAACTTGAACCGTAACGGATAGCGTAACCTTGCTCAGATAATCCTGATGCGAGTGGCTTGCCGGTTACTGCGTCCATTACTGCGGCGTAGCTATGTTGTGGCACTAGCGTGTCATCACCACTTAAGCTAGTTGAGAACACGTTAAAGCCACCTTCTGCGTTATGAGTGCCCGGCCAAGGTAGTTTATTGCCTGATGGCATGCCGTCTGGCAGTGATTTTTCAACAAATTGCACTGTGCCCATAGCCACATCAACATCAAAGCCAGCGGCTTCAACATTTAGCGCTGCTTTTGCTAAGGCAACTAATGCACTACCGTCCGTCGCTAGGGTGTTAGGCGTTGTTGCTGCATTTTCAAAATCAAATGCCACGCTTAGCATGCTTGCTTGATCAAACTGATGGGCGAACTCACGTACCAGCGCGCCGCCAATGCTGTCGTTATCTTGCTTGCCATTCCACTGCTTTAAAGCGGCGCAGGCAGCGCTGATATCTTTTGATTGGCTCGCGCTGACCATCACTGGCGTATTACCTTGAGCTTCACATTGAGCGATTAAATCGCTAAACACTAAGCTATTAAGATAGATATCATTACCCAGTGCTGCAGCTTCCAATTCATCGATATTGAACTTACCGTCTTCACCAGCAGCTTCTGCCATCAACTTAAGCGCCATACGGGTACGTAGTGATTGCTGACCACGCTCTGGCCCATACATGGCAGAGTAGCCCTCAAGCGGCGCTTCAAGGTTAGTTGACCAAAATGAGTTATTTGAGTTTTGTACAAAGTCAGTACGTTCAAGCTTTGGCGCGTATTCGTAGGCCAGTGGTGCGTCGTAAGCAAACATAGAGGTATTACCCGGCAAAATGGTAAAGCCTGCTTGCTGACGGGCGGCAATAATATCGGGATTAGACTTTAACAAGCTAATGGCGATACCTGATAGGCCTGGAACCGTCGAGTCATCAATATAAAATGCGTTACCTTCTTTGTCTGCGTACATGGTGTTATTGAAAATCACCCCATCAAAGTCTTTAAAGGCTTGCTGGAATTCATCTTTATTGGTTGCACGGTTCATGGCTAACCAGTGATCGATAGGATCTTTATTAGCCATATTGGCATCTTGTAGCATATAGGCTTGACCGTCATCCCAACCAAATGGTGCTTGGGTCGCAGGCGCTTCAGCGATTGGACCTTTTGGCGTGGTGTAGATGTCTTTTTCTGCGACTAACATGCCCGCAGGGCCACCGTTAACTAAGATCTGTACCGTTTCTTTAGTGATAGGCATAGCTTCACCGTCAAACAGGTATTGCATGCGATCGCCACTAACTAGCTCTAGGTTGTAAAGTACAAAGTGCTCTGCAGTAGAGAAAGTATGTGTCCAAGCCACATCTTTGTTAAAGCCAATATTAATGGCTGCTGGCATGCCGACTAATGAGCCGCCCATCACATCAATATGCCCCGGAATGGTCAAGTGTGACTGCCAAAAGCGTAGGTTACCCGTATGTGGGAAGTGTGGATTCCCCAATACCATACCTTTACCGTTTTCGGTTTTGTCTTTACCAAGACCCCAACCATTTGAACCTAGATCTCGCGGATTGGTTTCTGGCGTGGTAATCGCGTTTTGGAATGCAACAAATTTGCTATTCACATCTTCAATAAACGCGGTTTGTGCTTGAGTGGGAGCAGGACCAATAATGCGTGGTAGATACTCTTGACCATCGCCTGGATTGGCGTAAAAAATCAGATCAAGGAAGTTAGCTGCGCCAGGAAGCAGTGCAATAGAGAATAAATAGTTGGCAACATCAACACCATCAATGGGCTTCACCCAAGGCTGGCCAGCACAAAAGGGTTCCGCGGTTTGTGTGCCAGTTTCGACATCGGCTAAGAACTGGTTGTAACCGGCACTAAATCCCTCCATTAATGCTCGCGAGTTATAACTAAAGCTTGGGTATTGTGTTTCAGCTTTTTCGCGGATTTTAAGGGCTTTGTAAGCAAAGTCAGAAATTAAGTTACCGTTATCTTCAGTGGTAGGTAAACCTGTTGTGAAATCTAGCGAGGCGTGCGGACCAAAGTACATAGAGCGTTCAGAGTTAGCTTTAATAAAGCCATCGGCTAGCACACAAAGGTTGTCTTGAGCTTGAGCATACCCGCTACCAAAGCCTAAGCTTTCAAGGTTATCGGCTTTAATGTGAGGCACGCCATAAGCGGTACGACGAATTTGGGCTGCAAGCTTACCGTCAGGTGCAAAAGCTTGTAGTGGCGGAATAACTTCTGGAGTCGGTTCTGGCACAAATAGCGAATCACTTTTGTCTGTTTCATCATAGCCACAACCTACTAATGTAAATGTTGAAGCTATCCCTAAAGCGATCACTAACTTATTTAAGCGCATTAAAAGATCCTTTTTATTTGTTGTTCCACCAATCAATGTTGATGGATACTTTTATTATGTCGGATGTCCTAATTTTGACTGAAAAACATATACTTATTGAACTGATGCACGAATAAGTACCCAAAATGTTTTTATCAAATACAGCAAGGGCATGCGTGTTAGTTAACCAGTCATTTAAACGTTTGTCTACATATGGGTAACATTTGCTTGTGCTTAATTCTTAGTAAGCAATCACTCGGCTGCCAAAGAGCTAGTTAGTGGTATAAATGGCTAGGATTAGGGGGATTGTGGTGAGATTGATTGGCGAAATTGCTAATTGTTGACGGAGAAGACAGCTATAGAGTCATAGCCGCCTTGATGAGTTGTAGAGTGATTAGATGGTTTTAAAGCCCGTTAATGATTAATCCAGTATTGGCAGGCAAGTGCGGCGACATCCAGTTCAATATCGTGAGGTACTGGCTGCGGCATTGGCGTTAACGATTTAGCATTAAGTGCAATGCGCTCAAGGCTTAATGATTGCAGAGCAAGCCCCAGATCCATAATTTCAATCGGATTGCCATCACCGGCGGCAAGGTTGACGAGGTTTGCGTCAGATAACACAAACAGGGTTTTATCGTTAAAGTGATAGCCTTTTACATGCGGGCGAATTTGTTCAACTTTTTCTGCAAGTTGAGTTAGTGCTGGCAGGTTGATTTCACGTTGAAAATGGCCTGCATTGGCAATAATCACGTTGTCGGCCATTAGCTCAAAATGTTGCTTATCGAGCACCTTGTCACGACCAGTGATAGTGATCACCATGTCGGCATTCGGTAGGGCTTCTTCAAGGGATGCGGTATAGAAGCCTTCCATATGCGCTTCTAACCTTGTTAGAGGGTTAGGTTCAACCACAGTGACATGGGCGCCCATACCTCTAAGTCTTTGTGCTGTGCCGCTGCCGCAATATCCATAACCTATGACCAGTACTTTTTTACCATGGAGCATCACGTTGGTGGCGCGCATAATGCCATCGACAACCGATGAACCTACGCCATAACGATTTTCAATAATGCGTTTTGCCTGAGTGTCGTTAATGATTAAGGTCGCAAATTTATCTGATTTAAAGTCTTCACGCAGGCGGTTAGCACCTGTGGTCGTTTCTTCAGTTGCGCCAAGCAAACTGGCGATGAGATGTTGGTTTTGTGGCAAGGTAAATAGCAGCTCATGCAGGTCGGCGCCATTGTCAGAAATAATATCTGGCTGATGGTCGAGTACTTTTTGGCAATAACGTAAGTGGTCAGCAAAGCTCTCGTTGCGCTGGCTATAAACATGCACACCGTAATCAGCAACAATAGCCGCTACGGTTTCATCTTGAGTCGTCCCTGGTGAGCCGGTGATCGCCACGGTTGCGCCGCCTTTGGTTAAAGCTTCAAGCCAAACACCCGTTTTTGCTTCTACGTGTAAACAAATACCAATTGTTAAGCCTTTAAATGGCTGCTCTTTTTCAAAGCGCTCGATAATATTGCGCATAATTGGCATATGGGCACGGGCCCAATCAATCCGTTTTCTGCCAAGTGGTGCTAAGTTAATATCGGCGATTTCGCAATCAATATGGGGTGTAGTGGTATCTGTTGTCATGATGAATATCCTTGTTATTGTTTATTCATCATTGACTAGGGCCGTTGTTTTAACAATTTCACATATTGAACAATACTCTTTCCAACAAAGAACTAATACCAATCAGTATAAATACTTAGTCACTCAGCGAGAGTTTAGCTGTTCTGAGGCAAGGCAACGAGAGAAGAGCATAGTTGTTCTACGGTCAAGCTCGTTAAACAGCATCAGAACCGCTAAAACTCGCCATTCTGGAGCGTTTTTGTCTGCCTACTTCTGCGTTGAACAGCTTTAAAAGAGAGTAACCATTATTGCAGCTATTCGCCTTGGATTAGTTTGCCAAAAATCGCTCTGAGTTGATCAAATTCTTATACTGATTGGTATAATACTTAAGTCGTTGAGTTAGAATGGCTAAATCCACACTCATACATAGGATAATCAGGTGAAACCTAGCTTTAACCTTAACTTGTTGACTAGCTTTTACGCCGTGGCTCGCCATGGTTCATTTGCGGCGGCGGCCGATGAGCTGTGCTTAACTCACTCGGTAATCAGTAAGCACATAAAGCAGCTTGAATCGAGTTTACAAAGTCAGTTGATTATCCGCACTACTCGGGCACTGGATTTAACCGAAGAAGGGAATTTCCTGTACCTCAAGTGCCAGTCTATTTTTAATGAAGTGACTCAAATAACAGATTTTATTGATGAAAAGAAGCAAGTGGTCAGTGGGTGTCTAGTTATCAAAATGCCAAGCATCTTAAAGCACGATGATGGTATAGCAACAAGCCTCGAATTTATGCATTTAACTTATCCTGATTTAATGCTGGATATTGTATTTGACGACAATCTTGGGGATTTGGTGAAAGAGGGCGTTGATATCGCATTTCGTATTGGTAAGCTCGAAGATAGCAGTTATTTGTGCCGTAAAATCCGTGATATTGACACCTATGTAGTGGCATCGCCTGAGTATTTAAAAGTGGCTGGAACCCCCATTCATCCTAATGAGCTAACTCAGCACAAATGCCTGCACTATAGTCATTGTCTTACCGGGCTGAACTGGTCGTTTAAACAAGACGGCGCGCAGTTCAATGTGCCAATAACGCCGGCATTATCGTCAATGAGTGAATCCATGCTCGCACAATATGCATGCAAAGGTTTAGGGATTACTACCACGTTAGATTTTGTTACCGGTAAACAAATCGCATCTGGGCAATTGGTGAGCTTGCTTAAAGCTTTCACTTGGAAAACTGAGCTGTTTTTAGTTTTCCCATACGCAGCAGTGGTGCCATTAAAGACGCGCACCTTTATTCAAGTGATATTGCCCGCAGACGTTAGGATTTAAGTTTTCAGTTAAAGCATCTCTGACAAACATTTCTCATGTTTAATCTTTAATCTTTAACTTTAGTCAAATAATGACACTTTCAAATACTGTCATACGTGTTACTAGCATCTTAGTATCACTTTGATTGAAGCATTTTCGTTTTACCTCATAAAGCTCGTTTCTACTGGTTAAATCATTGTTTACTTAATTAATTAGTTGAAAAAAATTGTCAGCTAAATAATAGACAGCTAAGGCGTAAAACGGTACCGTAGCCCGAATAATCGTCGTTACAATAAATTAACATTAATTTGCTAATTAATTTTTATTAGTTTGGTTGTTTCTGGGGGTTATAAACAGTTTTTAGCTGTAAAAAGCGAGGTAATGATTACTTGGCTTATTCATAGATATTCAGGAAGAAGATATGACAACAACAAAATGGACCCTAACCGTATTATCCGCATTGGTTTTAACTGCTTGTGGCGGAGGTGACGATTCATCTGGATCAGCAGGTAATGGTGGTTCAGCAGGTGGCAATATTCCGCAAATCACTTTAAATACTGTTACTAGCAATTGGTGTGGAATTGAAACGCCAAAAGCCGGCGTTGATGTGTTTGTGCATAATAATGCAGGTGAGCTTATTGCTGAGTATATTACTGATAGTAACGGAGCGCTCACTGCTGATTGGCCGAGTAACGCTAAACACCTCACGCTAACAGCAAATAATCAATCTTATTATAAAGACCAGCCCACTCTTACTGTTATCTCTCATGTTGACGTTGAAGCCGGCGATCAGGGGGTTAAGCACTTTTGGGATGATAATGATCGAACTGGTTGTGATTGTAAGAATGTTGAGTTTCCAGTGCAGTCACTTATTGCTGATGCGCCTGACAGCAAGCTTTATCTAGGAGGAAGCAGCTATGAGTTAACACCATTTAGCAGTTCACCTACAGTTGAGTGGTGTGATGGCGCGGGCCCAATAGATGTGCAGTTAGTGGCTGCTGATGGGCAGAGTAGTCTCGGTGGCAGTATTGATTTAACCAATAAAACCGAATATACATTGAGCCTGACTGACTTCACTCATGAAGGCGTAGCAGTTGATTATGTTAATCCATATGACGCACGGATCTTATATGCCCGCTCATTTGAAGGCTGGACTAATTATAGCCAAGATGATTTAGTTTTTGTTTATCCAACATTAACTAATAGCAGTTATGTTTGGCCTGCAAGAATGGGTCAAGAGCACGTAGGTAATGTAACAGCTGACAGCTATAGTTCAGCACGGCACCGAGTCGCATCTGATGGAACAACTTCGCCGATTATGATGTGGGATCCCGCTAACGGTTATTCTGATGCGGTATATGCTTTATTTAATGAAATCGCGACGGGTAAAGCACCTTATCAGTATGACTTTACCGGTGTTAGCAATGTGGCGCTGACTCACATGTCTTTATTTGGCGACCTCGATAATGGTGACGCCGAATGGGTTATTTGGGGCGGCGCATCAGGCAGTATGCCGGATCTTAAATTGCCAACAGCTTTAGACGCAAAGTTTGATTCTCTTTATTCCGCTAGATTGCAGATTGGCGTAAGAGGCTACGGTTCGGAAAAGCCACTAAGCGAATGGCGCAAGCTATTAGTAGAAAGAAGCCGTTTGGGTGAAAGAGGTACAAGTGCCCTCGATTCTGAAACTAATTATATGCGATTGAGTTTCGACTTTTAGCGGTATTTTTAAGCTTATAGAAATCAAAAGAGCAGGTTATCCTGCTCTTTTTGCTTTGAAGTAATAAATGCTCAGCGCTATTCGTCGGCGGTATTCGCTTTTATAGTTTCTTGGTTAACGAAACTATTTTGAATAAATTCATTTATTTTAATGTAGAGTTCTATTTGTGAACCTACTAATTTAAAACCGTGAATTTCATTTTCCATATAAAAATGTTCGAAATCTTTATCTAATTTCTCGAGAACATATTTCATTCTAAAGTAATGCTCATCTTCAACTATTCGATCTCTACCACCTTGAGCAATGAAGATAGGGATTTTTAGTTCATTTGCACGATAAATTGGTGAAAACTCTACTAAGGTATCCCAAGATTCATCAGGATCACCAAGAATATCCTTTAGTGCTTGATGGCGCTCATTATCGGTTTGTACACCGCCAGAAAATAATAGCGGAATATCGGTAACACCAGCGTAAGAGATTGCACAGCGATATAAATCTGGACGGCGTATAGCGCTAATTAAAGCAGAATATCCGCCATAGCTTATGCCAAAAATACAGATTTTAGATGATTCGATAACACCTTTATCCAGCACTTTTGCTACTGCTGATTCAATGTCATCCTCAATTAAACGCCCCCATTGCTTTTTACCTGCATTTAAGAACTTTTCGCCAAAGCCTGATGAACCACGATAGTTTGGGGTTAAAACTGCGTATCCTTGCTGAACAAAGTAATGTACATCAATCGGAAAGTGGCGTGTATCACTCACTCCCAATGGGCCTCCATGTGGCATAACTAGCAGTGGGACTTGCTTATTATCAGTTCTTGCTGGAAGAGTAAGGTAAGATTCAATTTCTACCCCATCGCTAGATTTTGACGTGATCACTTCACTGGTACCTAGCTCGTATTTATTCAGCCAAGGGCGCTCTTCGCCGAGAAGCATGCTTTCATTAATTGATTGATTATAAAGATAGTATTTACTTGGTTTATCAATAGAGCTATTAATATAGATTACTTTTTTATAATCTTGACTAAAGTTTATAACATAGCCGTTTGGGATATCGGTTGTTTTAGTATGTTTATCGACTAATTCTGATAGCGTTTGATTATAGATGTGATGAGCAACGCCGCCTTGAATATAGCTGTATCCAATCAGTTCAGGTTTGAAAGGATTAATTAAAACGTTTGCGATATCTCTACCGTTTACTTGGTAAACAATATTAGTAAACTCATTAACTTGAGTATTGTAGCTATATAGTTTTAAGTAACCCTCATCCTTTTGTGATAAAACCAATAACTCATGCTTTTCTGGTATAAACATGACAGGTTTAAATTCGATTTCATCACTGTTTTCCCAGACTTGTCGCCACTGTTTTGAGTCAGGGTACTTGACATAAACTTCGGTTTGTCCATCTTCAGTGTCATAATTTACATTAACGCTACCAGAATGGTTAACTAGCCAACGTCCATTTCTAAGCGGGCCTTTAGTTATGCGTTTTTTGCTCCTAAATTGGCTCTCATGGCGTTCACTGTTTAGGTCAAAAGAAAACAAATTTGGTTTGCCATGTTTATATCTAAATGCAATAAACCTATCTTCTTGAGTTATTTGGGCATCAAAAACGTAGGTGTTGGAAAGTAGGGCGCTGCGTTTGGCTTTACCGTTTTCATTTATTTTATATAAATAAAGATTGCCGCCGTTTATGTCATCGTAAGTCGAAATTGCAAAATTATTATTTCCTAGCCATTCAAAATCGGAAATATAAGTTGAGCTTTGGGTTGATACTTTTAGTACAGGTGTTTCTATATATTTATTTAGATTGGTTAGTACAATTTCATTGTAATTATCAATTCGTTTTTTGACTAATAAAAAGTCGCCATTACCGTTGAGTTTTGGCATCACAAATTCCGGATTTCTAAAAAAATCAGATTCAACTGATGCATAGGAATTACCTAAACCAAACAGAAAAACAAACAATAAAATTAAGCGTTTCATTATAACTTTACTCCTTTGAGCTGCTTGGCATAATCAAAAAAGTGGTCTTTATGTTCGCCGGTATAAATTAAATCGTAATCTTTAACTAAACTTGGAAAGTTGTTATCTAGATAGGTCATTGCTTTGCTTGCTTTGTTATTGAAGTAAAATCTAGCACCTCCAAGTAGCGAGTTCCTGCTAGCATTCATCGTAGTATGCAATAGCAGATGCCCACCATAATTGATTTTACCTGGCTCTACTTTGATGGTGAGCTCAGCATCTTCAATATCTAGGTATACATCTTTATTAAGGTAGAGCCTGTCCCATTCGTATGTACCTGCTTCTACAGCTTCAAGCCAGTAGTTAGTGCTCGTAGGTTTTAGATCATATTTTAAACCATTCCCCCAACCCTCACCCGATAGTGTCACATAAGTGGGAAGATAGCCCTGCTCAACTTTTAAAGCGACAAGTACGTAGCCTTCATCTTTTTCTAGTGGTTCGATAGCTAATGCTGGGAAGGTAAATATTACAGACAGCAGTAATAATAACTTTTGTGTAAAACTAGACTCGGCATAAATCGTCATAACTAACACTCCTTTGTATAGTTATTTTTTGATAAGTTGCCACTTTTTTACATTTGCACAACATTAAAGTCAAACTTTAGTGCTGCAAATTTTATTATTTCGGTTCATTTTTTTATTGAAATTTTCTTTATATTTAATGGTTTAATCCTGTTTTGATAATTGTGTAATCTGGCTAGTACTTTTTTCTATCAATGAAAGGGCGTGCAATAAACTATGTGCTCATCGCAAAAAATATTTAGATTATCTAATGATGGATAGAACGAAAAAAGACAGCATAAGCTGTCTTTTTATAGTCTTTTATTTGTAATTTTAGGTTCGGTTTTCTATCAAAAGAAGTGCTTAAAACCCCTGAGTTACTCGCTTGCAGTAGCGTTGCTCAAAATGAAATGGCGTCATTCTTACGGTGCGGAAGGCATCGACCCAGCCGACAACCATAGGCACCAGTGTCCAGCTAAATGCGAGATATAAACTGCCTTTTAGGTGCTGACCTAAATAGAATTTATGTAGGCCAAATCCGCCTAG
This sequence comes from Shewanella marinintestina, assembly GCF_023283845.1. Lineage (GTDB taxonomy): Bacteria > Pseudomonadota > Gammaproteobacteria > Enterobacterales > Shewanellaceae > Shewanella > Shewanella marinintestina. Next base: position 161,157 of record NZ_JAKILC010000007.1, read on the forward strand.
TAAAATACTAAACCAGATAGCCAGTTTCTGATTTTTAATACGGATATCTGGGTCTACGCCGGACAGAGAATCAAAACCTTGTGCAGCATGACATTGAGGACAAGTAACTACATTAAGGTCGATCTTATGGTTGCACTGAGGGCAATCTAGGGTTTGCATTACGGACTCCAATTGTCAATTTGCGATAAGGCATTATGTGTACAAGTGTGCGCTGAAAAATAGGTGCGCAGCTCACAAAATGAAAATAAAGCAATTTGAAACCGCACAGGGATCACAGTCGGTAATACTTGGCTGCATTAGGTCGAGGGGCGTAAATATTCTATCTAAGAAAAAATTGAACCTGTCTTTGCGAACTTAGTTCGAATAACTTCTCGTAAGACACTGAAATTCAATTGAACACATCAATTAAAACCTGCATGATCATGCGATAAAAGCCACTAATGGCGTGCTGTTGTCAAAGAGTGATTATGAAGTTTTTAATTTTATTAATGGTTTTCTTGCTGGCTGGGTGTGCAAGTTCAGAACGAAGCTCTGATCTTGCCTTTGAGAGTTATCGCAAAGCGGCTGAGCAAGGTGATGCAGACGCGCAATATAAACTCGCAACCCTTTATGATTTTGGAATGGGTACATTGAAAAATAGTGAAACTGCAATCAAATGGTACCGAAAAGCGGCAGAGCAGGGCTCTGCAGAGGCTCAATATACACTCGGTACCTTTTATGACTATGGTCTTGGCGTGCCGGAAGACAGGCAACAAGCATTGCATTGGTACTATCTAGCTGCTGAGCAAGATCATATCGATGCTCTCTATGGCATAGGGATGATTTTTCACTCGACAAAACAAGACTACCCACAAGCTATTTATTGGATTAAAAGAGCGGCAGATAAAGGCCTCGATGAAGCCCAATATGATATGGCTAGAATGCTGACTTTCGGCATCGGAATTGAGGAAGACAAACAGCAAGCTTTTGCTTGGTATATGAAAGCCGCTGAGCAAGGCCATGTTGCTTCGCAATTTTATATTGGTTCAGCTTATGACTTTGGCCAAGGCGTTGCAGCAGATCCGGCCAACGCTTTTACTTGGTATCAAAAGGCGGCGAATAATGGCTATGTCAAAGCGCAATTTTACCTAGGTTCAATGTTTGAGCAAGGTCAAGGCACTCAGGTTGACAAGGTACAGGCAATTAAATGGTATTTAAAAGCGGCAGAGCAAGGGAGCATTGGTGCGCAATATAGCCTAGGGGTGATGTTTGAACTGGGCGAAGGTGTAGTGCAAAACATACCTGAAGCGATAAGCTGGTATACAGCGGCAGCCAAGCAGGGAGATGCGGAGTCGCAATATGTATTGGGCAGCTTATATGAGTCGGATAACAGCGATCCGCAAAATCAACACATTGCCAAGAAGTGGTACCTAGAGGCTGCGGCGCAGGGACATAAAGAAGCACTCGCAGCGTTAATGCAAAATCCTATAGACTCTGTCATAGCCCATTGAAGCTATTCGTTTGATTTTTTTTGCTTTAAAATGCAGAGTTCCCTCATTATGTTGCTACAAGTAGTAGCAACATAATCGCTAAGTTCTCAGTTTAGCCCGTAATTCCCATAGGCTTTAGCTCTTAATCTTGAGTATTGACTCCTGAGCTTTATCTCAAAACTTTACTCAAAAACGCCTGAGTTCTGCCCTCTTTAGGCTGACTAAATAGCGTATCAGGTTCACTCTGTTCAACAATATAGCCGCCATCCATAAAGATCACTCTATCGGATACGTCCCGTGCGAAGCCCATTTCATGGGTAACAATCACCATTGTCATGCCATCTTCAGCAAGTGATTTCATCACATCGAGTACATCGCCAACCATCTCTGGATCTAACGCCGATGTGGGCTCATCAAATAACATGAGCTCAGGCTTCATGGCTAACGCTCTTGCAATGGCAACACGCTGCTTTTGCCCGCCAGATAAGCTCGATGGGTAGGCATCGGCTTTGTCTTTTAAACCCACTAGGGTTAGCAATCTATCGGCTTCAGCACTCGCTTCTTGCTGGTTCATCACACCTAACTTAACAGGGGCTAGCATGATGTTTTGTTTAACGGTTTTATGAGGGAACAGATTAAAGTTTTGAAACACCATACCGACTTTTTGTCTTAACTTATCAACGCAAGCTCCTGCGGCGGTAATGGATTGACCATCAATGAAAATATCACCTTGAGTTGGTTGCTCTAGTAAGTTGATACAACGTAAAAAGGTACTTTTACCGCTCCCCGATGGACCAATAACGCTGACGACTTCACCTTTGTTAATTTGCTCGCTAATACCTTTTAAAACTTGGTTGTCGCCAAAGCTCTTATGTAAGTTATTTATTTTAATCACTTTGTTTCAACCTCGTTTCGAATCTAGATAGCATAAATGTGAAGATGTACGTCAATAGCAAATAGATAATGGCACAGGTAAATAGCGGTATGCTGTCTTCAAATGTACGGCTACGAATGATTTCACCTGCGCGCATTAAGTCGACGCCACCGATAAAGCCAATGACCGCAGTCTCCTTGAGCAGTACAATAAACTCGTTACCTAGCGATGGCAGAATGTTCTTAATCGCTTGCGGTAAAATCACTTCTTTCATCGTTGACCAATGCGATAAACCGAGTGATCTCGCCGCCTCCATTTGGCCTTTGTCTACAGCTTGGATCCCGGCCCTGATGATTTCAGAGATATAGGCACCACTGTTAAGGCCAAAGGCAATAATAGCTGCAGTGATTTTATCTACATCAAGTGATGCCAGTACAATAAAGTAAAGGATTACTAACTGCACAACCACTGGCGTTCCACGGATCACGCTAACATATAAATTCGCAGGCCAACTAAAATACCACTTTGATGACATCTTCATTAAGGTGGTAGCCACGCCAAGTACAGAACCCATTATCATGGCAAAGAAGGTGACGATTAACGTAACTTTTAAGCCGTTTAAGATGAGATAAATCCCGATTAAACCGTCTTCACCAATTGGCGTAAATAAAGAAGTGTTTATTGCATCAATCATTAGCTGCTCACTTCATGTATTTAGTAACAAGGGCGTCGTATTCGCCGTTGTTTTTCATGGATTCTAGGGTGCTATTGATACTCGTTAGCAATTCAGCTTTATCTTTAGGTACTGCTAGTCCGTAAAATTCAGGTTCAAAATCCAGTTCAACCATTTTTAATTGTGGATTTTTATTCAAAAAGCTAATGGCGGGCTCACTGTCAAAAAGTACTAAATCAACTTTATTGTTTTTCAGTTCCATAACGGCTTCAAAACCAGTATTAAAAGCGGTAACTTTTTTGCTAAAGGTCTTTGCCATGATATCGCCAGTTGAACCTAACTGTACGGCAATATGTTTGCCTTTAAGATCATCAATGCTGTTAATACTGTTGTTGTTTTTATTCACTAATACCATTTGGGTGGCTTCGTAGTAAGGTGTCGAGAAATCGACGTTCGCTTGTCTTTCTGCAGTAATGGTCATTCCTGATGCGATAAAGTCGATTTTTCCAGCATTTAACGCCACAATCAACGAGTCAAAGTTCATGTTTTCAACTTTTAGGCTCTTACCTGCATCTTTGGCAATTTGGCGTGCAAGGTCGATATCAAAGCCCTTAATTTCATCACCACTAACGCCGCCTACATATTCAAAAGGGGGAAACGAAGCATTGGTGCCGACGACAAGCACATCATCGCTCTTACCACAGCCAGCCAATAATAAAACGCTTGCTAACCCTAAACTCACTAAACCTGTCATTGACTGCTTCATTTCAAACTCTCTTAATCAAATTACTTAACTGCCATCGACTATAAACTCACACCAAAATAAATCAATACTTATGCAAAAATAATGCTTAATAATTCGGTTTGATTTGTTTTTTTGGTTAAGTTTTGAACGTTTCACTCGTGGTGTTAACCTTGGTTTAACAAAGGGTGTTGTTTTGTTTTACACTTGAGTCGGCTGATTGGGAATATAAGTGATAATGAATATTTATTGAGTAGGTAAAGTTGATGACTTAGATGAGAGTTTGGATAAATGCCTTAAATTAAAAGTTGAAGGTCAAACTAAAATGAGGAGCGGAAACGAGAAGTTGTTCAGTAGATGGGAGAAAAGGTTAACGATATTATTATATAGCCCCAAATACACTGTTAGCGATATTTTGGGGCTATTGATTAAAACCTTTGTAGCCTCTTGGCTAAATTTTTACACAGGTAAAAATTGCATTGCCTGACTTGCCGTTCCAAGCCAAGATCTTGTCATAATCATGTTCAAACATTTGCACTTCGAAATAGGGGGCTAAAAGTTGTTTTAGCTGCTCAAATCCTACTGCGACCATCGCGTGCTCATCTTGCCAAGATTGGCTTATTTGCTCTGTGGTCTTTTCAATGTTGACGATTAACGATTGTCTTTCGCCTTCCCCGCAATAATCCCAGCCTGAGCTAAAGGTAAACTGGCTGTCTTCATGGGCTAATTGAAACTTAGCAAATGAGTTGTTGATGATCATTTTCTTTTCAACGGCGTTGAAACAAAAAATACCGCCAACGTTAAGGGCGTGGTGCACGCTGGCTATGCACTGCTTTAGTTTTTCAATTCCATCGCTGTAATGGATTGAGTATAAAAAGCAGGTGATTAAGTCTAACGGCTGTTCAACCGTAAAGTTTGCCATATCTTGTAGGCTAAACTCTGCTTCCGGGCAGTGCAGTTTGGCTATGTCTAGCATCGGCTGGTTAATGTCTAAGCCCTGGCTTTGGTAGCCGCTATCGATGAAGTGCCTAACATGAGGGCCTGTACCACAAGCAAGATCAAGATGTTGTTTTCCACCATTGCCAAAGATTTGATGCAGTCTGCGAATGCATTCACTTTGTGCTGAGTAGTCAATTTCGGCACACATTAAATTGTAGTAACTTGATAAGTCAGTATAGAGCGCAGTAGTTGGTGCGGTAAGCAAGGCTGTTGACCTGTAAATTGGGGTGCGGCATCTTATACTAATAGCTAGATTTAGCGATGATTAATTAAGCATATTGCGATCTATCTCTCGCTATATGTAGCCGCTGAAATGTGTTGTTGATTAGTCTGGGGCGGGAACGAGTTAGCGAGTGCATAGCTGCACTCGCTAAAAGGCATATAACTTGTTAATGAAACTTAAACAGTGAATCGCAATAGATGCTGTTTGACAGCATCAGATGCGAAGGAGTTATTGGCGCTGATTTTGTAGATAGCCATGTAATCTTGTTCAGTTAAGTTAAACTTCTCAACTGCAAGCTGTAACTCTTTGGTCATAGTAGTATCAGACACTGTCCGATTGTCAGTATTAATCGTAACTAATAAACCATCACGATAAAAATCACCAAACGGGTGGCTTTCTAAATTCTCAACCGCTTTGGTTTGCACGTTACTGCTTGGGCAGGTTTCTAATGCAACTTCTTTCGAACGCACTAAGTCGTACGCTTGTTTATGGCTGTTAATGTGAATACCGTGTCCAATACGTTCGGCACCTAGTAACGCAATTGCGTCATACACATTTTGGCCTACACCTTGCTCACCCGCATGGATCGTAATGCGGTAGCCTTTATCAAGGGCATATTTAGCGTAAGGAATGTACTCATGGCAAAAGCCTGGTTCTTCACTTGCAGCTAAGTCGAATGCAACAACACCGTTATCAAGGAACTGAGCACCCGCGTCGATCACATCATTGATGTCATCTTTTGGTAGCACCTTAATAATCGACAGGATGTAGTTACCCTTAATATCGTATTGGGCTTCAGCTCTGCGCATACCTTTGACAACACTGCCAATGATCTGCTCAAAGTTAAGGCCTTGTTTACGATGTAATTGCGGACCAAAACGGACTTCTAGGTACTTCACGTTTTCTTTTGCTGCGTCTTCAAATAGCTCAAACGAAATACGCTCTAACGCCGCTTCTGTTTGCATAACCGATACAGGCAGCGCAAAGCGGGTAAGGTATTCATCAAGGTTTGGGCAAGATTCAGGGGCCACCATTAGCGCTTTTATCTCGTCAACGTTATCGCTAGGAATAGCTGTGCCTTGGATTTTTGCAAGGTCGATAACAGTTTGCGGACGTACGCTACCGTCTAGGTGGCAATGAAGATCAATTTTAGGTAGCTGTAGAAAATTCATGAAGCTCTCCTTTATTAAGTGGTTATACCAACTATAGGCAAATAACGATTCATACCTTGCAGCGCAAAATAGAAACAATATTACATAGTTAGCATTACATAAAGTAAAGTCTTCATAATCAAGAGTTTAGGGCTCTTGGTAGAAACTCTCAAACCATATCATTGAGATTATACGAAGTGTTAACGGTCAATATTAGCACTCATTAAGCTAGTTGCGAAAGAGCCTAACAACAAATAAGACCAAGGGGAGCATTGGCTGCCCAAACACAAAATCTGGTTTAAGCACGCATTATCTAGGTATTTAGAGTCGATTCGTTTAACCCTAAAGCTTTCTTGGCTGAGTTTTGTAGAGATAAAAGCTGATTAAAAAATGATTAAAGCCAAAAGTGTAGCATTACTGCCTTTTGGCTTGTTTTGAATGCTATATGCAGAGCTGACAGCACTCGGTATTTTTCAAAAATGGTTACTTTGATTCGCTGTGATGAGCTTGAAGCTTATGGAATAAAACATCTTTTAAGTTAGCGCGTTGCACTTTTAGTTGATGCATATGTTCGTCATCGGTTGGGCTACCGGCAATTTCTAACTGACGAATATCATAATCGAGGAGGTGGTATTGCTTGGAAAGTTTGTCGAACTCTTGGTCGGTGTAGTTCAAGTAAACAATGTCTTGTTTAAATTCTGGGAAGTCGAAAATAAGTGCATGATTTTCATTTAACATTGGTGCTCCTTGAAATGCTGAACTTAAATGGCGAACAGAAACAATTTATGTTGGAACTGGTTTGACTATAGCACTGGCCAAAACCACAAAGTGAGATCTTGGCCGCTTTTTAATTATGGTGCATCGAGATAGTCGCTTAGCTAGTTGTCACTTTTTGATAAAAAAGTAATAGATCCCCAGAGCCAAAGCAGCAATGGCAGATAGGTAAACATCAAGCATGTAAGGAGCGTTAAAGTAGATAAGCCCTACCACCAACAAAACAGCTACGGCTTGTATTCCAATTTTGTATTGCATAGATTTCTTATTATTTTTGGCTTCACTGTTACCTTCTACAATAACAATTCCCTGCAATCATTGATAGCTATCTTATTAAATACATTGTATTTTATTGAGTATTGTTTGCAGATGAAAAGCTATTTTTGTGTTGAAACAACAAGGCCTAATTGCTATTTAATCTTTGTTAAGTTACTTATCTTTACAGTTAGCTGCTTGAGTATTTTTTGGCTAAATCAAGTTCTATACTGATGTTCTGTTAGAATGCTCTGCATAATAAAAATAAGACGTATGCATTTGGAAATCATGAAAGAATTTATCATTATCGGCGCGGGTCAGTCAGGCTTGTCTATGGCCTATAACCTGTCTCAACATAATAAAGATTACCTTATTTTAGATGCCAACGAGCATATAGGTGCGCCTTGGCTAAAGCGTTGGGACTCATTAAAGCTATTTACTCCTACCGAATACAATCATCTACCGGGCATGCCATTTCCTTTTCCTAAAGGCTATTACCCTAATAAATATGAAGTGGCGGATTACTTAAAAAGTTATGCCGAGAAGTTTTCGATACCGATTGAATTTAATCAAAAAATCACCTCGGTAAAGAAAGTGAATGGCATTTTTGAGATCACCAGTGCGACGGCAAATTATCAAGCTAAGCAGCTGATTATCGCCACCGGCCCGTTCCATACTCCGTATACACCGCCTTGTCATGCGGACATCGCTAAAGATGTGAAGCAAATTCACAGTGAGAACTATAAAAGTCCGGCTCAACTGCAAGAGGGCGATTGCTTAGTTGTTGGCGCGGGCGACTCCGGCGTGCAAATTTTATCGGAAATTGCCGATACCGGACGCAAAGTACACTTTTCCGGTACGGATAAAATCCCTGCAATTCCGCAGACATTCTTAGGTAAAACCCTCTGGTGGTGGTTTACTAAAATAGGCTTTTTGTCGGTTAACCGTTATAGCAAAATCGGTCAGTGGTTAAGTAAGGGCGTGCAACCGGTTATTGGCACAGATGTGAAGTCATTGCTGGCAAAAGACAATGTGATTCATATGGGCAGAACCCTGTCAGCTGATGACAGCAGTATCAAGTTTCAAAAAGGCAGTGTCAGCAGTATTAAGAATATCGTTTGGGCGACAGGCTTTAAACCTAACTTCTTTTGGATTGAAGACATCTCTTTTGATGAAATGAACTACCCAAGTAATTATCGCGGCGTCAGCAAAGATGTCGATGGTTTGTTTTTTATTGGCTTGCCTTGGCTGTATACCCGTGGCTCGGCAACGCTGGGTGGCGTCTGGAAAGATGCTAAATACTTGATGACGTATATTTTAGAAACCCAACAAGCGAACAGTAAACCTGCGCAGAATAATCTGCCACCTAAACAAGCCGCCAAGATAATTACTGACGCCAGCTAGTATCGAAGGTGCTTATTCACCATATTGAATGTAAGGTTGCCTTCAATATGGCGGATTGCAGTGTTCATTTTTTCGATTCCTAAGGTAGCCTGTTCCACGGCTGCGCAGCTAAGAGTTTTGATACCAGACAAGGTTGAGCTTTTTATTTCAGTCATTGTTGTTAAGCGTAAAAGAGTGAGTGGTCTTTATTTACAATCACTTGGTGGTAATTTGTCGTCAATCCCTTGTCTGGTCAGCGTTAGGCGGGTTTTACAGCAAAATATATTGAACCTATAGTTAACGGATATGTAGTTAACTAAGCACGTTGTCTGTATGCATTTATCTGTTCGATAAATGCTTGATAAAGGAGTGTCATTTTTTACAGATAACCGCTGATTAAGTGGGGCGGTATATGACTTCTTATCAGAGTAAGGCGCAGTTGTTTCCCTTACTTCATTTGCTGGATGATTTTAGCCAATTTCAATTGCAGGGCGGCTTTATCAAAACCTTAGCTGAAAAAGATCTACGTCTGCAGGCACCTGCGTCCGTTAAGTTGGATGAATTATCACATATTCCTTGTGTGAGTATTTATGATGCACCTGCCCATACCACTGCTGCAGATCTTCAGCGGCATTTTTGCAATAAAAGCCAAGATGACGAATTTATCAGTCATCAAATATTTAAGAGCCTTGTTCCAGTTAGCCGTATATCGCAAAGTCGACATCAAAGGCATTATCAGCTGGTGGCTTTTTTAGAAGAACAGCAACAAACCCCAATCGCCTTTGTCACCTTTAATGTGGGTTTGCTTGATTCTTGGTATGCAGATGATAATGCCTGTGATGATAGGCATGTGGGCGTATGTTGTTATTTACTTTACGCTTATGTGGTTCCGGAGATGCGACACCTTGGGATCAGCAGTTGTTTGTTTCATCTTATCTCTAATTTATTTTGGTCGCAGCTGCAGTTTGTCGATGCTCAGGCGCAGGCGCATAACCTGACTATGGTGCCTTTGGTGTATGAAAGCACCGCAGCTAAAGGCGCTGAAGGCTTAATGCAGCAACTTGAACGAAATATTAATCAGTATAAGGCGTTACTACTTAATAATGATAATGCCTCGGGAGTGATAAAGCCTTGTATGACTAATGTGGGCTAGGGCTGCGAATCTAGTCTTTTGAGTTTAGCTTGGACTGTTGAGATTAGCTTTTGAGCTTAGGCTAAGTTTACTGAACTGAAAAGCTGCCCTGCAAACCAAGCTGCTGCTCTATTTAGCCCCTTATTCAGGGGCTTTATTTATACTTTTTTACTCAGCATTCTATTACTCTGGATCATAGTCCAACACCGGCATTAACCAGCGCTCGGTTTCCTCTATGCTCATGCCTTTACGGGCGGCATAATCTTCCACTTGATCACGGCCAATGTTAGTTACGCCAAAATAACGCGACTTAGGGTGAGCAAAATACCAACCAGAAACCGCTGCGGTTGGGAACATAGCGTAGCTTTCGGTGATATTAAGGCCAATGGTTTCATCTGGCTTTAATAAGTCCCACAGCAGGCCTTTTTCAGTGTGATCAGGGCATGCTGGGTAACCAGGAGCTGGGCGAATACCTTTGTACTTTTCGCGAATAAGCGCTTCGTTATCGAGTACTTCATCGGCTGCGTAACCCCAAAACTCTTTACGTACGCGTTCATGCATCCGCTCGGCAAAGGCTTCGGCTAAGCGGTCAGCCAAGCATTTAAGCATAATGGCGCTGTAGTCATCATGGTCAGCTTCAAAGCGTGCCACGTGCTCATCAATACCATGGCCTGCCGTGACGGCAAAGCCGCCCATGTAATCGGCCACGCCACTGTCTTTTGGCGCGACAAAGTCAGCTAAACAGAAGTTGTCATTACCAACACGTTCAATCTGCATCCGTAGGTGATGAGTCGTCAGTTCAAGCTCGCTACGACTTTCATCGGTGTACAGCTCAATATCGTCGTGGTTAACGGTGTTGGCTGGGAATAAGCCAATAACCGCTTTCGCGGTGAGCCATTTTTCACTGATGATTTTGTCTAGCATAGCTTTGCCGTCGCTAAACAGCTTACGTGCTTCTTCACCTACGACTTCATCATCTAAAATGCGCGGGAAATGTCCATGCAGCTCCCAGCTTCTAAAAAATGGCGTCCAGTCTATGCGCTCAACTAAATCTTCTAGCGGATAGTCATCAAACACTTGGCGGCCAAGTTGATTAGGTACAAATGGGCTGTAGTTTTGCCAGTCGTGTTGGCAGCGGTTTTCACGTGCGGCTTCTATGCTGGTGATCTCTTTGCGCTTAGCTTGTGATAAGCGCTTTTCGCGCATGACATCATACTCTGCATAGGCTTCGTCAATTGTAGCTTGGCGAGTGTCGTTATTAATCAGTTTAGAAACCATAGGCACGGCGCGCGAGGCGTCGGCAATGTAAATAGCGCCCTCAGGTGAGTGTGGGGCAATTTTCACTGCGGTATGAATTTTAGAGCAGGTAGCACCGCCAATAATTGATGGAATGGTTAAGCCCGCTTTATGGAAGCTCTTAACGTTATGCACCATTTCATCAAGACTTGGGGTAATTAGCCCCGACATACCAATAATGTCGACGTTTTCGGCTATCGCCACTTCGATGATTTTCTCTACCGGTACCATTACGCCTAAGTCGATCACTTCATAGCCGTTACAAGCCAGTACTACGCCAACAATGTTTTTACCAATATCGTGCACATCGCCTTTTACGGTGACCATTAAGATCTTACCGTTTGACTGACCTGCGACTTTTTCTAGCTCAATGTATGGGTTTAAGTAAGCTACGGCTTTTTTCATCACTCGGGCAGACTTGACCACTTGTGGCAGGAACATTTTTCCTGAGCCAAATAGGTCACCAACGATGTTCATGCCGTCCATTAACGGCCCTTCAATCACATCCAGTGGGCGTGTTGCCTGTTGGCGCGCTTCTTCGGTATCTGCATCGATATAGTCGGTAATGCCTTTTACTAACGCATGGGCTAAGCGCTCATTAACCGGCTTAGTGCGCCATTCTAAATCTTCTTTCTTGATGGTTTGACTACCATCACCACGGAATTTTTCGGCAACTTCTAATAGCAGTTCGGTGTTGTTGGTATCGGCCACAGTGCACGGTAAGTTTTGCACAATGGCTTCAACGCGCTCTTTTAGCTCTGGGTCGATATCGTCATAAATGGCCAGCTGACCTGCGTTAACAATACCCATGTCCATCCCAGCTTGAATGGCGTGATACAGGAATACGGCGTGGATTGCTTCACGCACCGGGTTGTTACCACGGAACGAGAATGACACGTTTGATACGCCGCCTGAGATCATTGCGTGCGGCAAAGTACGTTTGATTTCAGCGGTGGCTTCAATAAAGTCGACCGCATAGTTGTCGTGCTCTTCAATACCAGTGGCGATAGCAAAGATATTTGGGTCGAAGATAATGTCTTCTGGCGGAAAGCCTACTTTATCGACGAGCACATTATAAGCGCGAGTACAGATCTCGACTTTACGTGCTTTAGTGTCGGCTTGGCCAACTTCATCAAAGGCCATCACAATAGCCGCTGCGCCATAGCGTTTAACTAAAGTGGCTTGCTCGATAAACTTTTCTTCGCCTTCTTTTAGGGAAATAGAGTTAACGATGCCTTTACCTTGAATGCACTTAAGCCCCGCTTCGATGACTTCCCATTTAGAGGAGTCGATCATAATTGGTACGCGAGAGATATCAGGCTCTGAGGCGATTAGATTAAGGAACTTGTGCATGGTTTCAGCGCCATCGAGCATGCCTTCATCCATGTTGATATCGATGATCTGCGCGCCGCTCTCAACTTGCTCACGGGCAACTGACAATGCTTCTTCATATTCGCCAGTTTTAATCAGGCGCAAAAACTTAGCTGAACCGGTGACGTTGGTACGTTCACCGACGTTTAAAAATAGCGAGTTGGCATCAATGGTTAGCGGCTCAAGCCCTGATAAACGGCAAGCAACTGGAATGTTTGGTAGTACTCGGGCAGGGTGCTGAATAACCGCTTCACGAATAACGCGGATGTGATCAGGCGTAGTACCACAGCAGCCACCAATAATGTTTAAAAAGCCTTCTTCGGCCCACTCTTGAATGACTTCAGCCATCTGCTCTGGCGTTTCATCGTAGCCACCAAATTCGTTAGGCAGGCCAGCGTTAGGGTGTGCAGAGACATAACATTCAGAAATCTTAGATAGCTCTTCAACATAAGGGCGCAGCTCGGTTGGCCCTAATGCACAGTTAAGGCCGATAGATAAAGGCTTAACGTGGCGCAAAGAATTATAGAAAGCTTCCGTCGTTTGGCCGGTAAGGGTGCGGCCAGAGGCATCGGTAATGGTGCCTGAGATCATAATCGGCAGACGGAAACCTTGCTGATCAAATACGGTTTCTATGGCAAATAGTGCCGCTTTAGCATTAAGGGTATCAAAAATCGTTTCAACCATAATCAAATCTGCGCCGCCAGCTATCAGCGCATTAATCGATTCAATGTAGGCTTCAACAAGTTCATCAAAGCTAACGTTACGATAACCAGGATCATTAACATCTGGGCTAATTGAGCAGGTACGGTTGGTTGGACCAAGTACACCTGCTACATAACATTGGCGACCGGTTTCAGTTTCAACTTCATTAGCGGCTTCTCGGGCAAGACGCGCACCGGCTAAGTTAATTGCTGCTGAGTGCGCCTGCATGTCGTAATCGGCCATGGCGATACGCGTAGCGTTAAAGGTGTTGGTCTCAATAATGTCTGAGCCCGCGAGCAGATAATCTTTATGGATCTGCTTAATCGCCTCTGGTTGCGTCAGCACCAACATATCGTTGTTGCCCTTTACATCGCAATGCCAATCTTTGAACTGCGAGCCACGAAAATCAGCTTCTTCAAATTTGCGATCTTGGATCATGGTGCCCATCGCACCATCGAGAATAAGGATCCCATCTTGAAGCTTTTGGGTAAGTACTGCTAAAACCTTTTCGGCAGTGTCTTGAGTGTGTGCTACTGCGCTCAAGGCATGTGTTGGGGTACAGGTTGCCATAGATAATTCCTACCAATTCGCAAATGATTATTCTGGTAATTTATGCTCGTATAAAATGCCGGTCATTTTTCTTTGAGTTGCGAGTCGCTTTCAGACTTACATTTTTTGTTTGGACATTTATACGTATAGACGTCCATAATACGTGAGGCTTACTCAAAAGTGCAAGTGCTAAAAGCATGATACTTTTTCAGCATTAAAAACCAATAAAATTATGTAAGTTGTTGATAAATAATAATGACAGGCTTAAACGATGCAAAACACTAACGTTATCCTCCTAAGGCATGGCCAATGTGAAGGTGGTAATATTTTGCGCGGTCAAGTGGATGTAGGCTTGAGTAAGCAGGGCGAATTGCAGATGAAAGTAGCACTTGCCGCTGTGTTTGAGTCGAAAAATGCCTCAACATCCGCACCCGATGTGATTATTAGTTCTTCGCTTATTCGCTGCTCAGGTCCCGCTAAAGCATTCGCTACATCGCATCAGTTACCTTTATTTGTAGACGATGGCTTTAAAGAGCTGAACTTTGGCGACTGGGATGGAAAAACCTTTGATGCGTTGTATCAGTCAGATGCAGCCGCGTTAGATAGCTACTGGGCTAACCCTTGGCTTGCTGCGCCGCCAAATGGCGAGTCGATGCAAGACTTTGAAACGCGTATTGAGCTAGCTTGGCAAGATATGATTGAGCAGCATCAAGGTAAACAGATATTACTGGTCACTCATGGTGGCGTTATCCGCTATTTAATGAGTAAAGTGCTTGGTGTATCGCGCTGCGCAGGCTTTTATACGTCATTAAAACTACCTTATGCTGCTAAGGTACAAATAGACATACTACACGACGGCGATACACCGCATTTGAGTTTAAACTGGGCGTAAATAAAGCGAATTGATGGCTTACTTCTGTGTTGAACAACTTCTCATACTGATTGGTATTCGCTGTAGACGTATGATGGTAAACTGCGACATTAATATTATTAATGCTAAGAATTTTTGCCGTTAATAACAAATAAAGTTAGGTGCTTAATAGCATAAAGGGAACCGGAAGCTGCTGCATCGCAGTGGCTTAGTCCGGACTGTACCCGCAACTGTATGAAAGCTTTGTTCTAACGTAGCTTTCAAGTCAGATACCTGCCTAATTTAATCGAATAGGGTTTATCAAAATCGGTATTGATAGCTCAAAAGTGCGGCCTATTGGCGGTACATATACTCGAGCGGGCGACTCGAGGGAGATAATAAAATGATACGTGTTGCTTGGTTGCATGCCGCTCATGGCTGAATCAGATGCAGAGCTGCAGCCTAAAATGGTCCTGTCAGTTACAGATTTAAGTTGGCAACTTAACGACAAACACATTTTGTCGACGATAAATTTCAGCCTTACTGAAGGTAAAATGCTGGGCATTATTGGCCCCAATGGCGCGGGTAAGTCTAGCTTGCTGCGTTGTTTATATCGTTTTATTAAACCAACTTTAGGCAATATTGAGCTATTTGGCCAAGATATTGGTGTACTTTCCGCTAAGCAGTTTGCCCAACAAATAGCGGTTGTACTGCAAGATACGCCGCACCATTTTGATATGACCTGTTCGCAACTTATTGCGTTAGGTTTAACCCCCCACAAAAATGCTTTTGATTTTACCAGCAAGCAGGACCGACAAGAGGTTGCTAACGCACTAATTAAGGTGGGATTGCAAGATAAAGCGAATCAAGCTTATGAAAGCCTGTCTGGCGGTGAAAAGCAGCGAGCATTGATTGCCCGCGCGATAGTGCAGCGACCTAAACTACTCATTCTTGATGAGCCAACTAACCACTTAGATATTCGCTACCAAATTCAAACTTTGGAGTTACTACGTACCCTCAATATTACGGTAATTACGTCGATTCATGATCTAAATCTTGCCAGCGCTTTATGTGATGAACTCCTACTACTTGATGGAGGTTACTGTGTGGCTAAAGGCTCGCCAAAAACAGTGTTGACAGAGCAGCGTATTGCCGAGGTATTTGACGTGTGCTGTGAAATTAGGCCACATCCACAACATGGTAATCCGCTGATTAGTTACTTCTACGGTTATGAGTCTGCAACTGATTTAGCCAATAAAGTTCAAGGAGGCGAGGGTGAGTAATTCCGCTATTGGGCTGGTTAATGGTTTAACCTTGCCGCGACGCCCAATTGAATATTTATTGTTTGGTGTACTCGTCTTACTTACCTTATTGACGCCATTTGCGGCGACAAGTTTTGGCGCAGCTAGCATCAGTGTTGCCGATGTAGTTAGCGTTATTAGCCATAAATTATTAAATGTCGGCGAGTCGCTAGGAGTACGAGAGCGAATTGTTTGGGAGCTTCGGCTACCACGGGTATTGCTTGCCTTTATCGCGGGTGCAGGCTTATCTATCGCCGGTAGTGTGCTACAAACAGTCACTCGAAACCCGTTAGCCGACCCATACCTATTCGGTATTTCATCAGGCGCATCCTTTGGCGCTGTGGTCGCACTAACCCTATTTAGTCAAAGTATTCTATGGTTGAGTTTACCCCTAGGTGCCTTTGTTGGTGCCAGTCTATCGGTTGTTATGGTGTTGGCTTTATGTGGGCAAAATCTATCGACTCAGGTTGAGCGTATGCTCTTATCTGGGGTGGCGATTTCGTTTATGTTTGGTGCTATGGCCAGCTTGATGTTGTATTTCTCAAGTCCACAAGCTGCGGCGTCGGTATTGTTTTGGACTTTAGGTAGCTTCGCTAAAGCCAGTTGGCAAGGTTTGTGGTTACCCGCCAGCGTTGTGTTTATTTGTACATTAATCATTTTATTGTACAAACGCCAAATAGTGGCGATGCGTGCAGGGGATGAAACCGCCCACACTTTGGGTATTAACGTCGGTGCTTTGCGTTTGTCTATGCTACTCCTTTGCTCACTTATCACAGCTATTTTGGTCGCGAATTGTGGCGGTATAGGCTTTATCGGATTGATGGTGCCGCACACAGTGCGTCTATTATTTCCTGGGCGTTATCCACTGCTATTAACGGCGCTGGTGGGCGGATTATTTATGGTCTGGGTGGATGTGTTAGCGCGGACATTATTGAGTTATCAAGAACTGCCTGTGGGGATAATTACCTCAGTGATGGGCAGTATCTTCTTTTTATTTATTTTAGGTAGTCGCAGCGCTAAGCGTATATAGCGATGAATACCCCAGTTGAGTGCTCAAGGGATTAAAAATGTTTGATATTAAACCGGTTAATACTGAATTTGATAGCGCAATTTTGCACAAGATAGATACCAAAACTAAGCCGTTAGGCGCACTAGGCGATTTAGAAACGCTAGCGCTGCAAATTGCCCGAGTGTTGGGTAAAGATAAGCCGAAAATCATTAATCCTAAAATGATGGTGTTTGCTGCTGACCACGGTATTGCCGATTCAGGCGTATCGATTGCACCAAGTGAAGTAACCACTCAGATGGTGGTTAACTTTATGCAGGGCGGTGCTGCGATCAATGTGTTTACTCGCCAAGTTGGCTTTGATCTAGAAGTCATTGATTGCGGTATTTTAAAGCCAATTGAAAATGTTGAAGGTGTGATAAACCAACGTTTAGGTTCTGGCACTGGGCCAATTCATAAGCGCGCTGCTATGACGCTAGGCGCAGTCAAGCAAGGTTTTGAAATGGCGACCGCTAGAGTTGAGTTGCATCACCAAAATGGTTGTAACTTGATAGCATTAGGCGAGATGGGTATCGGTAATACTTCATCTGCAGCTGTGATGATGTCAGCGTTAACCGGCATAAAGGCAGAAGACTGCGTTGGCCGCGGTACGGGGATTGATGCCACAACCTTTAAGCGCAAATTAATGCTAGTGGAGCAAGCGCTATTACTACACCACTGCGAGCTAGACGACCCTATGCAGGTACTTGCTTGTGTGGGAGGATTTGAAATCGTGCAGATGACGGGCGCTATGTTGGCTGCGGCCGAGCGCAATATGTTAATTGTGGTAGATGGATTCATTGCTTCAGCAGCGGCGTTGGCAGCAGTTAAGATTAACTCGAATGTGCGTGATTATATGATTTTTGCTCACCAATCAGGTGAGAAAGGTCATTTTCTGATGTTGGAATATTTGCAAGCCAACCCTTTGTTAAAACTTGGCATGAAGCTAGGTGAGGGCACTGGGGCTGCATTGGCCTTGCCACTTATTCAGGCTGCCGTAAATTTCTATAATGAAATGGCAAGCTTTGAAGATGCTGGCATAGAAATCTAAGGGCGCTACACATGAGTCAGTGGCAAAAACAGTTCAACCTATTTTTTATTGCGATGGGATTTTTTACCCGTATACCTATGCCTAAATGGATAGAGGTTGATGCTGATAAGCTCAATAAGGCCAGTCGTTATTTTGGCTTAGTAGGCTTGCTAGTGGGCAGCATAAGTGCGCTGGTATATAGCTTAATGCTGTATTGGGTGTCGCCGTCCATAGCGATTGTATTTGCCATGATCACCAGCGTATTAGTTACTGGTGGCTTTCATGAAGATGGTCTTGCCGATACGGCTGATGGACTCGGTGGTGGCTGGACGGTCGAAGCCAAGCTAAGCATTATGAAAGACTCTCGCCTTGGCAGTTATGGCGCACTGGCACTGGTGCTAGCCTTATTTTTAAAATGGCAGTTACTGACCGAGATATCGCTGTTTAACCCCAATAATGTCAGCCTCGCATTAATCGTTGGTCACTGTTTAAGCCGAGTTTTAGCGGCCAGTTTTATATTTTCAGAGCAATATGTCAGCGATACCGATACCAGTAAAAGTAAGCCGTTAGCCCAGCACCAAGGGATTAATGAACTATCGATTTTATTAGCTTCAGGCGTATTAGTGTTGCTCATAGTGGGCGCGATACCAGCACTTATGTTAGTGCTAGGGCTTTGTATGGTGCGCTTTTGTTTAGTAAAGCTGTTTAGAAAGCAGCTTGGCGGTTATACCGGTGACACCCTAGGGGCTGCACAGCAAGTGGCTGAGTTAGCTTGTTATCTGTTATTGCTTATTTTAGGAGTTAGTTGGTGATCCACTTAGTCTTAGGTGGTGCTCGCAGCGGCAAAAGCCGTTTTGCAGAGTCACAAGTGTTGCAATGCGTTAATGGTGCAGAAGCCGATTTGGCTAAAAACTGTTTTTATTTTGCTACCGCTCAGGCATTAGATGCAGAGATGCATGAGCGTATTCAACATCATCAGTCCCAACGAGAAATAGATGGTATTGCTTGGCAAACCATAGAGTGCCCTCTGGAATTAACTAAGGCATTAGAGACTTATTCTACAACTAACAGCGTGATTTTAGTGGACTGCTTAACGCTTTGGTTGACCAACCATCTAATGCAATCCATGGATGATTGGGAGCAGGTTAAAACTCGTCTTTTAAAGACGTTAAGCTGTTTGCCAGGTGAGGTTATATTAGTTAGTAATGAGGTCGGTTGTGGCATTGTACCCATGGGGGAACTAAGCCGTCGATTTGTGGATGAAGCGGGGTGGTTGCATCAAGATATTGCAGCTATTGCAGACAAAGTCACCTTAGTTACCGCAGGGTTACCGCTGGATCTAAAAGGTTAAGAGAGGCTTAGAGTGACAGTAATCGACAACAATAAAGGCCAAGTAAAATGCAAAGTGTTAATGGTACAAGGTACGACTTCCGATGCAGGTAAAAGCACCTTAGTAGCAGGTCTATGCCGCCTGTTTGTTAGGCAAGGCGTTAACGTTGCACCGTTTAAGCCACAAAATATGGCGCTCAATAGCGCGGTAACAATAGATGGTGGCGAGATTGGGCGTGCACAGGCTTTGCAAGCCGTTGCTTGTAAGCTAGAACCACAAATCGACTTTAATCCAATTCTATTAAAACCTAGCTCAGACACTGGCTCGCAAGTCATCGTGCACGGCAAAGCTTTGATGAAGATGGAAGCGGAAGATTACTTTGGTAAAAACGCCAATGGTTATCGGGTTAAAGCTATGGCGGCAGTAAAACAGTCGTATAACCGATTGGTTACTGATTACGACATGCTAATGGTTGAAGGTGCTGGTAGCCCTGCTGAAATTAATCTGCGTGAAGGCGATATTGCCAATATGGGCTTTGCCGAAGAAGTTGATTGCCCAGTTATCATCATTGCTGATATCGACAAAGGTGGCGTGTTTGCCCATTTGGTGGGAACGCTTG
The DNA here is from genome assembly GCF_023283845.1 of Shewanella marinintestina. GTDB lineage: Bacteria > Pseudomonadota > Gammaproteobacteria > Enterobacterales > Shewanellaceae > Shewanella > Shewanella marinintestina. Next base: position 180,925 of record NZ_JAKILC010000007.1, read on the forward strand.
CACTGCTAAGCGAGTCTGAACAAGCGCGAGTTAAAGGTTTTGTGATTAATCGTTTTCGCGGCGATATTAGCTTATTACAAGGCGGATTAGATTGGTTAGAACACTACACTCAAAAGCCAGTATTAGGCGTGTTACCTTATTTGCACGACCTGCACCTAGATGCCGAAGACGCGTTAATCGCTGCGCCTGATAAATCCTCAGATACTAAACTTAAAGTCTTAGTATTAGTGCTGCCACGTATTAGTAATCATACCGACTTTGATCCACTAAGATTACACCCACAAATCGATTTCAATTATGTGTCATTGCAAACGCAAGCACAGAACTCAAATAGAGGCGCTAACACGCTTCCACAAGCGGATTTAATCATTATTCCGGGCAGTAAAAATGTACGCGCCGATCTCGATTTTATTCGTCAGCAAGGCTGGGATAGTGCAATTGAAAAGCACCTGCGTTATGGCGGTAAAGTGTTGGGGATCTGTGGCGGTTACCAGATGCTGGGGATTATTATTGATGATCCTCAAGGCGTTGAAGATACACCTGGCAATAGTGAAGGTTTAGGTCTGCTACCCCTAGCGACTGAGCTGACGCATCATAAAATTTTGCAGCAAGTTGAGGGGAGTTTACATCTTATTGATGAAAATGCAGCCGTGGCGGGTTATGAGATCCACTGCGGACGTTCTCGCTCGTTAATGCCATTGACTCAGCCTTTGCTGTTACGGGCTAAAAACGATTCAGAACAAGAGGCTGGCTCAACAATAGAACCAAGTGCAGATAATCAACAAGCGTCGACCGCGCCTGAGGGGATGCTATCTAGCGATGGTCAAATATTGGGTACCTATGTGCACGGCTTATTTGACTCGCCTGCGGCATGCCAGTTGATCTTGAAGTGGGCGGGAATGCAAAACGCGGAAGTTGTCGATGTAAACCAAGTGCGCGAGCAACAGTTAAATAGGTTAGCAGATGTATTAGAACAGCATTTAGATCTTGATCGACTCGATCAGATCTGGGATCCACATTAACCTAGCAATGTTTAATCGTGCCTAAACGAAAAATGTATTTATAGGGCTTAAAGAAGATAAAGGTGCTAAATGGTGTAAAAGCCATCTTTTTGCTTGAAAGTTAAACGTTGGTTGTGTGCTAACTGAACGATTGAAATATGGTGTGCGGACATCATAATTAGACTTGGTTAAACCCTCACCAGCTCTGAGTTTGTTCTATATTTTTAACAGTAAAAATTAAAGGCGTTTTAGTTGCAGCTAAGTATTGCTTTAGACGGTTGAATGTTGAGCATTTAGAAATGATTTTGAAAAGTAGAATTGGTGTTTAAGGGATAAAATAGGAATGGAATATGGCAGATAATAAGTCGGCAGAAGCAGCCAAAGCAGAGCGCCATAAAGCGCGTCAGCAGCGGATCAAAGAGGGCGTAGATGCCAAGATCGCCCGTGCTCAAGAAGAAAAGGGGATTTTGCTGGTATTAACCGGTAACGGTAAAGGTAAATCTACCTCTGGATTTGGCACGGTAGCCCGTGCAGTGGGCCATGGTAAAAAGGCGGCTGTGGTACAGTTTATTAAAGGTAACTGGGACTGTGGTGAGCGCACGTTGCTTGAAGGTGCCGGCGTTGAGTTCCATGTCATGGGTACCGGCTTTACCTGGGAAACCCAAGACCGCGAAAAAGATACTGCTGCCGCAGTAAAAGCTTGGGAAGCGACTGAGAAACTGCTACAAGATGAAACTATTGATTTAGTTATGCTAGATGAGCTCACCTATATGGTCAGCTACCACTATCTAGAAGTAGAGCGAGTGATTGAAGCGTTAAAGAAGCGCCCACCAATGCAGCATGTGATAGTAACGGGAAGAGCTTGCCATAGGGCTATCGTGGAGCTTGCGGATACGGTTAGCGAGGTGCAGCCAATCAAACATGCGTTTGAGGCAGGCATCAAAGCTCAACCCGGCTTCGATTACTAAATTTCTTCCTGCTAGCTTCTGTAGCGTTATTGTCTGCGCTTTCTCACCCAATCACATACTACTCGTATGCTCATGGGCTGAGAAAGCTTGACGGCTTAGCTACAAAAGCGATCAGTTTGAAATTGCTTTCTTCGCCTTGTTTGTTGTGGGGTTATTGTCTGCATTTCCTCATCGAGCCAACCGGGTTTTAGAAAGAGACGTATGCTTGTGGGCTAGCCATTTTAGATAAATTTGACGGCTTTGCCATAAGCTCGAGTGCTACGAAGTATCGCTGCTAATTGCAGCTCATCTAAAAAGGATTTTATGAACATCTTGTGTAAGTTACTACTGGCGTTGAGCCTGTTTATCTCTGTATCTGCCTCTGCTGTTGAAGCGCCTGCTAAGCGGATCGTTGCGCTTTCGCCACACTCGGTTGAGATGCTTTATGCCATTGGTGCGGGTGACTCAATTGTGGCGACGACTGAATATGCAGACTTTCCTGAAGCAGCGCTTGATATTCCGCGTATTGGTGGTTATCACGGGGTGCAGATTGAGCGTATTTTAGAGTTAAACCCTGATCTTGTGGTTGTGTGGGCGAGTGGCAATAAGGCTGAAGATATTACGCGAATAAAAGAACTTGGCTTTAAAGTGTTTGATAGTAATCCTGATACTCTTGAGGCGGTTGCTGATGAGTTAGAGTCACTTGGTGAGCTTACAGGACATCAAGCTCAAGCAAAGCAAGTTGCTGATGATTACCGTGTTAAGTTAGCTAAGCTACGCAGTGATAATTTTGCGAAAGCAGAAGTAAAAGTCTTTTATCAGCTGTGGTCTACGCCATTAATGACAGTAGCGAAAAACAGCTGGATCCAACAGATTATTAGTGTTTGCCATGGTGACAATGTGTTTGTTGATTCTGCCAGTGATTACCCACATGTCAGTTTAGAAACCATATTGTTAAAGCTACCAGAGGTGATATTGCAGAGCCAAGATGAAGGTAATATTATCGGCGTGGATTGGAGCCAATGGGCAGAGATCCCAGCGGTTAAAAATCAGCATATTTATCAGCTAAATGCTGATTTATTACATCGTGCTGCACCAAGAGCCTTGCTAGGTGTCGAAGCATTGTGTGACGCCTTAGATAAAGCGCGATAACACTTTTATCTAGACGCAAAGCCTGTTGATTGCAGGCTTTTTGCGTCATGAATCTTTTCAATAAACTTCATAATTGCCAAAAATAACTGTGGAACTCACTTCAAAATAATCTGCTCTACCTAGTTATATATCTAATGTTGACCAATACTTAGAGCTGTAATAGGCAAACAACGGGCTGAAGGCGAATGGATAATCCTGTAAATACGATGCTGAGTAAAGGTTGGAAGTGGTTTGTGATGGTTGGAGCTGTAGTGGCGCTTGGTGGCATTTTTGCTATTAGCTTACCTGTGGCTGTAGGCGTTACTATTACCGCGATAATCGGCGCTATCTTTCTGGTGTTGGGGGTAGTTCAGTTGTATCACATCTTTAGCATTCCAAAGTGGAAATCCAGCTTTTGGTATGTCATCAGCGCACTGTTTTACCTGATTGGCGGCATCATGATTATCGCTGAGCCTTATGTCGGCTTGTTTACCATTACGGTAATGATGATAACTATTATGTTGTTTAATGGCGTGACACGAATGTTCTTTGGTTTTAATAGCCGTAATAACTTAGCGGGATGGCGCTGGATTGTGGTTAGTGGTTTAGTTTCGACTGCGATTGCGGTTTACTTCTTTTCTTTAATGGGCAATCCCGAGTTTTCATTATCTATTTTGGGTGTGTTTATTGGTGTCTCATTTCTATTTGAGGGGATTAGCTTTATTTTTATCGGTATGCAGATGAAGAAGGCTATCGTTAAATAATCGAGATAATTTAACCGTAGTTATACTTACTTGGCGTAACAGATACTTTACCTGTTGCGCCTTTTCATGTTTAAGTGAAGACTTAAATAGCTTTGTTGGCGCAAGGTTTTCAACTTACTCATTCCAAATAATATCAATAATAAAAGGACTTGATCATGACTACGCTACTCATCTGCTTGTTTATCGCTATGTTGTTACCTTATGCCGCAAAGGGCCCCGTTGCTGTGGCGATGGCCAAACTTGGCGGATACGACAATAATCACCCTCGAGATCAGCAAGCAAAGCTGACTGGCTTCGGTGCTCGCGCGGTAGCAGGTCACCAAAACTCTTTTGAGTCGTTGCTTATTTTTGGTTTGTCTGTGGTGGTGGTTATTGCGGCTGGGAAAGTAAATGCCTTGGCTGAAACCGCGGCAATTGTACATGTGGTAGCACGCATTGCTTATCAACTTTTATATTTGATGGATAAAGGTACACTGCGTTCTCTATCTTGGTTTGTGGCTATTTTTGCTTCATTCACGGTATTTTTTCAGGCGGTTTAAAAGAAGATTCTAGTTTTAAAAGAAGAACCTAGGAAAAACCGGTTCTAGGAAGAGCTAAGACGATAGAAGCAAAGATGGTACAAGCTGAGGCAAAAGAGTTGGAAAAGACGGAAAAGAGTGGAAGGTTATAGCTTTTGTGTCAGGTCGTAGACCGTTCGTCTTTGCTTTAATCCGTTCTTATCCGTCTTTGTTTATTCGACTCTCAACCGTCTCAGCTTTATTTGGCGCTAGAACTTATCGCTTCATATTTGGGTATTCAAACTCATGGCATTGGTTACAGTAAACTTTGCTTTCCTTATGCTCAACATGACAATAAGTACAAGGTAAGTCGGTACCGTAATGTAGGCTATCATGTGGATTAGGCTCTACGTCATGACCTGCATCTGCAGGGCGCTTGGTTAGCTCTGCTATATCTTCAGGCGTCCCATGACAGCTTTCACAAGCGCTAGCGTCTGGTATGGTTTTACGCTTTGCATCGCCGTGACACGCGCTACATTCTATCTTGCCGTTATCACCTGTCATGATTTCTTGGTGATAGTCTTTAATTTTCATGGCTTTAGCATTCGGGATGGCCATCAACATTAGCATGCAAATAGTCGAAAATACTTTTAACATCTTTTTTCCTTTCCGGGCGGTTGCCCAATTACTTTTATAACATCAATGCGTCATTCGCTTGCGAGCTAATATTGGCTCATTGTGCGTTGCTGGGCGTTATCAAAGGGAGCGGTATTGATAACGCCAAGCAAGTGCAAATAGGTAACTCGCTTTAAGATTAAAAGGTCTTAGTACTGTGCGATAAATGCTTTTGATGCCTCAATATCAGGGGTGAACGGACGGTCTACCGATACAAATGGCACTTGCTTACGGAATGCTTCATACATGGCTTTTGTTGTTTCACCTTGTTTCAAGTCTTTGTCTGCAAGTTTGCGCAAATCGATTGCTTGAGTAGAGTGCATAAGTTCAAGACCGTACATAACGTTTGTGTTATCAACGATCTGAATTAGTCTGTCTGAAGCAAGCTTTAGATTAGTGAAGGTATCTTCAATGTTACCTGCAATCGCAATACCGTCGAACGAGACTGGGTTCGCTAGTGCTTTGTTACGTACTTGCATATCAACAAATGTTTTTTGAATCGCACCAAATGCGTGGCCATTGTTACCCGGTGCGCTTAAGAAGCGTGGTAGACGCGTAAAGTGGTCATCAGACAAGTGGATAGTACGCATAGCACTGTTGTGTGATACGTGAGTTAGCGCAATGGCTAACTGCTGTACTGCAAGTGCAACAGGTAGTGGTTCAAAGTTAGTTGTTGGGAATACACCGCCTTTACCTTCAACTAAGTACTTAGATACTTGAGAGTTATTACCGTAATCAACCCCTGCACCTACGATAACGCCAGGGTTGTCGTCTGAGTGATTAATTTGAATATCAATCACTTGGTCAAGATCGGCTAGTGCCTTGTAAGCGCTAGCAAAAGTGTAGGCTGTGGTACGGTAGCTTAGCGGATCTTGTAGTGGACGCTCAGGGTTTGCATCCCATAAATAGCTGCCCATTAAGTCGTTACGGATCTCACTAGTCGCTTGTTTTAGGAATGGGAAAGGACGAATATCATTAGTCTGTGGTAAAAATGGCGAAACATTACCGTTTAAGCCTTCAAGGCTTAGGCTAAATACCGCTGGAGACACTGCTAAAAGATGTTTAGCATCGCGGTAGCCTTGCATCGCATACGCTACGCCTACTGAGTTATTTGATAAAATAGACAGGGCATCTTTACCCACTGGGTCTAGGGCTTTAATACCAGCTTTTTTCATCGCGACGGCGCTGCTCATGCGTTCGCCTTTGTAGATCACATCCCATTCACCGATCATTGCCAGACCCACATGAGATGAAAGCAAAATATCAGCTTCGCCCACAGTACCTTTAGATGGAATAATTGGCGTAATATCGTTATTCAAATAAGCTTGGTAAAGCTCGGCTACATAAGGTTGAACACCCGTGTGGCCAGATAAAATGGTGTTTAAACGTACCGCTAAGGCTACGCGAGTTAAGCTAACAGGCATAGCTTCGCCAACACCCGCGCTGTGAGCGCGTAATGTGCTGTAGTTGAAAGACTTTGACGCCTTCATTACTTCAGGGCTTAGCTCGCCGTTGGCATCGAATAGTTTGTGGTCTTTGTTTAAACCCACACCTACCGTTAGACCGTATACTGGTTTGCCTAAACGGGCAGCTTCCATCAGTAGTTCGTGAGACTTTACCAGTGCAGTTGCTGACTGAGCCGCGATTTTAACTTCAGCGCCATCAGCGATTTCCCAAGCTTGATCTTGAGTTAAGTTTTTACCGTCTAGTACAACTGTGTCGGCTGCCATTGCTTGGCCGGCAGTCAGTGCTAATGCGAGTGTCGTTAAAGCAACATTTTTAGTCGTTTTCATATTCATCATTCCTATAATTTTTAAAATTTAGTAGCGACTTACTAAGCAAGTTTTAGAGTTACGCTCTGGTTTTCTGCGCAGTGACGACCAGCATTTCGACCGGTTACAACCCCTTCTGCCACAGCACATGCGCCTAAGCGGCTTGCACCGTGAATACCGCCAGTGGCTTCACCGGCTGCGTATAGTCCTAGGATTGGTTTGTTGGTCACAAGGTGAAGTACTTCTGATGCAGTGTTGACCTTTACGCCGCCCATGCAGTAGTGGACTTTTGGCCACATACGCACGCCATACCAAGGGCCTTTATCAAGTAACATGGCCTTTTGCATTGGACGACCAAATTCAGAGTCGTTGCCGTTAGTGACAGATTCATTCCAGCGAGCAACCTGATCTTTAAGTGCTTTTGCTGGCATGTTGTAGATTTTTGCGAGTTCTTCTAGGGTGTCAGCTTTCTTAATGACGTTGTATTTCAAACCCCAATCTAGAGTTTGTGCATCTTTTGCACCCTCAGCATTAGTAAAGCCGATTGGGTAAACAGGGTTACCTTCTGTATCGCGGCGAGTCATGATGGCATCGGCGCGGGCCTTACGATCAGCAAGTTCGTTAAAGAAACGCTCACCGGTGCGCACGTCAACTACGATGCCGCTTGGGTAGGTCGCAATAGTGTTGAACTGAGATGCAGTACCAAAGCCTTTTTCATCAGGTGATGCCCAAGGGCCTAATTGGATTTGATCTAAGTGAATTGGGTTAGCACCGAGTAACATCATTTGCTTTAGGGCTTCAGACGTTGCACCCGCGTGGTTAGTTGAATCTAATTGGTTGGTGTATTCAGGTTGCTGCATTTGACGATATTCAATATCGTTGCCAAAGCCACCCGTTGCCATAATTACGCCTTTGCGGGCGCCAATCTTAACCATCTTGCCTGTGCGTTCTTTCGGGAAGTAATAGCCTTGACGTACATCGACGCCAATTACGCGGCCGTTTTCGTCTTTAATAAAGCCTTCAAGCTTGGCTTGGTTGCGCATATCGATGTTGTTCTTTTTGGCAACTTTAATGAGCGGGCGAATGATACCGGCGCCAGAGCTTTGTACGGTTTGCAGTACGCGAGGAATAGAGTGACCACCAAAGTGCTGTACAAAAGGTTTCCATTGAACACCGTGATCAATCAGCCATTCACAAGATTCTGCTGTGCCATTGCATACTAGCTTAAGCATTTCTATATCGTTCATGCCACGGCCAGATTCCAGCATATCGGCAACCATTACATCAACAGAGTCTTCGATACCTTCTTGTTTTTGCAGGGGAGAGCCAGCAACAGCCATTGCGCCGCCATTAATGGTTGAGTTACCGCCAAATACAGGCATCTTATCGATAACCATAACGCTTGAGCCATTTTCTCTAGCTTGTAGTGCCGCCGACATACCCGCAAAGCCACTACCAACAACAATAACATCAACAACTTCATCAAACTTGGCATCAGCTTGTGGTACACAAGCGGCATTTGCTGATAAGGCGACAGTGCTACCTAAGCCTGCAACCGCCATAGCTGCACCACCTTTAAGTAGTTGGCGTCTGCCAAGACTTACCAATTCTTTCTCGTTCATCTCTCTCTTCCCTATCTGTATTTTAATTGTCTATCAGAGCTATTAGTGCTCGATGTAATACAGTTAAAGTTGCAGCGACTATGCCAACTCGTGAATTAATACTTTATTGCTAGGGATTTATGAACCGAATCATCAAACCACGAAATATCATGGTGTGAGACCTTGATATTTCGTGGTCACCCCGAGATATCACCGATATGTCAAATTTAAATCGAATGCCGATAATAGATATTTAACGATAATCAATAATAAGTTGATTAGTAGTTTTTATTTTAATAATCATTATTGCTAATGTTAGTTGTTAGCTTCTTGCCATATCTTTAAAGCTTGTTTATATATTTTTATGGTTTTTCAATTGTGATAAACAACTATTAGATAAATATTCCCATAATTAGTCATACCCAAACAGGAAGCCTTGCTCAAATATTAGCGGGTTTGTTTGTCGTGAGTGGCTTCTATAACGGTTAATCATCAGTGAAACCTCAATATACTGCTCCGGATTATATTCTATATATTTATTGGTTTTATAACGCTAAGTTAGCTTGTTTATTGACGTTTGTTATCATTTTTGGCTTAGCTCTGCTCGCTTTAAAAGTATATATCGATCTAATTTTATCGATTACAGCTACTAACTCGTCGACAATACAGCACTGTGCCTAATTATTAAGCATAAGCAATATTGAGCTTCGCTTAAGTTATATTAAGGCGGAATAGACTTTTTTATTATGCTGTAAATAGTGTTTTGTGAGCTTTGGTATATATTTTATAAAGTCTATGTAATAACGGGTTAGGTTTGTCGTTTTTTTATCTTTGGTTTTTATGTGTGCAGGTCACAATTATTGGATTATTTATAAATGATTCACATGTTTAAATTAATCACTGCATGCTTCACATATTTAATGCTCTTTTGATGTTACAAGTGAGGGGCAAATTAATAAAAGCTTGGTGAACATCAAATAATAATAATTTGTAGGGGGAAAGTAGGCGTTGTTTACAATGTTTTATGAACAGGGACACAGACTCACTAAATACAATGCACTACCATCACGAAACTTCGTGGTTAACTCGAGACTCAAATGAAAGAGCAATTTTATTATCAGGCGACGCATTGTTTATGTAGTAGCTTGTCACTCGAGGTGGCGTTAGAAAGTTACTATGATTTCGTTAAGCAACATTTACCGATCGATGGCATTTTTCTTAATATTTATCGTCCTGAGCATGGTGATATTCAATTTTTGGCTCATGTAAATCAACATCAGGTTGTAGCGCTTGATAAGCAAGTCAAAATCTCTCCAGAAATGGAGGCGGTATTGCAGGAAAATGATCGACCTGTTATGCGAATTATCAACGACATTCATCTTGATAAAGTCACCAGCTTTGTTGCTCCACAGGTGATCCCTGAAATCGCATCGGTGATTTTACTGCGTATGGTTAGTGATAATACTCATCTAGGAGTTGTTGGTTTCTATGCTAAAAAACCGGGACAGTTTAAGCCGCGACATGCCGATTTGATTGAGCCCCATAAAGATACCTTTTCATTGATCACCGCCTTTAATTTGCGTGGACGAAACTTGCTCAGAGCTAACCAAGTATTAAGCCAAGAAAATGATAACCTCAAGCGAGGTATGTTTGCGCCGGATGGTGTTGTTGGCGCCGAAGGTGGCTTGAAAAAAGTGATGGTACAAGTTGATGCCATTGCAGCATTAAATACCAGTGTATTAATGCAAGGTGAGACGGGGTGCGGTAAAGAAGTTATAGCCAATGCGATTCATGCGAAATCTAATCGTGCAGGCAAACCATTTATTAAGGTTAATTGTGGGGCTATCCCCGACACTTTGATTGACTCTGAGCTTTTTGGTTATGAAAAAGGCGCTTTTACAGGGGCTGAAACCCGTAAAGCAGGTTACTTTGAGCAAGCCAATGGCGGTACTATTTTTTTAGATGAAATAGGAGAACTGCCTTTATCTGCACAGGTACGGTTATTGCGAGTGTTGCAAAATAGCTCTATCACACGTGTTGGTGGCTTTGAAAATGTTGATCTAGATATTCGTGTGATTGCTGCAACTCATAGAAACTTGCAGGCTATGGTGCATGAAAAAACCTTTCGTGAAGACCTTTGGTATCGTTTAGCGGTATTTCCTATTGATATTCCATCGTTACGTCAGCGAAGAAGTGATATTCCACTTTTAGTTCAGCATTTTATCGAAATGCTAGCTGCCAAGTTTAACTTAGATGCATTGCCGAGAATAATGCCTGAGCAGCTAAGTATTTTAAATAATTATGGTTGGCCAGGTAATGTGCGTGAGTTAATTAATGTACTTGAACGGGCAATTATTCAGAACCCTAGAGGCCCGCTTAGCTTTGATCTGTTGAGCGCAGCGGTTAAAGAGGAAGTCCCGACGCAAAGTGGCCAAACAATTATTGTCGATCCGAGTCATGCTAGCGATAAACTGGTGCCACTAGAAACCATGATTAGTAAGTATATTAATCATGCTTTACGGATCACTGGCGGTAAACTTTATGGCCCAGGCGGTGCCGCAGAGTTATTGGATATCAATCCCAATACATTAAAGAGTAAAATGAAAAAACTCGGTTTATGTTAGTTGCCACTGTCTTTGAGCAATTGATAGTGCAATAAAAAAACACTTCCAAGGAAGTGTTTTTTTATTGCAGGGAACTTTTGATCCCGGGGCATTGAGAATGATGAGGACTCAATGGCTTTTGGATCATGACTCAAACGTTTATGACTCAGAACGCGCAATAAAGGGGGAGCGCGTTTGAGTCATTGTGCTAATTAGAAGAAGTAACGAATACCAACAGAGTAGCTGTTGTCTTGTAGGTCTTCGTAGCTCTTATCATCCATCTCACTGAAGTCTATTTTCGCTTCTGCAAACATGATGGTGTCATTGCTGTAACGATAGTGAAGGCCGACAACAGCAAACTGGCGTGTCCAATCACCTTGGATTTCAGTCGATGCATCAGTGTCTAGATCTTGGTAAGAAAGCAAGAAGCTGGGTACAAAACCATTTTCATATTGATAAGCAATTAAGAATTCGCCGCCAGTTGAGTCATATAACTCTCCACCAACTAGCTCATTTTGTTTACTCTTATGGGCGTTAAAACCAACATAGAAGCCATCTGCATCGCGATTAGGGGCATATTGGTAGAATGAGCCATATTGTGCACCGATGCCGATGATTTCGTTAGTATCGTCAACCTTCTCACCTGCTAGTTCACCTTTAAAGTCACCACGGTTGATCCCCGCTAGTACTTTAAATTTATCGGTAATCTGATAAGTCATGCTCGCACCATAGCTGGTGTCAAAATCAATATGTGAGCCGTCGTTTATAGCCATACCGTCTTTATCAAACAGTGCTACGTCGCCATTTTGTTTTGCTGCATATTGCACTGCAAAGCTCAAATCACCAAATGAGTTACGGTAAATGAAGGCTGAATCTGCACGGCCTGCACCGGTTAGTCCGCCGTCACCGAAGGTATAAGCACCAACAGAATAACCTGTGTAAACGTTGAGTACGTCGGTGGTATAGGCTACGTCGTAATAGGCTCCCCATTGCTTACCAAACGTTAAGCTACCCCATTTGTCATTCGCTAACCCGACATAGCCTAAACGGTTGAATAGAAAGTCAGAGTTTTTCTCTGCACCCAGCTGGCCGCCGGTATAGTTTAGTGAGTCGTCACTGGTGACCATGTTTATGCCCCACTCTGTATGAGCGAAACTGCGCCAGCCGTTTTTCTCTTGGCGGTCAAAGCGAAAACCAACGCGTGAGAAATTATCAACAACTGCGGTGTCGTGAGTGTCGTTGATAGCAGCAAAGCCCAGCCACCCCATCATATTAATGCTGTTAGTTTGGTCGTTATAAATCTCAGCAGCTTGTGCCGAACTCGCCATCAGGATGGATGGAATTAGCAGTGCTAACAGTTTCTTGTTCATATCATTTTCCCTATATTTTTATTTTGCTAAAGCAAATTAGCTTCTAGATTTTTTTAATTTCCTATAGAAGAGCAGCTAGCGTGCCAAGCTGGTAAACAGGGGATTTGAAAGGGATAAATTGGAGCAAGATCGACGAACCACGAAATATCGTCAAAGTGGATCGTTAAATATCGTGTTGCGGGTGAAATATCGTTGTAACTCAGAGCGGGAAGCCAAAAGCAGGCTGTACGGCTTAGGTGGACACTTTTTTTAACTGCGGACATCTAAGCGCTAAAGCGGACACATTTAATGAGTGTCCGCGGACACTTTTTAGTGGATTAGTCTTTACATCTTTTAATTAAGCTTATGTTTATTAGCTATTTATTGTTTTTGGCACAGGGATTGTATTAATAGACCTATCGAAAGCGATGAATGCTTAGAACGGACACTTTAGGGAAAGAAGATGATTCAGGATACCAGCGGACAAGACACCATCAAGCAACAAAGTAAGGCGAGCAAGTTTAAGCGCCCAGCAATATTTGGTATTGCAGCATTGCTTGTTTCTGGTCTGGTTTGGTCAAGCATGGATAGCGATTCAGTCGCCACTTCAATCAAACGTTCTGAGCTGAGGTTTGCCACTCTAGAGCGAGGCACTTTAGTTCGCGATATTCCCACTACTGGCAAGATTGTTGCTGCCAATGCACCAGTCCTGTATAGCCCTGAGCAAGGCTCTGTGACCTTAATCGCTAACCCCGGCGACACTGTACAGCAAGGTGATGTGGTTGCCAGCATTGAAAGTCATAAGCTCACTAACAGTCTTAAGCAGCAACAAGCCCTACTCGAGGGAATGAAAAGCTCATTAGAACGTGCTCGCTTAGAAGCGCGTCGCCAGCAACTTAAAGCGCAGCAAACTCTAGATATGGCTAAAGTCGATTTAGAGGCCGCTGATCGTGAAAGCCGTCGTGGTGATCAACTGATTGAGTCAAAGCTGATTAGTAAAATTGATTTTGAAAAGAGTAAGGATGATTTACATAAAGCCAAATTGCTATTTGCTCATGCAGGCCAAGAAGCGCAGCTGATGAAAGACACCTTAACCTTCGAGCTTAAAAATACTGCTCTAGAAGTCGATCGTCAGGCATTAGTGGTTAAAGAGTTAGAACGTCAAGTGGCGGCACTGAATATCAAAGCCCCTGTCGGAGGCATTATCGGTAATTGGTTAACTGAGCAAAAGGCGCGAATTGGTCAAAGTCAGCCGATTCTCACCGTTGTTGATTTAAGTGCTTTTGAAGCTGAGTTAGCTGTACCAGAGTCTTACGCCGATGAATTAGGCATAGGCATGGCTGTAGAGCTGAGCTTTGGCTCTATGACGGTAATGGGGGAGTTATCGTCTATTTCTCCTGAGGTGCGTAATCGCGAAGTCACCGCAAGAGTGCGTTTTGAACAAAACGACACACTGCAACTACGTCAGAATCAGCGTTTGTCAGCAAGAGTATTACTCGAACACCGCCCTAACGTGTTGATGGTAAAACGCGGCGCGTTTGTCACCAGTGGCGGTGGTCAGCAAGTGTATGTGATGCATGATGATATTGCCGAGCAAACCACAATTCAGCTAGGTGCACGCAGTATGAGTCACATTGAAGTTATTCAAGGCGGGCAGGTTGGTGATGTTTGGGTGACCTCAAGCATTGAGCCTTTTAAAAAAGCCGAACAAGTATTAGTTCGTTAGTCAGATAAGGGATTAGACGATGATTAGGAACAGACTCAACAAACAGCAACTTATTACTGCAGCAGTACTTATGCTGCTGGTAGTCGCGGTACAGGTTTCCACCGATAGAGCCGGAGATTGGATGTTTATCGGTTTGAATTTGATTGAGATTGGCAGCGAGGTGCCCGTGATCTCAGGCAAGGTATCAGATGTATCGAACTTTGATGTTCAGCAGTTAATTATTAAAGCCGTCGAATGCTTATTAGCAGCTATTAATCAGTAATGCTTCGGCGTTAAAAGATACAACTCACACAAGCATTAGCCATTTTATACCAGATTGGATAGACAGAATTAAGGGAATATTAACCATGTTATCAATGAAAAATATCAGCAAAGTATTTAAAACAGATTTAGTAGAAACTCATGCATTGCGGGATTTCAATTTAGAGGTAAATGAAGGTGAATTTGTTGCCGTAACTGGGCCATCTGGTTCAGGTAAAACAACCTTTTTGAACATTGCGGGCTTGCTTGAGGGTTTTACTCATGGCGATTATTTTCTTGATGGCGTCAATATCTCCAACTTGAGTGATAACAAGAGTGCTGCGATTAGAAATGAGAAGATAGGCTTTATCTTTCAGGGCTTTAACCTTATATCAGATCTTAATTTAGCTGAAAACGTTGAAGTACCATTGCGTTACCGTGGCTTTAGTGCAAAAGAGCGAAAGGTACGTGTGGAGCGCGCACTTGAGCAGGTAGGGTTAGCGGCGAGGATGAAGCATTTACCCACTCAATTGTCGGGTGGTCAGCAGCAGCGAGTGGCAATTGCTAGGGCACTGGCAGGTGAACCACGTTTCTTATTAGCCGATGAGCCAACAGGTAATCTAGACAGCTTAATGGCGCGCCAGGTGATGGAGTTGTTGGAAGATATTAATAAAGCGGGTACGACGATTATCATGGTTACTCATGATGCAGATCTTGCTCGCCGAGCCCAACGCAATATCCAGATTGTCGATGGTCAGGTATGTGATTTCACTATGTATCAATCAGGTCAGACAGATCAAAAGGCCCAATCTATTGCCGATGCTGCGTCAGTGGCTTAATGGTTTGCTAAGGAGAGCATAATGTTTTTTTACTATTTAGATCTCGCTTGGCGCAGCATTAAAAAAACGCCGTTTTTATCGCTACTTATGGTGCTAGCAATTTCGATTGGCATAGGTATAACCATTACGACATTGAACGTTTATAAAATGGCGTCAATTAATCCTGCTGGTGAGCGTTCGTCGCAGTTATTTGCGGTGCGGTTATTGAGTCAAGACAACGATACTTGGGATGAAATCACCCCACAAATCACTTACCAAGATGCTTTTAACTTAAGAAAGTCAGCGGTTCCTGTCAGGCAAACTGCCATGTTTAGAACGGGCCTTGCAGTACAAACTGAGGATATCAATTTTGCGCCAATTCTTGAAAGCGTACGAGTGATTGATAGTGACTTTTTTGGCTTATTCGATGTGCCATTTATCTATGGTAGCCCTTGGGAAAAACAAGTCGATGATGAAGGTGGCTATAAGGTTGTTATTAGTGAGGACATTAACCAAAAAGCGTTTGGCGGTGGCGATAGCGTAGGTAAAACCTTATTGCTTAATCGTAAACCTTATCAAGTGGTTGGTGTGACTGCTCAGTGGAATCCGAGTCCGAAGTATTATGATGTTAATAACGGTGCATTTAATAACTCAGAACAGATTTTTGTGCCTTTCTCATTAGCGCCTATTGAGGAGTTTGAAAGTTGGGGTAATAACAATAGCTGGCGCCACGAAGATATTCGAACTTATAGCGACAAGCTCGCCTCTGAAATGCATTGGAATCAATATTGGGTTGAGTTGGATACACCGGCTAAACAGCAAGAGTATCTACAATGGCTAACAGCTTATGTAGAGCAGCAACAACTCATTGGACGCTTTAAACGCCCTGATGCACATGGTGAGATAAGCGATGTTTCTCAGTGGCTTAGCGAAAATAACGTGGTACCTGAAGATAATAAGGTGTTGGTTGGCTTAAGTGTGCTGTTCTTGGTGGTTTGTCTAGTGAATATGCTTGGATTGTTACTCGCAAAATTTTTAAAGCGAGCACCAGAGGTGGGCGTAAGACGAGCGATTGGTGCCAGTCGACTGCAAATCTTCTCACAGCATATTGTTGAAGTAGGCTTAATTGGTCTTTGTGGCGGGGCACTTGGACTGCTTTGGGCTTGGGCTGCGCTGTACTTCTTATCGTCTAAGTTTGAACTTGAAAAATCCTTAGCACAACTTGACCAAAGCATGTGGGTTATCGCACCTGTGATTGCCGTTTCTGCAGCCATTATTGCCGGTATTTATCCTGCTTGGCGCATCTGCAGTACTAACCCTAGTGTTTACCTCAAGAGTCAATAAGGTACAAAGTGAGAAAGGAGCTTACTATGTTGCAAATTAAACCCATTATGAGCATGTTGATGCGCAATAAAAGTGGACCTCTGCTGCTATTGGTGCAGATTATTTTGTCTGTTGCGATTGTTGCCAATGCGAGTTTCATTATAACTGAACGTGTAGGGCTGATGAGCCGTGATTCAGGTATTACTGAGTCAGAAGTGTTTGACCTTGATATCTACAACTTTGACGATGGGATGGAACCTATCAGTCAAACCAAACGCGATATCGAGATCATTCGTAATCTTGATGGCGTTAAAGCGGCCACTCTTAGTAGCATGACGCCTCTGAGTGGCGGCGGTTGGTCATCAAACTTCTCTTATGGCACTAGTAAGGAAGATCGTGTCGATGCGACTAATGCACCGCTTTATTACGGCGATGAGCAGATGATCTCAACGCTTGACTTAAAGCTGATTGAAGGACGTAACTTTTACCCTGATGAAGTGGCAACTGGCGGCCCTGAATTGGCTAGCTTACTGATAGTATCGCAGGCCTATGCTACAGAGACATTTGGTGATGAATCTGCTGTTGGCAAAGTCATGTATCGCGGTGAAATTGGAAATCAGCCGATGAAAATTGTCGGTGTGGTTGAGCGCTTGCAAGGCGCTTGGGTTGATAACAATAATCTTGAGCGCGGCATCATTATTAATGTTGAACTTGCAGCTGCATTTAATCGGGTATTAGTTCGTGCTGATGAAGATGCTATTGCAGGATTAAAAGAGGCGATCCCTGCTGCACTGCATAGAGAGAACCCTAACCGAGTGGTGCGAGGGTTTAAAACGATAAGTGAACACCGAACAGGTATTTATCGTAACCATGAGTTGATGGCAACTGTACTTTCAATGATGGTGGTTTTGCTGCTACTGATCACCTCGTTAGGCTTGGCAGGCATGGTGATGTTTAATATCGAGCGCCGTACCAAGCAAATTGGTACTCGGCGCGCATTAGGGGCTAAGAAGCGCGATATTGTGAGTTTCTTTTTAGTTGAAAACTACCTGATATGTCTAACTGGCGGGGTACTCGGGGCATTAATCGCAGTGCAACTTGGTCAGCAATTAATGACACTTTATAGCTTACCTAAGCTGGAACTTATTTACCCGATAGTCACAGTGGTAGGTTTATTAGTTTTGACCACTATCGCGGTAATTTTTCCGGCACAGAAAGCGGCAAAAATTTCACCCGCAACCGCCACTCGCAGTGTATAAATAGCAAGATAAACGTAAACTTAATTGCCGTTAAATATGAGTCAAGCAGGGGAGAGGCTTTAACTCTGTTTGGCTTTCAGTTAGTTTTATAGCTGTTAATTCACCCTAACTAATTAACAGCTGCTAATTGAAAGCTGTTTACGGACAGCTCTTAACAAAGAGCTGTCAACTCAATGCGGCAAGTTTAGAATGACTAAAGGAATTATAAAAAAGCGTTTATGGATACCGTTCTGATTGTCGATGATAACCAAGCTGTGTGTAATGCATTGTCTTTAATGTTAGAGCTTAATGGTTATCGCACTCTTACGTGTTTATCACCCGAAATCGCCCTAGAATTAGTGCAATTGCATGACGTGGCGCTGGTGGTACAAGATATGAACTTCACCCAAGACACCACTTCAGGTGAAGAGGGAAAAAGCCTATTTTATGCTTTTAGGCAACTGCAGCCCAGTCTTCCAATTATATTACTAACAGCATGGACTCAACTCGAACTCGCGGTAGAGCTAGTGAAAGAAGGGGCCGCTGATTACATGGGTAAGCCTTGGGATGACGCCAAGTTACTCAACAGTATTAATAATCTCATTTCACTGCATCGTTTATCTAAAGAAAATGCCCAGTTAAATCGAGTTGAAAGTCAACGTATGCTAGCGATTAAAGATGCTGACCTATGCGGCATTGTCTTTAATAGTGGCACGATGCAACGCTGTGTTGATTTAGCATTACAAATTGCTAAGTCTGATGTATCGGTATTAATTACTGGCCCTAATGGTGCGGGTAAAGACAAGCTTGCCGATATTATTCATGCAAATTCGGCGTTAAAAAATAAGCCGTTTATAAAGGTCAATATTGGTGCCTTACCAATGGACTTACTAGAAGCTGAACTATTTGGTGCTGAGGCTGGGGCTTTTACTGGCGCGAATAAAGCTAGAATAGGGCGTTTTGAAGCCGCAGATGGCGGTAGTTTGTTTTTAGACGAAATAGGCAACCTGCCACTTTCTGGCCAAGTTAAATTACTGCGAGTACTGCAAACAGGTGAGTTTGAGCGCCTAGGTAGCCACCAAACTCGTAAAGTGAATGTGCGGGTGATTAGTGCCACTAATGCTGATTTAGCTGAGGATATTCAAACCGGACGTTTTCGAGAGGATCTATTTTACCGCCTCAACGTGATTGAGTTAGCCCTTCCTGCATTAAATGAACGCAAAGATGATGTATTGCCCTTAGTGCAACATTTTATTGGAGCTGATTTTTCATTGTCACGACATACTCAGCAAGCATTACAGGCTCACCATTGGCCTGGAAATGTACGTGAGTTAGAAAATGCCTGTAAGCGAGCGGTGGTTTTGGCGCAAAGTGCTGACTTAGTCGCAGCAGACTTTGGCTTAACAACTAAACACGCAACAGATACTGTTTCAGATGGAGTTGCTATTGGTGCCGTTGAACCGCAAACGCTAATTTGCGGTGAGCCAAGCAAACAGATGAATAACGACTTAACCATTAGCGAACCTCGCGTAGACGAGAAAGCCGATATTGTGGCTGCACTTGAACAGCATAAAGGCGTAATTGCGAGGGTGGCTAAGTCTTTGGGATTGAGCCGGCAAGCGCTTTATCGCCGCATGCAAAAGTATCAAATTGATAAGTAGAACAGGAGTTCAGGTATCACAGTTTCATTAAGGGTTAAGTTGATTGCTAGCGCGACTTTGGCGTGCGCAGCAGGGCTGTTGTTAGCGTTTACGGGATTACTTTGGCTTACGTCAGCCGAGGTACAACAAAGTATTGTTTCTGAGTCTTGGTTATATTTGTTGCTATTTACATTGGCAATCTTATTAACCGCTGCGATAAGCTATTTTGGCACTCGTAGCCTAGCTTCAAGTTTGATGGCGTTAGAGGTAGGGTTACTTAACTTTAAAGATAATGATTTTAGTGTCAGCATTCCGGTTAGTGGTGACACTCAGTTAAGGGCGCTAGCCAGTTTATTTAACGATTCAGCCAAGATTTTGCGTAAAGAGCGCCAGTATATTTATCAACGAGAGTTGTTACTCGATAAAGTGATTCAGAGCTCGCCAAATGTGATGTTACTGCTTGATGATGAGCAGCGGGTGATCTATGCCAATGACGCAGCTCGGCATCTGTTTTATGACGGGCTTAGAGTCGAGGGGATGAAACTTGATGCATTGCTTGAAGGCGGATCTGCAGAGTTGGTTAGTGCGCTCAATAATCCTAAAGATGGTTTGTTTTCACTAACAGATAACTCCGATGATGATGCACAAACCTGGCATCTATCCCGTGGTCAGTTTTTACTTAATGGCCAATTCCATCATCTTATCTTGCTTAAACAGATGACGCGCGAACTTAATCGGCAAGAAGTCGCAGTGTGGAAAAAGGTTATTCGTATTATCAGCCACGAACTCAACAACTCGGTGGCCCCTATTGCCTCAATGGTCAACTCTGGGCGGATGATCACTAAAGATTTAAATGATCCTAAATTACAGCTCATCTTCGACACCATTGAAGACAGAACAAGTCATTTAAGCCAGTTTATCTTTAAT
Source organism: Shewanella marinintestina (assembly GCF_023283845.1). GTDB lineage: Bacteria > Pseudomonadota > Gammaproteobacteria > Enterobacterales > Shewanellaceae > Shewanella > Shewanella marinintestina. The sequence goes on from NZ_JAKILC010000007.1 coordinate 201,177, forward strand.
TATGCCCGCTTTGCTAAGCTACCTTTACCGAGTAAATCTAAAGTTGATTGGCAAACATTAACGGCGCAATTAAAGCAACACTATCAATTTGAATTACTCGGGGAGCTACCTGCGACTGAGGTGTATTTTGACCTGATTCAGATGGAGCAGGTATTGCTTAATCTACTTAAAAATGCCCATGAGTCAGGGTCTGATCTTGCAGAGATCACTCTAGAGATAAAGCAGCCTAATAATCCACAAGAGTTATGCATCGAGGTTAAGGATTCGGGGTCAGGGATGTCGGCAGATGTATTAAAGCAAGCGCTATTGCCATTTTACTCAACCAAGCAGTCTGGTACAGGCTTAGGTTTACCTTTATGTCGTGAAATTATCGAGTCGCATGATGGCCGAATTAGTCTACATAATCGTGATGAAAAGGGGCTTTGCGTTAGCTTGTGGTTGCCACAAGGGTGACGAATGAGCATAAACATAAAAGGTCAGCAATTGCTGGCCTTTTATGTTTGATGTTCAAATTTGCTTTTAGCTAAAAAGAGTATTTTTTAATTCTGCAGCAGGTACCTTAAACGGCTCAATTAATCTAGGTGGCCTAAGAACCAGTGCTCCTTGGCAGTTTTTGCAAGTAAAGTGCAGCTTTTCACTGCAAGATTTACAATAAGTACACTCAAATGAACAGATGTAAGCGACGTCTTTACGGGCTAGTTTAGTTTTGCACTGTTCGCATTGGGTCTTCATTCTTAACATATATTCACTCCTTTGAATATGACATTAATATTAAGCTAATCACGGCTGTAAGGCTCTTCCATGAGTACGCTATTGGTTCGTTAAGCTAGGCTTTCATTGCATTCCAAAACATCGAAAAACTGGCCTGTTTATGCAATTCATCGTCCCATGTTTCAGGGTTATCAAGAAAGAAGCGTGTGGCCGCTAAAAATTGACCATGACAACTTTCCTGCATCAAGGATAGTGGATAATTCGCCAGCTCGCCTGTTTTTTGTCCATGCTGGATCAGCTCACCCATAAAGCTCAAAATGCCATTCATCGCTTGCTGTCTAATTGCTGCTGGGATCGACGGAGACATAGAGTATTGCTGGAAAAACTCCTGTTTTAACGGATTAGTCATTGCCCAATCAATGGCGACTTGCCACAGATGTAAGGCATCAGCTCTTAAGTCATCCGTTTGACTGATTTGTGCTTGAATCGCATCAGCAAACTCTTGCTTGATGGATAAAAACAGATAATTCATTAACTCATCTTTTGACGAAAAATGATGAAATAAGGTACCTGTTGCTGCGCCTGCTTGCTTAGCAATCGAGGCGGTTGATGTGGCATAAAAACCCTGGCTGACAAATAGTGTCAGCGCAGTGTCTAAAATGGCTTGTTTTTTATCGATACGACCCATTGATTCTTTGCCCTGTCAGTCAATTAGCGTAGAAAGAACTTCATCAACATACGTTGGATAAAGCCACCGTATGGTGGGTGCACCAGTTTACCAGTATTGAGGAACTTGCCTCTACTTAGTACGGTTTTAGCGTGACTTAACGTTAAGAATCCTTCTTTACCATGATAATGACCCATACCAGATGGGCCAATACCACCAAAAGGTGCGTCATCAGCCGCAACATGAAATACGGTTTCATTAATACAAACACCGCCAGAGTGTGTGTGTGCCAGTACATGTTTTTGAACCTGGCTATCAAAACTCATTAGGTATAGCGCTAATGGGCGTGGTCGCTGATTAACATAGGCAACCGCTTCATCTAAAGTATCGTAAGGAATTACAGGCAATAGCGGGCCAAAGATCTCTTCTTGTAGTAGCAACATATCATCAGAGCTGTTTTCAATAAGTTGAGTAGGGACTTTACGTTTGTCGCTATTAATGGCTTCATCATTAGCACTAGTAATTGTTGCGCCTTTGGCTTTAGCGTCGTCAAGTACGTGCATAATGCGATCAAATTGACGTTGATTAATCACACTGCCGTAATCTTGGTTGTCGCTAACTTTGCCATACATGCGACTAAATTTAGTCTTATAGGCTTGAATAAAGCTATCGACTTTAGTGCGCGGAACGAGTACGTAGTCTGGTGCAACACAGATTTGCCCTGCATTAAGACATTTGCCATAGATCATGCGCTCTACGGCAATATCCATATCGATATCATTAGCGATAATCACTGGTGATTTGCCACCAAGCTCAAGTGTTACTGGCGTGAGGTTGTCTGCAGCAGCACGCATCACGTGACGGCCTACGGTAGTGGAACCTGTAAACAGCAAATGATCGAAAGGCAGTGATGAAAACTCTGCGGCAACGTCTGCTTCACCTTCGATACACACCACGTGGCTATCATCGAAGATGCTACTAAGCATCGCTTTAATGACCTGGTTTGTTTCTGGGGTAAATTCAGACAGCTTAATCATTGCGCGGTTACCCGCAGCGAGCGCTGTAATAAGCGGTCCTACAGATAACATAATCGGGAAATTCCACGGTACTATGATGCCAATAACACCTAACGGTTGGTAATGAACTTTTATTTTGGCTGGTGCCAACAGTAAACCTGCGTGGCGAGAACTAGGCTTCATCCACTTTTTTAAGTGTTTTAAGCTGTAATTGATATTATTAATGCAGGGCATGATATCTGAGATCATGCTGTCATCGACTGAGCGGCTCCCATAATCACGGTTGAGCGCTTGGACTAACTCTTCTTGGTAAACCAATATTGCCGCTTTTAGGCTCTTAAGGTGCTCGATTCTGGCGTCATATGCTGGTGTTGGTTGTGCCATATAACTGCTACGCAGTTTGACTAACACTTGGCTAAGCGGTACCGCTGTTTGATTATCAATATGCATATTCATTAAACGAGCTCCAAAAAAGTTCTTTAATTTACCGACTGATTAGTCGGTCTAACTATAATGAAGTTTTTATTAAAGATCAAATAGCCACAGAAAGTGTGATGTAGATCAAATTCAAATATCGTCAGAGTTCTAAAATTGAGTTAGAGAGCAATCTATGGAGATAAGCAAATGGCTAATGAAACACATGGCATATCAATAGGAATTGAGCGCAGTGGTAGCAAGTTTTATATGACTTTTGTTGCCGTTGGTAAGTTAACTCATGAAGACTATGAGTACATGGTTCCTATGCTGGAGTCGGCAATTGCAGGTGTCGAAGATCCTGAGATAAATGTGCTTGCAGATATCAGTGAGTTAGATGGCTGGGAGTTGCGAGCAGCATGGGACGACCTGAAAATAGGCATTGATCATGGTAAAGCATTTGAAAAAATAGCTATCGTTGGTGAGGGCAGGCTACAAGAGTGGATGGCTAAAATAGCGGACTGGTTTACTCCCTACGATGCTAAGTTTTTTGATAGTAAAAAAGAGGCACGAGAGTGGCTTAATGACTAGTCTTATTGAGTAGAGGAAGTGAATAAGCGGGTAGTTTTTTAACGCTATAATGCGAGCTTTAGATTACGACATAGCGAAATTCACTATGGCGAAAATAAGTGAATAGATTATTGTTTGGAGGAAGTGGTTATGCGTACACGTCAAATCTTATGTCCAACAGACTTTTCTGAAACAGCTTCCCATGCTCTTAAGTATGCGATTGAAATGGCGAACTTATATCATGTGGGTCTGCGTATAGTGCATGTTATCGAGCAGCCTGTTGGCGTTGATAATTATCAGATCCTCACCGTTACACCACAGGAATTGGCACAAAGCATGGAAGATAGTGCAGCAGAAAATATGAAAACGCTATTAACTGAGTTAAAGAGCGAGCTTTCAGTGGAATCTGTTATTCGCCACGGTAGTGCGACTGAGCAGATTTTAAAAGAAGCTGAAATGTCGGAGGTCGGCATGATTGTGATTGCTAGCCATGGCCGCACCGGACTTTCTCACTTCTTACATACTAATGTTGCTGAAGGAGTGGCAAACCGCGCAGAATGCCCTGTATTAGTGGTTAAGTAAGACGTTAGTTTGCTTATTATTGAATGAGTTTTATCGTGTTGTTCGTTTTGTAAGAAGCTGTTTTTTTTAATAGCTTTATTTATTGACCAATCGAGTCCAATTTGACTCGATTGAGGAGAACTTATGCGTACCCGACAAATTTTATGTCCAACTGATTTTTCCAAAACAGCTTCTCATGCGTTGAGTTACGCCATCGAGATGGCAAACCTTTATGGGGTTAATTTACGCTTAGTCCATGTTATGAGTGAGCCGTTTAGTGAATACCATTATGGCATTGCGGTTGAATCAGTTGAGCAACTTGACCTGCAAATAGAATCCGCTGCTGATGAAAACCTAGATAAACTCAAATCTCAAGTCCAGCAAGAGCTTAATCATGGCTTGGCAGTGCAAACTGTATTGCGTAAGGGCGACACATTAGACCAAATTTTAGAAGAGGCTGAGGTCGGTGAAATCGGCATGATAGTCATTGCTAGCCATGGTCGTCAGGGAATTGCACATTTGCTCAATCCTAATATTTCAGAAGCATTAGCAAATAAAGCTAAGTGTCCTGTATTGGTGGTGAAGTAATTGTATTGACGCGTTAGCGAACAAGCAGCGTTTTTTTATACGCTTTAAACAAAAAGCCAGTGCTGTAAGCACTGGCTTTTTAGTTTGGTAAGAGCTACGTCTACATGCGTTAAAAACTAGAACCTGGTTGTTCTAAAAATGCAACTTCAGCAGCGGTTGATGTCCTGCCTAAAATGGCATTGCGGTGTGGGTAGCGACCAAATTGATCGATAATCGCTTTATGTCTGAGTTCGAAGTCTAAATTCCCTTGTGCAGCTTCTCGGCCGAATAATCTTACGGCGACGTCATGCACCACTTTAGATTCACTGTGCATATAAGGCATAAACAAAAAGGGGACTTGTTTGGCTTTTAGCTCTGAATCGATATTGAGCGCTACGGCTTCTTGGGCGAGGGCCAACGCTATTGGGTCCGCAGCAAATGCTTTAGGTGTATCACGGTAGATATTGCGAGAGAATTGATCTAACACGATGATCTCTGCCAGTCTGCCTTCAGGAGTTGCCCGCCAATGGTATAACTCCCCTTGAATAGCTTGCTCTAAAAGCCCGCCAAAGCGCTGTTTGATTAAGCTGTCAAACTCGACATCTTTAACCCACCATTGCTTAGGTTCAATCTCTTCAAACCAAAAATGAATGATCATGTCTGGGGTTATTGGTTTTGCTAATGTGGGAGTGATTTGAGTCATTGCTATATCCAGTTTCGGTGGTCGTTATGAATAAGCGCAAGCGATTGCTCGGCAATAGCGCGCGCGGCAATAATAGAAATGTAAGGCAAGGTTACTGTACCACTCGCAAGGCCAATTTCAAGGTTTGCTAAGCCACTGCGTTTTTGATTAGGTGATTGTGAAATCGCAACATGTTGCACCTTACTCAGTGCGATAAGTTGCCAGCTATGGCCAAGCAAGCCTGAGTGGAACCACAAATTATCCCCCTCTAGCGCATAGCCGTATTGGCGGTACTTGAGATAAATCCCTAAACAAAACAGCATCGCAGCAATCCAAAGAATATCGGTAAATAGGTTCAAGCCTAAAAAGTAGGTGTTAATCGCAGGGACTAATAGTGGTAATAAACCACGACGCCAATACCAGCCTAAGTGGATCCTTTGGTAACGCTTAGGTAAGGTTCGTGCTGTTGCCTCGATGCCTTTAAGCTTAGGGAGTAACTCACCAATATCGCTGCGAGACATACTCGGTACCAACATATTGGTATTACCTTGAGCCTCAATTTCATGGCCTTGAACTTGTTTAAAGTAAACGGTCCAGAGCTTTAGTAAGCGGCCTACAAGTGGTTGATAAAATTTAACGACTTGAATGCGCTTAATTGCCAAAGCATCGTTTTGTTTGGCGATTATGCCGCCTGTACGATGTAGGGTATTACCACTACGACTGAGTTTATAAGGGAAGTATTTCAGCACTGCAGAAATAATAGATAGAATTGAAAAAAGGAGGTAAAACACGATTAAAGCCAGGCAAGCGAGTAACAGCTGCAACACAATACTACTGCTAAGGTTCGTTTCATACCATGCTATGAGCGTCTGTACTTGTTGCAAGTTTTCCATCGACTCCCAGTCTAGTTGACCAAAAATGGGACCAAGAATGACCGCTAACCAAATGGCGTTATTTTGGTAAAGACCAAATAGCAGTAGTTGTTTTAAGCTTTTACGGCTAACGGTATTAACCTGTTTCACTGAATTTTGGTTTTGAGACTCATGGCTGAGCTGAGTACTAGATTGATGATGGGCATCATGCTCTGCCATGAGTTGCTTTTTTAGGGTTAGGGCATCTTTGTAGTCAAGGGCCGATAGCTCTGCCTCATTACTTTTGGAGCCGGCTGTTTCTACAATAATTCGATATAACCCCATAGGCCGAAAATATAGGGGTTGCTCTAAACGAACGTTTTGGATTTTAGCAAATGGCAGCTCGTCGGCTTTCTTAAAGATAATGCCATGTTTGATAATGAGCTTATCGGTTTCGACCTTAAAGCTAAACTTGAGCCACTGCAGTACACTAAATGCCAAGATAGCGCCAATAACACCAACAGCTGCTACGATAACCCAGGGACTGCTAAAGCCCTTTTGCCAACCAGCATAAACAACAGGAATAATGGCATAACCACTGCTAAATAAGTTTTTGGCAGCCATTAAGGTAAAGCTGATAATCGACCAAGCTGAGAGTGATGACCAATCGGTAAATTTATGCGTCATCATTGCGACCTTGCTGCAAAGCCGTGCTGTGTTTAAAAGGCTTTTCTTCAGACAATCCCTCTTTAGCCTCAAGTGGATTACTCGTGTGATTGTCTGTTTCGCTTTGCTCAGTGGCAGCCGCTTTTGTGGTTAAAGCCTCAGAGACGAACTCTTCATCTTTGTCAGGCTTTAATGCTGCAGTAGTTGCTGCAGCAGGATTGGCTTTTGCTGCTTGTGCGAGTAGGTGTTGGCGTAGATGTTCAGCTGTATCTTGCTCAATGCCGGGGAGTTCAATCTCTGCAGACCCACTGCCAGCACTGAAACACTTGATGCTAGCAAGATTAAAGTGACGTTCAAGTGGACCATGAGATAGGCTGACGTGCTGCAATCTTGAATAGGGCAACGAGGTGCGTTTTTGCCACCAAAAGCCTTTTTGCATAATTAGCTCGTGGTCACAAACTGCATATGCAAGCGATTTAGCATGTTGATAGCGCACATAGCTCACCAAGCTAATAATGATTAACGCGCCAATGCTAACGGCTAAAATTCTTGTTAGATATAAATCACCAGGCAGAATAATGATGAGTGATGCAACTACTAGCAACAGGCAGCTAAATATCAGGCTTTCTATATTGACTTGAGCGTAGTGATTAGGACTGACAGGCTCGAGTGGCACTTGATCGAAACTTTGCCATTGGCTTTGATGAACAGGGAGGTGACTAGCAGCTTCAGAATTAGCTGGAGCTAAAGCTTCTGTGGTAATAACGTTGTCATTATCCTGAAAATTGTCCGTCTGTTTGGCATGCGCTTCATGCTCTAGCTTACTGTCCATGTCACTGCTCATGTGTCACCATTCATGTGATTGCTGCTCTTTTGTTCTAATCGACTATATCAGCATGACAGAGGTTTTCGCTATAGCGAGACATATTTGGCAACATATTGTGGTGAATGTGGCACTCAGCTACTTGTTATTTGTGCGCAATCACGTAATTTATCGGCAACTCTTTAAATAATAACAATAGCTAAAAAATATGAGCCTCAACTTTACCGAATCTAAACAACAAAAAGCGTTTTTACGAAAGCTATATATTGCTTACTTGATTGACAGTGAAAGGCATAACTTATTATCGCTACATAAGTTAACTAATATGCCGCGTCGAACCTTACAAGATGCTATTGCAGTATTGGGCGATTTAGCTATTGAGTGTGAGTTTATACAAGACGGCGAGCGTAATAATGCCGGTTTCTATCGTATAAACCAGTGGGGAGCCATCAACCGAGAATGGGTTGAGCTTCACCTTGCTGAGATTGAGCAGCAGCTTAGCTAAGTGTTTTTAATTGGCGATACTTGCAGTCGATAAGTGATAACTGTGAGTTTCGCTAGATTATTCGCATCTATAACGCCAGCGCTCTTGCGCGGGCATCACTTTGGCTGCCAAATGGGCAACCTTAGTGCGTTAGTGAGATCTGAATATATAAACTAAGCCTTTCAAATAAGCACTTAGTGCCTCTTTTCCCCAGTAGTCTCGTATCTTGAGCTGTTAATTTATCAAGCTTAGTCAATTGTTTGAGTTATTTAACACAAAATTAAGCCTTGCTTATTACACTGCGCGATCTTTTATAATCGATGGCTGATATTAGGCGTCGGTATTTTTAATTTAATGCATATTTATAGGAGCACGGCGTGCTTGCGAATGTTTCTGGCTTACAGTCACAACTAAAAAAAATTGATAATAGTAAGTTTTTTCAAGGCTTCATTATTTTCGTGATTGTGGTCTCTGCACTATCTATTGGTGCACATACTTACCATTTGCCGAGTTGGATGGAGAGTGGCCTTGCACTGTTAGATATTGGTATTACGGTGTTTTTTGCCATTGAAATTGTCATCCGCTTTTTAGCCAGCGATGGTCCCAAGCGATTTTTTAGTAATGGCTGGAACGTATTCGATACCATTATTGTGGTTGGTAGTTTAGTACCAGCTGGTGGTTCGGCTATTTTACTTGCCCGTTTACTGCGTATTTTCAGAGTATTACGTCTAGTATCTATGATCCCAGAGCTGCGAATGTTGGTTAATGCACTGCTAAAAGCCATCCCTCGCATGGGTTATATTGCATTATTGATGTTTGTGATTTTCTATATTTATGGCGCCATAGGCAGCATGTTCTTCGCTCATGTGAATGATTTTCTTTGGGGCGATGTGTCAGTAGCTATGCTAACACTGTTTAGGATCTCTACATTCGAGTCATGGACTTCAATCATGTACGAAACCATGGCGGTATATCCATTAAGTTGGATTTATTATTTGAGCTTTATCTTTTTAACGGCATTTGTATTTTTGAATATGATGGTGGGTGCTGTCCTTGATGTGATGACTCAAGAAACCGCGGCTATGCGCGGTGAAGAAGAGGCTAAAGCACCTGAAGAACTACCAGCTAGTGCAGCTGATGTCGCAGAGCTAAAAGTGCAGATTGAGGAACTTAAAGGCCTATTGCTTAATAAAGCCAGCTAAGGCTGCAAAGTCTGATTATCACGGTCATTCATATTTTTTCATAATGTTGGTTTTTTAATTCATATTTACTCTCAAGGTTGTTAATAACTTGAGAGTAAGCTCTAACCAAATTTAGATACAAGCTTAGATGAAAACCTAAATTGTAAACTTAGGTGAAACTATAGATTAGTATGAGCTGATATTGCTAAGCTTAGCTAAATCTATGAATCGCTTAGGTTGAACATTTAGATTAATAACTTAGATCGAAGATATTGGGATGATGATTATGAAATTTACACATGCAATTATGCTTGGTAGCTTAGTTATGGCTGGTATGGGCTCTGCTGTAGCAGCAGATGACAACGAGTTACTAGGTGGCCAAATTAGCGGTAATGTTAAGTTTGCAACCGACTATGTATTCCGTGGTGAATCTGAAACTATGGACGGTGATGTGCCTGTAGTACAGGGTACACTTGGTTGGGCGAATGATGACGGTTGGTACACAGGCGTATTTGCTTCAAACATTAAGTTTGCTGATCCTAACCTTGAAATTGTTACCGCACCTTACATTGGTAAAGCGGGCGCATTTGGTGACAGTGGCTTTACTTATGATGTAATGGTGTTTTCATATCTTTATCCAGGTGCATCTTACTCAAACTATACAGAGCTTTGGGTGCGAGTAGCTAAGCAGTTTGGCCAAGCAAATATTCAATTAGAAGTCACGCCAACATTAGATGATTGGTTTGGTGTTGATGGTTGGCAAGGTGTGAACTACGCGGTTCACCCGAGCTATGATTTCAATAATGGTGTGAAACTATCTGGTTCATTTGGTTACCAAGACCTTGATGGCGAAGGTGCTGAAGGTTGGACACACTGGAACTTAGGTGTTGAAGCTAATTATGTTGGTCTAACATTTGACTTGCGTTATCACGGAAGTTCAGTAGATAACACACACTTAGTTTACGGCACCCAAACAGAAATCTTTGATGACCGTGTTGTATTTGGTGTTAGCAAGAGCTTCTAATCTCACCTGTTAGGTCCCCCTTTAAAAGCCAGCTTTTTAAGTTGGCTTTTTTACATCTGGCTTTTATCTATTATCTCTTTGACTTTGTTGCGATTTAATACTTGCGAACGCAACTGCTCGCTTTACGTGCTAACTTGTGTATATTATGTGCCGCATTTACTGCTAATCACGGCTTGATTATGATTGGTATAAGTAGACACTTTTATAGATAAAAGCGGTTTAGGGTTGAGGTAATATATGGGCTACCGAGTACTGGTTGTTGATGATGAAGCTGTCATCAGAGCTAGATTAAAAGGCTATTTTGAGAAAGAAGGCTATGAAGTGCTTGAAGCTCAAGATGGTGATCAGATGTGGCACGAATTTGACCGCCAACACATCGATCTAGTCATGCTTGATATTAACTTACCTGGTGTTGATGGTCTAAGCCTTGCGCGCGAGCTGCGTAGTAAAAGTCATGTTGGAATTATCTTAGTTACAGGCCGAGATGAAACTATCGATAAGATTGTTGGTCTCGAAATGGGGGCTGATGATTACGTGACTAAACCCTTTGAACTCAGAGAGTTACTGGTTAGGGTTAAGAACCTATTATGGCGTATGTCATTGGTGAAAAAAGCGGTGGCCGATAGCGCTGAACAAGATGATCCTAATGACAATATCATCGCTTTTAACGATTACGTGTTAGAGCTTAATAGCCGTCAACTGACGCATCAAGGTGAACAGATCAAGCTAACAAAAGCTGAGTTTGAACTATTAACAGCATTTTCACTGCATCCACAACAAGTATTATCGCGTGAGCGCTTGATGATGCAAACAAGCCATCGAAATCAAGATGTTAATGACCGTACTATTGATGTCATTATTCGTCGTCTGCGCAATAAGTTATCTAGTGAGTTGTTTGTTACTGTGCACGGTGAAGGTTATTTGTTTGCCGCTAAGGTCAAAGACTAAAGCTTACTCGTTAGTGCTATTTTTTTAGGTTCTCGCCAATAGGTAGCCTTAAGATGAAAGATTAAGTGATAAGTGCTGCTAACTCTCATTAACCCGATAAATAGGGTAGTAATCCGCGGGGGGTAAACTGGTTTTTAGCACATTTTTATTGATGTGTTCAGGGTATAAGCTTTTAATTTGAGGCCCTATATCGCCAAATGCCTTAGCACCCTCAAGTTCTCTAACACAAATATCGATAGCCAACTTACCTTGCAAAACAACTTGATCGTCGTTACTAAACGCCACTTTACCGCGATAAATTCCACGTAAAACTGCAGGCGAAAGATAACTGCTTATGAGTTTTACTTTATCAGTCAGCTGATATTGCCTCAGTATGCTGACCCCCGCCTCAACGGCAACAGCGCTACCCAAAATATAATCTGGCGTTTGCGTATCAAGCAAGGCTTCTAGCTCATCACGATAAAGATTACGGTTGTTATCTGCATGATGCACTGCGCTAATAGTAACATTACTACCTTCGACCGTATCGATAAGGCCTTGCTCTACTGAATCGCTGCCTCCCAACTTATCGGGGCCAGTTAGTAAAGCAATTGTGGTTGGTTGTTTAGTTTGTTGCTTAACGTAATTGCCAGCCGTTACCCCCATTTGATACCAATTAACACCAATCCGAGTGTTGACCTTTTTGTGCTTAAGGCGATTGACTAAAGCGGTAATGGGTTTGGTGATAGGCGCTGAGTAATAATCTAAAAGCTTAGGACTGACGCTACCAATAATGATGGCATCAAAGTCTTGCTTCATACAGTTATCAAGCTGTGTAAGTTGTTTATCTAGACCATAGTAGCCACCAGCTTCAAATAGGGCTAGCTCAATGCCGAGCTGTTTAGATTGTTGCACTAGACCGTAATTAATCCCAGTCCAATAGGTATCTTTTAGGTGAGGCACCAACACACAAATACGCCAGGTTTGTTGGGCGGACTTGAGCGGCGTAAGGGTTAGTAACTTTGTTTGTTGATGGGTTTCTGCATAGGGCGTTCTTTGTTCGAGTGACCAAGTTGACGTGTTTGTTTCTGCGCAAACCATAGGGCTTAAAAGGCATAAGCCAAAAACCAGTAATAAGCGTTGCTGCAGAACTTTAACCATGGATAAGGTCTCTATGAATCGAATGAGTAAAGGATTAATATTGTATCAGCTTAACAGATAACAGTGAGTGTATTGTTTTTGCCTAAATCTCCTTTGCCCAAATTAACTTTATCAAGAAAAAGCCTCATTGGCCGACTGATGCTTGCATTTGGTCTACTGGGGTCATTGTTATTGCTGTTGGTGACGCTAGGAAGCATTAGCTTACGTGGCTTGCAAGAAGCAGATAAATATTTGTATAACCGCGCGCTACCTGCATCAGAGGCTGCGAGTCAGTTAGCTTTATCAAGCAGCGCTTTAGCCGAAAACGCTAAACAATTAGGACTCACTGAAGATGAATCTCAGCGTCAGTTTGTCGGCCGAAAGCTGTCAATTGAAAGCGCTACCATGCTGGGTGAGATTAAAATTTTAAAGGCGCTTGAGGTTAATTTCGATTTTAGCCTTGAACAAAGTGCGTCAGAAATCATTGTCGATATCTCCAAGTTAGGAGAGCAGGTTGGTCGTCGTATTGCTGTCAGTGCCGATCTGCAACAGCAAGGCCGTGCGTTAGTTGATGCAGCCAATAAAAGTACTGAGTTATTGCTGGCAGAATTAGCCATTGTTGATTCGGGGATCTTATCGAAACTGAGTTTAGCTTACCCTGATGCAGTTGGAGCTGAAAAAACTGCGCAATTACTCGATACTCTTATCGAACGAGATTTGGATACCCAAGAACGGTTAAATCGCGCCCTAAAAATTGTGCATAATATCGCTTTAATTGGACAGATGTTCCAGTCTCCAGAGTTGGAGTCTGGAGTTTATTCATTGCTTGGAGATCTTGCGACTCGTTCTCCCCAAGTTCTCTATACCGTTCCTGCGCTAATTGCCGCACCAAAGAGCACGAAAGCTGGTAACGTAAATCAACAAGATAAGTTTGAAAGGGCGGTTACCAACGTTGAGAGCCGTTACCTATCTTCGCTTACCAGTTTAGCTAATATCATCCGAGATCCTAGCCGAACTAAAGCCTTATTAAAGCAATTTAGTGTGTTGCAAAAGCTGCCAGAAAGTATCGCTTTGCAGCAAGAGTATACCCAGTACAACCAAGCGCAAGAATTACAACTACAGAAGATTACCGACAAACTCGATGTACTTAATGATGTGGTAGCAACAGCCATGCAGTTTCAACGTCTAGAGGCTGAAAACGCTAGGCATGAATATTTGAAACAGCTGAGTTGGTCGAAAGCCGGGCTATGGGTAACGGGTTTACTGATGTTTCTAGTCATTTTCGTTGTAGTCTATAAAGTCATATATAAAGGCATTGCTTTAAAGCTTGATGCCGCGACTAAGGCGCTAGCTCAATTGAGTTTAGGTAATACAGCGGTAACCATCGATACCCAAGGTGATGACGAACTAGCTGCGATGGCGAGTGCCATTAAAGCCTTTAAACAAAAGACCGATCATAACCACAAATTACAGGCTGAACTTCGAGAAACCGCAGCAGAATTATATGAACACAAACAAGCATTAGAAGCCAAAGTTGAAGCGCGAACATTAGAATTAGCCGAAGCAAATATTCAGTTAGATAAAGAGTCTAAAGGCCACGTTATTGCCCGCGATATGGCCGAGCAAGCTAACCAAGCTAAGTCATTATTCTTAGCGACCATGAGCCATGAGATCCGCACTCCGTTAAACGGTCTTTTGGGAACGTTAACTTTGCTTGGACACTCAAACCTGCCGCCTGCCCAGCAACAAATGTTAGCGTTATCGCAATACAGCGGCACCCTGCTGCAAACGGTATTAAATGACATTTTAGATTTCTCGCGCTTAGAACAACGTAAGCTCGCTAATGAGCCGCGCGCGGTCGATTTAAATGAGCTGCTGGATCAGGTGTTGGCCATTATGTTAGCCGGAGCGGGCCTTGCCGGGCTCACTTTGCGCGGTACCCACACTGATTTACCTCAGTGGGTGTTTATTGATGGCCCTAAACTCAGGCAGGTATTGCTGAACTTGCTCGGTAATGCGATTAAATTTACTCCCCAAGGTATGGTTGAACTCACCGTTGAAGTTGTCGATAACCAGCTACAATTTAAAGTGCAAGATACAGGGGTTGGTATTGATGCCGCAGCAATGAGGAAGCTATTTAAAGCCTACAGTAATGAATCAAGTAAAGGTCGAGATCGTGGTACAGGCCTAGGTTTAGCGATCAGTAAACAGTTAATCGAGCTAATGAATAGCGATGCCAACAATTATTGCAATAATCAGAGATTAGTCTCTGATATAGCCTTGAGCGATGAAGGAGTATGGGTCAAAAGTGAAGTCGGCAAGGGCAGCTGTTTTGGTTTTAGTTTGCCACTGGTTATTTGCGATTGCCCAGATATTGAATTACAAACCCAGGCGAAAACGGTTGCCGCAAAACATGTGTTAGTGATTGAAGACAATAAGATTAATGCCATGGTTGCTCAAGGATTTTTAGCTCACTTAGGGCATAGCTCTGAGCTGGCTAAAAGCTGTGAAGGGGCGAGGCAAATTTACACAGCAGCCACGGCCAGCCAGTTTGATGCCATTATGCTAGACATTCAGCTAGGTGATGGCTCTGGAGTTGAGTTATTGGCTGAGTTACAAGCTGTTAATCAACAGGCTGAGCATCAAATTGAAATAGCGGCTTTTACGGCACAGCTACAATCCGATGATATGGAAAATTATCAAGCTAGGGGCTTTAACTTGGTATTGATGAAACCCCTCGATATGCAAGCTCTATCGAGCTGGTTGGGTAACGCAGAGCCGTTAGCAGGTAAACAACCATCAGCAAGTAACCAGACATCTGTCGATGTAGAGCGATTAGCTAGTGGAAAGTCTTCAGTCAACCAAGACGTGGGGCAAGAGTTATTAGATACATCGCAATTGGAGCAAGACCTCAACTACCTTGGGCTTGAAACCGTGCAAGAATTAGCTGAGCTGTTTAAACAAACCAGTGAAGTGCACTTTACTGGTTTATTGCAGCAAGATGCAGATGTTAAACATATTTTGCACGCGCTAAAGGGGAGTAGTGCCAATATAGGATTAGGCGCATTATCGGCCAAATGCAAACAGTTAGAGCTAGCAGGATTAACTGCAGATGAGTATCAAACTAATGAACATCAACCACTACAGGCGTTATGGTTACAGTCTCTTGATGCTTTAAGCCAATGGCTTGCTGAGCAAGTTTAGCCAATACTTTAAACCCGCAAGCAGCTCTTGAATGTCGTCACTGGTATTGACTGCGGGTCTATTTGAGTCGAGAAATTAACAACCTGTATCGACTGAACTTATGCTTGGTGTACCAGCTGTTTGCCAATGATAGTTAAAGTAGCAGTTAGTGGCTTTAACTTCGGCGGCAGTCGGTTGAGCGGTATCTAAAATGCTTTTAGGTGCACCAGCAACAGCATAACTGCCGTTTTCAACATAGATGCGATAGCGCCAGTCATTAACATCAAGTCCGGCTGCTTTAAATATTTCTGGCGGTGTTGCATAACCTGCGTTAAAACCCGTTCCGGTTGCTGTAGCAGCCCAAGGTTGATGATTACTACCTGTTATCTCAGAGAAAGTCACCACATCGGTTAGGCTACTTCCAGAAGTTAGGGTTTTTGATTTAAATAGTGATACCGCTGATTTGACTGACCCTACAGCGCCTTTAATCGCTGCGCTATTAGCGTCAGATTTTAGGTTAATAAATTTAGGCGCCGCAATGACAGCTAATATGCCTAAAACGATGATCACCACCACAAGTTCAATCAAGGTGAAACCCGCTGTGGCAGAAGAGTACTTTGGATTGGTAGTCGTTTTCATTATGTCATTTCAACATTCTAAGGATGAGTTAACAATGACACAGAAAAGTAGCAGATAAAAGTCATCAGAAAGGCCACAACAAGAAAAATCAGCTAAAACAAAAATGCCGACCATGAGTATCATGGTCGGCATTTTAAATTGTGCTTTTACTACAACAGCATGGTTAACTTAGTGGTTTTCGCTTTCAAGCCACTCGGCATCAGACTTGACCCAAGCATAGGTCAAGCGTGTTAATGCTTGATAAAAGTTGCCTGTATCAACCTCAGTAACCTTAGCTACAAAGTTGCCTAACCAGTTAGCTAAGTTAGCTTTAATAAAGTCATGCTGCTCCGCTGCAGTGCTATGAGTACAAAGGTGAGCAACATAAGCCAAGATCACCGCTAGGTGGTCTGCAGGCTCTGGGAACTCACTTTGTACTTGCAGTTGACTCTGTTTTAAAAACTGAGTCATCTGCTGATGCTGTTCACCAAAGAGCAGTGGTTCATCGCCTTTCTTAGCTGGCTTATCTGTTAAGTATAAGCTGGCATAAGGTGATGCGCTGTGTTTAGTGCCTACCAAGAACAACCCGCAATAGTCGGCGGCAAGTTCTAGTAGAGCTCGGTCGGTATTAAGCGTTGCCAACTCGGCAACTAATACATCAACGTCAGCTTTAAACTCAGCTTCGCTACCCAGTTGTGCCCAAAATTGTTTAGCTTGGTCACTGGTTAAATCGTGCAGCGTTTTATGGTCAATTTCTTTGGCAAATAATGACGAAAGTAATTGATAAATTGTGCTTCTAACCTGATCAACTGGGTTAACTTCAACTGTCTCTGTGTTCACAGCATCTTTAATCATAATGCAATCTCAATAGGGCCGCTAAATGAACTAACTGCAGGTACTTTACCTTGATACTTTTCGTAGTCAACAAGACAAGTATATGCAGAACAAGCCTGTGCAAGCTTAGAGGTACCAATGTCCATTGTTAAGGTATTTGGATCGCCATAACTACAGATAGCCCCAATTTTCGCGCCGCCTTCTTTGCTACCGTCTTCACCAACAGGGCCATACCAAGCACCTTCTTCGATACGGATAACGCCGCGAGGGAATTTTTCCGATACCACAGCACCCGCTAGTAATTGTCCGCGGTCGTTGAACACACGTACAATATCACCTGATTTAATGCCACGTTTCTTAGCATCTTCAGGGTTTAGGTATACAGGCTCGCGACCGTTAACTGTGTAAGTTTCACGGAACTCTTCTGATTCACACATTTGTGAATGCAGACGCTTGTCTGGGTGGCAAGACTGCATCCAAATTGGGTGCTTGTCTGAACCTGGACCACCATGGCTACGTTCTGCTTTTTCCATCCAAGTTGGGTGGCCTGGGCAGTCATCGTATTCATATTGAGCAATCTTACGGCTGAAGATCTCAATCAAACCAGAAGGCGTACCCAGTGGATTGATTTCTGGATCATCTCTAAATGCCGCGTGACGTACCCAAGGCTTACCTTCGCCAAAGTACACGTAACCTTCTTTCCAGAACTCTTCGAATTCAGGCATTTCAAACTTGCCTGCATTCGCTGCTTTACAGTCGTTGTAAAGCTTCACTAACCAGTCGTGCTCTGTCATGCCGCGAGTGTATTCTTTCTCTTTGCCAAGTAGTGCAGCAAAGCGCGTAAAGATCTCGAAGTCTGAAAGACTTTCAAATAACGGCTCAACCATCTTCTGCATCGCAAGCAAACCGCGGTTTGCGTATGCGCCATAGATGTCGATATCGTTACGTTCAAACGTGGTACATGCAGGCAGTACTATGTCTGAGAAACGACAAGTCGCCGTCCAGTTCATATCGATCGATACGATGCACTCAAGCTTGTGGAACGCTTTCTTCATGCGGTTACGATCTTGGTGATGGTTCCATGGGTTGTTACCTGAGAACACCATCATCTTAATGTCTGGATAAGTCACTTTAGAGCCGTTTGAGTCAATGGTTTTACCAGGCTCAAGGATTGAGTCAATCCAACGCGCAACAGGAATTGTGTTGCTTGCGCCTTTAAAATCATTGCTATCAAAAATAGGCTTCTGGCCTTCATCAAGGTTACGTGGGAACGCACCTGGCGCCGCAGCACCTGAAGACGGCACACCAATACTTGAGTAGTGGTGACCATAGCTAATACCGCCGCCAGGTAGGCCGATTTGACCAATCATGGTTGCAAGTACCGCTGCCATCCAGTAAGGCTGCTCACCGTGTTGCTGACGCTGAATACACCAGCCCATCAACATCTGTGTGCGATCTTTAGTCATTACCTTAGCAAGGTCACGGATGATTTCTGCTGAAACACCTGTGATCTCTGCTGCCCACTCAGGTGTTTTTTCTACACCGTCAGTTTGGCCTTTAATGTAAGGTAAGAACTTGTCGAAGCCTAAGCTGTAACCTTCAATGAACTTAGTGTCATGAAGATTCTTTTCTACCATTTCGTGAGCAATACCTAGCATTAGCGCTACGTCGGTTTGCGGATTAATGTAAAGTTGCTCACAACCTAGGTATTGCTGTGTTTTCGTGACGACTGGGTCAATACTGATCACACGAATTTCGCCTTTGGCTACTTTCTCTTTTAACTGAGCAAGGTAAGCGTAAGACTCATGTGTTTCAGCGTTCCAGCCGACTTGTAGGTTCTTGTATGGATCATTCGACCATAAAATGATGGTTTTAGAATGCTCCAGAATTAACGACCAAGAGGTACCTTGAGCGTAAACTTCGGTAGAACCTAAGATGTAAGGTAAAATCGTTTGCCCAGCACCTGTAGAATAGTCACCAATCTTCTTAACGAAGTTACCGTGCATGCCCACAGCGCGTTGCATGTGGCTGGTGCTTGAGTGCAACTGACCCGTTGCGCGCCAACCTGTTTGCCCCGCGTGTAGTCCTGATGGACCATACTTGGTTTGCACTTCATCAAGTGAATCTTTAAATAGGCGTAGTGCCTTATCCCAAGTTACACGTACAAAGCGAAAATCACCGCGTTGTGTGGTATCGCTTTGGTGACCTTTTAATAAAAAGTCTAAGCGTACCATTGGGTAACGAACGCGTGATGGGTTGTAAACTAAGCCCTTAATACCGTTGATCATATCGGTTGGATACATATCGGTATCGAAAGGTTTAACTTCAGAGATCACACCGTTCTTGCGCTTCATCTTGAACGCACCGAAGTGCGCTCCTGTTGTTAGCCAGCCGTCAGATGCATCCGCGCCAGCTGCCGCTAAAGCGTTTAGTGGCGCAAGTACTGATGATCCGCTAAGTACGACATAAGATGTTCCTACTAAGCCTTTTAGAAAGTCTCTTCTGTTCATTACGCTATGTCCTATTAGTGAGCTGACTTATCGAAAGTTGATGAATGCTCTTGTAAATACTTTTGTACCAAAGCCTGTGTATCTTGATCCATGTTGACGAATGCGATCATGCCTTGGAACATACCTGGCCATGTGTTGGCATCAAAATGCGCTTCAGCAGGCTGGGTGTGACATACGCTACAGCTTGTGCTGTAAGTGCTACGAGCGTAATCCCAAAGTGGCTGAAGGTCTGTTAGCAAGTAGTCGGTATCAGTCCAGATATCTGCTTCAACACGTTGCCATTTAAGGCCTGTCATTGGATCTTCTTTCTCTTCGAAAGTTCTAATCACACCTTCTTCTAGCGCAGCGTCTTTAGTTAACTGAGCCGATAGAATGTTTAAGCCAAAGTCGTAGTAGATCACTCGGCCAGCACCGATTTTCTTTCTCCAACCTTCGATTCCAATCTTAGCGCGGCTACCTTTCACTTCTAAGATTTTCACCTTAGTTGCGATATTAAGGGTGCCGGCTTCAACGTCTGTTTTTTCATTGAAGAATAATGGCTTAGTCAATGCTGAGAAGTAAGTTTGACCTACTTGTAAACCTGTTACGCCGCGGCCTACTTCTGCAATTAGTTCAGGTGCACGAGCGGTACCCATTTCTGGTAGTTTGTGCGCAATACCTTTGTGACAGTCAACACAACTTTGGTCTAGCTCGGCAGCGCGCTTCATCTGCTTAACAGCAAGCTTAGACATGCTGTCCCACTTCATTGAATCGTACTGGTGACAGTTTTTACATGCTGCTGACTTATCACGGTCAAAACGTTTCCACTCACGGCTAGCCATTTCAAGACGCTTATCTTCAAACTTCTCAGGTGTATTTACAGTGTTAAATAACCAACCGTATACGTCGTGAGATGCTTCTAACTTACGGGCAATCTTGCGGCCATAGTTATGTGGTACGTGACAGTCTGGACAGGTTGCACGAACGCCTGAGTGATTTGAAAAATGCACTGTCTGTTGTAGCTCTTTGTACGGTGTACTTTCCATACTGTGACAGCTGATACAGAACTCTTCTGTGTTCGTCGCTTCTAGAGCTGTGTTAAAACCGCCCCAAAAGATAATGCCCATTAGAAAGGCAGAAATACTGACACTGCCTAAGGTTAGATATTTAGCTGGTTTAGTTAGTGTGCGCCAGATGTTAAGTAACCATCTCATAACGGCATCCTCGTGATAAATTTAAAAATAGTTATTGAAATTAGTGAGACGCAACGCCACTAAATGTAAGCATGATCCAGATAACCAAGCCATATACGCTAACAACCGTGGCGGCTAATGCTGGAAATAGAATGAAGATGATAAAGCCCAGTGCCTTTAATTCATCTTTCTTACTGCTAACGTGTTCTTTTGGGGGACATTGCTCAGTCATGACTGTGTGCTCCGGCTAATCCATATTTTTTGATTGAGGTAAGTATAGTTAGTTAATGTGAATAGTGATGAGGGCATCAATGAATGAGATAAGACAACTTATGACAAAATATGAATAGAATTTTCATCAGCCAATCTTTCGCTATTTCGTTGAGTTTTATATCAGCTTTTAAAAGATAATTAAATGCTAAACAATGAATTGCGAAATTAAAAGGCACTAACAAATAAATTGTGTATGCCTTTTTTATCTATCTAAATACTGAAAGGGAGCGGTTTGCAGGAGCTAGCAGTAATGAAAAATTATTGAGTAAAAATAATATAAGCGATAAAGCCTATCCAGCTCAGGGTGAGTAATCCCCATGGCAGGTAAGGGCTAGCTGCGCGATCTTCTATATTGCTATGGTCCTGAGCGGCGATGTTAGCTTCACGAGCTTTGGCACGGCTTTCTTGTTTGCGCGCTTTATCTCGGTCTCTGGCTTTGCCTTTTTGCAGTTTCTTGTATTCAGCGATGCCTTTTTCGATCCCTTGAGCAATAAGCTTAGTCTGCTCCTTGGTTTGTCCCGGTTTTTGGGTTGATTTAGCCACTTGCAGTGCTTCTGTTTTAGTTTCATCAGAAATCACTTTTTTTGCTGCTGATGGTTTAGTGCCTGCTGGCTTATGGGGGGATTTTTTTGCGTTTGTAGCTGCCATGAATATTTGAATGCCTAGCGAAGAATAAGCGCACTATATCAGCTCTACTTTGAGTTGTGCAGTGCGCTTAAAAGTTAGACTGCTAGCTTGCTATGGCATGAGGTGAGTGAGTTTGTTGGTGACTCGTTTTAGGCTGCAGTGGATTTTCAGCTAAAAACTCAAATAATCCCGTTTGCATGTTTACGTTCCAAAAACGCCCGGCCAAGGTCAAGTTGAGCTGGTTTTGCGTTAATTCGGCTAAGCCATTGGCACGCCATGCGTTAAACAGAGGCGTTAAATGCAGCGCCATTGAGCTTTGCAATAAGTTAAGATCTAACTGGCCGCTATCCAGACCGCGTTTGAAAATAGCATCTAAGCTAGCCGACGGATTGGGGCTCATTAACATACCCGGTACTTGAACTGGTGCATTGGCTTTCGAGTCATCAGTTATTCGCTCATTTGGAGAACTGGCTTCATCATGGGCCTGATGCCATTTTTTTAAGTCTCGGGCGTTCATACAGCCATGACCGTGAATACTGCCACCAGCTCCAGCACCGAAAGGTAAGATCTCAATGCCACTCTTAGCCAGACTATTGTATATACTGCGCTCACGGCTATCTCGGCGCCAATGGCAGCTTGATAACCGCTGCCAGTTTTGTGCTTCAAAGTGGTGAGCGCCACTGGCGTACATATTGGCGCGAGTTTGGCTGTCAGCTTGAAACTCGCTTAAGGCGGTACCGAGAATCTTACCTTTTTCACGTGCATGTTCGATACGAGTGCCGCTCAAACCGATTAGTTGATACAGATCGACGCCATGCACACCACTATCGATAACCGCTTGTAGATCTTGCTGCCAAATATCTAAAGTTTGACCTGGTAGGCCGAAAATCAAATCAATGACGATGCTAGCACTTGGGTGTTGGCTAAGTTGCTGTAAGCGGTTAAGCAAAAAATCTTTATCATCAAAGCGACCAGCTGCTTGGCGCACTTGAGTGTCAAAGCTTTGAACCCCGAATGAAAAACGGTTAAAGCCATTTGCTGTGGCGTTATGCCATTTATCATCGTCAAAGCCGTTGAGTCTGCCCTCTAATGTCACTTCTGCATTCTCTACTAGCGGAAAACGACTAATGGCTTCACCGAGTTGTTTGACTTCATCGCTACTGATGTCAGTGGGTGTGCCACCGCCAACATAGACGGTATTAAATCCACGGCTTTGCGCCAGCGGTGTATCGGCAGCGATATGCAGTTGCTCGGTAAGGTTTTTGATGTAACGACTGATCCGCTCAGGATTGGTGCCGTTTTCAAAAAAATTACAGAAGCTGCAGCGCTTACGGCAAAACGGAATATGAATATATAAAGCACGTTCAGATGCTTGGCTCGGTTGCTGCCACCATTGTTGCCACTGCTGTGGCTCAAGAAATACAGGGCGGCTGCCTCCGCGACCAGCATGGGGCGCACTTTTAACTTTAAAGGCATGCTGCAACGGATCAGGGCTAGCAATGCCTGTCATGCTTGGCGTTAAAATCATCACGGCTCTCAACATAGAAAAGTTATTTTGATAATGATAATGATAATGATAATTATTATCAATTGTAATTTTGGTGCGATAGATCAACAAATTCTTCTTTGCAATGTAAAGTTCTAAACCACTTTAGGTGTTGTTGGGCAATATTCTGGGGGGAGTTAAATAGCTAAGCTGACGGTTAGTGGGTGAGTTAGTGGAGCACGAGAGAAGTAATACTCGCTGAATGGGCAGTGTCCTTACCGCCCTTAAACAAAAGTGATGTTGTCTCATCGCTGCTTATGCAGGGTTATTGCAGTAGCGATTGACTCACTATGGCTAACAAGCCGCATTTGCATAGCAAGTTGTGATTAGCTAGCAAGCTAGGCTTAGTTAGCAAGCTGTGGCACGACTGCGGATGATAAAAGCGCGAGTGTGGTCATAGGTTAGGTTGTATAAAAAGGCATAAATAGTGATAAATACCGTCACGCCTATATCCATGATTAGCGCTTCTACTATGCCAATATTAAGAATGTAAGCCATTACTGGCACCGTAAAAAATAATAAACCGACTTCAAATAAGGTCACGTGTACAATTCGAACTTTTAACGGGCGCTTTTCTTTGTCGCCAGTGATCACTCGATCAAAGCCCCAATTGAATATGAAGTTCCAAACCATGGCAATGGTCGCAACAACTATCATCATTCCTGATAGTGATTTAACATCGAAATCGGTAAAAATAGCTAAGCCGATAATTGAAAATGTTACCGCTAGTACTTCAAACAATACAGAGTGAAAAACTCGCTCTATAATACTCATTAATTACTCCAAAAAACGCCACATGTATTTATGTCAGCCTATAAGGGCTGTAAAAGGGCGCTGATTATTACAGGAAAAATGAGTAAGCAAAGTTAACAACCATCACGATTGGTGATGGTTTGCGGCATTCAACCTTTTTAGAGTGCAAAATATGTATAGTTTTGAGCAGTTGAAAATCTTTGTCACCGTATGTGAAACCGGCTCTTTCTCAGCCGCAGCGCGTAAATTAAAGCGCGCCCAATCTGGGGTGAGTCAGGCGATTTCTAACTTAGAGATAGCGATTAATCAGGAGTTGTTTAGTCGTGACAAGAATACGCCGATATTGACCGATAATGGCAAAGCTTTGCTGCCGATAGCCTATTCAATTTTGCATCAGCAGCAATATTTTGATCAAAAAATAGAATCACTGACAAAAGCGGATGAACATCAATTGGTGATAGCAATTGACGAAAGCTTGATGAATGGCGATTTTGTAAAAATTTTGGCGCCCTTAGCCGATAAATTTCCAATTACCCATATTGAGCTGATTAGTGCTTCGACCTTTGATGTTGAGGAGTTAGTGCGCAGCGGCAAAGCGCAAGTTGGTATTGTTTATGCCGATGGTGAGTTAAAAGTTGATATGGATTTTTTTGTGCTGGGGCAAGCAAGATTTTTAACTGTAACCTCGCCTATGCATGCGCTAGCGACATTGCCGGTCGTTCATGACTCCGATCTTAAAGCGTACCGCCAGTGCGTGCATCGCAGCGCTAAACAAAAAGAGCTTTGGTTTAGTTATGGGATCAGTACGGCAATGTGGTACGCCAATACACACCAAATTTTGCTGGAATTAGTCGATAACGGCATTGGGTGGGCTGTTGTGCCTGAGCTGTTGGTAAAAGAGCGTATCAAGCAATCGAGTCTAGTGGCGCTGCCAGTTTCCCATGAATATAACGGCTGGCTTACGGCGGTAGGATGTTTAGTGTCAAGAAGCCATGGTTCTGGTCCTGTATTAGAAAGCTTGATTGCGCGGCTGCAGGAGTATTTCTTTAACCGCGCCGACTGGCAGTTGCGAAAGTAAAGCTCATCGAAACTGCTTGAAAGATAGTTGCGTAACTCTGGTTATCTTTGGTCACGGCTATTAGGGGCGTTTAGCGCTGCAAGATTAGCTCTTTCTCTGTCCATCACTGATAACTCATGCTGCTTGAGCCGCTGAAGCTCTGCTGCTGGACATGGCGTTATTGCCGCCACATAAGACAGTTTGAGTTCTGTAAAGATAGAGCTAAAAATAAGCTTTGCTCTAGGCATGTGAAACTCAGAGGTAACTAGGCAAAGCTCATTAAACCCATGCTCCATAATGATGGGTTTTGACAGTATCGCGTCTTCGAATGTGAAGCGGCTAAGAGCAATATCGGTGAAGGCTGTTTTAGGTACGCCATGTTCAAAAAGGTACGCTTGGCAATAAAGAGCGTGGGCAGTGTGAGTTTGGTTAAAGTGCTCACCAAATCCACCAGTAAGCAGCACCTTACTGTCTGGGCGTAGTTGATACTGTAAAAGTGCTGCTTGGCAGCGCGATATGGCAATATCACCAAGGCGACCTTGATTATCGTTGGGTGAACCTAATACCAGAATAACGCGACTCATAACGGCTGTATTTCCTCGTTAAATTATTTAAACGGCTTGTTGGGAAAACGCTGCGCATCATCCCAGTCTCAACCCATTACGTTATATCAGCTTTACTCTCTTTCTCTCACAAAGGTGTTTTGTACTAAGCAGTCGAGTAAGCGTTCGGCTTTAACATGCTTAAACTTAAGGGGGGCTGTAAGTTCACCAAATAGTGTTATGCCGCCACCAAGGAGCACTGGAATAGTGGTAATAATGATTTCATCGATTAAGTCTTGTTGTAAGAAGCCTTGGATCGTTTTACCACCGTCGATATAAAGGTTGTTGTAGCCTTGATCACTAAGCTGTTTAATTACTTGCGGCAATAGCCCATTAACTAAAAATACCTTGCCTTCTAACTCTGCAGGCAGCTCAGTTAAAGTGTTGCTGAGCACAAACACGGGTTTATTATAAGGCCAATCTATACCAAAACTGAGCACAATTTCTAGGGTATTACGCCCCATCACCAGCGCATCAATGCGTGTCATAAAGTCACCAAAGCCGAGATCTGAACCGTCAGGATTTGGAATGTCGTGCAACCAGTCAACATTGTTGTCTCTGTCAGCAATAAAGCCATCAAGGCTAGTGGCGATATAAACGATATTGGTCATAGCTATTCCTTACTTAAACACTGCTTTTATATTAAGTGATAAGTCTAGTAGTGGGGGCGTATAGTGACTTTATAAGCTTAGATTGAACTGATTCATATCATCTATGCAGACGATATCTTTTATACAGATCCTGTTAGCTAGCTTAAGCGAGTGTTACTTGTAAAGTCGCAAAATAAAACTTATTCTACGCCGTAGAATATCTAAAGTCTACCGAGAGTGATTTATGACTGTCAAGCAAAAGAAGCGCGGCCGCCCGGCAAGTTACGTTGAACAATTGAGCCAAGAAGCGATAATTAACAAGGCTAAAGGCTTGATGTTAAGCGATGGAAAAATGCCAAGTATTCGGGCATTAGCCAGTGCGCTATCGGTCGATGCGATGGCGATATATCATTACTTTAAAAACAAAGATGCGCTGCTTGAAGCGATTACCACATCATTAGTGAGTGAGATTTATCAGCCTGAAAAAAGTGATGATTGGCAAGATGCTTTGATGGCGTTAAGTTGCAGTTACCTTAACTTATTACAACAGTATTCAGGTTTGTTAGAAACCTTGTTATCTATGCAATCAAGCGGGCCAGCAGAGGTGTTTATTAATCGCTTTAGCGAGATATTAAAACCGCTGGATTTAGATGAAACACAGCAAACCGATATTTTATGTTTATTGGTGGATTACCTGCATGGTTTTGCGCTGGCTTATCGCTGTAATAATACAACACAGACTTTAGGTGTTGAGGCGATAAAAGGGCCGCTAACACTGATTTTTAAAGCGATAAAATAGAAGGTTGAGCAAGGTAATCACGGTAATAGTTTTTAGCAAAAGTGCCCATAAATATGAGCACTTTTTACTGGATGGCACTTTTATTGGGCACCGATAATCCTTATTGCAAAGACAGCGATGTTTTAAAATAGCAGCGGCGTTTGTTTGCCTGGCTCCATCACCACTACGGGATCATAATGCCAAACCTGTCTTACTGTTTCCGCGGTTAAGGCTTCGCTAGGTATGCCATCACTGACAATGCAACCATTTTCGAGTACCACTAATCTATCGGCGTAACGTGAGGCTTGGTTAAGGTCGTGCAGCACCACAATCACCGCATAGTTATGTTCATGAGCAAGACTGCGCGCTAAACCAAGCACTCTATGTTGCTGGGCTAGATCGAGTGCAGAGGTGGGTTCATCTAATAACAAAATGGGTGGCATCTCTGATTGAGCAAGCTGGGTTAAGACTCGAGCTAACTGTACCCGCTGTTTTTCTCCACCGGAAAGCGTAGGGTAACTGCGCTCTTTTAAGTGCGACAGTGCGACCTGCTCAAGCTGTTCAGCAACAAGCCTTTTACCTTGTTGTTGATTAAGAGACAAAGGATACAAGCCCATCTCTACTACTTCGTGTACCTTAAATGGGAAGGTGAGAGAGGCATGTTGCGGTAAAACCGCTAAGGATTTTGCCAGTTGTTGTCTGTCCCAGTGGGCGATGGATTTGCCGTAAACCTCGATGTTTCCTGCTTCAATCTCAACATCCTGACAAAGGCTTTTGAGTAATGTTGATTTACCCGCGCCATTGGGCCCAAGTAGCGCGGTAACTTGGCCTGCTTTTAGAGTGAGATTAATATCTGTGAGTACCGGCTTATGGCCGATACGCACCGATAAATGACTCACTTGTACAGTGGGCGAATTGCCCTGACTATCTTGCTCTTGTTGATTCATCATAGCTATCGCAACCTTAAACTAAGCGGTGACGCTGCTTTAAAAGCAACACGATAAAGAAGGGCGCGCCAAGCAATGCCGTGACTAAGCCGACAGGTAATTCTGATGGTGCCACTAACGAGCGCGCACCAATATCAGCTAGTGCTAATAAAGCTGCACCCAGCATGGCACTAAGTGGTAATAGCTGTTTATGGTCAGGCCCCACCATCATGCGCACTAAGTGCGGAACAACAAGCCCAATAAAGCCAATAATGCCGGTTGCCGCCACTGAAATTCCCACCCCAATGGCGCACAGTACGATTAGTCTGAGTTTTAGCTTATCGACATCCAAGCCTAAGTGGCGGGCCTCTGCTTCGCCCAGTAATAAGGCATTTAGCGCTTTGGCACTGCGATTAAACTGCCAACTCACTAAGGCGAGTGCGATTAAGCTTAAAATTACGTAATGCCACTGCGCGCCAGCAATTGAACCAAGCTGCCACAGGGTAAGATCGCGCAGCGCCATATCGTCGGCCATATAGGTGAGTAAGCCTATACCTGCGCCTGCTAATGCGGCAATGGCAACGCCTGCGAGTAGCAGTAACACAACAGAGGTGCCACTTGGGCTACTGGCAAGACGATAAACAATCAAGGTGGTTGCAAGTCCGGCAATAAAAGCACTTAGCGCGACCATGTATTCGCCGCCTTGAGGGAACAACACAATACAAATTGCAGCGCCTAATGCCGCACCTGAAGACACGCCAATAATGCCAGGATCAGCAAGTGGATTTCTAAATAAGCCTTGCATCACTGCGCCGCACTGGGCGAGTACTGCACCAACAGCAAGTGCTAATAAAGTACGCGGTAAGCGCACGTTATCGATAACCAGTTGCTCGTGAGGCGCCACGCTGCCCAGATCTAGCTGAGTGGCCCAATTGATCACGGCGCTAAAGCTCACCGAGGGGCTAATTTGTAGTGGACCTATGCTGACAGACATCAGGCTCGTTATCACCAAAGCGGCGAGTAAACTGGGCCAAAGCCAACGACGATTATCCATGGGAACTTCCTAGTGTTTATATTGCTGGTTACCGAAACTAGTAGTGCTTTACGCTAATAAAATCGCTAGCCAATTTGTCGGCAGCTTCAATCGCGCTTAAGCCTAAACCGCCTAGCAGCGCTTGAGGTTTGAGCGATTGAATATGTTTGTTCTTACCCGCAGGCGTGTGCTCAAGTAATGGCATCTGTTTCAGCAAATCATCAATTGGACTGTCAATGGTTTTATCTGAGCGATTAGAGATTAGAATCACATCAGGCTGCAGTGATAAAATGCCTTCCTGAGACACAGATTTATAGCCACTAAAACCTGCAATGTTTTTGCCGCCAGCTAGCTTAATAATGATGTCTGCTGCAGTATCATCGCCGCCAACGCGGGCTGGTCTATCTGGCTGAAGCAGTAAAAATAACACTTTAGGCGCATCGCCTTGTTTAGCAATTTGTTGCTGCTTTTGCTCTATTTGCACGAATGATTGATTAACTTGCTCTTGCAGTGTTTTCGCCTGAGCTTCGCGGTTAAGCAATTTGCCCATTTCATTAATATTGCTGAGTAATTGTGGCTGGGTATGCGCATCAGGTAGCTGGATAACATTGACTTTAGCGCCACTAAGCACATCAAGGGTTGCCTTTGGCCCCATAGCGTCGGTGCCAAGCACAAGGTTTGGCGACAAGGCTAAAATACCTTCTGCACTTAGCATGCGGTGGTAACCTAGTTTTTCAACTTTATCGAAACCTTTTGGCAGTTGGCTGGTGGAATCAACTGCGACCAGCTCATTGCCAGCATCTAAGGCGAGCACTAATTCTGTTACTCCAGCACCTGCGCTGACAACTCTCGGTGTGCTGGATGATTTGTTTTCTTCGCCATGCTCATGATCTGCGTGCGCCATTACTGATTGGCTAAATGCCAATGTCGAAAGTAGAGCAAGGCTGGCTAATAAGCGGTTGTGGCTGTTATTAAAGATTCTTTTACCAAGCATGGGTAACTCCAAATTAATCAAAACTATTTAATATAAAAATATAAATAAAATTAGTGTGTTGGTTCGATAATCGAAATCGAACGACAATACAAATAAGTACAAGGATGTTGAGGCGATTAAGGCTCCATTAAAATCTGAGTATTTGTAATGTTCTGGCGCTGCATCGCAGCTAATACCGTCATTAATGGCTGCACGGGGGCTGTTTTGTCGGCGGCAATAACCACCTTAGCTTTAGGGTTAGCTTTAAAGGCTTGAGTAAATGCTGCTTCAAAGGCATTAAAGTCACTAAAGCTTTGGCCATCAAGCGCCCAGTGCGGTTCAGTTTGCAGCACATTGATCGCTATATGTTTGTCTTGAGATAGTGCGCTGAGATTTGAGTCGGCTTCAGTGGGGACATCAACCGGCAAACTCAATAACTGGGTGTTTGCAGTTAGCAGTAAAAACACCAATACAATAAAAATGATATCGATAAGCGGGGTCAGATCTAAACCAAAGCTTTGGCTGCTTTCATCATTGCCAGCGCTGATCATGATGGTAAACCCGTCAGCGGTGTTTTATTTAGCCCGGCTGCTTTATTTAGCCCCGCAGTCTTATTTGGCTCAGCAGTTTGGGACTGACAGCTTGCTTCTTTACAGGTAGCGGCTTTTGAACATAGCTGTGCAGCAGAGTCCGTACCGATACTCAAGGCTTGATCGAAGCCGTCTAACCAGAGGTTGAGTAGGTTAAGCGCATGAGCTAACTTGCTGCAGCGTCGCTCTGCCCAGAGAGTAAATAGGTGCGCCATGGTAATAGCGGGAACGGCGATAATCAGGCCTGCTGCGGTGGTGTTCATTGCAAGGCCTAAGCCGGACGCCAGTTGTGATGGGGTGACTGGGCCGTCAGACAAACCGAGTTGGTTAAACATCTCTATGAGCCCTAATACCGTGCCCAGTAAACCAAGTAGTGGGGTGATAACACCTATGATATGTAGCACTTTTAGCCCCGAAAGTAGCTTACTTTTTTGCTTTACTAGCCAGAGTGAAACTATCTCTTCGCGCATGGCGCGCGGCTGCTCGCCATGGCTCAATAATAAGGCAGTACCTTTGGCCAGCATGCTACGGCCTTGGCTTATTTGAGTCATTAAGGCTTGTCTTTGTTCAGGGGTTGCGCTGCGAGCCTGTTGGCGTAGCTGGGTGAGCCAGCTATCGCGTTTTGGCAGTTCATAAATCATGAGTGCTAAACGCTCAATAATAATCATCAAGCCTAAGAAAGCGCAGATAAGTAACGGCCAAGTTAAGTAGCCCAGCTGTTCGATGAGTTGTTGGTATAAGGGTTGAGACATGGTGTTTCCTTGGCGATAACTTAGTTATCGCATTAACGATATAAACAAATAAATGTGTATTGCGTCTTCCCTTAAACGCGTATTTATAGCCTTACTTTCCCCGTAAGGTTTGTTGCATTAACGGCTTAATTCAGTTCGTTTAGCTAGATTTGAGCCGTGATTAATTCAATGCAAATTTCACCGGTACACGCACTGTGTAGGCATAAGCTGTTTGTGGTTTAGGCGCGGCGAATTGCCATTTTTCTACCGCACTTAGAGCAGCCTTATCGAGTAGGCGGTAGCCAGAGCTGTCAACCAATGTTAGTGATAATTGCTCACCTAATTGGTTGAACATCACCTCAATTGTTGCTGTACCTTGAAAGCCTTTTTTACGAGCTTTTTTAGGGTAGCTAGGTTGCGCTGGTGGGCTGGCAAAGGTGGGTTGGCTTAATGCTACAGCTTGTTTGCTTACACCTTGTTTTGCGTCTACTTGTGCTTGGTTGTGGGCTGTTTGCGGCTCAAGCTTTGGTTCAAGTGCTGATTGTTTTGCTTCAGCAGTAGACTTAGCTTTATGCGGTGCCGGTTTTTTCGGCTCAAGCTTAGCGACTTGTTTAGTTGGTTTGACTGTAGGCTCAACCTTTGGCTTAGGTTTGGCTTTAGGTTTAGGTTTAGTCGTAGGTTTAGTTTTAGCCTCTGTTTTTGCTTTGGCTATTTTTTTTGGCTGCAGCTTGGGTTCAATTTGGGTTTCTGCTGGCGAAATTTCAGGCTCAATGACTTTGGGCGCTTGGCTTGCTTGCATGGCTATCGATAGGCTAACAGCTTGATTAGACCCCATGGCAGAACCAGAACTGAGCTGCAGTTCTGGTTGGCTATTTTGTGAGGCAAGTACACCGCCTTGGATTAAAACCGTTAAGCAACCAAAAGCAAAATAACGTTTAGGTGTCATGGTGAAAACTCTTAGCCAATTAGTCTATAAATATTATTAATTAGTGCCGACTAAAGTAACTTGTTTGAAATGATGTAAGTTCAATTTGATAATCAGCCACTCGCTTTACAAAACTGACAAATGGAGCTGTTATTTACATAATTTACAAATAGTTATAAATACTAGTCGCGATAGTGTCTAAACAAGATATATTATATTGAATGAGATCGCAAATGATAATGATTTTCATTTGATCTATTTTTTTATCTCAGGTAAAGTGCCGAAAATAACAAAACGGCAGTCTTAAATTCTTAATCCTAACTAAGAGGATTCAAGATAAGACGCTATCAATACTTACCTTGAGGATTGAACCAATGATCAAGAAGCCTGTTGTAATCGCAATTGCGATGGCTCTTAGCTCTAGCGCTTATGCAGCGCAAACTCAGCAAGCCAATAAGCAACAAGTCACCGAATTTGACGAAGTGCTTGTTACTGCAACTCGCGTCAGCGAAAAAGCGTCAGAAACTAGCCGTAGCGTAGCGGTTGTGAGTGAAGAGCAATTGCAAGAGTCGCAACCAGCATCGGTTGCACAGGCATTGAAAAACGAAGCCAATATCAACGTGAGCAATGGCCCACGCGCTTCATCTCAAGGGGTTGAAATTCGTGGCCTAGGCGGTCAGCGAGTATTACAAACGATTGATGGCGCTCGTCAAAACACTAATTCTGGGCATCGCGGAACCTACTTTATGGACCCTGAGCTTTTAAGCTCGGTCGAAGTGGTTCGCGGGCCTGCAAGTAGCCTATGGGGCAGCGGTGCGATTGGTGGTGTGGTTGCGCAAAACACTAAATCAGCCTCTGACTTTTTAGATGAAGAAGACACTTTTGGTGGTTATCTAAAGCAAGGTTATGAGTCAAATGGCGATCGCATTAAAACCAGTGGTGCTATCTACGGTTTAACTGAAACGCAGTCGGCAGGCAAAGTAGACTGGTTGCTTAATGGTAGCTACTACGACAGTAATAATATCAAAATTGGTAACGATCAAACGCTAGAAAATAGCTCGTCAGACGGTACCAGCGGTTTGGCTAAGTTTGGCTGGGAACCTACAGATGATCAGCGCTTGCAGTTATCTGCGCGTTTTTCAAATATTGACGAGCTGGTACCAAGCAACCCTTCTACTAATGTAGGTAGCTCGGTGCCTTTGGTTAAGCGTAAAACTGAAGATCAAAATGTGACTTTAGATTACAGCTTAAATCCTACCGATAATGCGCTGCTAGATTTAAACGCGACCTTGTACTGGAATGGTACCAACTACGATGAAGACCGCGTCACTAAAAATCAGTTTGATAGCACTGAATTTGAAACCTTAGGTTTTAGCTTAAGCAACGCCTCTACGTTTGGTAATACCGTGCTGACATACGGTGTGGATGGTTATCAAGACTCGATTAAAACAGTCCGTGACGATAGCGGCCAATCAGGTCAGCGTCCAGATGATATTGATGGCAACAGCACTGTTTGGGGCGCTTATACTCGCGCTGATATCGAACTCTCTGACAGCTGGTCAGTTGACGCCGCAGTACGTTATGACGCGTTTGAAAATGAAAGTAACAACTTGAATCAGTCATCAGACGATAACGCCTTCTCGCCTTCAGTCGGGCTAGTATGGAAAACCACTGATTGGTTAACCTTAAGTGCTCGTTACGATCAAGCATTCCGTGCTCCAAGTATGGAAGAGATGTACTCAACAGGTACCCATTACTGCATTCCACCTATCCCAGGCTTCTTACCAAATGGATTATGTAACACCTTTGAAATCAATCCAGACTTGAAAGCAGAGCAAGCGGAAAACAAAGAAATTAAAGCCGATTTACGTTTTGCCAATCTTGCGGGTAATGACGAATTAGCAATTACCCTAAACGTATTTAGAAACGATGTTGATGACTTTATCGAGCAATCTGTTTCTGATCCGCTAATGGGGATCCCAGGCTTTGAGCAAACCACCTCTTGGAACAACGTTGATGAAGCTAAGCTAACCGGTTTTGAATTCAGTACTCGTTACCGTTACGAGCAAACTCGAGTGAGCTTTAACTACGGTCAAACCGAAGGTAAAGACAAAACGACTGATGAATACCTATCTAACATTCCAGCCAAGAAGCTATCGATTGATCTGTCACAAGGGATCATGGAAGGCGATATGAAGATAGGGACCCGCTTTAGTTATGTGGCAGAGCAAGACGAGTTACCAGTAGACAACCTTAATCAATATGACTCATACAAACTTTGGGATGTTTACGTGGCGTGGGAGCCAGCCATGGGTACATTTGAAGGTCTAAGAGTCGATTTCGCAGTAGAAAACATCGGTGATGAGGAATATCGCCAAGCGTGGCAAACCTTGTATGAGCAAGGCAGGAATTTCAAATTGTCAGCGCGCTATAGCTTCTAAGTAAGCTAATTGAGAACGAGGTCGGCTCATTAACATGCGTCGACCTCTTTGCCGTTATTTTATAGGAGATATTCCATGTCTGTATCAATAGAGCAAATCCGTCAGCATCTAGAAGCTAACCCCGCGGCTATGCCTAGCCAAGTTGCAGCAGAACTCAGCATCAGTGAATTTGAAGTGGTATCAGCACTACCAAGCGAGCAACTGAGCATATTACCGCTAGAGCAAAAAAATGTGCTGTTAGCTGAGTTACCAGAGTGGGGCAATATGACCACGATTATTTCAGCATCTGGCAGTATTTTTGAGTTTAAAGGCAGCTTTCCGAAAGGTAAATATGCCCACGGTTATTACAACTTAATCACTAAAGGCGATGGCTTACATGGCCATTTAAAGCTTGATGTCATTAGCGCGATTGCGCTTATCAGTAAGCCATTTAGGGGCACCGAAAGTCACTCAATCAACTTTTTTGGCCCACAAGGTGAAGTGGTATTTAAGGTGTATTTAGGTCGTGACAAAAAGCGCGTGTTATTGCCTGAACAAGTGGCACGATTTAATGAGTTAAAGCAGCAACTTGTCGTATCGGCTTAAGTCGAGTTACCGAATAATAATTTAGAGAGTAGAGTCATGACCACTGAAAAAGAACAGCGCTTACGTGAAAAGCTATTGCCAGAAATTGAAGAGTTTAAAGCCCAGCGTTCAACGCTGCAGTTAGCCACACAAGATGCTGATGGCGTACCCAACGCTAGTTATGCCCCTTTTGCTTTGGCTGATGATGGTTTTTATATTTTGGTTAGTGAACTTGCGCGTCATGGCACCAACCTAAAAGCGTCTAATCGTCTGTCGGTTATGTTGTTAGAAGATGAAGCGGAAGCTAAAAGCGTTTTTGCACGCAAGCGTTTAACGTTTGATGCCACTGCAGAATTGGTTGATCGCGACAGCGAAACCTTTACCAAAGGGGTTGCGGCATTATCAATACGTTTTGGTGAGATGATTGATAACCTAGCAGGTCTTGGCGATTTCAATCTATTTAAGCTAAACCCGCATCATGGTTTATATGTCAAAGGCTTTGGTCAGGCATTTAGCTTATCAGGCTCAGAGCTATTGGATGTTGACTGGAAGCGCGATGGTCACCACGGTACGCCTAAGGCTGAACTTATTGATGAGGCAAGCTGATTCAAAAGGCTGAATAAGGTTACATTAATAAGGCTATAGCAATCAGAAAAAGACACTCGCCTATGGTACAAACATCTCGTTAAACCCTTTAGCGAGATAAATAAAAGTATTCTGATCTAAATAAACATTGCCCGCCTTCGTGCGGGTTTTGTTATTCTGCTGTTGTTTTCATTTTAACCTTACTTAAGGTTAGGGATATTGCATTGAATCAAAACACTTCTTCTGTCGCTAATGGCGATAGTCATTCAAAGGCTACGACGAATGACTCAGATAAACCTAAAAATACACCTCATGTAAGCCAGCGTGCAGTGCTGCCGTGGATTGGCGCATTTTTAAAGCCGTATCGCGCCAAAGTTATCACCGCGATTATCTTTTTGTTTATCGGTTCACTCGCTTGGCTATCGCTTGGTCAAGGCGTGCGCCTTATGGTCGATGAAGGTTTTTTAAAAGATAACGGTTCACGCTTAAATGAGATTATCTTGCTGGTCATAGGTATTACCGCATTGAGCAGTAGCGCAATTTTTTGTCGTTTTTATTTAATGACCTGGCTGGGTGAGCGCGTTAGTGCTGATATTCGCTTAAAGGTGTATGACCACTTACTGAAACTATCACCGGGTTTTTATGCCAAGCTGAGAACCGGTGAGATGATCTCCCGTTTTACTGCCGACTCAACCTTGTTGCAGTCTGTTGTCGGTTCAAGCTTGTCGATGGCGCTGCGTGCCAGTGTGACTGTGCTAGGTGGCATCGTCATGATGGCGATTACTAGTTTTAAAATGACAGGTTTAGTCTTGTTAGCCGTGCCTATGGTACTTGGGCCTATTTTCTTCTTCGGTCGTAAGGTGCGTGACTTATCACGTAAAAGCCAAGATAAAGTTGGGGACTTAGGGGCTTATGTTGATGAAACATTGCATGAGATCCACACCGTGCAAGCTTATTCTCATGAAGACCAAGACCGCGCCTTGTTTAATCATCGCGTTGAAGCAGTGATGGATGCAGCCAAAGGCCGAATTAAGTACCGCTCAATCCTTATCTCACTGGTAATGTTTTTAAGTATTTTAGCCATAGCTTTAGTGATGTGGGTTGGCGCGCACGATGTCATGAGTGGGGCGATTAGTGCCGGTGAGCTGTCGGCCTTTATGTTTTACGCGGTAATGGTGGCAGGCTCTGTGGCAACCATCAGTGAAGTGATTGGCGAAATTCAACGTGCGGCAGGTGCTACTGAGCGTTTGATTGAGCTCATTGAAACCCCGATAGATATCCCTGTGGTAGAAAACCCACTTGGGCTACCAACGCCCGTGCGCGGTGAACTGCAGCTTAAAAATGTACGATTTAGCTATAGCAATATGAGTGATAGTGCTGATAGCAGCCTTGAGCCTGTTTTTAATAACAACAACGAAGTCATTCGTGGCCTCAATATTGATATCAAGCCCGGTGAACGTGTGGCACTGGTTGGCGCTAGTGGCGCCGGTAAAAGTACCTTATTCGAATTACTACAACGCTTTTATGTGCTCGATAGCGGCTCGATTGAACTTGATGGCATAGATATCGCCAAGCTGACGCCACAAATTCTGCGACAGCAATATGCTCTGGTGCCACAAGAGTCAGTAATTTTTGCGACTAGCGTACTAGAGAACGTGCGTTATGGCCGCCTTGATGCGAGCGAAGCAGATGTAAAGCAGGCTTGTATTGCTGCCAAAGCTGATGAGTTTATCACTGAGTTTAGCGACGGCTACCAAACCTATTTAGGCGAGCGCGGCGTACGTTTATCTGGCGGGCAAAAGCAGCGAATTGCGATTGCCAGAGCAATATTAGCTGATAGACCAATTCTGTTATTAGACGAAGCGACCAGCGCGCTCGATGCGGTGAGTGAGCATAAAGTTAAACAAGCACTCGATAGCTTGATGACAAGCAAAACAACGCTGATTATTGCCCATAGGCTAGCAACGGTTATCAATGCCGACCGCATTTTAGTGTTAGATAAAGGTCAAGTAGTGGCTAGTGGCACTCATCAACAGCTGATGCTAAGCAGCGAGCTTTATCGTGAATTTGCCAGCTTGCAGTTATTAACTGAGCAAGACTAAGTGAAGACAGATTAAATATTTTTGACGCTTAGTTAAACTTTATAGCGCTGGTGAACGTATTGTTATTTAATGGGTTTATCAGCAAAAAATAGAGAGAAGAATATGCGTTTGATAATGATGTTCAGTTTACTGTTTTTATCTGCCTGCACGAGTTTACCAAGCGGTATAGAGCCGGTTAAAGGCTTTGAGTTACCGCGCTACTTAGGCACTTGGTATGAAATAGCGCGTCTTGATCATAGTTTTGAACGCGGACTTAATCAGGTGACTGCGACCTACTCGATGAAAGACGATGGTGGCGTGCAGGTGATTAATCGCGGTTTTTCAACTGCCGAGCAAAGCTGGGATGAAGCTGAGGGCAAAGCCTACTTTGTTGATAGCCCAGATATTGGCCATCTTAAGGTATCTTTCTTTGGACCATTTTATGGTGCTTATGTGGTGTATGAACTCGATACTAAAGATTACCAATACGCCTTCATCACTAGCTATAACCGTGACTACCTATGGTTTTTATCGCGCACACCGACTGTGGATGAAGCGCTAAAGCAGCAGTTTATCGAGCAAGCTAACAAGCTTGGTTTTGCCACGGACCAGATCATTTGGGTCAAACAAAGTTAGTTAGAATTAAAAACAATACAGACTAAAAAGGAGCCTTAGGCTCCTTTTTACTATCTGTGACTTAAACAGGCGACCTTGGCGCAGCTTATGTCGCTTTTACTTTTGAGCTACTTACGTAACTTTTACCTTGGAGCTACTTACGTAACTTTTACCTTGGAGCTACTTACGTAGCTCGCGCCTTAAAATCTTACCTACGGTAGATTTGGGTAGGGCACTAACAAATTCAATGATTTTTGGTACTTTATACGCGGTAAGTTGTTCGCGGCAATAGTATTCAATTACCGTTTTAGCCTGCTCTATATCGCTATGTGGATCGCTTAATACAATAACCGCTTTAACCGCTTCACCGCTGCGATCATCGTTAACGCCAATCACGGCACACTCTAATATGCTGTCATGGTTTGATAAAACGTCTTCCACCTCATTAGGGTAAACATTAAAACCCGAGACGATAATCATGTCTTTCTTACGGTCGACAATTTTGTGAAACCCATCTTCTGTCGCTACCGCAATATCGCCGGTTTTAAAGAAACCAGCCTTGGTCATGACCTTATCGGTTTCAGCTTGGTTGTTCCAGTAACCTAGCATTACCTGCGGGCCAAATACGGCAAGCTCACCGGTTTCACCAATAGGAACTTCATTATCATCCATATCGAGGATTTTAACTTGGGTGGCGATCACCGGTTTGCCGATAGTACCAAGTTGCTCAAGCCCAGGTGAATTAAGTGATACCACTGGCGAGGTTTCAGATAAGCCATAACCTTCAGAAATGGTGCAAGCCGTTGTTTGCTGCCAAATGCTTGCCGCAGCTTGGGTAAGGGCGGTGCCGCCAGAAATGGTGACTTTAAGGTGACTAAAGTCTAGCGCTTGAAATGCAGGCTGATGGCATAGACCAACAAATAGAGTGTTAAGACCGGCAAAGCCAGTAAATGGATAGTTTGATAACGTAGAGATTAAACCCGCAATATCTCGTGGATTAGGGATTAAAACGGAGCAGCCGCCGCGCTCATAATAAAGCACCAAATTCACCATAAAGGCATAGATATGGTACACAGGGAGCGGTGCGACGAAGATCTCTTCACCTTCAATAATTCGGCTACCTAAGCGTGACTTAATCTGCATCGCGTTGGCAATTAAATTGCCGTGAGTCAGCATGGCACCTTTCGACAACCCTGTTGTGCCGCCTGTGTATTGCAGTGCCGCTATTTGGCCAAGTACGCTGATCACTGGCGCGTAGGTTAGCACCTCGCCTTTTGCCAATACATCGCAAAAAGGTACTGTTGCAAAAGGCACTTCAGGTTGTGGTTGCGGCGCGATTAAGTCCATCGCATGGGTAGATATAACAGTTTCAATACCTGTTTTTTCTACTACCTCAGTCAGTGTAGGCAGTAGATCTGATAGAACCACTAAGACTTTAGCGCCGGAGTCATTAAACTGATGAATCAGTTCACGCTGGGTATAGAGAGGATTGGTATTCACCAGCACCATTCCAGCTTTGATAGCGCCGTAAGCGGCGATAACAAATTGGGTAATGTTGGGCAGCTGAATAGCAATTCTATCGCCTTGCACTAAACTCGTTTCTTGCTGTAAATAAGCAGCAAATTGGCGAGAGTAGCGATTAATTTCATTAAAGCTCGTTTCTTTACCAAGGCATGAATAAGCTGCTTTGTCGCCATAACGGGCACTGGCAAGTTCAATCAGATCGATAAGCGATGCATAGCGTGAGAGATCGAGCGTTAAGTCTGAGTCGTAAGCCATTGAAGTACCCTTTAGCTAGTGTGTTGATTGTTGGTGATTGATGCTTATATAAAATCAAACAGGCGTTTAGATTAGTGCGATTCTAGCAGAAAGGTCAATGGGCGAAGTTGAAATAAATTGTTTCCTGCTAATTGTATTGAATCGATGGGTATCAGTTTGTAAGGATTAGACTTTTTGCTCTAAATGTGAAGAGGGGGAGGTTCTAGGAAAGGTAAAGAAAGGTTCTAGGTGCTAGGAAAAGATTAAAGCAAAGACGGTTAAAATAGAGACGGTTCAATCAAAGACGATAAAAGCTAAGGCGATTTTAGAATAGTCGAACATGACTACGTCACTACAGAACGCTTCGCTTACAGGACGAGCAAAGTCTAAGGCTCTAGGAAATGCAAAGATAGGTTCTAGGTACAAAGAAAGGTCCTAGAAAAAGATTAAGCAAAGAGGAAAGGTCGGAAAAGCAAAGAAACGCTAAAGGTAGTGATTTTTGCTTTTCCTAGTAGGGCGCAGGCCGTTCTCGCGGCGAAGCGCCCTAGGACCTAGATTCTATAACCTTTATCCTGAACTTAAATAGGTGCAAAGAAACTCGACTCTTGTGAGGCTTGGCCATAGTTGTGCTGCTCCGCCACGGTAAAGGTAATTTCATTGCGGCCACTTGGTAATTGTTCAGGCTCTGCAACCACTGTAATTGGGTAATCAAGTTGCTCTCCGGGCTTAATTTTCAAATTTACATCACCCATTACTCTATAGCCATTATTACCAGACACGTATATGCGATAAAGTCTTGCTTGCTGGGTTTTATTGCGGATCTTAAGGGTGAAGCTGTTTTCAATTTTATCGTCTAAAGTTTCGCGGTACAGGGTTTGTCGGTCGCGTAGTACATTGAGCTCAATGTTATTGCGATTATAAATATCGACAGCAATGACAGTGATCATGATTAGCGCTGCAACCCCGTAGCCTATGAATTTATATGATTCATAAAAGGGCTCCGCTTTGCCGGCTAGCGTGTTTTCACTGGTATAGCTGATAAGGTTCTGTTGATAGCCAAATTTTTCCATGGTTTGATTACAGGCATCAACACAAGCGCCGCAGTTAATACACTCATATTGCAGGCCATTTCGAATATCTATGCCTGTCGGGCACACATCGACACAGAGATTACAATCAACACAGTCACCTAATGAACTAGCTTCATTGCGCTTACGTGGACCTCGGCTCTCACCACGAGTGGCATCATAAGTTACGGTTTTGGTATTGGCGTCAAACATTACCGATTGAAAGCGTGAATAAGGGCAGCAATGTAAGCACATTTGCTCGCGCATCCAGCCTGCGTTTAAGTAGGTGCATATGGCAAAGAACCAAACCCATATAGTTACCCAAAAGCTTGCACCAAAGCTGAAAATGTCGACATAGAGCTCTCGAGCAGGCACGAAATAAGCAATAAAGCCGCAACCAGTTAGCAAGGCTACTGCGCCCCAGGCACTGTGTTTTAAAGCGCGCTTCTTGAGTTTGTCTGTGCTCCAAGGTGCTTTATCTAGGGCGTAACGTTTATTACGGTTTCCTTCGATGCGAGTTTCTATCCACACATAAATAAAGGTCCATGCGGTTTGTGGGCAAAGGTAGCCGCACCAAATTCGCCCCCAGAACACGGTGATAAAAAACAGTAAAAATGCCGCAGCAATAAACACCCAAGCCAAAATCGTAAAATCTTGCGGCCATAATGTGGTGCCAAAAAAGATAAACTGCTGCTGGCTCAGATCAAATAATATCGCCTGACGACCATCGTAGGAGATAAACGGTAGCAGAAAAAAGAGCGCTACTAGCAAACTGTTCATGCCAGTTCTTAGCTGTTGAAACTGACCTTTTTGCTCACGGATATGGATCTTTCGGTTAGCTGGCTGACTCGGTATTACAGTTACGGGGATCCGTTGCGCTTGAGCTGGACTCTCTATCGTGTTGTTCACGTTATTTTTTTGCATAAGGCTTCTCTACAGGACGCATTCTGTGTTCGCAGCACTTTTAGTGCAGCGTGGCAATATCGTTACTGACTGTATTTGCAAGCCTTATACCAAGTTTTTAGTGGTGTTAGTTATTGATTTTAAACAGTATTGTTTGTTATATGTTTTACGTGGATGGCGATATATCGTGTGTTGGCGATATATCGCGATCTTTGAAGCTAAGAATAGAAAGCGTGCTTGATTTAGTCAGATGCTAAATTGGCCGAACAATTGCCAGTTTATTCATACGTGAACGCAAAGTACTTGGCGGCAAACCAAGTACAGCAGCGGCACCACCACTTCCCGAGATCCGCCATTGGGTCTGCTTTAGAATATTAATGATATGCTGGCGTTCGACCTGTTGCAGTGTTTGATTGCTGGCAACAGTTTGTGGGTTATCAAGTGGTGCAGACATTGTGAGCTGGCTAAACTCCAATACTGGGCCATGGGCTAGGATCATCTCCCGCTCCAGCACATTTTGCAGCTCGCGAACGTTTCCTGGCCAGCTATTTTGCATTAGTTTTTGCATGCCTTTTTGGCTGACTTGGCTCACTTTTTTACCCAGTTTACGGTTTAAATCTTGGATTAAGTGACTGACTAACTCTGGAATATCGCTCAAGCGCTGCCTCAGTGGTGGCACCACAATTGGAAATACATTTAAGCGGTAATACAGATCCATACGAAACAGACCTTGCTCGACACGCTTAAGTAAATCGTGGTGAGTGGCTGTGATAAGACGAATATCAACTTTGATGGTTTGGCTGCTGCCTACACGTTCAAACTCTTGTTCTTGAATGACT
Source organism: Shewanella marinintestina (assembly GCF_023283845.1). GTDB lineage: Bacteria > Pseudomonadota > Gammaproteobacteria > Enterobacterales > Shewanellaceae > Shewanella > Shewanella marinintestina. The sequence continues at coordinate 244,035 of NZ_JAKILC010000007.1, forward strand.
CTAAGTAACTTAGATTGCGCCTCTAAACTCAGCTCAGCCACTTCATCTAAAAACAGCGTGCCTTGATGGGCAAGCTCAAAACGACCCTTGCGGCGGCTGGTGGCACCGGTATATGCGCCTTTTTCATGGCCAAACAGCTCACTTTCTAATAGCGAACTTGAAAAGGCGGCACAGTTAACGCTGATGAGCGGTTTATCGGCACGATTACTTAATCTGTGGAGGTTACGAGCAACAAGCTCTTTGCCTGTGCCATTTTCACCACTAATGAGTACAGTGCTCTCCGTGTTTGATACTAATTTAATCTGTTGAATGAGTTGATTAATTGGCTGGCTATTACCGGATATTTCTACATCACCAGTACGATCGGCAAGCTCAAGCTGTAAGTATTGATTTTCAAAAGACAGCTTTTCAGATAGCGCTTGCACTTGCTCAAGTGCTTGCCTTAATGAGCGTTCTGTTTGCTTTTGAATACTTATATCACGAAATATCGCGACTACACCCATCATCACCCCATCCTTGTATACTGGGGTCGATGTATAGTGCACAGGAAAGCTAGTGCCATCTTTACGCCAAAATACTTCATGGCTGATCTCACGAGCTGTGCCGTCTAATAATGTGTTGTAAATTGGGCAATCATCTTTATGGTAGTGGCTGCCATCGCTATGGCTATGGTGATGACAATCATGAATATTTTTGCCAAGCAATTCTGCCGAAACCCAACCTGTCATTCGTTCAGCCGCAGGGTTAATAAAAACCGCATTTCCGTCAAGATCAAACCCATAAATCCCTTCGCTGACTGCGTTTAAGATCAGTTGGTTTTCTGGTAAAAAGTTGTCGTGGTTGGTTTTGTCTTTAAGGTTAATGGCAGACATAAGCAGCCTAATAAAGAGGAGTTAATGTTCTGAGTATACGGAAAAATGGCGGGCAAAAAAATAAGGTCACGAAATAACGTGACCTTATTTTTAATCTCTAATATTGCTAATGTGTTAGCCAGAGCTAGCCTTTGGCTTTTTGTAGCCCTTGTAGGACAGATTCCATGGTGAGCTGGGTAGGTAATATGATGCCGTCGGGCGCCCCTGGGCCATAGACTTTATTATATGGTGTGCCGCCTCGCCCTTGAGTTCGCATATAGTCCTCAACAATGGCGTTAGGCTCAGTCCAATCGCCTAGCATTAAAATAATCTTGTCAGCCGCTAAGGCATTAACGATTTTTTCTCTGTGGGTTACGCCGACTTTATTGGCATAACAGATATTGCACCAGTCCGCGGTGACATCGACAAATACGGTATAACCTTGATCCACAAGTGGCTCAATTTGACTCGGAGTTAAGGTTTGCCAATGCAGCTTTTTATATGCTTCATAGTCTTCGCCATAGTTAATAAAGGCAAATACACTGCCGACGCATATTGTCATAAACCCTAAAACCACAATTACCCCATTAGGGATGATTCTGCCTTTAATTTTGAGCCAGATAAGTGAAGCAATACTTAAGCAAAGTAGGCTGAAAAAAATGGCGATGCTGATTGAAATCGTATCCATCAATACTCCAAAAAAATTATCTAAGGGCTACAGTGTTAGGCGCCTAAACAATAAAGCAGTAGCAATTGTAGCCAGCTTAATTAATGCACGCACTGTCCCAAGCTAACACTATTGTGCACCAGTTAAATGAAAATAACCTGAGTAACTCTCGCCTAATGCATTGAATATTGCAGGTAAGGTGTCTGTTTATGGTCGTAATAAACCAAGTTGGTCAGTAAGGGGTTATTAATATATATTGTTGCCACTTAATTACTGGCCATAGGCTGGGTATTCACAAGGGATAAAATGACTTTTAGTGCTTGGCTAGGTTTGCTAGCAATTTGTTGTTTAGGCGCAATGTCACCGGGACCGAGTTTAGCCATGGTGGTGAGACACACTCTTGGTGGTGGCCGCGGTAAGGGCATTATTTGTGCCTGGGCACATTCAATCGGCATTGGCGTTTATGCCTTGCTAACCTTATTGGGTTTAGCGGTATTACTGAAACAAGCCCCAATGGTGTTTAACGGCATTGCTATTATTGGTGCACTTTATTTGGCTTATATGGGGGTACAGGCACTACGTTCTAAAGGCGGTATGTCAGATAAACTCGCAGCTGGTGAATCAACTGATGCATTAACCGCAGCGCGTGATGGTTTAGCTATTTCGCTATTTAATCCTAAGATCATGCTATTTTTCTTGGCGCTATTTAGCCAGTTCGTAATGGTGGCAGACAACATGACAGGTAAAGCATTGATTGTGCTGACGCCATTGGTCATTGATGGTTTGTGGTACACATTAATCGCGCTAATATTATCGCATTCAGCTGTGTTGCCAAAGCTTAGAGAGAAATCTGCTTTAATCGATAAACTGTCGGGTGTGGTGCTGATATTGCTGGCAGTGCGGGTGATTGTGTCGCTTTAATACCAATCAGTATAAAGATTTGGTCGCTCAGCGAGAATTTAGCGCTTCTGAGGCAAGGTCATTAAGTGCTCCTGCTTTAATGACATTCGCTGCATCCATGCAGCTCGCTGCGAGTGAAGAGCATAGTTGAACTAGGGTTAAGCTCACTCTTTTTTTGTAAAAAATCGCAGCATCAGAATCGCTAAAACTCGTCATTCTGGAGCGTTTTTGGCTGCCTACTTCTGCGTTGAACAGCCTCACAAGGGAATAACCATTCTTTCATCTATTCGCCTTGAACTAGTTGCCAAAAAACGCTCTGAGTAGATCAACTTCTTATACTGATTGGTATAATGTGTGCCAATAGCAACACATAAAAAAACGCCATCATTATGATGGCGTTTTTATTGGATCAGTAATTAACTCAAGTGAATTAGCGACAGATGCTTATGAGTTAAATACTTGCACCGCATCATCTTTAGCTGCTTCAGGCTCAGGCTCGCGAGACTGCACAGGGTTTTTGATATGGTCTTCAAGGTTATCCGCAAGCATGGCTTTGTATTCATCGGTAAACCATGCAAGAGCATTGTCTTTTTCTGCTGCTAGATCAGATGATTTTAAAGAAGCTTCAAATGCGTTGAAGCGAGCAGCTGCGAAACGCATAGCTGTGCCGACTTTACCGACATCTTGTTCTTTACCTGCTAGTTCGTTTGCCAATGCAATGAATTGATCGGCTAGTTCAAAAATGGTGGTTTCTTTTTTAGCTTCTGACATCTTGCTTCTGCTCTTGTTTATCTAGGATAGTGTCTCGATTCTAACTTAAATGAGACATTAATGAATCATTGATATTAACTATTGGGATCTGAATCGGTAATAACGCTACCGTCACGAGAATCGTAATAGATAGACATGGTTTGCTCTGGTAAGTAGAAGTAGCGGCATTGGTCTGGGCCAATATAAGTGGCAAAGTATTCTGCACCATCAGTATTTGGAGAGCTGGTGACGACAGGGGGCTCTTGCATAATCGTGCGCCATACAGACATACAATCAGCAACGTTATTTAACCTTGGGCTCGATTCAAATGGTGGGTAGTTTTGCGCAGGAAAGCCCCATTGATTAATATCTAGCTGACCGTTACTGCCATCGCCAAATACTTGCAAATTATCAACTGGGCCAGAGCCACCTTTAGACGCCCATTTTACATTTGCTAAAGTGATGCCACCTTTAAATGCAGCGCCAGTTGCCTCGACTGTTGCGATTTGAGCATCTTGCTTTAGATTGATAAATTTTGGCGTAGCCACAACTGCTAAGATCCCTAAGACGATGATCACCACGACCATCTCAATTAGGGTAAATCCCAAGCTTGCAGTTTTTGTAGGCATGAATAATTCCTTTATTCTTTCAATCTTAATTTTATCGCTAACGAGCGAGCGCTATAGATTCAATATTAGCTGTTAGGATCCGAGTCCACCACAACGCTACCGTGATTAGAGTCGTAAGTTATCGATAAATTTGTATTATCTGAGTACTGATAGATACAGACTGCTGGCACACGTCCATCATATAGAGCTTTATAATCGGTTTCATCAGAGGCATTTATATCTGATACCGTAGGCTCATCATTTTGCAGTACTATTTTCCATACTGAAATACAATCATCAACATTATCAAGCTGAGGTGAGGCTTCATTATCAGTATAAAAATGCTGAGCAGGCCAACCATTAGCATTAAAATCAACATGGGTATCATCAGTGTCGCCATATACTGGCAAGTTTTCAGCAGGACCACTCCCCACTTTTACAGCCCATACCGAGCGCGCTAAGTTAATGCCTGATTTAAAAGCTCCACCAGTGTTTTTAACTTGTGCAACTTGTGCATCTTCAGATAGGTTGAGAAATTTAGGTGCAGCAACAGCCGCCAAAATGCCCAAAATAATGATCACCACAACCAGTTCAATAAGCGTAAAACCTAACTGTTGTTTTGTTAATGGACCTAAACCTTGCATTATAAAATCATCAATTCGTAATAAGGTGGCTATATTAACACTGACAAGTTTTAATACCAATGATCAAAGGTTGGTTACTTGATTGCTTGTTGGGTATTAAAGTTTGCAGTTTGTTGTATTGGTTGGTGTTGTTTATGCGTTTATTCCGTCTGTTTGGTTGTCTGTTTTGCCGGCTAATTACAGGAAGGTGAGCTTGTTTACATGGTAAACTTGGCTTTCTTCAGCTTTACAGGTTTTATTTAGAGGTTAATGATGGCAGTTAATAGTAGTTGGTCGACTTTTATTAAAGAGCAACAGCAGCAAGAATATTTTAAGTCCTTACAGCTATTTGTTGATGCAGAACGGGCATCGGGTAAAGTCATTTTTCCGCCTGAAAATGAAGTGTTTGCTGCTTTTGATGCTACGCCTCTTGATAAGGTGCGAGTAGTACTCATTGGCCAAGATCCTTACCATGGCCCCAACCAAGCTCATGGATTGTGTTTTTCGGTTAAACACGGCGTAAAAACGCCGCCCTCTTTGGTCAATATGTACAAAGAGTTGGCTACCGATATTGATGGCTTTATGGTTCCAGAACACGGCAACTTAAGCGCTTGGGCTGAGCAAGGAATATTAATGTTAAATACCGTATTAACGGTTGAGCAAGCCAAGGCGCATTCCCATGCTAAATCAGGTTGGGAAACTTTTACCGCCAACGCATTAACCCTGCTTAATCAGCAGCCCCAGCCGATTATTTTTGTGTTGTGGGGGGCTCATGCGATTAAAAAAGGTAAGGGGATTGATGCGCCGCAGCATGAGGTTCTTAGCGGGCCACATCCATCGCCATTATCAGCTTATCGTGGTTTTTTTGGTTGTCAGCATTTCTCTAAAGTTAATCAGCTTTTACAAGCTCGAGGTGAAGCCCCAATCAACTGGCAGGTATAACTTTATCTGAATATTGATACACTGCACTTGGAGTAATAATCATAGGTAACGGCACATCCCAATGCTGGCAGGGCAGGCTATCGACTTGCTGACAGTCGTGGGCATAACCTATCGGTAAAGGTTTACCGATACTTTGCCAGTTAGCGAGGGTTCTGTCGTAGTAGCCACCGCCCATCCCCATGCGGTTACCGTGCTTGTCAAAGGCGACCAATGGTGTGATCACTACATCTAGTTGATGAGTAAGCATCATCTGCGTGATATCTAACTTTGGTTCCCAAATACCTAAACTGTTTTGCTCTAATACACTATCAGCTTGATAGCGTAGGAAGAGTAAATTGCCCGCACTAAAGGGGTGTAATCGTGGCAGGTATACCGCAATATTATGCTGCCAAAGCATCTCTATTAATGGCTTGGTATCAAGCTCTCCATCATTGGTAAGATAAAGTGCTACACGGCGAGCGTTAAGTTTGAGTATGGTCGATAAAGAGGTATCTGTGGCCTGCTTTGAATCTGCAAATTGCTGCTCGGCCGACAAACTTTGGCGCGCGAGACGAATCGTGGCGCGGATCTGCTTGCGATTTGCAGGGGTAATACTGTTGTGCGTTTTTGCTGGCATTTAAGACGACTCCTTTTGATAAATAGTCTAACTTTCAGAGTGGTTAAAAGCTACCGGTACAAAAATGCCGCTTAGTGCTAAAGAACCAAGCGGCATCGATTAAACTATTTCTCGTGACGAAGTAGCTTTAACGCTCCATATTCATCGACTTAAGCAGTACTGGACTGTTGTAGTCGGCCACGGCTGTTTTGGCATTTAACCAAAAACGTCGACGAGTTAAGAAGTAGCTACACAATATAGTCAATAAACCCAGTTCAATTAAGTTATGGCTCATAAACATTAATGCTGGCTCAATAATTTGGCCGATACCTCTAACGTACTTCACTTCAGCCGGCACTATGCCAAGTGCACCGTTGAGCATAGCGATACCAAATTGAAGGGCGACGTATAATGCTGCAGCAACAATTAAACCAATAGGCTTTAGGTACCATTTGCTCGGCCAGCTGAAGCCAATAACTAATAAATAAAGCCCTACAAATAAGGCGCCACCAGCTAATGCATTTACGAGAGCGGGCGTATACTGAAACGCTGTTAGGGTATTATAAAACAAGCTCAGGCCAATGTGAGGCAGCAACAGAGTAATACCTAATGCCAGAGCATAAGTTTTAGCTTTACCAATGTTCTTCCAATAACAGCGTTTTATCAGCTGGTAACTTGCGATAAACAGACCTATGACAAAGGCATAGTTGGCTAATGGGTGGACTCCAAACAGGGCAAAGTCACCCTTTAATAGTGCGACAATCCACTGTGGGTATTGCATTAAGCCTACACGGTCCTGAGTTTGCTCTGCAAACTGTGGAAACAGTAGCGCTATTAGTATACCTAAGGTAAAGAATAGGTAGGCATATTTAACTACAGCGCCTAACATCCTAGGGACAATGCCTTTTACGCTTTGTTTCTTAAGCTGGGTCACCAAAGTCTTATAGTTGGTTACTACGGCATCTTTGATATCTGTCGATACCCAATTCTCCTCTAATAACCCAATTTTGCTGCTCGTCGTATCGGCTTCTACGATATTTTTAATCGCAGGCGTGGCAAGGGCAATGGTGTCGTCTTTTTTATCTCCCGCGCCCATCTTTTGGGCGACTTTCCACACTGCTGGATCATAAACACCACCGGCGTCATGAGTTTTATTTTGTTTACCGGCAAAACACATTTTAGTGTCGACTTTGTCGATAGTTGCCGTGAATTGCAGTGTTGGCAAAATAGCACTAAAGGCATACACAAAGGTACAACCATCAAGGTCGCCTTCAACATCTACTTCGGTAATATCGTTAAAGCCGTGGATTACGTTAAGGCCGGTACGTTTGATAAAATCGCCAGTCCATTCATGGTAATCGCTACTGGTATGCTTCCATCTAGTGCTGCGCTTGGCTTCGCCATCGATAGTGTAGCTGTAATATAAGTAACCGCTGCCATCACAGGTACGGCAGGTGACGTCACCGCTACCATTACAAGTTGAACAGGTTTGTTTACCGCTGCCCCAACATGATGAGCAAGACTCTGTAGTGTAAACCGTACGTTGGTTGTAGCTGTCGTACTTACTCACACTGACACGGCCGCTACCACTACAAGAATAACAGCTACTTTTTCCTCGGCCATTACAGCTGCTGCAACTTACACAACCAGAGCCTCGGCAATTGCTACAAATGTCTTGACCTACATAGGTATTAGGAGCTGAGTTTAAGCCAGTATTTTTGATTAAAAAGTTTTTGCTAATATCCGGCCCAAGGATCTTGATAAAGCGTTCGTTAAACAGTGGGTCTCGGCCACTGACATACTCTTTAGCTGCTTGGTTTGCTTCATGGCTTGCATCTGACGATGTACCACAGCTAATACCTGCAGGACGTCGTCCCCCATGGCTATGGGAGTTGACGCCAATTTCAATTCGCCAGCCAAAGGTAAAGTTAAGTTGAGGCTGTTTAGCTTGCTCATCGCTTAATACAACGGGTACATCTACACCGGTGAGTTCTTCACCGTTAGTTCTAATAAAGTCTTGAAATTGCTGTAATTGGCTCACGGCATACTTCCTATTTAATACTGGTTATAGCTTAATGGTAAATTGAGTTTTATCGGCTTTTAAATACACCCATTGACGCACATCTTGATGACCCGGAGCACTCACCTTAATATCGTAACCACCAGGTGGCAGTAGCATCCCCGGTTGATATCTTGGTTTAATATTCATCACAGAAACTCTAGCTCCATCAACGTTAGTATTTACCGTTAAAGGCAGTTTCAACGTTGGCTTAGCTGTGCTCTTTTTAGCGCTGTGGTCACTTGAGTCGTGCTCTGGCAGCATGGCTAAATCAAATTGGTTAAGTGGTTCGCTAATCGCATTGAAGCCTTTGGTAATGCTAAAGGTATTGTCAATTGTTGAGCCAATAGGCTGCACCAATGGCTGGGTAACCAACAGCCACTTGAGCGCAAAAGAAATACTGGCCGAATCATTCTTCTCCATCTGCTCGAAGAAGTAGTTCATCGCCGAGTCTTCCATGGTGTACTCATTGCCGCCAATCGACATAGGCACGACAAAAATTGACGCTAAAATGGTCATGGTAATTGCAGGCTTAACGTAAGGTTTTGTGCTCTTTTCTGTTGTCGGTTTAGCTTGCTTAGCTTGTACCAACTCAACGAGTTTCATTGGTAGCTTAAGCACTGTTAGCAGCACTAACGCTAAACTAATCGACATCGAAATAGGTGGAATAATGGTGGCACGTAGCGCCGATTTACCGGTGGCTTCAAATATACCACCATCGGCAAACTCAGCTTTTTGAGCTTCTAGTACATTAAGGTATTCAGTGGTTTTGCGCTGAATATTAGGCTCGATGATTTGCTGCTTAAACTGACGATTATTCCAGTCGGCTAAGGTAGGGTTAACGTATAGGTCACCCATACGTTTGGCAATACGCTGCTGAATATCGCTGTGGCGTTGGAATGCTTTCCAGCTAAGGTTAGGCGGCATATCAGTGTTTTTAGCACGCATATTTTTGCGCCATTCAATATCGGCTTGTTGGCGAACTTTGCTTGCCACGGCTTTATCGAATGTTCGGCGATCAGTAATAGACCAAGCAGTTGGTAGACTTAGCCCTTTCTGTTTAAGCTTTTTGTTTACCTTAAGGCTAGTGAGTTCATGTACTCTGAAGGTATGCAAAGAGTTGATGCCTAATGGATAGCCTCCTGATTCTTTAATAAAGTCAGGCTCCATTTTTACCATCAGTACATTCTTATAGTGATTCACATCATTGGTATACACCATGCGGTGATCTTTTAAACCTGCATCGCCACCAGTAGCCGCATCAACCGCTTGCATAGCGGTGAATAGACCAAATGTCATGACACCAGCAATGATTGAGTTGCCAACATTTTCAGAGGTAGAGATCTCTTCACGGATCAGCCAGTCATCAGGCGGTATATACGGAATGCTGTATTTCTTTATCTCGCGGTCATAACCATCTTGTAAGCGCTCAAAACAGCGGTTACGACTGTTACCTTTTTTCTTATCAGCACATTTATTACGACGCTCAAAATAGTCATGGATCTTAGGGGCTATTTTTTGTGCTCGAGATTCCACCCTAGCTTCATAAGCGGTAACGCCTTTTTGATACTTTTCCCAGCCCTGTTTTACTTGGTTTTGGGTATCTAACCAATACTCATCAGAGCGGTCAGGTGCACTGGCTAAAGCGCGATTATATTTGGCAGAACCATCGGCGTATTCTTGATATTTGCCTCTCAACGTTTGACGGAATTCATCATAATCTTGGTAATGGCTATCAAAGCGAGACATGGCTTTATCACGGACAAACTTTTCCATGATCATGCGCTTTTTCTGCGATAGATCATCGACCAGTTTATCGTCGGCATACACTAAACCACCAAATACTGATAAGAAGGTCTTTTCTGTGCCGCTATGGGCTTGGTCTGGGTTGTAATTAATACCTTCAAATTGAATCGACTTTTCGATTAACGCGCTACGTAGGACTTGTGACAAATACGCTTGCTGACGCTCTTCAGGTGTCGAAGCATCAATAATAAAGTGGTCCACTAACCATTTTTGGCCAAAAAATACCGTAGGCCAAACAAGCACGGCAATCAAACAAAAATAGCCAAGCGCACGGCCAACTCTAGCTACGCGTTTGCCGCTAAGTAGCATATCCGCTAGTAGTAAAGTCACGCCAATACCACTAATGGTTCGGCCAAATAACTCAACTGCGCGCAGATCATCATGGCTAGAGTTACGACCTCCGGCCACATCGGTTAATGCAGCATTAAATACCGCTTCAGGGAACAGATAAATAACCGAGCAGATGAACATGGTCATCATCCACCAAAATGGCTTACCGACACTAGCGATCTGCTGCTCTATTTTTTGCTGCTTTTGTTGTTTAGCTGCAGTTGATTGCTGCTTTTTTTGCACCTTCTGTAGCTCTTTTTCTGCAGCCGCCATTTTAATTTGAGTCGGCGCAGAGTTAAGTAAGTCAGTGGCAAATGGGCTGTTTTTTTTATCAGTCATTGTTACTACTTGGTAGGGTTAAAATAATGGTTTTACTATTGGTTTTCTCTATTTCTTCATCGACAATTGTCGGAAAGCCATGAGGGTTACTTGCTGAATTCTTATTGCTTCTGCTGACTTTCGCTGGCTTAGCCTTGGCTCTAGCAATTGACTTAAGGCCAGAGTTTAACGATATGTAATAACCCTCTTGCTGGTAGCCAAGCATTTCGTCAAAGCGATCAAAGTCGGCATCAGCAGGCAGCGACGCAATATATTTTCCGGCAGGGGTTAACGGCTGATAACGCTTGTTCGGTACAGAAGCATTAAACAGTTTCTGGCAGATTTTATAAGGTGTGGTGTCGACAATTACACCATCAGGTAGTTTTTTCTTAGCGAGTCGCTTTAACTGGCCTTGATGAAAATCAGTACCGTTAATCGTATAGGTGTAGACTTTCATGCCATAACGGTGCGCGCTATTTAACACACTGGTATTTTGCATAAAGCTGCGAATATCTAAATGCAGGCCTGAGTTTGCGCCAAGCTTATCGCTGATCTTTCTTATACCTGCAGATGACGCATAGTTCTTATAACGAGAACGGTAACGTTTAGTGCCATACTTGCCCGCAAACTCGATGTTCTTTTGGTGATCTAAGTAATAATCATCGTTTTGAGCGCCGCGGCGCAGATCGGCAGTAACCTTATCAACGCTGGTTGGGTGTGCACCTTGAACGAATCCTAAGTAAACGCGTGGGTTAATCCCACGGAGCTTTTCCAGCATTTCCAGATCAGATGCCGAATAATAATAGCCACCCTGACCAATGGTTTGACGCAACATATTGTCTAGCTCAACCAGTTCATGGCCATTAGCTTCAGACTTAATTTCTACGTTTAGCAACTGATCATAAGAGCGATAGGCAGCAAAAGTAGTAAACGCCTCGTATGCAGTAATTGGACGCATATCGAGTAGTTCGTTTGAGCCTTTTTGGCGTAGTTTGAGCTTGGCATATTGCTTACGATTCATGCGCTCAAGTTTGTAGCGCTCACCGGTGTAATACACAGTCGCACGGCCTGTTTGGCTGTCGTGATGGTTAACCCAAGTGCCGTCTTTTAGCTGCATTACATCAATTTCGACACTGTTGTAGTTATCAAACAGCGCAGATGCAATGGCAAGGTCGCTGCTTTCTGGTAAGCGAAAGTCACCGCGATGCGCAGAAATATCCAGCGGACACTGCGCAATGGACACCATTTTTATATGGCCACTATCGCTGAGGTATAAGTTGCGATCGCCCAAAGTCAGCTGAATATCAACAATATCTTCACCATCAACTTTAGCGTCAAACGGCAGGTGACTTAATGATTGGGGCACAACTTTTGGGGGGATCGGAGGCGCCTCTGGGGTAGATTTACAGCCTGAAAGAGCGATAAAAATGATGAGCAGTAAAGCATAACAGCGAGAAGATTTAAGCATACAACTTGTCATAGTCCCTGAATTACAAGTTATTAATAATTATCGCTTTATACGCGAAAAGATAGTTAAAAACAATGGCGAACTAGAAAAGGCTTGTATGTAAGCCTATGATTTTAAAGGGTTCGAACAATAATTAAGTGAGTGACAATTTACATAGTGTGACATATGTTCAATCGTTACAGTGGCTTAAGCTTATTTAGGGATTCATTTAGTAGACTTGCTGTGACTAATCTCGTTCGAGTTTATTGGCGTGATAGATAAGTGGAATTTAGTTCAAGATGATTTTAGCTATAGGATTATTGATTGGTATTAATTTGTACGTAATAGCAAGAGACTGACAGCACAAAGATACAAAACGAATTAATCCAAATGACCATTAAAGGCCTATTCATTAGATTTGGCTTTTACATTGGAAACCTTTTGCAATCAATGTAATTGTTTTGTTTGGTAGGTGTGTTTTTAGTGGCTATTGTGCTGGATGGGTCGTTGCGCTGTTGACGGATTGTATAGTATTTTAGAGCCATAAATAGATAGGGTTTAATTACGTAATTTTTGAAGGCTAGCGTATAGCGCTAAAAAGGTTGTGATGACAAGTTAGTCAACTTAACACGCAATTATTTCACTTATTTTGATTATCATTTCAAACGTAGTTTTTACTATTTTTATCAAATTATTAGTTGGTAGCTCATGTCGCTCATTCCTGTTTTAAGTACACCTTGGTTTAACTCATTATGATAAGGCCTAATTTGGCGGTATGGGTAATCTTGTGCGCATTATGTTGGGGTTTTCCTCGTGCAGTAATAGCCTCTGATATTGCTACCAGTGTGGCTGGTGGAGTCGATGATCGTCTTGCTAATGGCGGTTATTTTGAACTGGGAGCCAGTGTTTATAGTGTTAATAAAGTGGATGTGCGACAAACCGAACATCAAACGCTTGAACCTTCTTTACTCATCAGTGGAATGTATCAGTATAAAGGCCTGTTTGTTGAGATGGTGCATCAGTCTCAAGACGGAATAAATCTGGGTTTTAATTTTTGGAATTCTGAAAACTGGTCATTAGATATTTTAGCGGCAAATTTAAAAACTTCTTGGGCGAGACCTGAGGGGGTTGATCCTGCCATGTTAAGCGAGGCTGGGCGCAATAATTACTTGATGTCAGAAGAGTCGCTATATATTGGTGCAGGCTTCAGGGCTACGCGTTATTGGGACGACCATTACGTATTTCAATACCGGATAGTGAGTGACTATTTTGATGGGCAGGGGATCCAAAGTAGTGCCAGATTAGGTAAATCATGGCAGGTTCGTAATTGGAATTTTCATGCTTTAGCTAGTGTTGAATATTCCTCTTCTACGTTAAACCAGTATCTTTTTGGCGTCACTGATGAAGAAGCAACAGAGCTATTTCCAGCATATAAACCGGGCAACTCATTTAGCTATGGTTTAGAGCTTGGTGTTGCTTATCCAATTAGCGAAAGCTTGGTGTTTCGGGCTATGTATCGTATGAACGTGCTGTCAGATGAAGTGACAGATAGCCCCTTTAATGAGTCTGGTTATGTGTCGTTTTTTAACGCCTCAATCAGCTATGTATTTTAGGTGGCCTATGACTAAGTTGTATCAGTTAGTCGGGCTGCTAATATTTACCTGTCCTGTTAACGTTTTAGCTCAGCAGCCAGTCATTAATTTTACTGCAACGCCGGAGCAATGCGTGGCACTACATAAAGGCCAAACCTGCTATCAAGATGTATTATTCCAGTGGCAAACCCCTGCAACTGGGCGATTCTGTTTAATAGAATCGAAAAATCGGCAACAGTTAACCTGCTGGGATGGCCAATCTTTACAACAATATCAATACAGTTTTGAAAGTGATGCCACCAAGGCATTTAGCTTGATCCGTCACGATGACTTACAGCCATTGGCCGAGGTAAAAGTTACGGTGACATGGGTGTATAAAGCACCTAAGCAAAGTCCGTCTGGCTGGAGGTTGTTTTAATGACATCAACAAAACACATTTTAGTGGTCGAGGACGATACCTCTTTAGCTGAGTGGATAAGCGATTATTTACTTGACCATGGATACAGTATTACAGTTGCTAGCCAAGGGGACTTTGCGCTAGCAATGATCGCCGAAGAAGAGCCGGACTTAGTGCTATTAGATGTGATGTTACCGGTTAAAAATGGCTTTGATGTTTGCAAAGAAGCACGTGCTTTTTATACAGGGCCGATTCTATTTATGACCGCTTGCGTTGAAGACGGCGATGAAATTCAGGGCTTGGAAGTCGGCGCAGATGATTATCTCACCAAACCAATTAGACCTCAGGTGATGTTAGCTCGGATCAAAGCACTACTGCGCCGTGCCACCGATGACAATATTAAGCAGCAATTGGTCTTTGACTCTTTAGTACTTAATGCCGTGGCTAAATCAGTTACTATTGAGCAGAAAGTTTTGGATTTGAATGCCAATGAATTTGATGTTTTGTGGTTACTCGCCTCAAAAGTTGGCACTGTGGTGAGTCGTTCAGATTTAATTGCGCAGTTACGCGGTATTGAGTATGACGGCTTTGACCGTTCTGTTGATATTCGGGTATCACGACTGCGTAAAAAACTGCATGAAGCGCAAAACCAGCCTTATAAAATAAAAACGATTCGTGGTAAAGGTTATCTATTTTGCCGTGAAGATGAGACGCAATAATCCCATGCTTAAATGCGTTGGCAGGGGCGAATTATGAAAAAGCTCATCATCTCTTTAGTGTTAGTTGTGCTTACATCGATAGTTAGCCTTGGTTGGTCAATTAGTGAATTTGCTAGTCTTACCGATCCAAGACCGGATATACCAACGACCAAAGAGCAATTGACTGCGCTAAAGCTAGTTGGCCGTTCATTAGCCCAAAGCTTAGATGATGACAATGTCGAACCGGCTCATTTTATCGATAACTGGAATCAGCAAAACCAAGAGCAACTTTCTTTAATCGATGAGAAGATATTTATCTTACCACCTTCATTAACGACGCAGTTTAAACGTGATGCTGCGTTGCTATTAGAGTCTGATGAAGGGATCTCACTGCATTATCGTTTACCGCTGACCAGCCAAGTACTGAACATCAAGACTCAGCTGGTGTCTCCCGAAGAAACAAATTTTAGTTGGAATAAAATCTACACAATGCTGTTTTATGTGGGTGTAGTGCTGATCTTACTGGTTTGGGTTTCACCATTGATCAGGCAATTAATGCACCTCAGTAAAGCCACTAAAGCCTTTGGTATGGGGCAACTACAGCAACGGATTAAAGTCAGTAAAACCTCTTATATCGGCGCGATTGAAACGGAATTTAACCGTATGGCCGATCGCATTCAGCAGCTAGTGGACGACAATAAGTTGCTTAGCCGCGCCGTCTCCCATGATCTAAAAACGCCCATCGCTAGGCTACGCTTTGGTATTGAAGCGCTAGAAGAAACACAAAACGAACAGCTACGAATTAAGTACTTTCAAAGATTAAACCGCGACTTGGATACCATGGAAGAACTTGTTTCAACCCTATTAAGCTATGCAAGGCTTGATGAAGCAAATATTAAACCTGACTTACAAGTTATTGAGCTAAATAGTTGGCTTAAGCAAAAGCTTGCAGATCATAGCAACATTGCTTATCCGATTGAATATCTCGGGATAGAACAAACAATTAAGGTTAATAGCGACCCCAAATACCTCTCTATGCAGCTGGCTAACTTGCTCAGTAATGCAGAGCGTTTTGGTCGCTCGCAAATTATAGTGAGAGTAGAAGTCGATCAATATCGGGTATGGTTGCATGTCGAAGATGACGGGCAAGGAATTGATAACGATGAAATCGAACAGATTGTTAAGCCATTTGTTCGTGGTCAACAAAGCCGAGACAATGCCGGCCATGGTATGGGGTTAGCGATTGTTAAACGTATCAGCAGTTGGATGGGAACTGAATTTGTTATTACTCGCTCAAGTGCGCTAGGCGGAGCGAGAATGTCGCTGAGTATAAAGCTCGAAAATTAAATCGCTATTGGATATTAAAAACTAAATATGTTGATTTGCTAGAGCGATACACCTAAGTATCCATCAAATAAAAAAGCGCCACAATTGGCGCTTTTTTATGTCTGCGATTAACTCTCGGTCGATAGATGCTGCAAAATGTAGTCGGTATTGTAAATTCTAGACGCTGGAGAGCTAGGCTTGCTCTTAAGTCCCGTAACTTCTACAACAGTAGAGGTCTCTTTATCTATAGTCGAGCTGCCCCACAAAATATCGCCGGTGGTTGTTGCTGCGCCATACTGAGCCACTGAGTCCCGGTTAGTTTGCTCATTGTTAAAGCTAAAGTATGGGTAGCCCGCTTTTTGGCAAAGTTCAGCAGCTTTGAGCATTACATATTTTCGCGTGAGTGCTCGGTCGGTATTGGTGTTGCCCACAAAACTGATCTGCCAGCTATCAGGGGCAATTTGCATAGTTTCAAAGCCTTTACCAAAGGTCCAAAAGCTCTTTTGAGTATCATAAGGTGTGGCACATGCGGCTAACATTACCGCTAGTAATACACCAATGGATAGATTTCTATAATGTTTCATATCACCTCCACTCATAGCGATTTGGATTAATTAAAAGCTGTAGCTAACGCCTAGAGTCGTTACCCATTGATTATTACTGTCAATTAGCGGTGAGTCTGCCATATCAGAACTCAAACGAGAGTAACCTGTGGCTTGAGTAATATCTAAGTGTTCCGTTACCGGTATGACTAAGGCATAGCCCGCTTTATAGGCAAAAGCCCCATCGCCAGTATAAGCTGCGCGCTCATTTGTGGCATCAGACTTAGATACGCCAGCGTAGTAGTTGACGAAGTCTTTACTGTAATAGTGCACGCCTGCGTAAGGGACAAAATCTGCAAAGCCGATATTAATTGGTTGGTAGTAAGTGATATCAGCTTGATAACCGTCGTAGACACCTGTGACATCATGTTGGAATTTACTCGATAGCGTGCCACGACCAAGCTTGATATCGGCATTTAAGCCTAAATCACCGCTGATCTTACGGTCTTTCATGCCTTGTAGAATATCGGCATCGCTAGCATTAAAGCCTGGGTTTGCGACAACAAAGGCACTTAAGTTTATACCGCTTTCATTGTTGCCCAAAAAGCGATAGTTAATGCCTGAAAGATCCGCGTTAAAGTCTTCGCCATGGTAACCGCTGTTTACATATGCGGTAGTCTTATGGTCTTGACCTTTATAAAATTCACTACCGGTTGCAGCACCTGCGCCGACAAAAAATTGGCCTTCATGGCTATAAATATTACCGTTACGAATATAGGTATTGTCTGCTGCAAATGCCGAGTTTGCGAGTAATAGGGTTGAGATAACTAAACAAGTCTTTTTCATAGGATAGTCCTTTTACGTCCTTCAAATATCAGTGGGATAACTATATTTGATGGTGAATTAGGACTCTGTATCCAAATGTAACCTGAGAGTGGAGTTCTATTTTGTGTCAGAATTTAAAGAGTCGTGTAAGTGCAAGGAAGTCCTTTCTTTGTTTCTAACCCACAGATACAAAAAGCCACCTCAAGTGAAATGGCTTAATGTCGCTTTTTCTTATAAAGAATAATTGCTCCCCCGCACTCTCTTCATAAAGTGTTTTATAGAAAGTCCGACGGGTCGGTATTACCAATGCACAAATAAAAAAAACACCGTTATTGCTAACGATGGTTTTCATTTAATTAAATTGCTCCCCCCAGTCTTTTTATAGAAAGTCCGACGGGTCGGTATCACCAATGCGTAGATACAAAAAAGCCACTCTGTCATCAACAAAGTGGCTTATTGTAATTAAATTGCTCCCCAGAATACCGACCGCTGGTGTAGCCCTTGAACCGTAGGTTCAAGGCGGGTAAATGAATACCTCCTAAGGCTTCTCGGTACGAGCCGAGCTTGCGCAATGTCAGTAAAACATTCACCCTGGGTTTGTAAGTATCGGCACAGGGACATTACCAGCTAGCGAATATCCCAGGGAGCAAAACTTGTGTTCGTAAACCAGTCGGGTGACTAAAATGGGCTTACGATAAAACTGTTAACACTTGCTTATAAAGCAACTGCGATTATAGCTATTTTTAGTCAGCTTTTGTAGCGCGATCTACCAGCGCATCTTCAAGAGTTGACTGTAGCAAACCGATTTTATCATCCATTTGCTTAATATAATCTTGATTCTTTTGCTGTTCTTCTAACAGCTCATAACCGGTATTTAATGCTGCCATAATGGCAATTTCTTCTCGGCTAATGTTATTAGTACGTGCTTTAAGCGAGGTTAACTGCTTTTCGAGGTTGTTAGCCACATGCCTAAGCGCAGCTTCTCGTCCTTCTGGACAAGCAATAGAGTAGGTACGACCCATAAGGGTAATTTCAATCGCCTTGCTACTCATCCCGAAAACAATCCTAATAACCATGTACTTGAGCGGACTATATCGGTCTCACTAGCAAAGTGCAACACGATCGACGCGCAAACTGATGCAGTTTAGATTAATTGTTGTTTAGATCGCCATTGGCGTACAAACATAGAGCGGATCAGCTTTTTCCTTGTTGTTTAAGTGCACCTTTGCAGGGGAAGCCTTTGGGTGTTTGTACAGAGGAAAGCCATTTGCTTTTACAAAGTAGTATCGAGCGCTAAGTGACGGGATCCGTTTCGGCGTGAATGATTTGCCTTTTTGGTCACGATTGCAGCATTTGTGGTTCATAGCACAAAGTTTTACCGACTTTATGGTGCCGACTATTGGTCGAGTCCGTCACTTCTGCTAGCATGAAGTGAGTAAATATTGTGATTGGAAAATACCTTATGGCTAGCCTACCTACGTTGCAGATGGATAAACTCCTTGCAGCACTAAATGCCGCTGAGATTGGTCAGCACCCTGTAGAAGTTCACGGCGCACTTGTCGGGCTTATTTGTGGTGGTGTAGAGCAAAAACCATCGGGCTGGACTCAACCACTGCTTGAGCTAATGAACGACGGCCAAGCACTGCCGAAAGAATTACAAACCCTGATTGATGACTTGTATCAAGATGCGGTGACGCGTTTGTCAGATACCGACTTTGGCTTTAGCCCAATGCTACCCCAAGAAGAAGAGTCACTATCAAAGCGTGTTGAAGCACTGTCACTGTGGGTGCAAAGCTTTCTCACTGGTATTGCCATCATTCAGCCTAAGCTCAACCAAGCGCCGCTTGATGTGCGTGAAGTGATTCAAGACTTATCTGAAATTGCTCAAGTTGAGTTTGATGTTGCCGAAGACGACGAGTCAGAAGCCGCACTGATTGAGCTGATGGAGTTTACTCGTATGGCGGCACTCATGTGTTACGCCGAGTTTGGCCCCGCGATTGATGACGACGAGCCAATTGATGTAGGCGTAATGCACTAACATCTATTTAAACCAATCACCGCCATCGCTGTTGCTGCATGGCGGTTTTTGTATCAGTAGCACCGACACTTATCTTGTTATTGGACCAATACATTCCATGGCGAACCATAACCAACACGCTGATGTAGCAAGTACCACTGAAATTAATCACGTCGATATCGCTATCGTAGGCGGAGCAATGGCGGGCGCCACCTTGGCTTTAGGTATAGCAGAGCTTGCTAAGCAAGGCTGCTCACATCTAACAGCGCCAATTAAAATTGCTCTTATTGAGGCACATAAGCCAAGTAGCGAACATCCTGGTTTTGATGCCCGCTCAATTGCTATCTCCCATGGCTCTATCTTCGAGCTTAAGCAGTTAGGTTTGTGGCAGCATTTAGACGCGCTAGCTGAACCTATCCACAATATTCATATTTCAGAGCGCGGTAACTTCGGTATGACGGAGCTTAACCGTGAGTCACTGCATTTGCCGTATCTCGGTCAGGTAGTTGAGCTTGAAGCGGTAGGGCACAAATTATTTAACTTGCTTGAAAAAAGTGAGGTTGGCCTTTATTGCCCAGCCAAGCTGCAAAGCGTAGCAGCGGGTATCGATGCACAATTGCTGACGTTAGAAGATGGTCAGCAGATCTCAGCTAAGTTGCTAATCGCCGCAGACGGGGTTAACTCCAAAGTGCGCCAAGCCTTTAAGCAGCCGCTAGAGCAGGTGGATTTTAATCAAACTGCAATTATCGCCAATATTCATACCGAGCAGCCCCATAATGGTTGGGCCTATGAGCGCTTTACTCAAACGGGGCCGCTTGCGTTATTGCCAATGGCTGCTAATCAAGGTGAGTCACGCTTGTCTATGGTGTGGGCGCTTGAACCTTCTGATGCCGAGCGACTACTAAACGCCCCTAAGGCTGAATTTATTAGCGAACTGCAACATGCCTTTGGTTATCGAGCAGGGCGTTTTATCGATATTGGTGAGCGTTTTAGCTACCCATTAATGTTGTCGTATATGCCAAGGCCGATTTATCAGCGTACGATATTTTTAGGTAACGCGGCGCAAACACTGCACCCAATTGCTGGCCAAGGGTTTAATTTGGGGCTGCGTGATGTGGTATGTGTACTCGATGTATTAAAGCAAGTGCTTGCTAACCCAGAGCATCAAGATATAGGTAGTGTGGCGGTCACTCACGCTTACCTTGAGCGCCGTAAGGCCGACAGACAAAGCACCATGAATAACATTGAGTTTTTAGTCCGCGGTTTTTCTAACGACTATTGGCCATTGGTGATTGGTCGTAATCTTGGGCTACGACTGCTGTCATGGTTTCCGCCATTAAAAGCGCCAGTAGCGCGCCAAGCAATGGGCTGGAACAAAGGTTAATCTTCAGCAGTCACTTCGCCGTATTAAAGTCAAATTAACAATAAACATGCACAATAACGTTTGTCAGTCAGTTCAAAAGCATGTGGTTGGCGTAATCCGCCATTTTTGAATAAGGGTAAAAGATGTTAAGCACACAAACTTATGATGTCGCCATTGTTGGTGGCGGCATGGTTGGGTTAGCAACAGCCATAGGCTTAGCGATGGCAGGCACTAAAGTCGTGGTAATCGATGCAGGGCAAACACAAGCGGTATCTGGCGTACCAAAGCTAAGAGTCAGTGCCATTAACAAAGCTAGCCAGCAGCTTATTACTAACTTAGGTGCTTGGCCTTACTTGGCTGCAGCGCGAGTGAGTCCTTACCAAAAGATGCAAGTGTGGGACAAAGATAGCCTAGGTAAAATCGATTTTGACGCTCACTCGTTAAGCGAAAGTCACTTAGGCTCGATTATCGAAAACGACGCCATCGCCTTTGCACTTGCTGAGCGCGCATCAGAGCTCAGTGAGTTGACTTATATCGAAAACACCCGTTTAGAGCGCATCGCCTTTGGTGAGCGCGAAGCCTGGTTAACCTTAGATAACGGCGACAGCTTAAGTGCTGCTTTGGTGGTCGCTGCTGATGGCGCCAATTCATGGGTACGCGAGCAGTGTAAGATCCCAATGACCTTCTGGGATTATAACCACCATGCCATTGTTGCCACTATCCGCACCGAGCTGCCTCACGGCGAAACCGCAAGGCAAGTGTTCGACAAAGAAGGGCCATTAGCCTTCTTACCGCTATATGAAACAGATCTGTGTTCTATCGTCTGGTCAGTGTCACCAGAAAAAGCCGAGCAGCTACTCGCATTAGATAAGGTCGGCTTTGAGCGTGCATTAACTGCCGCCTTTGATGGTCGCTTAGGCATGTGTAACCTTGAAAGTGATCGTCAGTCGTTCCCACTACGTATGCGTTATGCACGTCACTTTGCACGGCCACGTTTGGTGTTAGCGGGCGATGCTGCCCACACCATTCACCCGCTTGCAGGCCAAGGCGTTAACTTAGGCTTCCTTGACGCGGCAGCGATTGTAGAAGTGGTAACTGAGCTTAAACAGCAAGGTAAAGACATTGGCGACTATAAACATCTGCGTGATTTAGAGCGCTGGCGTAAAGCTGAGGCGCTGGAGATGATCACCGCCATGGAAGGCTTTAAAAGGCTATTTCAAGGTACTAATCCAGTGACCAAAGCGATTCGCGATTTAGGCCTAAATATCGTCGACAATTTTGCGCCATTGAAAACACTGTTTATTCAACAGGCGTTAGGTAACAAGAAGAATCTACCTAAACTGTGTAAGCGCAGCGAAGGCTAACAATTAGCAATCATTAGTGCAGCCTAAATAAGCCTTTAATTTCATAGGTTTGTTTTGTCTTTTCTGGAAAAGGATAATTCATTGTAAATTTTTCACATATTTGTAATGAGAAAAACTAATGACAAAACTGTTCGGATTAGAAAATTCTTTTGTATACAAAGTGACGACTCAAGGTATAATTTCGCCGCATTTTAATGCGATGACATAAATCTGGTGCCAGTACCCTACACAAGCACACTCTATTTGTGCCGGCATCAGAAGCAGACTAAAAGACCCCAAAGAAGGGATAAAAATGGCTAACAAAACTGTACTTTTTAACAAGCATCTAGAATCAAACGGCAAGATGGTAGACTTCCACGGTTGGGATATGCCACTTAACTACGGTTCACAAATTGAAGAGCATCACGCAGTGCGTCAAGACGCAGGTATGTTCGACGTGTCTCACATGACAGTAGTCGACGTGATTGGTGATGACGCTTGTGCCTTTTTACGTAAATTGCTAGCCAACGATGTCGCTAAGCTTAAAGTTCCTGGTAAGGCCCTATACGGCGGAATGCTTGACCATAACGGCGGCGTTATCGACGACCTTATCACTTATTACCTATCAGATACTGAGTACCGCATTGTGGTTAACTCAGCAACGCGCGAAAAAGACCTCGCGTGGATCAACGAGCAAGTGCAAGGCTTTAGTGTTGAAGTGACTGAGCGCCCAGAGCTAGCGATGATCGCCGTACAAGGCCCTAACGCTAAGGCAAAAGCCGCAACCGTATTTAACGCTGAGCAAAATGCAGCAATCGAAGGCATGAAGCCATTCTTTGGTATGCAGTCAGGCTCACTATTTATTGCCACTACTGGTTACACCGGTGAAACAGGCTACGAAGTGATCGTGCCAGAAGCTGAAGCGGAAGCACTATGGCAAGCATTCTTAGAAGCTGGCATTCGTCCATGTGGTCTAGGTGCACGTGATACGCTACGTCTTGAAGCAGGCATGAACCTTTACGGCCTAGATATGGACGAAAGCGTTAACCCACTCGCCGCTAACATGGGTTGGACGGTAGCATGGGAGCCAAGCGATCGTGACTTTAACGGTCGCCAAGCGCTAGAAAAGATTAAAGCAGAAGGCACAGACAAACTAGTTGGCCTGATCATGGACGCTAAAGGCGTTATCCGTCACGGCATGTCAGTATTCTATACCGACAGCGACGGCGTTGAGCAGCAAGGCACAATTACCAGTGGCACATTCTCACCAACATTGGGCTACTCAATCGCTATGGCGCGCGTACCTAATACCATTGGTGATGTGGCTGAAGTGGAAATGCGTAAGAAGCGCGTACCCGTTAAAGTTATCGCACCTTCTTTTGTACGTAACGGTAAACAAGCATTCTAATTATATTGGTGGGTTTATAGCTATTTGCCTTGGCTTCGTTGTCGAAAGTGCTCATTGATGCTTATCAACTGCGCGCTTTCTCCTAGAATCCAAAGCAACTATCGGCTAACCCCACCATATAATAGCTAATGAGTTTAAATAGCTAAAAAATGTTTTGTTGATGTGGCGAACATTCGCTTTATCAAGATTGCGTTATCTATTGGGCCAGTTAATGACCTTAGTTGAGAGATTGGACCAATAGGCTACAGTTTATGGTTTCATCAAATGCTGATATAAAGCGAAAAGTGCTAGATTTGCGCGGTTGAACAGTATCAATGTCGCAAACCTTAAAAACTAGATGAAATCACTGCACTTATGATGTAAAAAAGGTGCAAAAATTGATATAAGCCTTATTAGGCAAATCAGTGTAACGTCTTATTAAATACAGAATTAGAACATCGAATAAGGATTTAGACCAATGAGCAATATCCCAGCTGAACTTAAATATGCTTCTTCTCACGAGTGGATCCGTAAAGAAGAAGACGGTAGCTACACAGTCGGTATCAGTGAGCACGCTCAAGAGCTTTTGGGTGACATGGTGTTCGTTGAGTTACCAGAAGTTGGCGACGACGTTAGCGCGGGTGAAGACTGCGCAGTAGCAGAGTCTGTTAAAGCGGCATCAGACATCTACGCACCACTATCAGGTGAAGTTGTTGCAGTAAACGAAGCACTGGAAGATTCTCCTGAGCTAGTAAACAGCGACGCATTCGGTGATGGTTGGTTCTTCCGCGTAATGCCAACAGACCTAGCTGAACTAGACAACTTGCTTGATGCCGAAGGTTATCAAGCAGTTATCGACGAAGAATAAGCGTCGATGATAAACAAAGCCCCAACTCATCGCTGAGTGGGGCTTTGTTCGTTTTATGGCTTATACCCTTGTAAATAGTCAGGGCAATAACGCCAAATGGCAGACATGACACAAGCAAATACTGCCAAACAATCGAATTCTAAACTAAAGAGACCGGTAGCACCGCCCCCCTACAGGCAGGATACTGGCAAATAGGAACTAGGTTACCCATGACCACAGAAACCCTTACGCAATTAGAGCAGCACGAATTATTCATTCGTCGTCACATCGGCCCAGGTGCTGAGCATCAGCAAGAGATGCTTAACTTTGTTGGTGCTGAGTCATTAGATGACTTAACCGCGCAAATCGTGCCAGGTGCTATTTTACTTAACCGTGATCTATTAGTTGGCGACTCATGTGGCGAAGCTGAAGGTCTAGCCTATATCCGCAAAATTGCTGATAAAAACCAAGTATTCAAAAGCTACATTGGTATGGGTTACCACGGCACTGAAGTACCAAGCGTCATTCAGCGTAACGTATTAGAAAATCCAGGTTGGTACACAGCGTATACTCCTTACCAGCCAGAGATTGCTCAAGGTCGCCTTGAAGCGATCCTTAACTTCCAGCAGCTGTCTATGGATCTAACCGGTCTAGACTTAGCATCTGCATCACTGCTTGATGAAGCAACCGCAGCTGCTGAAGCAATGGCGCTATCTAAGCGTGTTTCTAAAGCTAAAAAAGCTAACATCTACTTTGTGGCTGACGATGTGTTCCCACAAACTATCGACGTGATTAA
This sequence comes from Shewanella marinintestina, assembly GCF_023283845.1. Lineage (GTDB taxonomy): Bacteria > Pseudomonadota > Gammaproteobacteria > Enterobacterales > Shewanellaceae > Shewanella > Shewanella marinintestina. Next base: position 269,064 of record NZ_JAKILC010000007.1, read on the forward strand.
AACCCGCGCTGAGTGTTTTGGTTTTGAAGTTATCGTAGGCCCTGCAATCGATGCTGTTAACTACGAGCTATTTGGTGCCTTGTTCCAGTACACCAACGTACACGGTCAAATCGTTGATCACAGCGAACTATTTGCCAAGCTGCACGAGAAAAAAGCATTAGTTTCAGTTGCTGCTGATATGATGTCGCTAGTGGTACTTAAGTCGCCAGGTTCAATGGGCGCAGACGTGGTATTTGGTAACTCACAGCGCTTTGGTGTGCCAATGGGCTTTGGTGGTCCACACGCTGCTTTCTTTGTGACGCGTGACGCACATAAGCGTTCACTACCGGGTCGTATTATCGGTGTATCACAAGATACTCGCGGTAACCGCGCACTGCGTATGGCTATGCAAACGCGTGAGCAACATATCCGCCGTGAAAAAGCCAACTCAAACATTTGTACTGCGCAGGTACTGCTTGCCAACATGGCATCGTTCTACGCGGTATACCACGGCCCACAAGGTCTTAAAACCATTGCAGAGCGCATTCACCGCCTGACTGATATCGTTGCAGCAGGTTTGACTGCAAAAGGCGTTGAGCTGGTAAACACAACTTGGTTTGATACCCTATCAATTAAAGGCTTAGATGTTGCCGCTGTTAAAGCGCGCGCGGTTGAAGCGGGTCTAAACCTACGCATCGACAGCGACGGCATTGTCGGCTTGAGCTTAGCTGAAACCACGACTCGCGGCGATGTTGCTGAGCTATTTGACGTGATCCTTGGCGCTGACCATGGTTTAGATGTTGCTGCACTTGATGGCGATATTATTGCTAACGGCAGCCAGTCAATTCCATCTGAGCTACTACGTACTGATGCAATCTTGACGCACCCAACTTTTAATCGCTACCACAGCGAAACAGAGATGATGCGTTACATCAAGCGTTTAGAAAGCAAAGATTTAGCCCTAAACCACTCAATGATCTCGCTTGGCTCATGCACCATGAAGCTAAACGCGGCAACCGAGATGGCGCCAATCACATGGCCTGAGTTTGGTAACATGCACCCGTTCTGCCCAACAGAGCAAGCAGCAGGTTACACTCAGCTACTTGAAGAGCTATCAGCATGGTTAGTTGATATCACAGGTTACGACGCAGTATCGCTACAGCCAAATTCTGGCGCACAGGGCGAGTACGCAGGTCTACTGGCAATTAAGCAATACCATGAGTCACGCGGCGACGCGCACAGAAACATCTGTCTAATTCCACAATCTGCCCACGGTACTAACCCTGCATCAGCGCAGCTTGCAGGCATGAAAATCGTCGTTACCGCCTGTGATAAAGCCGGCAACATCGACATGGATGACCTAAAGGCGAAAGCGGCTGAAGTGGCTGATAACCTATCTTGTATCATGGTCACTTATCCATCGACTCACGGTGTGTATGAAGAAGGCATTGGTGAGATCTGTGAAGTTATTCACCAGCACGGTGGTCAGGTTTATCTAGATGGCGCCAACATGAACGCACAGGTTGGTCTAACATCACCAGGCTTTATCGGCGCAGACGTATCGCACCTTAACCTACACAAAACCTTTGCTATTCCACATGGCGGCGGTGGACCAGGTATGGGCCCAATCGGTGTTAAAAAGCACCTAGCGCCTTTCCTATCTGGTCACAGTGTCATTAAGCACGGCTTAGAGTCAGACAACAACGGCGCAGTATCAGCAGCACCATTTGGTAGCGCGGGTATTCTGCCAATCACTTGGATGTACATTAAGCTGCTAGGTAAAAAAGGCCTACGCCAGTCAACACAAGTAGCGTTACTAAACGCTAACTACGTGATGAAGAAGCTTTCTGCTCATTACCCTGTGCTTTATTCTGGTCGTAATGACCGTGTAGCGCACGAGTGCATCATCGACTTACGTCCGCTTAAAGAAGCATCTGGTGTGACTGAGATGGATATTGCTAAGCGTCTAAACGACTATGGTTTCCACGCGCCAACCATGAGCTTCCCTGTAGCGGGCACGCTAATGATTGAGCCGACAGAGTCAGAGTCTAAAGTTGAGCTAGACAGATTCATCGAGGCAATGGTGTCTATCCGCGGCGAAATCGCTAAGGTAGAAGCTGGTGAGTGGCCAGTGGACAACAACCCACTGCACAACGCACCGCACACACTAGCAGACATCATGGATCCAGCATTTGATTCACGCCCTTACAGCCGTGAAGAAGCCGTGTTCCCAACTAATGCGGTTAAGGCGAATAAGTTCTGGCCAACGGTTAACCGTATTGATGATGTGTTTGGTGATCGTAACTTGATGTGTAGTTGCGCCCCTGTATCTGACTACGAATAATTTATAATGGCTACTTAGCCTTGAGAATACGGCTTCAGCCTCAGGTTTTCACTGCTCATTGACTGGAGTCAACTCCGCGGCGAAAACCATCGGCTTCATTGTCTTATCATCGGCAGTAACGCCATTACGTAAAACGCACCCTTAGTGGTGCGTTTTTTGTTGGGTGAATTTTAAAGATAAATCTAACATTAGGCTGTTGCAACCTATGGCATTAGCTCGCAGAATCAGCGTTATAGCGCTTAATTTAAACCAGAGAAGAGTGACGGAAATACCGATGATGAAGATTGATATAGAGCAACAACTTCCTATTACGATATTCCCAAACTCAAAATTGGGTCTTGGGTTATGCTTATTGCTGTTGCTAGGGTAAGTGTTTTTGTTGTAAGAGAGGAGGATTCTTAAATACGTAAGGTTTACGTGTTAACTATACGAAAATATTATGATTTTATTTTTCATTCCAGTATGTTTTCATGTAAGTTGCCCTAAGTAATGTACTTTAACTATGAGTATACATATATGAGCTTATCGGAAACCATTTTTTCTTATAACAGTGCTAGCGGTAATTCAGCTGTTAGAAGTTTTATTGAAGATGAACAGCTATATTTTTCATTATTTGATGTTGTTAAAGCTATATCTGCAGAGAACAAAGTTTTAGATATGGTAAGCCCCTAATTTCTTAGACACTTAACTGTTTCTCAAAGTACTGCTTTTCGAACTGCACAGGAGACAGTCCATTATTACTACCATGACGACGCACTGGATTATAGAA